>JAETNO010000014.1 GCA_021768245.1 Bacteroidaceae bacterium | reverse complement strand
ATGATTCCGCCCGCGCGCAGCGACCAGCCGAGGCCGACGGGAGGGGCCACGGCGTCGGGGCGGAAGCCGGAGGCGTGGTAGGAGAGCGATACCGGCAGGCGGTAGCCACCGAGGTCGATTTCATATATGGGCACAGAAATGTCCGGCACACCCGTAGAATGGTCGACGGGATAGTCCCCGTAGCGCCCGAGCGCGGCAGCCTGCGGCGTCGGAGGCACAACACCCTTCAGCAGCGACCATCCATCGTAATCTTCATCATCCGACAATGCCGTGGCAGTTCGCCTGTTCCTTTGGAGACGCAGGCTATCAGAATCCTGTGAGTCAACAGCGACAATGCCAATGCCGGCGACGCTGCGTCCAGCGAAGCCCGCAACGGAGTCAGGCATAGCCGCTAAAGCTGCCCCCGCAAGGAGGACGAGTGAAAGAAATAGCGCATTGCGTTTCATGAGGAGGAGTGAAAGATTGGTGTGGATTAAGGCTAATCACAAATATAATATCACCTCCTCGGGGAAAGCAAATAGAAATCTATATTTTAACAGATATTAACTTTAACTAAACATCACACTGTCACGCGGGCGTAGGGGGTGGCGTCGTAGCGGCAGAATTCTTTGTCAAGGTATTTGTAATATGCTGCTATAGCGACCATTGCGGCATTGTCGGTTGTGAACACTCTTTCAGGAATAAAAGCTGTAAGGCCCCGGCGCGCGCAATAGTCGGCGACGGCATTTCTTACCCCGGAATTTGCCGACACGCCCCCTCCGATTGCCACAGTCCTAACCCCGGTTTGCTTCACAGCCTTGTCAAGCTTGTCCATGAGGATATCAATAATAGTCCGCTGAAGCGAGGCGGCAAGGTCGGCTTTGTTCTCCGCTATAAAGTCGGGATTTTCCTTAATCGCATCACGCAATGTATACAGGAAGGAAGTTTTCAACCCGCTGAAACTATAGTCGAGTCCGAGGATATGTGGCTTGGCGAATTTAAACCGCGAACTGTCGCCTTCGGCGGCAAGACGGTCGATATGCGGTCCTCCGGGATATGGAAGCCCCATGACCTTCGCACACTTGTCGAAAGCCTCGCCGGCGGCATCGTCGATAGTCTGACCGAGAATTTCCATGTCATTATAATTCCTGACAAGGATTATCTGACTGTTACCGCCGGAGACCAACAGGCAGATAAAAGGATATTCAGGCACTGCATCGTCAGGCGCACGGCGGATGAAATGAGACAACACATGGCCGTGGAGGTGATTGACATCCACAATAGGGATTCGCAGCCCCAGTGAAAGGCCCTTTGCGAAACTCGTCCCCACGAGCAGCGAGCCAAGTAGCCCAGGGCCACGGGTGAAACCTATCGCCGAAAGCTCACTCTTGTCAACGCCCGCGCGCTTAAGAGCCGTGTCGACCACAGGCACGATATTCTGCTGGTGGGCACGCGAGGCGAGCTCCGGCACCACCCCACCGAATTCGGCATGAACCTGCTGAGATGCAATCACATTGCTCAGCAACACACCGTCGCGAATCACGGCAGCCGACGTATCGTCGCACGACGACTCTATTCCCAATATAGTAATGCTCATATTCCCTTGATTTTAATCACTGCAAAATTAGCACAAATTCCCGATATAAACACCCTCCCCACTCCTGTCATATTAATTTTTAGGAGATGGAAATGAGAAAGCTCCCCGGGGTGTCCTTGGTCACCTCGGGGAGCGAACGTCAATTATTGTTTTGAACAGAAAAAACTCTTATTGTTTTTCCTCATCCATACCTCAAGAACTATCACGGCTGCATGAAACGGCTGTCATGGCGACTCTTCGCCTTCTTTATCCCCACCTCTGCGGGAAGCTTATCTGCCGTCAGCAGGTGTTTCAAGCCCTCCGGCTTTCATTCAGTCCCCTCCGGGACCGGTTCTTTCAATAGGATGCTGTATTTTGGTCTTATCCTGGATTCTTCCGCCTTATTCGGGCACTGCGAAGATTACGATACGGTTCCAGTCGTTGGTCTCATAGACCTGAGTGTTGGAGCCTGCGGCTTCGAGAACGAGACGCTTGGAGTCGATTCCGTAGTCACCTACGAGGATGTCGGCAACGGCCTGTGCGCGGCGCTCTGAAAGCTTCATGTTGTATTCAGATGTACCGGTGTCCTTATCGGCATAACCGCGAACCACGATAGTAGCCTGAGGATTGGCCTTCATATACTCAGCCACGTTGTAGACATTGACCATTTCCTCTGAAGAAACGTAGGCAGAGTTGAGCTTGAAGCGTACGGTCGGGAGGATAGTAGTCGAGCTGACAGCGACAGTCTCCTGGACTTCAGGACAGGGAAGCTGTGCTTCGGCAGCAGCGAGAGCAGCCGATGTGGTTGCGAGCGCGCCACGGAGGTCATTAATCTGTGCGTTGGCATTGTTGAGATATTCAACATAGTCGCAAGGATTGTAGCGCTGGAACTTCGAACCGGTGAAATAGAATGTGAAACCACCGATAGCTGAAAGGTCGATGTCGACGGGACGGCCATAAGCGTCATTGTTGAAGTTGTCGCCGTAGAACGATGCGCGGCCTTCTGCGTAGAAGTCAACATAGTTGCTCAGACGGAAGCGGAGCTGCAGACCTGCGGAAACGGGGAGGAGCCACTGGTTGGATTTCACACCGCCGCCGTTACGGTCCTGGATATTGCCGAGTTCGGGACGGTAGTGGTAGACAAACGAACCACCGAGGCCGATGAATGGCACAATCGAGAACACGCGGTCGGCCTTATAACCACCGATTGAATTAAACATATCCCACATGAAGTCAACATTGAGGTTGGCGACACGGGCAGAAGCGGTCACGCCCTGATTCCAATGCATGGAGCCATAGTAGGCTGAGAAGCGGAACCCTAAGTAGGGAGAAATCCAGCGGCCCACGCCAAGATTGTAGATAGCGGTGAGATGGCGGCTGTTGTCTCCGCTGTTACGGTAGTTTTCCATAAAAGGAGAACGGATGCCCGCGCCAAGCTGGATAAACCAATTGTTTTTCCACGAACCCGGAGTGTAGTAGTCCTTGCAGTCAACTTCCTGCACCAACACTGGAGTCTCCTCGACTACAACGCCGGTAATTGTTTCCTGGGCATTTGCTTCATTTGCGGTCCAGAACATTCCGCCCAAGGCCGCTACGATTAACAAATTCTTTTTCATTCTCTCATAAAATTAAATGAAACACGATTTTTTAGTAAACTCTTTTAATTAATTTCTATCTTTTTGTAAAATCACTATGAATATTCACCCGTGGCTCGCTTGCCCTCTGGGTTGGCAGTGAGTTTTGATTTTATAACATTATTATATTTTTGTTTGTTCAGAAACGCCGAAATAAATCCCGATTTTAACATTTAGGCTATTATATTTTATTAAAAGCCCGTGTCTATAATTTTTTTCACAAAAAAATCGAAAATAATAGTTTTGTAACAGAATTGTAACTATATTTGCAAACACATTATGAATGAACCGCACATTCGATAAATCACAATATTAACATTCATCACTTCAAAAAATTAACCGTTAAGCTATGTTTTCACATCACTTAAGAGTGCTGATTTTTTCCTTATTTACGCTCTTCGTGTTCGGGCAAATGCATGCAGGGCTACTTTCTTCAGACGACGCAAGAAAGATTGCCGCGGATTTCTTCTCAGACGGCAACAGTCGTAGTCTTTCAAACCCAGAAACACTGAAACTCATCCACACAGCCAAAAACAGCGCGGCTGTCCCGGCCTATTATGTGTTCGGCGGTGCCGACGGCAAAGGCTTCATAATAATTGCCGCCGACACGAATGCAGACCCCGTAATCGGGTATTCCTACGAAGATTCCTATAAGGCCGACAACACTCCGGCCGCGGCTTCGGCTCTCGCGGGAGTAGCTGTCAGAGTTCAGAAATCTCCTTCAAAAGCAGTCAGGAAATCCATCTCCCGTGCGGAAGCGATGAAAAAAGAGCTTAACACGGCAAAATGGAGCCAGGAAGCCCCCTTCAACAACAAGATTCCCGACCGACGGCTGACAGGATGCGTGGGCACCGCCATGTCCACAATCATGAAATACCACAATTATCCCCCTCAAGGACAGGGAAGCCTCAACGGCGTGGACTTCGCGGTAAGCTATGACTGGACCAATATGCGCAACGACAACTACCGCAACGGCTACACCGAAGCCGAAGCCGACGCGGTAGCCACACTTGTGGCACACGCATGCCAGGCAATCCAGACCGATTTCGGCATGTCAAGCTCAAGCGCTTTCGAGGTAAGGGTGCCCGGAGCCTTAATAAATTATTTCGGCTATGACCCCGGAGTGTCCTATAAAAAACACTCCGAAATGGACAAGGCCGCATGGGACGCCCTCCTGATTGATGAGATTGACGCAGGCCGTCCAGTGCTCTACTGCGGACAAGACCTCATCTCAGGCCATGCTTTTGTATGCGACGGCTATGAAATCCGCGCCCAGACCACATATTTCCATATCAACTGGGGCTGGGGTGGCCTCGCAAACGGATTCTACACCTCCGACGCCCTCAACCCACAGGCCAGCCGCCAATATGATTTCAGCGACATGGCCACCATTGTCTATAATATAAAACCCTCGTCAACTGATGGAGCCGGATGGTCGCCTGTCCACCTCACAAGCGACGAACACCAGATTGGTATGACAATGGACGTCACTGACCTGACTCCCGGTCTCAAATTCACCGTGAGAGCCGGTGCCCTTAAAAACATTTCCAACGAAAACTTCTCCGGTTCCGTATCAGTGGCCCTCTTCAGCGCCAAGGGCGAATTCAAGGCTCTGCTACACGACGGCAAAGGACTCACCCTCCAGTCACTGCAAGTGCTGAATTCACGTTATGTCGACTTTAATTGCGCTGTCCCCGCAGGCACCAAGGTTGCCGACGGCGACATCGTCTACATAGCGACCAAGGCCACAGGTTCCGACAAATGGCTCCCCGTGGCCGGCGACCTCCTCGTCATTGGCCGTGCTCCTGCCAAAGGCAATAAAATCCCCTACTTCAACATATCCATGCCTAAGGCAATCGACGGAGCTGATATCGTCTGCGCTGAAGCACGGGTGATAAAAGGCCGTGACTTTTCATTCAAGGTCACTCCTTCGGCTGTTGACAAAGTCGTCACAGTGAAAGCCAACGGTTTCATCCTTACCCCCGACCGTGACTTCAACTACAGCATTGCAAATATAAACTCCGAACAGGAGATAAGCATAATTGTCCAGAACGCAGCCGACGTAGTGTCGAAACGCAACCTTTGGGTAACGGCCGGAAAACTCCAGGAACTCATAAGCGATACTGACGCCGGAACCATCAAAGACCTCACCCTTTTCGGTTCTATCGATGTCAACGACTTCAACTTCATCCGCGAACGCATGAAGCTGACACGTCTCGACATTTCCGGAGTCAACATCGTGGCCAACGGTGCAAATCCGGCCAATGCAGTCCCGTCTAAAGCCTTCAAGGGGTATGGCTCTCTACAGAGCATAATCCTCCCGGCAAACCTCACCACATTAAAAAATGCTTGCTTCAATGGCTGCGGACTCCGCACCATCGAGATACCCGCTTCGGTAGCCACATATGAATACAACATCTTCCTCAACTGCGGAAGCCTGTCTGAAGTCATAGTGCGTCGCGAATCCCCGGCTTGGATAAACTGGTGTGTGTTTGTCGGTAGCCCACGAACCAAACTTGTAGTACCCACGGGAGCTTCGGCAGCCTATTCTGCAAAAGAAAACTGGCAGGATTTCCGCAATATCGTCGAAGAAGACCCCGTCGCTCCGTCAGAATTCAACGTTGCCATCCAGGAAATGCTCGGAGTGAAATTCACACCACTCACGGAAGGCTCCACAGTGAAACCCGGCTCTACCTATTCCTTCACCGTCGAAACCGACGACAGCTATGGCGACGCCACTATGGAAGTCTATGCCAACAACGCCCGTCTCTATGCCGATGCCTCAGGTAAATATACCCTCACTGTCAAAGGCAACACACTGCTCCACGCCAACTTCAAGATGCCCGCGAAATCAGAATTTGATTCCCCGTGGAAAATCACTGACGAAAAGGGTGGAGTCGGACTTGCCACAGACGTTGTCAATGTCGTGCCCAGCAAAGCCTTCACCATTCGCGCAAATGCTCTCCTAAGCTCGAAAGATGATGCTACAATCTTCTATGCGGCAGTCCTCACCGACGGCAAAGGTGGAGTCAAGGAAATAATCTCGCCGATAGCGGCCAACAACTACAATATCTACGGAGCTCTCCCCTGCAATTTCACCTGTCAGGTCAAGGAGGCAAGTGTGAGGGAAGGCAACCTTATCCGCATCGCCACCTCTTATAATAAGAAAACATGGCAAATCGTCAGAGCCAAAACCCCTAATGTCAGCGACAGCATAAAAGCGATCGGCAACGAAGTCATCTACCACACCGTGACAATGCCTGAATCAGTGCAGGGCGCTTCAATCGCCGGAGCTGTCGACCAGGTTGTCCATGGCATGCCCTTCTCTATAAAAGTCACCCCGGTTTCGGTCGACGACGTTGTAACTGTTGCCGTCAACGGTGAACTTATGGCAACCGACGCCGCTATCGCCAATGTATCTGTCCCCGCCGTCAAGGAAGACCTCGACGTCACCATCCAGGTCAATCCCAAGGGCGAAGGGGCATATACGGTGGTCAACGTAAAGGAAGGCGAACTCGCTTCAAAAATCAAGGCATGTCCCGCCCGTCTGAAGATTGTAGGCGCAATGCTTTCTTCTGATTTTGAAGCCCTACGCGCAAACGCAGCAAAAATTAAGGCTCTCGACCTCGCCGACGTAACAATCAAGGGCAATGGCAACCTCGCTGATGCAATTCCATCAAATGCCTTTGCATCTCCGGGCGTAGCCGTAATCTCCGCATTGACCTCAATAATACTTCCGCAAAATTTAAAGACTATTGAGGCTAACGCTTTCTACAGATGCATGAACATGTCTGAGATTACAATTCCGGAGTCAGTTTCCTATATAGGAAATTCTGCTTTTTCCAGTTGCGTAAAACTCAGCAAAATCACTGTCCGTGCCCAAAATCCTCCACGCCTCGGCACCGTACCTTTCCCATCAAATACCGCCAATATAACCTTAGAGGTTCCCAAAGGCTCAGAGACAGCCTATCGCAACGCGTTTTATTGGAATGATTTGAAAATCACAACCTCAACCATATATTATAATATACAGATAGATCCCTCCCGTACATTCAATTATAACACATTCTATACACTTACAAAAATCCCGCATCCGGAATCGGCAAAACATCAGGTGACATTAGGACTCCCGAACTTCAAGCCGACTTCATATAAGGACAACTCAGCTTATCGCCCAAACATAGCTTTCAAACTATACGATAACGGAAAGGATATCACCTACGAATCAAAATATCTCTATGCCGGACAACATTCCGTAGTATTCGACCCGTCAGTTATGGACCATGAATATCTTACGACGCCGCAAAATCATAAGATTGACGTCGTGTTCCACTACGGCATAACTTTCAACCATCCTGCAAACGCTTCCGCTGAATTCGTAAATGTCAACGAAGCCGACGTCTGGAAAGATGTACAGATGAATCTCTTCGCCGCTGATTCCAAGGAAAGACCAACGCTCTATAAGGAAGCAAACAACTACTGCTTTAAAGTATCTCTAAAGGCTCCCGACATGGAACCCAAGGTCAAGGCTACAAGCAAAGTTATAACCACTCCCGGCAAGAACCCGGTCTACTCGACCTCCGAATCAATCCTTGCTCCGGACGAAAACGGCATCTATACAATCGTGAATCTTCAGGGCGACACCAGAATCGACATCACAATGGTGCCTCGTGACGGAGCCATCCTTGAATCCTCTGAAATTGTTAGCGCTGACGCTGAAGAAGCTTCCGACATCACCACTATAGGCTTGACCGGCGAAGTCACAGCTGAAGCCTTCGAGGCCCTTCGTGAGAAATTCACGGCTGTGGAAAGCGTCGACCTTTCCGGCATGAGCAACGAAGTGATTCCCGACAACGCGTTTGAGGGAATGGAGAACCTCAACACCATTATCGTCTCTGAAAGCGTGACAACTATCGGACAGAAATCATTCAGCGGATGTAAGAATCTCGAGTCTGTCACCTTCAACTCAGTCGAAACCATCGGGGCCAACGCATTTGAAGGCTGCGAGAATCTCACGAGCGTGACCATCAACACCCGTACCGCATCCGCAAGTCCTGCCATGCGCAGAGCAAGCAGAGCAGAGACAGACGCCCCAATCAGCGACGCATCCTTCGCAGGAGCCAACCCCAACTGTCTGATTTTCGTATCCGATGCCTCTCTCGCGGCTTCACTTTCAAAAGTCAACGTTGTCTATACAGGCGATAGCGGCAACAGCGACCGTAAAGCCCTGACCGACATCGTTATCAAGGAGGGCCACATATTCAATACCCCCGGTAGCTTCAACCTCGGCGACAAAACTATCAGTTTCACTACAACCATCGGACACAAGGAACGCGACAACGACGGTGACTGGACCGGAATAGTCCTCCCCTTCTCCCCGACAAGCATCTCTGTCGAAGGTGTCGACTATACCGTGGCTGAAAACGGCAAGAACACCATGGCACTCTATGCTTTCAGCAATGAGGAAGCCGAATACATGAGCTGCCAGAAGGAATTCAAGCCCAACCGTCCATATCTCGCACGAATCAACGACAGTGGCGCGGCTCCATCGTCGGTAGTATTCTCTGCCGTAGCCAAGACTATAACTTCAGAAAATGAAGGGGAGCTCACAGCCGAAGCCTTCGACGTGCAGACTACACCTGAAGAAGGCGCTATCATAAGCGAGGGTCGCTCTTTCACCCTCCATGGCAACTTTGAGAACCGCACCTCACTCGCAGGAGACTACCTTCTTGACGAAAGCCGTGCAAACTTCGTACGCCTCCCGGAGGATAGCGAGGCCACTACCCTCTTACCCTTCGCAGTCTATCTGCGCGCCAATAGCGAGGACGCACCCGAATCATTCGCTATCAGCCGTGGCGAAAGCTCTGGTATAAGCGATGCCGGCACTTTCATAGCCGACGGGCTCAGCCTCTCACGTGAAGGCTCGGTAATGGTGATAATGGCCGACACAGACCGTCGGGTTGACGTCTACGATCTCACCGGACGCCTCGTCAAGACTCTCTCCCTGACAGCCGGACGCAATACCGTAGAACTCCCCGCAGGCTTCTATATCGTCAACGGAGTGAAAGTGATCATGTAGACCTCGGTCTCGGAAATTACAATCCCATAATCCTACGGAGGCAGCCGTCAGCACGGCTGCCTCCGTTTTTTAGATATTCTTAAAGCGCGCTTTCAACCGATTTCGAAAGAAATTTGTTAAATTTGCAATCTGTTATTAATTTGCGTCAATAGTGACGCACAGTAACCATCCTCCATAATCCACACCAATGGCCGTTATCGACATCCTGCTCATTCTTATCTTCATCCTTTCCGCCTTGCTCGGTTTCCGCAAAGGCATCATCACCCAGCTCGGCTCGGTGGCGGCCATCGTAATAGCCATCATAGCCTGCCGCATGCTTGGCGCACAGGTGACCGACCTGATGTTCGGGCCGCCGGACCCGTCACAGTCAAGCCTGTCACACTATGCCCATTCCATCATTGCCAACGGCGTGATTTATATAGTGGTCTATTATGGAGTGGTGCTCGTGGCAAAACTACTGCGTATGGTGACCCATGCAGTACTCCTCGGCCCTCTCGACCGTATAGCGGGTGCGGCTTTTTCGGTAGCGAAATATTTCCTGTTGGTCAGCCTCCTTATAAACCTCTACGTAGTCTGCTTCCCTAATACTACCCTCCTCTCGAAATCACGCCTCGCCGGTGGGCAGGCCGTGGATTTGGTGGTAGGCTTCGCTCCCTGGCTGCTCGACACCGTATCGCCCATCGAGGAGGATACACAGTTCACCCCCGCTCCCGCTCCGGTCAAAGGAGTGGCTCACCGCGAACCGGTGTCCCCAGTCTAAACACACATCTGACAGCTGACTTCTAAAGTTACTTATGGAAACAAACGAAAAAAATCCAAGGAAAGACGACGACTTGCTCAAAAGCGCCACTTCCGACGAATATAAATATGGCTTCACCACAGATATTGACACCGACATTATTCCTGTCGGCCTCAATGAGGATGTGGTGCGCATGATTTCAAAGAAAAAGGGAGAGCCGGAATGGCTCCTCGATTTCCGTCTGAAAGCTTTCCGCCATTGGCAGACTCTCGAAATGCCCCGGTGGGCGCATCTCGATATTCCACCGATTGACTATCAGGCAATCAGCTATTATGCCGAGCCACGTTCCAAGGCAAAAGGCCCGGAAAGCCTCGACGAGGTCGACCCGCAACTGCTCGAAACCTTCAACCGCCTCGGCATCCCCCTTCAGGAACAGAAGGCCCTGGCAGGTATGGCCGTCGACGCAGTCATGGATTCAGTGAGCGTAAAGACCACCCACCGCGAGAAACTTGCCGAAAAAGGCATCATCTTCTGCTCGATTTCCGAAGCCGTTAAGGACTACCCCGACCTCGTTAGAAAATATCTTGGTTCGGTCGTAGGCTACCGCGACAATTTCTTCGCGGCCCTTAACTCCGCAGTCTTTTCCGATGGCTCCTTCGTCTATATACCCAAAGGCGTGAGATGCCCGATGGAACTCTCGACCTATTTCCGCATAAATGCAGCAGGCACGGGACAGTTCGAGCGGACGCTCATCGTGGCCGACGACGACGCCTACGTGAGCTATCTCGAAGGCTGCACCGCCCCGATGCGCGATGAAAACCAGCTCCACGCCGCAATTGTCGAAATCATCGTTGAAGACCGTGCCGAAGTGAAATATTCCACCGTTCAGAACTGGTATGCCGGCGACGCCGAAGGGCGCGGAGGAATCTACAATTTCGTGACGAAACGCGGACTCTGCCGTGGCGACCACTCAAAACTATCATGGACACAGGTCGAGACCGGCTCGGCGATTACATGGAAATATCCATCCTGTGTGCTGAAAGGCGACTATTCCCGGGGAGAATTTTACTCGGTAGCAGTGACCAAAAACCGTCAGCAGGCCGACACAGGCACCAAGATGATTCATATAGGCAAGAATTCCACTTCGACAATCGTCTCGAAAGGAATCTCAGCCGGACATTCCCAGAACTCATACCGTGGACTCGTAAAAGTGGCTAAGGACGCAAGCGGATGCCGCAACTACACCCAGTGCGACTCCCTGCTGATGGGCGACAAATGCGGAGCCCACACCTTCCCCTATATCGATGTGCTCAACGACTCGGCCATTGTGGAACACGAGGCCACCACATCGAAAATCTCCGAGGACCAGCTCTTCTACTGCAATCAGCGAGGCATACCCACCGAAGAGGCTATCGCACTCATAGTCAACGGCTATGCCAAGGAGGTTATGAACAAGCTACCGATGGAATTCGCGGTCGAAGCTCAGAATCTTCTTCAAATCTCACTCGAAGGATCTGTAGGATAATGACAACGACCACACTACGCCCGGCTCTCTATCTGATACCGTCAACCATGAGCGACGCTCCGGTCGGCGACGTGATTCCTGCGGAAAATATTGAGATTATCCGTGGGATTAAGCATTTCGTGGTGGAGAATGTCAGGACAGTGCGCCGTTTTCTCAAACGCTGTGACCGCGACATTGACATCGATTCACTGTCATTCACAGTCCTCGATGAGCATACACCTCCCGAGGATATCCCCCCGATGCTGTCACCTCTCGCCGACGGACATCCGGTAGGAGTAATCTCCGAAGCCGGCTGTCCGGCGATAGCCGACCCGGGAGCCGACCTGGTGGCCATAGCCCAGGAAAGAGGCTTCGAGGTAGTGCCGCTCGTAGGGCCGTCGAGCATACTCCTGTCGCTGATGGGTTCGGGATTCAACGGACAGTCATTCGCCTTCATCGGTTATCTGCCCCACGATTCCAAAGCGCGCTCATCACGACTGCGGGAGATGGAGCGCAGGATACGCACCGAATTCCAGACTCAGATTTTCATCGAGACTCCCTATCGCAACAACCGCCTCATCGCCGAACTTATATCAACCCTACCCAAGGGACTGAAACTGTGCGTGGCCTCCGACATCACAGGCCCGCGACAAAAAATAATCACACTGCCGCTTGAAAAATGGGCGAAAAGGCAGTATGACTACGACAAGACCCCCACGATATTCCTCCTCTATTCCTGAAAGAGACGCCTCCATCACTCTTTCCCCTTCTCCCGATTCCTTCTCCAATCAATAATAACCTACAATCTACACAAAAGTGGCCAAATCACGCAAAAACACAGGACAGCGCTATATGCCGGGGCTTTTTGACTCACTCGATGATTTCAACGAAAGCACCGAGAGCGACTTCAATATAATTCCCGAAAAGAAAATCAGGCAGGCTGTCAATGAAATCAGGCGTGAGAGGAGCGCCATTGACGAACTTCCGCCTATGGAGATTGACAACAGGGTCTTCTTCATGAGCTTCGGCAGCGGAAGTTCCGGTAACTGCTCCTATATAGGCGACCGTGAGTCCGGCTTCCTTATTGATGCGGGGGTGGAAGTTAACCGTGTGGCCGACGCGCTTCGTGCCAACGGCATATCGATGGAAAAGGTCAAAGGAATCTGTCTTACACATGACCATGGCGACCATATCCGCGACGTCTATTCATTGTTGCGACGCTACCGCCATATGCATGTCTACTGTACTCCCAAGGCCTTCAATGGAATCCTGCGTCGCCACAATGTGTCACGCCGTATAAAGGACTACCATGTTCCCGTCTATAAGGAATTCGCTTTCAAGATAGGCAATTTTGAAATTACGCCATTCGAGGTGATGCACGACGGAGCCGACAACGCTGGCTTCTACATCACAGGCGGAGACTGCCGCTTTGCCATAGCGACTGACCTCGGATGCATCAGCGAAAGAGTCGACCATTATATGCGGCTCGCGAACCATATCGTAATCGAGGCCAACTATGACCTCGGGATGTTGCGGGAGGGACGCTATCCCGAATACCTAAAAGCTCGCATAGAAGCTTCAAACGGCCACCTCGACAATAAGGTGACCGCGAAATTCATTTCTGAAATCTACACGCCGGAACTGCGCCACGTCTTTCTATGCCATCTGTCCCACGACAACAACACTCCTGAAAAGGCTATCGGGGCAGTATCATCGGCCCTCTCAGCCATAGGGGTTGACCGAATAGGCGACGGTACGCTAAACCTCTCATCCACCGACTGTTCAGATTCACCTCAGATTCACCTCGTCGCGCTCCCGCGATTCGACGCCTCTCCCCTTTACGCGCTATAAGAAAAGGCAGGCGTCACCGTATGACAGGAAACGGTAGCGGCTGTCGGAAAGGGCGTAGTCATATATCTCACGCCAACCCGGATTTTCCTGACCGCTCTCCAGAAAAGCGCTGACAAGCAGCAGAAGAGTTGAGCGCGGTTGGTGGAAATTCGTCACCATACCCTTCACTACCCTGTATTTATATCCGGGGGCAATCATCAGGCGTGTTGACGCCACAAAATTTTCCTCTCCCGTCGCCTCAAGATAATTAAGGATGGCATGCATCGCATCTCCCACAGACAATGATGGATGTGAAGGGTCATATGGATACCATTGAGGAAGCACGTCGGCCTGCAAGCCGCATGAAATCATACAGCCGAGATGATAAAGGCTCTCAAGAGTGCGCACAGAGGTAGTCCCCACAGCAATCACGCGGCAGTCACCGTCTGCAAGTTCCTTTATAAGGGACTTCGGGACCGAAATGAACTCGCTGTGCATATCATGCTCCCCGATAGTGTCTGACTTGACCGGCTGGAAAGTGCCTGCCCCGACGTGGAGTGTAAGCTCACGGCGTACTATCCCGTGGCTGTCGATATCCTCGAGTACCTTAGGGGTGAAATGCAGTCCGGCTGTCGGTGCCGCCACAGACCCGTCGATGTGGGAGAACACGGTCTGATAGTCACTGGCATCGCTCTCCTCTGTTCCACGGTTAAGATATGGCGGAATCGGAATCTCACCTATGGCCGAGATGATATCGCTGAATGTCACGGCTGGATTGTCCCATGAAAACTCTACAACCGATGTATTCCCCTCGCGGGCCACACGGGTAGCTGTAAGTATAAGCCGTGAATCGCCCGATGTGACAGACATGTGGAGCGCTCCGCTTTTCCATCGCTTGGAATTCCCGACAAAACACTTCCACGAACATCTTCCCGTCGATGCGAAATTACACGCATAATCGGCCGGAGCCTCCGGTTCAAGACAGAAAATCTCGATTAAAGCGCCGTCGGCTGCCTCACCCTTGCGGAAACGCAGGCGTGCGTTAATCACACGGGTGTTGTTGTAGACAAGCATGGCATCCGCAGGGAGCAAAGCCGGCAATTCACTGAAAAGATGAGTGGAAATCCGCCCTTCGCTGTCCTTGGCCAAAAGCAGACATTGGTCACGCTCGGCAAGCGGGTGCTTTGCGATGCGCTCGTCGGGCAACGGATAATCAAACTCCTCTATTCTTATATCCTTTATCTTCATTACGGGATTATTCAACGGAAATATCGTCTTACGACAGGGATATGAGGTCGGAAATAGCCTTATGCGAATCAGCGGCATTGAACACATAGCTTCCTGCCACAAGTATATCGGCCCCGGCCTCAATCAGTGAGGGTGCGGTCTCCAGGTTCACACCGCCGTCAATCTCTATCACAGCCTCCGAACCGCTTTCAGCTATAAGTCTGCGGAGTTCCCTGACCTTGTTAATCGTGTTGGGTATGAATTTCTGGCCTCCGAAACCGGGATTGACACTCATCAGGAGCACCATGTCGAGTTCGCGGATTATATCACGCAAAAACATCACGGGAGTGGCGGGATTGAGGGTCACCGCAGGCTTCATTCCCGCTTCACGTATGGTATGCACCACACGGTCGAGATGGGTGCACGCCTCCCAGTGGACATTCATTATTGACGCACCGGCATCGCGGACACGGTCTACGAAACGGCCCGGCTCGCTCACCATCATATGGACATCCAAGGGCTTCTCGGCAATGGTCGATATCGATTTTATGACAGGGAAACCGACTGTGATATTGGGCACAAACATCCCGTCCATGACATCTATATGAATCAGGGATGCCTCACTCGTGTTTACCATGGCCACAGCCTCGCCAAGGCGGGCAAAATCGGCCGAAAGGAGAGATGGCGCTACTTGAATCATATGCGTAATATATGATGGATTAAACTTGTTTACGTGGCTTGAAAGCGTTCCAAAGGATTATACCGACGCAGATAACTCCGATGCCGAGGCCTATATAAGCGAGGTAGTCATTGTATTCCTCGACCTTGGCATATAGCTGCTCCTGGGGTACCATCTTGCCAAGCCAATAACCGAGTGCCCCGAGCACGATATTCCACGTCAGGGCTCCCAGTCCGGTAAAGAGCACGAACTTCCCGATATTCATGCGTGCAAGGCCGGCGGGAATCGATATCAACTGACGGACTGCGGGAATCAGACGTCCGATGAAAGTGGAGATAGCTCCATGGCGGTCAAAATAGTCCTCTGCATGACGCACCTTCGCCTCATCAATCAGACAGGCGTGTCCGAAACGGCTGTTGGCGAAACGGTAGACTATCGGACGCCCTATCCAAACCGAGAGATAATAATTAATCAAAGCCCCGATTATAGCACCAACGGTCGCAATGCCGACAACGGCGAAAATATCGACGTCACCCTTGGTACATGCAAGATAGGCTGCCGGAGGGACTATAACCTCCGACGGGAAAGGGATAAACGAACTTTCTATGACCATAAAACCGAGCACAAGCAGATAGACTGTCATTGGGTCGGCAACAAAAAAGTCAGCCATGATAGCGGCCGGATCAAAGATGGCCAACAATGGGATTGAACTGAGCATCGCAGATGTGTTTTTTAGAGCGTTGAAACTTAACTCTTATTAAAAATTGCCCCCTAAACTCATAGGGCGAACAGACAAATGGGCGCCTGTCACAAAATGCCTGCCTCCTCGAAGAGACGGCGGTAGGATTCCGCTTTCTTCTCCACGGCGAGAGGATAGGCACGCGAGGTCGACGGCATGCGGGTGATATGCAGTTCCCTTCCGTCCTCAGGCCATATGGCCGTCACCCATTCCCCGATTTTAGGCAGAGGAGTCGAGGTGATTTCCGATATGACTCCCGCAGCTTTCTCTCCTGTGGTGGCAATGAAACGGCAGTCGGGCATCTCCTTGAGCAGCGCTCCGAGATTGACAGGCTCGACTATTTCCAGGAACTTGTCGGAGGCATTGTCCTTCAGACGTCTGACGGCAGCGCCCGTGTCGTGGAGCGCGATACGTTTTTCATTCAGGAATCTGCGGATTTCCCCTTCGTCGAATGTGCCGTCCGAAAGTCGGAAGCGGTTGAGGTCGCTATAGAATATAAGCCCCATTATCCGCCAGAAATCATTCGTCTTGTTGGGATAATAGAACTCCATCGACCATCTTACGGGCTTAGGCGGAAAAGTGCCCATAATCAATACCCGCGCATCGTGTGGAAGGAAGGGAGGGAAAGGATGGCGTTCAAGCGGCTGAAAGTCTTTAGGCATCATACTCTATCAACAAATATACCGTCAACAAGTTTTGTGAGGACCGGACTGCGGAAAACTTACTTGGCGAGCTTGGCCTGAGGGCCGGCTCGCCAAGAGAATAGGGGTGAAAGCCTCTGTCGTCAAAAGGCTTCTGTTTATTCTTTCACACGCTCCACATAGGAACCGTCGCGGGTGTCTACACGCACCTTGTCGCCGATGTTGCAGAAAAGGGGCACGCGAATCTCGGCTCCGGTCTCTACTGTTGCCGGTTTGAGTGTGTTGGTAGCGGTGTCGCCCTTGATACCCGGTTCGGTATAGGTGATTTCAAGCACCACGCTGGTAGGCATCTCGCAGGTGAGGATGGTGTCGGAAGCGGCATGGACCATAGCTTCACATATGTCACCTTCCTTCAGGAACTGAACGCCGTCGATGCTTTCGCCGGGGAGGGCCACCTGCTCGAATGTCTCGGTGTGCATGAAGTTGTAGCCCATATCGTCCTTGTAGAGATACTGGTAGGGGCGACGCTCGATACGCACTTCATTGACCTTTACGCCCGAGTTCCAGGTCTTGTCGAGGATACGGCCGGTCTTCACGTTCTTGAGTTTAGTGCGTACGAAAGCGGGGCCTTTGCCGGGCTTTACGTGGAGGAATTCAACAATAAAGAAGTAGTTGCCATCGATGTCGAGGCACATACCGTTTTTAAAATCTGCAGTTGTTGCCATGGATTGGTAATGGTGTTGTAAAGATTGTTTTAAGCGTTAAGATAATAATGTATTACGGTGACCGGGGGCCGCACGGACTGCCACGGGATTAATTCCCGCATCCGTCGCAACCGCATGAGCCACCTTCGCCACAGCCTGACTCACCGTAGCCGCCGCCACAGCAACCACCGCCACACGAGGGATGGAGCTCTTCGGGTCTTGCGTCGCGGACTGTGACCACCTTGCCCTTGAAGCGGAGGTCTTTTCCGACAAGGGGATGGTTGAAATCCATTGTGACATGGTCGGAATCCACATCAAGCACCTTGCCGGTGATGCGGAAACCGTCGCCGGTCATCATGGGGATATAAGCCCCTTTCCTGATTGTTTCGGCGTCAAACTTGCCGTCGACCATGAAAATGCTCTTCTCAAGTCGGGCCACGTCATCGGGATTATAGGGGAAACCCTCGCCGGCAGGAACCGAAACATCGAATGTCTGCCCCTTTTCCAACCCTTCGAGAGCACGCTCAAGGGGTAGAAGGAGACCTTTGGTGACACCGAAAATAAAGCGTTCCGGCTCTTCATCCTCCACATTGTGGACAAGGGTTTCGCTTCCGTCGGGAGCGACTTCAAAAAGCTCGTAGCTTATTTCGACATATTTGCCGGGGAGAATCTTTTCCATAATTTTTTTACTGATAAGAGGTGTTAAATTTTTTCAGATGCGAAAACCGGGAGTATCAGGCTTCGCCTTCTGTCACACCTGCGAGTTCGGGGTCAATCATAATGCGGCCGCAGTATTCACAGACGATAATCTTCTTGTGCATCTTGATTTCCATCTGCTTCTGCGGGGGGATACGGTTGAAGCAACCGCCGCAGGCGTTGCGCTGGATATAGACGACACCGAGACCGTTACGGGCATTTTTGCGGATGCGCTTGAAAGCCGTGAGTGTGCGGGTGTCAATCTTGGGCTCGATATCCTTGGCCTGAAGACGGAGGCGCTCCTCGTCTTTCTTGGTTTCCGACACGATTTCCTCAAGCTGGTGGCGCTTGTCGACGAGGATATGGTTGCGGTCAGCGAGAGCCTCTTCTGCCGCAGCGATATCTGCATTTTTCGTCTCCATCTCGCGGGCATACTGATTGATTCGCTTCTCGGAGAGCTGGATTTCGAGAGTCTGATACTCTATCTCCTTTGACAACAAATCAAACTCGCGATTGTTGCGGACATTGTCGAGCTGCTGCTTGTAGGTAGCGATTTGCGACTGTGCCTGGTCAATATTGTTCTTCTCTTTTGCCGATTTGGCGCGAAGATCTTCGATTTCAGCGCGGAACTTGTCAACGCGTGTGTGGAGACCCTGGATACTGTCTTCAAGATCGCGCACTTCCTCGGGAAGCTCGCCACGGATTGTCTTGATGCGGTCGATTTCCGAAAGGATGGTCTGGAGCTCGTAGAGGGCGCGGAGGCGCTGCTCCACTGACAGTGTCTGGTCGGATTTATTTTGCTCTATCGCCATATTGATTTATGTAGTGTATTTTTTTATTCTTCAGACGTAGCGCACCGGGTTGAGCTCGGCACGCGATTGACGGAGTGCAAAGGTAGGAAATTTTTCTGAAATTATTGCCGAAAAAATTGACTTAGTGCAGATTTCGCTCTCAAAATGACCGGTATCCACGATTAGTATATCCTTTCCGTAGTCCAGGAAATCATGGTAGCGGACATCAGAGGTGACATAGGCGTCGGCACCGGCACCGATTGCGTCGGGGATGAACTCGCCTCCCGAGCCGCTGCAAAGAGCCACTCTCGCCACCTTGCCCAAGCCACGTCCGGCTGACCTGCGCACGACCTCGGCGCGGTAGACCTCCTTGACACGGCCTATGAAATCATCATCCGAGAGAGCGCAGGCATATTCCCCTACAATCCCGAGCCCCGTCGCGGGGTCTGACCGGCGGGGAGAGAGCACTCTAATGTCAGTCAGTCCGAGCATTGCACCAAGCTTGTGGGAAACGCCCTGACGGGCACTGTCGAGGGCCGTATGGGAGGAATAGACATAGATTCCCTCGCGGATTGCCCGCATGAGAGCCCGCTGGGCGGGAGCCTGATCGGATATCTGCGTCAGACCGCGGAACAGCAGCGGATGATGCGATATCACGAGATTGCACCCGGCCTCTATGGCCTCGTCGATCACCTCGGGAGTGACATCGAGGCAGAGCATAGCCCCAGTGCATTCGTTCAACACCGATGCGGGACGCAACTGCCAGCCGGTGTTGTCCCACTCCTCCTGAAGTTCGGGAGAAGCGAACGCCTCTATGCAGTCGACTATGTCGATTATACTTATCATTTTTCTTTCAGGTCGAGACGGATGCTCAGCTCTTCAAGTTGCGAATCGTCAATCGCCGACGGAGCGTCAATCATCATATCGCGGCCGGAATTGTTTTTCGGGAAAGCTATGACATCGCGGATTGAATCAAGCCCGGCGAGGATGCTCACAAAGCGGTCGAATCCGAAAGCGAGACCTCCGTGAGGCGGCGCACCGTATTTGAACGCGTTCATCAGGAAGCCGAACTTATATTGCGCATCCTCCTCGCTGAGGCCCAGCAGGCGGAACATATGGTCCTGAAGTTCGGCCTCGTGGATACGGATGGAGCCGCCACCCAGTTCATTGCCGTTGACCACCATATCGTAGGCAGTCGCGCGAACGGCTCCGGTATCGCTGTCGAGGAGATGTATGTCCTCGGGATTGGGCGATGTGAAAGGATGGTGCATGGCATAGAAACGCTGGGTCTCGTCGTCCCATTCGAAAAGCGGGAAATCAATGACCCAGAGGCAGGAGAATTTCTGCGGGTCGCGGAGACCGAGGCGCGAGCCCATTTCAAGACGCAGTTCACACAGCTGCTTGCGGGTCTTCATGGTCTGTCCGGCAAGTATCAGGATGAGGTCGCCTGTCTTTGCGCCGCAACGGTCAACCCATTTGCGGAGGTCATCCTCAGTATAGAATTTCGACACTGATGATTTTATCGAGCCGTCAGCCTCCATCTTGACCCACATCATGCCCTTGGCACCTATCTGCGGACGCTTCACGAAGTCCGTGAGCTGGTCGAGCTGCTTGCGGGTGTAGCCGGCACAGCCGGGAGCCACGATGGCGCCCACATATTCGGCATCGTCGAGCACCGCGAATCCGCGGCCTTCCGTCAGATCCTTGATTTCTTTGAATTCCATGCCGAAACGGGTGTCGGGCTTGTCAGAGCCGTAAAGACGCATAGCGTCGGCCCATGTCATGCGGGGGAAGGGCTCGGTGAAATCTATATCCTTGACATACTTGAATATGTGCTTAACGAGGCCCTCGAACATCTGAAGGACATCTTCCTGTTCGACAAACGACATCTCGCAGTCAATCTGAGTGAACTCAGGCTGGCGGTCAGCGCGAAGGTCCTCGTCGCGGAAACATTTCACAATCTGGAAATAGCGGTCGAAGCCACTGACCATCAGCAGCTGCTTGAAGGTCTGGGGCGACTGGGGAAGAGCATAGAACTCACCGGGATTCATGCGCGAGGGAACGACAAAATCTCGCGCGCCCTCGGGAGTCGACTTGATGAGCACCGGGGTCTCCACCTCGAGGAAGCCCTTCGAGTCGAGATAGCGGCGAATCTCGAAAGCCATGCGGTGGC
This sequence comes from Bacteroidaceae bacterium, assembly GCA_021768245.1. Classification (GTDB taxonomy): domain Bacteria; phylum Bacteroidota; class Bacteroidia; order Bacteroidales; family Muribaculaceae; genus Duncaniella. The sequence goes on along the minus strand of JAETNO010000014.1, from coordinate 52,853 downwards.
GCAACTCGAGATTTGCACGCACGCAGTTGCGGCGGAGGTCGAGATAGCGGTATTTCATCCTAAGGTCATCGCCGCCGTCGGTATCATCCTCTATTGTGAAAGGAGGCACGTCGCTTCGGTTCAAGACCTTAAGCCCGGAAGCGATAATCTCGATATCGCCTGTGGGAAGATTCGGGTTCTTGCTTGTACGCTCGGCCACTTTGCCTGTGACCTGCACCACAAATTCGCGCCCGAGATGGTTGGCTGCATCGCAGAGGGCAGCGTCAGTATCGTTGTCGAAAACCACCTGCGTGATGCCGTAGCGGTCACGCACGTCTACAAAGGTCATACCTCCCATCTTGCGGGTTCTCTGAACCCACCCGGCAAGAGTCACCACGGAGCCTGCATCGCTCAAGCGGAGTTCTCCGCATGTCTTAGTCCTATACATATATAGATAATTGATATTTGTCTGTTTTATGGCATAGACGTCCCCCGGAGGGGCACAAATTTTCAATTTGCAAAATTACAAAGAATCGGCCTTAAAATCAAAAAATTCTGCACTCCGGCAACATGTCAGCCAATCAACTGTTGGATATTTCCTAAAAAATTGCCCCAGACTTTAATCTCCATCGGATATAGCACATCAAAAGCAAGTCGATTTAGCGCCATTGTAAAGAGCCATCATAGCTTATCGGAGGTTTGACACTGACAATCCAAACTGTATATCCAAAAACTTAAACAATTTCTTAAAATTAATTTTTTAGACATATTTAATGTTTTCTAATTTAAATTATTAACTTTGCGAATGATTCGGATAAACAATCGCTGTAGAGACAGCCCTGCCCGAATCAATTTTTTCGTTGAATGGTGACCCGAGGCAGGCGGATTTGAGTCTACAAGCCTCTGCGTCGCTGAAAAGGTGTTATTGAAATTTTATCTTCCACATTCAAACTTGGCCGTTTGCAATTCCCATGAAGATATTATGACAATGGCACCTGCACTGATGGCTATATCCGTGTCCGAAAGGATAAAATATAGACCCTATCGGTGTGGGGCTGTTGTCTTATCCATTGCGGAAGGTAGGCCAAGACCTGAATGTGGGATAAGACAGAAATAGAATCCTCACACCTTTTTCATATCCCATTGCCAATCATTAATAACAATGGCCAGCATGCATGGGGATTCAACGCGGTCGCAATATCTTAACCATGAAAAAATTTTTACTGTTGTTTGCGCTCACGCTCTCATATCTCACCTCGGGCGCAGCGGAAATCTGGACACCCGTGGGAATCGCCGAATGGCATGAATGGATTTTAGGCTGCCAACAGTCCTATCCTTGGAATGGAGGAAGATGGAATGTAACTGTCGGGCAATCGACAGAAAGATCCAAAGTATTCCGCATGCAACCTTACTCAAATCACCCTTTCACAAATTTCAACGACTGCCGCTGTGATAATGTGTTCATTTATATCCATACCGAGGATCCCCAAAAGGTGTATTTGGAAAAAATAAGTTATCTTTATTACAGACCTTATTATGATCAGTATAAGCGGTTCAACATTTACCAACGTTGCCCGGAAAATGGCTTCGACAATGCTTATTATGGAACTATTTCAGGCAATTCAATAGAGTTCCCGATTGAAGCATTTGCAGTTGATGATGTAAGTTATAATACAAGCGCTGTCCCAACCCTGACCGAGCCAAGCTCTTCTGCAAGATATTCCACCTCTGTACATAAAATTGTCTTCCCTGCAGGCGTATTGGGTTCGATTCCGGTCAAGCCGGTCGAGCCGGTCAACCCCGAAGAGCCTATAGTTGACGATTCAGGCATCTTCCTGGGTTTGACCGCCTTCAATCAGGAAATCAAAAGCAAAGCCATCGGAGCTCTCACCACTGAAAACAAAGATGAATACTGCGATTTCGTCAACAGTCTTGAAACTAAAATAGGCACACTACTATATTACGGCACCGACCTCGCAATAGAGACCATGACAGCTCCGGCCTACCCCACAAACCTCGGCAACGCAGTGCTCATCACCTTTACCGACGGACTTGACCAAGGTTCACTCGCCTATAAGCCCGACTACCGGAACTCGGCCACCTATGCAGCCCACCTCTCGGAACTCATTGCCAAGACAGAGATTCAAGGATGCCCTCTCCAGGCATTCTCAATCGGGCTTAAAGGTCAAGACGTAGCTGATGACGAACTTTTTATGTCAAATCTCGAATCGCTTGCATCAAAGGAAAGCAATGCGCTGACCGTCTCTGATATCGCGAGCGTCAACAAAGAACTCTCTCGCATCGTTGATGAACTCGCCAGTACTTCGGTTAAGAAAGTCATAACCATCTCACTCCCGATGCCGTCTGACGGCGAAAAGATACGCCTCACCCTTGACAAAGCCCAAACCGACATCACAACATCAGAAACATGGATAGAAGGCACGTTTTCTATCGATAATATGGCCTTAACCGACGTAAGCTATACAGGCTTCAGATGCGCTTCCGGTGAAACTGTGACATCCGTACGCAACGGAATATTCCTCGACTTCACCTTCACTGACTGCCGCGACCTCGAAAAAGACACACCGCTTTCCACCGAGAAAGAGGATATTGACCACTGGTATTATATCCCCTCTAAAGACCTTTGGCAGCACAATGTAGAAATCAATAACGACGAACAAGTCAAGATTGAAGAAATCCACACGTCGACCGTGGTAATGTTCGCCCTCGACTGTTCAAGTTCTTTCGGTGACAAATTCGCCTCTCTCCAGCAAGCAGCCAACTCATTTATCGAAAGACTAGCCACAGGAAAGAGCGATGAAAACAGCGGTATTGACAACATCTTCATCGACAATGACAGCGACAACCCGGAAGCCACACCTGAATACTACAACCTTCAGGGAATCCGCATCATCAACCCATCCCACGGCCTATACATTCGCCGAGTAGGCAACAAAACAGACAAAATCATATTATAAAAATCCTTCTAATGAAAACATTTGCATTAAAATTTTTGGCAGCATCACTGCTGATTAGCTTTTCAGCATGCTCCGACGACGACAAGGACTCCCCAGCGGTTCCTGATTTAAAACCTCAGGTACAGGTCAAGGAAATCACCCGTGGAAATTCAATCTACTACTCGTTCAATTACGACACCGATGGGCGGTATGCGTCCTTCGCTTTCGACTCAGACCCCGTACTGACATTCAGCTACTCTCCCTTTACGATAGGAGGTTATTTCGACATCGATAAGCCTATCATTGACAGCAAAGGGCATATTACATCAATGAGCGTGAACGACGATGGCGAGAGCGGCACCCTTAAAGCGAGCTACGACGGAAAGGGCTACCTCACAAAGCTCGAACTCTCCATAGGAGGACGTACGAACACCCGCAAGGCAGTTTGGAAAGACGGTCTCCTCATGAGCGTCTCCGCTTCGGGATCCAGCTATATGGAGGGCATCGTGCAGGACTACGTCTTTGAATATAGCGGGAAAGCACCAGTCTATAACAAGAAATCCCAATGGTCAACGGTACTCGCACAGGCCATCGGAGAAAATGACCTCTGTATGCCCCTGGCTTTCTGCGGGTTCTTAGGGTATGCGCCAAAACAATTGCCACAGAAAGTCACCCTTATCGAGAAAGATGAGAACGGAGAGGAAGTAGACCGTATGCCCCTTAACTTCGATTTCTTATTGAATCCTGACGGCTCTATCGCATTGGAAGCAGCCGACGGAACGATTTTAAACTACAGCTATTTCTAAACCAATCCAAAGACAGGCTATCCCGACAAGATTAGATTACGCAGTAGCCTCTATCAGGAAGCATTTCCTTATGCCCCGGCTAAAGAAATGCTTCCTTTTTATAGTCTGTCATGAGCAGAATCACGGCAAAAAATTCAATTAACCTATTTTATATGCGGGATTAACATTTTTGAGGGGTTTTCTTTGTTATTTCCATAAAAGGCCGTAAATTTGCCTTATTCGATAATCATCATAGCCTATCAGATAATCATCAATTCGGCAGATTTGACAAACATCTAAAATACTGATACCATACGCCCGCCCGAGGCGGGTTATGAAAAATAAATATATATACCCCCTAAATAATATGGAAAACGAACAACTGCTAAAAGAAGTCACCTCCAAAGCCCAGGCATGGCTCGGCAATGACTATGACGAAGAAACCCGCACGGAAGTGAAGCGTATGCTCGACGCTGACGACAAGACAGAGCTAATCGAAAGTTTCTACAAAGATCTTGAATTCGGCACCGGCGGCCTCCGCGGCATCATGGGCGCAGGCACAAACCGCATGAACATCTACACTGTAGGCGCTGCCACCCAGGGTCTCGCCAACTACCTGAAAGAAGCCTTCAAGGACCTTCCCGAAATCAGCGTAGCCGTAGGCCACGACGTGCGCAACAACTCCCGCAAATTCGCTGAAATAGTAGCCGACATTTTCTCTGCCAACGGCATCAAGGTTTATCTTTTCGACAACTTCCGCCCGACTCCCGAACTTTCGTTCGCCATCCGTCATTTCGGATGCCAGAGCGGCGTAAATATCACAGCCTCCCACAATCCCAAAATCTACAACGGCTATAAGGCTTATTGGGAAGACGGCGCTCAGATTATCGCTCCCCACGACGTGAATATCATCGACCACGTCAACCGCATCAAGAGTGTGAAGGACATCAAGTTCCAGGGAGACAAATCAAAAATCCAGATTATTGGCGAAGATGTCGACAAGGTGTTCCTCGACAAAATCAAGGGCCTGTCACTCAGCCCCGACGTAATCGAACGCCACAAGGACCTCAAGATTGTCTATACACCTATCCACGGCACCGGCGTGAAACTTATCCCCGATTCGCTCCGCAACTACGGTTTCACGAATATAATCCACGTGCCCGAGCAGGATGTGCCCAGCGGTGAATTCCCCACTGTAGAATCACCCAACCCCGAAGTCCCCTCGGCAATGGCAATGGCAATCGCCAAGGCCAAGGAGGTCAACGCTGACATCGTGATGGCATCAGACCCCGACGCCGACCGTATCGGATGCGTAATCCGCGACAACTCCGGCGAATATGTGCTGCTCAACGGCAACCAGATTGTGATGATACTCCTCAACTACATCATCACCCGCAATAAGGAACTCGGCCTCCTCAAAGGCAATGAATTTGCTGTCAAGACTATCGTGACCACCGAGACCATCAAGTCAATCTGCGAGGCCATGAACGTGCGTCTCTTCGACTGCTACACCGGCTTCAAGTGGATTGCAGCCGTGATGCGCGACAATGAAGACGTGCTCCGCTATCTCGGCGGCGGCGAAGAGAGCTATGGCTTCCTCGCAGAGACATTCTGCCGCGACAAGGATGCCGTATCGGCTATCTCACTCATGGCAGAGGCATGCGCATGGGCAAAGGACAAGGGTATGGACTTCCAGGCCATGCTCGCCGACATCTACCTGAAATATGGTTTCAGCCATGAAGTAGGCGTGTCGGTAGTACGTCCCGGCAAGACCGGCGCAGAAGAAATCCAGGCCATGATGAAGGACTTCCGCGAGAATCCCCCGAAGTCACTCGCCGGAAGCCCCGTGGAAATCATCAAGGACTACGCCACCCTCGATCTCACCCATGTCGGCAGCGGCAAGGTCGAGAAACTCGACTTCCCCACCACTTCCAATGTGCTCCAGTATTTCACGGAGGACGGCTCCAAGGTTTCGGTACGCCCCTCCGGTACAGAGCCAAAAATCAAGTTCTATATGGAAGTCAAGGTGCCAATGGCAAAGGTAGAGGACTATGACAACTGCGGCAAGCTCGCAGAGCAGAAAATCGAAGCCCTTAAAAAAGACCTCGGCATCGCATAAGGAACGAACAAAAACGACCATACGGCAATTATAACGCTATAATGCCGCCAACTTCAATAACATCGCAGGCAAAGGTGGCTTGCGATGTTATTTTTTTCACAGCCTATTAAAGCCCACACTATCGTTATGACCGATATCCTCCAGGACACAGTCTCCGCCGTGAGCGGAGTGCTGACCGACTATGTGATGGTGACCGTGCTTCTCGCCGTCGCCCTGTTCTTCACCATCAGCACCCGAGGGGTGCAATTCCGCATGATTGGCGAGATGTGCCGCCTGCTTGTCCGCTCAGGCAAGGGTAACAACGACCGGCGACATGACGATGCGCCCGCCCACGGGACAATCAGTTCATTCCAGGCTTTCGCACTGTCTATTGCCTCCCGCGTTGGCACCGGGAATCTTGCCGGAGTGGCGACGGCCATAGCCCTCGGAGGGCCGGGCGCGGTGTTCTGGATGTGGGTGATAGCTCTCCTCGGAGCCGCAAGCGCCTTCGTCGAGTCGACTCTTGCCCAGCTGTTCAAGGTGAAAGGGGAAAAATCGTTCATGGGAGGACCGGCATATTATATCCTCAAAGGGCTCCACAAACGGTGGTGGGCAGTGACTTTCGCAGTACTCATAACCCTCACATTCGGCTTCGCCTTCAACTCCGTGCAGTCAAACACCGTCTCCAACGCGCTCCTGTCGTCGTTCGCGATTCCACGCGAGGTTACGGCATGGTCACTTGCTATAATGACACTCGTAATCATCTGGGGAGGCGTACAGAGAGTGTCGCGCTTCAGCCAGATTGTCGTGCCGGTGATGGCCGTGGCCTATATAGCCATAGCTTTCATAATAGTGTGCATGAACATCTCCCGCTTCCCGGAAATAATAGGGCTGATAGTCAAGAACGCTTTCGGCTTCGACGAGGCTCTCGGAGGTACCGTCGGAGCGGCGATGATTATGGGAGTGAAGCGCGGACTATTCAGCAACGAGGCAGGAGAAGGCTCCACGCCTAACGCAGCGGCGACTGCTTCGGTCACACATCCGGTCAAACAAGGACTCATACAGACTCTCGGAGTCTACACGGATACTATGCTCGTATGCACGGCGACAGCCTTCATAATCCTGTGCAGCGGGATTTTCATGGACGGCCACGACGGGATAGTGCTAACCCAAAAGGCGATTGACGCTGAATTCGGGGGCGGCCACCGTATAGGCTCTACATTCGTCAGCATCGCAATATTCTTTTTCGCATTCACGAGCATCATAGCCAATTACTACTATGGCGAGACAAACATCCGCTTCATCCGCGACAACAAAACCGTTATCAACATCTATCGTCTGCTCGTCAGCGCAATAGTCTACCTCGGAGCAGTCATGTCGCTCGACCTCGTGTGGGGCTTCGCCGACATAACCATGGCATTGATGACCCTATGCAACCTCGGCGCGATACTCCTGCTCGGCAAGTATGCCATCGTACTGCTCAAAGACTACAATGCGCAAAAGCGTCTTGGCAAAGACCCGGTCTATCGCTCCTCAACCATTCCCGAAATCGCATCGGAAACCGAATGTTGGAAATAAGAGCCTGTCTGAGGCTTCCGCGCACATAGCCCGCAATCGCGGAAATCAGAGATTTGCCACCTTTTTCCGTGCTTATTTCCCGCCTACACGGCTTTTCATGGCATCCATGAACCACGTTGCTCTTTCGTTCAATCTTCGAGCTGGATTCTACCTCTTTGGCAGATTGACCCGGAACAATCCGGTCATTACCTTTTATTTCCCTGGCTCTCGCGCGTGCCCGGCGCGAACGCTCTGTCGCCCTGTCAATCTCGGGGGCAAGTATGGAGAAAGCAATCTTTATAAGCTGTGGAGCCTCGTAAAGGCCGGTGACGTCACCTGTAATGTAGGCGTCAAGTAGCTCGATGGCAAGCCTGACATTCTCTTCAGCATCCGGAAGGCAGGAGAATGTGAAAGTAAGGCGCGAGGAGAAATCGTCATATGCCTTTTTGGAAATCGGTAGTCGGTTTGTTTTCGTTTTCATATTATCGGGATATTTATACCCACAAAGTTACTATCCCCCGCACCCTCTCCGACTGCGATTATGAAAACGATTCACATCAAAAATGAAATTTATATTACGCTACAGCCTGCTCTATTGAGAGCTCGGGGTCCTGCATCTGGTCAATCCGGTTTGACGCCACCTGAGCCATCCATTGCTTAAATGGCTCAGCCTTTGGGGAAGGAATGGATTGGATGAGGCGGAAAATTCCTTTGACATCCGACGTCATTGCAGGATGTTTCTTGCCATCCAAACCTTCCAAAGGAAGTAGGGTACAAATTGTACCCCCAGTTTGCGTTCAATTCCGGATCCCGCGCTTTCATCTTCTTAATATACTGTTTTGGATCCTTACTGTCTGTCAGGACTCCAACAACATCAACGATTGAGAAATACCAAGTTTCGGTTTCATCGTCCCACACGGTTCTGACCCTGCGGTCATTGAATATCTGCAATTTGTTTTTCTTGACCATACTATCACCTATTTTTCACAAATATAGCAATTTACGAGCCAAAATCAAAATATTAATGTAGTCAAATCGGAACAGTCTGAAATAAAATTATGGACGCACACCACATGGGTCATACGTCCATAATATTTCAATGCCATTCAAACCGAATGACCGATTTTTCATCATTCCTCACTGGCAGCAAATTCCATCAGATAAGCCTTTATGAAAGCATCGAGGTCGCCGTCCATGACACCGTTGACATCGGAAGTCTGATAGTTGGTACGGTGGTCCTTCACCCTACGGTCGTCGAACACATAGCTGCGGATCTGAGAACCCCACTCAATCTTCATCTTTCCGGCCTCAATCTTTGCCTGTTCCTGAAGGCGGTGTTGCAATTCCTTATCATAGAGTATGGAGCGCAGCTGCCTCATGGCGTTCTCCTTGTTCTTAGGCTGGTCGCGGGTCTCCGTGTTCTCGATAAGGATTTCTTCATGCTCACCCGTATAAGGGTCTGTGAACTGGTAGCGCAGGCGCACACCTGATTCCACCTTATTCACATTCTGACCTCCTGCGCCACCAGAGCGGAAAGTGTCCCACGAAAGGAGCGCAGGGTCCACCTTCACCTCTATCGTATCGTCGACAAGCGGCGTGACGAACACGGAAGCGAAAGAGGTCATGCGCTTGCCCTGAGCATTGTAAGGCGACACACGCACGAGGCGGTGGACACCGTTCTCACTTTTGAGATAGCCATAGGCGAAGTCACCCTCGACATTGATGGTACACGACTTTATGCCGGCCTCATCACCTTCAAGAAGGTTGGCAATAGAGGTCTTGTAGCCATGGCTCTCACACCAGCGCAGATACATGCGCATGAGCATCGAGGCCCAGTCCTGACTCTCCGTGCCACCGGCTCCGGAATTGATTTTGAGCACCACCCCGAGCTTATCCTCTTCACGGCGAAGCATGTTGCGCAGTTCGAGTTTCTCTATCTTGGATATGGCATCGGCATAGAGAGCGTCGATTTCCGACTCTTCCACAAGCCCCTCCTTAAGGAAGTCCCATGCAAGCTGCAGCTCATTGGCCGTCTTGTCGATATCCTCATATCCGTCAATCCACATCTGAAGATCCTTTATTTTCTTCATCTGCGCCTGAGCTTCCTTGGGATGCTCCCAGAAGTCCGGCACATGAGTGCGGAGCTCCTCTTCCTCTACCTGTATTTTCTTGCTGTCGATGTCAAAGATACCTCCTCAGCGCCAGCTTGCGCTCAAAAGTCTCTTTTAATTGTTCCTGAGTAATCATATTATTATAAAGCTTTTAATGGACACCGCAACCATAGTTTTGATTACAGCGGACGCAAAGTTACCAAGATTCCATTGATTTTGCAAATAAAGGCCTTCGGCCAAGCTATTCTGTTAAAAAACATTAAGCGGAACATAATCGCCCTAAATGGGGCGTGATTTAAACTAATTTTGCAGCATGAACTGGCTTTCCGACATATTCCTCAGCCACTCCCCCCTGCAGGCCGTGATTATAATCTCGGTCATAATAGCCGTGGGCCTGGCCTTAGGGAAAATCCGCATATGGGGCATATCCTTAGGTGTCACATTCGTGTTTTTCGCCGGCATCATGGCGGGCCACATAGGACTGTCAATCGATCCGACCATTCTTCACTACACCGAAAACCTCGGGCTGGTGCTCTTCGTCTATGAACTCGGATTGAAAGTCGGCCCCGGATTTTTCAGCTCATTCCGAAAAGGCGGCATGGAACTGAACCTCTTAGGGCTCGGGGTCCTGATCATAGGCACTGCCATGACCATAGCGATGAGCCTCGGGCTGGGACTGCCAATCGGAGAGGCCACGGGCATATTATGCGGGGCCACCACCAACACCCCCGCCCTTGGAGCGGCCCAGCAGGCACTTGAACAGGCAGGCTTGCCGGCAAGCGGGGCGGCCCTGAGTTGCGCCGTCACCTATCCGCTCGGAGTAGTAGGTGTAATCCTGGCCATCATAGTCCTTCGCAAAGCCCTTATCCCCAAAGGCTCCCCGCTGTCAGCGCCAAAAGAAGAACCCGACGCGACATTCATAGCCGAATTCAAGGTCTGCAATCCCGCGATCTATGGCATGACAATAAAAGAGGTGTCTAATGTGGCGAAAAACAAATTCGTAATCTCACGGCTCTGGCGCGACGACACAGTCAGCATCCCTGACTCCGGCACCGTCCTTCATGAGAATGACCACCTCCTTGTGATAACCACTCCAGACGACTGCCCCAAGCTCAAAGTGCTTTTCGGGATGCAGGAAGCCCGCGACTGGAACAAGAAAGACATCGACTGGAATTCAATCGACAGCCGTCTGATTTCCCGTAAGATAATAGTAAGCCGCCCGACAATCAACGGAAGGAAACTCGGCTCCCTGCGCCTGCGCAACCAATACCATATCAATATCAGCCGGGTGACCCGCAGCGGACTCCATCTGCTCGCCACCCCGGAACTCGTGCTGCAACTCGGCGACAGCCTGACAGTGGTAGGAAGCGAGGCCGACATCGAGAAAGTGGAACAACTGCTCGGCAATACTGCTGTCAAGCTTAAAGACCCAAATTTAGGAGCCATATTTATCGGCATTGTCCTCGGACTCGTCGTAGGCTCCATTCCGATTGCGGTTCCGGGCATCTCTACCCCAATAAAGCTCGGTCTTGCAGGCGGCCCGATTATCATAGGCATCCTTATAGGCCGTTTCGGCCCGCAATTCCGCCTCATCACCTATACCACGCGCAGCGCCAACCTCATGCTGCGCGGCATAGGGCTATCGCTCTATCTCGCCTGCCTCGGCCTTGAAGCGGGAGCGCATTTCCTCGACACCATAGCCCGCACAGAAGGTCTTCTGTGGATTCTGCTCGGATTCCTTGTCACGATTGTCCCGGTCTTGATTATGGGAGCCGTGGCCATGAAAGCCTGCCGGATGGACTTCGGCCTCACATGCGGCATGCTCTGCGGAAGCATGGCCAACCCCATGGCGCTCAACTATGCCAACGACATCGTGCCCGGCGACTACGCCACGGTCAGCTATGCCACCGTCTACCCTCTCTCGATGTTCTGCCGGGTAATCGTGGCTCAGTTGATAATCCTGCTTTTTGTCTGATTGGTCAATAGGTCACTTCCCAAAGGAAGAGGGCGTGTCCGGGCATCGACGTTCCGGCCGCACAGCGGTCACGACGGTCAATCACTCCCCTGAATTCCTCTACCGACATCTTTCCCCTGCCCACTTCCACGAGTGTGCCGACAACAGCCCTCACCATATTGCGGAGAAAACGGTCGGCTGTAATCACAAAGACCCATGCGTCCTCACCAACTCGCTCCCACTCGGCCTGTGTAACCTTGCATATATTGGTTTTCGCGTCAGTGTGGAGCTTTGCGAATGATGTGAAATCGGATGTCTCAAGAAGGATTGCCGCAGCATCGTTCATCCTGTCAAAATCAAGATTAGCGGGAGCTTTCCAGCTCAAGGGATAAGCGAAAGGCGATTTTCGGGTGACGGCATAGTAGTGATAGGTGCGCGAAGTAGCGTCGAAACGGGCATGCTTGTCAGAAGCGACCTCATAAATCTCGTCAATCGCTATATCCTTCCCGACAATGGCATTGAGATTTCCCACGAGGCGCGCAGGGTCGGCAATCGGCTCGGAGACATCGAAATGGGCCACCATCATACGGGCATTTACACCGGTGTCAGTGCGTCCGGCCCCCACAATCTTCATATCCCTGCGCATCACGGTCGACAGCGCAGACTCTATGACAGACTGCACCGTCACCTCCCCGGGCTGGCACTGCCAGCCATGGAAAGGAGCCCCGCGATATGACAGACGCATGAAATACCTACGCATCACTCCAAACTTTAAACTCAGAGCACACTTAAAACTCCAAACTCAGAAAAGGTTCAATCCTTTTCTATATAGGTGTAACCATAAAGCCCCGAACGATAGTTGCTCAGGAACTCACGTCCCTCTTCGGGAGTAATCTTGCCAGCCTTCATGGAGGCGGTAACCCAAGCCTCCACGTTACGCACGAGCTTCTTGGGATTGAACTGCACATAGTCGAGCACATCGGCCACAGTCTCGCCGTCTATAATCCTGTCGATTTCATAGCGGTCCTTATAGACGGATATATGAACAGCATTGGTGTCACCGAAGAGATTATGCATGTCTCCGAGTATCTCCTGATAGGCGCCGACAAGGAACACTCCCAAATAATACGGGTCGCCGGGTTTCACGGGATGTACCGGCAGCGAACTTGCAGTGCCGCCGCTCGAAGAGATGAAATTCGAAATCTTTCCATCGCTGTCGCAGGTTATATCCTGAAGGGTGCAGGTACGTGTAGGCTTCTCGTCAAGACGCTGGAGCGGGATAATCGGGAATACCTGGTCGATGGCCCATGAGTCGGTGAGCGACTGAAAGAGGGAGAAGTTACAGAAGTATTTATCAGGCACCATCTTGGCCACCTTGCGAAGTTCCTCGGGGGCATGTTTCATGCTGTCGGCAATCTCCCCGACCTCCCGCGCTATGCTCCAGAAAAGTTTTTCAATCTGGGCGCGCGTGCGGAGGTCAAGCATCCCGAGGCTGAAAAGGTCGAGAGCCTCCTCGCGAATCTGGAGGGCGTCGTGCCAGCTCTCGAGTAAACGCTGCTGGTTAAGCTTGTCCCAGATGTCATAAAGTTCCTTTGCAAGCTCATGGTCAGCCTCGGAAATATCTTCCGAATCCTTCCAGAACGGGAGCTGGGTGGTCTCAAGCACCTCGAACACGAGCACGGAATGATGGGCAGTGAGCGAGCGTCCGCTCTCGTTGATGATGTTCGGCTGTTTGAGTCCGTTTTTCTCGCAGGCGTCGACGATTGCCGAAACGGCGTCGTTGGCATATTCCTGAATAGAATAATTCATCGAACTGCCTGAAGCGGAGTTGCGCGTACCGTCGTAGTCCACTCCGAGGCCTCCGCCTATATCCATGAAATCGATATCGAAACCCATCTGCGTCAGCTGGACATAGAACTGCGTGGCCTCGCGGATGGCATTTTTTATGCGGCGTATCTTGGTTATCTGACTGCCTATATGGAAATGGATGAGCTTGAGGCAATGCTTCATCTTATTCCTCTCCATGAAGTCGAGAGCTTCAAGCAGCTCAGAAGAGTTGAGCCCGAATTTCGACTGGTCGCCTCCACTCGTCTCCCATTTTCCGGAGCCGGAGGAGGCAAGTTTGATGCGTATGCCGACATTAGGGTCGATGCCGATACGGCGCGCTACCTCGGCGATGGTCTTAAGCTCGTTGAGTTTCTCGACCACAAGGTAAATCCTGCGGCCCATCTTCTGGGCGAGCAACGCAAGCTCTATGTATGTCTGGTCCTTGTAGCCGTTGCAGATTATAAGGGCGTTTTCCTTTATATTAGTAGCAAGGACGGCGTGAAGCTCAGGTTTCGAACCGGCTTCAAGACCTATATTGAATTTTTCGCCATGAGTCACTATCTCCTCCACCACAGGCCTCATCTGATTGACCTTGATAGGATAGATTATATAGTTCTGGGCTTTATAGTTATATTGCTCAGCGGCTACGGCGAAGCAATTCGAAATTTTCTCGATACGGTTGTCGAGAATGTCGGGAAAGCGTAGCAACACGGGCGAAGTGATGTCCCTCACCTGGAGCTCGTCCATGACCTCCCTGAGGTCGACCGAAGCAAATCCTTCGCGGGGAGTCACCGCCACATTACCTTTCTCATTGATGGAGAAATACTTCCGTCCCCATCCCTGAATGTTGTACAGCTCCTCGCTGTCTTCAATGCGCCATCTTCTCATTCGGCAATCCTATTATCTGAAATTAAAAATTAACGGACAAATTTACTACTATTTCATCAATCGCTCACCTTTTTTATATAATTTTTTCATTATTTGCGATAAAGGTTGTAACTTTGCTATTGAATTATGTCCGTATATAAACCAATCGCGATTTATCAAAAAAACATTCAACATTATAACACCTTATTTTTGCTATGGACAAAAAATCCGCTTTCTCTCTCATCCTCGGTTCAGCCCTCGTACTGACAGGTTGTGGAAAAAAGATGAATCAGTTTGCAGCTGACTACTTCAGCACAAACCCCAACCCACTTGAAGTGGTAGGCCAGAACGTACCCGCCACAGTTACAGGCAACATTCCTCCGAAATTCTTCGTGAAGAACGCAACTGTGACCGTAACCCCCTACCTTGCATTTGACGGCACTGAGCTCGCTGGCTCTTCCATGGCTTTCCAGGGAGAGAAAGTGCGCGGCAACAACCGTGTTGTTTCCTATGAAAACGGCGGCACTGTCACCATCCCCGTAAACTATGTCTACAAGCCCGAGATGCAGCGTTCGGAACTCTACCTCGGCTTCACCGTCGACCAGAACGGCAAGCAGTATGCCCTTCCCCGCGTGAAAGTCGCTGACGGCATTGTGGCCACCGCAGCCCTCGCAGACGCAGCTTCGGTAGACCCCGCAACCGCTGCCGACAAGTTCCAGCGCATCATCAACGAGAAGTATTCTGCCGACATCCGCTTCCTCATCAACCAGGCCAACCTCCGCGAGAGCGAATTGAAGAGCGACGAGATGCTCCGTCTCAACCGCGACATAAAGACTGCTGCCGACGACGCCAACCGTCAGATTGAGGAAATCAACATCGAGTCATATGCTTCCCCCGACGGTTCACTCGACTTCAACACCCGTCTTGCTGAAAACCGTGAGGCCAACACTCAGTCTTATCTCACCAAGCAGCTCAAAAAGGACAAGGTGACTGAATTCGGCGAACTGACCGCCAACTTCACTCCCGAGGACTGGGAAGGCTTCCAGAAGCTCGTCGCAGCAAGCAACATCCAGGACAAAGACCTCATCCTGAGCGTTCTCTCAATGTATAAGGATCCGGAAATCCGCGAACGTGAAATCCGCAACCTTTCAACCGTATTCGACCAGCTCGCTGACGAAATCCTCCCCCAGCTCCGCTATTCCCGCATCACTGCAAGCGTCAACGTTATCGGTAAGAGCGACGCTGAAATCAACAAGGCTTTCGACACCGACCCCTCTACCCTCACTGTCGACGAAATCCTCTATGCAGCTACCCTCACCGACGACCTCAACCGCAAAAAAGCCATCTACACAGCCGCTACCAACCTCTACCCCAACGACTACCGTGGCTTCAACAACCTCGGCAAGGTGCTCTATCAGCAGGGTGACTACGACGCAGCCATGGCAAGCTTCAAGAAAGCACAGCGCATCGCTCCCAACGCTCCCGAGACTCAGATGAACCAAGGCCTCGTAGCCCTCGTCAACGATGACTTCCGCGCAGCAAACCAGGCTTTCGGCAAGGCAGGCGGCGTTCCTGAACTCGGTTCAGCTCTCGGCGTATACTACCTCCAGCAGGGCGACGTAAACGCAGCCGTGAAAGCTTTCGGCAACGACAAGAGCAACAATGCAGCCCTCGCCCAGATTCTCAGCAAGGACTACAGCAAGGCTAAGTCAACCCTCGCCGCAATCCAGACTCCCGACGCAACCACCTATTATCTGATGGCAGTCCTCGGCGCACGCACCAACAATGACCAGATGGTGACTTCAAACCTCCGTCAGGCCATCAAACTCGACAACAAGCTCGCCAAGCAGGCAGCCAAGGATCTCGAGTTCTCCCGTTTCAACCTCTCAGGCGTTCTCTAATACGCGAAACTGACAATCCATAATACCCCGCCGTCTTCCATCCGTGAAGACGGCGGGGCTATTTTTATACCGTCCCTTCCTGTAACGAACATGGAACCATAGCTATTTTCGCAGTGTTATAGTAGTGTTATCACTCACGCGCTTCAACTATGACTCCGACCTCAGGAACGCCACACAGGCATCACTATCTGCTCGACATACTCCACTGGCTGATTATCGTGCTGTCAGTGCTGCTGATTGTGTTCATCTCCGTCGACACTTTCAAGGGGATAAACTTCCTCGAAAACAAACTATATATGCAATTCCAGTTCTGGGTCTGCATCATATTCATGGCCGACTATTTCATAGAACTGCCACTTGCCACCGACCGGTGGCGCTATCTCAGAACCCATTTCATCTTCTTTTTCCTCTCCATCCCCTTCCTCAACCTCATCGACCTCTTCCATATAAATCTCACATCCGAGCAGCTCTTCTTCGTGCGTTTCATCCCTCTTGCCCGTGGTGTCCTCGCAATGACCATCGTCGTGGGAGCCTTTTCTCGCAATAAGCTGACATCGTTTCTGTCGTCTTATATCGTGATTCTCGCCTCCTTCATCTATCTCGGGAGTCTGATTTTCTTCTATTGCGAGCAGGGAGCCAACGCCATGGTGACCGATTTCGGGACAGCTTTGTGGTGGGCGTGTATGAACGCCACCACCCTCGGCTGCGACATCTATCCAGTGACAATCCCCGGAAAGATACTCGGTTGCATACTCTCGGTGGGTGGCATCGTGATGTTTCCGCTCTTTACCGTCTACATAACCTCCCTCATCCGCCACTATACCCATACCCACAGATTCTACCTGCAATAAGCGGTAAGGACATGGCTAAAAAACTTCTTCAATAATTTTCATAGCCTCTCCAAAAATCGTAACTTTGCGCAGTAGTTTACGCCACTCTCCCACCCTACGGCGACACTCCACGTGAAATTATGGAACAGACTCCGACCAATCGGCCACGCATTGACCAGGTGATAGGTCACCTGTGCAGTATCGACGAAATGCGCCATGTATGCCCCACCCGCCAGGGCGAGGGCGAGCCTTTGCTGTCCAACCAGAGCGTAAGGCGCATTGTCGACCTGGCCTCACGGCTAATGTTTCCCGGATTTTTCACTGACACGGACCGCGGCCCTTCGGTATTGCGCTCGGTCATGACCCTTGAATGTCATGAGCTGCGTGACCTCCTTACCGAACAGATAACAGCCGGCCTCTGCTTTGACCGCGACAACTGCGACACCACCCTTGAAGGGCTGCGCTCACGCGCCCAATCGGATGCCGATACTTTCATAGACAGTCTCCCGGCCCTGCGCCACATTCTCGACACGGACATTGACGCCACATATCTTGGCGACCCGGCCGCAGTGTCGACCCATGAGGTGATAGCCTGCTATCCCGGTTTCCGTGCCACGATAAGCTATCGCGTAGCCCACCAGCTACAGAGGCAGGGTGTTCCGATTGTCCCGCGCATGATTACCGAGCAGGCCCATTCCGACACCGGAATCGACATACATCCCGGCGCTGAAATCGGCGAACGCTTCGTCATTGACCACGGCACCGGCGTGGTGATAGGGGCGACAGCTATCTTAGGGAATAATGTGAAAATTTACCAGGGCGTGACACTTGGGGCGAAAAGTTTTGTCACCGACGATTCCAACAACCCCGTCAAAGGTATACCCCGCCATCCTATCATCGGAGACAATGTGGTCATATATTCCAATTCCACCATACTCGGACGTGTCCACATAGGGGACAATGCCGTTATCGGAGGCAACCTGTGGGTGACACGCGACGTCGCTCCCGGCGAGAAGCTCATCCAGGCCCGTGCCGACAACTTCCGCTCCTCGCGCTGAAAAAAATACAGAAAGAAAAGAAAAAACATATCTGAATGGAACATCGTTTTGAAATGGTCGCAAAGACCCTGAAAGGACTTGAAGAAGTACTCGCCGAAGAGCTGCGCTCGCTCGGCGCGGTCAATGTCGAGCCTGGACGCCGTATGGTGTCCTTCGAAGGAGACCTCGCCATGCTCTACCGCGCGAACATCTGCTGCCGCACGGCACTGAGCATCCTTAAGCCAATCTATAAATTCATTGCGAAGGACTCTGATTCGCTCTATGAGATGGTGAAAGAATACAACTGGAGCGATGTGTTGAGTCTCGAAAAGACTTTTTCAATCGACACTACTTCCCATTCATCGGAATTCACACACTCCCGTTTCGTCACCTACCGTGTGAAGGATGCCATTGTCGACTTCTTCAAAGACCGCTTCGGCCCTGACAAGCGCCCGGGCGTTCGCCTTAACGATGCCGACGTGATGATCAACGTGCATATCGACGGCGACCGCGTCACCATATCGCTTAACTCGTCGGGCGAATCGCTCCACAAACGCGGATGGCGCGTGGCGCAGACCGAGGCTCCAATCAACGAAGTGCTCGCCGCCGGCATAATACTCAAAAGCGGATGGCGTGGCGACTGCCCCTTGGTTGACCCTATGTGCGGCTCAGGCACCTTCCTCATCGAAGCCGCGATGATTGCAGCCGACATCAAGCCTGGAAGCTTCCGCAAGGATTTTGCTTTCGAACACTGGCATGACTACGACCCTGAGCTCTTCGAGAAAGTGCTTGAAGAGAATCTTCCCCGCCGCGATGTAGATTTTAAGATCTACGGTGCTGACATCTCTCCCAAGGCCGTGGCCATCGCAGAGCGCAATATACTCTCGGCAGGAGTCGACGAATATATCAATCTCCGCATAAAACCGCTGCAGCAGTGGGACGAGGCTCCCGCAGAGGGTGTCCCCGGAGTACTCATCACAAATCCGCCCTACGGCGAGCGCATCAACACTCAGGACATGGAACAGCTCTATAAGCTGCTCGGCACAAAATTCAAGCGCGTGTTCCTCGGCTACCACACCTGGGTAATCTCATCAAACATCGACTATCTCACAGCAATCGGGCTTACACCTTCGACAAAGGAACAGATGCAGAACGGAGGCCTCGAGTGCGAGCTCCGCGAATATGTGATATTCGAAGGCTCGAAGAGCGATTTCCGAAAGGAAGGTGGAACCATAAAGGATTCCGACCGTGGCCCGCGTGACCATAAGCGTCCTTCAAGAAAAAGTGATTCAGAATGGAAACGCGACGCACGCGAAAAAGGGATGGGCGGCAAAGAAGCCTACCCGGGACGTCGCAAACCCAACCCGCTCGAAGACAAGTACCGTCCGAAAAAGGGAGGATACGCCCGCAGCGAAGAGCGTCGCCGTAAATTCAAGGAAGAGACTGCGGCGGCAAGCGAAGCGGAGCAATTGCTCTCACGCCACCGTAATCCCCACGCATTGAAATCGCTCAGCGAATCGCCCAAACGGCCATCGATACCTGCCCCGGAAGGCCCATTCATGCGCACACGCCGTCGCTGGAAGCGACCTGACACAGATAATTCATCTGAAAATAAAGGTCAGGAATAAGGCCGGGGCCATCAAGCATCTACCAGGCATTATCCCATTTTTCTCAACAATCCTCTACCACAGCCATTTAGAGTATGTTTGGATTTAAACCGAATAAAGGTTTTATTAATATCTTTTCTTCATTTCATCATGAAATCTTCTTCCGGTCTTTTCAGCCAAGTTTCATCGGTCGCAATGCCCGCATTGCTTCTTCTTCAACTTGCTGAAAATCCTCGAAATAAGATTTCATGCTAAAATGATTTAAATTCAAACATACTCTTAGAGATTGTCTAAATTTAATCCGCGACAGATTTAAATGGATTATCGGGATGATTTTGCAATCTGAAGAGGAAGTAATGCGGGCATTATGACCGATGAAGCTTGGCAAAATCAGCCGATAAGGCATTTAAAGATGGCCGGAAACTTGATTTAGGAATCTCAGGATTATTTAGTTATAAAATTTAGACAATCTCTTAGCCTTCATCAAAAAGCAATGTCAATACAGCAGAACCTCAACACTCTCCGCTATCCTGTCAGCAATCAGCCTGAAAAGAGCCCTTTCAACGCAGGCGAAACCATGACTGAACAAAGTGAAAAATTAAACGTGCTTCTCCTTGGTTCGGGTGGACGCGAATGTGCCCTCGCATGGAAAATGTCGCTTTCTCCACGCCTTGAAAAGCTATTCATAGCTCCCGGCAACGGCGGCACGGGCGCCTATGGCGAGAACGTCAACATCTCTCCGCTTGATTTCAAGGCCATTGCCGACTTTGCGGCAGACAAAGGCATCGACATGATTGTCGTAGGCAATGAGGATCCGCTCGTTGCGGGAATATATGACTACTTCGAAGCTATTGAAGGAGCACCTGTCATTGTCGGCCCATCAAAGGCCGGTGCCGCGCTCGAAGGGAGCAAAGATTTTGCAAAACAATTTATGGTGCGTCATTCGATTCCTACCGCACGCTATCAGAGTTTCACAGCGGAGACCGTTGAGGAGGGCTGCAAATTTCTTGAAACACTGCAAGCTCCCTATGTGTTGAAGGCCGACGGGCTTGCAGCCGGGAAAGGTGTGTTGATTATCGATTCCCTCGATGAAGCTAAAGCATCGCTCCGCGAGATGCTCGGTGGAATGTTCGGTAAATCATCGGCGACGGTCGTAATCGAGGAATTCCTCAAGGGAATCGAATGTTCAGTATTCGTACTGACCGACGGCAACGGTGGCTACCGCATACTTCCCGTAGCGAAAGACTATAAGCGTATCGGTGAAGGGGACACCGGGCCTAACACAGGAGGCATGGGAGCCGTAAGTCCCGTGGTCTTTGCCGACAAGGAATTCATGCGCAAGGTCGAGGAGCGCATAATACTCCCGACGGTCAACGGGTTGATTGCCGAAGGAATCACCTACCGTGGATTTATCTTCCTCGGACTTATCGAGGTGAACGGCGAACCGATGGTGATTGAATACAATGTACGCATGGGCGACCCGGAGACAGAAGTAGTGATGCTCCGCATTGCCTCCGACCTCCTGCCGCTGCTTGAAGCCGCAGCACGCGGCAACCTCGGCAACATGCCTCTTGAAGAAGATCCGCGCTATGCGACGACAGTTATGGTTGTCTCAGGCGGTTATCCCGGCTCCTATTCCAAAGGAGAAGATATCACCGGAGCTGACGACCCGGTGGGAGCTATCCTCTTCCATGCAGGCACAAAGCGCAATCCTGACGGAACACTCATCACCTCCGGCGGACGCGTAATAGCATGCAGTGCCTACGGCAAGGATATCGACGAAGCCCTCGCGGCAAGCTACCGCGCAGCCGACACTGTCAGCTTCGACGGCAAATACATGCGCCGCGACATCGGTCAGGATCTCAAGAAACTCGCTGAATGACCCGTAAGGAAGTCACTTTCACACGCATAATACGGTCGAGGGGAATGGCTGCGCTCATTGCCCTCGCAGCCGTCTTTATGACCTTCCAGGCCTATATATTCGGCAAGGTGACTCCTGTCGGGGATTTCCGTACCATAGCCTTCCCGACCCCGTCGGAATGGCTGTCGGATTCATGGATTTCGTTATGGGCAAACATTGCCGTGACACTCGGAGCAGGAGCGGTCATGATATTCATCAACCGCAGTTTCAACATCCTGCGTACCACCTCGGTCTTTTTTGCAGCCTATTTTATTTTCATCACAGCCGCGACACCGGAAGTGATGGGACAGTTCACGGCATCATCCCTGCTGGCAATCGCCGTGATGGGGGCTACGTGGATAATGTTCAGCATCTACGACCGGCGCGTAAGCGCGCGACGTGTCTATCTCGTATTCTTCCTTTTAGGACTGGGACAGTTGGTGGAATACTGCTTTGTGCTATATATCCCGGTCTTCATCATCGCCCTCGGCCAGATGAAGATATTCTCGTTCAAGAAAATTCTTGCCGCCATCCTTGGCAATATAACCCCCGCATGGATAGCATGGGGACTCGCCCTCCTGCCAAAGCCTGAGCTTCCGATACTTGAATTCACACATCCCGCACGCCTGCTGTCCATGCCGGAAAGCTGGCCCCTGCTCGCAGCCGTGGCGCTTACCCTGCTGACAGGTTTCGTGTTCGGAAATCTCAACCTCATCAAGATTATGGGCTTCAACGCCCAGGCCCGGGCCTACAACGGGCTTCTGACAATTCTTTCAATCGCTACAGGAATTTTCGCGCTCGTCAATTTCACGAATATCACTTTCTATATCATTCTACTAAACGCTTGCGTGGCTTTTCAGGTAGGCCATTTCTTCAGATTCACGGTGATGAGACGCGGTTATATAGCCGTAGTCTCCCTTATGGCCGCCTATCTTGGCCCCTACATCTGGGCCATGACAGTCTAATCTACCAAAAATGCAAACGCTAAAAATAGTCGCTGACCGCAACATACCCTACCTACGCGATGCCATCGATGGGCTCGGAGAGGCAGTCTACCTTCCCGGGAACGAAATCGGGCCGGAAGAGGTGAAAGATGCCGACATCCTCCTCACACGTACGCGCACCAAATGCAACTCCGCACTGCTCGACGGTTCAAGCTGCTCTTTCATCGGCACAGCCACAATCGGCACCGACCATATCGACCTCGGCTATTGCGCTTCCCACGGCATCACCGTGGCAAATGCTCCCGGCTGTAACGCTCCGGCTGTCGCCCAATATGTACTTTCAGCCGTCAGCAAAGGGCTGAAGAGCGGGGAAAAGCTGTCGGACAAAACCTTAGGAATTATCGGTGTCGGCAATGTAGGGAAGATTCTCGCACGATGGGCTCGCGGACTTGGCATGAGGGTGCTGCTCAACGACCCTCCCCGAGCAGAATCAGAAGGGGAAGACGGCTTTGTATCGCTTGACGAAATCGCACGCGAATGTGATGTCATAAGCGTCCATGTCCCCTATACGACAGGCGGGAAATATCCTACATTCCATCTTATTAATGATGATTTCCTGCGGGGCACAGAGCGCAGACCTATGATTGTCAACGCTGCCAGAGGAGAGGTAGCAGATACCGCAGCCCTTAAATCAGCACTCAGAAGTGGCAAAGTCTCATCCGTTGCCATCGACTGCTGGGAAGGGGAACCAAAAATAGACACTGGGCTTCTATCGATGGCTCTCGTGGCTACTCCCCATATCGCGGGCTACTCTGCCGAGGGGAAAATCCGCGCCACCCGTATGATACTTGAGGCCCTTGCACGACACCTGTCGATACCGGCTGAAAAACTCATCTCAAAACTCCCCGCAACGGCTCCCATACCGGACACAATCACACCGTCCATGCTGGACTACGACATCGAGGCCGACACACAAGCCCTCAAAAACTCCCCCTCACCCTCATCGATATTCGAATCCCTCCGCAACAACTACCCCCTCCGCCCCGAACCGCATAAACATATTTAATTACATCTGAAAATTCAAGTTATATACACACAGATAATATGTTCAGAAAGTTGATTGCGAGGATGATGCATGATTCCATCATCAAGCGTGGGGACAAACTCACCTACAGGATTACACAACACGGCTCAGTAGGGCTGTGGGAGAAAGTCGATTTCGACGAACGATATTTCGACTGCGATACAGAAAGCAACTATAAATGTCCGCCGGAGAGACGAGATATGCCGGGAGGCGACGGCATAGATATGACCGTCGTCCTCACGGCAAAAAAGAGGGGTCGCACAGAGGTTACAAAAACGTCAGATTTCAGGGGAGAGATCAGCGTCGAAAAGACAAAACTCTCAATTATCTGACATAAGTAACGGAGATTAGCGGCCTGCGGCGGAGGATTGCTGGACGTTGGCGTCGGCGTTGATGAGTTTATGCGCGCCACGTTTCTGACGGCCCCACTGGAGGTTGTAACTAACCTGAATGACAGGCATCCGCGCGTCAGGACGCATATGCAGTTCATTCGTATTAAATCTGTTAAGAGATATCGCCCCCCTGTCATACTTTCCGAAAGGCATAATAAATCCTAAACCAAACTCCCATGCCTTCATGTTGTAAGTGAGGTTGACAATGGAAATATCCTCACCCCAGGATATTTTTTCACCCCACAGTTCGCGCTGCGCACGCATATAGGTCAGACTCATTGTGAATCCCCAGTGGGTAAGGCGACCTGTCACATCTCCGCTCCAATCATGGTTATAATGGCGGTAGCCGGTACCTTCCATCTTCTCTGCTCGATATTGCAGGGTACCGCTTGCCATGAGCCATCCGGGGATTATGTCAATCTGCGGGGAAAGCCAGAAAGAGAGGTTGTGGAGTCCGCGACTGTTTTCATAGGAGGTGACGAGCCTGTCGTCAGACCAATAAAGATATGGAGTAATCGCATCGGGACTGGTGAACGCGCGCACTCCGAAAGTGCCGTTGACACGCGGAAGCGTGAAATTGTAGCGCAGTGTGAGCATGTATGATGAAGATGTTTTCAAATCGGGGTTCCCGACCTGCCACTGAAAGCCGTCAATCTGCTGCGGGGCGATGTTGGTTTCTGCAAGCGAGGGGGCTGACTGCCATGAAGTGAAGTTAAGGCGGAACTGCGAGGAGGACGAGGGGCGGTAGGTGAGCGTGAACTGTGGTCGCATATTCCATGAATGATTGCCCTGACGGGTCTCACGGAAAAGGAAGTCAGTATACTGCGCGCCTATTCCGCCTGTGAGTGTGACCTTATTTATTCGATGGAAATATTCGGCGAAGAAATAGGCACGGTCCTGACGCTGATGATAGACGCGACCGTCAAGGTTTCTGTAGGTCGAGCGGTTACGGTTGGCCGTGTAAGAGAAACCGGCTGTCAGGCGCGATGCGTCCCAGTTCTTTATATAGTTCGTCTCTATGCCATAGGCCTGATTGCGGTCGCGGATATGGGTATGTATATCCGTGAAAGGCTGCGTGACTCCCCGGACACGTTCAATATAGTCGGAATATGTATAGCCCGCAAAGAAAGAACTGCTGAAATCCACTACAAGAGTCTGCTTCCTGCTGAAATGCTGTTCTAAATAGAGCGAAAGATTCGGTGTGGTGCCTCTGTTACCCTTAATATCTGTAAGCACCACATCTTCCTCCCCATTGCTGAGGGAGAGAACGCCTTCGAATCTGTCACGCATATTGAAATTACGACGGAAGTTAAGCGAGGCATAAAGCACTGTGGTATCGGGTCTTATGTAACTGTAGGCCATCCGGGCGTTGCCGAAATTATAATCCATGGATCCACCGATCGGCTTTTCACTCCTTGTCAGCGAGGTGCCGTCGGGATAGGTGAAGCGTTCGTAATAGTCACGATATGTATCGATGTCGGCTGTAAGTTTATAGTTGGCGCCAAGCTGCCACTGCGAGCGGCCAAAGTTGAGTTTCGCATCGAGTCTATAATCTCCCCAACGGTCGGTGAGGGCCTGATCGATTCCGGTCATAAGCGAACCGCCGAGGTCGGGATTTCGGACAATGAAATTAAGCACATAGTTGGCACCATTGTAACGCAGTCCGGGATTGTCAATCCATTCGATACGCCTGACGGATTCCGGCAACAGAGTCTTCACCTCTTCGACAGAAGCCTTGCGTCCGTTTATCCTCAGTTCCACACTCTGTCCCGATGCCGTAACGGAGCCCATCACATCGTTGACCGTAAGGGAGGGAATCATAAGATTGCGGAGCAGCTGCATGCCGTTTTTCGAATTGTCGACAGCCGAGCGCGAAGGGTGGTAGACGTCCATGTCGGCCTTGCGAATTACTTTCGGAGCTTCCACGACAACTTCCCGGAGTTCCTGCAACGGGATAGAGTCGGATACCTGAGCCAGCCCCACTGACGAGAGGGCCAATAACGTGATGAGAATCAATGCGTGTTTCATTTTACGGAATTTGAATTTGTTTGATTTCGGATTCGGGATTGTCTATGACTATTTATTGTTTTGAATTTAGGACGCAATCGGCAATTTAAAAGTGACATCGATTTGTGGGAAAATAAGTAACTCTTAAAAATTAGGTCAGCTATCAAAAATTTACTACCTTTGCAAAACTAACTTCAGCGCGTGGGGTGACCGACGCGTTAAGCTATTTTGTCTAACTCATCATATTAGTTTTGGATACCGACCCTTTACCGGCCACCGAGCAGGTGGCAAATCTGTTACTTGACATCATCAACAATCCGCTGCTGAGCATCCCCGCTATGGACACGGGCCAGATTGTGGCTCTCGTGCTCGCGGTGTTGGCTCTCGGAATTTCCGGCTTCGTGTCGGGCAGCGAGATTTCGTTCTTCTCACTTACACCGGTGCAATGCGACGAGCTTGAGGAATCAGGCAGCGGCGAGCGAGTGCTCCGCCTGCTAAGAATCCCCGAACGGCTGCTGGCCACAATCCTTATCATAAACAATCTGGTCAACGTGACGATAGTCGTGTTGTGTAACTTCGCGCTCGGCCCTATTTTCTCAGGGATGAGTGCAGTGTGGAGTTTCATTCTTCAAACTGTGCTCCTCACGTTCCTCATACTCCTTTTCGGGGAAATCCTGCCGAAACTCTATGCCAACTCCAACAATCTCGGCTGGGCCAAGATGGCCGCCCCCTTCCTTGAGGCCGGAGTGAGGATGTTCTATCCCCTGTCGTCCGTGCTCGTCAAGAGCGGAAGCATCGTGAAGAAGGTTGTGACCAAGAAGGACACAACCGTCACCGCCGACGACCTCTCCCAGGCGCTCGAAATAGCACAAGTGAGCGAAAAGGACAACAAGGACATGCTCGAAGGCATCCTTAAATTCGGCGACACAACAGCATCGGAGGTCATGACCCCGCGCGTCGACGTGACAGGGCTCGACATCGAGGCTGATTTCGCCGAGGTGATGAAGGTGGTGATTGAAAGCGGTTTCGCCCGCCTCCCGGTCTATGAAAATTCCATGGACAACATAAAGGGTGTGCTCTATTCGCGCGACCTTCTCCCCTATGTAGGCAAGACCAATGACGGTTTCGAATGGCAGAAGCTTATGAAGGAGCCATATTTCGTGCCTGAATCAAGGATGATTGACGATCTGCTGGAGGACTTCCGCTCACGCCGTGTCCACCTCGCGATAGTGGTCGACGAATTCGGTGGCACTCAGGGTATCGTGACTCTTGAAGACGTGCTGGAAGAAATCGTAGGCGACATTGACGATGAATATGATGTAGAGGAAAAGACCTACCGCCGTCTGCCCGACGACACCTATATATTCGAGGGAAAAACCCTGCTCAACGACTTCTTCCGTGTCACCAACCTCGAAGAGGATGATTACAAGGATGTCACGGAGGACTGCGAGACACTCGCAGGGATGCTGCTCGCGATAAAAGGCGATTTCCCGAAAGAGAAGGAATCAATTGTCTATGACCGCTGCCGTTTCCTCGTGCTCTCCATACAGCAGCACCGCATTGTCAATATCCGCGTGAAAGTGATGCCGGAAGTGCAGGCCGACCAGATGTCGGCGACCACGGCATGAAAGGCCTGATAAGACTGTCAGGAAATGTTTATGAGCGCCAAAGCCAAGATATTTATTTCCGTCCTCACAGCTATCACTCTGTGGGGATGCCACAGTGGCGGAAATTCAAATCCTGTGCCTAAACCTGACGGTTGGCCACGCATAGAGACTCCCGATGCGGAATATAGCGAACAGAATCTTGACGGCACCATTGTAAGACTCAACAAATCGGCTTCGGTCACTATCCGCCCTGCCAATGACGGAGTGTGGGCCGACATAGTTTATCCGCAATTCCACGGCGCCACCATCTATCTGAGTCTCATCGAGACCGACAATCTTGACGAGGCCATCGCCAACCGCCATCAGCGTATGGAACTAAACACCCACGGGGCGACAACGGAGCTGACCCAGCTCGTGTCGGACGGAGGTTGGACTACGGAAATGGCCGTAACGCGCAGTTCGACAACCACTCCAGTGCAGATTATAGCCCATGACAATCACTCCCGTCTGCTGACAGGCGCGCTCTACCTCAACTTGCCCCCTGAAAGTTCAGCCGATTCAATCTCTCCGATTGTCAACACGGTGAGCCGTGACCTAAGCGAAGCTCTCAGACACCTCAGAAAAGCGGACAATTAGCACCAATCTCCTGAATGACAGCCAACAACGACATACGGCCAAGATTACTGTGCGAACATGAGGCTTTCGAACTGTACATCGCAGATATCATCCCGGACACAGGATTTCGCCAAAGGGCCGAAAGGCTCGCCGCAGAAGCGATTTTCAAAAAACGTTTCGGAGATATCACCATTGGTCACGATAAAAACGGTGCTCCATATATCGTGGGTCTTAAAGATATAAAAATCTCCATCTCCCACTGTAAAAATTTCTGTATTGCAGCCATCAGTAAAACCGGACGTCCAATCGGTGTGGATATCGAGAATCCCCGTGCACAGCTCATAAGGGTTAAAGACAGATTCCTAACAGACAGCGAACAGGAAAAGTTAGAGTTAATCATAAACAAGAGAGCGGGAAATTCAGGGAACACGCAGGGAAGTAAGCCCACATTGCCAGACATCTATCTTGGGGAACTGCTGCGCTACTGGACCATAAAAGAGGCAGTCTACAAAGCTGCGCTTACACCCGGACTCGGCCTCAAAGAGATTGAGACCGACAGTTACGGAGCGACGGCGAGAGGGGAACGGTATGGGCTGTTTCATCTCAGCCTTCCGTCAGGGGAACAAATATCAGTTGCCTTTTAAGAAACTATTTAGTTGGCTAAGCCTTAAAAGTGCTATCGAATATCCCGGAGAATGGGAAATGCTCTATAATCCCGATTTTAATTGTACAGAATTCTGTACAATTAAAAATGCGGCAGGAAGCAACAATTAAGTGATAAGAAATTGCTGAAATAGATTTTACAAAACCTGAGGGGAAGTTCGGGTGTTCTAATATCAGAAGCCGTCGCTGACAAAACGCTGATGGCTGAAGATTATGTCACACTCACGTTTCAGACATCACACAGGACTGCTAAAAGCATTGTTGCCGGCATTGGTTTTGATGGCGGCAGTGAGCGCGTGTGACTGCGAGTGCTGTGACTGTGACGACCCGGGAGGCGACAACGGCTGGATATGGTACCGCACGAAAGTAGAGGCCAAATATGACCGTGAATGGTATATCCCCGTCACACCACGCCACGACTGGACGGCGGAGTGGCCGGCAGACATGGGAATAACGCCCAAAGACCTCGAGCACCCGATGCCCGAAGGGCTGAGAGTTGTGACCTTCGCCTCCGACGGCGATGTGCGCTCCTACAACATGGAGCCTCAGGGTGGCGACGTACCAATGACACAGTTCACAAACAATCTGCTTTTCTACAACAACGATACGGAGTTTATCGTCATTGAGAATCCCGAGGACTTCGCCGAGGCAACAGCCACTACACGCGCGCGCAATCCCGGGGTCTACAGCGGGAACTCGAGCGTGGGAACCGATGCAAGGAGCGAGACTGTACGCAGTCAGCCCGACATGCTCTTCAGAGCGGCTCTTTCGGAGCAGCAGACAGACTCTACAATAACGAAAATCATCAACGACCCTAAGGAACTGCACATAATTCCCGTCACACTCACTCCCGCAGTCTACACATACGCCATACACTTCAATTTCGACAAAGGATTCGAATATGTGCTCAGCGGAGCGGTCGCCATGACAGGGATGGCGAGCGGAGTGAAACTGAACACCGGGCGCACCCTTGAAGAGCCATGCACCATAATGTTCGACCTCGAAAAAACCGAAAAAGGACTGACGGGAGTCATGATGAGTTTCGGCGCTCCGGGCTACCGCGACGGGGACGAACTTTATGAGCCTAAGGGACGTTATGGTATTACATTACAACTCGTACTTACCAACGGTAAGCACATCTCTTACAGCACAGAGGTCACAGCACAGATGTCATCGCAGCCTGCAGGGGGAGTGGTAATTGTAGGAGGTATCGAAGTCAGCGAAGAGGATGCCAAACCCGAAGGGGGAGGTGCCTTTGACGTCGAAGTCGACCCGTGGGGCGAACCATCGGACTTCGAAATCATTCTTTAGACGCCTGCGAGACACATATAAATTAATTAAAGAGACAACTATTTAAACACACATCGATTATGAAGAAGATTTTTCCTATTGCGGCGATTGCGCTTTCAGCCATGGCCGCAGGCTGTAGCAGCGACAATGACAACGGGCCGAAAGACCCTACGAGGGATGCTATTTCATTCGCAAATCCCTATGTGGCAAATTCCATCAACCAAAGGGAAGTGGCCACAAAAGCGAACGTGACAGAGTTCAAGGTATGGGGCTTTGTGAATCAGCCCGATTCCTATGTGTTCAGCGACAACACCGTGACAAAAACGGGCAATGAATGGACCGTCGACCGACTGGAATACTGGTATCTCAATCAGAAATACTATTTCACCGGGCTGGCACCTATCGATGAGAGCGTCACTTTCACTCCGCTTGACGCGAGTGCGATAGCGACGGACGGCACATATACCGGCGGCGGCACAATCAATTTCAACAACCGCGTTGCGGAGGGCGAGGAAGACCTGATTTATGCCTTCACCAATCCGGCAATCACCCACACAAGTCTGGAAAATATCCAGCCTGTAGGGATGACGTTCAACCATATGCTCTCCCAAGTAACTTTCCAGTTCAAGAACGAAGTGTCGAAGGCAACAATCCTTGAAATCGGCAATCTCACTCTTAAAACCACACCTTCGGAAGGCTCAATCGACATGGCTTCCGCAGAAAAGGCATGGACAGTCAAAGAGGGTGATGTGCCATTCGATATCGTTGACATCGACACTGAAAATACCAAGACTACAGGTTCGAAACAGTTTGCCGAGACGGAGTTGGCAGGTTCAGAGCCGGTATTCATCATTCCTGCGTCGGCTGAATATACAATCACATTTAACGTGATTGTGCGCAACGGAAGCCAAATCATGGATACCTACACCCACACGGTCTCACTTCCTCCCGTAGAATTCGAGAAGGGCAACAGCTATAGGTTCACTGCCACTCTCAACCCGCAGAACCTTAACCCGGAGCATGAGCTTGAACCCATCAAGTTTACCGTAGAGACAGTCAACAACTGGATTCAGAATCCGGATATGCCTATCAACTGACCTGACAAATACAGGTCAGTCCTGCCAAAACGTCTCACGTCAACTATTGTTAATCAGTCTTGAAACTTCACTATCTCATATTGACCACGATTCTTCCGTTTCTTCTTCCGGCCTGCTCTAAAGACGACGAGCCGGGAGAAGGACGCGGAAGAAGCATGGCCATTGAGTTTGACACTCCTTTTATCGAAATGACTTCGAGGAGCGAAAGTGGTCAAGATATCCCATTCTCTGAATTCAAGGTCTACGGCTTCGTCAACAAGGCAGACTCATATATCTACGACGGGGATATCGTTTCGCGACAGCCCGACGGCTCGTGGGTATGTGACAGGACTGAGTATTGGTATCCGGGGAAACTGTATTTCTTTACAGGAATAGTTCCCGTCAACTCCAAAGGACTTAATTTCATACCGACGAAGAAAAACAACGCTACCCTTACAGGCGGCGGCACCTTCCATTACGATATAGGCATATCGCAGGCCAAGGAGGATTTGCTATATGCTTTCAGCGGCACTATGAAGACACCCGTAGCCACACCGACATATATGCCGGAAGTGGAAATGAAATTCAAGCATCTCCTCTCGAGACTCACACTCACTTTCCACAACGACCTGGTAAATCCGCATTACTTCGTCAACGCCCATAGCATCATGCTGTGCAATATCAGTGCCAAGGGAACCATCAATATGACCCAACCAAAACCTTCATGGCAACGAGAGGGAACTGAAAGCGCATGGATAGGCATTGACCCGTTGTATATCATCAAGCAGACCGAACCGTCGCAGACCACGCCGGTTTACCTACTGCCGCTCCCCGTCGATGAGAGCTGGATGGAAATCAGAATACAGGTGTTCTATACCGCAGACCCTAACAGCACCCAAGGCTACCCCGTGACCGACGAGCAGCTAATAAAAGTGCCATTCCCTAAAATCAATCCCGAGGCGGGTCGCTCTTACAATCTCGTGTGCCACCTGACACCCGACAATGTGCTCGGCGACAGCGAGAAACTTGTGCCAATCTCGTTTACAGTCCACGACGAGACATGGCGCTGGCATGAAGATTTCAATGTGGAAGTTCCATAGTCAGTCAAATCAGCCATGCAGAATAGAAGAAGAATATTATACATCGCACTGGCAGGCATTGCCCTGACAGCATGCTCCAATGCCGACGAACCATCCCTGCCGCAGGTAAAGGACGGCGTGGCCATCAGCTTCTCCACAAGCATGGAAGCGCTTACCACTGAAAAACAATCTCGCGCAACAACCGTGGACTATGACAATATCCAAAATTTCAAGGTCTACGCAGCTGAATGGGACAGCGGCAACAATTTCCAATGCTACATAATGGAAGGCGAGGAAGTCATGAAAGGCAGCGATGGAAGCTGGACAACCAAGATTCCCTACTACTGGCCAACCGACGGCCGTACGCTCAGTTTCTATGCCTACACCCCGGCCAATGTGGATGGATTCATACTGACCAACCATTGGGAGGCCCCTGAAAAAGCCCGGTTCTACTATGAACCGCCAAGCAATCCTAAAAATCAGACAGAGATTATATTCACCGACCTCACGGATAAAATCAACAATGCCGACAAGCCACAGGAAAAGGTGAATCTCTATTTCCGACACATCCTGTCGCTGATATACTTCCGCATAAACGGCGACGCAAAACGTCTCGAATCAATCTCACTCTCAAACATCTACGGTTGTGGAGGCTATAGTGTCGGGGCTTACCGTCAGAATGTTTGGGACAATAAGGACTATAGCGGCGAGAAAGATGGATTCCGCACGTCGTACACTATCGATGTACCTGAGGACGGCATCATGGGTGAAGAGCAGAGAATGATAATCGTACCACAACAGACTCCGGGAGATGCCATACTGGAATTCCGTTTCCGTGACGGAAGTTACAGAAGCGTCAATTTCGGCTGGCGCGTGCTGAAATATGACGGAATCAACTACATCAACGTTACCCTTCCGGCAGAGCAACCGGCATGAAGCCAGAGCAGCCCGGACTCAGTTAACTTCATAATTAAGAATCGCTTCGACAATATAAAGGGAGCGTATATCAGCCCTGGCCACATCCATATCATCGTATGACGGATTGTCGCTATGGAGAATGATCATTGACGGATCCGAGTGCCGGCGTAGGTATTTGACCATACGGAACTCATCAAGTTCCACCACATAAATCTGTCCCCAGAAGATATTCTTCAAATCAGAAATAGGACGGATAGCCACGTATCCGCCGTTGATGATGCGCGGAGACATGCTGTCGCCACGCACTTTGACTATGTGGGAACCGGAGTGTATTCCGGGAATGTCTATTGTACCGACTGGACGTGTCTCTCCGAAAAGAGCTTCAAGACTGCGGCATCCGGCAGTGACATCAAGGTCGTAGACAGGGATTCCGTTTTTCACAGGCTCGGGAACTGCGGAGGCCGGAAGCATGATTTCCCGCGCAAGAGAGGTTTTATCGAATGGAAGCCCTATGCCGTCGCGCAGCCAGCTTTTCGACACTCCAAGATCGGCGACTATGCGGTTGATAAGACCGTCGGTGAAAGGGAGCTTGCCGTTAAGGACCTTTGAGAGGTTGGACGGGTCGAGACGCAGCATGGATGCCAGCTGTCGCTGTGAGAGATGGCGCACTTCCATCAGATGGCGCAGGCGGTCAATCACGGTCTCTTCTGCATTATGGTAAATTTTAGAGTCTTGCATACAATAAACGTGAATACATTTGGCTTTATACCAACAAAATTACAATATTATGGTTATTATGTCAAGTTAAAAGTATTTAATACGATCCTGTTTCAAATTTTAGTTCAAAAGATTTTGTCATTTAAAAAAAACTCCCTACCTTTGCCCTCGCAAAAGCTAAAAGCAACACCATTAACGGATGGCGAGATAGCTCAGTTGGTTAGAGCGTCGGATTCATAACCCGGAGGTCCCGAGTTCAATTCTCGGTCTCGCTACAAGAGAACGTCTGATTACCGCCAAGGTTTTCAGACGTTTTTTCAGGCAAAGGCTTTGTAAATCAAAAAAGAATTAGTAATTTTGCCGCGCAAAAATATTTAATAACCAAACTATAATATCAAACAAAAGCAATGATCATCGTACAAGTAAAAGAAGGTGAGAACATCGAGAAGGCTCTGAAGAAATTCAAACGTAAATTCGAGAAAACCGGCATCGTCCGCGAACTCCGCACACGTCAGGCATTTCAGAAGCCCTCTGTTGTCAACCGCAAGAAGATGATGAAGGCTGTCTACGTTCAGCAGCTCCGCTCAAACGAAGAGTAATCATCACCCCTCCACCCTTGACAATATCCAACCAATAGAAAGGAGGCGGCGACAACACCCGGAAACCACCAGAATTTTATTTGATAAAACAATATACGCTTACGATAGCGGTGGAGATTCATCTTGAAATCCCCATCGCTATTGTTGTGACTGATATGCACCAAACAATCCATAAAATATTATTGTCGGTGCTCGCCGCGATTATCACGGCGGGATGCAGTCACACACCCGTACAGACGCCGTCGCCTGAAGTGCGCCACATAAATGTAGATTCCATCTATGAGCACGCCTCCACCTACAGACCCGACAGTCTTACAGCCGATGCCATCTACCTGAGCATGGCCCTCCTGCGTCCCGAAGAATCAATAAAAGCATTGCGCGAAAGAGTGAAGGGCGGAAAAATCACCGACGGAAAGTTCCCGCTTGTTGCCGAAAATGCCATGTGGGGGGCGGCGGCCTGGGAAACATATTGCGCCACCGGTTCACGCGAATGGCTAAAGGAAGCTTACGATATCCTTACGGCATCAGTCCGCACTCAGTGGAAACTGACTGACTCGCAGTTGTCGCCACTTTCATTCGGGACTCCGGAATACAGTGTCACGACCCCGGGATACTACCCTGACTGGATGGACGATATGGACAGATTTCAGACAATCTCCACATCAGTCAATGCCGAGCGGGCATACACTCACAACGTTTTGTCACTCATGGCGGGAGAACTGAATCTTTATGCCGAACGCGAACACCACCTCAGCGCATCCAGACTCCGTAATGCCATCAACGACCGTCTATGGATTCCCGACCGTCAGCATTATGCCGCCTATCTTTACGGCCTATATTTTCCCATACAATACACCGCTTCCGACGCGATAGCCAACTCCCTGTGCGCGCTCTTCGACATCGCCACCCCCGAGATGGCCGAAGCCATGATACGCCAAATGCCCGTAATGCACAAAGGCATCCCCCTACTCTACCCCGGCAATCCTGCGACAGACAATGTCAACGCCCAGACCCTTTTTGCCCTCGCTGCCGCAAAGGTGAGGAATCCTATAGCGTTCGCCACTGGGGCATCCGGGCTTCTTTCCATATCTCCATCCGACGAATCGCTCTCCCCGTGGCTCACAGCCCTTGTCACCCGAGGATTCTTCGGTATGCAACTGACCCCTGATGGAATCAGATTCAGTCCGATGGTCCCCTCTGACTATCCTGATATAAAGCACATCAGGGGGCTTCACTACCGCGAGGCAACCCTCGACATAAACCTCCACGGGACGGGTGACCGAATAGCCTCCTTCTCAATCGATTCAGTAAGTGCGGCCACTCCCCTCTTCCCCGCCGACATGACAGGCGAGCACAGAATCGACATAACACTTACAGGAAACGACCTCACGAAGAGTCATGTCAACACCGTAAACCCCGCAGAAGCTCCCGCAATACCCAAAGTGGCATGGAGCTCTCCGCTACGTGCCAGAATCGTCAACTTCAATCCTGAGCTAAAATATCAGATATACCTCAACGGAGCATTGCATGAGGAAATCGCTACCGAAAGCTGGTCGCTGACGCCAACAGACGGAAGTCCGTTGATTGTCAACATTATTGCGCGCGACGCCGACGGCAACAGCGGACTTTCACCACGCAGCCACAGCTATACGCCAGCAGGAAGCAGCCTCACAATCAACGCCTCGTCAGTGACCCCACGGCGCGCCCCTCTCCACTTCATAAAAGACCGCGCGACCGCCACAAACTATATAGAGCTCGCGGCACGCCACAACACACGCATCACATGTTATGCCAACATTGAGGAGGAGGGCGACTACTATCTGACCGTAGGCTATAGCAACGGCTCGGGCCACATGGCATCGCGCACTCTCGGAATCAATGACCGCGACGTCGCGACCATGCTCTGTCCGGCAGGAAGGCCCAACGACTGGATTACAGTCATACCTTCAAACACGGTCACGGTCCGCCTCCGTAAGGGGGTCAACAAGATAGCCCTCACCTACATACGGGGAACAATGCTCCTCAACAAAATCACATTACTGAAGAAGCCATGAAGAAAATAGGAATCCTGTCAGACACCCATTCATGCTGGGACGACCGCTACGCCGCCCATTTCCAGGATTGCGACGAAATCTGGCATGCCGGCGACATTGGCGACATAGATATCATACGCCGTCTTGAAGACGTGGTGCCTACGGTCAGAGCAGTCAGAGGGAATATCGACCATGGCGATGTATGCCGTCGGTGCCGCGAAGTGGAATGTTTCACGGTCGAGGGACTTAACGTATGGCTCACCCACATCGCCGGTTATCCGGGACGCTATGCCCCGGGAGTGAAGCGGTCACTCCACGACAACAGGATAAACCTGATGGTCTGCGGCCATTCCCACATACTCAAGGTGATGCCCGACGCGGAGCTCGGTCTCCTGCACATAAACCCGGGAGCCGCCGGCTATCACGGATGGCAGAAGGAGCGCACACTCGTGCGCGTAAGCCTCGATGCAGGCGAGATACGCGACCTCGAAGTGATTGAATTAGGCAAAATCCGAATCTGAGGTTTCACTTATAAAACCTTACGGAATCCATAATCCGATATGAAAGAAATGCTTACAATACGTCCCGTCACAAAGTCAGACT
The DNA here is from genome assembly GCA_021768245.1 of Bacteroidaceae bacterium. Taxonomy (GTDB): domain Bacteria; phylum Bacteroidota; class Bacteroidia; order Bacteroidales; family Muribaculaceae; genus Duncaniella. Next base: position 15,816 of record JAETNO010000014.1, on the reverse strand, counting down.
CCAAAGCAATTGCCGACATCTATCGCCCTTACGTGGAGGAGACAGTGGTCTCATTCGAGACCGTAGCCCCTACGGCTGACGTAATGAGTGCGCGGATTGAGGAAATTTCAAACCACTATCCATATCTCGTAGCAGAAATCGACGGAGAAGTGGCAGGCTACAGCTATTCCCATGCATGGAAAGAGCGTGCAGCTTATGCCGGAACGCTTGAAAGCACCGTCTATATCAACCACAAGTTCAAGCGACAGGGAATAGGACGGAAACTTATGGAAAGGCTCATTGACGAATGTCGCTTCATGGGCTTTGATTCATTAATCGCATGCATAACCGCCGACAACGAGGCGAGCTGCCTGCTCCATGAGGCATTAGGCTTCACAAAAGTGTCGCATTTCAAAGGCGTAGGCAGGAAATTCGGACGTATACTCGACGTGGTTGATTACCAGTTGGAACTGAAACCGGAAGTTGGAAAGGGTACAGAAATTCAGAAATGACATTTCTGAATTTCTGTACCCCTTACCCACAACGGATTGTCAGAACGAGAACTGTGCGAGGGCGCCCACACGGCGTGCCCAGCCATGGTCACCGTTGAAGTTCTGACGCTTTCCGAAGTTGAATTCCCCGCCGAAACGTATGCGCGGAGTGGCATCCCAAAAGAGATTGAGAGCCCCGTAAAGACCATATTTATAGTCTGAGCCGGGAACCTCCCCACAAGGCAGATAGCGTCCCTGTCCGAAAGTAGCCGATGTGAAAAGATTAGGACGGAAATTGTATTGCAGACCTACGAAATAGCCCCATCCGGGCACGGTGCGAAGCTTCCCCGGACATTTCATACACTCGACAAGGTCATATTTGCCGAGAAGGAAATCTCCACCGAAGTTTGAGTACGAACGGCCACCGTTGACAGTCGCGTAGACAGTCAATGGGTCTACGGGCCGGAAGACGGTTGAAAACTGAAGTCCCCAGCCTACCGCCTGATGATTGCGGCCACGGACAAGGTCGCGATAAGGCATGAAACGGGTGATGCCCGAGAGACGCACATGCTGACCCGGCCTCCATTCATATTGCACCATGGCTGCAAGATTAGGGAGGAACTCGCTGCGTGCCGCCACTTGCTCTCCGTCGGCCTGTATAGTCATTGAAGGTGTCTCGACTGATGCCGCAACATAAAAGCCGCTCTTACGGAAATGATGCATATAGCGCACGAGCACACTTGTAGCGTCCATCTTCATGGTCGGGCCGTTGGAGTCGATAGTGGGAGGCACGGCAGCACCGTCGCTGAATGTCGAAGGAGCGTAGCCTATAGTCCAGTCATTTATGACTGCGTAAGCCTTCTTAAGATGAAAATCACGGCTCTGATATCCGTTGAAATTGGCCTCGATATAAAGCTGATATTCGCCAAGGCGTTTATTACGGCCTATTACACGGAAAAACAGCGCAGTGCCGGCAGGGGTAGTGCCAAGTTTCTGACGGTTAAGCTCATCGCGCGTTGTAGGGATAAAGTAAGGAGAGAAAGCAGGAATCCCTGTCGAGCCACCCCAGTCAAAATAGCCACGCATCCTGACCACACCGCCTATACCCATGGCAAGCTGGGTGTCACGGCTCATAAAAAGGAAATAAGGTGCCTGAGGGTCCTGGAAACTACGGAACTGGTCATAGTAGAAATTCTCGATAAGATTACGTATGGAATCTGATTGCGGATTCTCACCGGGCCCGTAGAAGATTAGCTTATGGTCGTCAAGGAGAGCCGAATGTTGTTGCTCGGTAGGACTTTCCGCACGGCCTTGAGAGAAGATTGCCATTGAAAGCACAACGGCGATGAATGTCTTTAATAACTTCATAAGTAAGCCTTGATATAAATGATGAACTGTTAAAATCAACGTAATATTCACTTTTTATAACATTCTTGAAGCTGCGGTGGTTCAGCCCTCATCATGATGGACAAAGGACACTGAAAGAAAAATTCGGAAAATTTATTTAAGACAATGTAACGTTTCGGGGATTTTTCCGTCTCTATAATAAACAGACATCCTGAAGGCAAAGAGAGAGAAATGAACCGCAGAGAGTTTGAACAGATGGCACCTCAGTTGAGGAAGCGCATTGTCGGAATGGTCATGACGATGTCGGCCGACGCCGACCGCGACCTCGCTGACGATGTGGCCCAGGACACCCTGCTTAAACTCTGGACTCTCCGCGAAAGGCTCGATGAATACCGCAGCGTCGATTCACTCACCATGGTAATCGCCCGCCACAGGGCCATCGACCTGCTCCGGAGTAAAAGCGGAGAGACACTCGGCCTCGAAACGGTTGACAGCCACATGGCCTCGCCGTCGCCGGAACAAGCGGTGATTGACTCCGAGGAGAGCCACGGTGTCATGGAAATCATAGCCCGTCTGCCGTCCGTGCAGCAGGCCGTCATCAGGATGAAACATATCGAAGGACTTGAAGTGGCTGAAATAGCCCGCATCACCGGGTCTACTCCCGGTTCCATAAGAGTGGCGCTTTCAAGAGCCCGCCAGAGTATAAAAGAAATTTTCATGCAAGAGCAACTATGACAAGCATAAACGACAGAAATATCAACCAATGGATAGAGCGATTCCTCGCAGGAGAGACTGACTGCCGGGAGGAGAAGGAGCTTTACGACTTCTTCAAGCGTCCGCAGCTCCCCGAAGGGCTTGAAAAATACCGTGCAATGTTTGGATGGTATAGCAACCTCGGCGACATCGCTCCCGACAGCCTCGAGCCATGGGCGACCGCAGAGCCCACTGCGGAGGCACCCGCCGAAAGCCCGCAGCCAAAGGAGAGTAAGGTCAGACTCCTGCACATGCGCTCATGGCAATGGGTCAGCGTAGCGGCCATGCTTGCCCTTCTCCTTTCTGTCGGATTCATCTTCAAATCACCGTCGGCAATTGACGTTCCCGAAGAATACATGGCCTATGAAGGGAGCTATATAATCCGCGACGGGAAGAAAATCACCGACCTTAGAATCGTGGTGCCTGAAATCATACGCAACGAGAAGATGGTCGACGACCAGCTCAGGGCCATCGACACAAGCATAGAAGAGGCTGACGAGGCCTACAACAAAGCCATGACAGAGGGCTACGACCTTTCCGACCCAACCGTCAAAGAAATAGTCGAAGCTGCTCTCTACTATTAAGGAAGATATATCACACGGTAAAAGAATTCAAAAAACACAACAAAAAATATGTCAATCATGAAATATATCCGCCACACTCTGCTTGCATTACTTATGCTTGCCCCCTTATGCGCCATAGCCCAGGGTTCTATCGACAATGTGGTCAACTCGCTCGAGAAATCAAAAAGCGTGACCAATGAGGTCTACTCCGAACGTCGCGACCCTAAGACAAAAAATGTCATAAAATCAAGCCGTGTATTCCATTTCACTGACAACAAGATTGCCTCGCGCCTCATCGAGGCTATAAAGAAGGAACGCAACAAGGCTACATCATTCCAGATGAACAACCGTAGCCACAATGCGGTCTACACAATAAATTTTGAAGGCGGGAAAGGGCTGAAAGCGAAATATACGCTCGTGCAGCACGGAGAATCCGTGTGGATTCTCTCAGTCGAGAAATATACCGGCTCCTCGCGCCATGACCGCAGCGAATTTATCGAAGACGTGGATTTCGATTTCGACTGCTGTCCCGACAACGGTAACTATACCACCTACACAGTGACAAATTCAGGTTCGACAATCACCGTCACCACCCGTGACCGGATTCACAATGCCCGCCAACAGGCAAAAGCCGCAAGGAAGCAGGCAAAAGCCGCACGCGAACAAGCCCGACAGGCGCGCGAACAAGCCAGGGCTGCAAGAGAGCAGGCACGCGAGCAAGCCAGAGCCGCGAGAGAACAGGCTCGTCAAGCACGTGAACAGGCTAAAGAAGCACGCGAGCAGGCAAAAAAAATCCGTGAAAATGCCAAGAACCTCCGCGAGAGCACTATAATAATCAACGGCAACAGCTATTCAATCTAACATGACATAGTCAGTTGGTCATATTCTAATTAGGGGTATATAATAGATGTAAAGAAAGAATTGACGCGGTGAAGGTAGTCTTCACCGCGTCAATTCTTTCTTGTTTATCGTATGCCCCTTGAAATGGAGCCCTAAATCACATCTAAATAAGTACTTAGAATGGCAGGTCGTCAGTGGCCGACGGGGTCAGGTCGGGCACGGGAGGAGCGGGGGCTGCTGCGGGAGCGGCATAGCCCTGAGGCATCTGGGGAGCGGGGCCATATGATGCCGGTGCACCATAAGCAGCCGGTGCACCGGGAGCCGGAGCGGCACTTGCGTCCTCAGCCTTCCAAGCACGGATTTCCACGAACCAACGGCCGTTATACTCACGGCTGTCGATATCGAAGCTCACTTTGACCATCTGACCGACCTGAAGGGGATACTGGTCAACGCGATCGCCGAAAAAGTTGAAAAACACCTTGCGGGGATATGTCTCCTGAGTCTCAAGCACGTATTCACGCTTTTTCCAGGGATTGCCTTTTTGAGAAGTGCCGCCAACTTCGGGGAGCGCCACTATAATTTTTCCTGTTACTTCCATTATTAAAATTTCTATGATTTCTGTGTTCAACCAATGCGACCCAGTCCGCCGACCGAGAGGGGAACCGGACGCACCGACCGTCTTCAAAGACAAAACATATGTCAGAAAAAACAGTCAGAGGACAAAATTAATCAAAAATCCCCGAGTCTACAAACATTTATTTTCTATTTATCACCTCATCGAGTTTCTGTCGGAAATTCTCGTCGGAGGGACGGAAAGCATCGGCATCGGCAATCGTACCGTCAGCATTGAACAGGAGGAAGCGCGGAATACCCATAATACCGTAGGCTTTTGACAATGCCTCGCTTTCCTCGCCTGAGGCTATGAACTGAAGCCATTCAGGCTTGTCCTTTTCGATAAGGCGCAACCAGGCATCGCGGTCCTCATCGATTGATATGCTTATGAAAGCTATCTTGTCATTGCCTTTATAGTATTCTTTATAATGCTTCTCGATATGCGGAATCTCCTTGCGGCAAGGTCCGCACCAGCTTGCCCAGCAATCTATATAGAGCACCTTGCCGAAGTAGTCGCTGAGACGGTGGCTGTTGCCGTCGCGGTCCTTGAAAGAAAAATCTATGGCCGGCATGCCCGACTTGTTTTTCTTGATGGAAATTACACGGTCGGCATAGCGTCTGACCGCTCTTGAATCCTTTCCGGCAAACTCCACGAATGGAGTCCAGAAATCATCTATATTGTCGCATTTTCCCCAGCTGATCACAGCCTCGGCACAATGTCCGAGAAGTGATTCCCGGACTGCGGGATCAGTGATTTTCTTTTTTATGGCCTCGATATATTCAAGTCCCCAAGGGGTCATGTCGGCATCAAAGTCAGGCTCCGACAGTTCGCTTTCGAAAGCCCACAAAGGCAGATAATTGTATAGTCCTATCCATGAATTGAGGTCGACTTTCTTCATTAGTTCGGCAGATTTTTCCTTATCTCCACCGCAGAACCTGATATTATAGCCCAGATATGCATCCTGTGTCAGAGTGTCGAGAAAATCTCGAATCTCTCCCTTCGGAATCCGTTTCAACTCTTTCGAGGCAGTCTTATAATTGTCTTCGAGCATACCACGCTTCACCTCGACACTGATGGTATCGTTTTCGGGGGGATAGATAAAATACCTATCATAGTCGAATAGATTCTCATAGAGGCTGAAATATTTTGACTCGGCAACATTATCTCCCTTATAGTCAACCTTAGCAGAACCGTCGGAGTTGCGTGACACTGACAGTTCGAGCCGCTTGCCGGGTTCATAGATGAAAGGGAAAGCGTCTTCCCCGACATAGAGCCACGCGGGACAGAAATCCATGTCGTGGAGAATGGCGGAGTCTACAACGACCTTGCCATCTGTGGCGACATGAAATTTCAATGGGACGGCATCGAATTTCGAAAGACCTTTACGGTTACCGAGGTATATGGCGGTCTTGGAGCAATCAGCCGTATCGGCGAACTGCAGAGTCAAAGGCGACTGTGCCCCCGCCATAAGAGCGGAGACACAGGCCATAGATATCAAAAAACGTTTCATCTGAATGGTAATCAATAATTCTGTGTGAATGTAGGATTATTCTGTATCACAGAGTTGGGGAACGGAAGCACCCACAACGGACTTTCGGGAGCTATGGAATAGGTTCCTACCCCGGGGATTTCACGGGTAACAGTCATTTTATAATCCTCCTCGGTGTTCCAGCGCTTACGGTCGAAGAAGTTTTCGGCTGTCGCTATATTCTCTATGAACTTAGCCTGCTGAAGATAGGCCATAGCCTCCTGTTCGGTCGACGCGCTCCAAGGAGTGTATTTGTCAGGGTCGATACGGAATGTGCGTACGTGATTTATCATTTCCATGCCTTTCTGAACGCCTCCTGCGGCACCGCTACGGATATGGCACTCGGCTGCGACATACATCATCTGCTCAACGGTTATGCCCCATGGATTCTTATAGGTATCGTAGCCCGTGAAGCTCAACGAACCTTCAATTCCGGTATTCATCTCGCCATACATCGGATTCCACAGTTCCTCCCCTTCCTCGGGATAGCCTGAATAGCCATAGTCTATGACAAAATCTCCATCCTCGAATTTAGCTACGGTCTCAAGCGACAGATTGTCGGCGAATGGCACCCACCAGCTCTCGCCCGATGATGAAATATAAATATAATTGTTAGGAGAAGTCGGGAGAAGATACCAGGCATATTCCTCCATCATATAACTGCGGTCCTCCACCTCATCGTTAAGTTCCAATGCCGCCTCTGCATAGGAAAGAGCCTCTGCATAACGCTTCATCTGGAAAAGGACACGCGCCTTTATGGCATTGCCGGTAGCCCTGCTGCATCGAAGCACTGACGCCTCCTCAGGCAACTGGTTGATATATTCATCATCGAGGTCCTCAAGCATGAGCTCGTAGACACGGTCGAGAGGAAGCTGCTCCTTCACGTTCATTTCATAATCGGTCACATAAGCTATACCGCCATTTTTCGAAGCCGTGGCCTCGTCATACTGCTTGGCGTATATGTTCGCGGCAATGAAATGAAGATAGGCACGCTTGATATGCGCTTCTGCCCTAACCCTTGTCTTGATAGCCTCGTCGCCCGACACTCCGTCGATTTTTCCCAAAGCGACATTAAGGGTATTTATAGCACTGTAGATTGAACTGTAGCGTTTATCGTCCCTCGTAAGATTGGCCCGGTCAGGTCCTTCGTTATAACTCAAATAGACTGAAGTCAGGCTGTTTGTATTGGCTATCAATTGCTTGACGGTAGTGAATTCCTGACCGTAGCTTTCATTGACTATGACGCAGAGATCGGAACCCGGGTCAACATTGACTTCAAGAGAGTTTAAAAGATACTCTATCTCCTGGGCACTGTCGAGAGTTGTCTGCCCTTTCGGAACCATCTCTATATCGCACGAACTTACGAGAAGTGTCGCCGCGATGGGCAACATATATATTGATTTTTTCATTGCTCTTGTCGTTTTTTTGATTAGAAGTTGGCGTTGATGCTGAATGTGTAGCTACGCGGAGCACCAAAGTCCCATTTTCCGGTCTGGGCATCAACCCGTTCCGGGTCAAGCCCCTGACTGTTACGTACCCAGGTAGCGACATTGTTCATCTGTGCGCGTAGACGCAGTCCGCTCAATCCGATTTTCTTACAGATTTTTTCCGAGAAATCATAAGTAAGGACTATGTTACGGATTTTCAGATAGTCTGCCTTGGCGATGTTGCGGTCGGACTGATGGACATCATCCCAGTAGACCTCCACATTGTCCATCACGGTACCTGTTCCGAGCATATTCTCACGCTGTTCGGGAGTAGCGCGCCAATATGCCAGATACTCCTTTGAGGCCCAGTTGCCATAGGAACTGGTGTAATACCACTTATAATAGTTAGGGCGGAAATAATGTCCGAGATAGAAAGCCGCCATGGCACTCAGGGTGAATCTCTGATAGGAGACTGAAGGAGTGAAACTTCCGCTCCATTTCGGGTCAAGAGAACCGCTGAACACAACGTCGGTTGTCTCGAATGTCTTGGATGTAAGGTCGTCACAGTTTGAAGAGCCGTCAGCCTTTTTCCAATAGATGTGCTGATAACCGTCCTCATCATACTGCACTCCATCCCACATGTAGGAATAAATCGAGTTGACCGGATAGCCTTCCTTATAGTCGCTTGATTCCAGCGCACGCCAGCCTGCGGTTGCAACATGGTTGATACTTGTGACCTTATTATCATTATATGCAAGTGTCAAATCCGCACGTATGCCGACCTGAGAAGGCTTGGAGGCACGACGGATATCACCATAGAGCTGAATTTCGAAACCACGGTTACGGGTTCCCGCATTGTTCATGTTCAGACTTGGCCAGCCGGTAGTCGGGTCAGTATCCACAAGGCTCAGGATGTCGCTTCCGACCTTATTATAGAAATCTATGGAGCCGTTCAACCTGTAGTTGAACACGGCAAAATCAATGCCTGCATTGAAAGTCTTTGTCTTCTCCCAACGCAGCTGGTCGTTAGGAGGAGTGTTTATTTCCGCATACTTATCGCCGGTCTCTCCATGGACAAATATTTTCGCTGTCAGATAGGATGAATAGTTGGAATTGATGTTACCGGTCACACCGTAGCTGACTCTCGGCTTCAACAAATCAAGCCATGTCAGCGGCTGCATGAATTTTTCATTCTGCATGTTCCAGCTCGCGCCTACCGACCAAAGCGGACGGCGGGTGAACTTTTTGTCGGCACCGAAAAGGTCAGCACGGTCTATACGATAGCTTCCGGAAAGACTGTAACGATGGTCGAACGTATAGTTGGCAGTGGCATAATATGAGATATATTTATGCTCCTCGTCAGAAAAATCGGCAACGTCATCTGAAATAAAAAACACATTTGAATTATAAATCGAACCGAGGTCGGTCGAAGAAGCCTTGCTAAGGTCATAGAAATTCATCACCGCGTTGGAATTGGTGAGAGTCTTCTCGTCATAGCCCCATAAACGGTTCTGAGTATATCGGTCGCGGGTATAACGATATTCATAACCTGCCACGGCATTGATTTCATGCTTATCGAGGAATGTCTTGTCGTATGTAGCCTGAGCGCGGAAAGTGTAATAGTTGCGCTCATAGTTCTGTTCGTTCATCACTCCGCCTTCAGGAAGAAGATGCTTGCCATTGGAAGTAAAGAGATTGTAGTTGTGGCGTGTCACATAGGCGTCGGCACCCTGCAGGTCCTCACGCTTCGCGGTAATATCCTCATACTGGAACATACCGGACAGTTTCAGGTCGGGAATCGGGAAGAAGTTGAGGTGGACGAATCCACGGGTATATGTCTCACGATATTTTGAGGTGTTGCGCCGTAAATCCTCAACAGGGACGAAACCTTCGTCCTTCAGCCCGAATCTCGGGTCGGAAAGGCTCGGCTCATTGAGGTCGACAACTCCCTGAAGACGTGCGGGGGTTCCATCCTGATTCCAGAATGAAAGATAGGCAGGCTGGTCGTTATAGTTTGTATAGTCATAACCGTCATAATAGCGTCCTTTCTGACGGGTGTTGTCGACCTGCAGGCCGACAGTAGCCTTGAACCAGCTTGTGGCATCGATATCGCCGAGATAGCGGAGCGACAGGCGGTTGTCGTAGCTTTCGACGAACTGGGTATTGTCGCCATACCAGTTTACGACAAGATTATTGTTAAGATATTTGCCTTTGGTACGTATGGCGAGATTATAGCGCTGCTCGAAACGGTTGTGTTCCATATAATCCTGCCAGTCGCCTATATAATCGTTGCGTTTCCACCGGGAAATCTGCGACTGATAGTCGGCATCGCTTACTTCACCGAGATGATGTCTCATCATCAGTTTTTCAAGTGGTCTCCATGTGCCGCCACGTGACCTATAGTTGTTGTATAGATTCTCGAAATCGTCAGGACGGTTCTTGGTCCAGTTGAATTCGGCCTCCGAGAGTTCAATCAGCTCGGCGGCGTTACAGAAACCGAGGTCGTCGAAATTGCGTTTTTCATGTACTGTGAAATCGGCGTTGAATTCCACAGTCAGTTTTTCGCTGAGACCCTTCTTGGTTGTTATTACAATCACACCGTTGGAAGCACGCGCACCATAGATGGCTGCCGCAGCCGCATCCTTGAGGATTGTAATCTTGTCAATCTCGTAGGGATTGATGTCGGTAAGGGTGCCGTTGATAGGAAGGCCGTCGACAACCACGAGCGGCTCCGTATTGGCCTTGAACGTACCGGTTCCTCGAATCTGGATATTATTGTTGTAGACAACCATACCAGCCACTTTTCCTTCAAGGTTGGATGTCAGCGACGACATATAGCGGTTGTCGAGGTCCTTCGCGGAAATCTGCTGGAAAGCACCGGTGGCGTTCTCACGCTTGAGATTCTGATAGCCGGTCACAACGACTTCGTCCATCATAGTCTCATTCGTATCGAGGACAATCCTCAACGGTGTAGACGCATCCGCAGCTGTCAGTGGACGCGAATAAGGGTTCATGCCCACATAGTGAACCACCAAAACAGGATTGTCAGTATTGACATTCAGACTGAAACGGCCATCAAGGTCAGCGACAGCCACAGTTTTCGTACCTTCAATCATTACAGTTGCACCCGGGAGCGGATCGCCATCGGCGTCAAGAATGACCCCGGTCACTTTCATATTAACATGCACGCTCTTCTCAGCAGCATACATGCCTGAGCTTTGAGTGAGCGCACCCGACGTCAAGGTACTCTCATCTGCCAAAGAGGCGTGGGGTATCAGCAGACTGCAAACCACTGATAATAATAGGCCCTTTTCCATAAAAAATAAGAAATTGTGATATGATTAGTTGGGTTGAAATTACTAAATCCAGACGTAGATTGCATTAACAAATTATTACGTATTTTCTGACTATTTTTCAAATATACGTATTTTCTGACTATTTTGCAAATATATGGATAAAAGAATGTAATCAGGGTGCATATTTGTTAAGAGACATCAAATGTACTCGGGATATATAACATATGTTACCCCTACTAAACTTGCTTTGGCAAAGTATAGGAGGAAACTTGACCATTAATTTGTTTTTATATCAGCGACAAGGCTGATAATTGGCCAATTCTATGTAATTTTGTAGGAAATATGAAACGCTATCTAAAACATATGCTTCAACTCATCCTCTCCCCGGGCAACGGATGGGAGGATATAGGCAAGGCCAATGACAATCCACGCGACATAGCGCTCGCCGGTTACTATCCGCTAATAGCGCTTGCGGCAATCAGTGTGTTCATGCAGGGTGTCTATCATCATGCCGAATTCCTGGTGCTTTTCATGCGTATGATTGTCACGTTCCTGGTCTACTTCGTGTCATATTTCTTCGGTGTATTCGTGCTCTCGCTATTCTCGGAGCCTACTCTCGAAGGGAGATATGACGAAAACCGCAGCCATATCTTCACGCTCTACACTCTTGGACTGCTCGCCCTGATTTCGCTGCTCGTGAATTGTCTCCCGGTGACTAAAGGAATGTTGTTTTTCCTCCCGTTCTATGTGGCATTGGTCCAATGGAAGGGCACGAAGTATATGGAGGTTAAGCCTGAAAAGACAGGCATCTTCATGATTATCGCAATACTCGGGGTTCTGATGCCTCCCTACATTTTCTATTTCCTCTTCTCGCTTATTATCGGATAAGAGTATGGTTGAATTTAAACCGAATAAATCCAAACGAACTCCAAGATTTCCGCACACTAAGAATACAATGAGTCATGAATCCAAAGGATATCAACATAAAAAACAAACGCGCCACATTTGACTATGCGATAGGCGATACTTTCACTGCCGGAATAGTCCTGACAGGCACCGAAATCAAGTCAATCCGTCAGGGAAAAGCCTCGCTCGCCGACACTTTCTGCTATGTCGACAAGGGTGAGGTATGGGTGAAAAACATGTATATCGCCGAATATTTCTACGGCACTTACAACAACCATGCAGCACGGCGCGACCGTAAGCTACTGCTCAACAAAAAAGAGATTGCCAAACTTGAAAAGACAGGAAAGGAGTCGGGTTTCACAATTGTACCGCTACGCCTTTTCATCAACGACCGCGGACTGGCAAAACTTGTAATCGGTGTGGCCAGAGGTAAGAAGGAATATGACAAGCGACAGTCAATCAAAGAGCGGGAGGACAAACGCACAATGGCACGCATAATGCAGAAACCCGCCTAAGACAATAAACAGGCAGTCTACAAAAAAACGAAGTGCACTCCAAAAGTCAGATATAAAACTTTTGGAGTGCACTTCGTTTCGGCAGGGTACGACACTTATACGTAGCCCCTTATGATACCACGTTTGGAGTTGCGGACAAAGAGGATAATCTCGTCGCGCTCCTTGGTGGCGGGAAGCTCGGCTTCGATACGCTCTACAGCGTCAGAGTTGTTGAGTCCCGAGAGATAGAGGTAGCGATAGGTTTCCTGGATATCGCGTATGGTCTCATTTGAGAATCCTCGACGGCGCAGACCGATGGAGTTGACTCCGGCGTAGGCAATAGGTTCACGACCGGCCTTTACATATGGCGGGATGTCTTTATTGACAAGCGCGCCGCCCTGGAGCATCACATGAGGGCCGATATGGCAGAACTGATGGATAAGGGCACCGCCGCCAATCACAGCAAAGTCGTCAATGACCACTTCGCCGGCACACTGCACGGCATTTGACATTATCACATTGTTGCCGATTACGCAATCGTGGGCCACATGGCAATATGCCATAATGAGACAGTTGCTTCCCACTACGGTCTTACCCTTGGAAGCTGTGCCACGATGCACGGTCACACATTCACGAATCACTGTATTGTCGCCGATGATGGCTACAGATTCCTCTCCACGGAATTTCAAGTCCTGGGGAGGGCCGGAAATCACGGCACCGGGAAAAATCGTACAGTTCTTACCGATGCGTGCCCCCTCCATTATAGTCACATTTGAGCCAATGCGGGTGCCTTCGCCAATTTCAACGTTCTGGTCGATTGTCACAAAGGGGTCGATTACGACACTCGGATGTATCTTGGCTGCGGGATGGACGTATGCTAAAGGTTGTTTCATGCTTATAATTGCAATGGTGTGTGGATGATATAAAGGTTAACTTTCTTATTTGTTCTTGATGATTTGAGCCATGAATTCGCACTCGGTGACAATCTTCTCGCCGACAAAGGCATAGCCTTTCATCATGGCGCAACCGCGACGCAACTCGGTCATAAACGACACGTGGAAAATGAGAGTGTCGCCGGGCACAACTTTCTGACGGAACTTCACGTTGTCAATCTTCATGAAGTAAGTAGAATAGCGTTCCGGCTCGTCAAGACCGCTGAGCACAAGGATTCCACCCGTCTGGGCCATCGCCTCAATCTGGAGCACGCCGGGAAGCACCGGCTCCTGAGGGAAATGGCCGGGGAAGAAGGGTTCATTGGCGGTGATGTTCTTCACGCCAACGATATAGTTCGTTCCCTTTTCTATGATTTTGTCGACAAGCTGGAAGGGATAGCGGTGAGGAAGGAGTTCACGGATACGGTTATTATCCATCAGCGGCTCCTTATTGGGATTATATATCGGAGCCTGCACTTCCTGATGCTTGATTTCCTTGCGGATTTTCTTAGCGAAAGTGGTGTTGATGGAATGTCCGGGGCGGGTCGCGATGATACGGCCCTTGAGCGGACGTCCGATAAGGGCAAGGTCACCGATAAGGTCAAGCAGTTTATGACGCGCCGGCTCGTTCTCGGATGTAAGGGGAGTGTCATTGATGTAGCCAAACATGCTGACATCCTTATGAGGCACGTTCATGAGGTCGGCGAGGCGGTCGAGCTCGCTCTGCTCCATAGGAGTGTCGTATATGACAATGGCATTGTCAAGGTCGCCTCCCTTGATGAGATTTCCCTTTACGAGGGGTTCAATCTCGCGGACAAAGACAAATGTGCGGCTCGCTGAAATCTCTCCGGGGAAATTCTCCATATGCTCGAGCGATGCAAACTGATTGTTGAGCACTACGGAATCAAAATCAATCTTCACGTCGACCGAGAAATCATCATCGGGAAGAACGATAATGGAGGAACCGGTGGTGTCATCGCGGACTTCAACCTTCGATTTGATATAATAGAAATCCTTGTCGGCGTTTTGCTCAGCGATGCCGACACGGCTGATTTCCTCGCAATATAGGCGTGCGCTACCGTCAAGTATGGGCATCTCGGGAGCGTTGACTTCAATAAGTACATTATCGATGCCTGCGGCATAGAGCGCAGCCATAGCATGTTCGATTGTCGAAACGCGAGCCTCGCCCTTAGCAATCACTGTGCCACGGTTTGTAGCGACCACATTCTCAGCGAGTGCGTCAATCACCGGCTGGTCTTCAAGGTCAACGCGTTTGAATTTGTAACCGTGATTTTCAGGCGCAGGCAAGAAACGTGCCACGATTTCAAGGCCTGTATGCAAACCTTTTCCGGAGAGAGTAAACTCACCGTTTATTGTCTTCTGATTCATACTGTATAATCGAATTCTATTTAATCTTCTTTTCAAGCTCCTTTACGCGCTCATAGAGCGATCCAAGCTTCTTGACATACACGAGGCTTCGGGCATATTCTCCCATCTCAACAGCCGGAGCGCCCATAATTCTGTCGCCAGGCTTGGTGCCTTTGTTCACACCGCTCTGAGCTCCAATCTGGGTACCATCTGCGACGGTGATATGGCCTACGAGTCCGACCTGGCCTCCAATCATGCAATTTGCCCCGACTTTAGCCGAACCGGCGATGCCCACCTGGGCGGCCATCACCGTGTTGGAACCGACGGAGCAATTATGGGCAATCTGAATGAGATTATCAAGTTTGGTACCGCTGCAAATGCGGGTAGCACCCATCATCGCACGGTCAATCGTGGTGTTCGCTCCAATCTCGACATCATCCTCAATGACAACATTACCCGTCTGGGGAATCTTTTCATAGCCACCTTCGACAGGAGCGAAACCAAAACCATCGGCTCCTATGACAGCACCGGAATGAAGTATACATTTCTTGCCAATCTTGCAAGCCTGATAGACTTTGACACCGGAATAGAGGATTGTACCCTCACCGACCTCGCATCCGTCACCGATATAT
Organism: Bacteroidaceae bacterium; assembly: GCA_021768245.1. GTDB lineage: Bacteria > Bacteroidota > Bacteroidia > Bacteroidales > Muribaculaceae > Duncaniella. The sequence continues at coordinate 647 of JAETNO010000014.1, read as the reverse complement.
ACCTGAGGATATATCTTTACACCCGGCGCAAGCTTCACGCCCTTGCCTATATAAGCGAAAGCCCCGATATAAGCATCAGCGGGAACTTCAACACCCTCCGAAATGAACGATGGAGTCTCAATCCCGATTTTCTCAACCTTGCTCATCTCAGTGACCATCTCAAGGAGACGCGCCACAGTGGCATATGGATCGTCGACCCTTATCATCGTAGCCTTGACAGGATGCTCAGCCACGAAATCTCTCTTTACGAGTACGACCGATGAATCGGTTGAATATATATAATGGGTATATTTAGGATTAGCAAGAAAAGACAATGCGCCTTCATGGCCTTCCTCTATTCGAGCAAATGTGCTGACTTTCACGTTTTCATCGCCTTCGACTGTACCATTGACAATCGAGGCAAGTTGTGAGGCAGTAAGTTCCATTTATAGTTACTTTGCTTTGATGTAGATATAGAAATAAAAGGCTTCTTCAGCCATTATCATGCAAAATTACAATAAAATCCCGTAACCTCAAACAAAATAGGTGAAAACACGAAAAAAGGAAGCAGTCTGGGGGGATGTTTCCCTTGACGGCTTCCTTCTCTCTGAAGAGGGGGCGGTTATCTACTTTCCCACTTTCGCAGTATCATCGACGTGGTGAGGTTT
>JAETNO010000091.1 GCA_021768245.1 Bacteroidaceae bacterium | reverse complement strand
ATGATAATTTTGCTCAAAAACCAACCGACAGTTTCTATCAATGGAATCAACCTGTATAATCACATTCGCCAATCAGAAAGGCGGTGTAGGCAAGACAACGCTGTGCGCCCTTTTCGCAAGCTACCTTGTGTCAAGGGGGCACAGTGTGACCGTGTTCGACACCGATCCGCAGCAGTCCATCGTCAAGAAACGCACAGCGGACACCGCCACCTATGCCGGAGTGCCGCTGCCTTATAACGTATATCCTTTCAGCATGAGCAACGAGCCGGCTCTTATCGCGCTGATCGAGAACCTGCACAACTCAGCCGCCGTGGACTTCGCTCTGTTTGACTCGGCAGGCAGTCTCAACGACCAGGCGTTGCTGGCACTTTTCGCCAATACCGATTATTTGCTGACTCCGTTCCACTATGACAACCTGACCGTACCCTCCACCGCTGTATTTGTCGCCATGATAGTCGAATTGAGACGCAGCATCGGAAATGCCATGAAAACGGTACACTATGTAATACCCAATCTTGAAGAACAGGGTGTCGGCACTAAAGAGGAAAAGGAGTTATGGCAACTCGTGAACAAGAAGCTGAGCGAACACGTGCGTATAGCACCGACCGTTTATAAACGCCAGACACTACGCCGTTTCAGCACAATCTCCGGCATGGACGACCAGATGCTCGTAGTTTCACCGGCCTTCGACCATATTTACAATGACATATTCGGCATACCAAATACAGAAGAAGAATGAACCAGGACACCCCATACCCCAAACTGAACGACCTGCTCGGAGGACTCGGCAACCTTGTTCCCGGAGCGGAGACCATGCCACCGGCACCGGAACAGCATACTGTTCCCGAACCTGAGCCGTCGCCCGACAATGACGATGACTGGGGGCTTTTCAGAAAGAATCTTGCCCTGTATAATTTCAGGGAGAAAAAAGATGACCGCATGATATGCAAGCTCGACCGCATTACTCGGCAACACATAAAAACTTACTGGATATGAGAACAATCAAATGGTCTTATGATATGCTCCGCACACTGCGTGAGATGTATCCGCACGACACGAATACACGGATAGCAGCAGCTATCGGTGTGGGTACGAGGTGTGTGGTGGCGAAAGCAGCCGAACTCGGACTTGAAAAGGAACGTGAAATCAGACGCAAGGAGGCTGAGAGAATCCTTATGGAGAAATACGGCACTCATTCCCAGACAGAACTGTCACGCCTGACAGGATTGAGTCTCCGCACCGTCAAACGCATGGCCGGACGTTTGGGACTGAAACGCGATGCCGATGATGCGTCACGGTTCATTTCCTCCAGACGCAAGGAAATAATACGTCGTGAGAGACTGCGCCTTAGGATAGGACTTGCCCCGATAACCAATGTCAAGGTCACAGGCAACCGCCGACGGGCAATCTTACGCAACCGGCTCAAACAATACGGATATGTGGTCATGCGAGGCAACGACACCGTATTTTTCAGTCCTGACATGGCACGCTGTTCAAGACACGAGGACAGAGGCGCATCCCTCGGTCTTACTTTTCTTCCCTTGCCTCAACAACAATCATTCACAACAAAAATAATCTGATAATCATGTTCGGAACTATTTTTACCTGCCTGACAGCCGTACTCATAATATATTATGCAGTCCTTGTCTGTATGGATCTTTTCATAAAGCCTACGGGATCCGCCGATGAATCCGGCACACCCGATGAAGCTGAGATCGACATATCCGATGAAGCAAACTCATTCAAGGCAATCGAAATCAAGCGCGGCCAACAGAGTGCCAAGAAACCGGTCAAGGCTCCGGTCGAGAAACCGACCCTCTCCAAGCCGCTGATGACAAATTATCTTCCGGTTGAACAGCTTGCAAGAAAAGCCCGCAACATCACCAGTTCTGAAGATGCCTCCCTCGCCGGCCTCGGAGAAATCATCATCAAATGTGAGTCCGCTGCCTGACTTCGACTGACTTACCGCTAACCATATTCGTATCACCCTATACCTCTCTCCCCGAACCGATGCCTTTATTGAACTAAGTTGTCTTTACTGCCCGACACTGCCTTTAACGCCCTGCATTGCCTTTAACGCCCGATAACCTTTTCAAGAACTTATCAATC
>JAETNO010000041.1 GCA_021768245.1 Bacteroidaceae bacterium | reverse complement strand
CTTCGGCAACAGCGTTGTTATACCATTGCACCAGATCCGACATAAGAGCGGGAGTTTCTTCGGGCGAGGCGTACTCAAATCTTTCGCCCGTAGGGGTTATCACTGAATTTGGACGTGTCTTATACCTACCTGCATGAACGGTATAACTTGTAGTTTTTCCGCCCGGAAGTTTGCGATAGACCTTGTAGTCCTCACGTAGCATCACTTGGTGAACCTGCCTGATCAACCGCTGTTCATCATCGGCAGATAAAGGTTGGGCATCCAACCATTGTGAATATAGTTTGTTTAGTTGCGTCATATCATTTTCTTTGACGCAAAGTTACAAAATATACCACCAATACCCAAATATACCACCTTAAAAGTGGTATAAATCCGCCAAAACAACGTACCACCAACGGCTGAATATACCACCTTGAAAGTGGTACGTTATATCAATCCGTGCTTCTTTCTTTTCTCCCGAAGGGTGTGAAGGGATATGCCGAGGAGGTTGGCTGCTTTGGTGAGGTTGCCATCGGCATGGGCTATGGCGGCTGTGATTTTGTTTTTCTCGTCGCCTGTTTTTAGTTTGAATTGAATGTGTGCGCCGGTATTAGGTGTGTCGAAGTCCAATTCTTTCGGTGTGATGATCTCTCCGCGTGATTTCAAAACGGCGACACGGACAACGTGTTTCAGTTCCCGGATATTGCCCGACCATGAATGTACACGCATCTCACTTTGTGCCGCAGCGTCAAACCGTTTTACCTGTTTGTGAAATTCTTTGTTGTAATGCCGGAGATAGAAATCGGCAAGCAGCATGATGTCATCCTGACATTCGCGTAAAGGCGGCAAGTTGATTGTAAACTCCTTGATTTTGTAGAACAACGCCGAGAGAAAGCCACCCTCAACGACCATTTCCGTAATATCGGGCGACGCTGTTGCGATTATTCTCGGAGGCTGTTTACAGTTGGCTATGACATGGAGCATTATAGACTGCATATCCGGCGAAAGGTGCTGAATGTTGTCGAGTATCACTGTGCCGCCCTGCGCTTTGCGGAATTGCGCTGCCACGGCATCCAGCAATGTCAGCGATTGTTTCGTGTTGCTATTGAGTGCAAGATAATGGAGCGTACCGCAGTCCACCATAACGCATGGTTTGTCACATCGCTGGCTCACATCGTATATTTCACGTGCCAACGGTTCTTTCCCAACACCGCTTTCTCCGATTATCATCACGTTTAAGTTGGTGGGCGCAACGACATGGGCTGCACTGTAAGCCTTTATGCACCCGTCGCTTTTGCGTGAGAACAGCAACGGAAAATTAGTGTCATCATCCTTTCCGATTAAGGTCTTGATTTTCGGTATAAGCATTTCACGGATAAGACGCTTGTTAATGTAATCCTTTGCTCCGGCACGGAACGAGGCAACGGTATCCGCTACTGTTTCAACATCAGTTATAACGAACACACTGCATCCTATATTCTTTTTGTCAAGCCACTCCATCAACTCAACTGCGTTGCCATCAGCCAATTTGAAGTCGCAGATTACAATGTCGCCCGTCTTGAATTTTGTTAGATGTTCTTTGGCCGGCCCTATACGCAATGCTTGGAATACATCTGCACCAAAGCCTGACAAGAGGCGTTTTATCTCGTTGGAATCGGATACGTTGTCATCAATTATGATTATTTGTCGTGCCATTTTGCGGTTATAAATTTTGAATGAATTGCAGGAATTTTATCCGTGCGATATTATAACCGAATAGCGTAAATTTAAGGCTTGTTAAAATTTGCCTTCACCTGTAATTGATTGATACGATTTAAGATAAGTAGGTGCAGTGATATGGATGTTAAATATTGGCTATTTACAAACAGTCAACGTGTGTTTTCAAAAGGTTAAGATTTTCGAGGGTGAATTTAAGGCAAAAATATAGCGTATAGTATCTACGCTAACTATTGAAGGCTCTGCAATGCCTATGACGATAGCTTGAATACTATACGCTATGCAGTAAGCATAGCATAAGCATCTCGCCAAGCTCGTCATTAATGAATTTTGCAGATTCTCAATAGAACTTATGCGGAAGTTATGTTATCCTGTATTGTTGATACGATTGGCTCTCCAATCGCTAATCTTTGCTATTTTGCGCTGCAAAGTTACGCATTTTTCCCGAGGTGGTCAAGACCCTATTTTACCGTCAGGGTTGATACCGTGCTTTTTACGGAGTTGAATTAGAGTTTTCTCCGACACATTCAAGAGTTTGGCTGCACCTTTCCATGTTCCGGCACGGTTGAAGGCTTTGAGTATGCGTTCTTTCTCCGCTTTCGGATTGCGGTGAGTTAAGTCCTCGGCTGTATCGGGCTTTGCGTTATCAAATTTGAGGTCGCTCTCCGATATGGTATCACCGACCGCATGGAAAGCGGCGAAAAGAACTGTATCTTTCAGTTCTCGGATATTCCCCGGCCACGGATGAAGTCTAAGTGCCTTGATTGCCGAGGCATCAAGCCGTTTCTTCGGCTGTTGCTTTTTTCGGGCGCACTTAGATAGCAGATAATCCGCTATGTCGGATATATCCTCGGTCGTTTCACGTAGGGGTGGAACGGTGATACTTGTCTGACGGAGCATGAAAAACAGGTTATCACGGAATGTTGCTTCGGCTACCATTTTCAGTAGTGAGGCGTTGGCGGTGCATATTATTCTCACATCGGGATGTTCCTGTTCGAGAATGTGCAACAGCACCGACTGTTTCTCGAAAGTGAGCAACTGGATGTTCTTCACGATTATCGTACCACCCTTTGCCTCACTGAAATAACCTTCAATGCGGTCGTAAATCTCGCTACGGTCTGAGTCCGGGGCGTGTTTGCCGACCAGTGCCGCACCGCCAGCCTCCAGCATGATAAGCGGTTTTTGTGTCCGTGAACTTTGCAGGTAGATCTGACGGGCTATCTGCTCCTTGCCGGTGCCACACTCACCGAAGATGATACAGTTGGCGTTGGTAGCGGCAATCTCAGCGATTGATTTCTCAATATCCTTGAATTGCTTACTGACTCTCGGTATCAACGTATTGTCAAGCTGAAGCACAATATTTTCCGGCTTGGCATACTGCCCGACAATCTCCGTCAGTTGCTTGTCTATCGCAGGGCGTTGGACTATATCCGCTATGCCATTACGCATAAGCTCAAGCAATTCACTCGGATTGAGGTTATCCACTATGGCAATCGTGGGGAAAGACAATCTTTCTTGTCGTTGCCAGTTCACTAACATCTGCGCCGTGCCGCCGGTGAATTTCATCGACGCGACAACGACAGCACCCGGAGACAGTTTCGCCACCGCTTCCTTCGCTGCGTCAAAGTCCTCCACTGTTATCGGGTCATAGCCGGCTTTCGTAAGTAAGCCAGCCATAACCCGAAGGTCGGAAGATGACGCATCAACAAGTAGTACCTTGTTCATTATTATATTGATTAAGTTGTTGGGTAATTTCATAAAAAAAGGTCGTCAGTTTTGCCGACGACCTGTGATTTTGAATTTATGATTTACAAATTTCTACCAAGATTGTAGGCGTTCTCAAGATGTTTAGGGTCTATGTATCTATTATCTGCCTCACAACCTTTGCACCCTCCGGCAAAATAAGTAGCAATACTTTTATTTCCAAGCACCCCACTAACAATCTTCCAATAATTTTGGGCATGGTCGAAAGTGTGTTCACCGTCATCTCCAGCCGTCATAAGCAGAACAGTATTCTTTGCCGGATACTTATCATTAACGGAAATTGCATAAAGCCGTTCAATAAACGATTTTAATTTTGCGGTAATTGTCCAGAAATAGATTGGAGAAGCCATTACAATAGTATCACATTCAGCAAAGATTGGATAAAGTTGTTGCATGGAATCATTCACGACGCAACGATTGCCATTTCGTTGACAAACACCGCAACCTCGGCAACCATCAAGGCGCACATTGCCGATATTAGCTTTCACAACAGAGTGTCCTGCGGCAACGGCTCCGTCAATCCAAGCATTCGTCAAACGGTCTGTATTGCCTTCTTTAGTTCCTGCGCTCATTAACACAAGAATTTTTTGCCCGGTTCCACTGCTAACAACATTTATAAAATCATTTGCAAGCGACTCTGATTCAGGTATAACATTCTTACATGCCGTCATTAATGCATTTCCAAGCACCATGCTACCAGCCATAAATATAGAGCGTTTGATGAATTTCCTCCGTTCCATTATTGTGTTTGGAATATCAGTCTTTTACAAGTTAGATGACATTATTTCATCCAAGTATTGAAAAAAGTCGCAATTTGGTTGAAGGGAATTTTGTTTAGATTGTCGTAGAGATCACAATGATTGGCGTCAGCCACTATCAGTAGCTCTTTGTTGTCGCCATGCAACTTCTTGAAAGCATCCTCACCGAAATAACGGGAATGGGCTTTTTCTCCATGAACGACCATTACTGCATTACGTATCTCTCCGGCACGGTCGAGTAGCGTGAAATTTATGAACGGCAATGCCGATGTGACATTCCATCCGTCGGTAGAATTGCCTGAACGGGCATGAAATCCGCGTGGAGTCTTGTAGTAGGCATAATATTCTTTTACGAATTTCGGAGCATCATCAGGCAACGGATCTACAACACCGCCTCCACGCGTATAGAAGCCGTTGCGATAATCTTCAGTGCGTTGTGCGTTCATTGTTTCTTTAGCCTTGTAACGCGCGTCTGCATTGTCGTCAGCATCGTTGTAACCGTTTGATGTCACACGACACATATCATACATAGTGGATGCTACTGTAGCTTTTATTCTGGTATCGTTGGCTGCGGCACTGATTGCGAAGCCTCCCCATCCGCATATTCCGAGTATGCCTATACGGTCTGCATCCACATTCGGTTGCACTGACAGGAAATCAACTGCAGCCGAAAAGTCTTCTGTATTGATGTCAGGAGATGCCACACGGCGAGGCATACCTCCGCTCTCACCGGTAAAAGACGGGTCGAAAGCTATCGTAAGAAAGCCTCTTTCTGCAAGTTGCTGTGCATACAGTCCGCTTGATTGTTCCTTGACCGCTCCGAATGGGCCACTGATAGCGATTGCCGATAGCTTGCCCCCGACTCCTTTAGGGGTGTACATATCAGCCGCGAGCGTAATGCCATAGCGATTAACGAATGTAACCTTGCGATGGTCAACTTTGTCACTTTTGGGGAAAGTCTTATCCCATTCCTGTGTCAGTTCCAACTGCTCAATTGGAGCAAGGGATGTGTTTGTATTAGGGTTAATCATATTTTGAGAATCTATAGTCATAAGTGATATGACAAACATGACTGTTGTTATTACTTTTTTCTTCATATTCTTATAATCAGTAATCAGTTTTTTATAAATACTTTCTTTCCGTCTATGATATATATGCCCGATGTTGGTGGTTGTTCAAGTCTATTACCTTGAAGGTCATAAATAATACGTTTATTTTCCTTGTCGGCAGCGACATCATCTATTCCAGATGTATTTGATAACGACAATGTCATATTGACATTTCCATTACCCAAGAACTCTCGTAAGGAAGTGGCTGTTACTCCCTCAATTTTTCCAAGGGGTGTATAGCTCCATGTATTTGAGCTATAGAATATGACTATGTTTCGACCTTGGTAGAGCATTATATCTCCCGGATTGGTAGTTATTCGGGTGTCGGATGTCGGCAACGATTGTGGTAATCCTCCAACTTTTTCAAAGCCTCCATAATCGGACATACTGATTGTCACTGGCCCGGATTCCAGAAGTTGAATCAGACTTCTTGTCGCCGCATTTTCTGCCAGCGTAGCCGTCAAAGTCCGGCTGCCGACAGTAATGTAAAGTTTGTTTTGTGCCGTTGCCATGATTGCCGCTGCCAATAAGATAAATACAAGAAGGAATCGTGCGATACTTTTAATGGGAAACATATCACATACCTATTTTAAGCTGTCAATCCATTCTTTTATTTGTGGTTCATCCATTCCGTTAATAACTTTACCCGGTTTGAATATTGCCTTGGGAGCGGACACACGCAGATCTTTTTCCGTATCCCCATATTCGCTGCCTCCGGATGTTGCAAACGGAATAATAACCTTACCTTCCGTATCATACTGTTCAAGAAAAGTATTGATGATAGTAGGTGCTGTAAACCACCAAATAGGGAAACCAAGATAAACGGTATCATAATTCTCAAAACCGTCAACCTTATTTGCAACTTCGGGACGTGTGGTACGGTCTTTTGACTCACGTGTGCCTCTTGCACTTTCATTCCAACCGTCAAGATCTTCTTCGGTATAGATATTGACCGGTACAATCTCAAACAAGTCACCGCCTGTTACTGCCGCAACTTTTTCCGCTGCCACCTTAGTGTGTCCTTGTGCCGAGAAATAGGCTACCAGCGTTTTGGAGTGTTGACCGTCATTCTCTCTATCCGAACTTTTTGTGGCGCAAGCAGAAAATGTGACTGCGAGCAGAACCAAGAGGGTGCTAAAAATATTTTTCATTTCAGTATTTCGTTAAAAGATTATTTATCGGTGCAAAATTAGATACTATCCATAAGTTGCGCTTACCACGATTATGGCAGGAGCTACCATATTTGAAGATGATGATAAAAACCTGAAATTTAATGGCTAATTTTGCGGTATGAAAACAAATACGACCACTATAAAGCTCGATTCAATCGACGCATATAACAAGCTATACGGGTTGACTACACTCCATCCGCTTGTCACAGTCATTGACCTTAAAAAAGCCACAAAAAGGATTGACCGCATACGGATGAATTATGGAGTGTACGCACTGTTTCTCAAAAATGGAGCTAACTGTTCGTTGAAATATGGGCGCGAATATTACGATTATCAAGAAGGTACAATCGTCAGTTTCTCGCCGGGGCAGATAATTGATGTTGACAGCACAGATGAGCCGTTAGCCCCTGATGTTGTTGGATTGATGTTTCACCCTGATTTGATATGCGGAACACCTCTTGCATCGAAAATCGGCAGTTTCGGTTTTTTCAGTTATTCACAACGGGAGGCGTTACATCTGTCGGAATCTGAAAAGCAGATGTTTTTAGATTGCCTTGAAAAAATAAGTCTGGAATTGGAACATCCGGTTGACAGCCATTCGGCGGACCTGATTTCAGCCAATATACAGCTTCTTCTTGAATATCTGAGCAGATTCTACGACCGCCAGTTTATAACACGCCACAAAATCAACTCATCTGTCGTTACGGCATTCGAGAATGAACTGTCCAAGATTTATTCTGCCGGAGCAACTGTGAATGAGGTGCCGAAAGTATCATATTTTGCAGACAAAGCAAATCTGACACCCGGATATTTCGGAGACTTGATAAAACGGGAAACCGGGAACACTCCGCAGGACATAATCACGCTATATCTTATAAACGAAGCAAAAAGACGTCTGGCATCCACCGACACCGACATAAGCATTATCGCCTATGACCTTGGCTTTCAGTATCCGCAACATTTCACCAGACTTTTCAAACGTGCGACAGGTAAAAGTCCGAGTGCTTTCAGAAATGATTTTTATTCCAATAACTGAAAAGATATGACATCACAAGAATATAATGAATATGTAGCTGTTCATGGAACGGTAATAAATGATTCTCCTGAACATAGATTTATGCACAAAGCCTCGCAGGAAGCCATACGCATAACAATGGAAATCAACAACAGTTATCACACCCCTGATGAACTGCGGGGTTTACTGGCACAATTAACCGGCATGGAAATAGACAGTTCAGTCGGGCTTTTTCCTCCCATATATTCCGATTATGGAAAGAACCTGCACATTGGCAAGAATGTGTTTATCAATATGGGCTGCAAATTTCAAGACCAAGGAGGCATTTTCATTGGCAACGGCTCTCTTATAGGGCATAACTGTGTAATGGCAACGATAAACCACGACCCAGATCCGGCGAAAAGAGGCTCGATGACATTCAGACCAATTCACATAGGCAAAGATGTGTGGATAGGAGCAAATGTGACTATTACGCCGGGGGTTACAATCGGTGACGGAGCAATAATTGCCGCCGGAGCAGTAGTGACAAAGGATGTGGAGGCTCGAACTGTTGTCGGGGGTGTACCGGCAATAATCATCAAGCATATAGATTGATATTCGCAAAAATCAACAAACTAATTATATAAGGCAAGATGAGACCATTTATAATCTCACACATGATGGAGTCTGTTGACGGGCGAATAGACTGTGCCATGACGGAACAGTTGGACTCTTCCGATTCATATTACGAGGCTCTTGATGAATTGCATTGCGATTCAACACTCGAAGGCCGTGTCACAAAGCAGATTCATTACGCTTTGCCGCAGCCATTCAAATGCACTGATACGGTCGCCATTGGAAAAACAGGTCACCATAAGGCTGTTGATGGCAACAATTTTGATATAGCCCTTGACACTCATGGCACGCTTCAATGGCCGGATGATGCCGCAATGAAGCACTTGTTGGTAATTACCGATGAAAGATGTCCAAGAGCCTATCACGACTATCTTACCGCACAAGGAATTTCATGGATAGCGGTGGGAGATAACGGAATAGATATAGTAAGAGCAGTTGAAATACTCCATGATAAATTTGATATAAACCGCCTTGGTATCGTTGGCGGAGGAAATATCAATGGCACTTTTCTATCTGCCGGATTACTTGATGAAATAAGTGTAATGATTGCACCGGGGATTGACGGGCGCAAAGGTATGACGGCAATATTCGACGGCATACAAGATCCGGATAAAAAACCAACACTGCTCACTCTCAAGAACATAAAGCAATTCAACGACACCATTTGGCTACGTTATATCATTCGACATTAATTGCTCGAAAATAGGATAATCTTAAAAGACGGAGGTGAATTGTTTTACAATGCTCACCTCCGTCTATCTTACAGCCTTTTCTTGATTATCGCCTCATATCGCTCGAAGTGTTCTGCCAGCACGTTGTTGATATACGATTTGATTGAACAGGGCGAATTTATCTCGTAGGAGATGATACGTTTGATTATCTGAATGAAGTCGGGATTGATTTCGACCATCAGAAAACGCAGCTTAGGGCGCAGATATGCGGTGTTCGCGATGTATTTTTGTCGATACTCGCTTTCCGCATTGGTGGTATTTGGTGAGGATGTCTTTGTCACTGGAGTCGGTTTTGGCGGCTCCGTTTTGTTCTCCGTCGGTTGTGTCTTGTCCTCCGAAGGCGTATCCTCGGATTTCTTTTCGGTGGACTTTCTTTTTATTGATGAAAGACCGGAAGGGTCATCACGGAACGAGCGGATGAATTCATCCGGGTCTATGTCGGACTCATATACTTTGGCCATAGAGATTTTTGTTTAAGTGTTGATGTTTGGGTAAGGGCATAGCGGTGGCCGTCAGCGTATCTTCTGACACGGATAGACCGGGCTTCTATCGGCAGAGCGCATTGCCGGCAGCATCTATGCTTGGTGTAGGGTACAGCTTTCTCCGTCGCCCATTGGCGGCCTTCCTCCGCTGTCGGGAGGGCATCGGCTGATTAAGCCGGGGTTTGGTGTCGTCGTGTCATTGTCATAATTCTTTAATTGTTTTTGGATTAAGTGGTAGTTTCCTATCTATACACTACGGCTGTATAGCCATTAAGTTAATATAGATAGTAAGTATGTTATTTCCTTGATACTTTGGTTATTCCTTTGGATAGATGGTAATTAAGGATAATACAAATATCGTAGTGTCAGCAGTTCTATTATAAATACTAAGGATTGAACTCTACAAAAGGATATGGTATATTCCTTTATCATATCTACCTATAAAAATTTCCAATGTACTCCGGTAAGATTTATAAACATTACTGCGGTTCGTTGGATAGTTCCTTAATAGTATCGGTAATTTGAACTCCTTGAAGGCAGTATTATCCGTCAATCTCTATATAAAGATACAAAAAATTTTTCAAAAAGTTTCATGGTAATTTTTACAGCTAATTCTATCTTGTCCAAGTATGTCCGGCTATGTCCACGTTTTGCACCATTTTTCACCGGATTTCCCGAAAATCAGGCTGAATTTTTAACATTTCAAGGGCGAAATTTTTCTGATCACCAGTCATCAGCTCTCCAAATCCGGTATAAAGCATCGGAATTTCGCCCAAATTTTTTCTCGCCGTTTGTAATTGCCGAGAAATTTTCGTAACTTTATATAAGCACCGAGGGGTTGAATACCCTCCGCAGGCATGGAATAAGGCGTGAGAGTACGACTTTCGTACACCTTTAATGGCAAACCGGGCTGTCATAACGGGCTTAAATCCTTATTTCATAATAGGTAAGATGTACACTCGTACATAGCAAGGTGTCTTTTCGGAAACCGAAAAGGTTTTGGGTAACTCGCGTTCCCACAAAACAACCTTGCTATGTGGGGCTACCCTCCGAAGTCGGGCATCCCTGTTCCAAACCTGCGGTTGGCAGAGGCTCCGCGTTGCACTCACCACTTAATCCACTTTTTTATGACACATTACATCAACAAAGGCGGGCGACCGCCGGTTGCCAACAAGTGCAGCCACCATGTAAAGGTTAGCGTGAACTACGACCTTACCGTGAGAACCCTCCGGGAGAATTTCACCGAGAAAAAAGCGATGACCGCTCTCTACAAGTTGGAGAAACTCACCATTGAAATGGTCGGGGTTATGTCGGAAGTCGTATCATTGTCGGAAAAATTCGAGCAGCAATGGTCGCTAAAATCTCGATAGGCTCATCGCTCTACGGGGCGTTGGCATACAACGGCGAAAAGATGAACCGGGAGGAAGGTCGGGTGCTTGGAGCAAACAAGATAATAATTCCGGCAGACGGTCAGATTGACATTGCCCACATGGTGGAGAATTTCAATCTGTTCATGCCGAAAATGGGCAAGACAAAGAAACCTGTTCTTCATATCTCCCTCAATCCGCACCCCGATGACAGACTGACGGAGCAGCAGTATGAAATCCTCGCCCGCGAGTATCTGGACAAACTCGGCTTCGGTGAGCAGCCCTTCATAATCTATAAGCATATGGACATTGACCGCCACCACATCCATATAGTGACCGTCAATGTCAACGAGCAGGGCAAGAGGCTCAATCAGGATTTTCTCTTTCGCCGGAGCAAACGGATCACGACCGAGTTGGAGGAAAAATACAATCTCCATAAGGCGCAACGAGAAAAAATCATACCCGATGCGCCCATACGCAAGGTTGACCCGTCGGGCGACATCAAGCGTCAGGTTGCTAACACCGTCAAAATGGTCGGTATGCGCTACAAGTTTCAGACCATCGGCGAATATAACGCCATACTCTCATTATATAATGTGAGATGTGAGCAGACAGACGGAAGGGTCAACGGCAGAGAGTACCACGGGTTAGTGTATTTTGCCACCAACGACAGCGGCGAGACAATCGCAACGCCGTTCAAGGCATCGCGCCTCGGTAAGTTCGCAAGTCGCACCGCCATTGACGGGCGGTTTGAGCAATCTAAGGACAAGATTGATATTACGCCCACGAAACGTAAAGTCGCCGATGTGCTTGCGGTTGCCACCGGCAAGTCTGATTTCATCGCTAAATTGAAAGCACGGAACATTGATATTGTTCTCCGCTACACGGAGGAAGGGCGCATATATGGTGTTACATTCATCGACCACAATGCCATGACGGTATTGAACGGTTCCCGGTTAGGCAAGGAGTTCTCGGCAAATGCCATCAACGAGCGGTTCAACAATCCTGCAAATGCACCTACCGATACACCCGATGTTACGACACCTATTGTTGTTCCAACGGTGGAGCCGACACCCAAAGATACCGGTTTCGATAATCAATCGCAGACCTATACGGCACAGGATACCCAAACATCGGACAGCCAGCAGCACTCCACAAACGTACAATCTCAATCCACCGTCACCCAATCCGTTTCAGACTTCGGCGACTATGACCTGCCAATTCCGGGTCTTGACCTGTTCCAGCAGGGTCAGTCGTTCAATCCCGATGAAGAAGATTTCCGCCGCCGTATGCAGCGTAAAAAGAAGCGAGGCCCACGCCATCGGTTTTAACTGATTTCCCGTGCAATAGCATGGAAATACGGAAATAAATCGCTAACTTTGCCACTGAATCGCAGTCATAAATTTAATTTGATTGTGGATTTAGTGGTGAGTCGGCGGGAGGGATACCCGCCGACTTTTTAAGACTTTATCCCACACAAACACCACTACAAAATCCACTTAATCCACAAATTTATGGACACCATTGAAATTGACCGTGAGGTTTTCGACGCACTTATCGAACGCGTCGATTTTCTCCATAAGACCGTCAAGGCAATGTATAACGAACTGCGCGACAAAAGATTGTCGGACTGGCTCAACACCAAGCAGACCTGCGACTATCTCCACATATCCGAGCGGAAACTCCGCACGATGAAAGAGCGAGGCAAAATCGGGTTCTCCCACCTCGGCAGGCTCTCGCAGTTCAAGGGCGGCGACATCGCCAAGTTAATCATCAAAGAGGAAGGAGCGGGGCAATGAAAGAAACAGTCACCGCCACCGACCCGCGCATAGTGCGCCTTACTGCGCAAGCCGACGACATCACCGCCATGTGCCAACAGTTGAAAGAGGAATACCACCCATTGCTCCACGGCAAACGGTTCATCACCGACGCCATGTTGTCAGAACTACTCGGAGTATGCCGACGCTCCACGCAGGATTACCGCGACCGGGGTCTAATCCCATATTACCGGCTTGACGGTAAAATCCTCTATGCCGAGGAAGATATTGAAACCTTCCTGCAATCCAACTACCGACCCAAATTCGGCTGATACAAGGAATTAGAACAAATTCAATTATTTTATCTGTGTCATCGTCACATATGACATTATGTCACTTTATGATGGTGGCACGGATTTTGTTATTAACTGTATTAAAATACATTCAGTTATGACGTTAAATGACAAATTAAATCTCATTAGCACAATTATCCAAGTCCAAACACCTTTTGGGCAAAGCCAAGGTTCTGGTTTCTTTTACCAAACTTTTGGAGAGGATGAGATTAATGCAGATGGTAACGCTTGGCAACAAATTAACGAATTATGGCTAATTACTAACAAACATGTAGTTGGCCAAATGGATAGGAGTGGAAACCTTATATTGCCGGATCAATTAACATTTAATCTGCGTAAAAATGATAATGGACAAATAAAATGGTTCCCAATAACCTTAAATAACGAAGAATTACGAAAACGTGTAAAAATACATAAAAATCCAGTTGTTGATATCGCCGCGGTCAATGTAATAGACTTGATACATTCCGCTGTCGCAGACTCATCAAACAATATTATAGGATATGCCGGAGTTTCAGAAAATGATCTACCCGGTAAAAATTTGATAGATGTTGAGGTTTGTGATGATGTAATTACTATTGGTTATCCAAAGGGATTTTATGACACTCATAATCTATATCCTATTGTAAAATCAGGAATTATTGCTTCTCGTTGGGGTGGACATTTCAATGGTTTGCCATATGTGCTCATTGATTCAAAACTATTTCCGGGTTCTTCGGGTAGCTTGGTAATATCAAGACCTATAAATCAGTTATTTTCCAAAGGACATATTTATACGGCGCAAGAAAAACAGTTCGCATTCCTTGGTGTCTATTCTGGTGAACCCTTCCTGCAAAGCACACCAATAGAGTTTGATGATTTTACGATTGTTCGTAAAGATGGGTTCAATTTAGGAGTCGTCTGGTATTCTTATCTTATACCCCAGATTGTTAACGATGGGGTAAGCATTTGATAAACAACGGCAACCGAAGCCCATCGCCCGGTTGCCGTTGTCATTTGTTTTTCGTTGCCTGATGTCAGTTCATCATCACACAGTCGAATTTTTGGCGCATTTTCACCATATCTTCCGAAATGGTTTTGTCCTGCATACGGGCATAGAGTTGGGTCGTCTTGATGTTGGCGTGGCCAAGCATCTTTGAAATTGTTTCGATTGCCACATGATTGTCAAGTGACATACAGGCAAATGTATGGCGCGCAACGTGGGTTGTCAATTTCTTGGTGATTTTGGCAAGGTCAGCAATCTCTTTGAGATACCCATTGCAACGTTGGTTGGACAGCACAGGCAACAGTCGGTCAGTTCCGGCCAATTTACGGTGACCGGAATATTTCACAAGGATCTGCCGGGGAATTTCAAGCAGCGGGATTGAGCTAAGCTCATCGGTTTTCTCCCGGCGCTTGCGTATCCATTGTTCACCGTCGGCATCAGTCACGATTTTGTCAGCGGTAAGCGCGGACACATCGGAGAAGGCAAGCCCGGTGAAGCAGCAGAACACAAACACATCCCGCACCATTTCAAGGCGTGGCAGTTCCTTGAGGTCAAGTGACATGATGGCGTTGAGTTCAGCCTCGCTCAAACTCTCACGTTGGGTTTTCTTCTTGGAGTAAGTCCTGCCATAGAACGGATCACGGTCAATCCATTTGAAATTGACCGCATCACGGATTATCTTCTTGATTGTGCTGATGTAACGGATAGCGCAATTATGCCCGCAACCCTTGACTGTACGCAACCATAGCTCGAAGTCGTCAATCAACGGCATCGTGACATCTTGCAGAGGGATGTCGGCAACCTTACGGCGGAGTTTCAGGAATTCCTCCAGATAGACAACACAACGCTCCCAGCGCAGCACAGTACCTTCGGCGATGTCGCCCAGTTCCATATGCTTGCGGTATTTCTCGTTGTTCTCGCGGAACACTTCAAGAAACATTCTCACTTTGGTGCTTTCATCAGCACCTATAAAGCGTTTCTTCATCGTGTCGGGATTGATAAGCACTCCTTCCGCCACCATCTGCGTGTGGATGGCGAACAGCTTAGTCCGTACTGTTTCAAGATAGCGGTTGAGTTCAGCATCGGCGCGGGTTTTGCCTTTGGACACTCCCTTTGCCGAGTTCCACAACGCAGGGTTTACAGTACGGTTGATGTTGATCTCTGCACGTTGTCCGGCGATAGTGATACGCATAATGATGGGCACCTCACCGTTACGCAGTACCCTTGCTTTTCGAGCGATGAAAGTCGCATTAAAGAAATTTTCATTTTTCATACTTTGATGTGGTTTTAGTGTTACATTAAAGATACAAAATTTTTCTCAATCTTGCAAATTCAAGGCAACGAACTGAAAATCATATCATAATAGGCTTACGAGGGTACGAAAAAGGGTACAATCGGGTATATATCAAAAAAGTGTACCCTCGCAGCCCCTGGACACACCTGTTTTTCGGGCAAAATAAATCATCGTAATGTATTGAGGATTAGCGGTCAGAACCCTTAAAAGGGTACACTTTTCGCGCCGATGACGAATGTACCCTTTTGGGCCACCGCACACCCTCATTATTTTGCTCCGAAATGCCGGTTGGGATAAACGAAAAACCTCCGAAATCGTCTGGATTTCAGAGGTTTTCTGCATTTTGCCGTTTGGCTTGGTGACCCCGGAGAG
>JAETNO010000040.1 GCA_021768245.1 Bacteroidaceae bacterium | reverse complement strand
TCAAAGTAGCATCACACACCATCATAAATCTTTTGTAAACCCTCTCAACGGGCACATGTCAACACAGGGGTCAATTTAAATAATTTTATGGGGGTCAATTTGTTGGGAATATCCAGCAGGATCCGAAACTTTATCAAACAATAAAAGTAATTCTGTTTGTCCGTATGTAAGGGTGTTGCCTTCTAAGTGATTAGAATTATAATTGAACTCAAGCATAAATTTTTGGTTCAATCGATTCTCATATTCTCTTGAGATTGGCTGTAAAGATAGCCACTCGCGATATAGCTCATATAGACTTTTCATATTACAGGATTTTGCAGATGGTTTCGGGTGAATAGTGGCGGAAGATTTGCTCGAAGTTGTCGAGAACGTTGTCGTTGGCTGCCGAAGCGTCGCGCATAACGAAGTATGATGGGCGCATCTTGGCAATCTCCGTAATAGTAGTTTCGTTGACATCCTTGTCGAATGTGGCGACAAGATAGCCGTCGTCAACAATGAACACCTCTTTGCCTGCTATCTCTTTGCGCTCAATCTTGGCCGACAGTTCGATGCCGAGTTCAAGAATGGTTTGATAGAGTAAGTCCTCTGAGGTGCGGTCGGGCTTAACATTGTTTATCAATCCTTCTATCTGATAGAAATCAATTGCATCAGGCGTATAATATACATCCTCCATATTGGAGGTGTCGAGCTTCAATACACGGAAGCCTATATCAAGGTCTTGACCTTGCAGTCCGGATTCTTCCTTGATTTTCTTTCCGGCGCGGCGAATACGCTCTTCTCCGATTTTACAGATGGTTTTGTAGCCGGCCTTTCGGGCTTGGCTCTTTTCATCCGTTATTTCAGGGAGTTGCACCATGATGAACTTACGATGCCCACCGTCCTCAGCATTGAGTTTTATAACGGCATGTGCGGTTGTAGCACTACCGCTGAAGAAGTCAAGTATTATGTAATCTTTGGAATCATCGCCATTGATTTCAAGACCCATTAAAAATTTTATCAGTTCAGAAGGTTTTGTGAAATCGAATATAGATTTTCCATTGAATAGTTCACGTGTTTCCTGAGTTCCATCTTGAGTAAATGGCCCATTCAAGACTGAAACAGGTTTTCCTCGTCTAATTTTACCGTTTTCGTCATACAAATATGACTTTGAGCGAACTGTGTAGGTCCCATCTTTTTGTAATGAAAACTCAACGTCATCATTTGCAATTGCTGCATCCATCCTTTCTTTGGACCATACCCACTGTTTTCGAGGTCTTATCTCAACTCCGTTATGATATATACTATACATCAAATTCGGTCGATCTCCTAGACTATTAGTCATTAATGGTTGAGTTCTATATGGACCTCTATAACTAAATTTACTGTCTTTTTTATTGTATTTTTCACGCTCTTCGCCTACGAACTCACACGTAATGTCAGATATAGGCCGTTTGCTATAGATTAAGATATATTCGTGGGCACTAATAAAACCAATGGTTTTTGCCCCGGCTCCATATTTATTCTTCCAAACAACTGTTTCAATATGATTCTCAATTCCAAATATCTCATCACAAACTTTACGAAGATTCTCAACTTCGTTGTCATCTATGGAGATGAAGATAACGCCGTCATCGGAAAGGAGGTCTCGGGCAACTTTCAGACGGGGATATATCATGTTTAGCCAGTCGGTGTGGAAGCGTCCGTTGCTTTCGGTGTTGCGCACCATCGAGTCAACAGTTTGGTTGCCATCTTCGTCGAAAAGGCCGCTCTGAGCCTCAAAGTCTCCGCGAGTTTGGGCGAAGTCGTCGTTGTAGACGAAATCGTTGCCTGTATTATAAGGTGGGTCGATGTAAATCATCTTCACCTTGCCGAGATAGGTTTCGCGTAGGCATTTGAGCACGTCGAGGTTGTCTCCTTCGATATATAGATTTTGTGTTGTGTCGTAGTCAACAGATTCCTCACGGCAAGGGCGAAGGGTCATTTTAGTAGGCTCGTTGGCAAGGCGCGACGCAGCACGCTTATCGGGCCATGTGAATTGATAGCGCTCCTCCCCCGTCTCAATCACTTCATCCGACAGCTCCGCCCGAAGCTTGTCGAAGTCGATAGCAAGTTCCGACTTGCCGTCCTTATTTAGTCGCTCCGTGACGCAATGCGGAAACAACGCGGCAATCTTCTCCACGTTGCAGCCTACGACATCACGACTTTGCATTCTCAGTTTCTCCATTATGATGATTTTTAATAGTTTCAATTAGTTCTTTGTGTTGCCCTTCATTAATTGTTGTATTTACACATTTTGTCAATATTGCTGATGTAATAAGTGTTAACAGTCCAATTGAAATAGCAATATAGTTACTCCTTTTGGCTCGTTTTAGAGCAGCAAAACTAATCTGAACCTGATTTTCATAGCGTATTTGCTCTGCATCCTTGAAATTGTTATTGCATAAGGTTATTAGTTCAGATGTAGGAATGATTTCGCTATAACATGATTTTTCAAGAAAATGAAGTAAAGAATTATGCTTAAGAAAATGCGGAATAGACTTTGTGATGTCATCGTCAACTCCACCTAATTTATCATCGCCTCCTTTTAGAATTAAGATTAATCCATTATCGTATAATTTTTTTACAAAAAATAATGATTGAATTATTCTATTAAAATGAGGGAAGGCTTTAATCCACGCCGAGTCCTCATTCTGTAAACTTTCAAAATGGTGGCCTGGCTCTAAATACCTGCCGCTTAAAGAGATATAAATATTATCATCTTCATGTCCAATATATGCGCTTATGTCATCTTTGCAAATCTCCTTGGCATTTAGAATCTCCATAAATTTACAACCATATAAATTATATGAAGATTTAAAATAATTTTGTGGCATACAGCTATTTTGCAAATATACCTCAACAATATATCTGCAAATTGTTTGTTCTATCTGTGATTCTATTTGCATCTCTGTTTTAATTTCTTTATTTCAGAATAAAGCTCACGTTTGCGGCGCGGTTGACGCTCGGCAAACATTTTCTTTTCGAGTGATGCGATTTGAGCCTCGAGCCGCGCACGTTCATTGTCGGCGGCGATTTGCTCGGATAGAGATTTGTCGGATCCAACCGAGAAATTCCCGATATGAGTAACAATATTTTCCCAGATGGCATCCAGATTGATGCCGACGAGTGGGAGCGTAGCGTTCTCTTCGGGCTGCCACGGAGCGGTGAAAAGTCTGTCGTGATAAACAGCTAACCGCACCGAATCTTCGTAGCGCAGGGCATAGACTATACGCTGAGGTATGCTCTTAGCAAGGAAGGTAATATTTTTGAGGTCGATATCGCGAGTCTTGAGCAACACGTCAACAACAAAAATAGCTTTTACTTCCACACCCTCGGCTATGGCCGGCAGGGTCTTGGGGACAATGAAGTGTGTGAAGTCAAGACGTGCCACAACCGCATCGAAGCCATCGCGTTGCGACGGTTTCCAATCATACTGCCTATAAAGCTGCGCTTTAGGCAACGAACGTTTCACTTCAGTGGTCTGCGGCAGTCCGTACATAGTCAGCGGATTATGAGGAAACAAATCAGTTCAAAATCATCAAGACCACGGACTTCGTTGCTGAACAAGGCGTCGCTGTCGCCATCAAGAAAAGAGAATAAATCGGTCTGTTCCTTAGTCTTGATGAGCGACGAGATAGCGTCACCAAGAAGCCGGGAGTATGTACCCATACGCTGGCCATCGCGCGTCTCGGCATTGAATTTGCGGCATAGTTCCATAATCGGTTGCGTCTTGCAACGGCATAGGTGGCGCATACGGTCAAGCATGACTTTGGGGTCGAGGTGGTCAACGATTATTTCGGAGTCTTTGGAGATATAGACCATGTAGAACGGGTGCAGCCGATTCTTGCGGTCGATATTGATGCCGTTGTTGCGGTTTTTAAGAACGAATATCACGCCCTGCGGTGCATCATGCTCCGATGCGACAAGGGCGTGAAGCCCCATCGGGGTATGCTCGATGTCGTGACCGTCACGCATGTAGTCGAGCAGGTCAAGGCGAAACTCATTCAAGCCCAAGTCCATGATTGAAACGCCGGTGTTCATCTCCTCAATGTCAACGACTTCTTCTTTAAGGCGTTCGAGTTGGTCGCGACGATATTTGAGGTCGCCCTGTTCTTCGATGGAAAGTGGGTTGTCATCACCCGTAGCGGTGAGCACCGACACTTTCATGCGAGCCTCGACACGCCCTTTAAGGTTGATATAGTCGTCCAAGTCCATGTCTGGCCAGTAGTTGACGAGCTGTATCACCTCGTTGCGTGAACCTATACGGTCGATACGACCGAAGCGTTGAATAATGCGGACTGGATTCCAGTGTATATCGTAGTTGATAAGAAAGTCGCAGTCCTGAAGGTTCTGACCTTCGGAGATACAGTCAGTAGCGACAAGCACATCAATTTCCTCATTGATATTAGGGTAAAGCGCAGACTTCTCTTTTGAGATGGGAGAGAAAAGCGTAAGCACTTTATTGAAGTCGATTTTTTCTCGCTGTTTCAGGGTACTGCGAGCCTCCACGTCGCCTGATACGAGGGCTGTATTTAGACCGGTTCGCTCTTTAATAAGCGGTGCGATATTGTCGTAGATATATTGTGCCGTGTCAGAGAATGCGGTGAAGATGATAATCTTCTTGTTTCCTTCGTTTATGGGGCGGCCAAATTTGTTGCGTATCTCCTCGATGAGCATTTGCAGCTTGCTATCGTGCTCGGGGGTGATGTCCTCGAGCATGAAAAGCAGTGTTGTGAGGCTGTCGAAGTCTTTGGCGAGGTAACCACGCCATTGGATATAGTCCATGTCTTCGAGAGCAATCTTTGTCTTTTTGTTTCCGATGAAAACAGAGTCTTCGCGCTCGTCGAAGTCGAGACCGTAGGAAAAATCGTAGTCGCAAACCATTGATACACTTTGCTTCTCGGCAAGCGTATCGATGGTCTCGATGGTGGTGGAGATATATTTGCGTATTCTTTCAAGGGTAAGCCGGAACGAATTGACAGAACTTTCAAGGCGTTTGAGCAGATTGATGCTCATAAGCTGACGGATACCGCGCTCGCGACCGCTGCGTGAAAGATTGCTGAAGCGTCCGTCTTCGCGGGTTTCAATATATTTCTCCAGGCGACTGGGTAATATGAAATCGGAGGGAGTATAAATTGCAAGATTTAACTCTGTGACGGTGACGAAAATATCGTTGAAGCTGACAGCCGTTGGCAGGTCGGTGAGTTTCGGACTCCGGGAGATTGGTTTCAATCTTTCGGGAAACTTGCCTATGTCGGAGGTGTCATAGTATTGTTCGATATGTTTTCGGCTACGGGCGATGGTCACGCTGTCGAGTACCTCAAAGAAATCGAAGTTAAGCGATTCGAGCAAGGCTTTAGTGGTGCGATCTTCGGCAGGGAGTTTCGACCAACGGTTGAAAGCGGTCTGAGCCTGGCGGAATATATCGTCAAGTGAGCTTGTTGTGCGCAGTTGCGCATCCATAATTGAACTATCGCCCTCGTAAGCGAGTGCAAGCTGATTGCGCAGATCGTTGAAGCGGTTGTTAACCGGCGTGGCAGACAACATCAGCACTTTGGTTTTCACACCGGCGCGTATAACCTTGTTCATCAGTTGGAGATAGCGGTTCTCGCGCGGATTCTCGTCGTTCTCGTCGGTGGTGATTTTCCCACCGTTACGGAAATTATGACTCTCGTCAATCACCACGAGGTCGTAATTGCCCCAGTTTATATGTTCAAGGTCAAGTCCGTTGCTCTGCCCCGAGGAGCGCGAAAGGTCAGTATGATATAGTATATCATAACGTAGACGGTCGCCGACAAGAGGATTATTGATGTAGTTGCTACGGTAGGTAATCCAGTTGTCATGGAGTTTTTTAGGGCAAAGAACAAGCACCGACTTATTGCGATTCTCATAATATTTTATTACCGCAAGAGCTGTGTAGGTCTTTCCCAAGCCCACGCTGTCGGCAAGGATGCAACCGTTGTATTTTTCCAACTTGTTGATTATGGCAAGTGCCGCATCACGTTGGAAATTGTAGAGCTTATTCCATATCACGCTCGACTTGAAACCGGTTGCCTCATTGGGCAGTACGTCTTCTGAAATATCTTCAAGAAATTCATTAAAGATATTATATAACGTCACAAAGTATATAAACTCCGGCGAGTTCTCCTTGTAAGCATTTGTAATGTTGTCGAGAAC
The DNA here is from genome assembly GCA_021768245.1 of Bacteroidaceae bacterium. Classification (GTDB taxonomy): domain Bacteria; phylum Bacteroidota; class Bacteroidia; order Bacteroidales; family Muribaculaceae; genus Duncaniella. Next base: position 4,521 of record JAETNO010000040.1, on the reverse strand, counting down.
CTGCTCAGTAACGACTTGGAGCTGTTCGCTGTCATTCCATATCTGATTGAAGATTTGGAGGAACTGTTGTGAAAACGGAGCCTCCATCTTTGTTATGGCGGTAGCAATATTGTTGCCACGTTCACAACCAAGTTCGACTGTCGTGAAGCCATTTATCGGAGAGTAAATGGTATCATCGACAACAGCCATGCTCGGCATACCGGCATTTGATCGGTTAGACTTGAAACAAACTTTACGGCGAATCCATTCGGCGCATTCTTTAGCTACGGCTTTCAGCGAAAGCTCATTGCGTAGTTTGATTTCATATTCAGAGCCGTAGAGGTTGCGCTCACGGTTGAGCCGGGGAATATAAAACTCACGCTGCTGCTTGTCAGTCTTTTCAGTGATAAAAGAGGGAGAGGTAAAGATAAACCGGAGTTCGGAGATTTCTGAAAGTTGCTCTTTTAGTTCCTGAAAAGCGTAGATGGAAAAACAAGACGCGGCAATGGAAAGGCGGCTGCCATCTCGGATGGTGGAAAGCATGTCGTCTTTCAATGTCTTATCTATATTGTTAATTATTTCCATCTAAAAAACGAAAACTCCAACGTAGCTATGCAAGGCTGACCAAAGCCTATAAGCGACTACGTTGGAGCGTCCAATATTTTTGTTTACGGCTTTCGCCGTTATGTCGTTGTGATAATGTTCTTTGCCAAGGCAAAGCGCCAAGGCGATGAGGTCATTTCGCTATTTCGGCTTACAATGCAAAGTTAATCATTTTTTCTGAGAGTTGGACTGTTAGGAGCAAAGTATTTTTGCCGTTAGCGGCGCATACCGCGTTTGGGCTGAGAGGGTTTCATCATTCGGTGAGCCTGCATCATGCAGCGGTAAGCGAAGCGGCGATCGTCTTCATCGTCCTTGCGCCCCCAAGGGAGCGATGTGTCGCTTCCACCGCCTCCACATGATTGGGCGAACCGGGTTGCACCATCAAAATAACCCAGAAAGAGATACATTGCACACTTCAGAATCTCGTTGGGCTGCTCTGCGATTGCTGTCAGAAATTCTCTGCCTAAATCGTTTTTTTGTTCCGGGGGCAACTCCGCAAGTATGGAACGAACATCGACAACCATTTTGGCGAAGACGGCATCGGTCAGCCTCATGAGTAACTGTTCCTGGTTTTTGTCCGTGAACTCCTGATAATCTCTTTGCGCATTGTCGCGTTTTTCTTTGACGGTATGCAGCTCATCCTGAAGGTCGGCGAGTTGCCGGTCAGCATTCTTGAGTTTGAGGCGTTTGTCGGCGAGTTTCTGTCCGGTAGATTCAAGTTGGGCTTCAAGGGAGGCTATGCGGCAACGCAATTCGGAAACATCACCGGCACCATTTTCTATGTCCGCCTTCAAATGGGCTATCTCGTCATTCAGTTCCATCTCCTGCCTTTCAAGATTGGCAATCATGGTCGTAAGCCTTTTGACACGCGTTTCCGCTTTCCTGATTTGTTCTTCAAGTTTAACCAGTCGCATCTGCTTGTCGCCAATCAGCGATTCGAGCATGGAGTTCTCACGGTGAAGCAGTCGGTTGTATTCATCGGTCGAACGATGCCGGGCACCGCTTTCGCGTATGTCATCGCCACGGTCGAGACCGTACTTTCGGTTCACCTCGGCAAAGCGCGTGTGCAGTTCCCTCATGCGTTGACGGGCCTCGTTTTTGTTCTTGCCGCCTATGACTTCCTTGGCGCATAGTCGCCCGTCCGGGGTTATCGGCACGAACACGCAATGAACGTGAGGATTCATTTCGTCGAGATGAACGATGAACGAGGCGATGTTGTCCTCTCCGAACTCGCGGCATATAAAGCCATACACATCCTTTGCCCATTGCTCGATTCCGGATTGCCGTATCAGATGACTGTTGTCTTCCGAATGTTCGTTCAGAGTTTGGTCACCGAAAGCCAACTGGCGCATACGCTCGCGGTTGCCTCCGAATACGATTGAAACGGCACGGTTGGATATGGCGGTTATCCTCGCTTTAGGATTAGTCCTGTACGCAATGATGGCATCGACCTTTTCGCCGATGCGCCGGGTCTTATCAATGGGTGTGATTACTCCGCCGCGCCCGATCTGGAAGTTCAGTACGGTGCGTGAGCGGTCGTAGTTGTGATCAGGGGCTTTGGCCTTCCGCTCGAAAAGCTCATCTCTCCAGTTGCGCTGATGCTCGTCGCTAACAGCGGCAGATACCGACTTGACGGCCTTGATGTCCATCATCTGTTTCTTGTCAGACATATTGATGTTGGGGTTATTGGTTATGAGATTGTGTGAAAATGATTGTTGTATGTCTATCTGAAGAGCTTGCTCTTTACTTCCACTTTCCGCATGAAAGCTGCCAGCCTTCGAATGAAGGTGTATTAGGCTATTATCCAATTTGTATTACATAACACATTGATATACAGCAACGATACTACTCAACATCCACAGCATGAGAAACAAATTGGGAACAGATATTATTTTTATTTGTATGCTTGATTAATATTGAGGAATTGATGTCTATGCCCAACATAATCCGCAACCGTGCCAAAATAAAGGCAGCAGTCATGAATACCGCTGTTTTCAAAGCTATTCAGGAGGAATTAGGCCTTTTCAATGCCTATATATCAGGCTTCTGTCCCAGAGAATCAATACTTGATCACAAGTCAACCACTTCCGGAATTTCAGACGCATTTTTAGCAGACCTTCGGAAAAGAGGCATGAAATTTGTCGGCTCAACAACAATCCATGCCTTTCTCCAGTCGATAGGCGTTTTCATTCCCACCAGCCCGCATCTTCACATCACCTTCAAAAGAAATGGCCGACATAGCCCCAGCCATTCTATTGAATATTCAAGCATCTTAAGGAGCTAGTTATAACCTTATTGCATTAAATTATGCAGCGTACTTGTAATATCACTCATAGTCTTCCTCAACACCGTAAATGTTAGGCCACATCCGGGGATAATTGAGAGACTTCCCCTTATGGCGTTCTAGTAAGTCCGTAAGAATTTTGCAAAATTCCGTATCGGTTAGGGTGGTCTCATTCGATTTATTTTTGCCGCTATCATATAATAATTTCTTTCCCACAGTTTCCATCAAAGCGTCACGGAAACGTCCACACCACAAGAAAATTGCCTTATATGCCTCATTTATGAACTCTACATATTCACACAAGTTAGATATGATGTCTTCAGGATGCCTTTCTTTGGTACATATATCCTGAGACTTTATTCTTATGACTTTTTCTGACACGCACATATTCGTTGTATTTTATTGTCAAACGATATTATTTTAAATTATGTCATATAAGCCGAAATTTTGATCTTCATTTTGATAATTACTTGACAGTAAAATGGTGTTATAAGCTTATTTGGCAGGTCTGAATCCGGGCCAATCCAATCCTTCAATGCAGGAAAACACACTATCAACCACTTCACGGGAATATTCTTCATAAGAAAGACGCTTATGGGCATCAAGTCCTTCAGGAACCTTTATTCGTGCATATCTCCATTCATCAAAGGCATATTTTACCTCATTCCACATGGGATGGTAATAGGACGGATCTGAATAGTCATGGAAGGTCGAAAAGAGGTTGTCATAATCCGCTGGATTTTTGAGTGAATCAGCTGTGCTTGGAGCTACTGCATAAACCAATTCACCGGAAAGAATTTCACGTTCCTTTTCAAGTGTTTCACGCCTGTAGTCCAGCCAACTGATAATCCGGTTGTTCTTTACTTCAGGAACCGCACGATACGTCTCGGTCGAATAGAGATAGTCAAGATAATAAGCCATAGCCTCCATCAGATTGTGCCATGCGGTATATTCCTTGTCTATCCATTCGTTGTCTGAATTGTCTGACATCATAGAATCGTATGCCAGCGATGTCCTTACGCTTGAGATGAGCCGGAGAAAGTCAGTACACGTGTTTATATCCGACTGTGACCCGCTGTCGGTTATGGTCTCGCTTAATTTCGCCACGTCGGAAAGAGCCTTATCAAGATTGCCTTTGTAATATCTATCCTGCTTTACAATTTCTTTCAGCGCACGCGCATAGTTAAGATCATTTATGGGGGAACTTTCCTCTCCTCCAAGCTCATGCATATGCACCATTAGCCGATACGCATGGGGGCTCTCCATGCGCATGGCTTTCCAATATTGATTGTCTATGTCAAGATCAGGATTCTGCGCACGCCCGAGAAATTCCTCGACTGAAGTCTCCCCGTCGGCAAAATGAGGCTCGACATGTGCATTAGGGTAATATCTTTCTCGATATTCTCCGGGAAGATATAACGTGGCGAAGTATCGACCTTCGGGATTTATCAATTTGAATGTGCGGTCATCAATCCTCCCAAGTTCAGAGACCTCAATGGTGGGAGGATTTAAGACGAATTTCCTATACCTTAAATCATATATGGATATTCCCAACAAATTGACCCCCATAAAATTATTTAAATTGACCCCTGTGTTGACATGTGCCCGTTGAGAGGGTTTACAAAAGATTTATGATGGTGTGTGATGCTACTTTG
>JAETNO010000090.1 GCA_021768245.1 Bacteroidaceae bacterium | reverse complement strand
TTTCTGAGATAATTCCGAGCGGGCCGAGAACGAGAGCCGGAGCTGCACAGATTGCGGCGATTTTGCCACCATTCTCCCAATGAGCCGTTACGATGTTCTGAAGTTCTTTGTCGATGTTTACGGCAGCTTCGCTTTTGTCTGCGCCCGGAAATACGAGCCAGTCAATCTGCGAAGGATTAAGGTCTGCAACCGTCATGTCGGCTACGATATTGTTGCCGGTAGCACCTCTTACAAGGCGGTTTTCCGTCATTGAAACGGTGTAAACCTCCATTCCTGCACGACGCATCACATCGACAGGAGCGATGGCTTCAATCTCGTCAAAGCCGGTTCCGAGCATCACAAACGTAGCCTTTCCCTCAGGCTTAACCGATGCCGGAATTTTGATACTGGGTTCAGTCATAATTTGAGTATTCATTATGTTTTTGTTAACTTTGCAAAGGATAACAGCTACCCTTCGGATAGTGCAAAGTTATACATCAAAGCATTGCTCCGCAAGAGGTTACTTTGAAAGTAGCCACTTACTTCAAACTCACTTTTAGTCAGTATCAACAAGATGAAGGCCGAAAAAATTTCAGAAAAATATTCGTGCGTGGCAACGTGTCCCATGCGCAACGTGATAGCCCACTTCGCCAACAAGTGGTCGATGCTTCTTCTCGTCATTCTTGATGAGTTCGGAGTCATGCGGTTCAATGAATTGTTCCGTGCAATCCCGGACATATCTCCCAAAGTTCTTTCAGGACATCTGAAGACCCTCGAATCTGTCGGGCTTGTCAAACGAATACTCTATGCAGAGGTTCCCCCACGCACCGAGTATGAACTTACCGAACTGGGTAAATCACTGATACCGATACTCAATCAGCTATCCGAATGGGGCAGGCAGAACTTGAAAGCCGTAACTCGCAATTTGAAGTTGAAAGCCTTGACAATCTCCGGCATAATCTCAAATTCTTCAGTAAGATTAGGACAAGCCTTGCGCCCGCTTTCAGTCATAAGTCCTAATTTCTCCAATCTGCGGCACCGCTCCTTGTTGAGTTCGGTCCATTTGCCGGATTTAGTTCTCGGTCCGAAGCGTTGCAGCGGCTCTCCGTTGACGCTTTTCAACGTAGAGTCAATCCAACCGAAACACAGAGCCTCCTCGACGGCATCAAGATACCAGAGCGCGTCCTCTGGCTGAGTTTTACCACGCTTCGCCACCACCCAGCACTCCCGCTCTGTGGCATGATTCTCAATCAGCCACTGTCGGAACTGCGCCCTGTCTTTGATGTCGAGGATATTTACGGGTGTCATGCAATCGAAATTTAGGGAATAAGATATTTCACCATCTCAATACATTTCCATGTTTCACCAAGGCAGACATAACTTTCTGGCTCCGCTTTTGAAACACGATGAAAGCCCGCTGCTTCATAGCAATGTATCGCAGCTGAGTTGTTTTCAAAGACTCCCAGCGATACTTTTGAGGCTCCCAATTTTTCAAATGCAAAGTTTGTGGCCATACTGACAAGAGCTTTTCCGAGTCCACGCCCTCGTTTTGAATCATCAATAATGACAAAGCCTAAACGTTGCTCCGCTTTATCTTCAGCAGGTATGCGCAGGGTGATATATCCAACGACCTCATCACCGTCACACATCGTTAAAGCGCGAGACGTTTCACCGTCCATAAACCGACTGTGAAAACAATTCATATCTTCGGGCGTGACAGGATAACTCTTATATCTGTCGGCGCACCATTGGCGCATACGATACTCGTCTTTTATCCAAGATGTGATTATCGCTGCGTCCGATGGTTTATAGGGTCGTAATGTAAGTTTCATCGCTTGTAATTACGTTTTATTTCGTCGATGGATTTGCCGCCGATGCCGAAATTTTCATCTTGCAGTTCCTTGATTGTTACAGTGAAGAACTGCTCCGGAATATGGGTTATCTCTGAGGCTGTCGCTGTAAGCCGATCAATCAATTCTTTCTTTTGTTCTGCGGTGAGTTTTCCGCTCTCGATGGATATGTAGGGCATATTATTTTCTTTTTATATAGTTAGTTATCAGCATTGCAAGGACGCCAATACATA
>JAETNO010000013.1 GCA_021768245.1 Bacteroidaceae bacterium | reverse complement strand
GGATTTGTATCCTGCATCATCCTCGCTATTGTTTTCACAGCAATGGCACTCGGCAACATAGAGCCTCAATCCTTCCCCAACTATCTTAAAATCGGCATGGCAATTTGTCTTGCTGTTGGTGCGATGTGGTACATCTTTGTGTACCTCCAACTAAACCGTATAGATGTGGCGGCTCTCTCTCCGGCCAATCTATTTTCCAAGACGGCAAACATAAAGCTGATGATGATTTCGGGAGAGGTGTTTTTCATTGTTTGCCTCGTCATCTTCTTTACACTCCTTTTCCAATCCTTTTGGAGTTATAACCAAACAGGTTTTTGGGCGATGGTTGCCACTATACTGTTTGCTATCGTTTACGGCATAGTCTATATGTGGCCGCAATACGTAAAACTATTCCGTGACCTCAATTCCATAAAGGAATAAATACAGCCTATTCATACACCTCAAGTAAGCCGCTCACAAATCCGGGCGGCTTTTTCTATTACCATACAACAAGAAAACAAAGACAATTAAATATAACCAACACCCCTTAAAAATCCATAAATCGCTTTATTCTATTTCCTCTAATTATCGCAATAAGTACATTTTTAGTACGCTTAAATTATACTTATCTACTGATATTCAGTATTATAAATATCATACATCAAAACAGCGGATATCCCGATGCTTTTGACGGAAGAGGGATTGAAACAGGTTTTGATGTTTTCCTCATAACGAAAGAAACAGACAGTTTGTCTCCGCAATCGGAAATGTTATTCCAGCGTAGGTTGAGCAAATCTGAGATGCGAAGTCCGCTGAAACAGCAGAAAAGAAACGCATTGCGGATGTTTTCTCGTTTATATGGGGTTGACTCAAGCATTGCAACCTCTTCAAGGGTGAGGAATCCACGTGTCGCAGGCGGCTCTGTCATTTTGTCCGTTGATTCAAGCAACATCCAAGGGTTATTTCTTATATATTCCATACGGAAGGCATTGGCGAGTATGTTCCCAAGAAGCCAAAAATAGCCGAATGCCGTTCTCTTTGCCAATGGCTTGCCTGTCCTTTCACTACAATGGCTCAAAAGCCAATCCCGGAAATCTATGCAGAAATTTTTATCGACATCACACAGTCTTGCACCGGGTCTGAAACACTCCAGATTTTTTCGTACCGACACAAATTCCTTATAGGTATTCTTGCCTCGTTCCTTATGATGCGCGATAAGGATGTCTATAAAATCGCGAAGGAGAACTGTTGACCTGTCTCTGTTTTCTGACGTTCCCGATTTCTGACGTATAAAAGCGTTGGTCTTTTCAATGATGATTTCCTCTGCCTTACGGATTGTCCTTGCATTTTCCCGTCTCGCTTTCTCCGATGTTTCGGGCAGAAGATACAATTTCAAAAACTTATATTCATGCTTCCCGTTGACAGCATGGTCTATGAAAAGCGACTCGCGACCGTCCGCAAGTTTGCGGCGACGCAACTTGAACGGACTTTTATCGACTTTTGATTCTCTTCTTCTACCCATTGCTTTTCAGTGTATTGTATCCGATTGCAAAGATAGTTAATTAATCCGATATAAGTATCAAAATAGGTAACAAAAATAGTCTATGCAAGGGTATTTTAGGGAATCAGTGAGAAATTGCCATTTCTGATTAAATACTTAATATATAGTATTATAAATTCTTATTTGCAGTTTATTAATTCGCTTAAATTCGTGCTTTGTTTTTCTCCCTCGCATTGATATGATTTATCCCTTTACTAATACCAAGCATCTGGCAATTCTCAATCGGGATTTCATTATCAGGAGCCACAGTCGCTCCTTCCGCCGTATAAAATATGTAACTTCTTTCACTCATTTTTCAAACTGCAATGTGACATTATCAACCGAAATTTCTATAAAATGCCTCTATATATTATTAGGCCAAATTATTACGGAGTTTTTGCAAATGTAAGCAAAAAAAGATGTAATTTTGTGTTAAGATCAATAATACAGACATTCCGATCAATGGCAGATAAAACTCAATATGACATACAGAAAGAAACGCACTATAACAACAATTTATGCGATGCTTTAGCCGAGTACGGACGTATTTCCAGACAATATGCACAATTGAATATTTTCCAAGAGGACACTCCTGATGCAGGCGCAGACGATATAAGGGTCATTGAGCTGTTTGCCGGTGTAGGTGGATTCAGAGTCGGCCTTGAACGTGCTTCTTCACGCTTTGTAACAGTCTGGAACAACCAATGGGAGCCAAGTACCAAGCGACAGGATGCATCTCAAATTTATTGCAATCGGTTTGGATATAGCGGTCATTCAAATGAAGATATCTCAAAAGTGCCAACCGATGAGATTCCCGCAGCCGAACTGTTGGTCGGAGGCTTCCCTTGTCAGGACTATTCCGTAGCCACCACGCTGAAAAATTCCCATGGAATAGCCGGTAAGAAAGGTGTCCTTTGGTGGGAAATCCACAGGATATTAAAAGAATCGATGCAACCTATCCCCTATCTGATGCTCGAAAACGTAGACAGGCTTCTTAAATCTCCAGCCAGACAAAGAGGACGGGATTTTGCGTTGATTTTAGCCTCTCTTTCTGATTTGGGCTACGTCGTTGAATGGCGCGTTATAAATGCAGCTGATTATGGTATGCCACAGCGACGCAGACGCACATATATGGTGGCCTATCACCGTGGATTCAACCCTATAGGAGAGGCCTTTGAACGCTGTGACGACAAATTTCATTGGATATTGACCGAAGGGGTTGAGGCTAAAGCCTTTGCATGCGAAGAAAAATCAGTTAAAAAAAGAGGTGAATTTGATATCAACGGCGATTTGGTCAAAATTACCGACGAGTTTAACAATAATCCCAAAAGCCAATCCACATCACCATTTGGGTCAGCCGGAGTAATGGACAACAGACATGTTTGGACAACAGACGTTGAGCCTGATTATAACGGCCCGAGAATTTCACTCGGAGACATATTGCTTGACGAGGACGAAGTGGATGAAAGTTTTTTCATTAACGATGATGAAATTAAGCGGTGGGAATATCTCAAGGGTGGAAAAAAAGAAAAAAGGCTCACAAAGGATGGCTTTGAATATGACTATTCAGAGGGGCCGATGGCTTTCCCTGACAAACTCGACGTGGCTTCCCGCACTATTATTACCGGAGAAGGAGGCAAAGGCCCGTCAAGGTTCAAACATGTAGTGCTCACCCCAAACGGACGGTTCAGACGACTTACACCAATCGAATTGGAAAGACTGAACATGTTCCCTGACAATCATACGGAAGGGGCAAGCGATGTCAGACGAGCATTTTTAATGGGCAATTCATTAGTTACCGGGATTGTCGAGAAATTAGGATGCAGTTTACTGTCAATGATAATGCAATGAAAACATATAATCCGGCTGATATCTGGTCTATTTTTGACTACAGCAAGGCCTTGATAGGCCACACCCTTCGGGAGCTTGTGTCCGAAGAGGAGCTTATGGCATCTAATTTAAGAGGACAGGGGAAAGGCGGTCTTGAACATATGCTTGAAGCCTTATATTTTAAATACCCCATAAACTCTGACCCCGGGCCTGATTTCAGAGAAGCCGGATTAGAATTAAAAGGGACCGGGTTGAAGATATTACAATCCACAGGAGAATATGCTATAAAGGAAAGACTTGTCTGCGATATGGTTGACTATTGCAGTATAATTTCTCAGAGTTTTGAAGAATCTCCTTTTTATCTCAAATGCAAATTAATGCTCCTGATTTTTTATCTGTATGAGAAAGAAAAGCATAAAATTGACCTCAAATTCATATATACGGTACTCTGGCAAATCCCTGAAAAAGATTTGCTGATGATGAAAAATGACTTTGCAGTCATTATAGAAAAGATAAAGCAAGGAAAAGCCCACGAACTCTCAGAGGGTGACACAGAGTATCTCGCAGTCTGTAGAAAGGGGCAGAAAGGAGACAAGCCACGTCGGCAGCCGTGTTCGCCGATTCCGGCACCGGCAAGGGCTTTTTCTTTAAAGCCTTCATACATGCGGACTGTTCTCGAATATGTCAAATCAAGTGAGATTCCATATGTCTCCAATATTGAGCGGATTGAAAATAAAACAAACATAACTTCAGGCTTCGGCCAGTTAGTTACCGCTGAACAATTACAGACCGACAGTTTTGAAGATATCATCCTGCAACGATTCACTCCTTACATAGGGAAAAATGTCGAATATATAATGAACTCTTTTGATTCAGATTCCAATCTTGAGGCAAAAGACATAAACTATCGGGCTGCCTGCCTGATTGCTTCAGATGGGAAATGCAATGGACGTGGTGCAAACAAGATTGAGCATACAGATGAGTTCCGTAAAGCAGGCATCACATTGAAAACCATACCGACTTATGCGAGTGGAGTAATAAAGGAGAGCATGCCCTTTAAAAACATCAATTATGATGAAGTATACTCAAATGACAACTGGTTTGACTCGGAAGTCTATGAGTTGTTTACAAGCCGCTTTCTCATGGTGCAGTTCCGACACCCTTCAATAAGGTCCGGTTCTTTCGGCAAACAGAATAAAGAGATGATTCTTGAAAAAGTCTTTTTCTGGACAATGCCTCTACCCGATTTGGAAGACGCGAGGGAATATTGGGAGAACATCCGTGAAAATGTAATCACTGACAATATCAGACTTGATGCATTCTGGAATTTGAAAATGCACAGGAAATTTCATGTCAGACCCAAGGGAACAAAAACATCCTATAAAAACTCCGCTTACAATCCTAATGGAGGAAGTGCCGACAAATATTGCTACTGGCTCAATGCCAATTATGTCAAATCGATAGTTGACGCGAATTGAAGTATCAATTTTCCACAAAAACTTTTATGGTTCGCATCAATTAATTACCTTTGTGAAATACATCAAAAATGGTCGCAATCCGTGACCGTCAACAATAAGAATAATATGAATCTAAAAGAAACTTCCGTCCCTTCCCCAAAAGGGGAAATCACCCTCTATACTTTGACCAATGCTTCGGGAGCATCGGTGACTCTCTCCTCGCTCGGAGCCGGAATCGTGGCGATACGGGTTCCTGACCGCGACGGTAATCTTGCGGACGTAGCTCTCGGCTACAAAAATCCCGCTGATTACATCGCTGACGGTCCCTGCCTCGGAAAAGTGCCCGGACGATTTGCCAACCGCATAGCGAAAGGACATTTCACCCTTGAGGGAAAAACTTATTCCCTCGCCATCAACAACGGTCCTAACGCCCTCCACGGAGGCCCGGAAGGATTTCAGAACCAAATTTGGGAAAGCCATGCCGACGGAAATTCCGTGACATTCACCTACCATGCCGCTGACGGTGAGGAGGGGTATCCCGCAGCTCTTGATGTGAAAGCGGAATACACCTGGACCGACGACTGCGAACTCACCCTTCGCCTCACGGCTGAATCCGATGCCGCTACCGTGGTCAATCTTACAAACCATGTGTATTTCAATCTTGACGGTGAAAATGCAGGCTCCGTACTTGACCATGAGCTCAAATTATCCGCTGCCGCCTACCTCCCTACCGACGACACTCAGATTCCGACAGGAGAACTCTCTCCCGTAGAAGGCACTCCAATGGATTTCAGGGAATTCAAGGCCATCGTCCGCGACATAAAAGCCGACTTCCATCCGCTCCATGTCGGCAAAGGCTATGACCACTGCTGGGTCATTGACGGATATAAGAAAGGCGTTTTAAAAGAATCCGCAGTCCTCTGGTCAAAAAAATCAGGACGCATCCTCACTATCTCCACAACTCAACCCGGCATGCAGGTCTACACAGGCAACTGGCTCGCAGGCTGTCCAGAAAGCATTTCAGGTGGAGCCTATGCCGATTATGACGGTGTGGCCATAGAATGTCAGGGATTTCCCGACGCGCCCAACCATCCCGAATTCCCCTCGTCGGAGCTACGTCCGAGAGAACTTTACGACGAAACAATAAAATTCAGATTCTCAATAAGTAACCAATGAAACCCACACTCTTCGTTCTTGCTGCCGGCATGGGCAGCCGCTATGGAGGGCTCAAGCAGCTTGACCCTCTCGGCCCACAAGGCCAGACTATAATGGACTATTCCATCTACGATGCCATTCAGGCCGGATTCGGCAAGGTGGTATTCGTGATCAGAAAAGATTTCGAAAAAGATTTCCGTGAGAAAATTCTCTCCAAATATGAAGGACACATACCCGTAGAGGTCGTGTTCCAGTCCACTGACAAACTTCCCGAAGGCTATGAATGTCCGGCTGACCGCACCAAACCGTGGGGCACTAACCATGCGGTAATGATGGGTAGCGAAGTGATTAAAGAACCCTTCGCCGTCATTAACGCCGATGATTTCTATGGCCGCGACGCTTTCCGCGTGATGGCTGAAGACCTCATGCGTCCCCGCGACCGCAAAGGCGATTACTCGATGGTTGGGTTCCGCGTCGGCAACACTATGACCGAAAATGGTTCAGTGGCCCGTGGCGTGTGCTCAAAAGGCTCTGACGGTAACCTGACAGGAGTCGTGGAGCGCACCGCAATCTCCTATGCTCCTAACGGCGACATTGTTTTCACTGATGAAAAAGGCGAGGAGCAGACTCTCGACCCGATGACTCCTGTGTCAATGAACCTCTGGGGATTCACTCCCGATTATTTCGACTATTCCGAACGTGAATTCCGTAACTTCCTCGACAAGGACCTCAACACTCCGAAAGCCGAATTCTTCATTCCTCTTGTCATAGACACCCTCATCCACTCAGGCGAGGCGACAGTGAAAGTGCTCGACACCGACTCCCGCTGGTTTGGCGTCACCTATGCCGCAGACCGTCCCGGAGTGGTGGAAAAGTTCGCCCAGCTTCATGCCGAAGGCCTTTATCCCGACAAGATGTTCTAAAAACCGAATCCTATACCTTAACCCCATGGAACTAAAAGAAAAAATAAGCGCGTCATTCGCTAAGCATTTCGGAGGCGAAGGCACATTTTACGCCTCTGCAGGCCGCATCAACCTTATCGGCGAGCACACTGACTACAACGGTGGCTTCGTTTTCCCCGGTGCAATCGACAAAGTGATAATGGCCGAAATCCGTCCTAACGGGACTGAAAAAGTCAATCTCTACTCCGTAGACCTCGACGACAGCTCTACATTCGGTCTCAACGAGGCTGACGCTCCTTCGCAGCAATGGGCACGATACGTGTTCGGTGTATGCCGTGAAATCATAAAGCGCGGAGGCAAAGTCAACGGTTTCGACGCTGTCTTCGCAGGCAATGTGCCCCTTGGCGCCGGTCTGTCGTCGTCAGCAGCGCTTGAGTCATGCTTCGCTTTCGCACTCAACGACCTTTTCAACGGAAACTCAATCGACAAATTCGAGCTCGCAAAAATCGGGCAGTCGACCGAGCATAACTATTGTGGCGTAAACTGCGGCATCATGGACCAATTCGCCTCGGTGTTCGGCAAAAAAGACTGCCTTATCCGTCTCGACTGCCGTTCGCTCGAATATGAATACTTCCCCTTCAAGATTGACGGCTACAGCTTGGTTCTGGTCGACTCCGTAGTGAAGCATGAGCTTGTCGATTCGCCCTACAACAAACGCCGCCAGTCGTGTGAGAACGTGGCACGCCGCCTCGGCATCGACACTCTTCGCGACGCCGACATGGAAATGCTCGACGCCATCAAGTCCGACATCTCCGCAGAGGACTATATGCGTGCGAAATTCGTGATTGAAGAGAAGGAGCGCGTGCTCGACGTCTGCGACGCCCTCAACAGAGGCGACATTGAGACCGTGGGCCGACTCATGTATGAAACCCACCGTGGTCTGTCAAAGGACTATGAGGTTTCCTGCGAGGAGCTCGACTATCTCAATGACATCGCAAAAGAATGTGGCGTCACCGGCTCCCGCATAATGGGCGGTGGCTTCGGAGGCTGCACCATCAACCTTGTCCCCGACTCAATCCACGACAGCTTTATTGCGACAGTGACCGAAAAATTCAACGAACGCTACGGCCACAAGCCGAAAATCTACGACGTTATCATATCCGACGGTGCCCGCAGGATTGAATGAACGTTCGCTCCGCGTTTTACGTTGTGATTATAGGATGTACAGACAACGATTCAGACCATATTCAATCAACTTGATTTTCCTCCTTGTGGCAGTGCTCCTGACGTCCTGTCACAAGGAGGAAACTGTAAATGCAAGTGCGTTTCAAAGCGAGCTGCGCTCTGTGCAGAAACTCGTGCTCGCACGCATGACCGTGTCCAAAATGGCGACAATCGACGACCTTAAACTCGACGAAGCCAAAGGGGCGCGACAAATCGCTTCGGCAGTCATTTCCGCTATAAAACCGGGGACCCGCCGGGCAGCCTACAGCTATGACACATATCTTTATGCCTATATCGACCTCTCCGGTCTTGACGCGGACGATTTCCGCGCCATAGATTCAAAAACGATTGAAATAACCCTTCCACCTATAGAAATAGCCTATGAGGGACGCGACATCGAAATCCGTGAAGAACACTACCGTGTCACGGGCCTCCGCTCGGAAATCAATGCTGCCGAACGGGCAGCCCTCAAAGAGGAGATGAACAGCGTGCTCAAACAGGAGGTCGAGAACGACAGTTCATATGCCAACTCACTCAAAGACAATGCGAGAAAAAAACTTGAGACCTATTTTACCGCCTTCGCGGAAAACTACGGCATCAATATAAACCTCAGATATCCCGACGGAACCATAGTCCAGCTGTCCTCACCGCAAGAAGCGGGAAAAGATAAGATAGTAATAAGAGACTGATAAGTAACTCTTGAAAATTAATTTAGATTCCATACAGGAGTTACTAATGAATTTTATATCGTTTAATTTTTGAGAGTTACTTACTATGATAAAAAAAGGTCTGACGATATTAAGCATCCTCCGGTGGCTGACCATCCTTGTCGTGGTCGGGCTTATTGTATATGCCATCGTCATTTTCAGACATAGCCCTGAAGCTCCGGCGGCAAAGATGGAGCGGGCAATGGTCACTGACCTCACGCAGGTGATGGAACTATGCTCAATGGAATTTGTCGAAGACCTCCCCATCCGTGGACATATAGGCAGCAAAAATATATTCGCGAGAATAAAACTCAACGGCAACATCAGCTTTGACCTTGACAGCGCCAAAGCGGAAATCCGCAATGACACAATCTATGTGACACTCCCGCCCGAGCGCGTGCGCGTCACAGAATCGACCGACCCGGACTCATATCAGGTCATAGACACATGGAATGACAAACTCTTCGGCAGTGACAATCTCACGACCGCCGAGGAGAATTCAATCAAGCGGGCAGCCTCGCGCAACTTTGTCCGCAGCGCCTACTCCAAAGGCCATGTGAAACGCGCACGCAAGGAAGCCGCGCAGACCGTGGCGCGTGTGGTCGGAAGCTTCAGCGGAGCCCCCGTCGTGGTCATAGACCCCTCCCCCGCCGGCTACCCCTCCCGCCAGTAACAATCATCACTGGACTGTTCGAATATAATTATAACTGCAATAGTCTGTTATTTATATGGCGTTTAATTTCGATTTCGGAATCTCAACTATTATTGCTAATTTTGCGGGAAGAATGTGTGGATGTTGAGAGCTATTACATTCTATAGATTAATCCACTGATATTCAAAGACTGACAATGAATATAGCAATCGTAGGGACAGGATATGTAGGACTCGTTTCGGGCGCATGTTTCGCCGAGATGGGCATCAACGTCACCTGCGTCGATATCGACCAAGCCAAAATCGACTCGCTGCTGCGCGGCGAGATACCCATATATGAGCCGGGGCTCGACGAACTCGTAAAACGCAATGTGGAGGCCGGACGCCTGCATTTCACCACCGACCTGACCTCCTGCCTCGACGATGTCGAGGTGGTGTTTTCCGCCGTCGGGACTCCTCCTGACGAGGATGGCTCAGCCGACCTCAAATATGTGCTTGAAGTCGCCCGCACTTTCGGACGGAACATAAAGAAATACACCATACTTGTAACCAAATCGACTGTCCCTGTCGGAACAGCCGCAAAGGTCAAGCAGGCTATCCGCGAGGAACTTGAAAAACGCGGCGAGGATATAGAATTCGAGGTAGCCTCAAATCCGGAATTCCTCAAGGAAGGCGCGGCGATTAAAGATTTCATGTCGCCTGACCGCGTGGTCGTAGGCATAGAATCCGACCGCGCACGCGCCGTCATGACAAAACTCTACCGCCCCTTCCTCACAAACAATTTCCGCGTATATTTCATGGACATTCCATCAGCGGAAATGACAAAATACGCTGCCAATGCCATGCTCGCGACACGCATATCTTTCATGAACGACATCGCCAACCTATGCGACATCGTAGGGGCCAACGTAGACCATGTCAGACGCGGCATAGGCACAGACGCACGCATAGGCAAGAAATTCCTTTATCCGGGATGCGGCTATGGCGGGTCCTGCTTCCCCAAGGACGTGAAAGCCCTCATAAAAACCGCTGAAAAAAACGGATATGAGATGCGCGTGCTCAAAGCGGTCGAGGAAGTGAACCAACGGCAGAAATCAATTCTGTTTCATAAACTCCGCGCTGTCCTTCCATTGTCAAAAAATGAAGAAAAGCCGATGGAAAGTCTGACTGTGGCCCTCTGGGGACTTGCTTTCAAACCCGAGACAGATGATATGCGTGAGTCGACAGCCCTCGTGCTAATCGATGAACTGCTCCGTGCGGGAGCCACCGTGAAAGTATATGACCCCGTGGCCATGACAGAATGTCGACGCCGAATCGGCGACAGCGTGATATATGCCAAGGATATGTATGACGCGCTTGTCGACGCCGACGCGCTCGCGCTCGTAACAGAATGGAAACTCTTCCGCGTCCCGTCATGGGACGTAATGCGACGGCTGATGAAACGGCACATCATCGTAGACGGACGAAACATCTATGACCGCGATGAAGTGACGGCCGAAGGCTTCACCTACACGGCAATCGGCAAATAATCCACGGCCAAACAAATTCTCTCCCCTAACCCACATCTCAATGTCAACTTCCATGCAACCGACAGACAATAACACACCTCTCTCCCCAGCCCCCAACCGACGGCCACAGGACGCAGCGCCTAAGAAAACACGCAAGCACAGAGGCCTGATTGCCACTATGTGGACCGTTTTCATTCTTGCCATCGGAGGAATCTTCCTTTTCCTTTTCCTTATATATAACGGAGTAATCGGCTACATGCCTCCCGTTGAAGAACTGAAGAATCCTACCGACCGTTTCGCTTCGGTGCTTTATTCATCTGACGGAAAAGAGATAGGCCGTTACTTCACCGGGACGGGCAACCGCGTCTATGCGGATTTTGACGAAGTATCCCCCTATGTCATAGACGCATTGATATCGACCGAGGATGTTCGCTTCGAGGACCATTCCGGCATCGACATGCGCGGGCTCGCACGAGTCCTGTTCAAGACAGTGCTTATGGGCAATAAAAATGCGGGAGGCGGCTCTACGCTCACCCAGCAGCTCGCAAAACAGCTCTATTCGCCGAGCAGCTCCAATATCATTTCACGAGCGATGCAGAAGCCAATCGAATGGATGATTGCGGTGAAACTCGAGCGCTACTATTCAAAAGAGGAAATCATAAAGATGTATCTCAACCAGTTTGATTTCCTGTATAACGCAGTCGGCATAAAATCAGCGGCGCATGTATATTTCGGAAAGGCCCCCAAAGACCTCTCAATCGAAGAAGCGGCCACACTTGTCGGAATGGTGAAGAATCCGTCATACTACAATCCAGTGCGCCAGAACGAACGGACACGGATGCGCCGCAACGTAGTGCTCCAGCAGATGGAGAAAGCGGGAAAAATCACTCAGGCGGAACTCGACTCTCTGTCAGCACTCCCCTTGAAACTGAATTTCCACCGCGTGGACGCCAAAGACGGCATCGCGCCCTATTTCCGCGAGGAACTGCGCCGGATGTTGCGCGCACAGAAGCCCGAACGCTCCAACTACCGTGGCTGGGAACAGCAGAAATATATCGATGATTCCATCGCATGGGAAACCAATCCGCTCTACGGATGGATTGAGAAAAACCCAAAACCTGACGGTTCGAAATACAATATATATACCGACGGACTGAAAATATATACCACAATCGACACCCGCATGCAGACATATGCGGAGGAGGCTGTGGCCGAACATCTCGGGGGTTATCTCCAGCCTGCGTTCTTCCGCGAAAAAAGAGGTTCGCGCAGCGCGCCCTACACTTCTGACCGGGCCGAACTTTCTGAAATACGCCGCAACCATCTCGTCCGCAACGCGATGAAAAACACCGACCGCTACCGCAATATGGTGAAGGCCGGAGCGTCACGCGAAGAAATCAACCGCGCGTTCAACACTCCGAGGGAAATGAAAGTGTTCACTTACCATGGCTCCGTCGACACTGTCATGACACCGCTCGACTCAGTGCTCTATAACAAGCATTTCCTCCGCACAGGATTCATGGCTATGGATCCGCTCAACGGCCATATAAAAGCATATGTCGGAGGCCCCGATTTCTCATATTTCCAATATGACATGGTCTCTACGGGTCGGAGGCAGATTGGTTCGACAGTAAAGCCCTTCCTCTATACCTACGCGATGGAAGAAGGATTCACCCCATGCGACGAACTGTCAAACACGCAACCGGTCATAACAGATGAAAGCGGAAAGGTGTGGGCGCCACGTAATGCCGGCTCAGCACGCGTCGGCGAAATGGTTGACCTGAAATGGGCCTTGACCAACTCAAACAACTGGATTTCCGCCCGCCTCATCTCGCAGCTGTCGCCACCTTCGCTTGTGCGCACCATGCACAATTTCGGCATCACTGCCGAGCTGCCAGCCGTGATGTCGCTCTGTCTCGGGCCGGCAGACGTATCGGTCAAAGAGATGGTCACAGCCTACTCCGCGTTCGCCAACAACGGCATGAGAGTAGACCCGATGTTTGTCACAGCTATCGCCGACAATAACGGAAACATAATTTCTGAATTCTCTCCGCGTCACACTGAGGTTATAAGCGAGAAAGCTTACTACCGTATCCTCTCGATGCTTCTCAATGTGGTAAATGAAGGTACCGCACATCGCGTACGCTCACGATTCGGACTGACCGCTGAAATGGGAGGCAAGACCGGTACGACCAACTATAATGCTGACGGCTGGTTCATGGGATTCACTCCCCAGCTCGTGGCCGGGACATGGGTCGGTGGCGATGAACGCTTCATCCACTTCAACACCATGGCTTACGGACAGGGCGCATCTATGGCTCTCCCGATTTACGGGCGCTTCATGAAGAAAGTCTACGCCGACCCGACCTTGAATTATTCCCAGAAGGCTCGCTTCGACTTCCCCTCTGACTTCAATCTGTGCGAGAAAGAATTCTACGGCTATTATGACGAAGAAGTCGATGCTGACAACAACGCTGAGGACACCTCGATGGAGGGCGTGTTTGACTAAGCCAATCACCCTCGTCGCCGGCAACGGTCAAGTTCGCGCTGGAGCGCACGCCGCTGTCGGCGATTGAGCATCGGAGTCATGTTTTCTTCATCGTCACATCTATGGCTTTCCGATTGGTCGGCGTCGGATATTTCACTGTCAGAAACTGACTTCAGACGCCGTGCCGGAGAATTCTGTTCGATAAGGTTCTCAAGGAAATTGATTTTCATGCGTTTTCTTGCCGCTTTGCGCGCACGCGCGGAGCGTGCGATTGCCCGGTCGAGTTCGGGACGCAGCAGACTGAAGGCCACTTCGGCTATCTCAGAAACAGTCCCGACAGAACATTTTTTGTTGCCACAAAGATAGGAGTTTACAAGTCTCAGTGCCTCATCATGGGCTTCCTTGTGCTCAGGGGAGGACAATGTGGAATCAATACGGCTGGTTATCTCCAAATAGAACTTTTTTGATACGAGGAGACCTTCGGGATATCGGCGGTTGGTTTTCATTGGCTTTGCGATGTCAGTGTTAATGTCAGGTTTAACTCACACCGCAAAGTTAAGCAGTCACCACCCGCCCGCGACTGCGATTATGAAAAGGATTTGGATTAAAAATGCAATAAAACCACTGGCAGAATGAATTAAGGCAGCGAATTAAGGCACAAAATGTACATAATGGACAAAATTATGTCTCTTATGTACATTTTGTGCCAATTATTATTTCCTTCCTCATATAAGGGAGGAGAAAGAAGTGACACTAAATCAGAAGAAATAGGCTACACGTATATCCCACGTACGGTTGCGGGCGCTATAGTCTGTCAGCACCTTGGCTTTAAGGGCATAAGTCATTCCCCAGGTGTAGGACGCGGAGACCTGCCAATGCTTGAAAATCTCGACACCGCCACCAACTGTCAAACCGAGGTCGCCACCTGAAAACTTCATGGCATCGCATTTGCTGTGTGCCACCTGGATGTTGAATGTGGGACCGCCATAGACGAATGGTGCAAGATAATCCTCAAAACCTTGAAAACGGGTATACTTAAATTTAAGATGAAAAGGAATCTGGGCATTGTGGATATAGATGCGTTCGTTGCCATAACCCTGTGATTCCCACATCTCAAAACTACCCATATTGAGTTTGGCGCCCAACTGTTCGTAGCGCAAGCCGAATTGCACTCCGAAACCGATGCCGGGAAACATCATCTCGGCAGCGACTCCGGCAGATTCGCCAAGACCCTGGTCAACCGTAAGGATATCAGCCTGCTTGAATTTAAAATTATTAAAGTTGATTCCGGCGACCGCACCCCAACGGAATTGAGCGGCTGCCTCAGTCGCGCCGCAGAGTCCAACAAGTGCTATGATGAGGGTAATTACTTTTCTTTTCATGTCTAAACAATAAAAAATAGGCTCACAAAGTTACAACTTTTTCTTTAAAAACCTTGAATTGACACAAATTTATCCTACCTTTGCAGAGAAGAGATTCATCACAAAACAACAATCTAAATCCGTCATATTATCATGAAAAAATACTTGTTCGGGGCAGCCGCCCTCGCTTTCGCACTTGGCGTTCAGGCCGACGATAAAAAGGCTGAAAACGACAGCACGGGAGGTTTTAAATTCACAGATGTAAAAGTAGTAAAGACCACTCCGGTAAAAGACCAGAACAAATCAGGGACATGCTGGAGTTTTTCAGGAGTTTCGTTTCTTGAAGACGAGATATTGCGTAAGAGCGGTAAGGAGGTAGACCTCAGCGAGATGTTCGTAGTCCGCCACTGCTACAACGATAAAGCAGACAAGTTCATACGCATGAACGGCAAAATCAACTTCGCACAGGGCGGAAGCTGCCTCGACGTGCCATATGTGATGGTCAACTATGGCCTCGTTCCCGAAGGTGCTTATACCGGCCTCCAATATGGAGAGGAGAAGCACGACCACGGAGAGCTTAGCGAAGTGTTCACTTCATTCGTAAACTCCGTCAACGGTACGCGCAAGAAATCCACAGCATGGAAAAAAGCCTTCAATGGCCTGCTTGACGCATATTTCGGAGAGCTCCCCGAGAGCTTTGAATATGAAGGCAAGACCTACACCCCGAAATCGTTTGCGGAATCACTCGGACTGAATGTCGCCGACTATATCCCCGTGACATCATTCACCCACCATTCTTTCTATCAGCCATTCGCCGTAGAGATTGCCGACAACTGGCTATGGGAAAAGTATCACAACGTGCCTCTGGATGAAATGAAAGCCATAGTCGACAACGCAATCGATAAAGGCTACACCGTTGCCTGGGCGGCAGATGTGAGCGAACCCGGATTCAAATGGGTCAAGGGCTATGCGCTTATGCCTAAAAAGAAAGAGCAGAAAGACATGAGCGGCACCGAACTCGCCCGGTGGGTGAAACTTTCCGACAAAGAACGCGAGAAAGAGAACAATGAGATTTCCGGCCCGCGCGAAGAGATAAAGGTGACCCAGGAACTTCGTCAACAGATGTTCGACGCACAGGAAACCACCGATGACCATGGAATGGTAATTGTCGGCAAAGCTGTGGACCAGGAAGGCAACAAATACTACAAAGTCAAGAATTCATGGGACACCAACCAGGTTTATGGCGGTTACTTCTACGTATCCGAGCCTTACTTCCTTGCAAAAACAATCGATATACTCGTCAACCGCGAAGCAATACCCAAGGATATCGCTAAAAAGATGAATATCCAATAATTCATACTGTCCAAGACTGACGTATAGATTACCAATCCATAACGCTCACGAAGCTATGACGGCTTCTGTGAGCGTTTTGCTTTATTAACCATCAACATCCCTATTATAATCACAACCATCGCCACCACCTGAATAAATTTAATCCCGGCCACATGCATGATTACGGAAGCAATCATCGCCACGACAGGGACGAGATACTGATACATTGACACCAATTCACTTCCTATCAGTTTCTCGGCAGGATTGATAAGGAAATATGCCAAAAAGGTGGGACAAAGGAGCACGAAAGCTATGCATAACCATGGTTCCCATGACTTGGTATGGAATATTCCGGCCTCCGGCAAGTGACCGACAAGGAACAGCATCGGGATACAAGCCAGCAGGAATACCCAGCGCAGCATGGAAACCGGACGGTAGCGCTTCATAGGGCCTTCGAGAATCACAAGATAAAAGGCATAGCATATGGTCGAGGCAAGAGCCAGAAGGTCACCAAGAATATTGTCGGAGCCTTTCTCGCCATGATGCTGAGTGACTATGACAAGGAAAGCCCCCACAAAGGCGACAATAACACCGAGCACTTCAAGCCACGAAGTGCGATGATGCTGAAAAACGACTCCGATTATAAGGACAAATATCGGAGGAAAAGTCATTATAATCGACACATCGATAGGGTCGGCATAGCGCAACGCAATATTGAAAAGATACATAAACAGAAACAAGCCCACAGCACCTCCGAGAAAAATACGGAGGTAGTCATGGCGCTCAATCCTCTCAGTCTTTATAAATACCGACGCTATCCACATCAGCACACAGCCTCCGCCCAAGCGGAAAACGGTGACGTCAACCGCGCTCATCCATTCCGGTATGAGAATCTTTACAACGGGAATATTCACGCCAAAAAATATGGTAGAGAGCAGGATGAACAGATTTCCCTTAATCAGGTGCCCTATAGAGCTATTGGATTGAGACATAAATCGAAGCTATTATAATTGATGAGTAACTCTCAAAAATCAAACGATATAAAATTCATCAGCAACTCCTGGATAAAACTCACATATAGCATAAATTAATTTTCAAGAGTCACTTATTTCCAAGTCAAGTGAAACCGGGATTCCACAGTCCTCCAAATTAAAACGCCGACATTCCGACAATGGTTTTTTGGATAATTATTAACTTTGCGAACAGAAATGACAGTGGCTAAAAAGCATAAAGTAATCAAAATGAAAATCCACTTGTTCAATCCGGAAAACGACCTCGCATTAGGGCTGGGATGCCGAAACTACACACCCCCTCCCCATGCTGCGGCAATCCATAGAGCCGGGGCCTTGCTCCCTATGTGGTGGGCGGGAAATCAGGACCTTATTATCGCGCCGGTTTCAATGAAGGACGAAGCTGAAAAACTGCGTGAACGTTTCGGATTAAGAGGCAGCGTGACAGACATAAATGGATTTCAAGCCGCAGATTCAACACAAGAGCATGATAAGGAGAACCGGCAAGCGGCCCCATGGGGATGGAGCCTGGACGCAAAGCGACAGTTTGAGCGGGCACAGTTCACTTCAAACCTCCCGACGGATACAGAAATAGAGCTGTTGCGTCAGTTAAGCCACAGGCGGAGCAGTATCCATATCTTGAAACGACTGGACTACCCTTCAAATTCAATTCCCTTTGAAACCACCAATGCCCATGAAGCCATCGAATTCGAGCGACAGAAGCCCGGATGCTTCATAAAATCGCCATGGTCAGGGAGCGGACGCGGTGTGTTTTGTGCGAAGTCACTGGATGAAAAGGCCCTCTTAAGACGTGTAGAGGGAATAATAAACCGGCAAGGAAGTGTGATTATTGAACCGGGCTTAAACAAAATACTGGATTTTGCAGCTCTCTTTTATTGCAGAAAGCAAAGCAATACCCCAAAGGACGACAATAGCAAACCTGTAGAGTTCAAGGGGTTCTCAATTTTCAAGGCCGAAGACAGAGGCATGTATAGCGGAAACATCGCGGCACCTCAGGGATGGCTACAAACGGAACTGTCGCGATACGTAGACATCACGGATTTAATTGAAATTATAGAACGTGAAGAACGAATTCTCGGAGAGTTGACAGGGAACGCCTATGAAGGTTGGCTCGGAGTGGACATGATGATTCACGATGATAACGGAAAAATCAAAGTAATGCCCTGCATCGAACTTAACCTAAGAATGACTATGGGTGTCGTGGCAATGAATGTATGCGAACATCTCGGCCTTAAAACTCCGCATTTTCTTGCGTGGGAACACAGCGGAAACTGCGGGAACGACACTAACGACGGCACTGTCATCCTGCCACCGACCGACGGATTCAAGCTAAAGCTCAGCCCCTCTACCGGATTGTTTTAAGATAGGCATAGAGACGCTGTACAGGCAGGCCCATCACATTATAAAAACTGCCGTTAATGCCCTTGATTCCCGCTGCGCCAATCCATTCCTGAATTCCATAAGCTCCGGCCTTGTCAAGAGGAGAATAACGCTCCACATAGTACGATATTTCATCCTTCGACAATGGTGCGAACTCCACAATCGATTCAGCACTGAATGTCGATATCGACTCAGCGGTGCGTACCGTCACACCGGTAATCACCTTCTGCTCACGTCCCTGAAGACAATCCAGCATCCTGCATGCATCATTTTTATCGACAGGCTTCCCAAGCACCTCACCGTCAATTATCACCACCGTATCCGCAGCAATGACAAGACTGTGTCCGCCAGCGGATATCGGATAGGCCATAGCCTTCAGTCTTGAAAGGTAAGGCGCTACTTCATCAGCAGAAAGCCCGTCAGGAACCGTCTCATCGACAGAATGGGAAGTGTCAACCCTAAAGTCGATATCAAGCATCGAGAGCAGCTCGCGACGGCGGGGAGAACCGCTCGCCAATATTATGTCATACGATTTAAGATTATCAAGAGGCCGGAACATATCTATTTAATGTGTAAAATAAACTTACCTGACAAAATTACGCACTTTCAATATTTTTTTGAAAAATTTCATGAAAAATTTGGCCATGTCAAATAAGTGTCATACTTTTGCAGTGTGTTAGTCATGTACAACACTAAATCATCACTACACATCGTTATCCACAAAACCAATCAAGAATATAAACACTAAAACCACATAAGCAATGAAAAAAATTTTCTTATCTCTCCTCGCTATAGCAGCGACGACACTCGGATGCAATGCCCAGCTCCTTTGGGAAATCAGTGGAAACGGCCTGCAAAAGCCATCTTACCTCTTCGGCACCCATCATATCGCCCCTCTCGCAGTGCTCGACAGTGTGAAAGGATTCAATGAGGCCCTGACTTCCGTAGATAAAGTTTACGGTGAAATGGATATGGCCAAGGCACAAAGCCCGCAATCCCAGCAAGTGATGCTCGCCTCCGCGAAGGCCCCCCAGGACAGCACACTGAATCTCGTGCTATCGCAGCCACAGCTCGATTCACTTGACGTCATCATAAAGAAATATATGGGTCCCATGGGATCTGCCGCTCAATTCGCACCCATGAAACCGTCAATGGTCAGCACCGTGCTCGCCCTGATGGTAAACCAGAAGGTATTCCCGACATTCAACCCCCAACAGCAGCTCGACGGTGAAATCCAGAAACGCGCGGCAGCAGCAGGAAAAGAGATATGCGGATTCGAAACCATAGAAGAACAGTGTCAGGCACTTTTCGGCTCCCCTATCATCGAACAGGCCGAAGAACTGATGGAGATGGTGCGCGACGACGACAAGGCATCCGAAACAGCCCTTAAACTTGCTAAAGCCTACCTTTCAGGCGACCTTAACGGCATGTTTGAAATCATGGAAAACTCCGGAGAAAGCTCCAGCGAGGTCTGGAAAGAAAGGATGCTCAACAAACGCAACGCCAACTGGATGCGCATAATGGCAGGAATCATCCCGACGGCTTCAGTGCTGATTGCAGTCGGAGCGGGACACCTCCCCGGCGAAAAAGGCTTAATCAATCTGCTCCGTGAAAACGGGTTTACCGTAAAACCGGTTGAATAATACATATAAATACCGACTAAATGATTACATTCGACCATCTCACATATGAATATAGCCGTGGACATCTCGCACTCAGAGATGTCACGGCTACAATCGCGCCAGGCATACATCTTCTTTTAGGAGAAAACGGCGCCGGAAAAACCACACTCCTGAAAATCATGGCCGGATTGCTCACCCCGACATCAGGGAAATGCATGCTGGACTGCTACGACTCATCCAACCGCGAACCGTCAGCACTGAAAAAGGTATTTCTCATGCCGGATATGATGGAACTTCCGACAAAAAACATCCGTGGATTCGCCACACTCCACAGCCGTTTCTATCCGACATTCTCCCAGGAATGTTTCGAAGAAAACCTTAGGGAATTCGGCCTGACCGGAGATGAAACCTTCACCAATCTGTCCTTAGGCCTGCGCCATAAGACACTCCTTGCCTACGCTACAGCTTTAGGTGTTGACATACTGCTGCTTGACGAGCCGGCCAACGGCCTTGACATCACGTCGAAGAAAGCACTGCGCAAAATATTGGCCCGCACAACATCAACCGAACAGACCGTAATCATCTCAACCCACACGGTCAGCGACCTCCGCGAACTATATGACGGAGTCATAGTGCTGTCAAAGGGAGAACTCTTGCTTGCCAAACCGTCATGGGAAATCTGCGAACGCATTTCATGTGTCAGCACGACCATACCCTCATACAATCCACTTTTCATGGAGCAAGGGCCGGGTGTGTTCTACTCCATCATCACGAATGAAACGGGCGAACCCGCAGAGTTGAACTACGGGTTGCTTTACAGCTCACTTCTGTCACCTTCGCGCGATAAAATCCTTAAAGCAATAAGTGGAAACGAAAAGGGAGAAAATCTTTAAGCACATCTAAAACAATGGAAAATATAGCACTATATAACGACGAATTTTCATGGCGACGTATGCTGAGCGTCGGATATATGTACCGTGATTCCATACGGATACATATCCCCCTGACCATCGCAATCTCAGTTCTTTCATCATGCCTCATCCTATTTGCAGGAAGCTATGAAGCGAAAAAGACCCTCCTTATCCTCGGGAACTCGATAATGGGGCTCGCCCTTTACTTCAATCCACTGGTATTCGCGAGACATGACGACAGTCTCATGCGCCAGCTACCGGTAAAACCGATTGAGAAATGGACCTTCTACATGCTCTACAGCCTTGTTTTCATCCCGTTCATAATACAAGGCATATGGTATGGCTCAAGCGCAATCTTTTCCTTCTTCGGGAAAGGAATCAGCATTGAGGACATGTTCGAGATGGGGATGAAAATGTCCGGCTCGACAATTGGCGACTGTGATTACTTATCTCCCGGCTCAATATTGTTCATAGGTACAATCCAATCGGCTTTCTATGTATTGATTATGCTATATATCGTATTGAAAGGAGGTAGCCACAAGGTGTTGAAAGCAATCCTTTGCTATGTAATAGTAATCCTGATTACTGGTCTGGTATCAGGAATAGCAGGATTCGTCATCGCCGTAAAAGATGCCTTTGACAATCCCGACATGGCAAAAGAGGATTTAGCGAGCAGCATCATCGATCAATTGATGCCATTGATGTATGCCCTAAGCGGAGTATATCTGATTGCAAGCGCGATACTTGCACGTAAATCCTACAATCTGCTCGCAAAAGGGCAAGTAAAGAACTAATAAATCCAAAGCGGACATTCAATGGATTTCACACCCAATAAACCTATATACCGACAAATCATAGACTACAGTTTCGGACAAATTCTGACAGGAGCCTGGGCTGCGGAACAGAGGGTTCCGTCAGTAAGGGAGCTATCCTTGCAGCTTTCTGTCAACAGTCACACCGTTCTGAAGGCCTATGAGTTCCTTCAGGCGCAAGGCATCATCATAGCAAAGCGAGGAATGGGATTCTATCTCACATCCGACGCGTTGCAACATGTGAATGACGCCCGACGCAGCGAATTTTTCGACACCTCGCTCAAAGAGCTATTCAAGGAAATGACGCTGTTGGACATCTCAATCGAAGAGGTCGAAGAGCAGTATCGCAAATTCTTGGAGAATCAGTAAACGCCCCCTCCAGTATCCACAAAAAATAATTACGGCCGGAAGCCTCTCGCTTCCAGCCGTAATCGTTTTATGTAGCGTCATTCAAGACGGAAGAGTGTTTTTCAATAAATATGTGTGTCTTATAGATTAGAGACCGGTAGTACGATAATGCATCTCAGTCATTAGGGATTCCACTGGCAGGCAACCATTCGGAGATTGTTGCAAGCTACAGCCCTGAAATCGGTAATCATATTGAAGCGGCAGTTGACATAGGTAAGAGCCTGGTCAAACGATACATCGAGAAGGTTGAGCTGGTTGTTGTTGCAGAGCAGTCTCTGTAGGAAAGTCTGGTTGGAGAGGTCGAGCTGAGTCAAATCGTTGTAAGAGCAGTCAACAAACTGGAGGTTGGGGCATCCTTCAACAGACAGAGTGGTGAGGTCATTGTAAGAGCAAACGAGGTCGAGAAGAGCGTTGCAGTTACGGACACCGAGGGTAGTCATATTGTTGTCGGAGCAGATGATTGTAGAAATCGAGGGGAGACCGGACACTATAAAGTTGGTAATCTCATTGTCGTCGATGTTGAGGTTCTGAAGGTTCTCAACCCCTGCGAGAGTCAGAGTGGTCAGCTTATTGTAGCCACAGTAGAGATTCTTAAGTGCGGTGCAACCGGAAACATTCAGAGTCTCGAGATGGCAACCCTGACAGTTGAGAGTCTGGAGGTTGAAATTGTCTGAAACGTTCAGTTCGACAAAGAGATTGTTTGAAACATTAAGGTTGTTCAGCATCGGGGTGTTGTTGAGAGTGATGTCTGCAAGTCTGTTCTTATAGACAGCTACTTTCTGCAACATTCCGCAACCTTCGAAATCCACCGCGGAAAGCTTGTTGCGGCCTGCGTTGAGTTCCACGAGAGCGGGGCAGTTAGCCACGCTGAGTGAAGTGAGTTCGTTGCGTGATACGTCTACCTTTTTAAGGGCCTTGAAATTGGCGAGGTTAAGAGTGCCTCCGAGTTTCTTGTCCTTCCATTCGATAGCGGTTACATGACCGTTTTCAACAGTGACGCCCTCGATTGAAGTGAGTGCGTTGAGGTTGGAAACTTTAAGGGCCTGTGCATTAGTTCCCTCTTTTGCGGGCTCAGAGAGGAAAGCCTTAAGTTGCTTAGCTTCATTCTTGTCGAGGCTCTGAGCAAATGCAGCCACACTACCCAGCATGATTGCAATGATTAATAACGCTTTTTTCATAAAACAATAGTTGGTTTTGTTAATTTTATCTATCTAACAAACCGAGTTTGTGAAAAGTTTTATGATAGTTAAAAATCGTTTCCTCATGCCCCCAAAACGGCATATTTTAGAAACCGTTTAAATTTTAAACAGTTTCTTAGAAAGGAGCCAATTCCTCGGATGTAGTGGAGAGAATATCGGCAGAACCACCGCTGAATGGCGAATCCGATGCGAAAGCCCCACCCTGACTGAAATCGGAACCATCATCGGCATTGAGACGCGAAACCTTCGAACCGCTTGCCATCTCAACCTCCCCATCCCAGTTCTCGAAACGGGCATACTTACTTTTAAAACGCATCTTGACATCGTCGACACGACCGCTACGGTGCTTGGCAACTATAAACTCCGCAAGGCCACGGATATCATTGCCGGCAGCGTCGACACCCGAACGGAGATAATATTCCGGCCTGTGGATGAAGCAGACGATATCGGCATCCTGCTCTATGGCACCACTCTCACGGAGGTCGCTGAGCTGCGGACGCTTGCCGTCTTTTGAATCCGCACCACGGCTCTCCACGCTTCGGTTGAGCTGCGAAAGCGCGACAATCGGGATATTGAGTTCCTTGGCGAGCTGCTTGAGCGAACGGGAAATCATTGACACCTCCTGCTCGCGCGAGCCGAATTTCATTCCGGATGCGTTCATAAGCTGAAGATAGTCGATGATTATGAACGACACGTTGTGCTCCCTGACAAGTCGGCGTGCCTTGGTGCGCAATTCAAAAATCGAAAGCGACGCCGTATCATCTATAAACAGCGGAGCGCTGTAGAGCTTCTTCACGCGCGTCATAAGTTGGTCCCATTCCATCTGTGTCAGCTGTCCGCTCTTGATTTTTTCACCCTCAATCTCGCATGTGTTCTGAATCAGGCGGTTGACAAGCTGAAGGTTGGACATTTCAAGAGAGAATATCGCCACGGGGATATTATAGTTGACCGCCATGTTCTTTGCCATTGAAAGGACAAAAGCCGTCTTGCCCATGGCCGGGCGGGCAGCTATAATGATAAGGTCGCTGCGCTGCCATCCCGAAGTCAGCTTATCCAGTTCATGATAGCCTGACTCCAGGCCGGAAAGACCCGACGCGCGGTTAGCGGCGGTCTGTATCTGCTCAAGAGCGGCATTTATGACGGGGTCAATCTGCGTCACATCCTTCTTCACATTGCGCTGTGAAATCTCGAAGAGCTTTCCTTCCGCCTCCTGCAAAAGGTCGTCGACATCATAGCTCTCGTCAAAAGCCTGCGACTCAATCTGCGAGGCAAATTTAATCAGTTCGCGCGCGAGATATTTCTGAGCCACAATGCGGGCATGGAACTCGACATGGGCTCCCGAAGCCACGCGTGAAGTCAGTTCGGATATCCGCAAGGGGCCACCGGCCGCCTCAAGCTCACCCATGAGACGGAGCTTTTCAGTGACGGTGAGCATATCGATGCTCTGCTGGGCGGCACCGAGGCTCTGGATAGCGGCATAAATCTTTTGGTTGGAAGGATCGTAGAAGGATTCAGGCTTCAAAATATCGCAGACCACCGTATAAGCGTCCTTTTCGAGCATCAATGCTCCGAGGACAGCCTCTTCAAGATCGTTGTCGCGTGGCGGTATGCGGCCTCCGTGGTCAAAGACTGATACGTGTTGCGGCTTCTTGTTGCCATATTGTGATGTTTGCCTGTTTTCCTGTGGCATGGTTCTGTAAGAAATTATCTAAATTTATGTCGGATTGAAACTGTTTTTATAATACAAAGGTAAGAATTTTTCAGCACAGGAAACCATCATATGGAAGATTTTAGCTAACTTTATGGCTCTTAAATTTTTTTGACAGCAACCATGAAAATAGCTAAAAGAATATCAATTCTCATATTCACCGCATTGAGTACCTTGGCTGCAGCAGAGGCCAAGACCGTCTATCTCGACAACAATAATGCAAGCACGGACGAGAACCATTATACGGATGCCATATCAGCCCTCGATGCCGTCAACCGCCTTGCCGCGTCAGGGGCAGGGAAAGTGACACTGCGCGTGGCTCCGGGAGTCTACTGGCTCGATGACCCCGACGACCCGGCCATAAGGAAAATGCCCGACAACAGCATCCCTTACGGATTTCATATCGTCTGCGACACTCTTGAAATCATAGGCTCCGACGGGAATCCCGAGAATACAGTATTCGCCGTTAACCGTGGACAGACGCGCGGAGCTGTCGGCAACTATACCATGCTCCATTTCAAAGGCTCCTCACTTCGGGTAGAAAACATGACATTAGGTAATTACTGCAACGTAGACCTCGACTATCCGCTAAATCCAGCGCTTAACCGCGCTAAACGATGCGCCCCTATCGTACAGGCACAGCTTGGAATCTGCGAGGGCACCGACAGAGTCTATGCCAGCAATTGCCGTTTCATCAGCCGACTGAATCTTTGTCCTATAGTCGGTGGTCGCCGCAGCTTTTATAAGGATTGCTATTTCGAGTGTACCGACGATGCCTTGACCGGGAGTGCGGTCTACCTTGACTGCCGCTTCACATTTTTCAGCAGCAAACCCTTCTATACGACAGATACAACCGGAGCGATATTCCTGAATTGCGACATAGATATCAAAGGTAAAGGCCCCCAGTATCTCACGAAGGCACCGGGAATGGTCACGATGGTCGATACACGTTTCTCCTCCTCCGGAAATAATATGACCATCAGGTGGACACGCGATGAAAGCCCGATTGTCAGCTATCACAGCGGTGTGACTCTCAACGGCGAAAGCTACGCCATAGACTCCGACCGCCCATTCATGAGCGTGGACATAAGCGATACGAAACTGCTCGACGCATATAAAATCTGCGACGGAAACACAGTTATATACAACACGCCCAATCTTCTTGCCGGCGATGATGGCTGGGATCCGCTCGGCCAACTTTCTGAAATCCGGAAAATGGAGCAGCGGCTCGGACGCAAGCTGACAGACCTTCCGGTAAGGATGGATTTCGGCGTTGACCGACTGTCGCTAAAGGCCAAGGGCGATTCAAAAGAACTTGACATGATTTTCCGCCGTTGGGGAAACTATCCTGTGACGGATGATAAAATTGAAGCCATTCAGCCGTTAAAGATAGGCTACAGCTACCCCAACAGCGTAAAGCTTGATAAGAACGGGAAATTAGGCCATATCGGAGTGGAAAGTTGCAATTCGATGCCTATAGAGGCGAAGGGAAGGATAGTCGCTTCCACTGATATGGGAATCCAGGGTTGCGTGGACACCAAAGTGGAGCCATATCTTAAAGATGCTCCTGATTTCTCGCTGATGCCCGTACTGAAAATCGAAGACGGCAAAGTGACGGTCGATTACAGGATTGACGATGTGGCTGAAGACCGCAGCCACTTCGAATGGTATAGATGCAAAAGCCCTGATTGGAGCGACTCTATAGCCGTCTGCCATGGTTCGGGAAGACTATTTGCATCCTACCCGTTAAGCCATGCCGACCGGAACTGCTATATCGGTGTACGCATAGTCCCGAAAGGAGGCGATACACGTGGCGGGAAAGTCCACCAGTTAATCCTTGACAAGCCATGCGCTGCAAAACATATAAAGTTCAAGGCAAGAAAGGAAGAAAGCAGCTATGTGACCGATTTCTCCGCCGTGCCTGTAAGGCTACAGCCCAGAATAGCACGCGGAGCATGGAGTTTCGATTCCTACAAACCTGCTGACACCGCGCCACACGCATGGCAACCGAATCCCGAGGAATGTTGGTACTTCGGCCGTGCGACAGACGCGTCAACCGGCATAGGCCTCGTCCAATGGACACGTGGGGCAAGAGCCTTCTACACTCCTGCCCGCGAAAAATGTCGCGACATGAGAGCGAAACTCATGCTGGAACCATGCAAGAGTGCAGGGCAGGGATTCGGGAGCGCCACCGGCCAATATCTTGATGTTTATATTAAATACAATCCTGAAACGATGTCAGGCTACGGATTGCGCGTGGAGCGTACGGTTGACTATGACCACGCGGTTGTCTTCACCCTGATGCGTTATGATAACGGGACTGCGGTTCCTGTTTCCAAACCCCAGGCATCTACATGCTACCGCACGACCTGCACAGTCGACCTTTGGCTGACGGACGGCATCCTCAGGGCCACCGCATCGACCGACGCCGACACGGCCGATGCCCAAAACAGCTCCGCAGTCGAAGACAAGCGCCCTTCACCGACAGTCTCACTCTATGCTGAAGTGCCCGACAAAACCACCGCCACAACATTCGGCCTACAGCACACAGGCTCGACAGGAGCATCGGCGACGCTGATATCAAAACTGGAACTAAGCTGGAAGTAAGGCAGCGTATAATACAGCGCCATTTGCGTAAATTGCGACTAATGACTAATTTTGCACACCGATTACAATCGACACGCATATGATTCTTTTCCCAAACGCGAAGATAAATCTCGGGCTTGACATTATACGCCGGCGAGAAGACGGATACCATGACATAGAGACCGTGATGGTGCCAATCCCCTGGCAAGACGTACTCGAAATAGTCCCGTCGGCAGGCACGGAGACAAGCCTCACCGTCACCGGACGCAAAGTGGACTGTCCGCCGGAAAAGAATCTCGTTATGAAGGCCTACAGGCTTATGGCCGACAGGGTCAACCTGCCTCCGACAGACATCTATCTACGCAAGATAATACCCGACGGAGCAGGCCTTGGAGGAGGCTCTGCGGATGCAGCCTTCACTCTTATTGGCCTCAACAGCCTGTATCAACTCGGATTGACCGATGATAGTCTGGCAGAGATGGCGGCAAGTCTCGGAGCGGACTGTCCGTTCTTCATCTATAACCGCCCGATGCTCTGTTCGGGAATCGGAACGGAATTCTCGCCGGTGGAACTGATTCTGTCAGGCATGACTCTTGCTGTCGTAAAGCCTCAGGTAAGCGTCCCCACGACAGAAGCCTACCGCCACACTACGCCATGCGTCCCCGACATCCATATCTCCGAAATAATAAAGGACACTCCTGACTCATGGCAGGGACGGCTCAAGAATGACTTCGAGCCATCGGTATTCCCATCCTACCCGGCAATTGCAGAAGTCAAGTCGGCATTGGCGGATTACGGAGCCACCTACGTATCCATGTCGGGCTCCGGTTCGGCAGTCTACGCACTCTTCAAGGGTGACATTTTGTCAGACTCTCTGACAGAGAAATTCGATGGCTGTTCATGCTTCGTCTCAAAGTTATAGACCGTCGCGGCAACACTCCGCTTTTTATTGTAATGGTGAACGTTATAGGCCGTCAGTTGTTGTAAAAATACATCATGCGGATGCCGGCGCAGGCACAGTATCTAAAAAACTTGTGCCGTAAATCATCTTTGGCAATCTTTTTGAAAGATAAGAAATATAAAAAACTACCATATCTAATTATGAGCCACAATCACGATAAGAATCAGAATAAGGCTCCTCACAAACAGGAGAAAAATATACGCCCGGAAGAGGGAGGTGAAATTATCGACGATATGCAGGAAGCTTTCGACGAGCAAAATTCCACCGAAAAAGAAGAAAACGATATAATCGACAGACAGCTCACTGACATCGACGCGCTCAACAAGCAGCTCGAGGAGGCCCAGGCCCAGGTCGAGAAAGAGAAGAAAGAATATCTCTTCCTCATGGCCGAGTTCGACAACTTCCGCAAGCGTACGGTGAAAGAAAAGTCCGATATAATCAAGAACGCTGCCGAAAACGTGCTCAAAGGACTTCTCCCGATTGTTGACGACTTCGAGCGCGGACTTGAGGCAAGCGCTAACATCGAAGACCCTGCATCCGTGCGTCAGGGGATGGAACTGATTTATCAGAAACTCGTGAAATTCCTCGCCGCCAATGGTGTGAAGCCCATTGAGAGTACAGGCAAGCCATTCGATGCCGAGTACCACGAAGCTATAGCCATGGTACCCGTTGCCGACGAAGCGCAAAAAGGCATCGTAATCGACACCCCTACTAAAGGTTACACAATCAATGACAAAGTGCTCCGCCATGCCAAAGTGGCCGTGGGCCAATAAAGAGCAGAATTAACACATGGCAAGCAAAAGAGATTACTACGAAGTCCTCGGAGTCGACAAAAACGCCGACGAGAAGACCATAAAGAGCGCCTATAGAAAAAAGGCGATCCAATATCACCCGGACAAGAATCCAGGCGACAAGGAGGCGGAAGAAAAATTCAAGGAAGCCGCCGAAGCCTACGACGTGCTCTCAAATCCGGAAAAGCGTGCCAAGTATGACCAGTTCGGTCATAATATGGGCCCGCAAGGATTCCCCGGCGGAGGTGGAGGTTTCCATGCAGGAGGCTTCTCCATGGAGGATATATTCTCTCAGTTCGGAGATATCTTCGGGGGCGGTTTCGGAAACATGGGAGGTTTCGAAACCGCCGGAGGCCGTACACGCCGTCGCCAGCGCCGAGGTTCTGACTTACGCATAAAAGTCAAAATGACCCTCGCCGAAATTGCTACAGGCGTCACCAAGACACTGAAGATTCCCACCCTTGTCAAGGACACCCATTGCAACGGCACCGGAGCCAAGGACGGGACATCATTCACTACATGCCCCACTTGCGGAGGCTCAGGCAGTGTACTGCGCCAGCAGCAGACCCTCTTCGGGCTGTCGCAATCGGCGGTGGAATGTCCCCAGTGTAAAGGCGAAGGCAAAATCATAACTGATAAGTGCAGCTATTGTCACGGGGAAGGCGTGGTGCGTGAAGACCGTACAGTCACATTCTCCATCCCTGCGGGCGTAGCCGACGGACAGACCCTCACCGTCAAAGGCCAAGGCAATGCGGCTATTCATGGCGGAGTCAACGGTGACCTCCTCGTAGTAATCGAGGAAATCAAGAGCCCCGACCTTATCCGCGACGGCAACGATGTCATCTACAATCTTATGCTCGATATCCCGACCGCCGCTCTCGGTGGCTCAGTGGAAGTACCGACAATCACCGGACGTGCCCGTCTCAAAATCCCCGCAGGCACTCAACCCGGCAAAGTGCTCCGTCTGCGTGGCAAAGGACTCCCTTCGACAGAAGGCTACGGCACAGGCGATGAGCTCATCAACGTAATGGTCTATATCCCGGAAAATCTCACGGATGAGGAGAAGAAAACAATCGAATCGCTACAGGGCAAGCCCAACATGACCCCTAACGAATCGACCAAAAACCGTATTTTCTCCAAACTCCGCCATATATTCGAATAATATCCGAAATAATAAATCCATACTTCGTCCGCAGACAGCCAACTTATCCCACTGACTTTCTGCGGACGTTTATAATCCCACTACCTTTCATTTTCACACTATGCCATGCTCTACCGAACTTTTTTGCTATACAGCCACGCTCCTGCTCATATTTTCAGGTCTGACGGGAGCTGCAATCCGGTGGTTTCACATATGTTCACCGTTCGTAGAGCGTACTGATTTCTACTATCCGGCCCGAAAACGTGTCACCGCATTTTATGCCGGATTTATCCTCCTTATTCCATATATGCTTGATGTCAGTTCCTCTGACACATGGTTTCTATATAAGGCGTTCACAATCATCTACTATCCGACCGGCTATTCACTTATTCTTTTCCGGTATTTCCACGATTATTCCCCCAAAAGCAATCGCTGGTTTGAAATTTCAACTATTGCCGCAATCATTTTTCTATTATCCTCAGCATCAATCTCACTTTCGGGAGACTATATCTCACGGCATCTCCCCATCTTCGGAAGCATCGCAATTGTCATAGGCATTAATTCCATGGCCATATTTTTTTATTCTGTCCTGTGGCTACGCAAGCTTATCAAACAATATAATGAAGAAAACTTCTCAAACCATCAGGACTTTCCATTAAAATTTGCCAATAAACTTATTGTTCCTCCGATTATCTGTGAAATTATCATATGGAGCGTAGCAATCATCGACTCACCTTTAATTGGAGCCATCAACAGTCTCCTGTTTACAGTCCTGCTCTGGATTTCACTCCTAATCATACTCCATACCCAACGCAAAGAAGAGGAAATCCCCACACTGCTTATAACAGAAAATTTAAAAGAGAACTCCGATAATGACCTACTTGCAAGAATTGATAAAGCGCTCAACAGCGACTGTCTATATCTTAATCCAAATCTGACCCTGCAACAGCTTGCCCAGGCCATAGGCTCAAACCGCTCATATGTATCCCAAACAATCGTGGAGAACTACGGGTCTTTTATCCGTCATATAAACTCACTCAGGATTCACCATGCCCTGAATCTGCGCGAATCAAATCCGGAACTCACTCAGATTGAAATAATGGAACTCTCCGGGTTCAATTCTCCGACTTCATTTCGCAAATGGATGAAAGAATTCGGAGGAGAAAGCACAGACAGACCGCGTCAGAATCGTCAAATTTAACGGTTTTGACGATTCTGACTTACACCGGCAACCTTTTTGGATACCTTTGCAAGACAATTTTTAATCCCCAAAGGTTATTTTATGAAACACAATCTTGCAATGTCAGCTTTGTCAATAGCTGTGATAGCATTTTTACCAATCCAAACCATCAATGCCGCTACATTTTCCGTAGACGGAATAAGCTATCAGACCTTAAGCGAAACCGAATGTGAAGTTGCCCGTCAAAACACAGCTTCCGTTCAAGAGACATTAACCCGACTCGAAGGAAAACTGATTATACCTCAAAGCGTGACCGATTCAGAGGGCAATTCTTACGCCGTGACAGGCATCGCAAACTATGCATTCGTCAACTGCACGAATCTACTGGAAATAACATTGCCATCAACCCTGACCACCATTGGCAATTCATCATTCTCGAAATGTCCGGGCCTCACCTCCGTAACAATCGCGTCAACCCTATTGTCGGTCGGGCCAAACTGTTTCAGCGAATCAAAAGGAATCACTGATGTCTATGCCACATGCGGTATTGACGCCTGGCTGGCATCCGAATTTAAAGATGCCTCATCAAATCCTATAAGCAATGGAGCCAGACTAAATATTTCAGGATATGAGGCTTCAGATATACTCCGAATCCCCGAAGGCACCAAACGAATCGGAGGCTACACTTTTGCCGGTTATCGCACCGATGAGGCATATGGAGGAAACGTTGTGGCCCTATATCTTCCGCAGGGCATCGAATGTATCGGAAAGGGAGCATTTGAAAGGTGCAAGATAGAGAATGTCGCTATCGGTGAACCGGCTGCATTTCAAAACTATCCAATCATCAATCTGTCCGATTACTGCAAAATCGATTTTGAGAACTATACGGCAAATCCACTCTACAATGGAGCATCCCTGACATACAGGAACCCTGAGAAGGAATATACCGTCACAGATATTGAGATTCCGGAAGGGACGCCCTCAATAGGCAGATATGCTTTCATCGGATATAAGCAGGCCACCTCCGTCTCAACTCCCCCGTCACTTACTTCAATTGGGGTGCAGGCATTTTCAAACTGCTCTAATATCAAAAGCCTTATCATCGGAGAGAATGTGGCTGAAATCGGCATGAGCGCCTTCTCCGGCGTCAATCTTACCTCAATTGAGTCTCTCGCTGTCACCCCTCCGTCATTCAGCAATAATTCTTTCTCAAACGAGACCTACAACAAAGCAAATGTCATAGTTCCCTATCCCTCAATCGATGCCTACAAGACCCACCTACGATGGAGTAAATTCAAAAATTATGACATGACGACAAGCTCAATCGATGATATCGAAAGCAACAATAAGCCCACCATACGGCTCACGGGAAATACGGTTCACGTCTACGGGGCAAATACCGGCTCAGTCATAACAATCTATGGCATTACAGGCGAGACCGTCTACAAAGGATATGACAGGGCCATAACCCTGGACAAAAAAGGATTATTCATCCTTTCAATCGAAGGCGATGTGTTTAAATTTGTAATATAGCATCTTATAAAATCAAAAATATTTTCACACCCAAGGCTTCTGCTTCCACGGAAAAATCGTAATTTTGCATTATAAATCAATCAGAAATGCATAACCGTCAGGAAAAAATCGAGGCCTTGGGCCGTGTGATAGACACGCTCGACATTCTGCGTGTGAAATGTCCCTGGGACGCAAAGCAGACCAACGAATCGCTGCGCCCAAACACAATCGAAGAAGTATATGAACTTTGCGACGCCCTTATCAACGAGGACAACGCAAATATACGAAAAGAACTCGGTGATGTGCTCCTCCATGTGCTTTTCTATGCCAAAATCGGAGAGGAAAAACAGGCGTTTGACATTGTTGATGTCTGCGATGCGCTCAACAACAAACTTATATTCCGCCATCCCCATGTGTTTGGCGACGTAAGTGTAAACTCAACCGACGAGGTACTCAAAAATTGGGAAGAGCTCAAGCTTAAGGAAAAAGGCGGCAACAAAACAGTGCTTTCAGGAGTGCCCGCCGCCCTTCCGGCAATGATTAAAGCAGACCGCATTCAGGAAAAGGCCTCCAATGTGGGCTTCGACTGGGAGAAGCCGGAGCAAGTGTGGGACAAAGTGCGTGAGGAATTGGGCGAATTTGAGGAAACTCTTTCCCAAAAAAGTCCCGAAAGGATGGAAGAAGAGATGGGCGATTTACTTTTCAGCCTGATTAACGCCGCACGCCTCTACAAAATCAATCCCGAAAATGCACTTGAGAAAACCAACAAAAAATTCATCAGACGTTTCGAATATCTCGAAAAGCGGGTGCATGAAACGGGAAGACAGCTAAAAGACATGACCCTTGCTGAAATGGATAAAATATGGGATGAGGCCAAATCCGCAACTGCGGAGAGCCATTAAGACCACAATCCCCGCATCCCGATGAATTTCAATGAGATTAATGTCCATCCGCGCGACCGACACCTGAGTTTCGACGCTCCAACCCATACATATACATTCGGAGGAAGAATCCTGGAGTCTGTCACGACTATCGTGGAAAACTGTTTCCCGAAATTCGACGCAGACTATTGGGCTAAGCGCAAAGCGCCGTCAATGGGCATAAGTCCGGATGAACTTAAGGAGCGATGGCAACGCGACGCAGAGAGGGCCCGCGAACTCGGGACCATAATGCACGCCCGCATCGAGCGCTACTATCTGGGTGAAGACTGCGGCGACGACGGAGAAGCATATTCCATGTTCCGCCACTTCGCCATGTCCGAACGCCTGTATCCCTACCGCACTGAATGGCGCATATATCATGAAGATTATGGAATAGCCGGCACACTCGACTTTCTCGAGCGCCGTCCTGACGGCACATATAATATATACGATTGGAAACGCTCCCGGAAACTCGTAGGGGCTGACGGGATGACCGTCACACGCAACCGCTTCGGCAAACGGGGCTTCCCTCCGGTAGCCCACATCGAGGATACGTCCTTCTATCATTACGCCCTGCAGTTAAGCATCTACCGCCTGATTCTCGAAGAACGCTACGACATACGGATAAACTCAATGAAACTCGGAGTTTTCCACCCCGAGAATCCTATGGCCTACATAATTCCCACGCCATATCTGCGCCGCGAAGCGGAAGATGTAATGCGAAATCACGCCCTCAAATGTAAAAAAACATTAAATTTTGAACGTGAACCGTCACTAATGCCTAACTTTAACGTCTAATAATGAAACATTAGCCATAAAATAAACTATTATATTCATCACCCAAAATCATGAAACTTAATCTACGGTTCATGTCGGCCATGCTGCTCCTTGCAATCATGCTCATGCCCGGCATAGTAAAGGCGCAAGACGGCAACAATCCGATGCTGCAGCCTCTCCCGACAGACACTGCTGTGCGAATCGGGAAACTCCCGAACGGACTCACCTACTACATCCGCCACAACGAATATCCCAAAGGACAGGCAGATTTCTATATCGCGCAGAAAGTAGGCTCGATTCTTGAAGACGATAATCAGCGCGGTCTCGCCCATTTTCTCGAACACATGTGCTTCAACGGGACCACAAATTTCCCCGGCAGCGGCCTGCGCGACTGGCTCGAATCAATCGGAGTGAAATTTGGAGCGAACCTCAATGCTTATACCGGCGTAGACCAGACTGTCTACAATATCAGCAATGTACCTATCGCCCGTGAAAGCGTACAGGATTCATGTCTGCTCATTCTCCACGACTGGGCCAATGACCTTACCCTCGACCCGGCCGAGATTGATAAGGAACGCGGTGTGATTCATGAGGAATGGCGCCGCTCCATGCAGGGACAGATGCGCATAATCGAGAATATCCTCCCCGACCTCTATCCCACCTCGAAATATGGCCACCGTCTGCCTATCGGCACGATGGAAGTGGTCGACAACTTCCCCCCGCAGGCCCTGCGCGATTACTATGAGAAATGGTATCGTCCCGACCAGCAGGCGGTGATAGTAGTCGGCGATATCGATGTGGACCGCATCGAAGGAAAAATCAAGGAAATGTTCTCTGACATAGAAATGCCAGAGAATGTTGCTGAACGTGTCTACGAACCTGTACCGGACCACAAAGGGACACTCTATGGCATAGGAAGCGACCCTGAACAGAAAAATCTGATCGCTGAGATTATGTTCATCTCCGATGTCATGCCACGCGAAATGAAGAACACTCCTATGTTCATTGTGACCAACTACATCAAGTCGCTCATTTCCAACATGCTCAGCAACCGTCTCAACGAAATTTCATCCAAGCCTGACGCTCCATTCGCCGGTGCCGGTGCAAGTTTTGGAGGCTACTTCCTCTCCGAGAAGGTAAAGGATGCGATGACAGGCTTCACCGCTGCAAAGGGCAATGATATCATTGAGCCGCTTCAGGCTCTCTATCGCGAAATTCTGCGCGCTCAACGCGGAGGATTCACCCAAAGTGAATTTGAACGTGCCCGCAATGAATATCTCTCATCCGTAGAACGCGCCTACAACAACCGCGCCACCCGTGAGAGCGGTGTCTTTGTCAACGAGTATGTCGACAACTTTATCGACGGGACGCCCATACCCGCAATTGAGGATGAATGGCCGCTTATCCAGCAGATTGCCATGAGCCTCCCTCTGCAGGTCATAAACCATACGATGAAAGAGGTCGTGACCCCCGACAACCGCGTTTTGATGATTCTTTCGCCCGAAGCGGAAGGCTTTACACTTCCGACTAAAGAAGCGCTTGCCGAAGCTCTCGCGGCAGTCGATGCAGAGACAATCGAACCTTTCGTCGACGAAGTCAAATCCGAACCGCTCATTCCCTCCGAACCAAAAGCGGGAAGCATAGTTTCAACAAAAGAAAATCCGACATGGGGCACTACCGAATGGACTCTCTCAAACGGGGCCAAGGTCATAGTGAAGCCGACAAAATATAAGGAAGACGAGATTCTGTTCTCGGCATTCGCCAAGGGCGGTTACTCACAGTATCCGGAAGAATACAACAGTTCCATCATGTTCCTCCCCATATCCATGAGCTCTTTCGGCCTCGGCTCTTACAGCAACACCGACCTTTCGAAATACACTGCCGGCAAACAGGTAGCTGTCAGCTTCTCGTTCGGCGAATACAGCCGCCGGGCTTCAGGGTCGTCCACACCAAAGGATTTACAGACTCTGATGGAGCTTATCTATATGGGCTTCCTTGACATCGAGTTTACCGAAGACGAGTTTGCAGCCCTTCAGAAAGCCTACAGCGGCATCCTCGCCAATCAGGAAAAGAGCCCTGAATATATCATGCAGAAGAACGCGCTCGAGACCCTCTATAAATCACCGCGCCATCATGCCATAAACTCATCAATCATCGAGGATGCATCGCGCGAAAAGACCATAGAAATCGCTCATGCCATGACGGCCAATGCCGCTGACTATACATTCGTCTTTGTCGGCAATATAAATCTCGACACATTCAAACCGCTCGTTGAAAAATATATCGCTTCTCTTCCTGCCGACGCATCAAAGGCCGCAGACAGTTTCGGCACATTCAATCCCGATTTCTTTATGCAGGGAGGTGACAAAATCGACACTTTCACCACAACAATGTCGACCCCTCAGACACAGGTGCTCATAGTCGAGAGCGGAGACATGGACTACACTCCCAAGAACTCCATGCTCGCGTCAATCGCAGGACAGATTCTGACCAAGCGTCTTATCGAGACAGTGCGCGAGGATATGGGTGCGGTCTATTCTATAAGCGCCGGCGGCAGCCTTGACCGCTACGGTCTTGACAAAGCATCCATTATGTCGCAGTTCCCCATGAAACCTGAGATGAAAGAAGAGGTCCTCACCTTCATCAAAGGACAGTTCAAAGACATGGAGAGCAATGTGAAGGCCGAAGAGCTCAATCCAATCAAGGAATATATGGTCAAATCGTTTGTCGAAGCCAAAGAAAAGAATTCACCCTGGCTAAGCGCCATCAGCGGTGTCGTGACCAACGGAGTCGACTCATTCAACGGCAATGTTGAAGTGATGAACGCTATAACCGTTCAGGACGTCATGGACTTCATGAAGGCCATCAATGCCCAGGGCAACTACCGCGTGATAATCCTTGACCCGGCAAAATAAAAAAATAACTTTTCAATAACGGTATCGTCCCTGGAATCGTTTCATATTCCCGGGGCGATATTGTTTTTTTTGAAAAATTCTCCAATTTTATGTCACCTTTCATCTGATATATGCGTCATATAGTCGAGATATCTCAAAAAACTTAAT
This sequence comes from Bacteroidaceae bacterium, assembly GCA_021768245.1. Taxonomy (GTDB): domain Bacteria; phylum Bacteroidota; class Bacteroidia; order Bacteroidales; family Muribaculaceae; genus Duncaniella. Next base: position 39,192 of record JAETNO010000013.1, on the reverse strand, counting down.
CAACAACCCCAAAAATTTTAAATATGGACGATTTATTTGAACTTGCGATAGCCGTTTTGGTTCCTTTAGGAATTTGTGTCGTACTGCCGGTGCTCATCGTATTCTTTATCACACGCATTTCGACAAACAGCGATAATAAACGGGCTGAAGTACTTATCAAAGCGATTGAATGTAACGCCAACATAGATGCTGACAAGCTGACCGAGGCTTTAAGTAAACAAAAAAAGACTCCGATGGAATTGCTCAATATCCGCCTGTTGCGTGGATGTATCTTCACCCTTTTAGGCGTAGCAGCCACCGCGACAGCGGCAATCATAGGCAGCAACAGACCGGAGTTGAATTTCCAGTATCCTATAATCATGTTTGCTGGTTTCTGTTTTGCAGTCGGGATTTCATATCTCATAGTCTACTTTGTCTCAAGAAAATCAGTAACCGACAACAATAATAACTGATTCGTCCGATGACCCGACAGCAATTCGTGAAATACGTGGAGAGCACTCAAAGACCGCTAAGGCGTTTTCTGACTGCTCTCTGCTGCGGTGATTCATATCTGGCCGACGATATAGCGCAGGATACATATCTTAAGGCTTATCTTTCATGCGAGGAAATCCGCGACGAAAACAAATTCTCGGCATGGGTTTTCCGGATAGCCTATAATTCATTTATCAGCCATTGCCGTTCGAGGAAACCCACGGTCGATATCGATGAGGCCGTGGCTGCCAAAAGTTCTGACAAAGCAGATTCCTCGTTTAAATATCAGGCGCTCTACAATGCCCTTGACAGATTGTCTGAAAAGGAGCGCACCTCCATTCTGCTATTTTACCTCCAGGGTTACAGCATTAAGGAAATCGCTGAAATAATCGAGTCAAGTCCTGAAGCTGTCAAGCAACAGCTCTCGCGTGGGAGGAACCACCTCCGAGACCTTTTAGAGAATATTTAACCAGCCTCTTAATATGTAATATTTCATGAACGACAATCAACTGAAACAACTGTTTTCCGATTTCGAGCCACGGCTGTCCGACGACAGTCTATTCATGAGCAAGCTTACGCGGAATCTTGACAGCGTTGAGTTCATAAAGGCCCGAAATGTAGCCAACCACAGAAAAAACAGGCTGGCAATGTGGATTGCATCGATAGCCGGAATGGTTATGGGAATCCTAATGACACTGATTTTCCCACAAATGGAGAACTGGCTGACGGAACTGAACACGGCAGGCCCTGCAGCCGTAGATTTCATCGATATCTATAAATCCACAATCCTTTGGGTATTCATATGCATCATGACAATCATAAGCGCAATAGTAGCCTATGACATATCTTCATCTATGATAACAAAATCCATAGGCGGACAAGCCGGAAAGGCCTGACAGAGGATAAGGGAATCTCTGTTTCACCATAAAGCGAGTCCGCAAACAAGATAGTTTTTCTCTATGCTTAGAGCCAATATCCTGTTTGCGGACTTATTCTGTTGTATAACTGCTATCCTATTAGCATGATGTATGCTGTACCTCTCTTATTCAAGAGAAATTCAGCGACCTGACTTTATAATCTCCTCACGCAGGCGATTGTTGAATTCCTTCTGGGAATTAAGGTCTTCAAGGGTCAGATGCATGCGGTAACGCCAGTAATGACGGGGATTGGCGGGAATATTGATTAGTTCTTCGCGCGGATCCTGACGGCGGAGCACTCCGTCAATCGACAGCCAATCCTGCAATGGCAATATACACAGCATTGACGGAGACTGAAGATGGAGTTTCACAATGCGTTCACATATCCATGGTTCGGCATATTGTGGCGCAGGACCGGCCTCCCCGAGAATTTCGTTGTAGAAACGCTGTGTAGCGTTGCGGTCCGCTTCCCACCAACGGCGTATTCCGTCCATGTCATGTGTCGAAGTGGTGCATACCGAGCGATAGGGATAGGTCCATGTATTGCCGAAGGCAGCGCTCGGGTCCTTGGGCATACGCTGTATCTCAAGTTCAAGAATCTGAAGATTGTTCATCACGGCAGGCACGCAGGCGGGAATCATGCCAAGGTCCTCGGCGCATACAAGCATGTCGGTAGCGTCGATGAGCGGAGGCAGTTTCCACATAGCCTTTCCATACCAGAAGTCATTGTTGCGACGATAGAAGAAGTCGTTATACATCCTGTTGAAGCACCAGCGCTCGTAGTCATTCAATGCCCGGTAGGCATAGGTGAACTGCGCCGAGATACGCGGATGGTATTTGCCTTTTTCATATGGGTCCTCGATGAAAAGCACCTCATCTATCAAGCCGAGGAGAGCATTGCATATGCGGTTGTTACGGTCATTGTTCTCCTCATGTGAGAAATAGTCCACGACCTTGCGCTGGGTGTCGAACTCTTCACGCAGACGGTAGCGGCCATAGCCCTCGTCGATAAGGAAACGGTCGCGACATTCGTCGACGGCATCTTCGCCGAAGAAATCGGCAAGCATATAATCCATGATATACGGCTTGGTCTGCCGGTCGACATCAATCCAGAAATCATAGCTGTTGCGGAGTTCGTCAGGAGTGAACGGAACTGCCTGATTGAAAATTCCAAGCAAGCCATGGACGGCATCCATCGGAATTTGCCATATACGGAAAAATCCGAGCACATGGTCGATACGATATGCATCAAAATATTCCGCCATCTTGCGGAAACGGTCCTTCCACCACGCGAACCCATCTTTCGACATCTCCTCCCAATTATAGGTCGGGAGTCCCCAGTTCTGACCAAGGACAGAAAAATCATCCGGCGGAGCCCCGGCCTGACAGTCGAGATTGAAAAGCCTCGGTGAAATCCATGCGTCTACACTTGTGCGGGAGATGCCGATTGGAATATCCCCTTTTATTGCCACTCCGCATGAATGAGCATAGTCGCGCACCTCGCGCATCTGACGGTCGAGGAAATACTGGATGTAATAGACATAGTCCACATCCGAGCGATGTTCATTAATAAAATTCTCAACCTTGGCAGCATCGTAGACAGCATATTCACCCCACTCGGCCATATCCGGAGTATGGTTTATGTCGCGGAGCACACACCACGCGGCATACGGGGTGAGCCATGAAGCGTTTTTCTCGAAAAACACACGGAACTCATCAGAGGAAAGCACGTTATGGCCATCCTGAGCGAAAAGTTCGCGGGTAAATTCATTCTTGCCATTGTTGACCCTCTCATAATCGACCTGCGGAAGTCGGTTCAGCTCTCGGCCAAGATTCTCGAAATAGCGCTGACGCTCCTCATCGGCAAGTCGCCCCATAGCAGACAGGCGCAAATACATCGGATGCAGGGCAAAGATAGAATTTGCCTTGTAGGGATATGAGTCCGTCCACGTCCCTGTCATGGTCGTATCGTTAATCGGCAGGAGCTGCACAAAATTCTGGCGCGTCTGCACCGCCCAGTCAATCATCAGCTTCAAGTCAAGGAAATCACCCACACCGAAATCCTCGTCGCTACGGAGCGAGAACACCGGAATCGCAACTCCGGCTCCACGCCAGGGGGCGAGAGGGTTGACAAGTCTCTGACCGGCATCCACAATCGAGGCGTCAGCTGCAGAAGGCGTGAAATCAAAACGACGGTTGTCGCATCCTTCCCAGGCCACAACCTCACCCGTAGTCTTCTTCAATATTAGAAATTTATACTCGCTTCCTTCTTTTATTGACGAAGAGGGAATGTTTACAGACCAGGTAGGATATGAGGCATCGCTCATACGCACAGCCTTCGCCGGATTCCACTCTCCAAGGGATTCGGCCTCTCCGCTTACAGCCACCACCTCATCAGGAGCAATCATCGGAGCATCGACACTCAGCGTTAGCATCCCTGCCGTAGGCGCAACAACTCCGTCCCGGTCTCCGCGATGGCAGATGCAGTCTATGAAAGCGCTGCTATAATAAGGCTTGTCCCATGGCATATCCTGCCATCGGTCAAGGATATTGAATACATGGGTGTTCGGGCCATGGATAAACCTACGGGGCTTTCCCCATTCACGCTTCACATAGCCATTGTCGTGACGCACGATATATCCATAGGTGAAATCGGTCTCCGTATCCGGGACGTCGATTCTGACTGTCCACGTTTCCGACCCCTCGAGCTTCATCGGGACTGCCCTTGAAAGGTCACCGGCGCCCATCGCGAGCGGTGAACCGGTAAGGAACAATGATTCCCCCCACTCCGTTCGGTAATTGACTGTAAAATTTAGCTTCATGAGTATGTAAGTATGATATATTGAATATAACGCAAAAATAGGGAAAATCTATGGAAAAGGCTAATAAAAATGGAGAAAAACCTCAGAAACTATTTAAAATTCACAATAAAAATCCAAGCAGTTCCTGAGTCTTAAAACAATCATACTTTCGACAATGACGTCGTTCCGTTTGTTTTTAATACTACGGACGAAACCACGGAGACAATTAAAGCAAAGACTGCGATTCCAAAGAATGACATATGCAAACCATATTGTTTCCCGACAAATCCAATTATTACAGGACCGATGAGTATGCCCGAATATCCGAAAGCGTTGATAAGACTGATAATATTATGTAGAGCCATTCCTTTTATGTGTGCCGCGAATGAAACAAGCTGAGGGACAACATTGGCAGCACCACAACCGACCAACGCAAAGCCAATGACAGCAGCAACAGCATTATCAATCAGTATAACAATCAGAAAACCGACAGCAATAAGCAAAGCTCCTCCGGCCACGACAATCCTTTGGCCTAACCAATCGACTATTTTGTCACCACAGAGTCTCATAATTGTCATTGCTATGGCAAAAGCCGTATAGAAAAAACCTGCCATAGACATGTCAATACCACGCTCCTGACTGACAAATATAGCCGACCACCCCATTACAGCCCCTTCCGAAGCATACATGATAAAGCACAGCAATCCAACCACTACTACCATAGGAGGAATATATAATCCGCCCTTTTTCGGTCTCTCGACAGGCGTGTCCGTCTTAAGTTCATCTTTCGGTAACAAATCCCTGCATCCTAACACCAATGCAATAATTGTGAGCACCATACAAATGACTACAGCCCATTCAGGTATGAGTCCCAGAGTAAACAGTACGCTCATGGTTCCGGCGCCAATCAGCGTGCCCAATGAATAGCCTCCATGGAAACCGGACATAAGATGCCGTCCGGTCTTATGCTCAATAGCAATACCATTCACATTCGCCGCAACATCAATAGTTATGGTGCAGCCTCCGAAAATCATAAGCATCACACCTGTCAGCCATATGTTTATAAGCAGGCTTATCGCTAACAAAGCAAATGCCATCATCAACCCCGACACATATACCACTCTCTTTGCGCCAAAGCGGTTCACAAGAAAGCCTGAAAGCGGAAGTGCGCATATAGAGCCAAATCCACTGCATAGCATAAGCAAGCCAAGAGTACCCTCATCTATCTCAAAAGCGCTCTTGACATATGGAACAATCGGAGCCCATGCTGCCTCGAGAACCCCTATTACCAGAAAAGCGACACGATTGGCAACAAGTAGATGCAGATGTTGGTGGTGAAGTATATTCATCTCAGGGAAATTGTCAACATCATATTGAGCAGGCAATCAACAGAATGACTGCCTGCTCGTGTTTACATTCAATTAATTGGATAGCGGCTTATTGGTTTGCGGTCTGTTTGAAACCCGTGTCTTCCGCCGACCAAGATTTCCATTTACACTCTCCGACTTCCATTTCAGAAAACTGTGCGGTGAATGAATGGTCAACCGGGCTTGCCGCATATATTCCGAACGAAATTTCCCCATCACCCTTATCTAAATGAAATGTGCGCATCTGGTGGAAAGTGATACCGTCAGTGCTCGTTTCGATATAATAGTCACTTCCCCGGCGGCTAAGACGATACCACATTTCTTTTATTGAAGATGGAATGTCATGTGTGGCCCAGTCGGAATATCCGTTGTTTGTCACAACACTGCCCAGCCTTTGATATTCCTCATTTTCGTATTCAATTGACGCCTTCATCCAGTTATCACTGTCAAGATAAATCGCGATACCGCATTGGTCAAACAGCGCTGAACTGTTGAACGATGTCTTTACTGTGAAAGAAAAGAACTTGTTAGAGGTTTTCATTTGTAGCACAGGAGCATTATCATTGCTGAATCCATAATAGGTGCGCTGCCATAGGTCGGTGTGAGGTTCTGAAACGATTGTGATTAAAGAGTCCGTAATGGTATATTGTTTTGGTTCACGAATCCAAAACAAGTTTTCCGCCACAAATGGCTTTAGGATTGTATCTTCTTTTTCCATATTCGATTTATTTATTGTCGCAGATTGTTGTTTCTGCTCATTTTGACATGAAAACAGTGTACACACAAGTATTGACAACGCTATGATAATTTGGGTTCTGTTCATTTGCTGAAATATTAAACCAATTTATATTAAAGTAACTCTCAAAAATTAAACGATATAAAATTTTAATTCATGTCCGGCCTCATTATGTATTGGATTGGTCATTATTCACAAATTGCATCTGTATTGAAAACTATGAGGATTCACAAGGAAAATTTTAAATAGTCCTTATAATCCAACTAATTCCGCAACAAAGGTACGAAATTTCATATTACGGAATTTCGGATCTCGCCATAAATTGTCCCCAAAAATTATGAATAAGTTTTGATGATTTTTGTTAACTTTGCGACGTCACCAATCAGTCTTGCCATGCATATCTTAAGAACCGCCCTACGTACGCTTGCTTTGATGTTGATTGTCGGAAATCCGGCTTTTGAATCCAAGGCGGAAAACAACTTCGACATTGAACTTGACAGCCTGCGCGACAGCATCCTGTCAAACATAAACGGGGCTTCAATAGTCAGCGACAATGCTGCGTCAACTTATAATATCAATGGCAAAAAGATTCAGTCAATAAACATCCTTTCGCTCGGAGCGAAGGGCAACGGAAAAAAGGACTGCCGTCCGGCCTTTGACAAAGCCATGCGCCGTGCCGATAAAAACGGAGGACTTCATATAACAGTCCCCGCAGGCGACTATTTCATAAAAGGGCCTGTCACGCTGACAAGCAATGTCTGCATCGAACTGCAAAAAGGCGCGACACTCCGATTCACCCCCGACCCGGAATGTTATCCTATCGTCAACACCAGTTGGGAAGGCACCTTTATCTACAACTACTCCCCCATGATTTATGGCTACGGGCTCACGAATGTGGCAATCATCGGAGAAGGAACCATCGACGGCAATGCAATGGACACTTTCGCGACATGGCGCAGACTTCAGAAACCGGCCCAGAAACGCACACGCGACATGAACCATTCAAGGACGGACATTGAAGAGCGCCGTTTCGGCAAAGGTGACTATCTACGCCCGCAACTCCTGCAATTATACAACTGCACGGGCGTTACGCTTCAAGGGGTGAAAATCATAAACTCACCCTTCTGGTGCGTACATCTTCTGAAGAGTGAGGACATAATATGCCGCGGACTGCGCTATGACGCCAAACTTGTCAACAATGACGGCATCGACCCGGAATGTTCACGCAACATTCTCATCGAAGACATAGACTTCGACAATGGCGACGACAACATAGCCATCAAGAGCGGGCGTGACGACGACGGTCGTTCGGCAAACTCCCCGAGCGAGAATATAGTAATCAGAAACTGCAGGTTCAAAGGCCTGCATGCCGTAGTAATAGGAAGCGAGATGTCGTCGGGCGTGCGCAATGTGATAATCGAGGACTGCACCTATGCAGGCTATTGCAAACGCGGCATCTATGTAAAGACCAATCCGGACCGCGGAGGCTTCGTAAGGAATCTTTTCGTGAGAAACTGCACATTCGGAGATGTAGAGGACCTTTTCTACGTCACAAGCTGCTATGCCGGCGAAGGGATGGACAACCACTATTTCTCGACTATTGAGAATATACACGTCGACGGTCTGAAATGCGGCAATGCGTCGGCAGCCGCCCTTGTTGTGCAGGGCACAAAACAGAAACCTGTCAGAAATGTGACATTCTCAAACATCGAAGTCGGAAGCGCGAAGATAGGCGTAAGTTTCAGCGACACGGAAGGAGTGACACTTAACGACTGTTTCATCGGCGGTCGTGTGGGAGTGCCGACACAGGCGGCTAAATCAGACAGAATCTTTGACCGTGATAAAAAACAGTAACCATCTATCATCTGACTCTGCTGTCAACAAATAAAATATGCGCACATTAGCTTACATAGTACTGACATTATTAGTCACAGCATGCTCCTACTCCGGGAGTCAGGCTCATAATTTCGAGGAGGCCCGCCGGATGATGGACAAAAATCCGCAGGAAGCCTTTACGCGTCTGAACGCAATTGATGTATCAGAAATTCACGACTCCGCGACTATGGCGCAGTGGGCGCTACTCTACAGCGAGGCAATGCTTGCAAACAGCCTTTCGGCCCCGACGGATACGATTGTCAACATCGCCATCGACTACTATTCCCGCAACGGCATGGAAGCGGAATTGCAAAAAGCCCGCAAGCTGAAAGGCGCGATTCTTTCATCAGCCACCAAAGACAGCGACGCACTCTCAAGAGCCCTCTATCTTCAAAAAGAGAAAGAGTATTACCTCTTCAAAGCACGAGCGGAACGCGAACGGATAATATTTGCGGGAATCATCATAGCTCTCTGTGCCATAATCATCATAACATGGCAACGGAAACGCATCAGGGAGAAAGACCATCATGCGGCGATGTTGATGCTGGAAGCTTCGGAACTCAGGAGCCAGCTTTCCCGAAGCAATGAAGTCTGCTCCCATATCGAACAGCGCATGGGAAATCTACTCGACACACGCTTCTCCCTGATAGACCGCCTTTGTGAGACATATTATGAAACCCAGGGAACCCGGGCTGAGAAAAATGCTATAGTATCTAAAGTCAAAGCCGAAATTGAGGCCGTGAAAGCCGACAACGCGATATTCACTGAAATGGAGAAAGCAGTCAATGATTGCCGTGGAAATGCGCTACGTCAACTCAAAGAGGCATGGCCCGATATCAAGGAGAATGATTATCGCCTCGCGGTCTACATCGCATGTCGCTTGTCAACCCCTACCATCTGCCTACTCCTCGACGAAAAAGCCGACGTAATCTATAAACGCAAGTCTCGCCTCAAAAGCCGGCTTGCAACAAAATCACCCGCCCTCGTCGCCGAAATATTCGAATAAAAACCTAATTATCTGACAAAATCTTCTCAAACGACAATGGCCAAAAACCGTTACCACAATATACTTAAGAAACATTCAAGCACTGCATGCCTGACAGCAATCATACTGTGCATACTACCTATAATAGGCTGCAAACACGGAGTTTCGGATAAGCCCACAGAGACTGATTCCATATCCTACAACCAGCTTGCCGAAACAATGATGTATGACGGAGCTCCGACCGATGAGTATATGGCAGTCCAACAGAAAGCATTGGAGCAGATGTACAGTGGCAAGAGTCCTGACGCGGCAGTCAATGTACTTAGCCAGACCGGCTATTTTTATCGTCGTAACGGCGACTACCGCCGTGCGTTGGAGTATCTTCATGAGGCAATGGACACACTGAATTCCAATCCGACATCCGGCACCGTGAGAGGAAACATCAAGTTGATGGGAAATCTTTCGAATCTATATTCCACCCTCGGACTCAGTCAGGAAGCATTGGAATTGAACGCTAAAGCGATTGACTATGCCAAAACCAATGACCCTGTTATGCTATCCGAACTATGGAGGATGCGAGGTGCCCAATATGCATACATAAATCAATGGGACAAAGCATTATGCACCTATGACAGTGCACTCATAGCCGTCAGACAATATAATAACACTCCGATTTATCTCAGGAAACTAAAGTCGGACCGGGCTATATCGTATATTGAGTGGAAATCCAATCCCGATACCATACGAAGCATGATTGCAGAATTAGAGAAACTGTCGGGAGATTCTACCTCAGACCAAAATGTCACCGCAACTGAACGGTTTATAACCGGACTTGGCTATGTGAAGATTGGCCAGACATCGAAAGGCATCCCAATCATGGAGCAAGCCATGAACGAATTTGAAGAATTGCAATGGGATGAATCCATCGCATGGGGACTGAGACTACTCGCCAATGCATATGCAAAAGCCGGCGACGGAAAGAAACTCGCAAAAATATTTCCCAGATATGTGTCGGAAGTAGACTCGTCAGCCGTCCGCAACAAGATAAACAGTGCCATAGGTGCAGACTTCCGTTGGCGAACTTCAATAAAGGAAGCTGAGAACCAACTTATGGAGCAGAAACTGAAGTTCACTCAGCGAAACAACACCTTGCTTTGGACTGCGACAATCTTTGCAATTATCGCAATGATAGCCCTGATAATTCTGTTTATCGAGCGCCATAAAACCGCAAAACGCAAAATAGCCGAAAGTTGGAATGAAATCAACAAACTCCTGTCGACACAGCAGGCACTCAACAGCAAGATAGAAGAGCTGAATGAAACTCTTGAAAAGGCGCAATCCCATGAACAAACAGTAGAAAGAGCCGTGGCTCCTCCGTTAAATCCCGTAATATTGACAAAGGAGGACGAAGTAATTTTCCGACGCTCATTCAACTCGCTATACCCGAATCTAATCAAAAATCTGAAATCAGAATTTCCGACACTGACCACAAAAGATGAACTGCTATGTATGCTCATCTATCTGAAACTTAATTCAGAAGAAACGGCCCTGTCATTAGGAATTACCCGTGCAAGCGTCAACACCGCCCGTTACCGTCTGCGCCAACGGCTTTCACTCAACAATAACGACGACCTCGACAGGTTCATACAGTCGCGGTCATAAAAAGATTGTCAGAAAAAGCGGTTTTATCAAGCCACAAACCACTAATCACCAATAAGTTACAAACGAGCATGTCAGACTGCAAATTTGGCGGACGATGAATTTAAGCGGTAATTTTGCAAGAAAAATTCATCGATTATGAACGTAAAAAAACTTTGTATTTTTCTTGCCGCTTTCACGGCCATAGTATGCCATGCTCAGACTGCGAACGAAACAGACTCATTGTCGTTAAACCTTCAGGAAATAGTGGTAATGGCCCGGCAACCCGCCACCAAACTCGAAGGCAGCACATTGGTGACAACTATCCCCGGCTCCAATCTACAGAACTTAGGAAACGCCCTTGACGTGCTCGCACAACTCCCTATGATTAAAGTCGACAACGGAGCCGTAAGCATCATCGGGCGCCAGAATATTGAAATATATATCGACGGACGTCCTATGCGCGACAATCAGGAACTTCAACACCTATTGTCAAATAATATCAAAAAGATTGAGTTGCAAATGGCTCCCGGCGCAATGTATGAAAGCACCACAGATGCGGTGTTGAAAATTACCACGCGACACAATTTCATGCAAGGGCTGTCACTTTCAGACCAATTTGAAGCGAAACGCAACCGCAAATGGTCGATAATGGATTTACTTGACCTGAACTATCGCTCAGGACATGTCGACATTTTCGTCTCCGGCTCCATCAACCACAGCAATTCCCTCATAAAAGGCCGGACATTGAACACACTTGATTATGAAGGGAAGAAAACATCGGTCGGCGGTTCACAACACAACAGTTACCCGACAAACGCAGGAACAGTCAAAACCGGCTTCAACTATTCAAAAGACAAGCTATCATTCGGCGGCTACTACAGATTCAACCCCGAGCAGGCAGACGTCAGAAACACCGGGACTGAATGGCTCAACAGCGAATCCCCGATAGACAGAAGGATCGACAAAAATATAAAAGCGCACAGCCATAGGGTGTCAGCATACTACGACGATACCTTCGCTGACAGATACAGACTGCATTTCGACGGGGATTTCCGCAGTTCGAAATCTGACAACACTACAGAGACATCCTATCCGGATTCATCAACCCCATCGGTAAATTCCTTCGACCACAAGACATCCACCCTATGGGCAGGCAAATTATATCTCAATTTCCCGCTCTGTAAAGGAGAATTCACGGTAGGAACACAGGAGACATATACACGGACCCGTCTCGACTTCCATATGCTCAACGAGGAAATAGGGAATTATATACCCTCATCGTTGACCTTGACCCGACAGAATTCGACAGCGATATTCGCTTCATGGAGCCGCCTGTTCGGAAGATTCAGTCTCTCGGCAGGAGGAAGATATGAGTACACTGACTACCGCAGTGACATCCGACGCCGTGACCATAACCTGACGCCAGACATATCACTCGGCTATTCATTCAACGAGCAGGCGGAGATTAGCCTAAGTTATAAAACGACAGCTGTAAGACCCCCTTATTCCCAGCTGACAGGAGCGCTGAACTATGTCGGACGCCATGAAATCGAAGGAGGGAATCCGCTGCTTAAGGACGAACGCATGCACGACGCACAAGTTTTCGGACGATGGAATGATTTCATATTGCAGGCCGATTATATACGCAGCACCGATACCTATGCGTTCGTCAAACAGCTCTACCCCGCCCCGACACTACAGCTGTTGATGCATCCGATAAATATCGATGTCTCATTATTCAGCCTATATATAATATGGAGTAAGACAGTAAAGGCCTGGAATCCGAATATAACGGCAGGTGTCTACAAGCAATGGCTCGAAATAGAGGGTACACGCTATAACCGTCCTATCTTTTCATATTATTTCGACAACACAATCTCACTCCCCCACAGCTGGCTTATCACAGCAAACATCAGCGGACGAAGCTCCGGAGACATGCACACCAACCGATTCGGAACCATATGGATGAGCATGGACGCATCGATAGGCAGGACTTTCCTCAACAAGGCCCTGACGGTGAAATTATCGGCGACAGACATATTCAATACCGCCAATAATGACTGGTCGATGAATACTTTCGGCATATACGTGGATAAACGCCAAAGCTACGACCACAGGGGTGTCTCACTCAACATCAGCTACCGGTTCCAGCCACGGAAAAGCAGCTATAAGGGAGAATCGGCCAATGAGGCTGAGTTGAGGCGCATGTGAGGCTATAGCTTCATCCCTATGCCGAAAAGCGCGAAATCATAAAGAGTCGGATCCTCAGGATTGAAACGGCGCAGATGAGCCGTCACCTCTTCAACCGCACGACGGTCGTTGGCCTTACGGGTCAGCAGACCAAGCTCACGGGAAATATCCCCTACATGCACATCGAGCGGGATGAAGAGCTGTGACGGTTTAATGACATCCCATACACCAAGGTCAACGATACCGTCATTTCTTACAAGCCAACGCAACGCCATATTTACTCGCTTCAACGCAGTGGTCTGAAGATTCTGGGGAAGACAACGGCATGCAAGGTCGTTATGGGAAGGGTCGGTTTCGGCAAGCACACGGTTTATTCCGGCTACAAGTTTCCAGGCCGATTCTTCAGACGATGCTATATCCTCCGACCGCGCGAAGTCCTGAAGAGAACCATAGCGGAAATAGATAGCGCGCAAGCCACGGAGATAGTGCTTCAGATGCTGTGTGAAAAATGTGCGGTGGATATTAAGGCCATCCGGCAATTCCTCATAAGCCTCATCCATCATGAAACGGTAGGGCCTGTTTGCCATCATGGCCAGCAGACGGTCGCAATCGCGACAAATCATCTTCCGGTTGCCCCAGGCAATCGCGGACACGAGCAGCGAGACAATCTCGATGTCACGCAAGTCAGAGAAACGTCGTGGGAACTGAACAGGGTCTTCTGAAATAAAAGACGGCGAGTTTATCCTCGCCGCCTCTGTATCGAGAAGGTCTTTAAGATCCTTTTCGGTCATAAGCAAATATGTTTAATAATAAAATTAAGGTAGATAAATTCATAAATAACTTAAATGACAGATAAAGTATTATATATCGGCAGATAAGGCAATATTATCTTTTATTTATGAATCAATGAAACCGTAGGCAGCATCTAATATCTCCCCTTAGAATATGAGGGCTGTATCTTTTTCCGCTGTCGGAACGGCAACCGAAGCCTGAGGCTGCGATGCCTCATAGGAAGCCATCGCATTGTCGACATCGTCAATCAGGGCCTGGCTCTGTTTGTCGCGTGACACTATGATTCCTTCAGGATTTATGAGAATGATACAGGGGATACCCGAGATTCCGTAAAGGTCAGTGGGGATTGTCTGCGCATTGATGATACAGGGCCACTGCAGGTCATGACTCTTGATTGCCTTGAGGGTGTTTTCAGGCTCATCCCATACAGCCACACCAACGACATCAAGGCCTTTATCCTTATATTTGTTATAAAGTTCCTTTATTACTTTGGTCTGACGGATGCACGGGCCGCACCAGCTTGCCCAAAAATCGACGAGAGTGTATTTGCCGGGCTTCACATAGTCAGAGAGTTTCTCCTCCTTGCCGTTGTAACTTACGGTGAAATCCTTATAGTGCTTACCCTCCGAAGTGGCGTCCTTGGCAACAAGATTGGTGCGGAAGGAGTCGACACGTTTTGATTTGGCCAAAGAGGCGTCCTGTGCGATAAGAGCGTCGAGCTTAGCCACGTCAAGCTCCATGTCATAAACTTCCTGAAGGAACCAATAAAGCCCTACAAGGTTTCCCTTGTTCTCTTCATAGGCCTTATTGGGAAGAGACATATATTCTGCTTCGAGAACCTTACCTTTCTCCATCTGAGTGGAATCGTTCTGGTCAAGTGACCTGAATTCAGCCACAATTTGATTGCGACGCTCGGTGTAGGATTCCATCCTGTCATTTAGCGGAGTACCCGAGGCAGCCCATTCGTCGGAAAGGGTTACATTTCCGGGCTCGACAATGAAAATCGGACCGCGTTCTCCGTCAACGACAAGGCGTCCGATGAATGGTTCGGAAACATTTCCAGAGAACTTTGCGACGCCATCGGTCACTATAACCGAGTCAACTTTCTGGCTGCTGTCCCAATCGAAGAGATAGGCCATGGCGTTATTATTTTCAGGCGCTACAGGAATAGTCACCGTGTAATTTGACTGAGCCTTCAATGAGCAGGCACTCACAGCGAGCAGACCTGCGCAAATCATGGTAATATGATTCTTTTTCATAAAAATTAATAATTGTTTGTGCAAATGTACGAAAATTTGCATGAGGCCATTATTAATAAAATAAAAAAATCGCTTCCGCGCTTTCATGCGGGGAAGCGATTCTTATATTCATGGCCTGCGATGCAGAGGAATCAACCTTTTTACATCATGCCGCCCATGCCACCCATACCAGGAGCAGGCATAGCGGGAGCAGGATTTTCTTCTTTCTTGTCAGCGATAACACACTCGGTCGTGAGGAACATTCCGGCAATAGAAGCGGCGTTCTCAAGAGCAACACGTGTCACCTTGGCAGGGTCGATAACGCCTGCGGCAAGAAGGTTCTCATACGTATCGGTACGGGCATTATAGCCGAAGTCAGCGTTTCCGTCCTTAACCTTCTGAACTACTACAGCACCTTCCTGGCCTGCATTGGCAACAATCTGGCGCAAAGGTTCCTCGATGGCACGGAGCACGATATGAATACCGGTGGTCTCATCATCGTTAGCACCCTTAAGATTCTCAAGGCTCTTGACACAACGGATATATGCCACGCCACCACCAGGCACGATACCTTCGGCGATAGCTGCACGGGTAGCGCTAAGAGCGTCGTCGACACGGTCTTTCTTCTCCTTCATCTCCACTTCAGAAGGAGCCCCGATATGGAGCACAGCTACACCACCGGCAAGCTTGGCAAGACGTTCCTGAAGCTTCTCACGGTCATAGTCGCTTGTAGTCTGCTCAATCTGAGCCTTAATCTGGGCTACGCGTGCGGCGATGGCATCCTTGCTGCCGGCACCGTTGACGATAGTGGTGTTTTCCTTGTTGACGGTAATCTTCTCTGCACGGCCAAGCATATCGACCGTTGCAGTGGCAAGCTGCATGCCCTTCTCCTCGGAAATCACTACGCCACCGGTAAGTACCGCGATGTCCTCAAGCATTTCCTTACGACGGTCACCGAAGCCGGGAGCCTTAACGGCACAAACCTTCAACGAGCCACGGAGACGGTTGACAACGAGGGTCGCAAGAGCTTCCTGGTCAACATCCTCAGAGATGATGAGAAGCCCGCGTCCGCTTTGAGCGGTAGCCTCAAGCACGGGAAGGATATCCTTAATGTTTGAAATCTTCTTGTCATAGATAAGAATGTAAGGGCTTTCCATCTCACATTCCATCTTTTCAGTGTTGGTCACGAAGTAGGGAGAGATATAGCCACGGTCAAACTGCATACCTTCGACGATATCCACTGTGGTCTCAGTACCCTTTGCCTCGTCGACTGTTATCACGCCTTCTTTCTTCACCTTCTTCATAGCCTCGGCGATGAGATGGCCGATAGCCTCGTCGTTGTTGGCGGAAATACGGGCCACATCCTCGATTTTCTTGAAATCGTCGCCCACTTCCTCGCTCTGGGCCTTGATGCCTTCGACAACCACGGCAACCGCACGGTCAATACCACGCTTGATGTCCATAGGATTGGCTCCTGCGGCAACATTCTTAAGACCAACGTTGATGATAGCCTGAGCAAGTACGGTAGCTGTTGTTGTACCGTCGCCTGCGTCATCACCTGTCTTGGAAGCCACTTCCTTCACGAGCTGTGCGCCCATGTTCTGGAACGGGTCCTCAAGTTCAACCTCACGGGCCACGCTGACACCGTCTTTAGTAATATGGGGAGCACCGAATTTTTTCTCGATGATTACATTGCGGCCTTTAGGACCGAGTGTCACTTTGACTGCGTCGGCAAGAGCGTCGACGCCTTTCTTAAGCTCTTCACGAGCTTTGATATCAAATTTTATTTCTTTTGCCATGATGATTCCAAGTTTTTAATTATTTTTCAATAACTGCGAGAACGTCGCTCTGACGCATGATGAGATATTTTGTGCCTTCAAGCTCAACTTCGGTTCCGGCATATTTTCCGAAAAGCACTTCGTCGCCAGCCTTGACAACCATTTCCTCATCCTTTGTACCGTTGCCGGTAGCAATCACTGTGCCCTTCAAAGGCTTTTCCTTGGCAGTTTCGGGGATGATGATACCGGCCGCTGTCACTTCCTCGACAGGAGTGGGGCTAATCAGCACTCTGTCAGCTAATGGCTTAATATTCATAGTTATTTCCTATAATTTGGTTAATTATTTGATGATTATTCATTTATTTTTCACGGTAGGGAGCACCGCTGTGTTGTCACTCATGAAATACTGCATAAACCGTGCCAAACGGCAGGCATGTCAGAACGGACTGCCAAAATGGCAATCACACTTCATTATAAACATAAAGACACAATGATAGGTTCACCTCCCCCAATCAAAGAGCCGACGCTATGGCCTCGCGCGATTCATTCATCAGCGAGGCAAGGTCATGACCATCGGACGCAGGATGAATCGGCTTATGAATCGTGAGCCGGATATGACCCGGGACAGGCAATTTCTTGAAACGCGGAAGCACATCAAAGGCACCGTCGATTGTCAAAGGCACTACCGGCAGATGGAATTCCACCGCCAGGCGATAGGCCCCCTTCTTGAACGGCCCCATCTGTCCGGTCCACGAACGGGCCCCTTCGGGAAAGACCACAAGCGACATGCCACCGCTCAGTTGCCTCTCAGCCTGCGCCATGGTGCGTCTCGTAGCCGATGCCGATGAATTGTCGACAAAAATCTGACCTGCCCACGCACATGCCCATCCTACGAACGGAATCCTACGCAAACTCTGCTTCATCATCCAACGGAAATTATGGCCGAGATAGCCGTAAACCGTAAATATGTCATAAGCCCCCTGATGGTTGGCCACAAAAACATAGCTAACCTTAGGGTCGATATTCTCCCTGCCTTTCACGCTTACCTTCACGAAAGCGAGCCAGCAAAAGATGCGTGCCCATAAAATCTCAGGATAGTAGCCCCACCATTTGCCGAAACCCAATGCCGAGCCGACAACTGTGGCGACTGCCGTAAGGATAGTGACCACCACAATCAGCGGACACATTACAAACAGCTGATAAATACGATAAAGAAGAATCATAGCACAAAAATAGCAAATATTCCCTATAATCTCAAAAAAATCGCAGACGGCAGGCACACAAACACGCCTATATATAATAAGGTGGTCACCGTACAGGCTTCAACGTTAAATATTCTTTCACTCAGTTAAAGAAAAATTTCTTTAATTCTTGTAAAGACCGATGTTTTGCCGTAACTTTGCAATAATTATTTTTCAATAGCATCAATTTCAAAAATCAATTAAATAACTTTAATCCTTTACAAAACTACTATGTGGTTAACTTGCTCATCTATAGGAAGGAAGTTCGTGATGGCACTCACGGGCATTTGCCTTGTCCTATTTGTCACGTTTCACTGCCTGATGAACGGCGTAGCGCTGTTCTGGCCTTCCGGCTATAACGCGATATGCGAATTCCTCGGCGCCAACTGGTATGCCCTCGTAGCCTCGATAGGCCTCGCAGCACTCTTTGTAATCCACATCATCTACGCCCTTTGGCTCACCGTGCAGAACCGCAAGGCCCGTGGCAACGACCGCTATGATGTGGTCAAGAAACCGGCCCAGGTAGAATGGGCTTCGCAGAACATGCTCGTGCTCGGTATCGTGGTGCTTGCTTTCCTTGTGGTCCACCTCATCCAGTTCTGGGCCAAGATGCAATTAGCCGAAATCCTTCACTGCGATTATGTCCATAACGGACTTGAAGTGCCTCCCGCTGCCGGCACACTCTTTATTCAGATTGCGTTCAGCCAGGTATGGACCCCTATTGTCTACATCATCGGCTTCGTCGCACTTTGGTTCCACATGAACCACGGTTTCTGGTCAATGTTCCAGAGCTGCGGATGGAACGGTGACACATGGATTTCACGCCTCAAGACCATCGGATGCTGGTGGACAACAATCGTTATCGCCCTCTTCATCGCACAGGCAATCGTCTTCACCGTGCGTGCCAACAACGACTCATTTGAGGAAGAGCTCGCGAAATATGTCAACGAGAACGCTTCATGCTACGTGCTTGACACCGACGCATCTGTGCCTCAACTTCCCGAAGTTTTCTAACCCCCGGGGTCACCTAAAAATATAAGAATAAAAAATCCAATCACAGATATGGCAGATATCAAGAACCTCGAGGGTATGATTGACTCTACCCCCATCATGAAGGATTACGCCGACATCGAATCCTCCAAGCTCCCTGAATATCAGATTGATTCAAAAATCCCCGAAGGGCCCTTAGCCCAGAAGTGGACCAACTATAAGGCTCATCAGAAGCTCGTAAACCCGGCCAACAAACGCAACCTCGACGTAATCGTTGTCGGCACAGGCCTCGCAGGTGCCTCAGCCGCATCATCGCTTGGCGAACTCGGCTTCAATGTGCTCAACTTCTGCATCCAGGACTCACCCCGTCGCGCCCACTCAATCGCCGCCCAGGGTGGTATCAATGCAGCCAAAGACTATCAGAACGACGGCGACTCAGTCTATCGCCTCTTCTACGACACCATCAAGGGCGGTGACTTCCGCTCGCGTGAAGCCAACGTCTACCGCCTCGCTGAAGTGTCAAACAACATCATTGACCAGTGTGTGGCTCAGGGAGTTCCTTTCGCCCGTGAATACGGCGGCCTCCTCGCCAACCGCTCTTTCGGCGGCGCACAGGTGTCACGTACATTCTACGCCAAGGGTCAGACCGGACAGCAGCTCCTCCTTGGCGCATACGCTTCGCTCAACCGCCAGATTAAGAAAGGGACTGTAAAATCATTCAACCGCCGCGAGATGCTTGACGTCGTAATCATCGACGGACGTGCACGCGGTATCATTGTCCGCAACCTTATCACAGGCGAAATCGAACGTTATGCCGCCCATGCAGTGGTGCTTGCCACCGGTGGTTATGGCCGCGCATTCTTCCTCTCTACAAACGCGATGGGCTGCAACGGCTCAGCCGCCGTTCAGGCCTTCAAGAAAGGCGCCTATCTCGCCAACCTCGCCTTCACCCAGATTCATCCCACCTGTATTCCCGTCCATGGCGAAGACCAGTCAAAGCTGACACTCATGAGCGAATCGCTCCGTAACGACGGGCGCATCTGGGTGCCGAAGAAGAAAGAGGACGCAGAAGCTATCCGCGCAGGCAAGAAAAAGCCTACCGACATCCCCGATGAAGACCGCGACTTCTACCTCGAACGCCGCTATCCCGCCTTCGGCAATCTCTGTCCCCGCGACATCGCAAGCCGCGCGGCCAAGGAACGCTGCGACGCAGGCTATGGCGTAGGAACCGGCAACGCCGTGTACCTCGACTTCAAATATGCCATCGAGCGTCTCGGAGAGGACGTAGTGCGTGACCGCTACGGCAACCTTTTCGACATGTATCAGATGATTTCCGACGACAACCCCTATCAGACCCCGATGATGATATTCCCCGCCAGCCACTACACTATGGGCGGCATCTGGGTTGACTATGAGCTCCAGACCTCAATCAAGGGTCTCTTTGCCATCGGTGAATGTAACTTCTCTGACCATGGCGCAAACCGCCTCGGAGCCTCGGCCCTCATGCAGGGTCTCGCTGACGGCTACTTCGTGCTCCCCTACTGCATGCAGAACTACCTCAGCGACCAGATCAAGGTGCCCCACTTCACTACCGACACCAAAGAGTTCGACGAAGCAGAAAAGGGCGTTCGCGACCGCATCGCCAAGCTCATGTCAATCAAGGGCACGAAGTCTCCCGACCAGATCCACAAGCGTCTCGGCCACCTCATGTGGAACCTCGTCGGCATGGGCCGTACACTCCAGGGACTCGTCAAGGCTCTCGATGAACTCGAGGACGTACGTAAGGAGTTCTACACTGACCTCCGCATAGTAGGTAAGGCCGACGACCTCAACACAGAGCTCGAAAAGGCCCTTCGCCTCGAGGACTTCCTCGTTATTGCAAAAATGATGGCAATCGACGCCCTCAACCGTAACGAATCCTGCGGCGCACACTTCCGCGAGGAATATCAGCTCGCCGACGGCGAGGCCGCCCGCAACGACAAGGACTACATGTATGTATCCTGCTGGAAATACACCGGCGACAACGAGAAGCCCATCCTGCTTAAAGAACCCCTCAACTACACGGAGATCAAGGTTCAGACACGTAACTACAAATCATAAGTATTTCAAGTAGTATTTTTAAGTTAAATTCGCATTAAAATGGAACATACTATAAATGTAAACCTCAAGATTTGGCGTCAGCGTGGCCCCAAAGAACCGGGTTCTTTCCAAACCTACCGTGTGGAAAACGTATCCACCGGCAGTTCTTTCCTCGAAATGCTCGACATGCTCAACCAGCAGCTGATTGACAAAAACGAGGAACCTGTAGTGTTTGACAACGACTGTCGCGAGGGTATCTGCGGCATGTGCTCACTCTATATCAACGGACATCCCCATGGACCGGTGCAGGGCATCACCACATGCCAGCTCCACATGCGTAAGTTCAACAACGAGGACACTATCACTATCGAGCCCTGGCGTTCAGCAGCTTTCCCCGTGATTCGCGACCTCATGGTCAACCGCAACGCCTTCGACCAGATTCAGCAGGCAGGCGGCTATGTATCGTTCAACTGCGGCGGAGCTCCTGACGCAAACAACCTCCCCATCTCTAAGGAGATTGCCGATATCGCCATGGACTCGGCGACCTGCATCGGTTGCGGTGCATGCGTGGCAGCCTGCAAGAATGGCTCCGCAATGCTCTTTGTAGGAGCGAAGGTGAGCCAGTTTGCCCTCCTTCCCCAAGGCCAGGTGGAACGCGCACGCCGCGCACGCGCCATGGTCAAGAAGATGGACGAACTCGGTTTCGGCAACTGTACCAATACAGGTGCATGCGCCGCAGAGTGCCCCAAAAACGTGCCTCTGAGCAATATCGCCCGCCTCAACCGCGAGTTCATAAAGGCTAAATGTGCTGACTAAGCATATTGGCCGAAATCTCATATAACAAAAAAGGTGTCCGGTAACCGGACACCTTTTTTGTTATATTCTTTTACCTAAAAATCATCCTATATGATTAGACATATTTAATTAAATATGTTAAACAACATATTTTTAACAACACAACTTAAACCTTTTTAGACATTATTCATTATATATTGTGGAGCCGAATTTACGCCGGCCAACCCAAACAAATAATCACAATATATATATATAATCTACAAACCGCCCTACAAACCCGATTCTACAACCGAAGCAACAAATACTTTCCACACAAAAGACCGATTCAAGATGTTACAATCAAAAGTTACAACGGCTGTTACATTGTAACAATTCTGCAATATTTTTATCTCAATACTAATTCATTAATTTTCAGTATATTATATATTATTGTAACAACTTTGTCATTGGATTAACATATTTTTACAATAAATTTCTTGCTTTCCCTTCTTTTCATAGTAATTTTGAAGTGTCAAACAAAAACAAAGCCTCACAAAAGGCAAGCACGACACCAAAACATCAATAAGACAATCTTCGATTCTTCTCGATAACGTTCAACTCTCTAAAACTTCAAAATTATGGGAACTCAGGAATTTCAGAACAAGCTTATGAGCCTCCAGGGCAACCTCCTTAACTTTGCCTACATGCTCACGTCAAACCGCGACAACGCTTACGACCTGCTCCAGGACACTACCCTGAAGGCCCTTGACAACGAAAGCAAGTACGTCGACAATACTAATTTCAAGGGATGGGTCTTCACCATCATGCGCAACATATTCATCAACAACTACCGCCGAGTGGTGCGCTCCGCGACCGTAATCGACCAGACCGAGGACCTCTACCACCTCAACCTCTCGCAGGATTCGGGTCTCGAGACTCCCGAAGGCTCGTTCGGCGCAAATGAGATTTCAGACGCAATCAACGCCTTTCCCGATGAATACCGCATACCGTTCTCAATGCACGTCGCCGGCTACAAATACAACGAGATTGCGGAGAAGATGAACCTCCCGCTCGGCACTGTGAAAAGCCGTATATTCTTCGCACGCAAGAAACTTCAGGTACGTTTCGCCGACTACCGTTAAACGCCACCTGAGACCAGACATAATCAACCCGGACAAAGGCCCGGCGTCACTAAAAACTATTTTGTAGAGATTAATTTTTTCATGTTTCGAAAATAACTTTTTAAGCCGTTTCCATTTCAAGGTTCAATATAGGTAAAATAGATTGTTTTAGGGAAACGTAAACAGATAATCATACGATTTCAAGGTATTGGTTAGATTTAGGTTAAAATAATAAATAAGATATTGCAACTAAGATTTTTTGACTAAGGTATTGATAATACGATTACACACAACCCCACAAGAGCCCCGGTCCCGAAGCTGATTCGCGACCGGGGTTCGCTTATCCCCATAACGGCCCCGTATACCATTTCTCATTTCTACCAACAATATAAAATCATTACAAATCGCAACAATTGTAACATTTTTGCAACCACAACACAAAACAAATAAGCAGCTATATGTCAGAATTATAAATGCATTTGTAACACATACGCAATCGTATTAACACATTTTCACACTAATTTTCTTGACAACGATAAATTTCACCGTACTTTTGAAATGTCAAACAAACATTGACACTACTATTTAGAATCAACTCTCTCAAACGACAACAATTTATCACAACACATTATGGGAACTCAGGAATTTCAAAACAAGCTTATGAGCCTCCAGGGCAACCTCCTTAACTTTGCCTACATGCTCACGTCAAACCGCGACAATGCTTACGACCTGCTCCAGGACACTACCCTGAAGGCCCTTGACAATGAAAGCAAGTACGTCGACAATACTAATTTCAAGGGATGGGTCTTCACCATCATGCGCAACATATTCATCAACAACTACCGTCGAGTGGTGCGCTCCGCGACCGTAATCGACCAGACCGAGGACCTCTACCACCTCAACCTCTCGCAGGATTCAGGACTCGAGACTCCCGAAGGCTCATTCGGCGCAAACGAGATTTCAGACGCAATCAACGCCTTTCCCGATGAATACCGCATACCGTTCTCAATGCACGTCGCCGGCTACAAGTACAACGAGATTGCAGAGAAGATGAATCTCCCGCTCGGCACCGTGAAAAGCCGTATATTCTTCGCACGCAAGAAACTTCAGGCTCAATTCGCCGACTATCGATAAGATTTTTCATGTTTCAGCTATACGCATAATTCATCACCCCCTAATTGCTTAACCATTGGGAAAACAGGGCCGCGACTTTGAGTCGCGGCCCTGTTTTCTCAATTCATTTAATAGATAGCCCTGACGGGAATCCTGCTTAAAAGAATAAAATTATTTCCCTTCGCCAACCTTATTGTAACGGGCATTGAGGCCGGAGATAATATCATTGGTTATATCAAGCGCGGGATTGAAATAGACTCCGGCTGCCTTAAAGAGAATAGCGTCGTAGCCTTTGGTCTTATTATATTCCTTGATATAGTTTTCAATCGAATCATTGAGCTGAAGCTGCTGCTGGGCAAGTTCGTTTTCTGTGTTTCGGCTCAAGCCTGCGAGATAGCTTTCAGCGTCCTGCTGCATCTTCTGAAGTTTCTGCATGTCGGCGTTATAGCTTGCCTCGGTGAGATAGCCGTTGCTGCGGCCTTTCTGCTCGATTGCTGCGGCAAACTTCTGAATCTCGTTTGCCTTGGCCTGACGCGCGCTTTCGATTTTCGATACGGCACGCATTGAAGCCTCCTGAAAATCTTTCGCAAGATTGTAATGTGTCATCAGCGAATCTGAGTCAATATAGCGGATGTTGAGGCTCGGAGAGGTTGCGCCATCGGCCGCAGCTGCTTGGACGGGAGCTCCGGATGCGGCTTCGCTTGACGTTTGACCGCCGCACGAGGTAGCAGTGAGGGCAAATAGACTTAAAAGCAGCGATGAAGCTGATATTGCTAACTTGTTCATGTGTTGAATTTGGGGTATTTTTTATAGATTTGGTTATTTTTTTACTTCTTGAAATGTCGGAAGCGGACTGACGGACGGCTATCTTTCATCGTGTGCGCAACCTATGCCCCGGCGACGAAGCGCAGGGATATCATGGGCATGTCCCGAGGGAAATCTCCCTCCTTTGATGAAAAGCGCCTTGACTCCCATTGCAAGCACTGCAAGCCCAATCAGGGCTATGGCAGGGACAAGAGTAAGAAGCATGATTTTCATCGTCAGTTCGCGTTTTACGATGCAAAAGTAGCAATTTACTTCAAATTATAGCGTCTATCTCAATTTTATTTTATAATTTAGTGGTGCAAATCTGAGTTATTTAACAATTGTTTCACACTTGCGCTAATATTTGCAAAATTTGGCTGCAAGAGGTGAATCAAATCATGCAGTTTTGCGACATTTTTACCGATTTTCTAACTAATTAGTTCTATAAATGGAAATCAAAGATCTTCAGCCCCGCGAGGTTTTCTCTATTTTCGACGAGATTACCAAAATACCCCGCCCTTCAAAGAAAGAAGAGAAGATAAGGGAATTTCTGCTCGATTTCGCGAAAGCTCATAAGCTCGCAGTGAAAACCGACAAAGTGGGAAATGTGGTGATAAGCAAACCCGCCACACCGGGCCACGAAAATGCCCCGACAGTTATCATGCAGGGCCATATGGATATGGTATGCGAGTCAAACGATAAGAGTTTCGACTTCACTACCCAGCCGATACCCGCTGTAATTGACGGCGACTGGGTGCGTACCAACGGCACCACACTCGGAGCTGACAACGGAATAGGCATGGCAGCCGCTCTTGCCGCACTTACTGACGACACATTCGAGCACGGCCCCCTCGAAGCCCTCTTCACCGTAGATGAGGAAACCGGCATGACCGGTGCCAACAACCTTGGCCCCGACATGATTTCCGGCACAATGCTCCTCAATCTTGACTCGGAAGACGACGCAGAGATTTTCGTAGGCTGCGCCGGCGGAGTGGATACCCAGGCATTTTTCAGCTACAACCGTTCATTCGCGCCGAAAGATTTCCTCTATTTCAGGATAAACATCGAAGGTCTCAACGGCGGTCACTCAGGTGGCGACATCCACCTCGGCCGCGCAAATGCAAATAAGCTCCTTGCCCGCTTCCTCTTCAACCTTCAGGGTAAACACGAGGTTGTCCTGTCAGAAATCGACGGAGGTAATCTGCGTAATGCCATTCCACGTGCAAGCCATGCCGTGATAGGTGTGCACACTTCAAAAAAAGAGGAAGTGCGCACTATGCTCAACCACTATATCGCAGACCTCGAAAATGAATATCAGGGTCTTGAGCCGAATCTCAAGGTGACGATGGAAAGT
Source organism: Bacteroidaceae bacterium (assembly GCA_021768245.1). GTDB lineage: Bacteria > Bacteroidota > Bacteroidia > Bacteroidales > Muribaculaceae > Duncaniella. Next base: position 12,925 of record JAETNO010000013.1, on the reverse strand, counting down.
GTCGACACCCCCGACTTCACCATCGACCAGACCACCTCGACCAATATCATACGCGCCCTCTATTCCGCACCCCATGGAGTGATTTCCATGAGCCGTGAGCTTGAAGGTCTCGTGGAAACATCGACAAACCTTGCATCTGTCAAGATGGCTGCTGACAACACTATCGTTGTGACCACAAGCCAGCGTAGCTCCGTCGAGTCACGCAAGTGGGACATAGCCCGTCAGGTTGAAGCCCTCTTCCTGCTTGCCGGCGCACGCGTGGAACATGGCGACGGATATCCCGGATGGCAGCCTAATCTCGAATCTCCGATAATGAAGATTTCGCGCGATGCCTATAAGGAACTCTACGGCGTTACCCCTGCTATCAAGGCAATCCACGCCGGCCTCGAATGTGGACTTTTCCTTACGAAATATCCGCATCTCGACATGGTTTCGTTCGGCCCGACACTCCGCGACGTCCACTCACCGTCGGAACGGATGTTCATCCCGGCAGTGGAACGCTTCTGGGGCCAGCTGAAACGCACTCTTGAAAAAGTGGGCGACCTTAAAAAATAAATCCATCAAAGGATATCCCGACATTGACATTCAACAATGTCAATCATCTCCTACGGCGTGACGCCGTATATCTCTGAACTAAACTTCTACGCGTTTAAAGCGTCTTATAACTTATAGGGTATCGGCACAGGGCCATGCGTGTTGCACGGCTCTGTGCTCCAATCCCCTCTCCACCCTGAAGATGTCACCCCCGAAGCTGACTGAAAGCTGAGGACTGACACATATGTTTCATCAATTATAATTTTTATGACACGACGATTAACATTACTCACAATTTCAATCTTCCTTTCGTCGCTACTTTTTTCAATGACCGATCACAGCGCTAACAAAAATGCCGCTGACTCCATCGCCTCTATAATCGCTGAATGTGATTTTCTAAAATTTCCACCTGACACCATATTTACTCTCACCGATGCGGACTTCGAGGAGGTCGCCGCAAAATTGGGAGTGGAAGTAGCAGCCATAAAAGCTGTCGTGGAAATCGAGGCAGGGAAAACCCACCAAGGCTTTGTCGCTCCCGGACAGCCTATCATCAATTTCGACCTCACTATGTTCCGTCGCTTCGCCACACGCAGAGGCGTCAATCTGGCGAAATACAGCAAATCCCACTCCGTGGTCTTCGCCTCTTCACGTGGCTCTCAAACACGTGCCCACAAACGCCTCGAAGCGGCAAAGACAATCCATCCGCATGCCGCAATAGAGGGCACTTTCTGGGGCATGTTCCAGATTGGAGGCTTCAACTGGAAAAAATGTGGAGCCTCAAGCCTCGACGATTTCGTATGCCGCATGTCGCGCTCCGAACGCGACCAGCTCGACATGTTCGCCGAATTCATTACCAATGTCGGACTTCTGAAACCACTCCAGCAAAAGAATTGGGCCACATTCGCACGTGGTTACAACGGCCCCGGATATGCGCGTCGCGCCTACCATACAAGAATGGCCCAGGCCTACGCCCGCCTTTCAAAATAATAAGAATCAATTTTATTACGAATTCCATAAATATCCATGCGCCAAAGGGAGCCTTCTGGGACGCATGGATATTTTCATACAAACCTATTGACATCAGCCTCAAAATATAGTAAATTTGTGGCTCAGTGAATTTATCATTTGTCTAACCAATCATCATATTCATCACATGAGAAAAATATTCATGACGCTGGCTTTCACACTGGCTCTTTTCGAGATTGCCACAGCTCAGAAAGCAATATTCAAGACCGGTGTAGACAACGTCAAGCTTATACTTGACGGTCAGACTGTAGAAGGAGGCTGGCGTGTTTCCCCTCAACTTAATCCCGACATACTTGAAACAGCGGCCCATGAAATAGTATTCATATCTGATATCGACTCTTTGACTATAAATCTTAATGAGTGGGAATCAATCAATTTCGATATGCTTACACAGCATGGTGATACCGCCCGTGTCATGGTGACACGCAGCGCGAAAAACCAATTTGACAATCCCAATCCTGCCCTGCTGAAAGTGGCGCCGTCAGGAAATTTATCACGCAAACAGGCAGAATTCGATATCGACGCTCTTGTCTATGGCCTGAGTCAGGTGCACCCCGACATTTTTTCGGTGTGCAGGCAGGAAGACTTTTTCCGTGCTGTCAATAAGGCGAAAGCTTCACTGCCGGATTCCGTATCCAATATGGAACTTTATCGGCTTACCGCCCCGATTGTTGCAATGATCGGTGATGGACATACCTGTCTCGGGGTCCCTTTCAACACTGTCTTCACTGAAAAACTCGAAAGACTTCCTGTTTTTGTCAATGTCCTTACTGACCGCTCCATAATTTGCACCTCAAGCCTTGACTCCATAATCCCCAAAGGCTCTAAAATATTAAGCATCAACGGAGTGAAATCCGACGATATGCTTGATTCTATGATGCCATTCGTCAGTGGAGAGAGACCACATTTCAAACTGTCGAGAATAGACGGCTCCTTCCCTGGGCTTTTCCATATGCTCTATAATGCAAAACAATATGAAGTCAAATACCTTCCGAAAAACTCTAAAAAACCTCTTATCCATACCTTCCCGGCAGTTACATGGAGCGAAATAAAAAAGCGCTGTCCATCGACAAGAAACAGGAAAAGACATGAAAACTATTCTTTCAGTATCGATAAGGCTAATAATGTAGCCATAATGGATTTCCGTGAGTTCAGCAACATTCCGAAGATGGAACATTTCGCTGACTCCATGTTCGCGGCCCTGCGCGACAACAACATCGGCAATCTTATAATAGACCTCCGGAATAATGGCGGTGGCAACAGCCGTGTGGGGGACATACTCCTACGCTATATATCTCCCGAACCATTCGTACAGATGGACAAATCCCTTGTAAAGATAACTCCTCTTACGTCCAGACTTATGGGAAATAATGAAGTGCAACTTATGTTTCAATTCCATGAGGCTGATTCTACGGGATATATCCAGCCTTTATCGCCAGAAGAAGGGCACTACACCGGAACGGTCTATCTCCTGACCTCCAATAAGACATTTTCATCGGCAGGCTCTTTCGCATGGGCTTTCAAAGAATGTGGCATGGGCACTGTCATTGGAGAAGAAACCGGAGGAATGAATGTGTGCTATGGAGATATCCTTATGTATCCTATGCCTGTGTCACGTATGAACACTTCCATTTCCTTCAAACGTTTCTGGCAGTTGCGTGCCGACGAAAATGACATTCACGGAACAATTCCAGACATTGCAGTCCCCGCCTCCGATGCCATGGACGCAGCAATGAAACTCGTAAGAAAGAACAGCAGCTTATAAACAGAGAGGCTATGCCTGAAATTGGCATAGCCTCTCTTTATGTGATGGTAAGCAAGAAATCAGAAAATTATTTTTAAAGACTTGCTACCCTGACGGCAGATTACAATCTGACCATTCTGGGGGTTATGGATGCGCATACCCTGAAGATTGAAGTATTCAACAGGAGCGTTCTCCATGTCTATGTCAATCTCATCTATACCGGAGGTGACATGGTTTGTAACAACCTCAGCACCAAAACCTCCGCGGGCATTTGCCTTACGCACCTTGATACCGTTTCCTGCGGGGAGTTCACCGGCGTAGATTACACCGTCTACAAGATATATATTACCGATAAGCTCCTCACCTTCCACGTAAACTGACTGGGCGGCAATCTCTTCGGGACGCCAGTCGGGGAACACCTTTTCGAGTGCATACTCGGTGGCCTGGTCAGCTGTGAGAACAGTCTCATACTTCTTGTTGCCGTTAGAGTGAGTGAATTCAAGCACATTCGTTACGGGAGTGATAACGTTGCCCTCTTTATCCTTGGAGTTAAACTCCACAAACTTGTCGGCGGAGCAGTTCATACCTTCCGTCTTGAAGCGGGAAGAAACGAGTTTTGAAGGCTGGTTGATTGTGGTGTTGAGCCATGCAAGACCGGAGAACGTACCCCAGGAGCGACCGAAGTTGAACTGGGAGCAGAGGGTCTCGATGGTGCAGTTGTTCATCACATAACCATATTTTTTCGCACCGTTAGGAGCGGCGATGGTTGCGTTCTTTATAGACTCGTTGACAAACTTCACGCGGTTAAAGTAGACGTCGCCGCCACCGCATACATAGTCTACGACACCGTGGATTTCTCCGTCCTCGAAATAGAAATATGAGGAAGGACTGTTGCTGTAGTAGGTATCCTGATAAGACTCGAGGCTGACATTCTTGCAGATGGTGTTCTTACCCTTGTCCTGAAGAGTCACAGCGCGGCCAGCGGCAGCCTTGCCGTCAAAAGGCATGGCGTTGCGCAGGGTGAGGTCCTGAAGGTAGAGGTTCTCGGAGCGGTTGAGCAGTGTAGCGGTCTGGCTGATTCCTTCGGCATCGAGAGGAGGATAATTAAGGATTACAGTTCCCTTCATAGACTCGCCGATAATCGATATGTTCTTTCCGTTGATAGGTGTCAGAGTAGTAGTGCCGAGGTCATATGTGCCATTGGGGAGGAAAATCTTGGCACCGTCCTGTGATGCGGCGGCCTTGAGGGCGAGGAGGAAGCTGGATACATCACCTGACGGAATCATATAGTAGCCTGTTGTCTCGTCGTAGGAAACGAATTCGACCACGTTGTCCACAGTCACACCATGTGTATATGAGCCGTTGGGGAATGTGATGGTCAGCCATTCGGGCTGTCCCTCGTAGCGGAAGGTCTGTGTTGCTCCGTCGCTCTCCGCCTTGACAGGGAATTCGGCAACAGTCTCGCCTGCTTCGTTGGTCACTGTTGCAGTGGACTCAGTGGAATAAGCGCAGCAGCCTACGGTGACGTAGCTTTTATCGGCAACCTTAACCCTGATGGCCCCGCCGTTGTTGACAAGCCAGCCATGAGTATTATAATATTTACCGTCAATATCAATTGCCTCATGGTCCTCCACATAGAAGTAGCGTTTCGTAAGGTCATATACATAACGGGTTCCGGGTACGGCTTCCTCAATCTTCGTGGCGCGTGCGAAGAGTTCGGTGTCTGTCTGCAAGGTTGTACCCTCGGCAACCTTTTCAGCTGAAGACTTCGTCTTGTCGAACCATCCGCGGAATGTTTGCCCCTCAGGAACTGTCACATTGTCCACTCCATACTTATAGACGAGTGGAGTACCGCCGGGAACCACATCCTTACCGATGAGCTTACCGTCTGTATTGTAATAGGATACTGTAACATCAGGAATCAGGTCGCAGGCCTCTACGGAAAGCGAGGGGCAGTAGGAAGCTGTCACTATTGTCAGTACTGCTTCTTCGTCACTGTTATAAATCCAGGAAGTGGTGCTGTCGCAGTTGTCGGCACATGCGAGGGTGGCGAGCACTTCGTCGCCTTTCTTGATAAGAGCCGGTGAGCCGTTAAACTGGCAGTTGTCAAGCGTAATCCTGACGGCTCCGTCTACGGGAACTGTCACTGTAGAGGAGTTGTAGCCGTGCTGGCTATCATGCCAGGTTCCCTCTACTGTCACTCCCTCAGGGAGAGTACCGTTCTCAGGGATAGCAACTGTATAGGGATTTGTCGTGAAGTCTATTTTGAAATCTGTGAAGTGGCGGGGCTTCCTGACATATGGATTGACAGTGATACCGTAAAGACGGAAGCCCTTTGAGCAACTCATGTTGAGAACCACATCGCCATCTTCCTTGACGCGGGTCGCTTGTTTTGACTCGTCACTCGGCTTGGTGACGGTGGTGGTAAGTTTAGAAGTAATATTGTCGGAAGAGACAGAAGCTTCGCCACCGGCGCTTGCAAAATCGACAATGATTTCGTCATTGACACCGCAACCGGGGATGCGGACTGTCATCGTGCCATTCTGTAGACAGTAATTATTCGAGATGCCATATACAGCACCTTTGGATATCGTGAAGTACACGCCTTCGAGACCGGTCAGTGCTACTCCTTTGTTTGATGGTAGTTCCTGATCGGCGAGGTCCTTTTCCAGAGAATAGCGACCCTTTGAGCCTGCTTTCCAATACTCACAGTCAGTCACCTCCTTGGCGTGGTTCTTCCCCTTTGTAAAGTCCCAGGAGCGAACCGTAGTGACGTGACCACCGTCAGATTCGTCGGCCCATGCAGATGTTGCCATGAATAGCGACATCATAAGCACAAGCGTACTTTTGAAAAATTTTTTCATGATGAATTATAATTTAGGGTTAATTAAGAAATGTGATATAGAGATTAATTATTCCAAATCATAAAGGCTTATTGAATTTATCTAATTAAAAAAACACTTACAAGCAATATAAATTTAGCAGCTTCGCCTTTTATTTTTTCCAGAAAGCAGGGGTGAACAGTATCAGGACTGTAAAGAGCTCAAGACGCCCAATCATCATTATAAGAGCCAAAATCCATTTACCGACATCAGGAACTATGGAATATGATCCTCCATAGCCCGTAACACCGGCTCCAAGGCCCGTATTGCTTATACATGAAAAGGCCGAAAAGAAAGAGTCAACGAGCGGAAGCCCGAGAGCAGTCAGCAATATACCACCGACCATAATAATAATCACATAAAGACAAAGGAATGCAATTACTTTCGATACGGTCTCATGCGGAATCACACGGTCGTTTACTCGAACCGTGAAAATATTGTTGGGATGGACACAGCGCACAATTTCATTACGGCAATTCTTCAACAGATAAATCAATCTGTCAATTTTCGCGCCGCCACTTGTCGAACCGGCACATGCCCCAAAGAACATCAGGGCAAATACAAGTGAAAGGGCAAACGTACCCCAACTCGAAAAGCTCGACACTTCATAGCCTGTCGAAGTGATTGTAGATACAATCTGGAATATAGGGTCGAGAGTCACAGCCTTTACCGAATAAGCCTGCCCATGATAGAAAATAGCGATTACAAAGAGGATATAGCATGTGAATATAATCCCTACATAGGTACGGAATACATCATTTTTCCATATCGGTTTGAAATCGCCGTGAGCGGCCCTGTATAGCAATACAAAACTCGTCCCTCCAAGAAACATGAAAACGGTCATGACAATCTCGATATATACCGAATCCCAGGCTTCGATACTTGCGTCAGCCGTCGAAAATCCCCCTGTCGACATAGTGCTGAAAGCATGACACAATGCCTCAAACACATCCATGGGCCCGATTATCAACAAAACGAAAAGCAAGCATGTAAGTACAATATATATCAACCACAACCCTTTGGCCGTTTGGGATATACGCGGACGGAGTTTATCATGGGTTATACCGGTAACCTCTGCGTTAAACATCTGCATGCCTCCCGAATGGTTAAGCATAGGGACTACCGCCAACGTGAAAAGGATGATTCCCATTCCTCCAATCCATTGCATAAGGCTTCTCCATAGGACTACGCCATGGCTCAGATGGCTAATCGATGTCATCACTGTGGCCCCCGTGGTTGTGAAACCTGACATGGCCTCAAAAAAAGCATCCGACACAGACAATGGATGATTTTCCATAAACATGAAAGGAATCATCCCGAAAGCAGAGAAAAAAATCCAGATAAGAGCCGTCAGCAAAAAACCTTCCCGCTTTCCCATGCGGGGACTGCGGGGACGGATACAAAAAGTCATTATCGCCCCCGCCACGAGGGTTACAATGATTGTGACCATGAAACATAGCCAGTCGCGTTCGCCGTAAATAATCGATGTCGCCATCGGTATCAACAGGAAAGCGGCCTCAATCATAAGAAGAAGCCCTATGATGCGCAGAAGCACAGGGAAATTTATTGTCGATGTGTAGTCGCTGAGTCTCATTAAAAAAGCTTCTCCACTTTATGTATAACGCCGTTGAGAGTGAACACCACCACTCGGTCGCCGGGTTCTATTACTGTATTTCCCGACACGAGATATCCCTTGCCGTCGCGTATGAGGCCGGCTATAGTCATATCACGGGAAAGTTTCAGGTCTTTAACCGGCCCGCGAGTGATTTTCGAGCCCTCTTTGGCTTCGATTTCCGCGACCTCGGCATCGGCAAGCGCAAGACACTTCGAGGTAGACGTGTCACGGTCAAGAAGCATCTGGAATATACGCGACGAAGCGAGAAGCTTCTTGTTTATAATAGTGCCTATATTCAACCCCTCCGCCTCCGACACGAATTGCAGATTCTCTACCTCGGCAATGGTCTTGACCACTCCGAGTTCCTTGGCTGACAGACAAGTCAGAATATTTGTCTCGCTACTGTCGGCAAGCGCTATGAAAGCATCCATATCCGCTATTCCGGCATCAAGCAAGGCATCAGTGTCGCGGGCATCGGCATTGATTATGCGTGCGTTCGGGCAACGTTCGGAAAGTGTCAGGCAACGCTCGCGGTCAACATCCATAATCTTGAAGTTGAATTCCTCCCCGGCCATCGCACAAAGCCTAACGGCAATCCTGCTTCCACCCATGATGAGTACATCGCGAATTTTCCTCTGTGTTTTTCCGCAGAGCGCCACAAGTGAGTCGACATGGTCGCGTGTGGTCATGAAATACACTATATCGTTTGACTGCAATGTATCATAACCACCCGGAATTATAGTCTCATGATTTCGTTTGATGGCTGCAACGTGAAAACTGTGCTCGGTCATGCCGAGTTCCTTAAGTTGCATCCCCTTGAGAGGAGCGTTGTCGCGGAGCTTGACCCCGACCAATATCAGCTCTCCGTCATGAAGCTCAAACCAATGGCGTACCCAATTGTGTTTAAGAGCCTGAATTATTTCAAGCGCGGCCAGATATTCAGGATAAATCATATCGTCAGCACCGATATGAGAGAAAAAGTCACGGTTGGCTGGATCCTTGAACTCATAGTTATCGATACGGGCCACCGTCTTTTCCGCACCAAGGCTCTTGGCAATGGCGCAGGCGACAATATTGCGTGTCTCGAAAGGGGTCACGGCAATAAAAAGGTCGCAACCTTCCACCCCTGCCTGTCTCAACGACGAGAATGATGTCGGGGAACCACGGAAAGTCAAAAGATTATAGTTGGAATCGAGCATTGCGAGTTTTTCACCGTCGCTGTCAACGACTGTGATATCCTGCTCCTCGTTCGAAAGAAGTTTGGCAAGATGGGTTCCGACTTCGCCTGAACCGGCAATTACGATTTTCATTTTTCCTGAGTGATTATTTTATCAGAAGTCCCATCAGAGTTTATATCCATAACCGGACAGACATCTGATGCATGATTTTCGTTTACGGCTGTCTTTATGGCATCAAATATACTTTCGGGGTCAAAACCACAAAGCCTGTGGAGTTCTGCGGGAGTGCCCTGCGGAATGAAACGGTCAGGAACTCCGAGACGGTAAACCGGCTGACGGCTTCCAAGTTCGCAAAGACGCTCTATAACGGCAGAACCAAGGCCTCCTTCAACAGTTCCATCCTCTATGGTTATAACCGGCACGGACTTCTCCACTACCTCATTGATAATGTCACTGTCCATAGGCTTCAGGAACACCATATCATAATGGGCCACTGAAATTCCAAGTTCCGTCTGCGCACGCTCAATAGCCTTTTGTGCCTCCGACGCAACCGGGCCGAGAGTCAACACTACTATGTCGTGGCCATCCCTAAGCTTTTCGCCCTTTCCTATTTGAAGTTCTCTTGTCTCTTCCGTAGGCATCTCAACCCCGTTGCCGCGAGGATAACGGATTGCGAACGGGCCGTCGAACTTTTCTGACGCAAGCATCAGATTTCGAAGCATGTCAAGATTCCTTGGCGATGCCACCGTCATACCGGGAATCGCGCGGAGATAGCACAGGTCAAAAACGCCATGGTGTGTCGCTCCGTCTTCCCCTACAAGACCGGCACGGTCAATGCAGAAAGTCACCGGCAGTCCCTCAATGGCCACATCATGTATTATATGGTCATAGGCCCTTTGAAGGAATGAGGAATATATGGCAACGTAAGGCTTCATGCCATCTTTGGCGAGACCGCCTGCGAAAGTCACGGCGTGACCTTCGGAAATGCCGACATCGAATGTCCTTGCCGGGAATTCCTTCTGCAATTTGCTCATTGAAGTTCCAGAGAGCATAGCTGCCGTGATTCCGACAATTTTATCATTATTTTTTGCAAGTGAGACAAGGGTTTCACCGAACACATCCTGATATTTCGGAGGCCTGGCGGAGGTATCCTTGACTTTCTTTCCCGTCTTCGGCTCAAATTTTCCAGGAGCATGCCACTCTGCGGGATTCTTTTCAGCCGGTTCAAAGCCCTTGCCCTTAACCGTCCTTAGATGAAGTATTCGCGGCCCGGGGAGGTCTTTTATGTCACGCAGCACATTCACGACAGTGGGTAAATCGTGCCCGTCAAACGGGCCGAAATACCTTATATTCAATCCTTCAAATATATTCTGCTCCTTTGTGAGCAGTGACTTGAGGCTATTGTTGAAACGTGTTATTATCCCTTTCCCCTTATCTGTCACAAGATGGTGACGACGAAGGAAACGGGAAAATTTATTACGCAGATTATTATACGTCTTTGACGTAGTAAGATGCGCGAGATATGAATTAAGCGACCCGACATTCCTGTCAATCGACATGTCGTTGTCGTTTAATATAATCAGAAGGTTGGAATTGGAATTTGCTGCGTTGTTAAGTCCTTCGAAAGCAAGACCGCCACTGATTGAGGCATCCCCGATGACGGCCACGACATTCCGGGGAGGCACATCCTTCTGCAATGAGCTTGCCACCGCCATACCCAAGGCGGCGGATATGGAATTAGAGGCATGTCCGGCAGTGAATGTATCATACTCGCTTTCCTTTGGCGACGGAAAGCCGCTCAGACCTCCAAGAGTACGGTTGGTAGAAAAGCTGTCGCGACGCCCTGTCAGAATCTTATGGCCATATGCCTGATGCCCGACATCCCACACGATTCTGTCATAGGGTGTGTCGAAAACATAGTGCAACGCAACCGTAAGCTCCACTGCTCCCATACTGGAAGCGAAATGGCCGGGATGCGATGAGAGGGAATTTATCAAAAACGAACGCAATTCACTGCAGACCTTCGGAAGCTCTGTCAAAGGGAGCCGGCGGAGGTCGGCCGGAGAATCAATCCGTGCAAGCATAGGATATTTTTCAGCGATTTCGCTATCCTTACATCGTGATTCGTCAATAGGGCTATCGTTTCTCGCCTCGTTTATCATTCTTAATATATTTTTTATATAGAGGCACCCAGACTACAATCCCCGACGCGACAAGGATAAATGCAATCCATAGAGTGAAGGGTTGCGAAGCTACCACGAGATAGCATAGCGCAAGCCAGAGCACAGCTATAAAAGCGAAGCGAATTTTAGTTGAGGTATCCATAAGATAAAATACGAATCAATGAACCGAACCGTTAGCCAGTTCAATATCCTGTATAGCTATGAGGAGAGAGTTTTTTGAGCTCAACCTTCACCTCTTCTGAAACATCGAGAGTGTCAATGAAGTTCGCTATGCTCTCAGCTGTGACAGCCTCGTTCCTACGAGTCAGGGCCTTCAATGTCTCGTAAGGCTTCGGATAACCCTCCCTGCGCAACACGGTCTGAATAGCTTCGGCAACGACGCTCCAGGTGTTGTCGAGGTCAGCGTCGATTGCCTGACGGTTAAGCAAGAGTTTTCCAAGGCCTTTCATCGTCGATGCTACGGCTATCAGGGTATGGGCGAGAGGCACACCGATATTACGGAGCACCGTGGAGTCTGTGAGGTCACGCTGGAGACGGGAAACAGGAAGTTTGGTCGCAAGATGTCCGAATATGGCGTTTGCGATACCGATATTTCCCTCGGAATTCTCAAAGTCAATAGGATTCACCTTATGTGGCATAGCCGAAGAGCCAACTTCTCCTTCCTTGATTTTCTGCTTGAAGTATTCCATGGATATATACATCCACATATCCCTGTCAAGGTCAAGAATTATATTGTTGATCCGGGCAAAGGCATCAAAGACTGCTGCAAGATTATCGTAATTTGAAATCTGTGTAGTGTATTCCTCACGGACGATACCCAGCTTATCTTTGAGGAATTTCGCGCCGAACTCCCTCCAGTCAATTGACGGAAACGCACACAAATGAGCATTAAAATTACCTGTAGCCCCACCAAACTTTCCTGATATCTCTACGGCGTCGAGCATTGCAAGTTGCTTGCGGAGACGATAGCTGAACACTTTTATTTCCTTACCGAGACGCGTCGGTGATGCGGGCTGACCATGGGTCTTTGCAAGCATAGGAATATCATACCATTCATCTGCGCGATTTTCAAGATGCTCTATCAACTCGACAATGCGTGGACGATAGACATCGCGGACAGCATCAGCTATTGACATCGGTACGGAAGTATTGTTAATGTCCTGCGATGTCAGACCGAAGTGTATGTACTCCTTATATTTTTCTATACCCAATTCATCGAATTTCTCTTTAAGAAAATATTCGACTGCCTTTACGTCATGATTGGTCACAGACTCAATATCCTTTATGCGAGCGGCATCCCCTACTGAAAAGGATGTGTAGATTTCGCGAAGTCTCGCGAATAAATCAGCGGGGAAATCAGACAAAGCAGGAAGAGGAATCTCACACAGTGCGATGAAATATTCTACTTCAACCTTGACCCTATAACGGATAAGGGCGAATTCTGAAAAATATTCGTCAAGGCGTTCACATTTTCCACGGTAACGGCCATCAACGGGCGAAATAGCTGTCAGTTCAGTAAGTTTCATGTTTCTTCTATAACTTTTGCATTTGATGCAAAATTACAAAAAAACGTCAACATAACAAAGAACCATACAGCAACCAAAACTTTAGCTGTATAAATACACGAAAAAAGGAAGCAGTCTAGGGATGTTTCCCTTGACGGCTTCCTTCTCTCTGAAGAGGGGGCGGTTATCTACTTTCCCACTTTCGCAGTATCATCGACGTGGTGAGGTTTAACTTCTCTGTTCGGGATGGGAAGA
>JAETNO010000039.1 GCA_021768245.1 Bacteroidaceae bacterium | reverse complement strand
TCAAGGAACATATCAAGGACTTGTTGACTCCAGAACCGGAGCCAGCACAAATAGCAAATTGCCATCCAACTCTTGACCTCGAATTTGATTAACACTTTTTAAGAGACACTAGTGACGTACTACCGAATAAAAAAACGTAACTTTGTACAGTGTTTAAAGAAAAGTATGGCTAAGAGCACAGACATACAAGTGACAGTAAAAATCTTATGAGCAACGAAATCCTTTATATCCTCCTGCCGGACTATGCCGCGCATGAGGCTGTCTATCTCTCGCAGGCCGTCGCCTCCGACGAGTTTGCCATGAAAGAGCATCCCAGGTACGTAAACAAGGCTGTGGCGCCGACGATGGAGCCTGTAAAATCCATCGGAGGATTCCGCACCCTTCCCGACTATTCATTCGACATGATGCCTGACGATTATGCCGCCCTGGTACTGATCGGAGGCTTCGGATGGGCCACGCCGGTCGCAGACAAGGTTGTGCCGATTGTCCGGAGCGCCATTGAAAAAGGCAAAACCGTAGGCGCGATCTGCAATGCCGCTTCATGGATGGCGAAACACGGATTCCTAAATGCCGTGAAGCATACCGGCAACGGCCAGGAGCAACTCAGACTGTGGGGCGGCGACAACTACGCCAATCCGGACGGATATGTAAATGCCCAGGCCGTCAACGACAACCACATAGTGACTGCCAACGGCTCGGCGACACTCGAATTCGCCAGGGAACTGCTCCTCCTTCTTGAAAACGACACACCCGAGCGCATTGAGATGTATTATCAGTTCAACAAGCAGGGATTCTGCAACCTCTTCAACAAAGACTGAACATGGCCTGTTCCACAGATTTCATAGAGTTCGTCTGCGACGTTCTCGCTCCCTTGGGAGAGATCCGTTCACGCAAAATGTTTGGCGACTACGTCATCTACGTGAATGGCAAATGTGTGATAACGGCTTGCGACAATATGGCCTTTGTCAAAAAGCTGCCTTGTATCGAGGAGCTGATGGCCGACGCAGAGACCGGATGCGCATACGAAGGTGCGAAAGAGGGTTATATACTCGATTTCCACGACAGGAAGAAGACTCTGAAAGTAATAGAGACTTTGTGGGAGAAACTCCCTTACCCGAAATCCAGAAAGAAATAACTCGTCATACGCCTCAGACGACAGACAACAGGAAGACTTATGATGACTGAGACAGAAGGACGCCTGCATCAACATACGCCGCACCACAGACACATGGTGCGGTGTCCGTGGTGCGGCGATTATCCGCTTTACGTGAAATACCATGACGAGGAATGGGGACGACCGGTTACAGACGACCGCACCCTTTTCGAGTTCCTCACCCTTGAAAGCGCTCAGGCGGGACTTGCATGGATAACGATACTGCGCAAACGCGAAGGCTACCGCAAGGCGTTTCTCGACTTCGATTACAGACGGGTGGCGGAAATGACTCCGGAAGACGAGGAGAGGCTGAGCCATTACGACGGCATTGTCAGAAACCGCCGGAAAATCCATAGCGCGGTCGCCAATGCCAGACTGTTCGGCATGATTGTGGACGAATTCGGCTCATTCTTCAATTATCTGATCCGTTTCTTCCCTGACGGCAAAAGAATCGTCAATGACATTCCGGCAATGGAATCCATACCGGCCACCTCCGCCATATCAGATGCCATAAGCGACGACATGCGCCGCCGAGGTTTCAGGTTTTTCGGCTCGACGATATGCTACGCTTTCCTTCAGGCCACCGGATTCATCGACGACCATCTCAACTCCTGTCACTGCAAAGGCGGCAAATGAACGGCGGCCAGAATGCCAAAAGCCATATAATCGAGTGAGATGCCCGTCAACGGTCGCTGGCAAACGGGGCTACGGGCAGGCCGGTGCCGCCATACAGGTTGCCGCAGGGATAATCCGCCCAGTTGTAGCGCACGTATTCAGGCAACTTCACCGCCGGGGATGACAGCCGCAACGTGAAGTCGTCAACACGCTGCGGGGTCGCGGTCGTAAATCTTCCGTCTTTCCCGGCTATTATGAAACCAGTCATGGCGGAAGACGTGGCATATACAGGCTTGTCGAATAACGTCAGTTTTTTTAGGTTCGCACTCTATGGAGCTGTCCGGCCATCCCGTCATGGGAAAGGCCGGACAGCTTCCTCTTTTTTCATGGGCGGGTGAGACGGAGTACGGCATTTTTTACTTAATTTTGCACGTATTTAAAAACCCATTACTTATGAACCGTTTCCTGACATTATTATCAGCCGTGGCCCTGACGGCCATCGGCATGAATGCCCAGATACTCCGCACCACGTGCGGACAGGGCGAGATAGAGGGCGAGCTTCACAACGGCTACGCCCTATACAAGGCCATCCCTTACGCGGAGCCGCCCGTGGGCAAGCTGCGCTGGCACGCGCCCGTGAAGAAAGCCGCGTGGAAAGGCGTCTACAAGGCCTCGAACTGGGGCGACCGCCCCATGCAGGCGAACGACCCGAACCAGGGGGGCAACTCGCTTCCGATGAGCGAGGACTGCCTCTACCTGAGCGTGTCGACCCCGGCCAAAGACCCGTCGGAGCGTCTGCCGGTGTTCGTCAACATCCACGGCGGAGGCTTCTTCACCGGCTCTTACAGCGGCACGCAGGACAGCTTCGTCAACAACGGCATAGTCTACTGCAGCATAGCCTACAGGCTGGGTTCGTTCGGCTTCATGGCTCATCCGGAGGCCGCCAAGGAGTCGGAGCGCGGCATAGCGGGCAACTACGGCATGATGGACCAGATCATGGCCCTGCAGTGGATTCACGACAATATCGCCCAGTTCGGCGGCGACCCGGAGCAGGTGACCATCTGCGGGGAGTCGGCGGGTGGCATCTCGGTGAGCATACTGTGCGCCTCTCCGCTCTGCAAGGGCCTTTTCCAGCGCGCCATCTGCGAGAGCGGAGGCAATTTCCTGCCGATACGCACGGCCGACGTGTCGGTGTGCGGCTCGGCGCAGGACATGGACTACGCGCAGGGACTCGGGCTCGCGTTCCAGAAGAAGCTTGGCTGCAAGAACCTGAAGCAGATGCGCAAGCTGTCGGCCGAGGAGATCCAGGCCAAGACGGAATACAACATGTACTGGCCGCT
Source organism: Bacteroidaceae bacterium (assembly GCA_021768245.1). Lineage (GTDB taxonomy): Bacteria > Bacteroidota > Bacteroidia > Bacteroidales > Muribaculaceae > Duncaniella. The sequence goes on along the minus strand of JAETNO010000039.1, from coordinate 7,908 downwards.
CGTGGACGGCTACGTCATAACGGGCGACACCTATGAGGCATATCTGAAAGGGGACTACAACGACGTAGACCTGATAGTGGGCTATAACTCCGACGAGGGGAGCCTCTTCGTGCACGGGATGGGGATGGATGCCTACCGCCACATGATGGAGACCAATTTCCCGGCGGACAAGGCGGGATTCGAGAAGGCGTTCCCGGCGACGAACGACGGGGAGGCGCTCCAGGCGCTGCGCGACGTGTTCCGCGACGTGGCGTTCGGCTGGCCGTCGCTGGCATGGGCGACCCTTCAGACGAAGACCGGTAAGCGTCCGGTGTATTTCTATTATTTCGACCAGCTCTCGGAGAACACGATAATGCGCGGCACACGCGGGGCGACGCACGTGGCCGAGATGCCGTTCATCTATGGCTTCAATTTCGGAGGGAATATGAGCGAAGTAGACACCCACATGGCGCAGATCATGGAGCGCTACTGGATCAATTTCATAAAGACGGGAAATCCCAACTCCGAGGCGCTCCCCTACTGGAGCGTGTTCAAGCCGGACTCCTCTACCGTGATGCACATGAAGGAGGGATTCTATCTCGCGCCTGCGCCCAATCGCATGCAGGATGATTTCCTTGAGAATTATTTCGCCAGGATGAGAAAGGAGTATAAGAAATGAGCGTGACGGAGCTGCCCGACTGGGCTTTCAGGATGAACTGCGCGGTGACGGTGGCCGACGCCGGGTGCAACATCATATACATGAACGAGCGGTCGCGCGAGACGTTCGCAGGGAGGGGTGGCGCGGCGCTGATCGGCCACAATCTGATGGACTATCACAATGAACGCTCGAAGGCGATCATCCGGCGTCTGCTTGCGGAGGGCGGCACGAACTGCTACACGATCGAGAAGGAAGGTCAGCGGAAGATGATTTTCCAGACGGCGTGGCGTGACGGGGAGGGACGCGTGGCGGGTCTTGTCGAGCTGTCGATGGTGATCCCGGAGGATATGCCCCACTACGTGCGCGGCTGAGTCTGCGCGAGACTCTCGTCCGGAATTCCGCACAACCTCACTGCCATCAGCAGACCATTAACGAGCGACAGCTGACCGATTTCCGGCCAGCCGTCGCTCGTTTACCACTCTTTTGCGGGGTAAACTTTCAGAAGGGATTGTTTGTATATGAGGTAGAAGCCATGATTAAATCCATCGAAGGATGAAATCGCTCCGCTTTTAAAGTATTGGCAGAGTGATGTTCTATTTTAGTGTTCTGTTTAGTGTTCTATTTCCGTTTGGCAAAGTGTTCTGGTTTTAGATTTTTGTGTGACAACCAAAGACTAAAGACTAAAGGCTGTCGACTGAAATACGATTTGATTTCGGTTTATAATTAATCCGTTTGCACATTAGCAGACAAATCCTTACCTTTGTAAAAAAAATGCCTACGCTATTTATTCTACTTGGATTCAGATTCTTCTTTTGGTCCAACGACCATGACCCTATCCATGTTCATATAAGTAAGGGAGATTCAGAAGCGAAATACAATGTCGATGAAGTTTCCCTTATAGAAAATCATGGTTTCAAAAAGAATGAGCTTAGAATGATTGAGTCAATCATCGAAGAGAACAGAGAAATCATCAAAGAGCGATGGAATGAATATTTCAATAAAGGAGCTGCGAAATGAATGTGAATGATATATCAAAAATATGGCTGACATCCGACGCAATATGGATCGAGACGACTGACGGCAGACAGGCGTCGGAACAGTTTCGTGATTACGCACGTCTTGAAAAGGCCACCCCTGACCAAAGGTCGTACTACACTACGTCACATTTCGGCATCCATTGGCCCTCACTCGACGAAGACCTCTCTTTCGCCGGATTCTTCAAGCACACATCACACTGACATTTTGAGTGATTGAATATAGTACAGACGCAAATTCTTCGCGTTCGGCAGGCAGAAGTACGACAGGTCGCACGCAATTACATATGAGAAATCACATGCGGAGGCGCGAAGCCCGCGGAGATTTCTTCATGGCTTTTCGAAAGTAGCGATTATCAGTGTCGGGAGGAGAAAATTTGTGTGTGCAGTGTGTCGAAAGAAAAGAGTGCCGGGAATTCGATAAGAACGTTGTAAAGGCGCGACCATAGTCCTTTTTCATGGAAAAGCCTGTATATGGCCCGCAAATTGTATTTGTTAACCCACTCAGGATAGTAATTCATCTTTGAGGCAGTCTGATGCAGGAAACCGCCACATGTGAAAGCGATTCCTTTATAGCCGGCATCCTTCAAGTCGAGTGCGAACTGTTCCTGAAGTGGCGAACCCATGCCGATTATCGTAAAGGAAGGATTCTCTTCCACAATTCTATTGATAGCCGACTTTCTGTCATCATTGTCGAGAAAATAACCGTTTCTATATCCGGCAATCCGGATATTAGGATATGAGGCCTTTATCTGCGCCATAGTGCCTTCCAATTGATCCTGTCGGGCCCCTATGAAGTAGATGTTTTCGTTACAACTCCTTTCATTGAGTCTGCTGAAGAGGTCGACTGCCATACCGGCCATGTCAAAACTGAGCCGCGGTATTCTTTTACGCCAAAGGAGTCGAATCCACCAGCACATGGTCATGCCGTCAACAAAAATGCCGTCCATCGCTTCGTATAGACGCTGATGACGGCGGACAAGATGATATGAAAACGGATTTACACAGGTATTGACTCTGCCGGATTGGGAAGGGGCGAAGATGCCGTCAGGGTAAAGCGAGGCAGAGTCTGTGATTTTTCTCACAAACTCTCGGTTGTTCATAAATATGGCTTTTTACTATTATTGCTACAAAGGACAATATTGCCTGACCCAGTCGATTTCCATCTCGACAGGCAGTTGTATGGAATCTATGTTGCCAACCCATTTTCCCCCGAGTTGCATGCAAAGCATCAGATACCAGTCATGATAATACGGGTATTGTCCGTTACTCTCAGAATTATAGGCTCTTGGATAACACAATGTTTCTTTGCCGTTAACATGGAAAATTATACGGTCTTCAAGTATATCCACACCATATGTATTGAATTTCCCGACATCAACCGGGACTTTCGTAAACCTCTGAGGCCATGCATCCCTATCCGCCTTTGTATATGAAGAATGAACAGTCTGATATACGAAATCATCATGATTCAGATGCTCCATAATGTCAATCTCACCATCCGCAGGCCACCCTTTTACCATCTTGAAAGGCATGAGCCACAAGGCAGGCCATGCGCCATAGGCACACTTCATTTTTGCCCTTATTTCAATTCTGCCGGGACTGAAGGCCTTTTTTCCCTCAGTAGTCACAGCCCCGGTAAGATATCTGGCAGTATCCGTGCTCCTGTCCGGGTTTACAATCCCTCTGAGAATCAATTTCCCTTTTCTGAAATCGTAGCATAGCAGATTTCCCGAATGATGCCTTCGACTGTCGTCATTCCTTCGTTTCATCACGCTCCAGACAGTAGTGTCAAGAGAACTGGAATTGAAATTGTCCTGCCACACAAGCTTCCACCTGACCGGATTGCGGGAACAGGCATCAAAGGCAAGAAGCGAAAAGAGGGTGATAATCAACGATGCTATCCGAAACAATCTCATCTGCAATTGTCTAATTCCTTACGATAGAAAGCAAGCAAAGATTCAGCCACTCCCGCAATATCATAACCAGCTGACTTGATCATCTTAATTGCCTTCGCTGAGGTATTGTCATCATGGACGGACGATTCAAGTATCTTTGCGGCATGTTTCGCCCATTCTGAAGGAGAGTCTTCAAGCGATTCAAAATTCACAAGACCCGTCATGTCGGAATCAGCGGTGATTGTATCGGCAGCAAGTACAGTCAGACCATTCGCCTGTTCTTCCACAAGAGTCAGGGGCAACCCCTCAAACAGAGAGGGCATGATGACCATGTCCATGGCATTGAAATAATCCTGCGGATTGTCCTTGCTGCCAAGAAAGATGATTCTGTCGATAATGCCGAGATTCACCGCCTTAGTCTTAATGCTATCCATCAAAGCACCGGATCCCAGCAACATCAGCCGCGCATCAGGATGCAGTCTCAATATCTCATGGAACACTTCAATCAGAAAACCATGATTCTTCTGCTCGACAAAATTGCCGACATGCCCTATCACGTAAGAATCGCCTATCCCTAAATGTTTCCTGATTTCTGTTCTTTTTACAGAATCGTACCTGAATCTTCCGGTATCAATTCCGTTGTTAAGCACCTTAAAGTTCCGTTTTCCATAGAGCCACTTCCCTGCCTCTACCCCACAAGCCAGTCTGGCATTGCACAATGCATAAAACAATGGTCGGAATATCCTGTCAATGGATTTCATGGAGCAAGTCGTGTTATGGCTATGGGCAATACGCAATCTCACACCGGCGAGCCGTGCCGCGACCATTTCAAGAACCATTGTCGCGCTGTTGCCATGTACATGGATTATATCATATCCTCTGGCAATCTTTGTCAGCCGTCTCACATACTTAAGGGGATGTCTTATTTCACGGGGAATGACATACACCTTCCCGTTCACCTCTTCCATCGCATCAGTAAAAGATTTGTCCGGCTCATTTATTGCAACCAAATCCACATGCATGTCGTCACACCTAAAGGCACGCAGACAATTGAATACCACGCCGGTGACTCCGTTTCGCTCAGTAGGGACAGTATTGACCAACAGAACTTTCATTAGAGACAGAATAATCCCAATATATTCAACTCTTGTATTTTATTATTTTTGCAGGATTGCCAGCAACCACTGCATTGTCAGGAACGTCTTTTGTGACTACTGACCCAGCTGCAATAGTTACATTATCACCAATCGTAATCGGTTCCATGACAATCGCACCTGTCCCAATATAGCAATTAGACCCGATCACACAGTTTGACACATCACAAGTAGGAGCCTTTTTGCCTATTAACACTAATGGCAGAATTGTGCAGTTATCTCCGATTTTCATGTATGCGCCAATCCTTCGAAAACCGGGATGAACTAAAAAGAGCCCTTTGCCAAATGTATTCGGAGACAAGTTTATCGAATATTTCAAGCAATTACGTCTATGTTTAAGAAGATGATAGGCTCTCATGAACTTATCCCAAGGCTTTTGTTCCTTGTTCATATAATATTCCAGATAACGAAGGTTTTTAACATATGAAAAGAGAACTGTATTCTCCCCATACGTAAATTTACCTAAAAAAGGATGTTCCATACCAAATGCCTTAAAATCAGCATTAAGATATTCCTTTAAATCCTGTTTAGTTTTAATCATTTTTGATGGAATTGTATATTTTAGAGAAAGTATTCTTCAGAGACGAATCAGAATAAAGTTCTTGATATAATCTATGACTTTCCTTCTCCATAAAGGCAGTATCACATTTATCAGTATCAGACAGACAAGCACTCAACGCCTCAATATTCTCAGATTCAAAAAATATTGAGCATCCGTTTCCCTCAACTGTCTCTCTAAAAAAAGGTATATCCGACAATATCATAGGTTTGCCATAATATGAGGCCAATGAAAGCACTCCTGACTGAGTGGCAGAGATATATGGATACACTATCCATTTTGCCTTTTTATAGAGACAGCTTATTTCAGCATCATCAATATATCGATTGATGAATTTAATCCGAGGGGAAGAGTAAGCTGTGCATAATTCACCAGACCCCGCAATTACCAAAGGGACATCTATGTTTGACCGTTCATAAGCCTTTATGAGTATATCCAAACCCTTATACTTTTCAATGCGCCCGAAAAACAAAATATAATCTTTCGTACCCTCAAGCTCTGACGGTATTTTATTGCCTATAACGATTTCTTCAGTTATCAGAGTCGGGAAGGGAGAATAAAAAGTTCTTTTGTCAGGATATTGCCTTTTCAAGATGTTCACCTGGGTTTTACTGTTTGAAAGGAGGTAATTTGATTCATTTATACATTTTCTCATACGCCTAAAGAAAACATTTTGTCTCCATTCCTTTGTAAAACTCTTTTGAGACTCATGCTGAACCAAATCATGCACTGTCAAAACAAATTTACCTCTTTGATTGAACCATCTTATGAATGCAGGATCATGAAATGAAGTTATGCAATGAAATACCTTAATATCATAGTCCACGCATGCTTGTTTTAGTTTATTCCTATAATAGTAAGATGGATGCAATGTAAGATTAAGCAACGTCTTGACTTTCGACATCTGGCTATGCTCTATGTGACACAATGGAAGCAGTTCGTTCTTTATATTCTTCGTATAATAATGTCTATCGTCTTCCACCAAGAAGAACCGGACGTTATCATCGGGAGAAAAGGAGTTGACGATTGAAGCCACATACGGCCCCATGCCGGCATAGGCAGTTGAAGCAAAGAGTAATATGTTTGACATATGATTCATCTTACAGATATTTCCTTTACATCATTTATTGCTCTTGACAAGGAATTTATATAACCCCTTCCACTTCTTATATCTGGTTCCATATAATTACCTTCACCCCATTCATTCCATGATTTTAGAAAAACCAATTGTTTCTCAAGTGGTTTACCCGACAATTGTCTAAAAGCCTCCAACGCATGGTTGTAAAATAAATGTGGCGTCGAGTTCACAAGCAAAGACCCATTCCATCCTGATCTTGGAGTATGATCCCATCTTGGCACAATAGTTGGAATGACATCATTCTCCTTCTCTCTATCTGTCACAAAAGCCTTTATAGCATCCTTATATTCTTCCATTCTTGGAGGACGATTCTTTAAATATCCTTTAATCCTCTGAATAACCCTATATATATATCGTCCATATCTTCCATATTTTGCAAGGGATTTCGGGGTACCGCTTGAAAGTCTCTGATAAGTGACTGCAGAGAATCCTCTATGAATAAAAGCATTCTTATCAGTGTCAGTTACAATATTAGCTACAAGGTATAAACCGGGGAATCCTGCTTCTTTTGCCCACTGATTAAACCAGCCGATGTATGAATCTGGAAGTTTTACCGGATCGAATATATAAAATAACGGGCGCCCATCAACCTTTATATAACGGCTGTCTTGGAAAGCCTTAAGCAATGAATCAAAATACATTTTGGCATCCTCATACCCCGGATACGTCTGTTCCGCAAGAAGTTTATTTGATGATGTTCCATCGCTATTCCAGGTTTTAGAATACCATGAATGATTCGCCCATCCTAAAGCAAAAGGAAAATCCGGCTTCCCACTTTCAAGCACATTCTGAAATATATCTGCCATCAATGTTCTTCCATTTCCGAACCAATAATGCCAATACATGAAGCCTTCTATACCAGCATCTCGTGCCATTTGAGCCTGAGCTTCCCTTACATCCGGCAATCGAAGATCATAATACCCTAATTCAGTAGGAACCCGAGGTTGATCATGACCTTTGAAAAGAGGTTTCGCCTTTCCTACGTTTGTCCATTCAGTAAAACCTTTCCCCCACCATTCATCATTCTCAGGAATAGGATGGAATTGAGGAAGATAGAATGCAATTACCCGTGGAATTATCATTGCTATTATTTTAGTATTTTTATCACTTTGGCAGGATTCCCAGCCACAACAGAATATGGGGGGACATCTTTTGTGACAACACTACCTGCACCTATTATCGCTCCATATCCAACAGTGACTCCCGGAAGAATTGAAGACTTTTCACCAATCCAGACATTGTCATTAATTATAACGCCTCCTTTCGAATACAAAGGTCTATGATTAGGCGCAATACTCAATAATTTTATGTCTGAAGAGCCATGAGCGTTATCAGATATCAGAATATTTTTTCCCATCCTAACATTATTCCCTATCACTGGCGTCTTTTAAAATCTGTTAATGCGAAATTATTAAACTCTGTATTCATGTTGGTTACGCGATTTTCAGGCCTGCAAACCTTGTCGCACTTTTCAAATGATTATATTGG
>JAETNO010000089.1 GCA_021768245.1 Bacteroidaceae bacterium | reverse complement strand
TTACCATAGCGACATTACTTTCTGTTGTTGGTTGACCTTACGGGCAAAATCAAGATATTTGGATATTCCGGCTCTCTTGCGGTCGGCCTCGATGTTGGTTATCGCCTCCTGCATGGTGCCATAATGACGGAGATAGATTTTAAGTGCCTCTTTCTCGGCCCGCTCGGTGGTGTAGGCCCAGTAACATTCCGGCGGCTCCTCGACGCCATAGACATCGGAGTTCTGGCCACGGCATATCCACACCTCTTTGAAGTAGTTGCGTCCCTCCTTGTTATTGAGGGCGTTGACTGTGAATATCTGCTGCTTCTGAATAGGCGTCAGTCCGAGTATGGCCGCTATGTCGTTGTACCTGTCCTTGAACTTCGACTGGTCGAGCAATATCTTCACATCGGAGTTGTTGATTATCGCCTCCTTTACGATGGGAGAGTCTATGACATCGTTAAGCTCCTGTGTCACCACACCGGCTATGCCGTGGAACTTGCGGACGGTCTTATACAGGAATTTTATGTACTCCGCCATAGTGGGCGAGGCTATCGCTTTCCATGCCTCCTCGATTATCAGGGCCTTGCGTCCTTTCTTGATACGCATTTTCTGGAGAAACACGTCCATGATTATCAGCACCACGATAGGGAAAAGCACCGGATCATCCTTAATCTTGTCGATTTCAAAGACTATGAACCGCTCGTCGAAAAGATTGGTGTCAAGGTCGGAGTTAAGCGTCACTTCCAGCTCGCCGCCACGGTAGAACTGTTTGAGGATAGCGGCGAAGTCGCGTATGTCGAAATGTATCTTCTCCAGCGATGTGATCTGCGGTATCCGTTCAAGGGCGAACTCGTAATAGGTGTTGAAGGAGAGCGACGGCACTTTGAGGCGGCGTTTCTGCTCCTCCATGTGGTCTATTTGCTTGTCAATCTTCATCAGCATAGAGGTCTCGTGCAGCTCTTTCTTATACACCTCAATCTTTGAGGCCGCTTTCTCTTTCTCAGCCTCGGTAGTGGCGCGGTCAACAATCATAGCCCTCAGTGCCCGGCACTGGCGGATAATCTTGTTGCGCCGTTCCTCCGAAGGGAGTATGAGGGCACGGACGGTTGTCTTTGTCTCCGGCTCAGGGGAGTTTATCTGTTCCTCGATGTCACGCATATCGGTGGCGAACTTCTCGTAGTCGTCCTCCATCTTGGCCGCCACAAGCAATTTCTGGCGCAGGCCCTCACGCTCGGTGTCGGAGAAAGATGTGAACGGATTGAAATATGC
>JAETNO010000012.1 GCA_021768245.1 Bacteroidaceae bacterium | reverse complement strand
CTTATTGTCATAAAATAGTAACTTTGATGAAACCGATTTCATCAAAGTTACTACATCTGTTTGCTAATTAACAAATTACAGCAGTTTCACCAACCATTTTTGGCAATTATACCACATTAATAATGTTGATTTATGTGGAAAGTGTGGTGCGTGACTGTTATGTAGCTAAAATAAATCGGAATGGGTGCCTGTACGGATGAGGGAAATAAGCTTTACAGTATCGTCACGACGATATATCAATAGCCAATCTGGGAGATATGACATTCACGACAGCCTTTATAGTTGTTTATAAGGCTGTGGTCTTTATTTCTTGCGGGTAATTCCAGCCCTGACGAAAGAGCAGAGATTACAGCATTGAGTTTTGATTCGTCAAGATTTCTTTTACGGGCAAGTTTAAGGTCTTTGAGATATTGATTTGTAACTTCAATCCGGTAGTTCACGGCTTACAAGCTTTAGATAGTCATTAAAGTCGGAGCAAACAATGGATTGGCCATTTTCTAACTCATCAATTGCCTTGATAGTTGTTGCGTTTGGTATGTCATGTCTTTTTGACACTTTAACCGAAGCAACGCCTTTAAGCAGGCAGATTGCTTTTTTGATTTCGCTCAGCATAGAGGCGTCTTCTAATGATACGATTAGTTGTGTCATGTCAGAGATTATTTATTAAGAGTAAAACATTGCAAAGGTAATATAAGTTTTTTGCTTATTCAAGAGCATTGTCTTGTGGAGGAGATTAAAAATCGCCCCGCGTCACTGTATGGCGCGGGGCGGTTGTTGTTTTGGATGATATTCTTATTTTACAATGACTTTGGTCACGTTCTTGCCCTGACGGCGGATGAAGATGCCGTTTTCGGGATTGTTGACGCGGATGCCCTGGAGGTTGAAGTATTCAACAGGAGCGTTTGCGTCCTCAATGGTGATATCTTCGATACCGGTTGTCCCATCCTTGATTTTGGCAACAATGCTCTTTATGCTTGCACCGTTATAGGTATTGAATGTGAGTCCCTGCTGTCCCCACTCATCGGTATAATATTCTTTACCTTCCTCTGCGCCTTCCTTGGCCCATGCTTTAAACTGACCGGCTGTAAATTTATAGGTATTGTCGGCACCTTCCTCAGATACAGCCTTGGCTTTAAAGTCATAGAGTGATTTATTGTAATTGCTTATGGGATGGATTGAACCGACATCCCAGCCTGCGGCAACGTTACTGTCTTTATTCGAAATTGAAAGGGTTACTACGATTTCAGTGTCGTCGGCAAGATCGACAAACTGGTTCAGAAGGAGATTTGCACCGTCAATACTGAGTTGTTTCTCTGTGACCGGAACTTGAGGGCCTACTTCAGTAGTAAGAGTAACTTTTGAAATTTTTACTGCAGTACCTTTGATGAATATACCGTGTACTTTTGCTTTTTCTATAAATTCAGCTGTAATTTCATAGTCTTTTACTACGGGGAAAGTCTTGTCGTCCCATAAGCCTATGCTGCCTGAAATTTCAATCCATTCCCAGTCTTCCGTAGAACCACAGATGATGAATTGGGATATTTGTCGGCATCAGTAGTTTCTGTGACTGTAACTCCAAGGATATCGCCTGCTTTAAATTCCTCGCATACCGCTGCGGAAATTTTGCAGTTCTCTTTTCCCCATTCGATGGTCACGGGTTCTGCGTTCTCCCAAAGCACCGTTGTCTTGGTTTCAGCGTTTGCTGAGAATGCCATAGTGGCCACTGCTGCTAATGAAAGTAATTGTTTAATCATAAGCGTAGATAAATTTTAGGTTAAATTATTTAATATGGTTTGTTGGTTTTTGTGAGAAGTTTAGTTTTAGGGGACAAATATCCACGTTGACACCTTGATTGCAAATTTATGTAAAATCCGACGCTTGCAATGATACTTTTTTAGCCGATATGTTGCATTTTATACCATTACCTGACATTGTCGAGGAGCCTGGGGGAGGGGGATTCGTAGTTGGAGATTCCGAGGTCAACCTTCATGAGGTCGGGGAGGGAGTGGGTGATTGGGCCGACTGATGGGGGGATGGGCAGGCGGGAGTAGCGTGCGAAATAAAGCAGGCATGCATCGCGCCACCATCGGGAGTCCTTGGCCTGGGTCTGCAGGCGCGAGAGCACGTCGGCATAAATTTCAGGCTTCACATATGGCATGCATGTTTCCCATGTGGCGACATAGCTGTCCGCCGAGTCACAGCCGCGCTGATAAGCCGCGCAGAGTTCTTCCCAAAGGGTGCGTCCCGATTTCATTTTCCGGGTCCACGGAACGTGGTGGAACCATAGCAGATATTCTTCCGGACAGCTTGCGATATTGCCATAGAGGCGGCGGAGCGAATCGGGATATTGCTCAACCGCATCGGAGCCTGATGGCGAGCGGTCGAAGCCAAGCCCTATGGTGTCGGCCTGATGATAGTATTTAGGTAGCCAGTCGGCCCTTGCGCCGGGGACGTCGCACCATGGCTCCGGGCCGTAGTGATGTCCGAAAGCAAAGATATGGTGCAGTCCGAGGGGCATCATGTAGTCAACCGCAGCTTCGCGGCTTCCGGTCATGACTTCTTTCAGCAGCCCGATTGTCGAGGAGGGGGTCTTCTCCGGGTCAATAAGGGCCCGGCGCAGCCATTCGTCAGCGATTTCGCCGGAAGTGAGTCGTGGATTCCATGCCAGGCGCCCGAAGGCATACCAGTTGGCTTCGGCGAAAGGATGGGCGGTCCAGTTTTCGGAGTCTCCGATATTCGCAACCCCGGCAATGGCCCGGAGGCTTTCGGGATTGACGTCGCGGAAAAACTCTTTCCACATCGGGGCAAGGAACACGAGATGATTGGAGTGTCCGAGATATTCCTGTGTCACCTGAAATTCAACCATCTCTCTTGTGGATGGCATGGCTCCGAAGAGGGGGGAATAGGGTTCGCGCGGCTGGAAGTCGATAGGCCCGTTTTTAATCTGGATTATAACGTTTGAGTCAAATTTCCCGTCAAGAGGACGGAACTCCATGTAGGCTTGCTTTGCACGGTCGGCATCAATAGGAGAGTAGACGAATGCTCTCCACATCACTATCCCACCGTGAGGCTTGAGGGCGCGGGCAAGCATGTTGGCCCCGTCGGCATGGGTGCGCCCGAAATCCATCGGCCCCGGCTGTCCTTCGGAATTGGCTTTCACGAGGAAGCCTCCGAAGTCGGGAATCAGTGAATAGATTTCGTCGGCTTTCTTTTTCCACCAGAGCTGCACATCTTCGTTAAGCGGGTCGGCAGTAGGCAGGGAGTCGAGAGCCATAGGCGAGGCGAAGTTGACCGAAAGGTAGACTTTGATTCCATAGGGGCGGAATATGTCGGCCAGGATTTTGACTTTTCGCAGATATGTGTCGGAAAGGATTCGGGGTGAGGCGTTGACATTGTTGAGGACGGTGCCGTTGATGCCTATGGAGGCATTTGCGCGTGCATATTCCTCATAGCACGGGCTTATGCTGTCGGGAAGTTGCTCCCATTTCCAGAGAGAATGGCCGGCATATCCGCGCTCGACAGTCCCGTCGAGGTTGTCCCAGTGGTTCAGCAGACGCAGGCTGTAGAGAGGAGACTCGCTCCGCGTTTCGCTCACATCCGGGTTTCTCAACAGGTCATAGACGCCATAGAGCAGCCCTATGTCGGACGGAGAAGTGATTCGGATTCCGTTTTTCCCTTTCGCTTCTATGCTATAGGAGTCTTCTGTAGACGCATCAGACCTCGTGTCTTTTATGAGGCAGACGTCCTTTCCCTTCCAGTTATTCCTGAGCTCATTGATGGCTATGTTTATGGTAGGGGAGCTGAGATTGGCGGGAACGGTGGATATCCTGGAATCGGCATCATGCGCGCTATTCTGTAACCACATGACGGGCTTGGAAGTGCCCGTTGAGGGTATGCAGAAGGCAAAAAAAGTCAAAAGTAGGATTCGGAAAGAGATATGTGGGCTGTAACTCATTGTTTTATAGCGATTAGAAACACTTAAATCAGGATATGCGGCAGTGGCGTTTTTGTCATATATCTTGGTCAAAGATGGTTATGTCTCAAACTTTTTTGATTCGTGGGTAGTTTTTAAGGATATCGTAGAACAAAAAAATAGAAAGATCATGAAACGAATAGCAGCAATAGCCCTTTCAGCGGCGATAGCCGGCTCTACATTGGCTGTCGGACAGACCAATGTCTCGTTTTGGATGGATCTTGGAGGAGCCGGATTCAGTGTGAATCATTATGACGGCCCATATCTACCTCCGCCACCGCCAAGACGCGTGGTTCACTATGTTGACTATGGAGCCCCGGGTTATTATCACGGTCATGGACACCATGGTAAGAAACTTAAGAAGAAGTATAAGAAATACCGCAAGGCTCAGAAGAAGTTCTATAAGGAACTATACAAGCAGCAGAAACATCACCGTTATCATCACCACCATCACTAAGAGATTGTTTGTATTCAACTCAAACATACTCCTATGAGAGGATAGGATTTAATGCGGGTATACCGATAGCGTAAATGGCGGTATACCCGCATTTTCTGTCATTCATCGTAGGGGTCGCCTCCGCCGTCGATGGGAAGGATGCGGCCTTCATCGTCATATGTCAGTTCGCAGACTTTAAGGCTGCGGAGCCAGGACTTGCCTCCTGAGGGCACGCTGTCGTGGTGGAAAAGATACCATTTGCCTTTGTACTCCACGATGCAGTGGTGGGTTGTCCATCCTACGACAGGGGTCAGTATAACTCCGCCATAAACGAAGGGCCCGTAGGGGTTGTCGCCAATGGCGTAGCAGAGCAGATGGCTGTCGCCCGTGGAGTATGAGAGGTAATATTTTCCCTTGTATTTATGAACCCATGACGCTTCAAAGAAGCGATGTGGATCATTGGCTTTGAGAGGATTTCCTTCGGAGTCAAGAATGACGATGGGCTTTGGCTCCTCGGCAAACTGAAGCATGTCCTTGCTCAGGCGCACACAGCGTGAGGGTAGTGCGGCTTCGTCACCTTCGGGAAGATAGGCTGATTCAAGTGCCTTGTTGTCGGCGTAGCGTTGAAGCTGTCCGCCCCAGAGTCCACCGAAATAGAGATAATATTCCCCGTTGTCAGGAAGTACGCAGATGTCCATTGAATAGGAGCCTCGGATAGGGTCGGGCTGAGGTATGAACGGGCCTTCGGGTCGGTCGGCGATTGCCACACCGATACGGAAGATGTCGTTTTTATCTTTCAGAGGGAAATAGAGGTAGTATTTGCCGTCTTTTTCCGTGCAGTCGCAGTCCCAGAGCTGGCGTCCGGCCCAGGGTATGTCGGCTATGTCGAGAGCTTTCCCGTGGTCTGTGACTTCCCCGTTCATGGGGTCGTCGGTAGAGAGCACGTGCATGTCTTTCATCACGTACTGGTCGCCGTTGTCGTTCTCTACATTCTCACATTCCCAATCATGGGATGGATATATGTAGAGACGTCCGTTGTAGACGTGTACGCTTGGGTCGGCCATATAGTCGGCGGGGAAGAGGTATCGTTTTTCAGGATGGAGAAGATTCATATTCGATGAGTGTTGAGTTTTAAGTGTTGAGTGTTGAGGTCACTGCTGGTTGAGGCGACGGGCCATGAAGGGTTTGAGCCGGTAGTCGCGGTCGAAGAGGAGGGGATATTCCACACGTCCCTTCATCGGGAAGTCGTTTTTCCACGACATTCCGTCGTGAGTTCCCCATGCGGTCACGCGGCTTATCACGTCGGAGTGGCGGAGCAGGATATTTGTCACGCTGTCCATCCGTGCGTTCCAATGGTCGGAAAGGTCGGCGGGAAGACCGTCGGGGTAAGGATTGAATAGGGTGTTATAGACAACGCTGTCTGATATGTTGGCGCTGCGGCTTACGGTCGGGAGCGCACTCATGTCCCATTCGGTAATCATCACGTTGCATCCCGTTGATGCATATGCCTCGATAGATTTCTCAAAGTCTGTGAAATCGGGGTAGTCCATGCCCATATGTCCCTGCATGCCGATGGCGTCGATGCGGAGTCCTTTGGCTTTCATGTCGTTGACGAGTTTCACATATACATCGCGTTTTGCGGGTTTGTTCATCGAATAATCGTTGATGTACAGTTCGGCATCGGGGTCGGCTTCGTGGGCATATTGGAACGCGAGGGGGATGTACTCCTCTCCGAGTATTTCGTAGAATGGTGTCTTTCGATATGAGCCGTCGTCCTCGATGGCTTCGTTGACAACGTCCCAACCTTTGATTTTACCCTTATAGCGTGTCATGATTGTAGTGATATGGTCACGCATACGTTCTTTCAGCACATCCGGACTCACTTTGGCGCCGGTTGAGTCGACCGGGAACCATGGAGCGAGCTGCGAGTGCCAGATGAGGGTATGGCCGATGATTGCCATGTCGTTTTTGACACCGTAGTCCACAAAGGAGTCGGCTGCCGCCCAATAGTAGCGGCCTTCCTCGGGATGTATCTCCTGGCTTTTCATGCAGTTTTCCGCTACGATGGAGTTGAAGTGGAGGCGCACTATGGAATCAGCCTTAGGGTCAAGGCCGTTTATGAGATCCATATTGAGCGCGGCCCCTATTAGGAAATCATCGGCGAAGTAGTCTTTAAGGGTAGGTTCGGCGGGAGCCTGGGCCTGTTTGCCCGCACATGATGCGAGGGCGAGCAGTGTAAGTGCTATTAAAGGGGTTTTCATTGCAGTAAGTTTTTTAGATGTCAGTCATTATGGCGAGCTTCGATTTCGCGGTTTATGCGGTCGATTACTTCATCGTCGAGCTCGTAGCGCGATATTATGAACATTGCGAGCGCAAGGAGGATTGCAGGGATTACGGCCACGAGCCAGAGTATGCCCTGCTGGGCGAAGGCTGTCTGCGTCAGGGCTTCTTTCTGGAAGCCTACGAAGGCGAGCACGAGACCCGGCACCACGCCTCCGAGAGCCATACCGGCCTTATAGAAGATGCCTGTGAGTGCATTAACGATACCTGCGATTCGTCGGCCGTGGGTATATTCGCCGAATGAAATCACTTCGGGAACGAGCGCCCACATATAGCCGGTTGCCACTATGATTCCGGTCGATTTTATGAACTGTGCGATATAGACGAGAATCATGTGCTCCTTGAGGGCATCAATCATGGAGATGGCATAGAGCATCACCATGCCGACGATGGCTATGACAAGGAATATGTAGAACATGCCCTTTTTCCCGACCATTTTCTTGATAGCCGGTATCATGGGCATGAATATGAAGGCCGGAATTGAGCCGAGTCCCATGAAAACGGAAAGTTCGGTGGCGGAGCCGCTGAGGTTATACTGGATATAGTAGGCTCCTGCGGCATTGCCGATTGCCATCATTGCGAAGGCTGTAACGAAGAAGAAGGCCAGGATGCGCAGCGGGCGGTTGTGGACGAATTCCATCCAAAGGTCGGAGACGCTGACGTTTTCAGTCTCTTTCGAGTCCATCACCACACGCTCCTTACACTGCGAGAAGCAGAATATCAATAGCCCGAGGCCTATACAGCCATAGAGGGTCATTGTGGCGAACCAGGCAGAATCGCTCATTGACATATCGGTTGTTTCCGAGGGGTCAAAGATGCGCAGGATGATGGGGATGCCCATGCCGACGGCAAGACCTCCGAGGTTAGCCATGAACATACGGACGGATGTCAGCTTGGTAATCTCAGCTGTGTCGCGGGTGAGCGATGCGTTGAGTGCACCATAGGGCACATTGACGAGCGTGTAGCACATGGAGAGTCCTACATATGTGATATAGGCATAGAGCAATGAGCCTGAGAAGCCGTTCCAGAAGCATAGGATGGCAAATCCGGTCAGCGGGATTCCGCCGAGCACGAGATAGGCACGGTATTTTCCGAGCCGTGGATTGTGTTTGTCTACAAAGGTTCCGACAAGTGGATCCCATATTACGTCGACTATGCGGACTATAAGGAACATCACCGCCGCCACAGCCGGGTCGAGGCCGTAGACATTGGTGTAGAAGAAGAGCAGATACATGCTGATGGTCTGGTAGATGAGGTTCTGCGCGAGGTCGCCGGAACCGAAACCTATGCATTGCAGCATGGATAGCTTATAGAAGCCTTTTGACTCCTGTGATTGTCGGATATTTACTGTTGCGTCCATTGTCGGAATATGTGGATTGGAGATTATTTTTCAGTTACTGGTTGAGATTCAAAAAATACTGTTTAAATGTTCCTTATTGTGCCATGTCTGAGAGTATGAGTCGGGCTGCCCGCTGTCCGAGAGTCTTTTTGTCGAGGGGATGGATGTCGTTCCACTCTCCGAGGTCGGAGTTTGGGACGAGGACCGCTCCTTCGACCTCATCGGCCACCTGCTTCTGTCGGTCACGCATCTTTTGCCAGGCGACACGCCCTCCCCGGTCGTCTTTCGAAAGGAAATCAGCGAGTTCGACTATATAGAACGGCATCCCGCTGTTTCCCGAAGCCTGTCGCCAGTTGCCTATCATGGCTTTCAGAAGGTCGGGATACTGGTTGCTGCGGTCCACGTTTGATTCTCCTTGGTACCACATGGCTCCTCTGACCGGATATTTGATTACGGGTGCAATCATGGCATTGTAGAGCACGGTAGGAAGATAGCAGTAGAACATCATGTCGGGCCCTTTGGGCATGGGAGCGCCTTTTGTGTAACGCCATTTCCCTTCGAGGGAGATTTCGTCGGGCAGAGTGCGGCCATAGACGGCGTAGGGTCTGTCGCCGAAGATTATTTTATATGGCTTCTCTTTCACGAAATGCGGAGTGCCGTTCTGGGAGATGAGGCGCACGGTAATCACATTCTTCCCTTCCTTTAGAAGGCCTTCGGGGATAGGATAGATGCGTGGGGGATATTGATAGGAGGTGAAACCGACCTGCCTGCCGTTGATCCATACGGAGTCTGCGTCCACTATGCAGCCGAGGCGGAGTGTGGCGGCTTTCCCCGCGTGGGAAGCGTCGATGTCGATTGTCTTGCGGAACCAATGGGATCCGTTTTCAGGTGTCATGCCGTTTGTGGCCCATGATGTGGAGAAAAGGTCTACCTCTTCCCATGAGGAATCGTCGAGGGATGGGGAATAGTACTTGACATCTTTCAATCCCGGGTCGTTGGCATCGATTATAGAATTCCAGGCCGCATAGTTGCGTCCTTCCTGGGCCTTGATTGCATCGCGGTAGGCATCGTCCTCATAAAGGCTCTTCTGATTCACATAATATGCGAAATCGGTCACGTCAGTTGATGGCGTCGAGGCGAGTGTCTCTTCTGAAATCCATGATTCCACTGGGGTGCCTCCCCACGAGGCGTTGATTATGCCCACGGGAAGCCCGGTTGAGGCATTAAGTTCCTTGGCTGTGAAATAGGCAAGGGCTGAGAAATTCATCACGTTATCGTCGACGGATTCCCATCTCGCCGGGCTGACATCAGTGCGTTCGCAGTGGAACTCCACTTCTTTAGGCACAATGAACTGCCGGATATCGGGATTGGAGTAAGATGCAATTTCATCTGCGAACATATCGGTCACGCGGTTCACGGGCAGTTCCATATTCGACTGTCCGGAGCAGAGGAGCACGTCGCCGACAGCCACATTCTCTATTCGCTTGTCGCCGACTTCGATTGTATATGTCTTTCCCGTTTTCAAGGGAGGGAGTGATGCTGACCATTCTCCGTCGGCGTTGGCTGTGACGGTCTGCTTTTTGCCTTTTACAACTTTGACTGTCACTACCTCGCCGGGTGATGCGGTGCCCCACAGGGTCAGCGGGCGGTCGCGCTGCACCACCATGCCGTCAGTCAGAATCTGTGGCAGCCTAACTTCTGCCTTCGCAAGTCCGATGCCGAGGATGAAGGCCGCTCCAAGGCATGTAAGTCTATTCATATTCATAGAGTTTGACATGAAGAATCTTGAAATTATCCACTCCGATGCGCACATGGCGTCCCTGATGGGTCTCGTCGCCGTTGAATGTGCGAATTCTGCCTAATGTCCCGTCAGGAGCTACTTCCACTTCCTCTACAGACGAAAGACCGATTCGCTTACCATGCCATTTCGCGCTGCCGGCGGAGCTTCGGTCGGATGCGGAGTTGAGAAAACCGTCCTCTCCGAGATTGCTGCCTGATGCTGTCGCAGAGCCGGAAGGCTCGAATGTGAGCACTATTCCGGAGCCGGCTACGATGTATTCCATAGGTGACAGGCGGATTATGAGACCCCCTGTTGCCGGCCACTCAGAGCCGTCGGTGGCACGCGGGTCCCAGGGAAGGGTGAAATAGTGTTTCGCAGTGATGCGGAGCCCTTCGCGGTCAATGACTCTGACAGTGCTGTCGGCGTCGAAGTAGAAGCCGTTGGTCATACCTTTGCCTTGACAGGTGGCAAGGAGGGGGAAGAGGGAGCGGAGGCGGAGATTACCTTCCCGCTGGTAGGCGGCGTCGCTGTAGCGACGTAGATTGTAGGCAAAGGGTGAAAGCCCGATGGCCCCGTATTCACCTATTATATAATGTGCCTGGGCGCAGTTGCCACGGGCTGTCTTTATTTCCGGAATGAAAAGAGGATTGTCGGGGAGGGCATAGGCCGCTACCCAGTCGGTGAATCCTTTGTCGTAGAGGTCGGGTGAGAGAAAGTCGAGTGTCGGGGCCGCGGCATGCCAGATATCCTTGAGATGGGCGAGCGGGCCGGCTGAGGGGTATTCTCCCGGTCGGCGCCCCCGTGAATTCATCGCGGCGTTGACATAGAGTGGCATGTCGGGAAAGACCTTGCGGGCTTCTTTGGCGAGGCGTTCTACATAGAGTCCGTAGTTCCACGCCATGAAAATCTCATCGGTATAGATATCGTCGCCGAACACTTCGGCCCAGCTTCCCTTTTGCTTCATGCCCGCTGCTTGCCACTTTTCCTTAAGCTGCGGGTGAAGTGATTTCTTGTTTTTATTCAGATGGGTTATAAGCCCGGGAGGTACACCTTTTTTATATTCCGCGAGTGCGAGCGGGGAGTGGTCGCGGGCATCTTCGAGCATCCCGATTTCATTTTCGAGTTGCAGCATTATCACCGTACCCGCAGTGTCGGTTTCGGCGATGTGACGGAGGAGTCGGGAGAAAGCTTTTGAGTCAGCTTCGTAGACTTTGTCGGAGAACGCCGAGGCTATTTCGAGAGGCTTGCCTTCACGGGTGCGTGCTCTCGGAAAACGCTTCGTGTCGGCTTTGAACCATGAGGGAGCATAGCAGCTCATTGAGTTTTTCCATGCTCCGAACCATAACAGCACCACTTTGAGCTCCTTTTCATTTGCTTGACGGATGATTTCGTCGATGCTTGTGAAGTCAAAGCTGCCTTCCTTTGGCTCGATGAGTTCCCATGTGGCGGGAATGAGCACTGTGTTGTAGCCATGTTTTTCAGCTTTTCTCATGCATATCGTCACATCCTTTGGGCATGATGCCATAGAGTTGCCGGTCTCCCCTCCGATTATGAAGAATGGCTTGCCGTCGACGACAAGACCGGTAGCTGGGTCAAGACGTTCAAGCCTCGACTCGCCATAGGCTTGAATTGTCAGGGCGAGAATAGTGACAGCAAGAAGGATAAAGCGGTTCATGGTTGAAAGGTAAGAAGAAATCTCCCGCAGCGCGGAGTCGGTTTCCAAGCTGCGGGAGATTGGATGGATTAATTACTTCTTGGTGTAGACGGGACTTTCGAAGTCAGCACCTATATCGAAGCCTGCGATAGCGTCGCAAACGCCCTTGTAGGCATGTTTACGGCCATATTTGGCGTCGAAGATGTTGGGGCACTGGTCTTTGAGCCAATATTCGTGCTCCTTGGCATTGTCGCTGAGCGACCAGATGGTGATTGCCGACTGCTGGGCTTCGGGAACGTTCTCGAAGAATGAGGTCAGAATCATCTGGTAGGTGTCGCTCTGCTGCTTGAGCTGTTCCGCAGAGGGAGATGCGGTGCCGAGGGCTACGTCAAGTTCGGTGATACGTACGAGTTTGCCTGTGCCGGCAAGAGTCTTGAACATCGCGTCGACCTGCTCTTTGGAGATGCCGCTCTGCACGTGCATCTGTGTTCCGATGCCGTCGACATGGGCTCCGTTATTGTCGATATAGTTGACAAATTCGATAAGCTTGGCGAGCTTGCTCGGGTTGGTCTCAAGGTTATAGTCATTGACGAAGAGCTTGGCTCCGTTGGGGCTGTACTGGGCTGCGCTCTTGAAAGCCTGGACGGCATAGTCAAGTCCGCAGTAATATCCCCAGTAGAAGTGTGCGTTGCCGGCGGAGTTGTTCCAGTTGAGGTTGAGGCCGTCGGTTTCGCTCTCGGTCGGAGCCTTGTCCTGATAGTCCTCTCCGCTCATCCAGCCGCCGTCGATGCCACGGAACCTGCAGTCGTCGCCGATAGGTTCGTTGATAACATCCCATGACGTGCAGTTGTTGCCGAGATGTTCCATGGCTTCCTTAATCCAGCTGTCGATGTAGTTGAGAAGGATAGTCTTCTTTTCTGCGTCGGGTATGATTTTCCAGGTGATTGTCGCAGCGCGGGAAGTACGGGCTTTTGCCTTTGCTTCGGCTGCACCGGGGAATGGATCTGTGGAAATAGTAACATCATCTATAAAATAGGTGTTGGGTACGGCTGCCAGATCGAAATTCAGGCCGTCGATTTCACCTTCGGCAGTGATTGCCCACTCTATTCGGGTCCATACGGGTGACACTGTCTGGTCTCCCTGATAATGGGCCTTTCCGGTGGTGGAGCATCTTACGGAGCCTTCTCCTGCAAGGGTCTTGATATAATATGAAATGTAGAGTTGTGTCCCTTCTGCAACTTTCTCTTTCAGATTGACATGAATCTGGGTCTTCCATTGATTGCTCGGTTCGGTAAGTGCGTTGACAACCTGCATTGCCCCTTTCTCGAAGTTTCCTTCGTCTGCATTGTAAGAGAGACAGTCGTCTGCACCGTTATATTTGCCCCAGCCTTCGGTATTGGTGGCAAATTTGCCGTTGGAAATGAGATTTACACGGCTGATATCCGGGTCGGCCGGCTCTTCGGATTTCTCACCGAACTGGATGTCGTCGATATAGAGATCCGTATTGGGTTTGCCACCAAACTGGAGTCCTATACGGTCAATTCCGGTCGGCTCACCGTCAAATGTGAATTCCCATTCATAGAGGGTCCAGTCTTTTCCGGCGTCAAGATTCGGCCCATATTTGGCCGCATATCCGTTGCTGGGTGCCTGCGCAAGAGCCTGGACAGTGACTCCATTGGGAGATTTAATCCATGCCTTCATTACATAAGTCTTCCCTTCTTCAAGGTTCGTCAGCCAAAAGAGCTGTGAATCATAGTTCGATGAGCTATTTTCCATTTTACACAGAAGAGATGTCGCGGAGCCGTCATGACCGTCAGTAGCAAACTCATGGGTATAGCCACTGCCATTGAAAATCCAACCTTTCTCTTTGTCCTCGAAGCCTGAATTGGTGATGATGTTGACAAGGCCGCCTTCACCACCTCCGATGATTACCATCTCCGGAGCAATCAATGTTTTTATATAGCTCTGCTGCTGCTGGGTGTGCCAGAGCAGGTTATGGCCGTGGAGTTTCAGGCCGGTGTTCATTGCGAGGAACTGGTCTACCTTGCTCCAGTTGCATGTTCCCGATGCGCTGACGATGCTCTGATGTTTCATCGCGTTGCCGAAGGTCACGCCCTGGAAATTGTCGAGAACTACCTGGCGGTAGTCTTCATCGTCAAGGAAGTTGTCGAGACCCATGCCGACGGTGATATCGACATTGGGATGGTATTGCGCCATGTAGTTTTTTACGAAGTCATAGCGCGCGATTTCCTCCGCAAGCTCTAAGGGGAGTTCCGAGCCTGACACTGTGGGGTCCGGCTGGCGCCATTCCATCACCTGCTCGTCGCAGGAGGCGAGCACCATGGGGAGTGCGGCGAGGGGGAATAATATTTTGTTTACTTTCATGATTTTTCAGTTTAAGGAATTATTCTTCATCTTCCGGTTCTTCATAGTCTGTAGGCTCGAAGGCTTTGTTGGGAACTATGCGCCAGTTGTCGAGGTAGATTTTCGGGCCGGTAAATGCCGAGGACTTGAACTCAACCTCTTTGCCTTCAGCATCGGTATAGGTGAAATCGGTGTTGACGAATCCTATGCCGAAGTTGGGATAGGTGGCTGCGTTGCGGTCGGCTATTACCATCTCGAAAGTAGGCATCGCACTCTCCGGGTCGGAGATGAGGTTGGCATACTTGTTGAAGTCACTTAGCGGGATGGTGACAGTTGTCCATTTTTCAGCCTTGAAGGGAACTACCGAACCTCCACGTCCGGTCGAGAGCCACGGCACCCATTCTTTTACGAGGCCTGACTTGTTTTTGTCGTCGTCGGAACCGATGCCGGCAAAGTTGTAGTTGTTGATGAGCTGAATCTGGAAGTAGCCAGTCGTGCTCCAGCTGTCGGGGCAATAGATGTCAAACTGGAAAGCGATTTCATTTACGGGTGTCTCGGCGGGAATGAACGATACCATTCTCGACCAGTCCTCCCAATCCTTGTTGCCGTCGCCTACGGAGTGACATTCGGTGACACGGGGTTTGCCGGACTGCACGCCGTCGCCTGCAAGGAGACGGTCAGGGACAATCTGCACGCAGTAGCCGCGTCCTGTGCCTGCGGGGTCGCTGACGAGGTCGCCGTCCTCAACCTTGTTGCTTATCATGGAGCCATCCTCTTTCCAGCTCCATGCGCCCTGCTGTCCGTCGGTGTCGAAATCGAGCAGGAGGCCTCGGCGTTCGTTGAAGTAGGCCGGTGACTGGGTAGTGCCGTTGGGGCTTTCGGAGATGAGTGCTCCGCCCTCGCTGACGCCGGCCGGCATCTTGAAGGTGAACCATTCGCCATCCTTGTCGCTTTCGATACCCTCGGTCACCGCTACTCCGCCGGGGAGAAGCACCTTGGAGGTCTCATGAAGATTCTCGCCGTAGACTGTCACGGTTTCTCCCGGTTGGGGAAGCGTGTTGCTGATGGTCTTGATAATGGAGAAGCCGTTGCGGATGAGGAATTCATAGGTGTATTCGGTGCCGTCCTTGACGAGACGAATCGTGTTGCGCACTTCCGGCTCGCAGTCGCTGACGGGGGTGTCCTTGTTGATTGACACGATCATTGACTTGTCGGAGACATAGGCACGGTTGAAATATGTATCGTAGCCGTTGATGTAGACTTTCTTCACTCCGAAGAAGCCACTGCCTTCGAGACGCAGCATCTGACCCACGCGGGCGAAGTCGACGGGACGGTCGGGCACCGACGACTTGTAGTCCTCGAGATATACCTGCTTGATGCTCATGGGCGCGCTCTGGTTGTCCTCGTCGAAATATTTGTCGTCATCGTTGCACGATGTCGTCACTCCGACCGAGAAGAGAGCCACGAGAGGCAGAACAAAATATTTTAATTGTTTCATTGTTGTTTCTTGTTTTGTTTGAGTAAAATGGGCGAGATGATTCAATCATAAAGCTCGTTGACACTCACTTCTTTTTCACCGAATTCATAGGCTACGGGAGCTTCGGCGAGTTTGGGGTTGCGTGCAAGGTCGACATCGCTCATCGGGAGAGTCAGATGGGCTGCGGTGGCAGTCGACACGCCGTTGCCGTCGCTTTCCTTGACATACTGGCAAGGTTCGTTCTCGTCCCACTTATAGCCGGCATTGCGCTCCTGGGCGTTGAGATAGTTGATCACTTCCTGCTGCTGGTAGTAGCTGCGGCGCAGGAGGTCATACCAGTAAAGGCCTTCGAAGGCAAACTCTATACGGCGTTCGTAGATGATGTCGTTGTAGGTGATTGTGTTCTTCCTGCTCATGTTGGCACGCTTGCGGATTTTGTTGAAATACTCCTTGGCGGTTGCGTCGGAAGTCGATGCGTTGTTGCCGAGGATTGCCTCCACGAGGTTGAGATAGACTTCGGGTAGACGCATCATGTAGGTGTTGACGCCTGATGACTGCTGATAGCTCTGTCCGTTGTCGTCGATTTTGCCGATTACGTGCTTGACCACGTTACACTTGTTTTCATATCCGGTCTCGGTCACGTTGTAAGTATACCCTCCGTTCTTCTTGTTGAGTTCCGGGTAGAATTCGCCTACGGTAGCTATTGTGGCGTGGCGACGCAGGCGGTCGTTGGGGTCGTAGGTGCGCACGATGTCATATGATGCGTAGGTGGCGTTGCCCCAGTTGGTTTCGCCTACCATTGTCGACCAGCTGAAGAAAGCGGAGATTGAATTGACACCTCCCCAGCCTACAGCGTCGGTGGAGCCTTGCAGCCACTGCAGCTGGAATACTGATTCGGAGTTGTTGTTCCAGTTCTCCACCTTGAAGAGGTCGCCGTAGTTCTCAAGCATCTCATAAGGGCCTTCGATACATTTGAGGGCAGCCTTTTTAGCGAGGTCAAGATAGTATGGATTACGGGTTCCACGGTTGAAGTCGGTGGCGATGTTGGTGCCGTTATATTCTCCTTCGGTCGTAAGGCCGGCCATGGAGAGATAGAGACGCGAAAGCATACCGAAGGCACTGTAGCGGGTCACGCGCCCGGGGTTAGCTGATGTTTTCGAGAGATTGGCTGCGGCATATTCGAGGTCGCGGATTGCGAACTCAATCACATCGGTTATCCTGTGGGCCGGTGCCACGGGGTTGCTTATCTGCTTCTTGGTGTCGGTGTAGATGATGCCTTTGCCCCATACCGAACCGACATACCAGTAGGCGAGTCCGCGCATGAAACGTGCCTCAGCCATGCCCTGTACCTTGGCCTTTTCGCTGACAGAGGCGCCGCATTTGCTCTGGATGTTGTTGATTACATTGTTTGACTGGGCTATAACGGAATAGAAAGCGCCCCATGCGTCTTCAAGACCCGGCGAAAGGGAGTTTTCAGTGAAGTTGGTGTAGGGGTAAATATAGTCTGACCAGCGGGCGGTGAGGTTGTTTGAGCGTCCGTCGCCCACGCTGTAGTAGAACTTTCCGTTGAAGGAGTTCCAGACGTAGTTGTAGAGCGGGGCTGTGCCCTGGGCTACCGCCTCGTCAGTGGCGAAAAATGTATCCTCACTCGCCTGGTAGGAGTTTTTCTGGTCGAGAAAGTCGGAGCAGGAGCTCAGCGACATGATCCCGGCCACGGCGGCGAAGATATATAATTTGTTTTTCATTGTGATATCTTGTTTAGGTTAGAATGATACGTTGAGACCGAAGGTGTAGATTCTCGGCGAAGGATAGCGGCCATAGTCGACGCCGGTCATGAGGGCGTCGCCGTACATTGCGCCTACTTCGGGGTCGAGACCCTTATACTTGGTCCATGTGTGGAGATTCTGGATGTTCATGTAGACGCGCACATTGTCGAGATAGACCTTGCGTACCCACTGCTTCGGCAGGGTGTAGCCGAGGGAGATGTTCTGGAGACGGATGTAGGAAGCGTCCTCGATGAGGCGGTCGCTGATGCGCGTGTAGTTGGAGTTTGCGTCCGAGCGCTGTACGGCCGGCATTGTTGTAGAGCCTGCGTTGGCGATGTAGAGGTTGCGGTAGTCTCCGTCGGGGCCGTTGGGGTCGATTTTCTCGATGCGTGCATAGTTGAGGGCCTCGCGCAGGATGTTGCTGTTCTGACGGGGGTCTTCGATGCGGTAGCGGGTGAGGTTGAGGGCCTTGTTGCCGTAGCTGCCCGAGAAGAAGATGGTGAGGTCGATGCCTTTATAGGAAAAGGTGTTGCCGATACCGTAGGTGAACTTCGGTTCAGGGTTGCCGAGATATTGGCAGTCCTCTGCGTTGATTTTGCCGTCGCCGTTCTTGTCGTCGAAGATATAGTCGCCGATCCATGTCGAGCTTTCGGCAATTGTGTTGCCTTCGGGGATTGCGACCTGGACGAGGTTGCCGTTTTCATCGTGGCGGTAGAAGTCGGTGGGCTTGTCGAAGCGGCCTATCACCTTGTAGCCCCAGAACTGTCCGATGGGCTGGCCTACTGCGGTCTTTGTCACGATGAAGTTGGTCGACGAGGGCTGGAAGGATTTTTCGAGAGTGGCGGTTTCGGTGTCGAGGCTGAGCACTTTGTTGCGGTTCAGACCGAAGACAACATTGGTGGTCCACTGGAAATCCTTGTTGGTGATGTTGGTGGTGTTGAGCGTTAGCTCTATACCCTTGTTCTCAAGAGAGCCGATGTTCTGCCAGGGATTGGAAGCCGCGCCTTGGCCGGATGAACCGATATAGGCGGGTAATTGCACCTGGAGAAGAAGGTTTTTGGTCTTCTTGTAGTAGAGGTCGGCCACGAGTTCGATGCGGTTGTCGAGGAAGCCGAGGTCAAGACCGACGTTCCATGAATGGGTTGTCTCCCATGTGAGGTCGGGGTTGGGGGTATTGCCGGTGAGGACGCCTGTGCCCCAGGGTGTGGTCTTGAACGAAAGGAGTGCGATGGATGCCCACTGGTCTACGTTCTGGTTACCTGTGGAGCCCCAGCCTGCACGGAGTTTCGCGTTGTTCATCCAGGTGATGTCGCGGAGGAAGCTTTCCTGTGATGCGCGCCATGCGAGTGCCACTGACGGGAACCATCCCCAGCGTTTGTCCTTGTTGAACTTCGAGGAGCCGTCGCGGCGGAGGGTGGCGGTAAGGAGGTAGCGGTCGTCAAACGAATAGAAGACGCGACCGAAGTAGGAGAGGAGGGAGTTGGCAAACTTGTGGCCGGTAGTGGTCGATGTGGTGATGTCGCCTGCAGAGAGGTCGGGGGTTGTGTTGGTGATGAAACCGGTGGCGTTGCCGACCTGTGTTTCCCAGTTGAAATGGCTCATTTCCTGACCGAGCATGGCATTGACGCTGTGAACCTTGTTGAAGGTCATGTTGTAGGTGAGGATGTTGCGCCATGACCAGTATTTTGTGTTGGTCTTTGTCCACTTTGACGTGCGTGTGTCCTGAGTCTTGATGCCGAACTGATAGTCGGGCATGTAGTAGTAATAGTTGTTGTAGTTCCAGTCGCCGGAAACTTCTGTTTTCAGTGTGAGGCCTTTATATAAGGTAGCTTCGAGATATGTGTTGAAACGGAAGTTGGTCTTGCGGTTGTTGTTGGTGATGAGTTCGGCGAGACCTACGGGGTTGTCTGGCATCCAGACGTCTTCCGGGCCGTCGAAGCTGCCGTCGGGAGAGGTGACTGCGACTGTCGGCTGCTGCATGAGCGCGCTCATGATTGTGTTCTTGTCAGTGCCGACTTCTTGCTTAGTCTCTGAGAATGAGAAGTTTATTCCCCCCCTAAGCCACTGCTTGATTTGGGTGTCGATGTTGGAGCGGAGCGAGAGACGGCGGAAACCAGAGCCGAGGGCTATACCGTTCTGCTTCAGATAGCCGCCTGAGAAAGCGTAGGTGGTCTTTTCATTACCTCCGGAGATTGATATGCTGTGGTTGGTCATGAAAGCCTTCTTGAAAAGTTCATCCTGCCAGTCGGTGCCTTCGCCGAGCATGTCGGGACGTACAAACGCGCTCGAGGGGTCGAGGAGGTTAAGCTCGTTGGCACGGTAGTTGTGGTGGATGGCATACTCGCGGAGATTGAGCATCTCGTATTTCTTGGGCATTTCCTGCCAGCCCACATAACCGTCGTAGGTAACTGTGGCGTTTCCTGCCTGACCGCGCTTGGTGGTGATCATGATTACACCGTTAGATGCACGCGAACCGTAGATTGCGGTTGCGGAGGCATCCTTGAGGATGTCCATGCTGACGATGTCAGAGGGGTTGATGGCGCTGAGAGGGTTGGCGCTTTCGTCGTCGGTCGCGGAGTCGATTACTACACCGTCAATCACGAAAATTGGCTGGTTGGTGGCGTTGAGCGAGTTGATACCGCGGATGCGGATTGACGACGATGCTCCCGGGGTTCCCGAGTTGGCCTGAATCTGAACGCCGGCGGCGCGTCCCTGAAGCACTTGGTCAATGCTGGTGGGCACTGATTTCTTGATGGCGGCATCGCTGACCGAAGCGACCGAACCGGTCATGTCGGAGCGTTTCATCTGGCCGTAGCCGACTACCACCACCTCGTCAAGAACTTCGGAGTTCTCTTTCATGGTGATTGTGATATTTGTGCGTCCGTCGACGGCCACAGCCTGTGTGGTGTATCCTACGTAGGACACCACGAGAGTAGCGTTTTTGGGCACGTTTAATTTGAAGTTACCGTCGATATCGGTGGCGATACCGTTGCCGGAGCCCTTCTGTTGCACTGTTGCTCCGATTAGCGGATCGCCCGCTTCATCGAGCACGGTTCCCGTCACTGTGATGTTCTGGGAAAACGCCCATAGTGGAGTCATGCAGACTATCATAAGCACTATGGACCTCAGGTAGGTTAATGTGCACTTCATGAATTTAAAGTGGTTTGGTTGATTAAGGTAAGAATGTAATAAGTAGCGTTTTAGATGGCTTCCAGTCGGACTGCTTATTGTCCTATTGCGGCTTGTGAGGCTCTTTAAGCCTTATAAATCAGTTGATTGCATCGTTAAGCTGTACTCCGCAAAGATATACAATATTTTTTATTGTCAAAGAAAATTTAACACAAAAAATTTTTATTATCGTTGTTTAAGGTGTGGGTGATGTTAAAATATGAATGGTTTTGGGTAAAATGTGCAAATGTGATATGACTATCCGCCTTATGTGCCATTTTGGGGCCTATTTCATTTTACTTTGGTTGCGGTTAATTATTTTTAACAAAAACGTTACTTAATATTAACCCGCTAAGACCTATCTTTGTAATTGAATAGTCTGTCGCAGTATTCCGTAAATATATACCGAACAAATTATTCATCCTTTATGTAATATTCAATCACCTAATAATTAATAGCTTATGAAAAAAACTCTACTCTCCCTCGCAATTCTTCTCGGTCTTTCCGGAGCTGCCAAGGCTGCAAATATCGTTGAAGATTGGACTAATGCTAAAGAATGGGCTGTAACTTCCTGGACTCAAGGTGTGACTACTCCGGAAGCAAGAACTTCAACTGCAACAGGTATAACTTATAATTTTATGGGTGCCAATGTCGGTAACTATCTGTTTGTTGATGCCAAGAAAAATGCCGGTGCATATGTGTCTTTCACCTTGCCGATTGAATGTGCTGAAATCATTCTTACTACCACCAGCGGTTGTTCTACAAATGCTCAGAGCACTGTGAACGTTTATGCCGGCGAGACAAAAATAGCGGAAGCGGTTGCTGTAAACGTGCATAATGCAGACGTAAAAGTCCCCGTCCCGGTAGGCTCACGTGCTGCAGGTACTGTCTATAAGATTGAGACCAATACCAATAAATATAATCAGCAGTTCAATAAGTTTACTTATGTAGAGGCTACTACAGCTCCTACTCTTTCAGCTGCTGTTGAAAGTGCCACGTTCGCAGTTCCTCTCAACGGCAAGCAGGAAGTGACTGTCAAGGCTACTGCTGAAAATATCACTGAGAATATCGCTGTCAGTGTCGATAACGATGCTTTCACTCTCTCGTCCGCTTCGCTTACCGCTGCTGAGGCTGCAGAAGGTGTGGTTGTTACTTACAATGGCAAGGCTGTCGGCAATACTTCCGCAACTCTTACATTCTCTGTAGGTGACCTTAAGGCAGAAGTCGCCCTTTCGGGTATCACAGTAGCTAATGAAGGCACAGAGGCTAATCCTCTTACCGTTGCCGACGTGATTGCTTTGGCTAATGTCAACAAGGGCCCGTTCTATGTAGAGGGTATCATCAATGAAAAGACCGCTGCCAATGCCGTCGACGGAAAGATTCAGGAAGCAGCTACCCCCGCAGCTACCAATATTATCCTTAAGGACGCTGAAGGCAACATGATTCCTGTCGCTCTTCCTTCCGGTGATAACCGTGCCAAGCTTAATATTGTATACAATCCTTCAAACGTAGGAAAAACTGTGATTGTGAAGGGTACTCTCGAAGCTTATTATGGCGCTACCGGTGTAAAGAACGCTGAATACGTTTCAGGTCTTGACAGCACTACCGGCATCGAAGATATCGATATCGATTCCGTAAATGCTCCTGTTGAATACTTCAACCTCCAGGGCGTTCGCGTTGCAAATCCTGAAAACGGTCTCTTCATCCGTCGTCAGGGCAACAAGGTGACCAAGGTCATCATCAAATAATCCGAGTTCAATTAATGATCTCATATCAATTCGGGGCTGTCTGCGCGTGATTGCGTAGACAGTCCTTTTTGTATCAATCCGTAAAATTGGAAAAGTGTATGTTTTACCCGTGATTTTTATTGGAAAAGTGTAGTTTTCCCTTGCAAATTTTATTGGAAAAGTGTAGTTTTGCGATATAAATTTTATTGGAAAAGTGTATCATATGCTTAAAAGAAGGATTGAATCTGTTATATATGATAATTTTACGGCCAAAGGTGATAAAGTATTAATTGTAACCGGCGCACGGCAGGTCGGAAAGTCCTATATAATTCGTCATGTCGCAAAAAAAATATTTAAAAATGTAATCGAAATCAATCTGATAGAAGATTTCGAGGGCAACCGTCTGTTTGACCGGATTAGTGGGACGGATGATTTTTATTTTAAGCTGAGTATGATTGCCGGAGACAAATTGGGCAGCAATGAAGACACTTTGGTTTTCCTTGATGAAATACAGCAATACCCTCAGCTGCTGACGATGTTGAAGTTCTTGCGTGAGGAAAATCGGTTTAAATATGCTGTCAGTGGGTCTTTACTTGGGGTTTCAATGAAAACCACAACTTCTGTTCCGCTTGGCAGTGTGGATATTGTGGAAATGTATCCATTGGATTTTGAGGAGTTTCTATGGGCCAATGGTGTTGGGGAAGCAGTCGTTTCTGAAATGAAAGAGCGTTTTGTCCATGGAGAGAGTCTTGATGAGGCCTCCCATAACAGAATTATGGAACTGTTTAAGCGCTATCTCTTGGTGGGTGGCCTTCCTGAAGCGGTAAATGAGTATATCGCGTCAAAAAACATTGTCAGAATCAGGGAGATTCAAAGTGATATATACAGGCTTTACGGAATAGACGCCTCGAAGTATGATGAATCGCACAGGCTTAAAATCCGTAGGATATATGATATGATTCCGTCCAATATGGAGAATAAGAAAAAACGTCTTGTATATAAAGATATTGATGGCAAATCCAACGGACGCGCTGACAATTATGTCGAGGAGATAGACTATCTTATAAGTTCCGGCATAGCTTTGGAGGTCAAGGCCGTTTCAAATCCGACCTTTCCACTGATAGAGTCAGGGATAAAAAATCTCCTTAAACTTTACCTTAATGATGTCGGACTTATGTCATGGTTGCTCTACCGTAATAACATAAAGGCTGTGTTGGATAGTGAGTGCAGTGTCAATTTAGGCTCTCTGTATGAGTGCGTGGCCGCCACGGAGCTTAGGGCCCATGGTAATCAGCTTTTTTATTATGACAATAAGTCGAAGGGGGAGGTTGACTATCTGGTAGATGATTTCAACAATCTCGAAGTTCTTCCGATAGAAATCAAATCAGGTAAGGACTATACTGTCCATAGTGCGTTGAATCGGCTTATTTCAACTCCTGATTATAGAATAAGCAGAGGAATAGTGTTTTCGAATGAGCGAGAGGTCTATAATAAAGGCTCAGTATCTTATATGCCTATCTATTATGTGATTTTTATTAACGGCTATGGCTCCGATATGTCGGAGATAATTTTATGAACCTGAGAAACAGTCTAAATTTTAAACAGTTTCTCAGATGAGTGTGATTTTGTTGCCTTCGATGCGGATGAGGGAGCTGTCGGCGAGGCGACGGATTGCTGCGATGGTTTGATCGCGCGTCGTCCCGCAGTTTTCGAGAAGAGAGGTGATTGTGGAGCCTCCGGGATGTCCGGCCTGATATAGGATTGACTTTTCGAGTTTTTCGGTGGCATCGGCGTCGCGGTTTGAGCGTTTGCGCTTTGCGCGACAGACGTCGCATTTTCCGCAGTCTTCGGCATTGCCTTCGCCGAAATAAGCAAGCATGCCCCTTACCCTACATTCGTCGGCTGAGAACGCGAATCTTTTCATGGCTTCAAGCCGCAGTTTCATGCGATCGCGCTGACGCTCGTAGACTTCAAGGGGAAGCATTACGTGTTTGGGGAGTTCGCGGGAAGTAGTATAATATATGTAGGGGGTGGTGCGCCGTGGCACATAGTGAACGGCATGAATCCTGCCGAGATAGAGCAGGGCTTGATAGACAGCCTCGCTCGATAGCATGGTGCCACGGGCTATGGCGAGCTCGCTTATATAGACATAATCGGCAAAAAGGCCTGTGTAGCTTCGAAGGATGTATTGAAAGACCTCTTCTGCATCTTCCGTAAGTTCGAGGTCGTAAAGCTCTTCCTTGCGCATTATGACCATAAGGCGTGAGCGGGAGCTTGCCTCTTCGATATATTCAAGATAGCCCGCACGGCTAAGCAGCCTGAGCGCGCTCTGCGCTGGCACGGGAGGAAGACTGTAGGTGTGGCAGAATTCCTCGATGTTGAATTCGTAGACGCTTCCGTAGCCATCGCCAACGGCTACATCGAGATAATTGCCGGTGAGTTCATAGACCTTGCGAATGAAATCCTTGTCGGGGAAGCTTTCGGAAAGACGCCGTGAGAGTGTTGCCTTGTCGCGCACCGACGCAATGACAACGGCGAAAGCTTCCCGTCCGTCGCGCCCAGCCCTGCCCGCTTCCTGATAATATTCCTCAAGCGACGACGGGAGGTCGAAATGCACAACCGTACGCACATCCGGCTTGTCGATGCCCATTCCGAAGGCGTTGGTAGCCACCATCACCCTTACCTCGTCAGCTTTCCATGCGTTCTGACGAATCTCTTTCTCCTCGGGGTCAAGCCCTGCGTGGTAGTAGTCGGCGCTGACACCCTCACGTCTGAGAAGCATAGCGATTTCGCGGCAGCGGCGTCGGGAACGTACATAGACTATGGCACATCCCGAGGTTGCGCGCATCACGCGCAGCAGTGTATCCTCCTTGAAATCGGCATAGCGCACCACATATGAGAGATTCTCACGAGTGAAACTGCGGGCGAACACCTTCGGCTCGCGGAAATGGAGGCGTTCCATGATGTCGGCTGTTACCTCTGGAGTGGCTGACGCTGTGAGGGCGAGCACCGGCACGGATGTCCCCACCGTTTCGCGCAGAGAGGCCACTTTCAGGTATGACGGACGGAAGTCATAGCCCCACTGGGATATGCAGTGGGCTTCGTCGACCACTATGAGGCTAACCTTCATGGCTCGGAGTTCGGAGATGAAGCGTTCGTTCTGCAGGCGTTCGGGGGAGATGTAGACGAGACGTACCTTGCCAAGACGGCAGCGGGTAAGACCGAGTTCGGTTTCGCGCCGTGAAAGCCCCGAGTGGAAGTAGACGGCACGGATTCCCCGCTCCGCGAGGTTGTCGACCTGGTCTTTCATCAATGAGATCAGCGGAGTGACCACAATGGTGATTCCGGGAAGCATCATTGCGGGAACCTGGAATGTGATTGATTTTCCACCTCCGGTCGGGAGCAGGCCGAGCGTGTCGGAGCCAGAGAGCACCGAGTCGATTATGTCGCGTTGCATCGGGCGGAAAGTGTTGTATCCCCAATGATGCTTCAAGACCTCTTCCGGAGTCATGTTTGATGGGTACATAAATTCAGAAATGACATAAATAACAGATTAATCGTCATTTATCTGTATTCAGTGCCTTGAATGAACAACGAAGTTAGCCCTTGTGGATTTCCTTGACAAAGAGCTGGATGGCGGAGCCTCCCTTGTGCTTGTTTTCCTCGATGGTGTAGCAGATGCTGAAGGGCTTTCCGGCATGTATGTGCTCGAAGTATTCAGCCGCGTTAAACACGATTCCGTTCATCACTTTTCCGCATGTAGGGTCGACGATATCGAGTTTGATATGCTCGCTCTGGCGACCTACAAGTTTCGAAGTGCCGAAGTCGGTCACACTTCGGGTGCAGAACACGGGCTTGTTGTTGCCCGGCCCGAAGGGGTTGAACTGGCGCAGGAGGCTCAGGAATTCAGGCGAGATTTCCGAGAATGTCAGATAGGCGTCGATGTCAAGCTGCGGTTTGAGCTGGTCGGGACGGATGTTTTCGCTCACGAACTTCTCGAAACGGCGTGTGAATTCGGGTATGTTCTCCTCTTTGAGCGAAAGTCCTACGGCATAGGTGTGGCCTCCGAAGTTTTCAAGAAGGTCGCGGGCCGATTCCACCGCGCTATAGACATCGAAGCCCTGCACCGAGCGCGACGAGCCTGTGGCGAGTCCGTTGGAGAAGGTGAGCACTACCGAGGGCTTATAGTATATCTCGGTCAGACGTGATGCCACGATACCGATGATGCCCTTGTGCCAGTTTTTATTGTAGATAACTATCGACTTCTTATCGGAAGTCATTTCGCCCCTTTCCTCGAGTATGGCATTGGCCTCGTCGGTAATCTGCTTGTCGAGTTCCTTGCGGTCCTGATTGTAGCGGTCAATCTCTTTCGCGCGGGCATAGGCGTCGGCGGCGTCGCGGCTTACGAGAAGGTCAACGGCCTCCTTGCCGCTCTGCATGCGGCCTGAGGCATTGAT
The DNA here is from genome assembly GCA_021768245.1 of Bacteroidaceae bacterium. Classification (GTDB taxonomy): domain Bacteria; phylum Bacteroidota; class Bacteroidia; order Bacteroidales; family Muribaculaceae; genus Duncaniella. The sequence continues at coordinate 52,712 of JAETNO010000012.1, read as the reverse complement.
GCGCGGGCCGATTTTGAAGATTACGTCACTGATGGAAATGTCGCGGTTGCCGAGTCCGCAGATTCGGATTATTGCTCGCAGCCCCATGTTGGGATTGGAGTTGAGACGCTTCAGGCCATGATAGGTCATGATGCGGTTTTCCCCGATCATAGGGACGATATCGGCGGCGATTGACACGGCGACGAGGTCGAGCATCCCTTCAAGGTCAGCGCTTCCGAGACCGTTTGACATGGTGAAAGCCTGCATGAGCTTATAGCCCACGCCGCATCCTGAAAGATGTGGGCACGGATAAGTGCTCCCTTCGAGCTTGGGGTTGAGTATCGCCACGGCCGGAGGCAGTGTCTCGTCGGGCACGTGGTGGTCACAGATGATGAAGTCGATGCCCAAAGAGCGGGCATATTCCACCTCTTCAGTGGCTTTTATGCCACAGTCGAGGATGATAAAGAGTTTGACCCCTTGGGCGGCGGCCATGTCGATGGTGGCTTTCGAGATTCCATATCCGTCCTCGTTGCGGGTAGGGATATAGTAGTCGATATGGGAGTAGAAGTTACGGAGGTACTTATAGACGAGGGCCACGGCTGTAGTGCCGTCGACGTCATAGTCTCCGTAGACCATAATCTGCTCCTTCAGCCCCATGGCACGGTTGAGCCGGTTGACGGCCTTGTCCATGTCGGGCATGAGAAACGGGTCGTGCAAGTCCTTGAGCGATGGACGGAAGAATTTTTCCGCCTCTTCGACCGAGGATATGCCCCGTTGCACAAGCAACTCGCTAATGGGTGGCACTCCGGCGTAGCGTTTCGCCAGGCCGGATTCCATTTTTTGTTCGTCGGATGTAAGGGGACAGTAATTCCATTTACTTGTCATTTATGTTGTTTTTTTCTTTTTCCAAGCCGGAGGAGGCATGCGGAGCTATACTCCACGCCTCATTTGCAAAATTACACAGAAAATTTGGATAAATTGTGATAAGAAATGTTATTTATCCTAAATGGTCGATGTGTACGTCGAGTTGCGGGAAGGGGAATGATAGGGCTTCGTGGGCGGTGATGGCGTTGTAGAAAGCCTCGTTGTAAGTGAAATAGACCGGCCAGTAGTCAGCGCTCGCCACCCAGGCGCGGACGCTAAGGTTGACCGAGGAGTCGGCAAGGGCTGTCACCACGACGGCGGGAGCGGCGACAGAGGGCGCGGAATCAATCGGAGCCTTTATGATGCGGCCGTCTTTGTCAAGGATTCCGAGCAGAAGGGTGCGTGCGGTTTCCACGTCCTCTCCATATGAGATGCCGAGGCTCCATTCGACCCTTCGGTAGAGCTGGGTTGAGTAATTGTTGATGCTACCGGTGGAGAGACCGCCGTTGGGGATTATGATTGACTTGTTGTCGGGGGTGCAGATGATGGTGTTGAATATCTCAATCCGGGTTACCGTTCCGGCAAAGCCTTGCGCTTCGATGTAGTCACCCACTTTGAATGGCTTGAGCAGGAGTATGAGCACGCCTCCGGCGAAGTTTTGCAGCGTCCCGCTCAGGGCCATACCGATGGCCACGCCTGCCGAGGCGAAGAGGGCGAGGAAGGAGCTTGTCTCTATGCCGAGTATGCCTATGACCGTCACTATCAGGATGAAGAAGAGCACTATCCTCACTAAGGAGAGCACGAAGGTGGTCAGCGACGGGTCGACCTTGCGCCGGAGCATGATTCCGGCCACAAGGTTATAGAGTTTCTTGATGAGGAACTTGCCGACATAGAAGACCACGATTGCTACGGCGAGCGATATGGCGAAGTGAACCACATCATGGACCAGCGTGTCAATCAACTGGTCGAACGACATGCTTTTCAGCGCGGCTTTCTCTGTCGCTATGCTCGGGATGGAATCGGTTGGAATTATGTCGAGTTGAAACATCTTGATAGGAATTATGGATTGAGGTCTATTGGAACGCGGGCGCAGCCGAGGCTACGTCAGCCCACCATTGTGTCAGGTTATATCCACGATAGTGTGTGTCGGTGGGCTTTTTGATTATAAACGACCCAAGGCCTCCATAGGTTTCCACGGGGATGCCGTTAAATTCGGTAGGTGTCGATGCCTTGTAGCTGATGCATGCGTCATAGGCTTTCTGCCATGTCTGTAGAAGCTGCGGATTGTCAGTCGCGAGCAACTGCATGTAGCTCTCGAAGTCGTAGACCGGGCGGCAGTGGCCATATTGGGCGGAAGTTGAGTCGAACCTCTGTGAAAGAATCTGGATTGACGAGAGTCCTTCGGGGAAGCCTGTGGCTATAGCGTAGATTGCACGCGAGGCTGATGCGAGAGCGGGAATGGCGTCTGTATTCACTACTACCATCTGACAGCAGCGTCCGCCTTTAAGATGATACTCATAGCTGTTTTTTGCCGCCAGATTCATGTCGGGATTTGGTGATAGGAAAATCGGTACATTCAGCTGGTAGGGCATGCCTTCGCCTTCTACCTTGGTGGGCGATGCCGCTATGACCGGGGCGACGTTGCGCAGTTCGTAGACAACTTCCACGGTGCCCATCAGGCAGCAATCTATATAGAGGAAGTCGAAACGCTCACCGTCGAGGGCCTTGGCCAGCGATGTGAGGCTCATCCATTTCCCACGGTCGTGGCCATAGGAGCGTGGCACTGTTTTTTCTACGATGTCGCCGCTCTCTGTCATCCATCCTTTGGCGTGTCCCCAGAGCACGAGTCCGTAGCTTTCGGCAGGGGCTGTGTTTTTCATGTCGGCAATGACCTCGCGCATGCGCTCGATTCCGGTAGAGTATATCGATGGGTCGTCTGGATAGCTTTTGAGCACTTCAAGGCCGTCGGGAGTTACTTCGAGGAGCTGTGGGGCGTTCCCGAAATCAGTGCCGTAGGGGTTATGGTAGACCAAGAGGCGACCATCGCCGAGGCCTCCTTCACGGGCAGCCTCAAGCATCTCGTCGAGGTCGTCACGGTCAAAGTGCAGATAGTCGTTGCCAAGATTGTTTGAGGCTATCATATAGACGAGGACTGTGCGTGATGCCTCATCTTTTTCATTTGGGTCGGGAGGGGTCGGTTCGTCTTTTGAGTCGCAGGCCGTCATTACCACGGCCAGAATGAGTATGAATATCCGGAGAGTCTTTTTTAACATAGCGATTGGTTTGAAAGTCGCAAAGTTATGAAAAATATCCGAGATTCTGAGTCCGTGATGTATGTTTCTTGTCCGGTGGGAGGATATAGGCGGGCCTTGGTTGTCGTCGCGACATCCAAGGCCCTTGGCTAATAGTATTTTTCCTCTTTCAAAAAATACTTTTCTTAGACCTAATATCTTTGTTCTGATTTGCGGGGCGCATCCCTACGGGTTGGTGAGGGAGCTGCGGGTCACTACGCGGGCCGCGTCGAAGTCGGCGTCCGCGCCATACCATTTCGCACCGACCGTCTCGGGTTCGTTGAGCCATCCTTTGAAGCCTACATAGACTTCGTGGATTGGCTGTTCTTCCTGAGGCCAGCACCACTGTCCTCCGAGACATATCATCTGCGGGGAATAGCTGTCGCCTTTGGTGAGGTTGGGCGTTACTGCCTGGGAATCATCGTCGTTCTTAACATTGGAGAAGTCGGATGAGGCATTGTATTTGCCTTCTTTGTCAACAAGCAGCCAGAACCCGCCCATGTTGGTCACGGTCTCGGTGAGGCCTGTCTTGTTCAGGTGGCTTGCGAGGGAGAAGTCCTCGGAGCCCGTCCACTCGATAGTCACGGTCTCGCCTGAGGCTTCCTCTCCGTTGGAGCTGACATTTATAGGGGCGTTCGAAGCTCCGCCAAGCCAGTTGTGGAGTTCCTTGCCTATCATCTCGGTTTTGCCGGTGGCGGGATTATCAAACATGAGGTAGACGGGCATCGTGCCGCCTGCCGCGAGGGGACGGACCTTTATTTCCTTTTTGGCGGGATCGTCGGTAGTGACATAGCTTACGGCCACCACCATGTCGTTGAAGTCCCAGTCGTAGGTGTTGCCAAGGTCCTCCGCAGCGATAATCCACTCATAGGCGGGAATTTCGGGGTCGACAGGAGGAGTCGGGGGATTTGGGTCGTCTTTATCCTTAATTATCGGGGTGGTATTATCAAGGCCGACAAGATAGAAAATCATATCGTTCAAATCGAAATCAGAGTCTTTGCCCGTTGTATTATACCAATCCTCGAAACAAAGACGAATCATGCCGTCTTCACGAGTAAAAGATGCTGCATGGCATCCCTTGATTGGGGTTTCATGGTCTTTTCCATGATATACGTATCCCTCTCCACCTTCGGTCGGAACCCAAAGATAATCCGTATTTAAATCGTCTTCTGTAAAGAAATATGTATGCGTCGGATCAATGCCCCAATCGGGTTGGCCCAATTTGTCATTTAGTTTGATAAAGAATCCAAATTCCCTTCCGACGGGGATATCTGCTAAATATCCTTTAAAGGCATAGTCAATCTCCGTGTCCGAGTTGTCTGGATATGAGGGGGATGAACCAACGACTGAATAATTCCTGACTTTCGCTTTAATTGTAACGTTGGCTCCATCTTCAGAAACTGTATATGAATAGTCTTTTAATTCTCTTACTTTAGCAAACTCTCCGAAATATATAGTTCCGTTTTCAAACAATCCTTTGACTATGAGCCAATCATCATCTGTTAGGTCCTTGAATGAAGATATCTCTTTATTGCAGGCCTGTTTTATTGCGTTTAATTCATTTGTTGATCAGGAATATAATGTGGTTTCAGTATCTTTAAATTCCAGGTCGGAGCAGGAGTATATTGTTTCTGTCGAATTTGAATGAAAATCTTGGACAACGATATCTCCATTTTCATCATAATAGTATATTCCGATGATATTGCTCATGTAACGTGATGTATTGTAATATACAGGATAGATATAAAAAGGCCCCGTAGATACATACAAAAAGTCATTGGTGACTTTACCTACATTATATTCTCCTTCCGGTAGTTTTTCACGATAGCGGATTACTTTAGACGATGAAGCGAATAGAATATCGTCGGTTAGAGTAACTTTTATATCACTTTCTTGTTCGGATTTTCCCCTTGATGAGGACGAGCGGTTAATATTGGCATAGTTCAGGTTGACTGTTCCGCCGACTTTTGCGGGGATTTTCTTGCCGTTGGCGCGGATGAATATGTCAGTGACTCCTTTGGGGAGGTCGAAGGAGATGTCCTGCGAGCCATCGACCGCGCTATAGTCCGCGAAAAGATATTCGCGACCATCCACTATGGCTGTGATTTTAACGCGTGTAGGCGACTGTGTCACCACCTTCACGTTGCTCTTGGTGGCAATATTAAACGAATTTGAGGGTTTCACGAGTCCGAATTCCTTTATGAAGGCACGGGCATATAGCTCTTCCTGAGGCAGCTCAAGGCTCTCGGTAGAGCAACTTGGCAGAAGCGTAGCTCCCGCTAAGACAAAGGCAGCGAGTTTTAATGTGATGTGCATTGGTCAACTATGGTATTTTAGGTGTGTTATATGTCGGTACTACAGAGAATGAACCATCTCTATCGTGCAGGCGTTGCAAATTTACTACCAAAATTACCCCCCCCCAAGTGTTTAACAAAATTTAACGAGAGCGGGGCGAAAATCCATACAATTTAACGATTCTGTGGCGTATCTTTGGGAAAAATTCATCGCATCATGAGCAATCAACTTAAAATATATTGCGCCAACATTGGCGAGTATCTGCCGATTGAAGGCGGAATGACGTTGAGCGACATCTATTCGCGCATAGCCGACCGCATCCCATTCATCCCTGTATGCGCGCGTGTAAACAATAAGGCGGAGGATCTCGCATTTCCGGTTTTCACTCCCAAGCAGGTGGAATATCTTCCGGTAGACTCCCCGTCGGGCCACCGCTGCTACATCCGCTCGCTCTGCATGATGCTCTATCGTGCGGTGGTCAGCCGCTATCCCGGGGCGAGGCTCGTGATAAGCCATTCGGTGTCGCGCGGCTATTATTGCAGGCTGCTTCCTGCGGATGGAAACCCTATTTCGATGGATGATGCCGCCATGCAGCTTAAGGAGGAGATGCGCAGGCTCGCGGAGCGCGATTTGCCTTTCGAACGGAAGGAAAGACTCACAGCCGACGTGATTGAAATCATGCGCGGGCAAGGACTCGACAATAAGGTCAAGCTCCTTGAGTCGCTTCATGAGCTTTACACTGTCTACTATCGTCTCGACGGCGTGTGCGATACCTACAACGGCAACCTCGTGCCCCGCACGGGCATGCTCCGTGTCTTTGACCTTGTGCCCTATGAGGACGGACTCCTGCTTCTCGGCCCCGATTCCGCCGACGATTCCCGTCCCACTCTCCCCTTGGTGCAGCCCAAGCTCTTCAGGGCCTACACCGACTATAAGAAATTCAACTCCATTGTTGGCATCCGCGATGCCGGCGACGTCAACGAGGTTGTGGCCGGAAAAGGGACTGCAATGATGATTAACGTCGCCGAAGCCCTACACACCAAATATATAGGGGCGATTGCCGACCGCATCACCGAGCGTTACCATGAGGGCGGGGCGAGAGTGGTGCTTATCGCCGGGCCATCCTCGTCAGGCAAGACTACCTTCACCAAGCGCCTTGCCGTGCAGCTTCTGACCAATCTGCTCAACCCGGTGATGATTTCGCTCGACAACTATTTCGTTGACCGCCACCACACTCCCAAGGACGAGACCGGCGACTATGACTATGAGTCACTTTTCGCACTCGACCTGGAGCTGTTCAACGACCATCTCAACCGCCTTATCCGTGGCGAGCGCATAGAACTTCCATATTATAATTTCGAACGAGGGGAGAGGGAATACCGTCAGGAGAGCATCTGCTTGGACGATAACTCCATACTGCTCATCGAGGGCATACACGGATTGAATCCCGAATTGACCCGCGACGTGGCTCCCGAGATGAAATATCGCATCTATGTTTCTGCGCTCACCACTCTTGCAATCGACGACCATAACTGGGTGTCGACCACCGACAACCGTCTGCTTCGCCGAATCATACGCGACTATAAGTATCGTGGGACTAATGCCTTAGAGACTATACGCCGCTGGCAGAGCGTGCGCCGTGGCGAGGAGAAGTGGATTTTCCCTTATCAGGAAAATGCCGATTCGATGTTCAACTCTTCGCTTTTGTTTGAGCTGGGCGTGATGCGCGACGAGGCCGACATGGTGCTCCGTTCCGTGCCCCGCGACCTTCCTGAGTATGCAGAAGCCCATCGTCTGCGCAAATTTCTCGGCTACTTCTCGCCCATACCCTCGACGCTTATCCCGCCGAACTCCCTGCTGAGGGAATTCCTCGGCGGCAGCTCGTTCCATTACTAAGTTGTAAAGGGTACATAAATTCAGAAATGACATAAATAACAGATTAATATCCGGATAAAAGGCACAGAATGTACATAAGAGACATAAATTTTTGTCCCATTATGTACATTCTGTGCCTTATTTAACGATTAAATTATTAAAAAATAATCTGTTATTTATGTCATTTCTGAATTTATGTACCCTTTTCTCCACCGAAAGGATTATTCCATGAGTTTGCGGTAGCGGCGGCGGGTCGGTTCCTTCCCGTCGTTGTGGGCGCGCTTATAATCCTCGTAGTCTGAGTATGAGCCTTCGAAGAACACTACCTTGCCGTCACCTTCGAAAGAGAGGATGTGGGTACAGATGCGGTCGAGGAACCAACGGTCGTGGCTGACCACCACCGCGCAGCCCGCGAAATCCTCAAGACCCTCTTCGAGAGCGCGCAGGGTGTTCACGTCGATGTCGTTGGTAGGTTCGTCGAGCAGAATCACGTTGCCCTCCTCCTTGAGCGCCATGGCGAGGTGGAGACGGTTGCGTTCACCGCCTGAAAGCACCGCGATTTTCTTTTCCTGGTCCGCGCCGGTGAAATTGAAGCGCGAGAGATAGGCACGGGCGTTGACGTCGCGTCCGCCCATGCGGAAGCTCTCCACTCCCTGCGAGATAACCTCATAGACGCTCTTTTCGGGGAGAAGGTCGTGGTGGGTCTGGTCGACATAGGCCACCTTGACGGTCTCGCCTACCTCAAACGAACCGGCATCGGGTGTTTCCTGGCCCATTATGAGGCGGAAGAGGGTTGTCTTGCCGGCTCCGTTGGGGCCGATTACGCCTACAATGCCTCCCTGGGGGAGAGAGAAACTGAGGTCCTTGAAAAGCTGTTTCTTGCCGAAAGCTTTTGAAAAACCGTTGACGTCAATGACCTTGCTTCCAAGGCGCGGGCCGTTGGGGATGAAAATTTCGAGGCGTTCTTCTTTCTCCTTCTGGTCCTCGTTGAGGAGACGGTCGTAGCTCGACAGACGGGCCTTACCTTTGGCCTGACGTGCTTTTGGAGCCATGCGCACCCATTCAAGCTCGCGTTCGAGGGTCTTGCGGCGTTTTGAGGCCTGCTTTTCCTCCTGGGCCATGCGTTTTGTCTTCTGGTCGAGCCATGAAGAGTAGTTGCCCTTCCAGGGTATGCCTTCGCCACGGTCGAGTTCGAGAATCCATCCTGCCACATGGTCGAGGAAGTAACGGTCGTGGGTGATGGCTATCACTGTGCCGGGATATTGCTGGAGATGCTGTTCGAGCCAGTCGATTGACTCGGCGTCGAGGTGGTTGGTCGGCTCGTCGAGCAAGAGTATGTCGGGTTGCTGGAGCAGGAGACGGCAGAGGGCCACGCGACGGCGTTCGCCACCTGAAAGCGTGGTGACGCTCTGGTCGTCAGGCGGACATTGCAGGGCGTCCATCGCGCGTTCGAGCTTGGAATCGATGTTCCATGCATCGGCGGCGTCGAGCTTATCCTGAAGTTCGGCCTGACGCGCAATGAGGGCGTCCATCTTGTCGGGGTCTTCAAGCACATCCGGGTCAGCGAAGCTCTCGTTGACCTTGTCGAATTCGGCAAGGAGGTCCATGATGGGTTGCACACCCTCGCGCACTACCTCTATGACGGTTTTCGATGGGTCGAGCTGAGGTTCCTGCTCGAGATATCCTACGCTGTAGCCGGGGGAGAACACCACCTCTCCCTGATAGCTCTTGTCGAGTCCGGCGATGATTTTAAGCAGTGATGATTTACCTGAGCCGTTGAGACCTATGATGCCGATTTTCGCACCGTAGAAAAAGGACAGATAGATGTTTTTCAACACCTGTTTCTGTGGAGGGTAGGTCTTGGAGACACCTACCATGGAGAATATTACTTTCTTATCGTCAGCCATAGTTATTCTATGATTTAGGTACATAAATTCAGAAATGACATAAATGACAGGTTATTTTATGTGATTTCTGAAATTCTGTATCAGTTTTAAGGAATGGATTATTTTTTGCGGGGAGCACTCTTTGTGGGGTAGTCGCAGCGGGTCTTGCCGTTGATTATGTTGTTGAGTTTCCCCTTTATGAGCTGCTTGCGTATCATGGAGATATGGTCGATATAGAGTTTTCCTTCAAGGTGGTCGCACTCATGCTGCACAATTCGTGCGAGAAAGCCTGTAATCACTTCATCATGTGGTTCGAAGTTTTCATCGACCCAACGGAGACGGATGTTCTCCACACGGCTCACCTTTTCCGATAGCCCGGGGAGGCTGAGGCAACCTTCGTCGCGGCTCACTTCATCGCCGTCGAGCACTTCGATTTCAGGATTGATGAGCACTAACTTGCGCCCCGCGCAGTCGGGGAAAGAATCCTTGACCGGGTCGGCGTCAATCACTACGATTCTATCGGAGCGGCCGATCTGGGGAGCGGCGAGCCCGACCCCTTCGCTGTCATACATCGTTGTGAACATATTTTTGACCAGCTCCTTCAGCTCGGGATAATCCTTGGTGACGGGTGAAGCCGTCTTGCGGAGCACAGGATGGCCATAGAGATAGACTGGAAGTCGCATATTGTTTTTTCTTTTAATTTTTGTTTCAGTTGCCTCTGAATTCCCTGCTTTCGAGATATCCGTTGAGGATTATGACTGCGGCCATTCGGTCGATGGCCCCTTTGTCGCGGCGGTCGCTCTTCTTCACACCCGAATCGAGCATGGCGCGGTGGGCGAGGGTGGAGGTGAAGCGTTCGTCGAAGAATTTCACTTCCATTTCGGGCAGTTCCTTACGGAGGCGGGTAATGGCGGGAGTGATGTAGCGCATTGATTCCGACGGGTCTCCGCCGAGAGTGCGCGGAAGCCCCACGATGATTTCGTCTACAGGCTCGCGCGCCACATAGGCTTTCACGTATGATATGAGCTCTGATGAAGGCACGGTGTCGAGCGCCGTGGCAACAATCCTCAGAACGTCGGTCACAGCGATGCCGCAGCGCTTACGCCCGTAGTCTATAGCGAGTAATCGTCCCATTCTGACCACAAAGATACGAATAAAAGGCAAGAATCGCATGTGGGAGGAAGAAAAAGGTGGAGAAAACGGGAGAAAAGCGTTGACAATTGGGGGAAATTTTTGTAAGTTTGCAAGTCATATCATACTTACAAATAAAAAATTCAAACTTTAATCTTAAAAAATGCGTAAAATATTCATCACATTGGCTTTGGGCCTTTCGGCCTTTTCGGTGGCGAGTGGCGGCGAGGTGCTGAAATCGCCCGACGGGGACATCGCGCTTACATTCGAACTCCGCGACGGACGCCCTACCTATTTCGTGGACTTCAAGGGGAAGCAGGTGATTGCTCCCTCGGGCCTTGGTTTCGACCTTTTCAGTGAGTCGGGCCGCAACAGTTTCGATGCCCAGGGAAAGAAAGCAGGAGCCGACGCCCTTTCGCTGAAAGACGGGTTTGAGCTCGTGAAAACCACCCGCGACTCTGTCGACACTTCATGGGAACCGGTGTGGGGCGAGGAGTCGTTAATACGCGACCATTACAACGAAATGTCGGTGGAGCTTCGCCAGCCGGCTTTCGACCGCACAATGACTGTGCGCTTCCGAGCCTATGACGATGGTATTGGATTCCGCTATGAATTTCCCGGACAGCCCAACCTCAACTACTTCGTCATAGCCGAGGAGGCCACGGAGTTTGCAATGACGGGTGACCATACCGCTTATTGGATTCCGGGCGACTACGACACGCAGGAATATAATTATACAAAATCGCGTCTGAGCGAAATCCGCTCCCTCTTCCCCTCGAAAATCAATCCCGACAATGCCTCTACCACACCTTTCTCCCCGACAGGCGTGCAGACGGCCCTCCAGCTGAAGACCGACGACGGTGTCTATCTCAATATCCACGAGGCCGCGACTGTCGACTACCCGACCATGCATCTCAACCTCAACGATACTACCATGACATTCCGCTCATGGCTCACTCCCGACAGTCAGGGGCGCAAGGGCTACATGCAGACCCCCACGAACTCCCCTTGGCGTTCGGTTATAATAACCGACGATGCCCGCGACATCCTTGCTTCGCGACTAATCTATAATCTCAACGAACCGACGAAATATGAGGACACCTCCTGGATAAAACCGGTGAAATATATCGGCGTCTGGTGGGAGATGATTTCCGGGGCCGGTTCATGGAACTATACCGACGATGTCTATTCGGTGAAACTCGGCGAGACAGACTATACCAAGACCAAACCCAATGGGCGCCACAGTGCAAACACGGACAAGGTGAAGCGCTATATCGACTTTGCCGCAGACCATGGCTTCGACCAGGTGCTTGTCGAAGGCTGGAACGAAGGCTGGGAGGATTGGTTCGGACAGTCGAAGGACTATGTGTTTGACTTTGTGACTTCCTATCCCGACTTCGACCTCAAATATCTCAATGACTATGCCCATTCGAAGGGTGTGAAACTGATGATGCATCATGAGACCTCGGGATCCGTGCGCAACTATGAGCGTCATATGGAGGATGCCTACAAAATGATGAACGACTACGGCTACAATGCCGTCAAGAGCGGATATGTAGGCAACATGATTCCGCGCGGGGAATATCACTATTCGCAGTGGCTCAACAACCATTATCTCTATGCAGTCAAGAAGGCCGCCGAACATAAAATCATGGTCAACGCCCACGAGGCCACACGTCCAACCGGCCTTGCCCGCACCTATCCCAACCTTATCGGCAACGAGAGCGCGCGCGGCACTGAATACCAGGCTATGGGCGGAAACGACAAGTGGCACACGTCAATCCTTCCTTTCACCCGTCTGCAGGGTGGCCCGATGGACTATACACCCGGCATCTTTGAGTTTGACCTTTCCACATTCACTCCCCACAACAATTCAAAAATAGCTTCCACTATCCCCGGGCAGCTTGCTCTCTATGTGACCATGTACAGCCCATTGCAGATGGCCGCCGACCTTCCGGAGCATTATGAGAAGCATATGGATGCTTTCCAGTTCATCAAGGATGTGCCCGTGGAGTGGGAACGTTCGGTCTACCTTGAAGCCGAACCGATGGACTATGTGACAGTGGCCCGCAAGGATAAGAATTCTGATGAATGGTATGTAGGCTCGACCGCCGGCACCGCCGACCGCAAGTCGACGATATCGCTCTCTTTCCTCGACCCGGGACGCAAATATGAGGCTACTATCTATGCCGAGGCTCCCGACGCCAACACTGTCGACGGGCAGACCCGCTACACCATCACCCGCAAGAAAGTCGACTCCAAGACCCGTCTGACTCTTCATGCCCTTGCCGGTGGCGGATATGCGATTGCAATCAAGCCCTTGAAGAAATAAATTCAACTCATTGATAGATTATGAATAAATCAGTACTTACTTTAGCGCTATTGTCTCTCCTCGGCGCCGGGGTTCAGGCCCGTACTCTCAGCCCTGCCGAAGCCTTGGCGAGGGCTACTCGTGGCGATGTCCCGGTGACCGTGAAAACGAGCCGTAGCGGTGCTGTCGCTGCGCCGGTTATGACTTTCGGTGAAGCCTCCGCCCCCTCGCTCTATGTGTTCGACGGAGAAAATGCCGGCTATCTGATAGTGGCGGCTGACGATGTTGCCGCCCCGGTGCTCGGATATAGCGACAGTGGAACATTCGACCCTGACAACATCCCTGTGAATCTTCGTTGGTGGCTCGGAGAATACTGCAAGCAGATTGAAAGTGCCGTCAAGGCCGGTGCAACGGAGTATAAGGCTCCGGCGAGCCGTGCCGACCGGACGTCGATAGCGCCGATGGTCGCTACCAGATGGGACCAGGGTGCGCCTTACTGGAATATGTGTCCTGAGATTAACGGGGAGCGCACGGTGACAGGCTGTGTGGCTACAGCCATGGCTCAGGTGATGAAATATTTCAACTGGCCCGAGCGCGTAGGAGCCAATGCCAACTTCTCGTATGAATGGAGAGCTACAGGTCAGAAACTTGAATGGGACGCTTCCGGCGAGACTCTTGACTGGGCCAATATGCTGGACACATACAGAACCGGTGCATACAATGAGACGCAGGCCAATGCCGTAGCGAAACTGATGAAAGTATGCGGCTATTCCGTAGGCATGAACTATAATGTGGCCTCGACGGGAGGTTCCGGTGCTTCCGACTTCAATGCCGCCTGTGCTTTGGTTGATTATTTTGACTATGACAAGGGCATCAACGTATGTCTGCGTGAGTATTATACCGCTGAGAAGTGGCAGGAGATGGTCTATGACAATCTCCGTACATGCGGCCCCGTGCTCTATGCCGGCAGCAACGATTCGGCCGGTCACGCTTTTGTCTGCGACGGCTACAGGAGCGAGGACGGTTATTTCCATTTCAACTGGGGCTGGAGCGGATATAGCGACGGCTATTTCCTTCTCAATGCCCTCGACCCTGACAACCAGGGAATAGGTGGCTCGACCGCAGGCTACAACAACGGTCAGTCAATCATCCTGGGCATCAAGAAGCCCGGCGGTTCGGCCAAGCCGGTGGTTTCTATGATTCTCGACGGCAAGCTGTCGGCCAAGGTGCTCGGCAAGACCATATCTCTTTATGCTGACGGACTTTTCAGCTATTCGACATCTACGCTCGACGGTTCAATCTGCGCGAAAATCGTGCCGGAGAAAGGCGGTGCGGAGAAAACCGCTGCCATTCAAATCGTCTCAGGCCTGCGTCCCGGCTATGGCTGGGTACCGATGGAACTGGGCCTTGCATGCAATAGTACCTATTTCCCTGATAATGTAACATATAAAGTCTCGCTTGCGTTTAAGAGCAACGCCGACAATTCGTTGACCGATGTGCAGTGCTCGGCAGACCAGCCCGGCTATGTGCTTGTGACCCGTGCGGGCAAAAAATATACAGTGACTGTCCCGACTTCAGGCTCTTACAGTGTGAATGACCTGAAGCTTGAATCTCCGATATATCCTGCATCGAAATTCCTTGTGACAGGAAACGCCCTTTGGTCGGGGGCGACTTCCGTGACAAAGAATATCTTCGGCGTGCTTATGACGGGCACTACTGCCAACACCGCAGTAGCTATCGGCTCAACTATGCCTCAGGACTTCAAGGCATCCAACGAGCCTGTGCATTTCGACTATCTTGCCGAATGGATTGATATGTCTCCCGACTATGAGGATGGTATTCCCGCAGGAGAATATTGTTTCGCGATGGCTATTGCCGAAGGTGAGGAGATAGTTCTCATAAGCAATCCTATCAACGTCACTGTCCAGCCCGAACCGAAGGTCGGTATCGCGGCATGGTCGATTGACAATGCAGATGCCGTCAATCCGCAGGCTGTCACGGTACGCGCTAAGGTCACGGGGGTTGAGGGTAATTTCAACGGTTCGATTATAGTTGCGTTTTTCGACGAGAATACGCTCAGCTATGTATGGGAATTTGAATCATCTCCATTCTCCCTTGCAGCAGGTGAAAGCACGGACATAGTTTGGACGGGTTCAATCCCCGGCGCAGTTCCCGGTGCAAGATATCTTTGTGCGCTATACAATGGTTCCGAGCAGCTTGTGAGCCGCAACGAAGCGATTACGATTACCATAGCGAATCCGAGTGGTATCGACGATATCATTCTTGATTCATCATCGCTTTCAGTGTCGCCTAATCCGGCTGTTGACTATACGCTTATAAGCGCTCCTGCAGTTATTGAGCGTATTGATGTCTGCTCGCTTTCAGGCTCTATGGTCAATGCTCCTGCGGAGATTGACGGCACGAGTGCCCGTCTCGATGTAAGCGCGCTTGCCTCCGGTCTTTACGTGGCCCGTGTCACGACTGCCGCCGGTGTCCGCTCGGTTAAGATTATAAAGAAATAGGATGCTCACATGATAAGAGTTTCTTAAACCTTTTTCGGCCCGATTGGTCTAATGGAATAAATATCATGCCAGTCGGGCCGATTTTTTTGACCCGTGTATGATGCTGTTTAACCTTTGAATTATGAAAAGACTTGTCAGATACTTATTTTATCCGCTAATGATTTCAGCGCTTTTTACCTCGTGCCATTCGTCTAAGGAAGCAGTCTCTGAACCTGAGCCGGGGGCGGCGATAGGCTGGAAGGCAGCGAAAGATGATGGCTCCAAGCCCTCGCGTCTGAAAGGGCAGGGCACGGCGGTGGTGGCCATGGCTCAGATTTATAAGACTAATGGTGATTATGACGCTTATGTCCCTGTGACGCTTAATGCCGCGCGAAATAGTTTGATTTCATATCCCGCTCCGTCCGATGTAGTAGGCGCGCAGCCTGTGAAACTCGACGGTGGCTATCTGCTCGACCGTCGGGGTGTGGGAGCCAACACGGCCTTCACGCGTTGGACTTATGAGGAATACGCAAAACTTCCCGCCGCTCCGTCAGCCGAAGAAATTATGGCCAATCTTCAGGATGGTGCAAGGGTGATTGAGATATATCGCATGCCTTTCGCGGCCGGTACTCCCGACGCTCCTGCGCTGTGCAATCATCTCATTGCCTCGGGACTCCCCGACTGTCCATTGGTTTACAGCGTGCGAAGACTGTAAAGTCTCCCGCTTGACTTATTTTTTGTGCAGATATCCATAGGTCGCGCCGACAAGAAGAGCGCCACCGATGATGTTGCCTATTGTCGCCGGGATTATATTATCCCTAATGGCTTGCCAGATGCCGATTTCCGCTCCCTCCATGATGCCTAAGGGTATGAAAAACATGTTGGCTATCGAGTGCTCGTAGCCGAGAGCCACGAAGGCCATGACCGGTAGCCAGCATCCCAACGCTTTTTCGAAGAATGTCTTGCCTGAAAGTGCGAGCCACACGGCGAGACATACACACCAGTTGGCTCCGATGCCTTTGAGCAGCACCGTTATCCATGGCATTGACACCTTTGCGCTTGCAATCCCGGTGATGGCGTTGTGGTAAGGCTCGTTCGCCGTGAGTCCGCACAGATATACCATAAAATAGGTGAAGGCGATTGCTCCTACGAAATTTCCGACATAGACCAAGGCCCAATTGCGCAGCATCGTGGCGAAGGAATGGCGGCGTGTCATATAGGAGGGCACGAGCAGAGCGTTGTTGCCTGTGAAAAGTTCGGCGCCAAGCACTACCACGAGTATAAGCCCTATTGGGAACATGCATCCGCTCAGCAGCTTTTGCATAGAAGGGTTACCGGCCGTGATTTCAGGGAATCCGAAACCTACTATGAGCGACAGTATCCCTCCGAAAGAAATATAGGCTCCCGCGAGACAGGCGGCCAATAGCAGGCGTGGAGTGTTGTTTACAGTGAGGTCGGCTTTCGCCGCCCCTGCGTTGGCTGCGGCTTCGGTGATTTCGCGGGGTAGTCTGATTTGCATTGTCTGAAGTTCAAATATCTTATGCCTTGCCTTCTCTCTTCTTCAGGAAGAAGTGGAGCGCGGCTATTATGAGCAGTGTCACTCCTATGACACCGAAATAGTAGAAATAATGACCCTGCTGGAATTCCGGATAGCCGATATAGCTCATGACGCCGAGATATACGAGCAGGATTAAAGGGATGAGGGTAGAGCGACGTAGTTTCATGGTTCTTAGGTTAAGTAGATATGGAGGCTGAATGGGAGAGATAAAGAGAATAAATAAAAAAAGGAGAGGTCGGTAGAGGGTTCATGTTAAACCTCGGGGCATGCCGGGTTTAAGCTGTCGTCACTGTTTTCCGTGACCGGGACTATGTAGGCCGACTCTGACGGGTCGAAGCAACCCTCCATCAGATGGTGGTAGATGCGCAGGCAGGCCCATGCGTCGATAGAAGCGTAGACCATCTGCCCGTGGCTCAACTGGCTCGCCTCCCAGTTGCTGAGTCGCTGGCTCTTGGATATGCGGCCATTGAAGATTATGCCATATATTTTCTGGAGGCTCGAGTCGGCGATATGGAATGACTTCACCAAGTTTTGAAGGTCTACGAAATTGTGGGGCTCGAAAGCCGATATGCGGTGAAGCACATGGAAATCGTCGCGGAGCGACAGCCCGACTTTCACCACCTCTTCCGATTCCATAAACTCTTTTAGCTCAGGGAAGAATCCCAGTTTGTTGAGGCGGAACAGGAAAGAGTGGTCGAGCGTCGAAACCTGGATGAGCGAGACGGTGTTGGTCTGACCCTTACGGAAGTTAGGTTTTGTCTCCGTGTCGAATCCGACGACCTTGCATTTCTTCAGATAATCAAGCGCTTCCAGGGCATCTTCAATAGTCTCAACCACGGTTATGACACCGGGAAACTCCACTGTCGGCAGAGCTGACAGCTGTTCTTTTGAGATTGAGATACTGAATTGATTGATGTCCATTGGATGCCTCCTGTTTGTTTCGATAGGCAAAGTTAGCTATAATTCCCCGAAAAGCCTCGCATCGGGGACATATATTTTTGTGTGCGGATACAGGGAAATCACTATTTTAGGGTGTCAGACAAGGCTCGGCACTGTGGCGAAGCGGGCTGACGGGAAGTTGGCCGCAGTGAAGCGGCGGATGAATTCGCGGGTGTCTGCGGCTATGGTTTTGTCGCTGTCGAAATGTTCGTTGTACACCACGGCTTCAAGCCTTATCC
This sequence comes from Bacteroidaceae bacterium, assembly GCA_021768245.1. GTDB lineage: Bacteria > Bacteroidota > Bacteroidia > Bacteroidales > Muribaculaceae > Duncaniella. Next base: position 34,843 of record JAETNO010000012.1, on the reverse strand, counting down.
CTCGGTTTTTGATGGCTTCGAGCGACAGGATTGTATGATTGATTGAGCCGAGCACCCCGTTGGTGACGAGTATTAGAGGCAGTTTGCGGGTGACAACATAGTCGATTGTGAAGAAATCATCTGTAATCGGTACCATAAGCCCTCCCGCCCCTTCAATCAGCACGATATCATAGTGGCTGAGCAGTTTCTCGGTCGCATTGTCGATTTTTCTCAAGTCTATCTCTTCATGGTCGATGCGGGCGGCGAGTTGGGCTGATGCGGGATAGGAGAAAATTATTGGTGAGGTTGTGCGGTCGCGGTCTTCGGGGAGCGCGTCTATACCCATGATTTTTCTGTGAAGCTCGATGTCCTCCGAAAATCCGGTGTTGCCTGTCTGGATAAATTTTTGTGTCGCCACACTTTTGCCTTCTTTCATAAGGCGTGCGGCAAGATAGCCTGTGACGTAGCTTTTGCCTGCGTCGGTATCTATTCCTGAGATGAAGTATGCCTGGCTCATGTCTGGTCCTTTTTAATTTTGTTGTTGGCCGCTTTCTTAATATGCAGATAGATGGGATGATATGTCAGTGGCGCTTCGCCTGAAGGGAGAGTGGGGTAGTTGCGCAGGATTTCCCTTACGTCTTTTGCCGATTTCTCTCCGCCCAAGGCGTTTACGCCTGTCAGTTTTATGTGGCTGAGTGCTTCGGTGGCGCTTGGAAAAGTCATTTGCATGAAGTCCTCCTCAAGCCTCACTATTTCGCAGGTTTCGGGTATCATTCTGCCGATAGCTTGCAAATCAGGATAGTGCCGGTTGCGTGTTCGGGCTATTTCACGCATGGTCTGTGGGCCGAAAGTGGAAATGATGGCCTCACCCCCGGGGCGCAGAGCCCGTGCCACATGGCGAAGAAAAGAGGGGAGCGAGTTGAACCACTGGACTGTGGATGCGGAGAAGATTAAATCAACGCTCCCGGATGGGGTTTTCATTATTTCAGTCTCGGCGTCACATACTCGAAGTGTCGCGGTTTTGTCTCCATATCTCTTTTCCAAGATTTCGGCTCCTGGGCAGTCGCTTTGCTTTATATAAGCCTCGGATGTCTTGGCCAAGAGGTCCCAGACCTCTAATTCGCGGATATCGCTGTTTGCGAGCAGCATTTCCGTAGTGTGACCGATTCCCCCTCCGATTTCAAGTGCCATGTTTGCTTTGGCGGGAAGTATTGAGCAGAGTTTCGCTGCTATGTCATGTTGGGTGGATGCATTGTCGTCATAGCTTGCGCTTGCACGTGCGAATTTCTCGGCAACTTTCCCTTTTCTCGTGATGAAGGCGTCGATGATTTTTTGGAAATCCGGCAGATGGGGGCCTTCAATGTCAAGCCTTTCGACTGTGCTTCCGCTTTCATTCCATGCCTGCGATTGATTCCCTGTCGGAATTATCCTGTCAGCGTCGGCCACGAGCGCGCAATCCCAGGGTGTGAAATCACGTCGTAGAAGTTGCGGCTTCTGATATCTTTCCCCGATGGCTTTCAGTTCATCTTTCAGCTCATTGACATCCCTTTGCGGCATATTCTCCGAGAATTCCTTGAATTTCGCGTTGCTGCCACACATTCTGAGATAGAATTTCGAAAGTGATTTTTCGGTCAAGCCATCCATGGTTCCCTTGAAAATGTCGGTCGGTATGCCGAAACGGTCGTCGACCGGAAGCATCGTGCCGTTGACGGCTATGCGGGCGGTGACAGGGAGCGAGGGATTGTTGACAATGAATTCAGTGGCCACGGGTACACCGAATGACCATGCAATCACACACAGTTCCTCATATCGATCAATCAATGTCCTTAAGGCTTCGCTTGGCTTGCCTTCGCGGTAGTCCCGGATGATTATGATATCATATCCCTCTGCGTTCAGTCCGGTGAATGGTTTTTCGTCCATACCCCACCCTGCGAAAAGCAGTATGGCACGGCGATTTGAATCACTGGCGGCGTTGTGGAGGATATGGTGTTTCATCTGGTGGTGATTTGTATTGTTTTTGTTGTGATTGGGACTAAATGCTTGGAAGCAACCGCGTCAAGGCGTCTCCGAATCGGTCGATTTCGCATGGAGATATCGCCGCACTGAGGCTTATGCGCAGTCGCTCGGTACCGGGAGGTACGGTAGGCGTGCGTATGGGCAGCACTTTGAAGCCCTCCTCGCGGAGTTTTTGGGAAAGCTTGACGGCAAGTTGCGCCGACCCGACAACGAGAGGCTGTATATGGCTTGGCGTAATATTGAAATCCGGTGATAACGGCTGGAGTATGGCGTGCATGCGTGCTCCCAATGCTTTCAGAGACTCGCGTTCGGCGTCCATCGTGACTATCTTTTCAATCATGAAGCGTGTCCAGGCGGCGTTCATCGGAGGAAGGGCGGTAGAAAATATGAAACTCCTCGCGCGGTTGAGCAGGAAATCGCGTATTGCCGGCGACACCGCGCAGAAAGCTCCCATGGATGCACAGGCTTTCCCGAATGTGCCTACGATTACGTCGACATCCTCACTATTGCGCTCGGCAGCGCAGATTCCGAGTCCCTTTGGCCCTTCTACGCCGAATCCATGAGCCTCGTCGATATATAGCAGCGTGTTGCCATGGGCTTTTTTTATCCTTATCAACTCCCCGATATCGGCACGGTCGCCGTCCATACTGTAGACGCTTTCAGCTAGGATGATAATCCTGTCATATGCGGGCGCCTCTTTAGCTAATATGCGTTCGAGATGGGCCGTGTCATTATGACGGAAGCGTATGAACGGGGCCTTTGAAAGTATGATTCCGTCGATTATACTTGCGTGGACGAGCTTGTCTGCGACAATCAGGCATTTTCCTGAAGCAAGGGCCTGAATCATTCCGGTGTTGGCGTGATAGCCGCTGTTGAAAAGCAGACACTTCCGGCGATAGAGCTTGGAAAGCAGTTCTTCAAGTGCAAGGTATTCGTCCTGGGAAGGACTCAGCAGGCGTGAGGCCGACGAGGTCATGGGGATTCCGCGCCTTTCGCTTGAAGCGAAAAACTCAGCCTGGAGTTCCGGCTTTGACGCGAGTCCGAGATAGTCGTTTGAACTTAAATCTACGAGCGTTTTGTCCCCTCTGGTGTCAGCGGGTATGCTACGCATATTTCCTTCGGCCCTGAGTCTCGCAAGCTCAGTCTCGTAATAATTCAGGACACTCATCTCTCGTTTGCGCTCAGGCAGTCTTTTATACATTCAATCATTTGTTCGATGAGCTGTCGGAGGTCTCCGTCGGAGATGATATATGGAGGCATGATATAGACATTGCGTCCGAAGGGGCGCACCCATATGCCACGTTCCACGCAGTGTTTCTGGAATTCGCCCACGTCTACCGTGTCCTCCATCTCTATTACGCCTATGGCTCCGAGCACGCGTACGTTTCTGACTCCCTTGATTGTCGCGGCCGGGGCTATATGCCGTCTGATTACGGCTTCTATGTGGGCGATGCGCTGAGCCATGTTCTGTTCTTTCAGAAGTGTCAGCGATGCTACTGCCACGGCGCATGCAAGGGGATTGGCCATGAATGTCGGCCCGTGCATCATGACTCCGGCTTCTCCACGCGAGATTGTGTCGGCTACTTCACGGCTTGTCATGACTGCGCTCATGGTCATATAGCCTGCGGTGAGACCTTTGCCGATACACATGATGTCGGGTTCCACGCCTGCGTGTTCCCAAGCGAAACATTTGCCCGTGCGCCAGAAACCGGTGGCTATCTCGTCGAAAATCAGATAGATTCCAGCTTCGTCGCAGAGCCGTCGCGCCTCCCGGAGATATTGCGGGTGATAGAATCTCATGCCGCCTGCGCCCTGCACGATTGGTTCGAGGATAAGTGCGGCGAGTTCGTCGCGGTGTTCGGCTATTATTTTAGCCAATGGCTCGATATCGGCAGGATTCCATTCTCCGTCAAAAGTGGTGGCGGGAGCCGGTGCAAAAAACCTTATGGGGAGAGCCGGGCCGAAAGCTCCGTGCATCCCGGTGACAGGGTCGCATACGCTCATCGCGTTCCATGTATCGCCGTGATATCCGCTCCGGATAGTGACGAAATTGGTCTTGTGGTGGTCGCCGGAACGGGATATGGATGCCTGTACTGCCATTTTCATCGCTACTTCGACAGCCACTGAGCCGGAGTCGGCATAAAATATGTTGTGCATCGATGGCGGTGCCATTTCGAGCAGCAGTTTGCCGAGGGCTATGGCCGGTTCGTGGGTGAGGCCGCCGAACATCACATGGCTCATCTTTTCAATCTGCCCTGTCACGGCTGCGTTTATGCGTGGATGGTTGTAGCCATGGATTGCACACCACCACGACGACATGCCGTCAATCAGTTCCCGCCCGTCGCTTAGACGCAGGCGCACGCCGGAGGCTGAGTCAACCTTGTAGGTTGGCAGTGGGTCTATTGTGGATGTGTAGGGATGCCACAGATGCTCGCGGTCGAAGGCATCGTGAAGGGGTTGGCTGTTCTTGCCACCTATATTATATATAGCGCAGGGCGCTTCTGTATCGGTCTGCATTTCGTGTTTCGGATTAGAAAAAAGCCGCTGCAAAGTTACGCTTTTTTCGGGAAAAATATCCATATTTCTAAAGTGGTGGATACAGTGGTCCTGCTTAACAAGCGTTTTAAAAATTTTAGGTCTAAATTAAAAAATATAATAAAAAATTTGCAAAAACGGTTAAAATCTGCTTAACTTTGCAACGATAAAACACACATGATGGGCTTTTGGCCCGTGTGCAAACAAAACATAACCATTTAACCTTTAATTATTTTTCTCGTTATGAAAAAGATTTTACTTCTTGCTGTAGTAGCAATCATGGCTATCAGCGCATCGGCACAGAACTGGTATCTTGGTGGTTCTATTGGTTTCAACCATGTAAAAGTTGATGATGAAAAGACATCCAACTTCACCATCGCTCCTGAAGTAGGCTATAATCTTAACAGCAATTGGGCTATCGGTGCAGCTCTTGATTACACCTGGGAAAAGGATAGCTATAATGTCTTCACCATTCAGCCTTATGCTCGTTACTCCTTTTTCCGTACAGAAAACAATCTTCTCAGCCTCTTTGTAGACGGTGGTTTCGGCCTCGGTTTCATCAGCCCTGACGAAGGTGACTCAACAACTGTATGGAGCATTGGTCTCAAGCCCGGTCTCGCTCTTAACGTGACTGAAAAATTCAGCTTTGTCGCTCATGTCGGCTTCTTCGGCTACGAAGACTACAAGGAAGCAGGCAAGCACACCGGTCTTGGCCTTGATTTCAACAAGCTTTCATTCGGTTTCTATTACAACTTCTAAACCGACGCAGGCTTAGCCTGCTCCGATAACATTAACGCGGCTTCCGCTCAGATTGAGAGCGGAAGCCGCGATTGTTTTTGCCGGTTGGAGATTGGTTGGATATCTATTGATAGAGACTGTTGTCCCGAGGTGACATTTATCCCAATTAAAAATCCTCGTGTGACAGATTTTTATTAGGGCAATTCGGGAAAATTTCCGTATATTTGCACTGCGTTTTGTGCTGTCATTATGCTTGCGTATTTGACGGCGCGGTAAAATGCGTGATTTATAGCTTATTAGTGCTAAAAATAGTATAACAACACAATATGATAGCATTGGCAATTCAAAATGCGACTTTGGCCGTGGTTGCGCTCCTGACAGGCGTAGCACTCGTGGCCATAGCGCTGTGGCTTGCGGGTCTTATCTCACCCCGCTCGTTCAATCCCCAGAAAGGCGAGGCCTATGAGTGCGGTATCCCGACACGTGGCGAGTCAATGGCCCAGTTCAAGGTGGGCTACTATCTTTTCGCCATCCTCTTCCTGATGTTTGACGTCGAGACCGTATTCCTCTATCCATGGGCGGTGCGTGTGCATGAACTCGGGACTTCCGGTCTGACAGCCATAGCGGTCTTTTTTGGAATCATAGTGCTGGGTCTCGTATATGCCTGGCGGAAAGGAGCTCTTGAATGGAAGTAACCACCAAAGGCATGCCCTACGAGGCGTGGAAAGATAACGAATATATCGAAAAGCTCGTAAAGGAGCTTCAGGATAGCGGAGTCAACGTTGTTGTCGGCTCCTTCGACAAACTCATCAACTGGGGGCGTTCCAACTCTATCTGGCCGCTCACATTCGCCACCAGTTGCTGCGGCATTGAATTTGTGTCGCTCGGAGCGGCGCGCTACGACATGGCGCGCTTTGGCTGGGAAGTGGCGCGAGCCTCTCCCCGTCAGGCTGACTTCATGATGGTGGCCGGAACTATTGTCCACCGCATGGTGCCTGTGTTCCGCCGTCTCTACGACCAGCTTGCCGAGCCGAAATATGTGATTGCCTGCGGTAGCTGTGCCATCTCGGGAGGCCCGTTCAAGAAGAGCTACCATGTTGCCATGGGCATAGAGGATATTGTCCCGGTCGACGTGTTCATCCCAGGCTGTCCTCCCCGTCCCGAAGCGATGATTTACGGTATTATGCAGCTCTCCCGCAAAATCAAGGTGGAGAAATTTTTCGGAGGCGTCAACCGTCAGGAAAAGCAGGAGGAATTTCTCAAGGCACACCCGGTCGCCGGAGTGAATGACTGAACTCCCAATCGACTTTAAAAGTCCCCGCCAATCATTATTATCAAGAATATAACGTTCATACACCTTATTATATATTATGTCCAACATCCGGGAAAAGATTTCAACCGTGTTGCCTGAGGCTGTCATTGAAGACGGCGAGATAATGCAGGTGACCGTCCCCGACGCAAAGTGGCATGACTTCGCCAAGACTCTCCGCGACGACCGGGAGCTTTCGTTTGACTTCCTTGTGACCATCGTCGGAATGGACTGGAAAGAAAACGGCATGGGCTGTATCTATTATTTCGCATCCACCCGCCACAATTCACGCATCTCCGTGAAGGTCATGGCCGGCGGCGACCGCGAGCGTCCGCTCATCCATTCAATCCACGACCTTTGGGCCATCGCCACCGTTTTCGAACGTGAGGTCTATGACTTCTTCGGCATAATCTTCATCAACAATCCTGACATGCGCCGTCTTTTCCTGAATATCGATTGGAAAGGCTTCCCGCTACGCAAGGATTATGATGAGAACCCCGACATCAATCCCGTGTCGATTGAAAACGAACGGCAGACGGATTTCACCGATGTGTGGACAGAGACTCCCGACGGCAAGGTGGAGAAACATGAACGCCGCATTTTCCAGCCTGACGACTTCGTGGTCAACATCGGCCCGCAGCACCCGGCTACTCATGGCGTGCTCCGTTTCCGTACCGCTGTCGACGGCGAGATTATCAAGAAAATCGACATCTATCTCGGGTATATCCACCGGGGAGTGGAGAAAATCTGCGAGAAGGACACCTATCCCCAGACCCTCCACTTCATGGACCGACTCGACTACTTCTCGGCCCATCCCTACCACCACTGCCTCTGCATGCTTATCGAGGAGGCCGCCGGCATCGAGATTTCACGCCGTGCCCAGGTGATACGTGTGTTGATGGACGAGCTCTCGCGCATCGCTTCCCACTGTCTCTTTATCGGCACTTACTGCATGGACCTCGGCGCGACCACCATGCTCTTCTACACTCTGCGTGTCCGTGAGCAGATACTCGACATTATGGAGAGAACCTGCGGGGCCCGAATGACTTTCAACTATGATTGCATAGGCGGAGTTATGCAGGATTTGCATCCCGACTTCGTGAAGGATGTGCATGCCCTGCTCGACGTGCTCCCCGCAAACATAAAGGAATACAATAAGATATTCACTGGCAACGTCATTGCCAGGAACCGTATGGAGAATGTGGGTGTGCTCACCCGCAAGGACGCTATCTCATGGGCCGTAACCGGCCCCAACGGCCGTGGTTCAGGCTGGGCATGCGACGTCCGTAAATGCAATCCCTACAGTATTTATTCAGAACTTGAATTCGACGAAGTAGTGCGCGAGGAGTGTGACTCGATGGCCCGTTTCAAGGTGCGTATGGACGAAATGGTCCAGAGTGCACGCATCATAGCCCAGCTCATCGACAACATCCCCGAAGGAGACTATTGCGTGAAAGTGCCCAAGGTGCTCAAGCTCCCTGTAGGCCACTGGTTCAAGACAGTAGAAGGCTGCCGCGGTACCTTCGGCATCTATCTTGAAAGCGACGGAGGCACGATGCCCTACCGTCTGAAGATTGCGCCTCCATGTCTGCCTGCCGCAGCTGTAGTCGACCACATCACAGAGGGACAGAAGATTGCCGACCTCATCACAATCGGCGGTTCGCTTGACTATATTGTTCCCGACATTGACCGATAGTAATCAAAAAAGAAAATTCAAATAGACGTTATGCAAGACTTATCAGTAGGAACCGCCTGGCTTCATTCCTTCCTCACCGGCTATATTCCCGAGTGGGCGGCAGTGACCTTGGAGTGTCTGCTTATCGGAGTGGGCCTCATGCTCCTCTACGCAGTGCTGGCGCTGTTCTATATCCTCTTCGAACGTAAAGTGTGTGCCTATTTCCAGTGCCGTCTCGGCCCGAACCGCGTCGGCCCCTGGGGATTGTTGCAGAGTATCGCCGACATGTTCAAGATTCTCATCAAGGAGCTCATCTCGCTCAACCATGTCGACAAATTCCTCTTCGCCCTCGCACCCTATCTTGTGATTATCGCCTCGATGCTCGCTTTCGCCGTGCTTCCCTGGGGCAATGGCTTGCAGATTATCGACTTTAATGTCGGTATATTCTTCCTGCTTGCCGTGTCTTCCATCGGTGTGCTCGGTATCCTGCTCGCCGGATGGTCGTCGAACAATAAGTTCACCCTTATCGGAGCCCTCCGTTCCGGTGCGCAGATGGTCAGCTATGAGCTTTCGATGGGCCTCTGCGTCGTGACTATGGTCATTATGGCAGGCACGATGTCGGTCGGCGGCATCGTGGAGGCTCAGAGCCATTTGTGGTTTATATTCTCTGGCCATATTCCCGCAATCATCGCTTTCGTGATTTTCATGATTGCCGGCACTGCAGAGACCAACCGTGGCCCCTTCGACCTTCCGGAGGCCGAGAGCGAGTTGACCGCAGGCTACCACACTGAATATTCCGGTATACATTTCGGTTTCTTCTATCTCGCCGAATACCTCAACCTCTTTATTGTTTCGGGAGTAGCCGCACTTCTATTCTTCGGAGGATGGATGCCGCTCCATATTCCCGGCTGGGACGGTTTCAATGCCGTGATGGATTTCATTCCCTCTCCGATATGGTTTATCGGTAAGGCCATAGCGCTCTCGTTTATCATCATCTGGTTCAAGTGGACTTTCCCGCGTCTGCGAATCGACCAGCTCCTGACTCTCGAGTGGAAATATCTCCTTCCCATCAATCTCTTCAACCTCGTGCTCATGGTGATGATAGTCACCTTCGGTCTCTATCTCTGAGCACCTTTCTCCTGACAACTCCTCAACAAGAATAAAATAACCCTTACTCAGCCTAAAATCTAAACGCGATGAGTGAAAAATATGGCAAAATCGCCCAAGTAATCGGCCCGGTGGTCGACGTGATATTTGAAGGTGACGACAACCTCATCCCTCCCATCTATACCGCCCTCAAGGTTCCACGCGAAGACGGCACGGAACTCATACTCGAAGTCGAACAGCACATCGGGGAGGACACTGTCCGCTGTGTGGCCATGGAGAGTACCGACGGTCTGCGTCGAGGCATGCGTGTCGACAACCTTGAGCGTCCCATCGCGGTGCCTACCGGCGAGCAGGTGAAAGGCCGTCTGCTCAATGTGCTTGGCGATGCCATCGACCGACTCCCCGAGCTGAAGCGCGACAATCTGCGCCCGATTCATCAGCCCGCGCCTAAATTTGACGACCTCACAATCGGTACGGAAATCCTCTATACCGGTATCAAGGTCATTGACCTCCTCGAGCCTTACAGCAAGGGTGGCAAAATCGGTCTTTTCGGTGGTGCCGGTGTCGGCAAGACTGTGCTCATCATGGAGCTTATCAACAATATCGCGAAGGGCCACAACGGCTTCTCGGTGTTCACCGGTGTCGGTGAGCGTACCCGTGAGGGCAATGACCTCCTCCGCGAGATGATTGAGAGCGGCGTAATGAAATATGGCAAGAAGTTTGCCGAAGGTATGGAAAAGGGTGAATGGAACCTCGCCGATGTCGACATGGAACAGGTGTCTGACTCTCAGGCCACCCTGGTGTTCGGTCAGATGAACGAACCCCCGGGCGCACGTCTCCGCGTGGCCCTTTCAGGTCTTACTGTCGCAGAGCAGTTCCGTGACCAGGACGGCGGCGGTAAGGACATCCTCCTTTTCATCGACAACATATTCCGTTTCACTCAGGCGGGTTCCGAGGTGTCGGCTCTTCTTGGCCGTATGCCGTCAGCCGTGGGCTATCAGCCTACGCTTGCCTCCGAGATGGGTGCCCTCCAGGAACGAATCACCTCGACGAAAAACGGCTCAATCACCTCTGTCCAGGCAATCTATGTGCCTGCCGACGACTTGACCGACCCCGCTCCAGCCACCACATTCAGCTTCCTCGACGCAACTACGGTGCTTTCGCGTAAGATTTCGGAGCTCGGTATCTATCCCGCAGTCGATCCTCTTGAATCTACCTCGCGAATCCTCGACCCGAATATCATCGGTGAGGACCACTACAATACGGCTCAGGCTGTCAAGCAGCTTCTCCAGAAATACAACGAGCTTCAGGATATCATCGCCATTCTCGGTGTCGACGAGCTTTCCGACGAAGACAAACTTGTGGTCGCACGTGCGCGTCGCGCCCAGCGCTTCCTCTCGCAGCCTTTCCACGTTGCAGAGCAGTTCACGGGTCTTCCCGGTGTCATGGTGCCTCTTAGCGAGACCATCCGTGGCTTCAAGATGATTCTTTCAGGCGAGATGGATGAATATCCCGAGCAGGCATTCCTCAATGTCGGCACGATTGACGAGGCCATAGAGAAAGGCAAGAAGCTTCTCGCCGAGGTTAAATAATCGTACCTTACTCGCAATCCACGGTTCAAGAAACTCTCACACTCATCAACGCAGACCCCACAGCAATGATACTCAAAATCATATCGGCGGAAGATATAGTCTTTCAAGGAGAAGTGAAGGTGGTCCACCTTCCGGGTGCGATGGGAGCCTTCACGGTCCTTCCCGGTCACGCTTCCCTGATTTCAACCCTCACTCCCGGAGCAATCCGCTATACGGATGCCACCGGAGAGGAACACTCTGTCAACGTAGGGGGTGGAATTGTCGATGTCGACAGCAACATAGTTTCGGTCTGTATATATTAACCCCATAGGCGACGATGAAAAGAAATATTCTGACAGCATTGGCAATGGCCATCGTGGCTCTCATGCTCCCATTCGCGGCTCAGGCTGAAAAGCACCCTGCCGACTCTACGGAGCAGAAGAGCGGCGCAGTCGACGCCCAAGGCATAATTTTCGAACACCTCGGCGACCGCTATGGCTGGGAGGTGCCCTTCAATCATCATAAGAGTATACCTCTGCCTGTGATTGTATGGGGCAGCGACGGCCTCCATGTCTTCTCCTCCTCGCGTGTAGAGCACGGCAAGGAATATGTAGACGGCAACGCGACATTCCGTGTGGCCGGCAAGGATAGCCCCTACAAGGGCAAGGTCGTGGAGATTATCGACGGGAAAGAGGTGAAACCCTCCCTTGACATCTCGATAACCAAGAATGTCTGTGGCATTTTCATTGCAGTCCTCCTTGTCATATGGGCGATTCTCGATGTCGCACGCTGGCACCGCACCCAGGGGATGAAAGGCCCGCGCAAGATGACAGGCGCTGTAGAGTTTGTGATTCTATTCATCTACGACGGTGTAATCAAGCCCACCCTTAAGACTAAGGCCAACAAGTTTGCCCCCTATCTATTGACGGTGTTCTTCTTCATCCTCGTGATGAACCTTCTGGGTCTGATTGTGGTCTTTCCCGGTGGCGCGAACCTTACAGGCAACATCGCCGTGACCCTCGTGCTCGCCATTATTACCTTCCTCATCACCAATATTTTCGCAACGAAACACTATTGGAAGGAAATCTTCAATCCCGACGTGCCCTGGTGGCTCAAATGGCCTATACCCATAATGCCGATTATCGAGATTTTCGGTGTTTTCACAAAACCGGCGGCTCTTACGGTACGTCTCTTCGCCAATATGATGGGCGGTCATATGATTGTCATAGTTCTCACCCTGCTCATCTTCATCTTCGCGGCTATGGGACCCGTGGTGACTGGAGCGACCGCTGTGGTCAGCATCATCTTCTCGGTGTTCATGCTCCTCATCGACGTGCTCGTCAGCTTCATCCAGGCCTATGTGTTCACGATGCTGTCGACCCTCTTCATAGCCCTCGGGCAGGAAGAAGGCCATGATGAGCACCACGGAGAGCAGAAGCCCGAGCATGCCGCAGCTGTCACGACCTCCGCAAATCCCTCCCTCAACGAATCAAAAATATAAAAAACTAAAAATATCAACCCTTTAATCTCCCGCAATTATGTTAGCAATGATTTTAGCAGCTATCGAAGGAACCCTCGGCATCGGCGTATGCATCGGTGCAGCAATCGCAGCAATTGGTGCCGGTATCGGTATCGGTAAAATCGGTGGCTCAGCCATGGAAGCAATCGCCCGTCAGCCCGAATCAACCGGCGATATCCGCAGTAACATGATCGTAATCGCAGCCCTTATCGAGGGTGTGGCTCTCTTCGCTGTTATCGTTTGTATCCTCGCGATGTTTGTGGGCTAATCCAAGCTTCATTTCATTGAAAAAACAGATTTCTCTGAATAATGGAACTATTCACGCCTGATTCCGGTCTGATATTCTGGATGTTCGTGTCATTCGCCGTCCTCTTCTTCGTGTTGTGGAAGTGGGGCTGGCCTGTGATTATGAAAGGAGTCTCCGACCGGGCCGACCTCATCGACAAAGGTGTGGAGTATGCTCAAAATGCCAAACAACAGCTTGACCATGCCCGCGAAGAGGCGGATAAATACATTGCCGACGCACGTCGCCAGCAGGCCGACATGTTGCGCGAGGCCGACAAGATGAAGACTCAGATCATCGAGGAAGCCCGCAGCGCAGCCCAGACTGAAGCCAAGAAGGTGATGGACGCCGCAAAAGTGTCAATCGAACAGGAACGCAAACAGGCCGAGCAGCAATTCCGCAACGAAGTCTCTTCATTTGCGCTCGACATCGCCCAGAAGGTGGTGCGCAATCAGATGAAGGACGAGAAAGCCCAGGAAAAGCTCGTCAACTCCCTGCTCGACGAAATGGAAAAACAAAACTGACCAACCTCTCTCCTCACCACTGATAACTCATCCTCTAAGGCTATCATCTCAACGCAATGAACCAAGGTCTCATCCCCAGCCGCTATGCCAAGGCTCTTTTCGAGTTCGCAACCGAGAAGAGTGCCGACAGCCGTATCTATGAGCTGATGCATACGCTCGAAGGCTCTTTCGCTTCCGAGCCGTCGCTGCAGCAGGCAGTGGCCAATCCTTTCATCCCGGCCTCCGACAAGGTGAAGCTACTGACTTCCGCCGCCGGAGCGAGCGCCGGCGATGAAGTCTATGCCCGCTTCCTACGGCTCCTTGTAGACAACAACCGTCTTGACGCGGCCCGCGATATAGCCCTCGCCTATATGAGGCTCTATCGCAGCGAGCATCATATCTACCTTGTCACTGTCACATCTGCCGCCCCGATGGGCGCAGCTGAGGAGGAGCGTCTGAAGAAGCTCATCGCGCGCCATCTTAACGGCGGCACGATGGAATATCACCACAGTGTCGACCCGGCGTTGATTGGCGGATTCACTGTCAACATCAACAACGAGAAGCTCGACGCTTCCGTGGCCGACGAGCTGAAGCAATTGCGTCTAAAACTTTTAAGCAACTAAAACAATTTCACACCCTATACCAAAATGATTAACCCAAGCGAGATTTCTCAGGTATTAAAACAGCAGCTTGAGAACGTCAACTCCAAAGTGTCCTTCGAGGAAACGGGCGTTGTGCTCGAAGTCGGCGACGGCGTGGCCCATGTCTACGGGCTCGATAATGTCTGTGCCAACGAGCTCGTTGAATTTGAAAACGGAGTGAAAGGTGTAGCCCTAAACCTTGAGGAGAGTAATGTGGGTGTCATCCTGCTCAACGAAGTCAACAAGGTCACCGAAAACATGAGCGTGAAACGCACCGGTGAAATCGCCTCCATCCATGTGGGTGAAGGCGTGTTCGGCCGTGTAATCAATGTGCTCGGAGAGCCTATCGACGGTCGCGGTCCTATCGACGGCGAGCTTCTGCCTATGCCGCTTGAACGCAAGGCCCCGGGCGTAATCTTCCGTCAGCCTGTGAAGCAGCCGCTCCAGACAGGTCTCAAGGCTATTGACTCCATGGTGCCTATAGGCCGTGGCCAGCGTGAGCTTATCATCGGTGACCGCCAGATAGGCAAGACTGCCATCGCTATCGACACCATCATCAACCAGCGTGCGAATTTCGAGGCAGGAAAGCCCGTCTATTGTATATATGTGGCCATTGGCCAGAAAGCATCATCGGTCGCCGCTACTGTCGAGATCCTGCGTCAGCATGGCGCCCTTGACTATACGGTGGTCGTTGCGGCGACAGCAGCCGACTCGGCGTCGATGCGCTACTACGCTCCTTTTGCCGGAGTTGCAATCGGCGAATATATCCGCGACACCGGCCGCGACGCCCTTATTGTCTATGACGACCTTTCGAAACAGGCCGTTGCCTACCGCGAAATCTCCCTTATCCTCAAGCGTCCTTCGGGCCGCGAGGCTTATCCCGGCGATATCTTCTATCTCCACAGCCGTCTGCTTGAACGCGCGGCCAAGATTATCGACAATCAGCAGGTGGCCCAGAATATGAACGACCTTCCCGCTTCACTCAAGGACAAGGTGAAAGGTGGAGGCTCGCTTACCGCGCTACCTATTATCGAAACACAGGCAGGCGACGTTTCCGCATATATCCCTACCAATGTGATTTCAATCACCGACGGCCAGATATTCCTTGAGACAGCCCTCTTTAACCGAGGCATACGTCCGGCAATCAACGTAGGTATCTCCGTGTCGCGTGTGGGTGGTAATGCCCAGATTAAGTCGATGAAGAAGGTGGCAGGTACGCTTAAAATCGACCAGGCACAGTTCCGCGAGCTTGAATCGTTTACCAAGTTCGGTGGTGATATCGACCCTGTGACCGCCCGTGTGATTGACAAGGGCCGCAAGAACGAGCGTCTGCTCATCCAGCCTCAGTATTCGCCTATGAAGGTCGAGGATGAAGTGGCCGTGATTTTCTGTGGCACACGCGGACTTCTTGAAAACGTGCCTCTTGACAAAGTGGCCGAATTCGAGAAAAACTTCCTCCAGCTCGTCTCTACGAAATACCCTGAAGCCATGGAGGCAATCCGTGCCGGAAAGCTCGACGACGACACCACGAAGAAACTTACCGACGCGGCAGCTGAAATATCGGCTTCATATAAATAAGAAAGATTAAAGAGTTAAGTTAAGACCGAAAGCTATGGCAACACTACGCGAACTAAAAGGACGCATCGGCTCGGTGGCTTCGAGTGAGAAAATCACCGGAGCGATGAAGATGATATCCTCGGCCAAGATGCACCGCGCCGAGAACGACCTGCGCCGCCTCCTGCCGTTTCGCCAGCAGATTGAAAATATCATCGGCAATCTTTTGAGTGCTGATGCGGAATTTTCGTCACCTCTGACCGAGGAACGCGAGGTCAGTGCTATCGCAGTCGTGGTTTTCGGTTCTGACGACGGTCTCTGCGGGGCTTATAATATCAATATCTTCAAGCAGCTTCTCGTCACCATAGGCGACTACCGCAAGAAGTATGGCGAGGGGGTGAGAATCACTCTCATTCCCGTCGGAAAGAAGATGCTGAAGGCAGCCCGTAAGATTTCCATTGCCGGTATTGGCGTCAGCGAGCCGGAAGGTGTCGACTCAAAGTCAAGCGGAGAGGCTGTGAAGGCCTTTACCCGCAGGCTTGAGGAGAGTTTCCTGAACTCTGACTTCGACCGTGTCGACCTCCTTTATATGAACTTCCAGTCGGTGAGCCGTCAGCGTCTCCGTTGTGACAGTCTCCTTCCCGTCAGTCCCGAGACTTTCACGGCAGAAGGAGTGAAAGCCCTTTGCCGTCCGTATATTTTCGAGCCTGACGCCGCCACGATTTTCGTATCGGTGCTCCCGATGTTCCTGCTCGCCGTGATGCAGGAGGTATTCACCGAGAACCGCGCGTCGGAACAGGCTGCCCGCATCATGGCCATGCAGAGTGCCAACGACAACGCCAAGAAGCTCCTCGAGCAACTTCAACTCGAATATAATAAACTGCGTCAGCAAAGCATCACTACCGAACTGCTCGACATTGTCGGCGGTCAGGTGAGAGACTGACGAATGCGCCCTCAACACTCATCCAAGAAATAAAAAACTGTTATCTATAAAACATGGGAAGTGTAAAAGACTATTTCTCAAATCTTGGTTCCGGCCTTGCAAGTCTTCTTAAAGGCATGCAGGTGACCGGTAAAGAATTTGTCACCCCCAAAATCACCGAAGAGTATCCCGACAACCGCGACAATCTCCCCGTGGCTGACCGCTTCCGCGCTGTCCTGACCCTCAAGTATGACGACCAGGGCAACCATAAGTGTATAGCCTGCGGTACTTGCGAGCGTGTGTGCCCCAACTCCACAATCTCGCTTGACATCAAGACCGTGGATACTTGGGACGGAAAGAAGAAAAAGAAACTCGACAAGTATCATTATGACCTCGGAAGCTGTACGTTCTGCCAGCTCTGTGTGACCAACTGTCCGACCGATGCCCTTGAATTCTCCAACGATTTCGAGCAGGCCGTCTTTACCCGTGGTAAGCTGGTCAAGCTGCTTAATTATCTTCCCGAGAAAGAGGAACCGCAACCCACTCCCGAGGAGATTGCCCGCATGAAGGCTGAGAAAGAGGCAAAGATAGCCGCCGCGAAGGCCGCTGCCGAAGCGAAAAAGGCCGCAGCAGGGGCAGCTCCCGCTGCAAAGAGCGCTGAGTCTCCGGCGGACACCGCAAAGGCAGCCGCTCCTGCCAACGATGCCGCTGCCAAGGCTCTTGCCGCTGCTGCCGGCGACCCTGTGAAGGAAGCCAAGATACGTGCAGCCCTCGAAAAAGCCGCCGCGCTCAAAGCCCAACGCCAAAAAGAAAATTAATTACTATCACAGTATATGGAATCAGTAGGAAGTACAATCTTTTATTGGATAATCGCCCTGTCGATTGTCATCTTCTCCGTGCTGACTGTCACCACCCGCAAAATCCTGCGTGCGGCCACATATCTGCTCTTCGTCCTTTTTGCAACCGCAGCCCTCTATTTCAAACTCGACTATGAGTTTCTCGGCTCGGTACAGATTGCGGTCTATGCCGGCGGTATTGTGGTGCTATTCGTGTTTGCCATCCTGCTAACCACGCATCCCGGCGACAATAGCGAACAGTTGGCCTCCAGAAAGAAAGTCCTCGGCCTTGTCGGGGCGTTGGCCGCCGCAGGAGCCTGCGGATGGGCCCTCTGCTCGCGCTGCGCCGACATCTTTACCTCGCTCCCTTCGATGGAAAATCCCACCATGCACCGCATCGGTGAGGCCATGCTCGGGACCGGTCATGAGCAATATCTTCTTCCCTTCGAGGCAGTCAGTGTGCTCTTGCTCGCATGTATAATCGGTGGCGTAGTCATCGCCCGTAAACGCTAATCACACTCAACCACACCATGGATATTACATTGATTTGGTATCTCGTCCCGGCGCTCGTGATGTTCTGCTGCGGCGTCTACGGTTTCCTGACGCGTCGCAACATGATTGCCATGCTCATCTCGCTTGAACTGATGCTCAACGCAGTCGACATCAACTTCGTGGTCTTTAACCGCTATCTCTTCCCCCATTCGATGGAGGGCTGGATGTTTACCCTTTTCGGCATCGCAATTGCCGCCGCAGAGACCGCGCTCGCAATCGCAATCATCATCAACCTTTTCAGGGTAAGTAAAAACATCGACGTCCGCGACGCAACTAAAATGAAAAATTAATCACGCCCTATGGATATTACGATACCTATTCTTATATTGGCGATTCCGCTGTTCATGTTCATCTTCCTCGGCTTGGTGGGCGTGAAGATGAGCCATAAACTCGCCGGCACCCTCGGTACGCTCGGCATGGGAACCGTGTTGATTCTTTCATATTACACGGCGTTCACTTATTATTTCTCGGGCAATCCTGCGTTTATCGACGGCACCAACCGTCTGCAGGCCGTGATTTTCGACCAGACCTGGTTGCAGTTCACCCCCTCGCTCGCAATCAAGCTCGGTTTCCTGCTTGACCCGATTTCAGCCATGATGCTCATTGTCATTCCGACAATATCGTTCATGGTCCATGTATATTCGCTCGGCTATATGCACGGGGAGAAAGGTTTCCAGCGTTACTACGCTTTCCTTTCGCTCTTCAGCTTCTCGATGCTCGGACTCGTGGTGGCCACCAACATTTTTCAGATGTATATCTTCTGGGAGCTTGTGGGTGCGTCATCATTCCTTCTCATCGGTTTCTTCTACACTCTGCCCTCAGCAGTGTCAGCTTGTAAGAAGGCCTTTATCGTGACCCGCTTTGCCGACCTCGGTTTCCTCATCGGTATTCTCGTGCTTTCGTTCTATACCCGTGAGCTCGACTTCCTTCCTATGACCCAGAATCCCGCAGGTGTGCTTGCTTCATTCGAAGGCGCAAGCTTCCTCGGTGCATCGGCCCTGACCTGGGCGCTCGTGCTCATCTTCACCGGCGGTATGGGGAAGTCAGCCATGCTCCCGCTCCATATATGGCTCCCTGACGCGATGGAAGGTCCGACTCCGGTTTCCGCTCTTATCCATGCGGCAACAATGGTTGTGGCCGGTGTCTATCTCGTTGCCCGTCTCTTCCCGCTCTATATGCTTGAGGATGCGGCCCTGATGTTTATCACCGTTGTCGGAGCTGCCACCGCCTTCTATGCCGCCATGGTAGCCTGCGCCCAGATTGACATCAAGCGAATCCTCGCCTTCTCCACTATTTCGCAGATTGCGTTCATGATGGTGTCGCTCGGAGTGGCATCACGCAATAATGTGGCAATCCACGAAGGTCTCGGCTACATGGCTTCCATGTTCCATCTCTTCACCCACGCAATGTTCAAGGCTTTGCTCTTCCTCGGAGCCGGTGCGTTGATTCATGCCGTACATTCCAACAACTACACAGCCATGGGTGGTCTGCGCAAATACATGCCTGTCACCCACATCACTTTCCTGATTGGCTGTCTTGCCATTGCGGGCATTTTCCCCTTCGCCGGCTTCTGGTCGAAGGACGAGATTCTTGCAGCCTGCTTCGCAAACGGCACTTTCTGGGGCATATGGATGATGATGGTGGCCGCTATGACCGCTTTCTATATGTTCCGTATGTACTTCCTCGTATTCTGGTGGGACAATCCCGACTATGAGAAAGAGCATCACGGACACCGTCCCCACGACCCGGGCCTGGCAATGAGCCTCCCGCTCGTATTCCTTGCACTTGTGTCGACAGTTGCCGGTTTCATCCACTTCGGAGAGTTTGTGACTTTCGACGGTCATGAATACCAGATTCATATCAACTGGGCTATCGCAGGCCTCAGCATGGGAATCGCCGTAGTCTCAATCATATTTGCCGGCTGGCTCTACGCGAAGAAAAACGACAGACCCAAGCGCATGGCCGATTCCTGCCGCTGGCTCTGGACTGCCGCCCACCGTCGCTTCTATTGGGACGAGATTTATCTCTTTATCACCCGCCGCATTATTTTCGACGGCATCTGCAAGCCAATCGCATGGTTTGACCGTCATATAATCGACGGTACGATGGACGGTCTCGCCTTTATCACAAACAAGGCCTCTGTTGCAATCAAAGGCTTCCAGAGCGGCAAGGTGCAGATGTATATCTGGTGGTATCTCATGGGCGCCGTTGTGCTCGGTCTCATCGTAGCAGTGTGCGTTCTCTGATACTCTAACAGCTGAAATTTATAGTAACGATATGTTTTCCAATATATTAATTTACTTCGTGGTAATTCCCCTAATTATGTTGTTAGGGTTATTCCTTTGCCGGAACATCCAGCAGATTCGTGCTGTGGCCGTCACAGGCTCGGTTGCGTTGACGGCTCTTTCAATCTGGCTGTTGATTGACTATATCGGGCTGCGCCATGCTGGTGTGACCGACCCCATGCTGTGGGTTGACTCCTGGGAGTGGTTCGCCCCGCTCAATATCCATCTCGCAGTCGGTGTCGACGGCATCTCGATCGCCATGCTCATACTGACGGGAGTTATTCTCATCACAGGCAGCTTCGCTTCGTGGGAGATTCCTCAGCCAAAGGAATTCTTCCTTTGGCTCGTGCTCCTCTCGACAGGTGTCTACGGCTTCTTCATCTCGATTGATCTCTTCACGATGTTCATGTTCTATGAGGTGGCTCTCATCCCGATGTATCTTCTTATCGGTGTGTGGGGCAGCGGAAACAAGAACTATTCTGCCATGAAGCTCACGCTGATGCTCATGGGCGGTTCCGCATTCCTGATGCTCGGTCTCATAGGTATATACTATCATTCAGCACCCGAGGGTCAGCCCCTCACATGGAACATCCTTGAAATCGCCCGTAACGGTGCCATTTCCCATGGTTGGCAGACATTCCTCTTCCCGATGACATTCGTGGGATTCGGTGTGCTCGGTGCCATGTTCCCCTTCCATACATGGTCGCCCGACGGTCATGCCTCGGCCCCGACTGCGGTCTCGATGCTCCACGCAGGTGTGCTAATGAAACTCGGAGGCTACGGCTGCTTCCGTGTGGCAATCTACCTGATGCCGCAGGCAGCCCACGAACTGGCATGGATATTCATTATTCTGACCGGTATTTCCGTTGTCTACGGTGCTTTCAGCGCATGTGTGCAGAACGACCTCAAGTATATCAATGCCTATTCTTCGGTGAGCCACTGCGGACTCGTGCTTTTCGCCATCCTTATGCTCAACACGACGGCTATGACCGGTGCAATCATGCAGATGCTCTCCCACGGTCTTATGACGGCACTCTTCTTCGCCCTCATCGGTATGATTTACGGTCGCACTCACACTCGTGATATCCGTGAGATGGGGGGCATGATGCAGATTCTGCCTTATCTCTCCGTGTGCTATGTGATTGCGGGTATGGCGTCGCTCGGTCTTCCCGGTCTTTCCGGTTTCGTAGCTGAAATGACCATTTTCGTAGGTTCGTTCCAGCATGCCGACCTCTTCCACCGCATCTTCGTAATCGTGGCATGCAGCTCTATCGTCACCACTGCGGTCTATATTCTCCGCGTTGTCGGCAAGCTGCTCTATGGCCCTGTCTACGACGAGCATCATATGTCGCTGACTGATGCGAAATGGTGGGAACGCACCTCGACAGCCGCCCTCATCGTATGTGTGGCCGCTATAGGTTTCTTCCCCAATTTCTTCGTCGACCTTATCAAGTTCACTTTCAGTCCCGAAATCTTCACCGTCTTAGGTTTGAATTAATACAGGATTAATAGCAATGGATTACTCACAATTTTTAGCACTGAAGCAGGAAATAGGACTGTTAATCGTATTCCTATTAGTCTTTCTTACCGACACTTTCGCAGATAAGAAATCGGCTAAGGCGGTTCCCTATATCGCCTGCATCTTCATGCTTGCGCAGACCGCCTACGGATTTTTCCTTTCACATGCGCCGGCAACGGAAGCTTTCGCCGGCATGTACGCTACCTCTCCCGTGCTGGTGGCGATAAAGAATATTCTCAATGTCGGCACTCTGATTGTGCTCATACAGTCACTCAAATGGACTAATTCAGAATTTGTCGCCGTGCGCCGGGGTGAATTCTATGAATTGACCCTCCTGACGCTTCTCGGTATGTATCTGATGATTTCGAGCCGTCACTTCCTTATGTTCATCATCGGTCTTGAGACAGCCTCCCTTCCCCTCTGTGCCCTTGTCGCTTTCGACAAGCATCGCTATGAGAGCCATGAGGCAGCCATCAAGTATGTCCTGACCGCAGTCTTCTCTTCGGCAATCCTGCTGATGGGCCTTTCGTTTGTCTACGGTCTCGCGGGTACACTCTACTATGACGGTATCGCCATCGGACTTATGGGACAGATGGGCGTCATGCTTGCAGTGGCCCTCGCCTTTGTCATTGCAGGTTTCGGTTTCAAGATTTCGCTTGTGCCTTTCCATCTCTGGACTGCCGATGTCTATCAGGGAGCACCGACTTCTGTCACCTCCTACCTGTCGGTTATCTCAAAGGGTTCTGCGGCTTTCGCTTTCCTTGTGGTGCTGACCCAGGTGTTCGGAGCTTTCTATGCCGATGCATGGGAATGGATGCTCTACGCATTGATTGTCCTGACCATCACTGTCGGTAACCTTTTCGCCATCCGTCAGACAAACATGAAGCGTTTCCTCGCATTTTCTTCAATCTCTCAGGCCGGCTATATAATGCTCGCTATCGTGGGTGACAATGCGATGGGAATTTCCGCTCTCATGTTCTATACCCTGGTCTACATTTTCTCCAATCTTGCAGCCTTCGGGGTTATAGGAGCCATTGAAAATGCCACCGGAAAGGTTGACATGACCGACTACAATGGTCTCTACAAGACGAATCCCCGCCTGTCGTTCACAATGATGCTTGCAATGTTCTCGCTCGCGGGTATTCCTCCGTTTGCAGGATTCTTCAGCAAGTTCTTCGTGTTTACCTCGACTCTCAACGGCACCGATTCCGCTGCCCTGTATGTGCTCGTGCTCATCGCCCTCATCAATACCATCATTTCGCTCTACTATTATCTTTTGGTGGTCAAGGCGATGTTTATCAACGACAGCGAGCAGCCCATCGCAACATTCCGTTCGGCATGTTCGGAACGTCTCGGCATGTGGGTATGCGTTGCCGGTATAATCGGTCTCGGTATCGTAAGCTACTTCTACGATTATCTGCTTACAGTCGTAGGCTGATAAGTGACAACAGATATTAAACTATCTCCGGCTGTGGAGCGTTTAGCCTGCACAGTCGGAGATAGTTAATAAATTGATGTTTAATATGAAATTTCCAGCATCACCGGGTCCTATCGGTGTCTTTGATTCAGGCTATGGCGGCTTGACGATTCTTAAAGAGATTCGCAAGAGCCTGCCTCAGTATGATTATCTTTATCTTGGCGACAATGCTCGCGCTCCTTACGGCACGCGTTCGTTTGATGTGGTCTATCAATTCACCCGTCAGGCTGTGGAGTCACTTTTCGCCCGTGGATGCCATCTTGTGATTCTGGCATGCAACACAGCTTCCGCCAAGGCCCTTCGTTCGATTCAACAGAAGGACCTACCTTCGTGGGATATCTCGCGGAGAGTGCTCGGTGTGATTATCCCTACGGTAGAGGCTCTTGGCTCTATTAGCAAGAATGGCAATATAGGGGTTCTCGGAACGCCCGGCACAATAAGCTCGGGTACCTACGACATTGAAATCGCGAAATTCTTCCCTCAGTTCCGCACGGTATCCGTGGCTTGTCCCATGTGGGTTCCGCTTGTTGAAAACCGTGAGTATGACAGCCCCGGAGCTGATTATTTTGTGGAGAAATATGTAGAGGAACTTTTCAGTGAAGAGCCGGAGACTGATACCGTAGTGCTCGGATGCACCCACTATCCTCTGCTTATCGACAAAATCCGCCGTCAGGTAGGGGAGCGGGCTGCGGTCGTGACCCAGGGAGAGCTGGTGGCCGCAAGTCTCGCCGACTATCTCAAACGCCATCCTGAAATTGACTCAGTTTGCACCAAAGGTGGCACATGTGAATTCATGACCACTGAGAACCCGGATAAATTTACGGAACTGGCCGAGATATTCCTTAATATTCCTCTCCGCGCTGACCATGTGGATTTGTAGCCTCTCCTCCCATTTAATTTTTTCAAATTCATCACAGTCAACGATGCATAAAGGCTTCCGCCATTTTAAGGTCACGGCTATGACAGCGGCCTGTCTCGTGCTGCTGACATCGACAGCCTGTTCTGACGATAAGGATATCGCCAATAACACTACAGGCACCTTGTCATTGAGTGTGGAGGTAGACAATACTCTCCATTATCCTGATGGTTCGACGGTAGAGTCAGTCATGGCCTATCGCCCTGCCGACAGCGAGATTGCGGTGCGCATGCAGGCTCTGTTCGGAAATTATTCCCATACGTGGGAGTCTTTCGACGATTTTCCCGAAGCTCAGCGCTACTTTGTCGGAGAATATCAGATTGATGCCACCTACGGCTATTCGTTGGAAGGTTACAATATGCCTGACTATCGCGGGCGGATTATGCCTGAAGTCCTCGCCGGACGTCATGTCGACGAGTGCGTGACGCTCGGGCTTGTCAGCACGGTGTCGACTGTAAGTTTCGATGCTCCCCTCGTCGATTATTTTTCATCGGTCAAAGCCTTTCTCCATTCCGATGGTGGAGGATATTTTGAATATGGCCCTTCAGAGGAACGTATGCTCTATCTGACTCCGGGAAATACCTCGTTGATTCTTAATCTTACTCTTCCCGACGGTCGCATTGCCGGTTTTGAGGCTTTTTCCGTAGCCGATGCAAAAAACGCCTGCCTTTATGAATATAAGATAGGGCTTGATTTTAACGGGGATATCCCTGTCGTCACTTGCTCTCTTGCCGGCGAGAGTAACAGTGTGGAGCTTACGGAGGAATTCCTTTCGGCAGTACCCCCTCTTATATCGACTAGCGGATGGAGCACCGACGCGACCCTCTTGCTCCCCGAAGGAGATAACCCGGTGGAGCCTGTAGTGGCTACGGTAACATCATCATCTCCTCTACGCCATCTATATCTGTCGACGAATTCTCCGTCCCTTCGTGAGCGGAACTTTCCTGAGTATGTCGACCTTATGAATCTTTCCGGGGAAACAGAGACGCTGATTCGCAGCCTCGGTTTGGAATGGAGTGGCTCGTCAACGGGTATGAACGTGGATTTCACAGGCCTTTTAGGCAATCTTTCATATCTAACAGCCCTTGAGTCCATCTCGACTTTCGGACTGAGTGCGGTCGATATGCAGGGCCGCGTAGGGCCGCCGACAATGCTGAGGGTGGAGACTACGCCGGTAGGTGTCGAGATTATGCTTACCCCCGACGTTATGGTCGGAGCGCCGGAGGCCTCGGTGACAGTAGAATCATCGGCGATTGACTTCGCATCGCATGTGGCGGTTCAGTTGCGTTCCGACGACGGGGCGTGGGATACCGCACAGATTACGTCAATCGTCGACAATGGCGACGGCTCTTTCATTGTAAGGTTTGCGATTCCCGACGGGAGTGCTCCTGTCAACGGGCGCCTTGTCTATTGCGATGAACCACGGGCCACATTCACTCTGAAACGGGTAATGCCCGAATTCTCTCTTGAAATTGACCCGTTTGCAACCTATGCCTTCGTCAAAGTAGATGCCTCTGACCAAGAGATAGTTGACCTGGTGACAAAAAGGCTTTATCTATATGTTGACGGAAAAAGGGGCAGTGTGTTGTCGCGCGATTCTGAAAACGGTATAATATCCTTGACAGGCCTTTCCCCTTCTTCTTCCTATAGGTTGACATCGACGATGATGGATGTCCCCGCAAGCGATGATTTCACAGCTCCGCAGGCCTTCACGACCGAAAGTGTGCAGCAGTTGCCGAATTTCGGTTTTGAAGAGCGCCGCGATGGCCCGTCATATTCAAATATGCCAAGTGGCGGACGCTATTCCCAGACGGTGGTGGCGATTTTTAACTGGCAAAACCATAAGGATTTCAATTTGCAGGTGCCGAAAGACTGGGCAAATACTAACGCCAAGACTTTCAATATGCACTCGGCTAACCGAAACACTTGGTATATGCAGCCTTCGGTCTATGTCGTCATGGATGATGTGCATAGCGGGAGTTTTGCCACTTGTCTCCGTAGCGTGGCTTTTGATGTCGATGGGGAGAGGATTCCCGACTATACCCAGACCGGTGAGCCTTATCTGAATTATTCCCCGATAATTCCGCGCATCTCGTCGCGTGCGGCCGGTAAACTGTTTCTCGGGTCATATGCTTTCGACCCGACGACAATGACAGAAAGATACAATGATATCGTGCCATGGGGTTCACGCCCTGTGTCGCTTAACGGTTATTATAAATATAATCCGTCTGAAAACGACCCGTCAGATGCAGGACTCGCTATTGTGGAAGTTTACGGGAAGGTTGACGGACGTGAGGAGGTGATTGCTTCGGGGAAAGTCTATCTTCCGGTTGCAAACAGTTACACTGCATTCAGCGCGCAACTCAGTTATGACCGTTTCGGAGTTAAGGCTTCAGGAATCAGGGTGATGTTTGCCTCATCTCATTCCATAGGCTCTATTTCGGAAGAAACTGCCTCGGTTCCTACTGTTCCTAACGCTCAGGAAGCGGCATCAGTCGGAAGCACACTGTGGCTTGACCATGTGAATCTGTCATATTGATTATCAATAATGTTAATGATATAGATTAAGAAACTATTTAAAATAGCTGATATATGCTTATGAATAAACTTTTTAGAATCTTTCTTGCTGCAATTCTTATTCTGTCGGCTACCGATGTGATGTCACAGACCAAAGCAGGTAAGTCCGGAGGTCTCGGAGACCTCCTTTCGGGACTTGCGAATAAGTTCGGCGTGGGTTCTTCATCGCTGACGATTGAAAAAATGACAGGCACATGGAAATATTCCGGCCCTGCAGTCAGCTTCAAAAGCGATAATCTGTTGTTGAAAGCAGGAGGAGCTGCGGCTGCCACCCAGGTAGAGTCGAAACTTGAACCTTACTATCGCACAGCCGGACTGACATCGCTCGTAATGACAATTTCCGAGGATTCAACCTTCACTTTCAAGGCAAAAATGGCCAATCTGACCGGAACGATAAGCAAAAATGAAAAGTCGGGTAATTTCGTGTTTCAGTTCAAGGCCCTTAAAAAAATAAATGTCGGTTCGATGGAGGCCTATGTCACTCTCAATGGTGACAAGATGGAGCTCACCTTCGATGTCAGCAAGCTTATGACACTTATTGAGAAGGCCGGAAAACTTACCGGTAATTCAACTATAAAGGGTGTCTCGACCCTCCTTAATAAATATGACGGCATGACAGCCGGATTTGAACTGCAACGGCAGGCTGATAAAGCTGCGAAGTGACCGGGGAGCCGCATCCTCTGTTGTAAAGCAATACTACAAACCTATTCATATATCTGCCATGGAAAAAATAGTTACATATTCCGAGATTGAAAGTTCGATAATTGAAATCCGGGGTCAGAGGGTCATTCTTGATGCCGATGTCGCCCGCTTATATCATGTTGAGACTAAACGTGTGAATGAGGCTGTCAGAAATAATCCTGATAAATTCCCTCAAGGATATATACTGGAACTCGGCAAAGAGGATATTGACGATTTGCGGTCGAAATTTTCGACCGCAAATCTCTCAACTAAATCGAGGGTATTGCCCAAGGCTTTCACTGAGAAAGGGTTATACATGTTGGCTACCATCCTGAAAAGTCCGATGGCCACGCGTACTACAATCGGGATTGTCGAAACTTTCGCTCGTCTGCGTGAGCTCTCGCGGACAGTCTCGGCGTTGACCGAGCTGACTCCTGCAGATGAAGTCGGGAAAAAGACCTTATTAAGACAGAGCGGGGAAATACTGTCAGACCTTCTCGATGAAAGTCTGGCTACGACTGATTCAGAGACGACCCTTGAACTGAATTTTGCCGTGCTTAAACTTAAGCACACTGTCAAACGGCGCAAGTCGGATAAGTGATGAATGGTTAAATTGTTGAGACTTCTATGCCGGTTATTTCAGTCATAATACCTGCTTATAATGTAGAGACGTATCTTGGGAAATGTCTTGAGAGTGCTGTCTCGCAGTCATTCCGCGATATCGAAATTATTGTCGTGAATGACGGTTCGACTGATTCGACCCTTGAAATCGCTGCCCGGTATAGCGAGCTTGATTCGAGAATCAGGCTTTTCTCCAAACCGAACGGGGGCCCTTCCGATGCCCGTAATTTCGGAATTGAGAAATCGCAGGGAGAATATCTTTGTTTTCTTGATGGAGACGATTGCCTTTACAGGGATTCGCTTGAAATCCTTTTGGATGGGGTCAGGAGCACTGGCTGCCGGTTGTCGGTTGGCTCTTTCTCCCGGAAATCAGAAATGAGTATCAGTCATGGCGGTGGGCATAGGTGGCATATAGCGGGTAAGACCCAGGCAATCGAAGAGATGCTCTACCAGAAATCAATCGTTCCCGCCCCTTGGGGGAAGCTCTATGACCGTCATATATTTGATAATATGAGGTTTAGAAAAGGAATAACCTATGAGGATCTTGACATAATATACCGTCTGATTGACGAGGTTGACAATGTGGCGGTGACGGATGCGCAAGTATACTTCTACCGTCCGAACGATATGAGTTTAACCACCGTGTTCTCTCCTAAAAGATTTGATGTGCTTGATGTGACCCGTCGCATTGAGAGTTATATGGCAGTGCATCATCCTTCTCTGCTCCCTGCCGCACGCGACCGACGACTCAGTGCCAATTTCAATATGCTCGGGCTTATAGCTGTACATGACATTGACGGGAAGTATGCCGCAGTTGCCGATTCATGCTGGGCCCTGATTAAAGAATACCGCAAGGCGAGTCTTACAAATCCTGATGTGAGATTTAAGAATAAACTCGGAATACTTGTCAGTTATGCCGGGCGCAGTATTTTTGAACTGATTTCACGTTTCATATACAGATGAAAGTAATCACACTTGAAATAGCCGACTTCACTGAGGCCTGCCAACGCTTGTTCAAGCACGTTATGGATTCAGGTTTTATACCTGAAATCATAGTCGGAATCAGGACGGGCGGTGAATTTGTGGCTCTCAACATGTGGTCGACATTGCATACCGGAGAATTCTCTGAAGGTAGCCGGCCATCGCCGGCAGTGGCTATGGTTGAGCTGCATCGCCCTACAACTTCGATGAAGCAAGGGCTTAAAGGTTTCTTGTCACACATGCCGCTATGGATTCTCAATGGAATCAGAATGGTTGAGTCAATGGCTTTGAGATGGCATAGAATCTCGCCTGAGGATATCACTGCGAGAAAAGCGATGCTTACTGAATCCCTGTCGCCGACACTAAAGTGTCTTAAAGGCAGGAAAGTCTTGATTGTTGATGATGCTGTCGACAGCGGGGCAACTATGCTTGCTGTCGCGGAGGCTTTGCGGGAGGCTAATCCTGAAGCGGAAATAAGGACTGCCGCAATCACGGTGACTACTCCAAAACCATTGATTACACCGGACTATTCCATGTATAAAGATTTGATAAGGTTCCCATGGTCAATGGATGCGAAGAAAGTAAAATGAATTACAATATGACTCACGAAAGTCAGGGAGAAAGGCGGAAGGTGGCGATTGTCGATCTTGACGGAACTTTGATTGATAACAACTCACTTCATCTGTTCATCCTTTATCTGTCGCAGACACTTCGGCGCAGACGCCGGTTTTTGACGCTTGCTCGCCTGTTGGGGTTGCTCGCGATGAGGCGTATGGGAGTGATAAGTCATGTCAGGATGAAACATCCTGTCCATCTCATGGCTATATCTTCGCTTGATGATTGTGATTTGGATTGCGTTGTCAGCCGGCTAATCAGCCATCTGCGTAGCCCTCTGATCGACCGTCTTAAGAGGTTGAGGACTGAGGGATGGGTTCTTGTAATCGCTTCGGCTGCCCCTGAAATTTATGTCGGGAAATTATGTGACGAACTTGGATTTGATGCTTGTATTGCCACCCCGATGTCAGACAGTGTGGCTACATACAAGGAGGCCCGTGGAGTGCGTAAGCGTGATTTGGCAATTGAGCTGGCTGAAAAATATGGATGGGAAATAGCCCTCGTTGCCACTGACCACGAAGACGACCTTCCGCTGCTGTCTCTCCCGGGGATAAAACGTCTTCTTGTCAATCCTACTCCGGCACTTGTCAATGCCCTCGACGGATTTTCGCTTGACTATGAGGCGGTCTGATTTTCCGTAGCTGAATCTTGTCGGGTTGTCGGATTCGCCTGCCTTATTGGCTGGTCTCTATTTTTTAGTGCTCTATGTTTGGGGGATACGGGCTTGTTTCGTAAATTTGCGTGGGCATTTACGCATTTTACGCTATGAAGATTTTTACGACCGAAAACATAAGGAAAATTGACCGCTATACGATTGACGACGAGGGTGTCAGCTCGCAGGAGCTGATTCATCGCGTCGCCGAGGGGGTGGTGGGTGAGATTATATCACGTTGGAGCCCTTCGAAGCCGACCATGGTCTTTGCCGGGGCCGGCAATAATGGCGCCGACGCACTCATTGTGGCGAAGTTGCTCATCGAGGCCGGTTTCAATACCCATGTGGTGCTTATAAATGTGAAGGGTGATTCGCTTTCGCGTGACTGCCGCCTTGCCCGTGAGGAGCTCATGAGTCTCGGTAATGTCTCCATGACCGAGATTGTCCACACCGCACACATCCCTCCCTTGACCGCCGACCATCTTGTTGTCGACGGCCTTTTCGGCACCGGGCTTCATAATCCACTCGAGGGTGGCTATATGGCCATGGCCCGCTATATCAATGAGTCCGGTGCCACGGTGCTGTCGATAGATGTCCCTTCGGGCATGTTCGGCGATTGGAACACCCGTGTTCTCGCCCGCAATGTGGTCCACGCCGACTATACCGTCGCCGTGCAGTTCCCGCGTCTTGCGTTTTTCCTTAGCGACAATGCCGATTTGGTCGGAAAATGGAAAGTGGTTGATATCGGTCTCAGCCGTCGCGCGATAGAGGAGACACCTACAAAATATTTCTATATCGAGAAGGACGACGTGAAGCGTGTGCTCAAAGTGCGTCCCGATTTCTGCTCCAAAGCCGATTTCGGCCATGCGCTGCTCATCTCGGGTTGCTATGGCATGATGGGGGCTGCTGTATTGGCCGCCCGTGGTGCCCTGCGCGCCGGGGTCGGTAAACTCAGCGTCCATTCCGCCCGCTGCGGTTTCAATGTGCTTCAGACTGCTGTGCCAGAGGCCCTGTTCTCGCCCGACAGAAACGACATTGTGATTTCCGACATGACTCCGCGCTTCAGCTATACCGCGATCGGCGTAGGCCCCGGAATCGGTACGAACGATGCCACCAAGGGGGCTCTCGAAACCCTCATAAAGACCATAAAACGCCCGATGGTGCTCGACGCGGATGCCCTCAACATTATAGCCCGCAATCCTTCGTTGATTGACCATATCACTCCCGGTTCGATTCTTACGCCGCATGCGGGTGAATTCGACCGGATATTCGGCTCGCAGGCCTCGGCTGAAGTGCGTCTGCTCAAGGCCCTGGAGGTCGCTCACAAATATAAGCTCATAATCGTGCTCAAAGGCCACTACAGCGCCACGGTGCGTCCCGACGGGAAAGTATTTTTCAACTCCACGGGGTCGGCGGCGATGGCCACGGGCGGAAGCGGCGATGTGCTCACAGGCATAATCACCTCACTGCTTGCCCAGGGCTACAAATCGGAGGCGGCAGCCACTGCCGGGGTATATATCCATGGTCTTGCAGGCGACATCGCCGCCCGCAGCGAAGGTGACTATGGCACTACGGCTGCCGATATCGCGGCCTCCGTCGGTAAAGCCATAAAGGAAATCATGGCCTGAATTGCTTCAATCAAATGTCAGACAGTAAGGCCGTCTCAAATCACCACAATCTAAAAATTTAAGATTTTCAGTCAAAAATGAACCGAATATATTTCTTCCTGCTCCTTATCGCATCGACTGTTTCTCCGGTCATGTCACAGACTTCGTCAAAACTCACAGCCACCAAGGCGAGCGAGTATGGTCTCGTATATACCCTCCCTCTCACGGCTTTCGAAGTCAGCATCGCTGTTGAGAAGACAGTGAGCACTCCGGGTGAATTCTATCAGTATGCGCGCAAATATCTCAACGCCCAGCCCGTGCAGAAGGCTTCCACGGAGTGGCATATGACTCAGGCTGTTGTCAACCCCATAGCGGTTGCCGATGAGGAAGAGCGTTATCTTGCGACTTTCAAGGGGGGCAATGGTACGTTCATGATGGTCAGCGATGAAAATTTCCCGCTTTCAGTCAACGATGATGCTTATGAGGCCACTGTCGACTTCACTCCGGTGCCTGAAGCGGTGGCTCCGAAGCCTACAATCCTACAGACTCCCGTGGCACAGCAGGCTGTGACTCCCGAGATGATTCAGAGTAAATCCTCGGCCAAACGCGCGCAGCTCGCGGCGGAGAAGATTTATGAGCTCCGCACCAACCGCAGTGAAATCATATCGGGGCAGGCCGATGCGATGCCCTCCGACGGCGAGGCGATGAAACTCGCGCTCGACCAGCTTGCGCAGCAGGAAGAGGCTCTGACGGCGATGTTCCTCGGCACGGTTCAGAAATCCATTGAGGTGCGCACGTTTACGGTCTATCTTCCCGACGATGGAGAGCCGTCGAGGATGATTGTGGCGCGCTTGTCGGCTGTCGACGGACTCGTGGACGCCACAGACCTCTCTGGCGCACCCATATATATATCCATTACGCCTGTCACCCGAGGCGAACTGCCTGTCAACGAAAAAGGAGAGGCAAAGACTTTCCCCAAAGGCGGTGTTGCCTACCGTATTCCCGGTTCGGCACGTGTCAGTCTGAGCTATGACGACCGCACGCTGGTGGAGGATGAGTTCGACGTCGCACAATATGGAGTCGTGTTCGGTCTCGACCCCAAGCTTTTCACCGACAAAAAATCCCCCTCCTACCTCCACTTCAACCCCCTCACCGGCTCCATCCGCGAACTCGGCACCGCCCGGTGATATTGTCGGGCTATCTTCAGGTCGGCTAACTCCTGTCTATGATGATATGGCTTATTTCGTCATAGATTTTGGCGGCTTCGCTCTCCTTGAGTCCGGCTATTCGCGCTACTGCGAGCAAGTCGCCTCTTGAGGGTGTGATGCTGTCGTTGATTGAGGTTGTATGGTAGCCATTGAAGCCATTGCTCGGGAGAAGGTCAAAAGCCGGTGCGAATCGCCATTCACCCTCTTTATATAGGAACGCAAAATTCTTTGCATGGTCATCCCTGTTGTGTATGAGATAGTTGAAAACCATTAGGCGATATATCTTCCACATTTCCGCCATATTTTTTGTGAGGGCAGAACTCACTTTGAAAATATGGGTGTAGTCAATACTCGGCAGGCGATAGTCGGCTCCCAACAGGCCGGCGACACTCACCACATGCAGTTTGCTTCCGTCGGAAGTGCGGTCAAAGCGCTCGACACCGAAATATTTGTTTTCAAATATTCTTGTTTCCGGCATTTCTATGCCACACTCTCTCGCAATCTTTGAATATCGGTATTCTTCCATTCCGATATTTCGGGAATCCCCTTTGGCTCTGAATTTCACAAGCCATTCGCGTCCCTCGTAGCGGGTGAATATTTTGGGGCGTGCACCTCCCGGAGAACCACCTCGCATCTGGAATTCGTCAATTCCTTTCCCGGTATAATCCTCGCTGTCGAGAATCTGCTCTGCTTCCAATGCCAGCTTTTCAAAATCGGAATATTCGCTCCCGGTCACAACGCTTCTGTCCGGTTTGAATTCCAGTGCTCCCCGCCCTGTTGTTCCGACAAGGGCAAGCCGGTCGAGCAGTGTCAAAGTTTCCGGCCTGATTCCCTTTTTCCGAAGATAGCGGTCGAGTACAAGCAATCCCCATCCGTCGGGAAGACTGTCGTCAAAGACCCCGAAACCGCCTTCAAAGGGTGTCGGTCTCGCTATGAACACACCCTTGTGGTGGGGGAGTTCAAATGGCGAAATTGAGAATCCGCCGGCAATCCATTCCGGCGAATACTCAAATGCACAGAGGCCTTTGTATGTCATTGCAAGCCTTCCGACAAGTCTCTTCCCGTAGAAAACCTCTATTTGCTTTATACTATCCATTCTTTTTCCCGCGTTTTCGTTTATTAGTGCTTTCATTCAATACATCCTCAAGCGACTGATATTGTTTCGTGGCGAAAAGACCATCGAAATCTTTAATGGCGTTGAGGGCATAGGCAATCTGGAGCAGACCCCGCAACGAAATTTCGCCGGTCTGCTCAAACCGTCTGTAGGTGGAGAACTTCAACCCTGATCTGATGGCCATTCCTTCCTGGGTGAGATTCAGTTCAAGTCTCCGTGCCTTCACTTTTGCAGCAATTTCATCTTCAACCTCGTTAGGCGTAGGAGGGATAATTGCTAAAATATTGTTCATTAGTCTTGTGTTTAGCTTATACAAACATAATATTGTTTGTTGTAAAGTTAATGAATTAATTTATAATCAGCAATACTAACATCAAAATTTTATATCGTTTTTTTCATATTCCGTCAGATTTTCAGGCGAAAACTTGCCGGAGTGACAATTTATATATAGTTTTGCGATGCGCATGATTTTGCGCGAACATATTTTAAGCGTTTAATGCTTTATCCTTTCAAGGAAATCGCCAATTTCAAATTCACGAAGGAGAGAGCAGTCATGAACGCTCATGCTTGTCGCATATCCACTCCCCGACAAGGGGTATCGATATCCGATGAGGCGTGGGAGTGGACTGTTTATTTCGTGAATAGGCGTTTGGCGATGCCTCCTTGAAGATAAACAAGAACATCGTTCCACGCTTTTTTTATGCCCGTAGCTGACTTGTGCGTTGTAGGAATCCGGGCGATGTGGACATTTGGGGTGATATTTTATCATAACAAAGTTCCATGTGGACATTTTGGGTGATGAATCAGGGGAAATCAATAATTCCTTTTGATGTATTCGTCCAACAGTTTC
>JAETNO010000088.1 GCA_021768245.1 Bacteroidaceae bacterium | reverse complement strand
ACATTCCGAGACCCGCAGAAAAAGCATTTTTTTAACCATATCAATGATAATCTTCACAAAGATATGAAAAACAATCTATTACAAGAGTTTCATCACCCCAAATGTCCACATCGCCGGAATCCGGGATTTTTTACTAACCTAATCGAATAAACAGATGAAACCAATCAAATTAGTTGCGGTAATTTTATTGCTTATGCTGGGAGTGACGAGCTGTCACCTTGACGAACCAAACGAAGACGCAGGTGCGAAAAGCAAACTTGTCAGTGTCACGGGGCCTCTCGGGTTTCCGCTCTGCAAAATCACCTATGATTCACAACAGAGACCCACCTCTATCTATCGTGGCGATGAAGAATACAATATCTCCTATGACCCCATGAAGGTTGTGGTCAAAGAATATGATCTGGGACAAGTGATTGAGGTGGATACTTGGGACAATATCCTGATTCGCGATGGCAGAATTGTTTCATTTACCAATACGGAGAGCGATATCCGCAACCCGAGTAATAACTGCGTGACCCATGTTGACGTTACGTATGATTCCGAAGGCCGCATAACCCGCATTAAGGATGACGGCACGATGATATTCACTTGGAGTGATGACGGTAATCTCATCAGTATTGTGGAAGATGATGGCCACAGCGAGTTTACTTACGGGACGCTTCCCAACGCTACGGGACAATGGAGTGTCAACTGGGCTTTTAATCCGCTGGCAATCTTCGGCTATTTCGGCAAGGCTCCCGTCCGTTTTCCCGCTTCATTGACGGACTATACCGAGACTCTCTATTTTGCCTATCGTCTTGATAAAATCCAACGTATAGATGTGGAGCAGGTGAAAACTTCTTACGGAGAAGATGATGCCGAGACCGTGTCATTCAAGTATAATTATCGCTAAAATCCATGAGAACAATGAAAAAACTTATATTATCCTGTGCTGTTGCTTTCCTGTCGCTTAATGTAAATGCCGGTCAGGCCGATGTGTCACAGCCCTCCAGTGATGATAGCGTAGCTGTCACCGACAGTATCAATGCCGTCCGTGCCGAAAGGGATAGAGTCAACAAAAAGGTATGGGGACGCAACAAATATTTTCTGATAGGCTATTCCAGCCTTGAAACTCAGGTAGAAGGCGGCTTCATCAATAAAAATAGGCGATGTGGACATTTGGGGTGATGAAACTCTTGTAATAGATTGTTTTTCATATCTTTGTGAAGATTATCATTGATATGGTTAAAAAAATGCTTTTTCTGCGGGTCTCGGAATG
>JAETNO010000011.1 GCA_021768245.1 Bacteroidaceae bacterium | reverse complement strand
GTTATTAACTTTCCGGCCGCCCCTCCGGGTGGCCCGCTCCTCAAAAGCGAGTGCAAAGGTAGAACTTCCATACTTAATCTCCAAATCTACAAACCATATTTAACAGTTATTTAACAATTGGATTCATCATATCCGTACTTACCACATTATTATTAATAGCAATTAGGAAAATTGACCAATTGTTCGTAACTTTGCATTATGTTTGAATGTTTGTCGCCATTATAAGCAGGTGCGATATTTATACAGAATTAATCATCTCTTAATCTTCAGCTGCCATCTGCAAACGCGAAACAGGCAGCTGCAACACAAAAATTAAAACACAACTTTTTTAATCTATGTGCGGAATTGTTGGATATATCGGCTCGCAGAGAGCTTATGATATATTAATTCAAGGCCTGAAGCGACTGGAATATCGAGGATATGACAGCGCAGGCGTAGCTTTGGTTGACTGTGACGGAAAGATGTCGGTTCACAAATCACATGGAAAAGTAGCAAATCTCGAGAACGTAGCACAAGCCGGAAACATAAACGGGACATTAGGCATAGCCCATACTCGCTGGGCCACCCACGGGGAGCCGAGCGATATCAACGCCCATCCCCATGTGTCGCAAAGCGGCATGATAGCCCTTGTGCACAACGGAACCATCGAGAACTACGCAGTGCTGAAAAAGGTGCTTACCGACCATGGCTATGAATTCAAGAGCGAGACCGACACGGAAGTGCTCGTGCAGCTCATCGAATATATAAAACTCACCTCGTCATGCTCGCTGCTTGACGCAGTGCGCGAAGCTTTGCTCCAAGTCGAAGGAGCATATGCCATAGCAGTCGTGGAGCAGAACGACCCCGACACTATGATTGTGGCCCGCAAGAGCTCGCCACTCGTGATCGGTGTCGGAGACGGAGAGACTTTCATCGCGTCGGATGCAACACCCATCGTGGGCTATACCGACCAGGTAATATATCTTAAGGACAATGAAATCGGAGTCATAAAGCGCAACGAACCACTCCAGGTGCTATCGCTCTCCGACAACAAGCCTTCGACCATCAGCATACAGAAGCTGAAACTATCGCTGGCACAGCTCGAAAAAGGAGGATATGACACCTTCATGCTCAAAGAAATCTTCGAGCAGCCGGCAACATTGCGCGACTGCCTGCGCGGACGTATTGTAGACGGATGCAGCCGAGTGACGCTTTCGGGTGTAGACCTCAACAAGGAGCGTTTCATGAAAGCGGAGAGAATCACCCTCGTTGCATGCGGCACATCATGGCACGCAGCCCTGATAGGCAAGCGTCTCATACAGGACTTCTGCAAGATGCCTGTCGAGGTAGAGTATGCCTCGGAATTCCGCTATGGCAACCCCGTGCTCAACGAGAAAGACATAGTAATCTCAATCAGCCAGTCAGGCGAGACCGCCGACACCCTGGCTGCCATACAGCTCGCAAAGGAAAAGGGGGCTTTTGTCTACGGTATATGTAATGTCGTCGGGGCCTCAATCCCACGCAACACAGATTCAGGCACATACATACATGTCGGACCCGAAATCGGAGTCGCTTCCACGAAGGCTTTCACAGGCCAGGTGACAGTGCTCACCCTTCTCGCCCTATCAGTAGGTCAGCTTCGCGGAGCTGTAGACCAAGAGACGCTCTCTACAGTGCTCTCAGCACTCAGCAAGATGCCTGAGACCATAGAAGAGGCCCTTAAAGTCGACAATGAAATCAAGACCCTCTCAAGAGTTTTTGCCTACGCCCACAACTTCCTATACCTTGGCCGAGGCTACAACTATCCGACAGCTCTCGAAGGGGCATTGAAACTCAAGGAGATTTCCTATATCCACGCGGAAGGCTATCCCGCAGCGGAAATGAAACACGGGCCAATCGCACTTATCGACCATGACATGCCAAGCGTGGTCATCGCACCCAACGACTCGCTCTACGACAAGATTATCTCAAACGTGCAGCAAGTGAAGAGCCGTGGCGGTGCCGTGGTGGCAATCGTGTCGAAAGGGAACACGTCCATGAGCGACATAGCCGACTATTGCATCGAAATCCCCAATGTGCCGGAATGTCTGACACCAATCGTCGCCTCCATACCTCTGCAGCTGCTTGCCTATTATATAGCAGTCAATAAGGGTAAGGACGTGGACCAGCCCCGCAATCTCGCGAAGTCAGTGACTGTAGAATAGAGATTGCACCCTGCTAAACTTTTAAGCCATAAGATGGTTATATCTTTACAGATAATCATCAAGAACAGATTAAAATATATTCGTCTTATGGCTAAAAAAAGTATCAAGGGCACTCAGACCGAAAAGAATCTCGTGATTGCCTATCTGGCGGAATCATCCGCCTATTCGCGCTATACGTTCTATGCCGCCCAGGCAGATAAGGAAAACTACTATCCTATCGGCGAGATTTTCCGCGCTACAGCTGCAAACGAGTTGCGCCACAGCAAGGTGTTTTTCAAATTCCTTGAAGGCGGGAAGGTTGAAGTGCCGATGAATCCCGACGCCGGAGTTATTGGCGATACGGCTTCAAACCTCGCGACTGCCGCAGCCGAAGAGGAGCTTGAAGGCGTAGAAATGTATACCAACGCAGCAAAGGTTGCGGAAAGCGAGGGTTTTCCTGAAATCGCATCCCACTTCTCGGCAATCGCAGAGATTGAATCGCGTCACCGCGCACGCTTCGAGGCTTATCTAAAGCAAGTGAAAGACGGGACGGTATGGAAACGTGACCATGACATCCAGTGGCAGTGCCTCGTATGCGGCTATGTCCACGTAGGTCAGGAACCACCGAAGGTCTGCCCGGCATGTGACCATCCATATCAACACTATATCGCCCTTGACATGGACGAAATCTAAAAAATAAAAGCTCCCTGACGGGAGCTTTTATTTTAAGTATTAAGTTTTAAGTTTTGAGTGTAGAGTGTTGAGTCTACATCGCAAAGGCATTGAAGCCACCATCGACCACGGCGACCGTGCCGGTGACGAAGGATGCTGCATCAGAAATGAGATACTGGATTGTTCCGCACAGTTCCTCGGGCTTTCCAAAACGTTTAAAAGGTGTCTGGCGAATCACATCCGCCCCGCGCTCGGTCAAAGAGCCGTCGGGATTGGTCAGCAGGGCACGATTCTGGTTTGTAAGGAAGAAACCGGGAGCAATCGCATTGACACGTATATTCGGAGTGAACTTAGTAGCGACCTCATTTGCAAGGAAGGCCGTAAAATTTGATATCCCGGCCTTAGCTGCGGCATAGCCGAGCACACGGGTCATAGGACGGAAAGCAGCCATTGAAGAGAAATTGACAATTGCACCCTTACCGGCCTCGACCATCGGGCGAAGGAAAATCTGGGTAGGAATCACAGTGCCCGTCAGATTGAGGTTGAGCACTGTCTGAAAGGCATCAATCTTGACGTCGAAAAATGTGCCGGAAGGAGCTATCGTGGCTCCCGGCATATTACCACCCGCAGCGTTGAGCAGGGCGTCGACGCGGCCATATTTTGCAAGAATCTCATCGCAGTTTGCCTGCACGACCTCGGGATTCATCACATCTGTGACTAGGAACATCGCTTCGCCACCCTTGGCCTTGATAGCCGAGACTATAGCCTCGCCCTCATCCTTACGGCGACCCATTACTACAACCTTTGCCCCTTCGAGAGCAAGATATTCGGCGATGCAACTGCCAAGGACGCCGGTACCGCCGGTAATAACGACCACATGGTCCCTGACGGAAAAAAGTTCGTTCATAGACTGGAACTTAGTTTAATTGTGTTAGGTAACTATTATGTGACTCTTAAAATTAATGTTGACGAATCTATAATCAACGGAGGTCTTAAGAATCATATATTACTTGTTAAAATTGATTATAGAAAAATCAAGAATCAAGCTCCGAGCGGACCGTAGCCATCACTCCTGAAATCTCTCCGAGAGCGAGCATGCGACCATGGAATGAATAACCGGCGTTATATCCCTTGTCGGCATCGTCAAGCATCAGTTCGGCATGGTCAACACGCATCGGTATTGACGGATTTTCCTTTTCAAATGTCCTCACCACATAAATCAGACGCGGATCGAGATGGGAAGCTTCCTTAAAATCTCCTCCCGGGAGGACGCGACAGATGCGAAGATGAGCGAAATGTGTACGCTTGGCATATTTACGGGCAAGGGAGCACACGTCGTTCTGTTCGCCGGCACTCAGTGAACCGGCACAGAAAGTCAGTCCGTTATGGGAATCAGGGACTGCATCGAGGAACGCCTGTATATCATCATCACATGTGACTATACGCGGAAGACCGAGAATCTGACGCGGAGGATCGTCGGGGTGGACACACATATTTATATCATATTCCCGGCATACGGGCATTATGGCTTTCAGGAAATAAGCCATGTTGTCGCGTAGCTTATCAGCATCAATCCCATCATAAAGGGCAAGAAGGTCGCGGAACTTCTGGACCGGGTCAAGGTCGCTCTCGGATATGTTGCCATTGACAAACCCCTGGGTCTTGACAATGATATTATCGACAAGGCGCTTCTCCCCTTCGGAAGTCATTGAAAGCCTCAACTCCTCCACCCGGGCAAGAGTATTGTCATCATAATCCGCCTCCGCTCCTTCACGTTTAAGGATATGGATATCGAAATAGGCAAACTCCCCGAGGTTGAAATAAAGATTGGATGTTCCGTTAGCGTTAGGATATTCAAGGTCGGTACGGGCCCAGTCAAGCACGGGCATGAAATTGTAGCACACAGTCTTGACCCCTGCTTTCCCGAGATTGCGCAGCGACTCCTTGTAACGCTCAATCAGGGCATCTCGGTCGGGACCGGCATATTTTATCGATTCTGAAACCGGAAGACTCTCCACAACGCTCCATCGCAAACCATGGCTCTCGATAAACGATTTCATTTTCTCTACCTCATCGAGGGTCCATACTTCACCGTTAGGGATATGATGAAGAGCCGTGACTATTCCTTCAACACCTATCTGACGAAGCATGTCGAGGGTTATCTTATCGTTTGGGCCAAACCAACGCCAAGTCTTTTCCATAAGTAACTCTTAAAATTAGTTTATAATGAATGTTTCGGCAACCCTAATATATGTATTATTTAAATAATTCAAGATGGCCAATCGCTCGTCATTTGATTGAAATATTAAAATAAAAGCGGGGACAGAACCAGTTTCTGCCCCCGCCGATTCTTCTTTCAGACTGACAGACGAATTATTTACGGGCTTCAGCTACATAGCCGAGAGCCTCGCGGCATTTGTCGGTCACATATTGCCAGTCCTGAGCGGCGACACGGTCCTTCGGGAAGAGCTTCGAACCCATGCCTACACACCATACACCAGCCTTAATCCAGCCCTCGATGTTCTCCTTGGTCGGTTCAACACCGCCAGTCACCATAAGTTTGGTCCAAGGCATTGGAGCAAGGAGACCCTTGACGAACTTGGTTCCAAGGACATCGCCGGGGAAGCACTTGCAGAGGTCACAGCCCGTTTCCTGAGCCGCACCCACTTCGCTGACAGTACCGCAGCCAGGGGTATAAGGCACAAGGCGACGGTTGCAGATACGTGAGATTTCAGGATTGAAAAGCGGGCCGACAATGAAGCAAGCGCCAAGCTGGATGTAGAGAGCGGCAGTAGCGGGGTCGACAATAGAGCCGACACCCATAGCCATCTCAGGACATTCCTTAGCGGCGAACTTCACGACCTCGGCGAAAACTTCATGAGCGAAGTCGCCACGGTTTGTAAATTCAAAAGCGCGGATACCACCGTCGTAGCAAGCTTTCACCACCTGTTTTGCAACTTCAGCATCCTTGTGGTAAAACACGGGAACCACACCCGTCTCACCCATTTTGGCGAGGACAGCAATTTTATCGAATTTTGCCATGTTGAGATATTAGATAAACTTTATTGTTGTTTTAAGAAACGTTCTTATGCGTGAGTTATTGCCTCAGCCAATTGAAAGAGTGACCACAGAGGCGGCAGGGAGCTTAACCTTAAGCACAGTCTTATTCTTGAGGTCAGCACCCTTAAACGGCTTGATGTTCACCTTCTCGGCCTCACCGAATCCATTGAAGTCATGGATATCCTTAGCAGAGATAATCTCGCCCTGTACACCGACTGCAACGGGCTTGCCGTTCTTGACGGGAATAATGCTCCCGAGATCAATCGTGATTTCCTGGGCTTTGTCAAGCAGGATGTTGGCGAGTGAAATAGTTGTGCGTCCGTCCTTCTGAGAAGCGGTCGCGCTCACGACAGGAGCCTTACGACCGTGGACTTCAAGGACATCACAGTCAACTTTCAATGGCACGAGACGCGCATCCATATGGGGAATATACATCTTGAACACATAGAAGGTCGGTGTCTTCACCATCTGTTCATCCTTGGTGAGGAGCATGGCCTGGAGCACATTGGCAAACTGCGCGATGTTGGCCATCTTAACACGGGCGGCATGATTATGGAAAATGTTGAGCGACACAGCGGCAACAAGAGCGTCGCGCATGGTGTTCTGCTGGAAAAGATGCCCGGGATTGGTGCCAGGCTCTACATCCCACCATGTGCCCCACTCGTCAATCATGAGGCCAACGCGTCTTTCAGGGTCATATTTGTCCATCACTTTGGAATGGCCCTCGATAGCGGCGTTTATGTCATAGACATGCCCCATGGTCATATAGTAGTTGTCATCGCTGAAATCGGTAGCGGAGCCTTTGGCGGCCCAGTCGTCCACGTAATAATAGTGGAAAGAGATACCGTCCATCATTTTCGCTGCATTTTTCATGCACACATCAGTCCAGTGATAGTCCGAAGCATTGCCTCCGGAGGCTATCTTGTAGAGAGTGTTTCCGCTATAGTTCTTGCAATATGTCTGATAGCGGCGATAGATGTCAGAGTAATATTCAGCCGTCATGTTACCTCCGCAGCCCCAGGTCTCGTTGCCTACTCCGAAATATTTCACCTTCCAGGGCTTTTCTCGACCGTTCTTCTTACGGAGAAGAGCCATAGGGCCATCCGTAGCGGTCATATATTCAATCCATTTCTGGATTTCCTCTACAGAACCACTGCCGACATTACCGCTGATGTAAGGCTCCACGCCTACCAGCTCACAGAGATTGAGGAACTCATGTGTACCGAAGGAATTGTCCTCCACCGTACCGCCCCAGTTGGTATTAACCATGCGCGGACGCTCCGAACGTGGTCCGATGCC
Source organism: Bacteroidaceae bacterium (assembly GCA_021768245.1). Taxonomy (GTDB): domain Bacteria; phylum Bacteroidota; class Bacteroidia; order Bacteroidales; family Muribaculaceae; genus Duncaniella. Next base: position 73,740 of record JAETNO010000011.1, on the reverse strand, counting down.
GTCCATCCAGTGGTATTCGTCGGCAAAGCATCCGCCCGGCCAGCGCATCACAGGAACCTTCAGCTCCCGAATGGCTTCAATCACGTCGTTGCGGTAGCCATTGGTGTTCGGAATCTTCGAATCCTCGCCGACCCATATACCGCCATAGATGCAGTTGCCGAGATGCTCGGTAAACTGGCCATACATTTCCTTGGCTATGATAGGAGCAGATTCCGACGGCATAAGTGTGACCGTCACCTCTGCACCCGCTGTCCCGGCCACGCCAATCATGGACAGGATTAAAGCTGTATGTTTAATTTTCATAATTATTCCGAAAATAGAATTGATTTTACTGTTTTTTATCACGCTTGCGCCAAAGGGCGGTCATATCCTCGAGAGTCTTGCCCTTGGTCTCGGGAACGAGAGCGGCCACAAACCATGCTGCCACTATACAGATGATACCATAGAGAGCATAGGCAAACATATGACCGAACTTATCGCCCATATCTCCGAGCGTCATATTGTACATAGGCACGAAAGTCGACGACACGATGAAATTGAAAATCCATTGGAAGGCGACGGCGATGGCCACGGCTGCCGAACGGATAGTGTTCGGGAAGATTTCTGCAATGAGCACCCAGCAAATCGGGCCCCATGAGAACATGAACGATGCCGAGTAGACCATGATGGAAACCACCGGGACAATCGGAGCCACTTCCACGATATTCGAGATTGCGACACCGAATGCACCTATCGCCATGCCGATAGAACCCCAGATGAGCAGGGGCTTGCGACCGAGTTTCTCCACCGAGAAGACCGCAACAAGCGTAAACGATATGTTGACGATACCCATGATTACGGTCTGCACCATCGGGTTGCCCATATTCATCGATTCAAATATGCGCGGAGCATAATAGAGCACAGCATTGATGCCGACCGCCTGCTGGAACACAGAAAGCATGACACCGACAAAGATTACCATGACACCGAAAGAGAAAAGCTTCTCGCTCTTGACCTCGGCGGTATTCTTGATTTGGTTGAGAATGATTTTCGCTTTGTCATATCCATTGATATGGGAGAGAATCCCGAGGGCCTTTTCATCTCTGCCCGTAAGCACGAGGTAACGGGGTGACTCAGGCACGAGGCAAACAAGAACTGTAAACAGACCGGCGACAAAAGCCTCTGAGCCGAACATATAGCGCCATCCTGTAGCGATTGTCCACGGGTCGGAGCTATCTGAAACCTGATATATCGTCTCGCCGATTTTTTCAATCACAGGCTGAGTGTGTTCACCGAGAATAAGGAAGTTGACGAAATAGACCACCAACTGGCCGAAGATGATTGCAAACTGGTTCCATGACACGAGCGTACCACGGATTTCCGAGGGTGCAACTTCAGCGATATACATCGGACAGATGGCCGAAGCGAGACCCACGCCGATGCCACCGAGAATTCGGTAGAAATTAAATGCGACAAGGAGACTTGCCGTAGGCACGCCCTGTTCGAAAAACAGGAATTCAGGAGCATAGCTGCCTAATGCCGAAAGAAAGAAGAAAACACCGGCTATGGCAAGAGAACGCTTGCGGCCGAAATATGAGGCAAAAAAGCCAGAAAGGGCACTACCTATGATGCAGCCAAGAAGCGCGCTCGAAGAGGTGATGCCATGAATAGTATCAGTGTAAACGAAATCTTTGGCGCCAAGGAAAAATGCCTGCAGGCCCTTTTCCGCGCCGGAAATCACGGCTGTATCATAGCCGAAAAGCAGACCTCCGAGCACTGCGACAAGCACAATCGAAAAGAGGTAGACTCTGCTTCCTTTTTGGGGATAATTCATGGGTAAGGTAAGAAGTTTGTGATGAAGGGTTAGTTACTGTAATTGTAGTCGCGTTACTAAACGGGAAAATGCCCGTGCGGCATTTTGCAGCCGCACGTGCATCGTTATAGAGTTTTCGAAGATGCTGGTTCTTAGCAATACATTGCCACGATAGCCTCATAGAGCTCCTGCTTGCCGGAAGTGGTGGCAGGTTCGGGCTGAGTCTTGGCGTAGTTCACCACGTCCTCGAGAGTCAGCTTGCCTTCCTCGAATTCCTTGCCCTTGCCGGCATCGAAAGATGCATAGCGTTCGCGGAGCATTTCCTTGTAGGGAGACTTCTCGAGAAGTTCGGCTGCGCTTTCGAGAGCACGGGCCATAGCATCCATACCGGCGATATGAGCGATGAAGATATCATCGAGGTCGGTGGAGTTGCGACGGGTCTTCGCATCAAAGTTTGTACCGCCGTTGCCGAGACCGCCATTGCGGATAATCTGCATCATGGCCTGGGTAAGTTCGAAGTTGTCGATGGGGAACTGGTCGGTATCCCAGCCGTTCTGATAGTCGCCACGGTTAGCGTCGATTGAACCGAGCATGCCGTTGTCGACAGCCACTGCGAGCTCATGCTCGAAAGTGTGACCTGCGAGAGTTGCGTGGTTAACCTCGATATTCACCTTGAAATCCTTGTCGAGGCCATGAGCCTTTAGGAAGCCGATTACAGTCTCGGTATCCACGTCATACTGGTGCTTGGAGGGCTCCATAGGCTTGGGCTCGATGAGGAATGTGCCCTTGAAGCCATTGGCGCGTGCATAGTCGCGGGCCATGCGGAGCATGGTTGCGAGATGCTCTTTCTCACGCTTCTGGTCTGTGTTGAGAAGGCTCATGTAACCTTCGCGGCCACCCCAGAACACATAGTTTGTACCGCCGAGAGCGATGGTAGCGTCGATAGCGTTCTTAATCTGGACAGCAGCGCGAGCCACTACGTCAAAGTCGGGGTTTGTAGCAGCACCGTTCATATAGCGACCGTTACCGAACACGTTTGCAGTGCCCCAGAGATTTTTGATACCGGTGGCATCCATCTTCTCCTTGAGGTATGCTACGATTTCTTTCATGCGTGCCTCATAGTCGTCGATATCACCGAGGTCACCGATAAGGTCTGTATCGTGGAAGCAGAAATATTCCACACCGAGTTTCTGCATGATTTCGAAACCGGCGTCAGCCTTCTGCTTTGCGATGGTCATGACGTCAGCACCCTCGTTCCAGGGGAATTTCTTTGTGCCGGTGCCGAACTGGTCGCCGCCTTCAGCACAGAGAGTGTGCCACCATGCCATGGCAAATTTGAGCCATTCCTTCATAGGCTTGCCGAGAATCACCTTTTCAGCGTCATAATAACGGTAAGCCATGGGATTCTTTGAATCCTTGCCTTCAAATTTGATTTTCCCTATGCTGGGAAAGTATTCTTTAACTGCCATAATTAAATGAGTTATTAGTATTGTTTTTATTTATAGATTTTATTCGATTTCTCTCAACAGACGTTCCTTCCACAGGGCGTAGGCATCGCGGTAGGCATTGCGGTCAGCCACTACCGGTTCAATCACCTCTATCTTCTCGAGTGAGGCGAAAGCGTCGTTATTGTCGCGATAGATTCCGGCTCCCATGCCGGCTCCCTTCGCCGCGCCAACAGAACCGTCTGTGTCATACAGCTCTATTGTCGCGCCACTGACCCCTGCGAGGGTGTTGCGGAAGAGCGGACTGAGGAACATATTGGCATGCCCGGCATGGATTTTATTGATAGGCATACCCATCTGTTCCATGATTTCCATGCCATACATGAATGAGAACACTATGCCTTCCTGAGCCGCGCGAAGCAGATGAGACTTATTGTGGGTCAGGAAGTTCACGCCATGGATTGAACAGTTGACCTCCTTGTTCTGGAGCACGCGTTCCGCTCCGTTTCCAAATGGAATCACCGACACGCCCTCACATCCGATAGGAGCCTGGGCGGCTACATTGTTCATATCAGCATAGCTGATACCTTCAGGAGCCACGGTTCGCTTGCTCCATGAGTTCAATATACCGGTTCCGTTTATGCATAGCAGCACTCCGAGACGAGTCTGCTCGTCGCTGTGGTTGACATGGGCGAATGTGTTGACGCGTGACTTCGTGTCATAGTTCACCTCGCCTAGCACACCGTAGACAACACCTGAAGTACCGGCGGTCGATGCAATCTCACCGGGATTGAACACATTCAGGCTCAACGCATTGTTTGGCTGGTCGCCTGCGCGGTAGCTCACGGGGGTACCCTCCGCGAGTCCGAGTTCTGCAGCAGCTTCAGCTGTCACGCGGCCCTGGATAGAGAATGTCGGCACGATTTCAGGGATAATACCCTCCTCGAAGCCAAGATATTCAAGCAGGAAGTCAGCGATATGGTTCTCCTTGAAATCCCATAGCATCATTTCCGACAGCCCGGAAACCGTAGTGCATATCCTGTCTGTCAGACGCATTGCTATATAATCGCCGGGAAGCATGATTTTGTCTATCTTCTCGAAGATATCCGGCTCGTTTTCCTTTACCCAGGCGAGCTTGGTGGCGGTGAAATTTCCGGGCGAATTGAGGATATGGCTGAGGCATTTCTCTTCGCCGAGTTCAGCGAAAGCCTTCTCCCCGTAGGGGACACCTCGGGAATCACACCATATGATTGCCGGACGCAGAGGCACCTTATTCTTATCCACCAGCACAAGACCGTGCATCTGGTAAGAAATACCGATAGCCTTGATATCTTTGGCATCCACTTTCGATGTCCCTAAAATCGACTCGGTGGCATGTTTCAGGCAGTCCCACCATTGCTGCGGGCGCTGCTCGGCCCAACCGGCCTTAACGGCTATTATCTCTGCCTCGGTCTTCGGATAGAAATCCGAGGCCACAGTCTTTCCGCTTTCGGCATCGACGAGACTCGCCTTAACCGAGGAGCTTCCTATGTCATATCCTAAGAGATACATATCTTTACTGCTGTGTTTATTATTGTTATTCTTTCAGGTTAACTGTCAATTCTTTATCCACCGCTCTCAGCGGCTTCCGGTGTAGGCCTTACGGTCGAAACGGTAATATCTCGCCGCCCTGTGGGCCACCCCCTGCTGCCTTTCCTCCAAGGGCACTACATATGGCAACTGGGAAATTTTCTTATGGAAATTCCTCACATCCAAAGGCTTGTCATAGATTCTCTCTGTCAGCATCCTCAGTTGCGAGGCCGTAAATTTCTTGGGAAGAAGGTCAAAGAGCAACGACCGGTTATTGTCAGTCTCACGGCGTATGGCCTTAAGAGCCTCCTCTATTATGAGATTATGGTCAAAGGCGAGTGTCCCGACCTCTGCAAGGCTGCGCCACTCGGCTGTTGAGGGGTCTACGGCCTTCTCCAGATTCCTGTCGAGTTTCACCAAAGAGAAATAAGCGATTGTGACAATCCGCTCCACCTTCACTTTCTGAGCCCTTTCAAGCCAATGTACATCGCGTGGATTGCGGGTGCGGTCCTTAGAGCCGAAGGCCTTGAACTGCGTAAGGCTTAAATCTTTCACTCCGGTAAGTTCCCTGAGCACTCTGCTCGCGGCCTCGTCGAGGTCCTCGTCCTGATAGATGAGACTTCCCGGAAGCTTCATGTCATTAAATTCGCCCCCCTGGTCGCTCCCGTTACGCTTCACTAAGAGCACCCGCAGGTTTTCTCCGTCAAACCCGAAGGCCACGCAGTCGATGGAAATATGATTGTTTGCGAGGGGTGCGTCCATGGTATTTTAGTCTTGCTACCGCAAATGTACAAATTTTTGACTATTTAAAAATATGTTTTAAAACATTAAACCTTATCATTTTAGTTCCATTTCAACCTCACCCGGACGCCTCTGTTTGTGTAGCAGATACAATAAGTCTGTTACCTTGACCCTAAAGCGATATCCAACTCACTGCATTTACCCCGACTTACGTCCGTAAACCGCTTTTCCATCTTACAGTCAACACTACAATAAGCCCTGCGAAATCACGACTCCAATCCACATAGGATTCAATATGTTAAATTTTACAAACGACCATTTTAACAACGTCCCCGACCAATATCCACCACCTATTATTATATATGCCATACAAAACAAAAATAAGCACTCGCTCCTCCCCCCACAAACATTATTGCCTCGCGACGTGTTTTATTTTTCGAAAACAACCCTCAACACATATGACTCAAAAAAATTCGAGTGATTAATTAAACATAAACATTTTTTTGGACATCGCGTTTAAACTCTTTTTGCAGGGATTCAACAGAGATAAACGATAAGAAACCAAAAAACCACATCAAAAACAAGCAAAACATGAAAAAAATTTTATTTGCTTCCGCTCTTATCAGTTGTGTGATGGGTGCGTCCGCACAAAACATCATCGAGCGCCCTTCTTTTGGTGACAATTGGCAGATTGGCATCGACGCCGGCCTTACCACCCCTCTCAGGGGGCACTCATTCTTTGGTAATATGCGCCCGACTGTAGGCCTCCATATCGGCAATCAGCTTACACCGATATTCGGCATAGGCCTTGAAAGTGCCTTCGGCATCAACACCTCCACTCAAAACAATGGAGTGAAGAGTAAGACTGCCTTCGACAACTCCTACTTCGGAGCCTATGGCACACTTAACCTGACCAACGCCTTCCTTGGTTTCAGTTGTGAACCCCGACCCTTTACCGTCGACGCCCTCCTTGGCATCGGATGGGGCCACGATTTCGTAGCCCACACAAGCGATGACCCGAATCATGTCGCTGTCAAAGCCGGCTTGAATTTCAATTTCGCCATATGCGATAACTTCGGCATCTCCCTCAAACCGAGTGTACAATGGAACATAATCGGTGAAGAGGACCCACACATGGCCATGACAATCAACCGCGCATCGTTCAACCTCGCCGCAGGCTTCAACTTCAATCTCGGCAAGAGCTTCACTTGCTACACATGCCCCGACAACACCGGTGAGATTGCCGCCCTCAACGACCGCGTCAATACCCTCCGCGCCGATGTCGATGGTGCAAACGCCGCTCTTGCAGCTGCCAACGCCAAGAATGCAGAGCTGACAGCAGCCCTCGCCGCAGCCAATGCCAAGCCGGCTAAGGTGGTCAAGGAAAATACCCTTTCCTCCGTGCGCTACGTCTTCTTCAAGATTGGCTCAAGCGTGATTACCCCCGACCAGGCTCCTAACGTTGAGATGATTGCAGCCTACCTCAAGAACCATCCCAAAGCTAAGGTCCAGATTCGTGGCTATGCTTCTCCCGACGGATCTATCGAAGTCAACGAACGTCTCGCGGCTGCCCGTGCCGAATCTGTCAAGAACTCCCTCATCAAGAAATACCGCATCGCTGCTGACCGCATCGACGCCAAGGGTGAAGGCATTGGCACAATGTTCGCCGAAGAGTCCTGGAACCGCGTTTCAATCTGTACTCTCGAAGATTAATCTTTCCCTGACACAGACATTCTCTGCAACGATTTTATAACTTTTGCCCCGATGGCCCCGAGCCATCGGGGCTTTTTCGTGTCCCGGAAAATCCATTTTCCATCCAACTCCTTTTCATAATCGCAGTCAGGGCCCTATCCGCACCCCTTAACTTTGCGATATCAATCCCGCAGCCCCCATATATAACACCACAATAATAAAGAACCTATCTATGAACGAAAACAGAAACGGACATGAAAATGAAATCACTTCGCCCCCTGCTGATGAAAAGCGGCAGCAACTTCCTGTCGACACTGAAACTGTTGCTGGAAATCCTGATGGAGATTCTCCCGAAACTGCTCGGAATCCTCCCGTCGAACCACAATCCGGAGGAAAAACCACTGAAGAAAGACCCGACGCCACGCAATCAGTCATAAACCGACGTAAATACTCCCTCTGGGAATTGATTCGCCACCGGGATTACGACACAATAGTCCCCGAGACTGTCGACCCAAACACCCAAGTACTCTCCGACATGCGTCCCAGCGCATGGGACCGATAAAAGACTTACACACACTAACAAAACATTCATCCCTCACAGAAAATGAACCACATCAACAACCGACCGCTGACCACTACACTCACCAACGAAATCGCCCCCGACCTTCTTACCAATGAAATCGACTCGCGAATAGTGAAAATCAGGCCCTCGTCGACTCCTCTCGACCAGATTTCCAGAATGATAGGCTCGCGCCATGCCGGTTCCATGAGAGTCGACTACTACTCGGTCGACACCAAAGACGACAAGAGCACCGTCACCGAAACACAGCGCGCCCTGAACCTGAAATATGGAGCGACAATCGACATCAAAGTCGAGAAAGCTGAAATCTTCTCGATATCCGAGACTGTCATGATTCCGTCAATCAAAATCACTTCGGGGCAATATAACGGACAGTCTCTCGTGGGATACATCACCGCCATTGACGGACAGACACTCACCATCCTTCCCGTAAATGTCGGCACAGATGTCGACACTATTCCATGCGGGCCGCTAAACGAAGGTGACATAGTGATACGTATGGGACGTGCCGCTAAGGAACTCGACGTCCAGACCGCCCAGTACGTCGCCCTGCCGAAGAAAGACTTCAACTACTGTCAGATATTCAAATCGCAGGTCGAGGAATCATTCTATCAGCGCCTTGCCGACAAGGAAGTCGGCTGGAATTTCACCGACCAGGAAGAGGTGGCAATAATCGACATGCGCATGGGCATGGAAAAATCATTCCTCTTCGGAGCGCGCGCCCGCGTAAGCCTCAGCGGCTCAGACGAGGAAATCCTGCTCACAGGTGGCATCTGGAATCAGACTGACCGCACCTTTAAATATACCAGGGGAAGCATGTCTGTCGATGATCTCTACGGCCTTGGCAGGGCCGCTTTTACCGGACGTTCCGGCTCCTCGCGCAAAGTCCTTCTCGGAGGCTCTGGACTCATGGAAGCCCTCAGCAAGGTCCAAAACAACCGTGTAATCGGCGCCGACGAGCGATGCACCGTATGGGGTGTCGACTTCAACATAATCGTGACAAAGTTCGGCACACTCTACGTCCACCACTCCGAAGTCTTCGACCTCTGCGGCATGGAAGACGCAGGCATGGTTATCGACCCCGATTTCATTACCAAATACTCCCATGTGCCCTTCTCGGCCGAGCGCATAAGCTTCCGCAAGCAAGGCCTGCGCAACACCGAAGGTGTAGTCCTCACCGAAGCCTCCTGCATAATCCTGCGCCACCCTGACAGCCACATCCGCATCCTCCCGAAAGACTGATATTGGCCCCATTAGCCCCATTATTCCCATTAGACCCATCCCCACTTCCCCCAAAAACCACCCGGGCGGCAGAGAAAATTTTCTCTGCCGCCCGGGCTGTTATTTATAAGCGTTTCTTACTTCGCGGGAGTCACGTCAGAAGTCTCAACTTCAAACACGAGCATCGCATTGGGACCGATGCCGGCCTGGGGATTGCCGTCAACTCCATAGGCAAGCTTGCCGGGAATATAGAGCACATATGACGAGCCGTTCTTCATCATGGAAAGACCCTCGCCGAAACCGGGCACTACGCGGTGGGGGTTCATTACCACGCCATCCTCGTTCTTGTCAAACTCCTTGCCGTCGATGAGCTTGCCGGTATATTTCACTTTAGCGCTGCCGTTGGCGCCTACAGCCTCACCCTGGCCTTCCTTGATTACCTTGTAGGCAAGACCCGAAGGAGTCACCTTGATTTCAGGATCCTTGGCCATCATATCCTTGAGATAAGCCTCACCCTTGGCTGCGTTCTCCTTAGCCTCGGGGCTGTTTTCCTTAGCTTCGCGGGCTGCTTCTTCCTTCTTCTGATAGAATTCCATCATCTTCTGCTGAGCCTGCTCTGCAAATTTCTGGAACTCCATCTGTGCGTTGCGGAGAGCGTCGGAATTAACAGTGTCAGCTGAGAATGCCTTTGCATAAGCCTCATAGAGCTTGGAGCGGTCAACGGGGATGCCTGCCTCTTCATAGCGATAGAGCTGGCCGGCGAGCTGGAGACCGAAACTGAGACCTGTGAGATAGCCCTGCTGGGTCGTGTCTGTCATAATCACCTGCTTGAGTCCGCGGAGGATATCCTCTTTCTTGAGGTTTGCTTTCTGGTCTTCGGGAAGGGTTACATACTCTGAAAGCAGACGTGAACCCTGGGCCTCGCCCATTACCATAGAAAGCGAGTCGCCGAAACCTTTGTTAGCGCTGCTGTCTGAAGAGCCTGACTTGTTGCAGGACACTGCGCCAAGCATCATTGCGGCCACGCCGCATACCATAATGATTTTTTTCATAAACTGTTTTAAGTTATTTTTTTTAATGGTGTTATTATATCTTATTTTTTAGCCGCCCCACGGTCCACGCTCAGAAGCGTCACCGTGAAATCAAGAGCGGCCCCCGGAGGAATGACATCTCCGACTCCACGTTCCCCGTAACCGAGTTCGGGAGGAATCACCACCCGGTAAGTGCCTCCGGGACGCATCATCTTGATGCCCTCCGCAAACCCCGGAACCAGGCGGACAATATCAAAATTCACCGGCTGCTCAGTCTTGTCAAACACGCTTCCGTCGCTCAGACGCCCCGTGTAGTCAAGATTGACTCTGTCATCCTCCGTAGGGAAATCTCCCTCCCCTTCGGTGACGACCTTGAACACGAGTCCCGAAGGAGTGGTGATGGCGCCATCCTCCTTGGCAGCCTCGTCCAAAAACTCACGCTGCGATTCCGCTGTGACTTTTGGAGCCTGACTCCCTATGATCGGAGCTATCTGACGGTCGATATATTCCCCGGCACCCTCCATCGTGAAGCCTACGTTCTTCCCTTGCATCACATCAGTCACCGCCGCTACGAAAGCCTTGCGGTCAATAGTCATACCAAGTTCCGACATTTGCGTAAGCCCTGCGCTTAAAATGGCACCGAAACTCATTCCCTGCTCATAGGCATGAGTCTGAAAGCTCGAATCGCTGAGAACAGATCTTACCCCATCAAGATACCTGCCAAGTTCATCAGGGGTGAAATCCGGCAGTTTGGCAGAGCCGCCCCAGAATGTAGCCAGAGCCTTAGCTAATGAATCGGAGGATACCATAGAGGCTCCGCCGACAATCCTCTCGGGCATAGGGGCCTTGACTGTCTCGGCCTGCGCGAAAATTGTGCCCGGCATTGCATAGACTGCAACGCCGACCACAATTATTCTGATTATCTTTTCTATAAACCGCATCCGCGACAGATGGTAACCCGTTTTAAAATTATCTGAACCTTCTTCGGCTATTTCTTAATAACCTTCAGAAGTTCTACATCGAAGATAAGTGTGGAGTTCGGGCCAATCATTCCACCCGCACCCTGAGGTCCGTAAGCGAGCTGTGAGGGGATGAAAAGTCTCCATTTCGAGCCGGCCTTCATCAACTGCAGAGCCTCGACCCATCCGGGAATCACCTGGGTAACCCCGAAAGTAGCAGGCACTCCGCGCTCAACGGAGCTGTCAAACACTGTGCCATCGATAAGCGTACCGGTATAGTGAACCTCAACCTGATCCTGAGCGGTAGGCTGCTCGCCCGTGCCTTCGGTCAACACCTCATACTGAAGTCCCGAAGGGGTGGTCTTCACCTCTACGCGCTTGCCGTTCTCCTCAAGGAATTTCTTCCCTGCAGCCTCATTAACCTCTGCCATCTTGGCGGCCTCGGCCTGCTGCTTCTTCTCGAGTTCGGTGAAATATTTCTGAATCTCAGCCTTAGCCTCGTCATATGTCATTTTGGGCTGGCTGCCGTAGAACACGGCTGCCACTCCGTCGGCAAAGTCCTCAACGTTGATTTCCTGAATACCGCTCGCACGGAAATTATTGCCCATGCTCAGTCCGAGAGCATAGCTGATACGGTCCAATTCTTTCTTTTCCATAAATTTTATGTGTCTTTATAATTTTTCGAGTCTGACGCAGAGTGATTTCCCACCCCACCTAATATAAACAAACTCAGCCTGCAAAGTTAGGCGATTATAGCATATAACTAAGCATTTTTTAATTTAAAAAAGTTAAAACTCTTTCAGACGGGCCAAATACTTGCCTATTATGTCAAACTCTATGTTCACCTTCGACCCTACATGTATATCCTTGAAGTTAGTATGCTCGAACGTGAACGGGATAATCGCCACCCTGAACGAATAGCGCTCCGAGTCGCAGACCGTGAGGCTCACGCCGTTGACGGTCACCGACCCTTTCTCTACTGTCACGTAGCCTTTCGATGCCATCTCGGGTGCTACTTCATAGACAAACTTATAGTAGCGGCTACCCTCCACTTCCTCGATATCCTCACACACAGCCGTGCAGTCAACATGGCCCTGCACGATGTGCCCGTCAAGACGGCCGTTCATCAACATCGATCGCTCGAGGTTCACACGGTCACCCGCCTTCAGAAGGCCGAGATTGCTTCGGTCGAGTGTCTCCTGGATGGCTGTCACCGTATAGGTGCCGTCGCCGGGAAGGGCCACCACCGTCAGGCAGACCCCGTTGTGGGCCACACTCTGGTCAATTTTCAACTCGTCAGTAAAACTGCACTTCACGCGGAGGTCCACATTTCCCTCCTTGGCAATGACTTCGACCACCTCGGCGGCCTCTTCTACTATTCCTGAAAACATTATTCCGATTTTTTGATTATCTTCAAGTTAACCTTTGGCATATTTAGAGATTGTCTAAATTTTATCCGCGACAGGTTTAAATGGATTATCGAGATGATTTTGCGAGCCGAAGAGGGAATAATGCGGGCATTATGACCGATGAAGCTTGACAAAATCAGCCGATAAGGCATTTAAATATGGCCGGAAATTTGATTTAGGAATCTCATGATTAATTAATTTATAAAATTTAGACAATCTCTTAATTTTTTTAAACCTGCTTGAGGCTCTTCTTTGAGGCAAAATTACGAAATTTGCAACTCAACACCAACTTTCATGAAAAAATCACCCATCTACACCCGCACTGGAGACTCCGGAATGACCTCGCTTGTCGACGGAAGCCGCGTAGCCAAAAATTCACCGCGCGTCAACGCCTATGGAGCGGTCGACGAACTCAATGCTATGATAGGGCTCGTGCAGGCCCATGTCACCGACCTCGACGCAGGGATTCCCGCTACCCTCCTTCATATCAACAACACCCTCTTCAACATCGGTGCCTACCTTGCCACACCCGCTCAAAACACAAAACTTAACACTCAAAACTTAGAAAGCCTACCGGCTGACATAATGGAACTTGAAAATGGAATCGACACCCTCGACTCCGCAGTCCCGCAACTGCGTCAGTTCATCCTGCCAGGAGGTAGCATTGGAGCAGCCCATGCCCATGTGGCGAGAACCGTATGCCGACGTGCCGAACGCGAAATACTAACCCTTGCCGACACCGGTGCCTACATCGAGCCCGTAGTCCTCAACTACATCAATCGCCTCAGTGACTACCTCTTCATCCTTGCCCGCTACATCAACCACTTCACCGGCATCCCCGACATCCCCTGGCAGAAATAATCCCATCCGCCGGCAGAGATAGCCCCATCCATCCCCGCCATTAGCCCCATCCGACCCATTGCTCCCATTGGCCCCATCTGTCCCATTCCCCCTAATCCCCCTTTCCCTCAAAAACCCCTCCCGCTTTTTCCATACTAAGCGCATTTTTTGTAAATTTGTAGCCTGGTTGTCGCAAAACGCGCCAACCCAACACCCAACAAGCTAACAACCATCATATTATGGACAATAAAGAAGTAGTGCTCTCAGGCATCCGTCCTACCGGAAATCTCCACCTCGGAAACTATTATGGAGCCCTTGGGAAATTCGTCAGGATGCAAAACGACTATGACTGTCTCTTCTTCATAGCCGACCTTCACGCACTGACTACCACTCCCGACCCTAAAGCTCTCCACGAAAATGTCAGAAACATACTTGCTGAATATCTCGCCGCTGGCATCGACCCAGAAAAGGCTACCATATTCGTCCAGAGCGATGTTCCTGAAATATCCGAAATGTACCTCCTGCTCAACATGCATGTAGGCATCGGAGAACTTATGCGCACTGCAGCTTTCAAGGACAAAGCCCGCAAACAACTCGGCATCAAGGACGACTCCGAGGATATCGAACGGCAGATTATCGGTGCCGAGACCAACAAGCGCGTCAACGCCGGCCTTCTCACCTACCCGACCCTCATGGCTGTCGACATCCTTATCCAGAAAGCCCATAAAGTACCCGTCGGTAAAGACCAGGAACAGCATCTTGAACTGACGCGCCGTTTCGCGCGCCGTTTCAACTCCTTCTATGGTGTCGACCTCTTCCCCGAGCCCGAAAATTTCAACTTCGGAGACCATTCGGTGAAAGTCCCCGGCCTCGACGGCTCAGGCAAGATGGGCAAGAGCGAAGGCAACTGCATCTACCTCATCGACGAAGAGAAAGTGCTCCGCAAGAAAGTGATGCGCGCCGTCACCGACGAAGGGCCCAAGGAACCAAACCAACCCGTCTCCCAACCGGTTGAAAACCTCTTCACCCTCATGGAGCTGACATCCGCCCCCGAGATAGTCCAAAGCTACCGTGATGCCTACGCCGACTGCTCAATCCGCTACGGCGACCTCAAAAAGCAGCTCGCTGAAGACATCCTCAAAGTCACCACCCCCATCCGCGAACGCTACAACGACATCCGCAACGACGACGCCTTCATCTCGCGCGTAGTGCGTCAGGGAGCTGAACGCGCCCGCGAACGCGCCTCAAAGACCCTCGCCGAAGTCCGCGAAGTCATGGGCATACGCAAATTCTATTAGAATCCGCTCGCCACTTACCTCACTACTGAAAATGAAAAAATTCAACCTTGTCAATAATCTCCTCGGCTGGCTCTGTTTCGCGATTGCAGCGGTGACCTACCTGCTCACTCTCGAGCCGACCGCAAGTTTCTGGGATTGCCCGGAATTCATATCACAGGGCTATAAACTCGAAGTCGGCCACCCGCCGGGCAACCCTATTTTCATGCTCACGGCCCGCTTCTTCGTCAACTTTGCCTTTGGTGATATCACCAAGGTCGCACTGATGGTCAACACCATGTCGGCCCTGCTGTCGGCAGGCACAATACTGCTCCTTTTCTGGACCATCACCCATCTTGTCAAGAAACTAATTGTCAAGGATGATGCCACGGAGATATCACTCACTCGGATGATGGTCATTTTCGGTTCCGGTATCTGCGGTGCGCTCGCCTATACATGGAGCGACACCTTCTGGTTCTCGGCAGTCGAAGGCGAAGTCTATGCCTTCTCGTCATTCTGTACGGCCCTCGTGTTCTGGCTTATCCTGAAATGGGAAAACCGCGCCGACAAGCCCCACAGCGACAAGTATCTTATTCTCATAGCCTATGTGATAGGCATCTCAATCGCCGTCCACCTTCTCAACCTCCTCTGCATCCCGGCAATCGCCCTGGTGGTCTACTACAGACTCTGGAAAGACACCACGGCCAAAGGGTCTTTAATCACTCTCTGCGTTGCCGCTATCGTCGTAGGCCTGATTCTCTACGGTCTCGTCCCGGGATTCATCGAAGTGTCGCAATATTTCGAACTCTTCTTCGTGAACGTCCTCGGGTTCAGCTACAACATCGGCGTTCTCATCTACGCCATCCTTGCAGTGGCCTGCTTCATCTGGGCAATCCGCGCACTCTACCGCCAGAAGAGCGTCGCTGAAATCCGCTGGAGTGTGATTCTCAGCATACTCTTCTCCGGTATACCCTTCATAGGCGACAGCATGCTCATTCCCGTCATAATAATGGGAGCGGTCATAGCCTACCTCTTCATTGCTAAAAAGATTCCCGTGCGCATCCTCAACCTCGTTGTGATGAGCATATTCGTCATATTCATCGGTTATTCGAGCTATGCGCTCCTGCTCATCCGTGCGAGCGCCAATCCCCCGATGAATCAGAACGCTCCCGACAATGTCTTTGCCCTCGCATCCTACCTCAACCGCGAGCAGTACGGCGAACGTCCGCTTTTCTACGGACAGACCAACCAGTCAAGCGTTGTCTATGAGGTTAAGAACAATGGCGAGGTCTCCCCGATGTACAAGGAAGGACGCCCCATCTATGCAAAAGTCGTAAAGACCTCACCCGACCAGCCCGACCACTACGAAATCACAGGCTACAAGAAAGACTATGTGATGGCTCCCGAGCTCAACATGCTCTTCCCGCGCATCTATTCCGGCGCTCATTCCGCAGCCTACAGTGACTGGATTGGCGGACTCCAGGGAAAACCGGTAGCCGCCACACGCTATATGCGCGACGGTGAAGTGCTCCAGACCGTCGATGCCGTAAAGCCAACCATGGGCGAAAGCCTCCGCTTCTTCCTCGTCTATCAGCTCAACCACATGTACTGGCGCTATTTCATGTGGAACTTCGCAGGGCGTCAGAACGACATCCAGGGCAACGGCGAGGTTAACCATGGCAACTGGATTTCGGGCATACCCTTCATCGACAATCCCCGTCTCGGTGACCAGAGCCTCCTCCCCTATAGTGACGGCGAAGGCAACAAAGGCCACAATGTCTTCTACATGCTCCCCCTCATCATGGGTATAATAGGCCTCGGATGGCAGGCTTTCACCTCCAAACGCGGCATCGAGCAGTTCTGGGTCATTTTCTTCCTCTTCTTCATGACGGGCATAGCCATCGTGCTCTATCTCAACCAGACTCCTACCCAGCCTCGCGAACGCGACTATGCTTTCGCCGGCTCCTTCTATGCTTTCGCAATATGGGTCGGCATGGGAGTTGCGGGCCTATGGGCTCTCGTCTGCGAGCTGATGAAGCCAAAAGCTAAAGCCATACCCGGAAAGGCCTCAAAGTCTGAAAATCCGGCTATGGATTCTGACTTTAATGATGCCGAGGGATTCGCGGATTCGAAAAAATCACTTTATGCAGCAATTTTCGCCTGCGTAATAGGTTTGATTGTACCGCTCCAGATGGTGTCACAGACTTGGGACGACCATGACCGCTCGGGCCGCTACACCACCCGCGATTTCGGCATGAACTATCTCGATTCCGTCGACGAAAACGGCATTATATTCACCAATGGCGACAACGACACCTTCCCCCTATGGTATGCCCAGGAAGTCGAAGGCCACCGCACTGACGTGAAGGTCGTAAACCTCTCCTATCTCACCACCGACTGGTATGCCAACCAGGTCAAGCATCCCTCCTACAACGCAGGAGGAATCGAGACCCTCGCCAAGCCGGAGAACTACGGCTATGAACGTATGAATTTCAGCTACTTCTCGGCAGAGGCCGACTCTACTCCGGTCAACATCTTCACAGCCCTGCGTCAGGTCTACGATCCCAAGTCGAGCGATAATGCGTGGGGAGCGCCGATGATGGACTACAACAACTTCTTCATTCCCGTTGATATCCCCGCCGCAGTCAAGGCCGGACGTATCACAGAGGATGAAGCCGAAATCGCCGAGACGGAAATCCGCGCCAACATGGCCGACGACCGCGAGGCTTCACGCCACGGAGGCATGACGCTCAGCCAGATTCTCTCTCTCGACATGCTTGCCACTTCGGTGAAAAACGGATGGAAGAATCCCATCTATTTCGCATCGACCGTTCCATCCGATTATTATGTAGCCCTCCAGCCCTACATGCGCTCGACCGGTATGGCCTATGAGGTTACCCCGGTAATCAACGAGGAAAACAGCGACTACGACATAGCTGCCGTCAACACCGACAAGGCCTACCGAAATATCACGGAAAAATTCCGCTGGGGAGGTCTCGACAAGGTTACTGACCCGAGTCAGATTTATCTTGACGAAACCGTGCGCAAGATGGTGACCACCACACGCTCCTACATACTCGGTGCAGCCACCGCGCTCATCAACGAAGCGGCTATGGCTGAACGTGCCGACACCATCGCAGGCGTCACCGAAGCCGAACGCGCCAAGCTGACCGATTTCAAGGCTGACCGCTATGCCAAAGCCCTGAACCTGCTGAAGATTGTCGAAGAGAAACTTCCTGAATCCGCATCGCCCTATGCGATACAGATTCCTCAGAAGATGGCACAGATTTATGCCCGTATCGGCATAGCTACCGATAATAAGGAAGCTTCGGCACGCGCTGTCAAACTGCTTGAAGATGAAATCATGCGTTACGCACAGAACGTGAAATACTATCAGAGTCTCAACCCCTGGCAGTATGCAACACTGACGCAGACTGACCTCTTCATCGAGACCTATTATATGGTATATCTCCTGCAGGATTTGAGCGATGCAGGCGGCGATGTAGAGAAAATCATCGACGAGCTGACCGCAATGGGCATTAACTTCGACCGTATTGTCTCCCGTCTCCAGCAGTAGTTAATAAAAACCGTAGGATTAACAGAAACCCGTAGATGGCCAACTGGATAGCACAGCCTCCACTATTCTACCGCATGCTTTTCCCCGAAGCGTCCTGGCGCATACCGCGCCGGGGGCGCAAGGTGGTCTATCTGACATTTGACGACGGTCCCATACCGGAGGTGACCCCCTGGGTGCTTGACCTCCTCGACCGCCACAAGATAAAAGCCACCTTTTTCATGGTGGGTGACAATGTGAGGCGCAACCGTGAGGTTTTCGAGGAGGTGAGACGGCGCGGTCACTCCTACGGAAACCATACAATGCACCATCTGCAGGGCATAAAGGAGTGTGCGGTCAAATATCTGCGCGACATCACCGAGGCCGACTCATTCATCGACTCGACGCTCTTCCGTCCGCCCCACGGCATCATCTATCCGCGTCAGGCAAGGCTCATACGCAGCCACTACAATATCGTGATGTATGACCTCGTGACCCGTGATTACTCAAAACGCCTCACGGGCGAACAGGTGCTCGACAATGTGAAACGCTATACCCGCAATGGTTCCATCATAGTGTTCCACGACTCGCTACGGGCTGAAAAAAATCTCCGCTATGCCCTTCCCCGCGCCATCGAATGGCTCAAGGAGCAGGGCTATGAGTTCTTACCCCTACCAATGTAAGTGCCAAGACCATCCCCAAGGCAACTGTCAAGCCTTGGCTATCTATCCCCCGAATATGACTGACCGAGACCGGCATGCAACTATAACGAAAGACGAGCTGATGGCCCGTCTTTCGTCTGTAGGGGCCTATAAAACCGGAGTCGCGGCTGTCCGTCCCGTTCCGGACGATGTGATGAACCATTACAACGAATGGCTCAAAAGGGGATGCCATGCGGGAATGACATATCTCGAAAACCATCTTGAAATCCGCAGAAACCCTGAGCTACTGCTGCCAGGCGCCAAAAGCATAATATGCTGCGCTTTCAATTACTATACGCCTCCAAGCGATAGCGGAACGCCAGAAAAGCCGGTAGGGAACCAACTGAAATGGGCGTGCTACGCCTTAGGCGATGATTATCACGAAGCGATTCGTGAACGGCTTTCGAAAGTGACATCATGGCTCACGGAAACTTGCGGTCACGAATGTCGGATATGTGTCGACACAGCCCCGATTTTCGAACGCTACTGGGCTGTGCAGGCAGGACTTGGGTTCATCGGGTTGAACCGTCAGCTGATTATACCCGGAGCAGGCTCCCGTTTCTTCCTTGCCGAAATCCTGACCACCCTTCCCCTCGAAGCAGACTCCCCCTGCACACTTTCATGCGGCTCCTGCCACCGCTGTCTCAACCACTGCCCCGGCCACGCCCTCAACACCCAAACCTCAAAACTCGAAATTCAAAACTCAAAACTCTGTTTGGATGCCCGAAAATGCCTCTCCTATCTGACCATCGAACATCGTGGCGACCTCCCCGACGGAGTCAAACTCGGCTCCCACATATATGGCTGTGACGAATGTCAGGACATCTGCCCACACAACTGCAACTCTCCCGCAACAACCATCACCGAATTCACCCCACGCCCCGAAATCCTCAAGCTAACTACCGCTGACATCCTCGCGATGGACCGGCACACCTTCTCCACCCTCTTCTGCCACTCAGCCATCAAACGCACAAAACTCGCCGGCCTCCTCCGCAACGCCACCTATATTACCCAATTAACACATATTAACTAATCGGGGGGGGTAATTGATAAAATCTCTGTACCTTTACATCAAGGCAACACTTTTAACACCAGAAACATTCAATTTTATACACAAATACACAGTCCCATGTCCAATCAGCAACAAAAGATGGCTACCCTACTCTACGAATCCATGAAACGTAGAAATGGATTAAACGAATCTATAAAAGTCAAGGACAAGAATTTTAGGACAGGTCCAAAAGTCTCCATGATTGTAACAGATTTCCGTGCGCTCTACATAATCTCTTTGCCAGTTCTTGTTATGCTTATGCTTTATAATTTTACTCAGGTATATGAGGTTGATAAATTTGCCTTTAGTGGACATTCCTATTCCCATAAATATCCCGAATCTTTGTATTTCATAGTTTTATTGTCATTCTTACTTTCAATATGTTGCTTTGTGCAGTGCATCAAGGTTGTCGAGAAGAATTCTAAAGACCCGATAGCTTATTTATGTATACCATATTTCTATAAAAGACTTGATACCATATGTTTGACCAAACATATGATTAAAATTACTTGTGTCTGGGTTTCTATCGTTTCCATCATTTCTTTAATAACTGGAATAGCACTGTGTTTCAAACGAGATTTAGAAATTTGGGGTCTGTTTTTCATCACACTCTCTTTTTCCTTCAATATGATTATCTGGAGTGGAGTTTTTATAACTATCTCACTCCGGAGATGGGTTAACGATTCAAACACTACCGCAGATGAATCGCAATCAAATTCTGATGAAACAGGCCCTAATAGAATTTCTTTAGACAATCACCATTCAACCGAAATGGCTACAGATAAAGAGGGGACGTCAAAACAAAATCAGCCATCGCCACAAGAAAAAATTTCGGAAACGCAAAAAGAAGCATCTATATGTTTAGTAGCATTTTTCGCAGGATTTGATAGAGGGAGCAATTCCTCACTTTCTCAGATAATAATCAATCAAGCCATGTTATTTTTCGGAGTAGGAAACGATCCTGAAAACCTGGCTCGGATATTAATGAAATACAATAACGTAGACTCTATTTTTGAAATTATCTCATCTATCCGAGACAAGAAAGCAAAAGAATTCCTATTGCTTTCGTGCTATGACTTGGCAAAATCCACGAAACTTAACGCTCCTATGGAAATGGTTTATAGTGTCGCAAATGACTTAGGATATGATAGGGAAAAGTTTACGAGTCTGATAAGTCAATATTCAAACGTCTAAATCCTATTACATATGACTTCAATTTACATATGACTTCAATGGAGGTCATGATTATATCAGCAATTGACTTGCTCTTCCAATTTACGGAGACGCTCAATGTCCCTTTGGACTGAATGGCGCCAGCTTATGTCTCCAATCTCTTGCTTGCCTTAATTGTAGTTGTTGTGTCATATCAAAATGTAGTCAATATCTCCATTCAATATCCAAACAAATTCCAACTCAAAAAGTAAATACCGCTTTTGCTATGATAAAATCCTTAATAAAACTCTTATCATTTCTGATATCGCTTATTTTATTCCAAGCCTGTACCACCCATAATCAGTCAGAGCAATCAGACGGCTGTGATTCTATATATGTGGATTCATCTTCCTCCGACATTGACAGATTCACATTTGTAAATGATAGCCTAAACAGCATGGAGGATAAGGACTTGATTATTCTAAAGGGCATCTATTTAAAAATGGATTCTATTTCCGCCTCCCGTGTCAAATTAGAAGATAAGTTAAGATTGGAAAACGTTGACTTCTCTATTCATCTAAGCTATTACAATGATTCCCTCTTATCTCTCTCCTTAGATTCAAACCTTACACCAGGAAAAGAGCCATCCTTGGCATTATTAGAGATATACAAACGTTTTCTTCATAAATATGGTAAACAAAATGATATCAAGTTTCAGTGGGATGGGAAATTATATGGCCATCAAAGCTATGTTTCATCTAAATTAGATTCAATTTCCGATAATAGAAGCAAATACCCATACTCAAATAGGAATGAAAACATACCAAATAATTATTTTTATGCAAGTTGGTATTTTAACAAACGAATAATAGAAATTACTTATTATGCAGATTCTATTATCTGGCCCACTGCACATGATGGTATGACGATTGTAAAAGCCAACGAACATTATCTGCGTATTCGTTACAAATCTCCTTTTCTTGCTATCAAACTGTGGGCTGAAAGAGAGGAACAGAATTTAATTTCTCAAAAAGCATTTGAACGACATTTAGATAGTATTCGTAAAAGGAATGATGAATTAACAAAGAATCTATAGTTTAACACATTTATTTTATCTCTATTGCGTATGCAATATACGTTCATATACGCTTTCATCATTGAGTATCCGGTTGATGAACTCGATAGATTCAGTTCGGTATGATTCTCCGTTGTGGAGGAAGGCGATATAGTGGCGCGGGATGGCTCCAGAGCCGAATTTAGCTCCAAGGATGGCAGAGGCAATAGCAGCGTTGCTGTCAGCATCCCCGCCTTCGTTGACGACGGTAAGTAGGCCGTTTTCAAATGATTCTGCGTGCCAGTAACACCACAAAGCCGCAGAAAGTGCCCGGAGAGTATATCCCATCGAATGACATTCATCCAAATCAAGTAAGGATATATCAGAACTATTATAGGCCATATCAATCCATTCGGCTATACGGCCATCATATTTATTTCCAAGACTACTGATTTCATCGTAGGATAATTGTCTGTCAAGATAGACTAAATTATGAATTATACAAGAAACTATTACACATGAGCCAACGCAACGCGAATCATAATGAGTTAGCTTGCAGATGGCCTCGGCCTGCTCTTCAACTCGGTCTCCGACAAGGCCTACAACACACGTCCTCATCAAAGCCCCATTGGCAGCACTTTTACGACGTGACACTTCCCACCATAATTTCGAGCACAATTCAGGTTGTTGAACATAATCATTCGTACACAGAACCTTAAAGGTATGGCTTCCAATACCGGTCGGAGTGCCATTGAACCAATCCTTGAAATTCTGGGCAACCGCGTGGGGATTAAATGTTCCGTTTTCAAAACCTCTTAAAACACAAAGCATCATATCTGTATCGTCAGTCCACGCCCCCTTAGCCCATCGTCTCCTATGTGAATCATGAATAATTTGGTCATAGTTCTTCAATCCAGTAGGGTAATGTTTCATGACTTCCTGGCAGCTCATAAATTCAGTGCCGAGTCCGAGCGCGTCACCGATCGCCTGTCCGTAAAGACATGCCGTCATCCTGTCTTTCACCGTATTAATGTTCTCCAAATCAGCCAAAGCCGTCATAATCTAATTTCTTTATGTTTTATGCTCACTCTGTGGCAAAATTACTAAAATATTCGCAATCCATAGGGGGAGACAATTAACGTTTTTCATGGTATAACGATGTTAAGAATTCCGCACAAATCGCAAATAACATGGTGGGATTTTGGTAGGGTGTGGATTTTTGACTATATTGCGGGAGGTTGAAATATCGATTAAAACTGAAGAACTGTTATAAACCTAAAAACCGAATCTTGCTATGGAAATGCTTATTTTTATATTCCTGGGTGTTATTTTCATTGTGGTGGCAATGATAAAGAGCGATGTGTCGGGGATAAAATACCAGCAGATACAACTCTATCAGATGCTTGACAGTCTGCGCAAGGAGTTAGAGGAGGGTTCTGACGAAGTACCAATTGGTGAAGATGATGAAGAGCCTGCTGAACTTGACGTAGTGCGAGAGGAGGAGCGCGCTCCAAGGTGTGAAGACGAGGGCAATGTGGCATCCGGAGCTATGCCGCCCCCTATACCGGATTATCACAGATTCGGGTTCCGAACCTCCGAAATCCCAGATGAGACCTTAAAAATCGAGGAGACTGAGAAAACAGATGATACCTCTGAGCCTGAGATGCAACCGGAAAGTGAGGGGAAAGCCGTGATCCAACCCATATTGACGCCAGAGGCTAACACTAAGATTGAAGAAAAAGCACAAACCGAAAAAGCCATATCTTCATGGAAAGACAACTGGGAGAAATTTATCGGGGAAAACCTTCTAAGCAAAATCGGCATACTCGTGCTAATCGCCGGCATCGGTTTCTTCGTCAAATACGCCATTGACAGAAACTGGATAAATGAAGTAACACGCACGGTTCTCGGATTGGGTGTCGGGCTTACTCTTTGGGCCATAGCCTACCGCATCCGTGACAGCTACCGCAACTTCTCGTCGGTACTTGCGGGCGGCGGATTCGCCATCTGTTTCGTATGCGTGGCAATTGCTTTCCATATCTACGGAATATTCTCACCCTTGGCAACCTTAATCACACTGATATCCCTCGCGACGGTAATGACAGGAGTATCGATGAAATATGACCGGCCGGAACTTGCCATAATCGCGATAACAGGAGCTTTCGCCACACCCTTCATCGCCTCCGACGGAGGCGGATCCTATCTGTTCGTATTAGGCTACACCGCCATACTCGACACCGCCGTGACAATCATAACAAGACGCAAGGAGTGGTGGTCACTCCCCTCACTCACATGCCTGCTGACCTATACGGTATGCATCATCGGATGGTTCACCAATTCTTTTGATGATGAAAGCGGCTGGTGGCTCGCGGCTGTAAGCTTCTATTTCATAATCTTCTCCGTGACAATCATCGCCGGACTTGACAGCAAGAAAAACGAGGATTCAATAAAGACCTTGCTGACAACAAGCTTCATAGTCAACAACATAGCCTTCCTATCTCTAAGTTCGTCACTGACAGGGCATATCGCCTGGCTCTCTCATTTCGAGTCGGCTGCCGCCGTCATGGGATTAGCGGTCAATTCAGGCATATATTTAAAATATTTTTGCCGAAAGCCGAAAAACTTTGTCAGCAATCTGCTCATCATCTTCATGGCAGGCTATCTGCTCGCGGCAATCCTCATACAGTTCACACGTCCGGGCATCCTTATCGCAGGAGTAGGCATAGAAGCCGCCATGATGTCGTGGTTCTATTCCCGGACAGGGAAAGGAGTCTTCAAGGGCCTCGCGCTCATAATAGGTGTACCACTTGCAATGTTTCTTTTCACGCAAGCCATGACCGAGACCGAATCAGTCTACGGGAGTGACAGTTCGGCATGGGGTTATGTAGTGACAGGAGCGGCCTTCATAGGAGCCGCATATGCAATGCTCGGCAGACTGAAAGATGAGACCGCACCCGACACTCTCATGCGTCTCGGAGAGATGTGGGGAGGAGCGGCAATCGCCGCGATAGGCATAAACATAATCGCGTGGAAGTACACATCCGCGCCCGTTGCACAAGGGCTTACACTCATAAGCGAGGCGGCCATGATGCTGGGAGTGCTCCTCTCGACTTCCCGCTACCATTTGCGGTCAAACTATCTCGTTATGCCGGCTCTCGCCACGTCGCTCCTTATGGTCTGCGCCGTTACGGACACGGATTCCTTTGCGTACGATATACCGCTTCTCATCGCAATGATTCTTTTTGCCGCTGTCTATTTCAGGATTGCTATAGAAGTATACCGGCTTGGCAATTTCACATCACGCCACATGCAGGCTTACACCGTCTATTTCAACATCTCCATAATAGCGTTCGTGCTCACCGTCACTTTCCAGTTGCTCGACATCGTATCTCTCAACCATCTGCGGAGTGCAGGTTTCTCGATTGCTCTCGCCGCATGCGCCACTGCCGAGATGATTCTCGGGATGAGGCAGCGTAGCAGGCTGCTTAGAGCCATGGCACTCTGCGTGTTCGGGGTAGTGATTGTGAAATTGGCCATTTATGACCTGTGGAGGATGGCTGCCGTTGGGCGCATAATAGTCTTCATACTCCTCGGAGTGGCATTGCTGTCGGTGTCGTTTCTTTATCAACGCTTGCGCGGGCTGTTGATTGACAGGGAGTGAAGGAGAGGAATGGGGCGAATGGGAGAGATGAGACTAATGAGGCTAATGAGGCCAATGGGGCTTATAGGGCCGGATTGACATGGTGTCTGTTTCGCGGAGGAGACGGTCGGGGGGTGTAAGGGCGAGGGAGGCCGGATTGTAGCAGTGTCCGAAGGAGAGGGTGAAGCCGTGGCGCAGGAGCTCGCGCGCAAGTTCGGGCTTGCCACGGAAACCGTGGATTATCCAACGCTGTGTCGGTTTCAGTTCCTTTTTCATTCGGATGATTTCAGGGAAACGCTTAACGATATGGAGTATGAGGGGCTTGCGAAGGCTTTCGCTCAGTGAGATATGGTAGCGCAGCAGTTCCTGCTGCGTGAGGGGGGTGGATGCTGAGGTGGAGAGATGGAGGGGGTCGAGTCCACATTCACCGATAGCCACAACTTGGGGGGAGGAGGCAAGTGCCCGCAGCAGGCGCAACCTTTCAGAAGTCACTTTCGCGAGGTTCCACGGGTGGATACCCACCGAGTATAGGTAGCCCGGGCGGAAAACAGGACGCGACAGGTCAGTCAAATCGACCGGGTCGACGTTGACAACAGCGTTGCGCTTCAAAGTGTGGGTATGGAAATCAATAATCATGGAACAGGGTCGTAGCCGGAGCCTCCCCAGGGATGGCAACGGAGTATACGACGGATGGCAAGCCACGTTCCCCGTAAGACTCCATGTTTCATTATCGCTTCCACAGCATAGGCACTGCATGTGGGGGTGAAGCGACACGCGGCAGGAAACATCGGGGAGATGCAGAGCTGATAGAAGCGAATCGGGAGAATGGCGATTCTGCGAATCAAGTTTGGAGGGGTATGGTTTAAGGGGGAAGCGGGCAAATGGTGAGATTTTGGGGGCAAGGGGAAGAATGAGGCTGATTGGGCGAATGGGAAGAATGGGACCAATAGGACCAATGGGGCTAATGGGACCAATAATGGGCGGGACTAATGGGGTGTTGGGGCCAAGGGGTTTTGAGGGAGGGCGGTGGAGATGCGGGAGAGGATGCGCGTCACTGATTTGTTGACCTGGGCATAAGGGAGCAATTCTGCCGCTACATAGACAAAGGCGATATCAATGGGAAGGTCTCGTGGCATGAGGTCCCGGTTCAGGCGATAGGCCTCACGGATGCGCCTGCGCATCTGCACGCGGTCGACGGCATGGCGAAGTTTCTTTTTCGGAACTGCAATCAGAAACTGCGGGCAGCCGGCGGAACGACGGGAAGGGTTCACACGCCAGACGGCACGCAGAGGGTAGGCCATAATCGACTGAGCAGCGGGATTGCTACGGTCAAATAGCTGACCGATTGCAATCTCGCTGCGGAGTTTTTCTATTTTATATAGTCTTTGACCTTTCATAGTTCAAGAGAAACCAATGAACCGATCTAAGAGTTACATAGTCGATTGATTTACACTGTAGGTCAGCAGGGGAATCAATTATTCCTCCCCGGCATCCTCGCGGAGGAAGTTGTCGAGAGCCGCAGTCATTGAGGGGGCTTTCACTGAGGGAGCCTCAAGGTCAAGACGGAGTCCTGCATTGCGGACCGCCTGGGCGGTCGTGGCTCCGAAGCAGCCGATGCGGATATCCTTCTGCTCGAATCCCGGGAAATTTTTCAGGAGGGAATCGATGCCCGAGGGGCTGAAGAAGAGAAGCATGTCATAGTCAAACTTTTCATCAGGGCCGAAGTCATTTGACACGGTGCGGTACATGACGGCCTTGGTGTAGTTGATGCCATTGCGGTCAAGGATTCCGGTGTCCTCTTTATGAACATCGGAAACGATGTAGAGGAAGCGCTCTTTCTTATGTTTTATGAGAGAGTTCAGGAGTCCGTCAAGCTTGCCGGTCTCGCCATGGAATATCTTGCGTTTGCGATAGATGATGTATTTCTGAAGATATAGGGCGATTGACTCGGTGGTGCAGAAATACTTCATTGTATCCGGAATGGAGATTCTCATCTCCTCGCAAAGTCTGAAGAAATGGTCGATAGCAGTGCGGGCGGTGAAGATAATTGCAGTGAAATCCGAGATGGAAATTTTAGACTGACGAAATTCCTTAGCGGTAAGCCCTTCCACTTTGATGAATGGCCGAAACTCAATCTCCACCCCATACTTGTCGGCAATGTCGTAGTAGGGCGATTTGTCGGATGAAGGTTTCGGCTGAGAGACTAATACTTTTTTAACTTTCACTGTCAGTAGTGCTTATAGATTGTCTTAGAGTTGTAATTGGCTGAAAAAATCGATGCACCTGAAGATTATGACAAGGGGCACTATTTCGAGAGTGCAAAGGTACAAAATAAAATAAAGCAACGAGCCAAAATTGTCGTAAAAAAGTCTAAAACCCTTGAAAATAAATATCAAACGCGCTATGACATAGCAAATGGCGCCTACTGCAATGACCTCTCCCGACAATCTTGGATTGAAGAGCACCACAAGGGCGGGAACCACGAGAGAAATCCCGAGCAGGGCCTGGGAGGCATTGAAACCCTTGAGCCATTGACGCGCCGAGAGGCGGTCGATAAACACATATCCCACAAGGCGGTAGGCTGCAAGCTGCCACAAATAATAGACAACGGCAAGCAGCGTGAGCGCGGCAATTTCAGGGAAGGTGGTCAAAAAGGTGGAGACACCGGCCGAACTCATGGCGGCATTTATAATGATGCCTTCACAGATACAGGCCAGAAGCACCACAGACATCTGTATGCCGGTCTCACTCACGGTGCGCACGGTGAAAGTGTTGTCGGTTCGGCGAACCGACCAGAGGTCGTAGGAAAAATTCTTCAGGAATGTGGAATAATGACGGAAATTGACTGCAAGGAGGATGAAAACTCCAATCAGAAGGGAGAGCACACCGGAATCATAGCCGGGAAGGAGTGTCCGCTCCTCCGGCGTTATGCCCTCGGTGTAAGGGACACGTCCGAGAATCGTGACCTGCTTTTCGCTTGACGAGGACGGGGCCTCATATTCGCGGCAGACCTTCGCGGCAAAGGGCGTCGGGATGGAGTCAGAGAGGGCTGAAAGTTTCATCGATGGCTTGAAAGGAAATCATTTATCATATCCATAGCCTCGTCGGGGGTGGCGGCTACCCGGGCGGGAATCACATCGCCACGCATGAAACCCCTGTCATTCATCTCACCGAAAAGACGCAGGAGACTGTCGTAGAAACCATCTGTATTGACTATTATCACGGGACCGGTGAAAAGTCCGAGCTGATGCCAGGTCATTATTTCGGCAAGTTCGTCGAGGGTGCCAATTCCACCAGGAAGAGCTACGGCTGCAGAGGCCATCGAGGCCATCGTCTGCTTGCGATGGTGCATCGACTCTGTCTCTATGGTCAGGGTGAGGCCCGGATGGTTCCAGCCTTTATCCATCATGAAACGCGGAAGAACGCCGACGGCTGTGCCGAGCGAGTCGACACAGCCTTCGATTGCGGCCGCCATCATTCCTCCTGCCCCTCCTCCACAAATGAGCGGGAGGGAGTTTTCAGCCAACAATACACCCATGCGACGGGCCACGGCCATATATTTCGGGGCGATTTGCGAGGACGATGCACAGTAGACCGTCACACCTTTTGGCAACTCTTTCTGATTCATGGCTGCAAAGTTACGAAAATTCGGGGAGAGAACGGCATTGGTCAGGGAAATTATAAAAAATGGGAGGAAGGGGGAGAATGAGAGCAATGGGGCTAATGGGGCCAATGGGACCAATGGGAGTAATGGGAGTAATGGGCGAAGGAGGCTAATGGAAATAGGCGGGGAATTTAAATTTAAGGGCGATTCAAAAATAGGAGGGAAGAATGGATAAGGGGAAGGCGGAGACGGGGGTAGGGGGGGAATCAGTCTGTCGGGCGGATGAAGGGGGTGAAGGATGGGGTCAGGAGCGAAAGCAAATCGGCGCAGGCTGTCAAGACTTTCTGACCGAAAGCTTCCGCAAGCGCAAGCGAAGATGATTTTGCGGCTGAGCAACCTTCGGGCAAAGAGGAAGCCGTGAGAGCGTAGGTTTCCAGAACACGGTAGACGACGGCAAGCTCGATTTTCCTCCGGAAAAGCCCGTGGAAAGTAGAATTAACCTTTGGCGGGATGCGCAATGAGAGTTGAAGCAGCATGTCTGAATCATCGTCGGCCTCCTGATGTCCGGGAGAGCCTGAGGCTATTTCAGAATCGAGCGAGGCATCGTCAACAAAGGCCATCAATGCCAAGACAATTTCAGTGAAAGCATTTTTTATCATAAGTCTCAGAGGCCCGCGACGTTCAGTGTCAAGGAGCGGGGAAAGGAGAGCCTTGGCCTCCTCCCCCACCCTCAGCATCTCCATGGCGGCAAGAGCGTGGATTGTATCGACAATTACATTTAAAGAAAGCGAATAGAGCATCGGAAATAAGGCTTAAGTGAGTAATGGTTAAAATGCCAATAGAGGCTGATAATCCGAATCACGGTATCATGAGTTTACGGGTCTTGGGATTGAAATAACGGCGCAGGATGGAATTGGCTGTGACCGGCGATATGAAAAACTGCGAGGCCTGACCGCGCGAGAGCACCATTGCAAGAGCCTCGCTGACAGAACATGGATGCCTGGCGATAAATTCGTCGACCTTACGGCTAAGTTCGGCCCAAAGCGCGGTACGCCTCCCCTCTTTCAATTTTATGTTGGAATTACGGTAGACATAGAGCATGCGCAGGGCATAGATGTAGTTGCAATAATAGCAGGGAGCGGGCGACATGGCCACCTTTGCTGCGACAGTGGCAAGGTCGAGGTAGAAAGTTTCGGGAAGAGAGTCGATGTAGCGCTGGGCGGCACGGAGGAGATGGCGGTTACGGGTTTCGATTAAAGAAAACATATAGACTGTGGTTTTTTGTTGGTTCATATTGGCAAAATTACAAGCACACTATAGTAAGAATCGCGCACATCATTGTGAAAAAACATTAATAAACTCAAGAGCGGCACGATTACGCTCCGAGCGGAAAGAATTGAAAGTCTCATAGACATCAAGAAGCGCGATTGCCGACTGATAGACCTGGCTTTCAAACAGCGAAGCAGAGGTGTTGGAACCTTCCGCCCGTCCCTGCAGAGCTGATGTCACCCCCGAAATCTGCTGAAACATCTTCAGTTCCGACTCAAGAAGCTTGGCGGCACCCTCGCTATGACCCGACGACGAAATCTCTACCGGGAGCTGACGGGCATGGGGATTTATGGGAAGTACGCCACCCGGTTTGTTCCATATTCCGGCGGCCATAACATAGTCAGTGCCCGGCGGCAGGCAGTCGGTAGGCAGAAGGAGCACACCCTTGGCACTGTTGGCAAGCACATGGTCAATAGTGGTAATAAGCTTGTTGATATGCTTCTGTTGGTCAACGAGGTCCTCGATGAAGGGATGGACGGCTCCACCGGTGAGAGGATACATCTTCACTATAAAGGGATGGGAACCTCCCGGCAGCAACGAGCGGGTCTCGTCGAGCAGCTTTCCGGAAGGAGTAAAAAAGCGGCAGTGCCAATGGGGGTCGTCGCCGGGCTCGGATAAATCAATGTCGAAACTCCACACCTCTATCACGCGGCACATAGCCGGGTCGGATGGGCGCAGAAAATCCGGCTCGGAACGGCCCTCACCAAGACTGAGAGGAGCACCGAATACGGGAGCGTGGACAGAATCGGTGTAAATCCGCTCAATCTCCCTGCAACGGCGTTTAGAGCCATGGCCAAAACGGAGCTTCACCTCACTGAGAGGCATGTCGGATGTCATGCCAATCAGACGGATATCCGAACCACGAGGATCAAGGTAGGGACTTACAAAGAAACTGTCGGGACTCACGTTGTCGGCCCATACGCCCAGCCCCGACGAGCGACGCTCACAGGTGAGCTTCTGAATTGCGCATCCTGAAATAAGGAACTCCTCAATGGCGCGCGAGTCAAGCTCATCGAGCTGATTTTCCACAGAAAATTTCTGAAAATCGGCAGAAGAGGAGTGATTTTCCTGACTCACATTGTAGCGGAAGCGGCCAACAACTGTCTTCACAAGTGCGCGGAGGAGATTATTGGTCATAGGACTCATACCCGAGCCTACCGCGCGTTCATACTCGGTAAGCACCCGGCCGTCGGAGGTCTTCACAAGGTCGCTCCACTGGTCGCCATAGGTGTTGCGCATGAGCCGTCGACGGGTGGCGCGGAGCCTGGCTCCCGCCCGCCACGCAAAACGGGCATTGATAAAAGCTGAATCGGGTTCATTAATCATTAGGCATATAATTTTTAAGGAGTTAACAACTAATCAATAGGTTGAAGTGCGGGATGAAGCCCTGCGAGGGCGGCATCGTCGAAATCATAGCTTCCTTCCGCAAAAGAGACACAGCGCAGGGAGACTATGCGGTCGGCTGGAGCGGCAGCGGGATAGAGACGGAGCTCTCCGTCGGAGAACAGGGCAATTGGACGTGAAGAGGTGGCGCGGGTGTAGGGATGCAACTGACGGAGAATCAGGGGGTCGGATGGGTCGGTCACTATCCTTGCCTTACGGAGCCATGAGCCGAGCCTGACCGAGACCACCCTTACAACTCCGTCGGGAAGGATCAGAGGCGTGGATGAATCGGAGGCCACTGACGGCGGGAGTTTCACGCGCGAGGAGATTTCGTCGACCTTCAGCCACTGTTCGGGAGCCTCGAGAAGCAGACGGCGGTACCAGCGGTTGAATTCAGCGGAAAAATAAGCCTTGGTGTCGATGGCTTCACGACCTGAAAGGGTCGCGCCGACAAGCGGTGGAAGATAGGCGGCATGCAGCCGCCACAAATCAAGCATTTGGGAACTGTCGAGATGAAGAAGCACTGTTTTTGAATTTTTGAGTGTGAAGTTTTGAGTGTTGAGTGGGGACGGGGCAAAATTAAGCCCACGAAAGCGGGTAAATAGTGCGATTATACACAAGGGTTGGATAGTTTTTAGTAATTTTGCCGGAACTTCACACAGACAGAAACATATATATGACACCGGATATAAAATCAATCAAAGAAAAAATCCTTTCAGGAGACCAACTCTCCGAAAATGAAGCCATGAGCCTCGCATCGGTCGACACCGCCCACGAGGAGGAACTTTTTGAAGCGGCTGCCGAGATTACCAAGCGCTTCGGAAGCCGGGACTTCGACTCATGCTCCATAATCAACGCCCGCTCGGGACGATGCGGGGAGGACTGCAAATGGTGCGCGCAGTCAGCCCGACACCATACCGACATAGCGGTCTACCCTATGGTCGACCGCGACACATGCATGAAAATGGCCGACTACAACCGCTCGCGAGGCATAGGGCGCTTCTCACTGGTGACAAGCGGACGCTCGCTCAGCGGTGAAGCTCTCGAGAAGGCCTGCGGCTACTACTGCGAGCTATCCGAGAAGGGGGGCATGGGGCTATGTGCCTCAATGGGACTGCTCGACGCCGACTCCCTGCGCCGCCTGCGCGAGGCCGGGGTGGAGCGCTACCACTGCAACCTCGAGACAGCACCCTCCCACTTCCCCACCCTCTGCACCACCCACAGCATCGAGGATAAAATAAAAACCATCGAAGCCGCACGCGAAGCGGGAATGGAAATCTGCTGCGGAGGCATAATAGGCATGGGCGAGACCATGGAGCAGCGCGTGGAATTCGCCCTGACACTGCGGAGGGTCAAGCCCGTTTCAATCCCCATCAACATACTGTCGCCGATTCCGGGGACACCACTCGAGAACGCGGCCCCGCTGACTGACAGCGAGATACTCCGCACTGTGGCAATTTTCCGCCTCATCCATCCAAAAGCAGTGCTAAGATTTGCCGGAGGCCGTGCCGCCATCAGCCGCGAGACCCAGCGCAAGGCCCTCGGAATCGGCATCAACGGAAGCATCATGGGCGACCTGCTAACCACCATAGGCTCTCAGATAGATGAGGACATAAAGATGGTGAAAGACTGCGGATATAACTTCAGAACCCCTTCGAAATGACACTGAGAAAATTGACAAAAGAGGAGTCTACCCGCTACCGCGGCCACCTCTCGCTCTGCGAAATCGACCTCGCAGGCCAGCAGGCCATCGCAAACGGACGGGTGCTGATTGTCGGTGCCGGCGGTCTCGGAAGCCCCGTCGCGCTCTATCTCGCCGCTGCGGGAGTAGGAACAATCGGACTCCTTGACGCCGACACCGTTAGCCTGAGCAACCTTCAGCGTCAGATAATCCACACCACAGCCGACATCGGACGCCTCAAAGTCGACTCCGCAGCTGAAAAAATGGCGGCGATAAATCCTGATATAGAAATTGTGAAGATGCCGTTGATGCTCGACGGGGACAATGCCACCGGAATCATCGGTGAATATGACATAACGGTTGACTGCACCGACAATCTCGCGACGCGCCTGCTCATCAATGACACCTGCGTAATGACAGGCAAGAAGATGGTGTTCGGAGCTGTGTCGCGCTTCTCGGGCCAGGTGTTCAGCCATGTGAAAGGGAGCGCGTGCTACCGCTGCATCTTCGACCCGACATCGGCCGGCCCCGACGGGGAACTGCCATGCGCCGTCTCAGGAGTGATGAACACCGTAGTGGGTGTCATAGGGTCACTGCAGGCCACGGAAGTGGTGAAACTGCTCGTCGGCACGGGCGACGCGCTCATAAACCGGCTGTTGACCTTCGACGCCATGACAATGACATTCAACACATTCAGGCTCAATCAGGTAGAAGGGTGCAAGTGCAAGCTCGGTTAATCATTTTTAACTGACACCTTTAAATAATGCTAAAATTTATAGCTAATTTTGCAGACCCAACAGAAAAATAAGATATGGACCAATCAATTGTAATGCCCCGAGTTGAGATTGTGGGCAGTTTCCTCCCTCCCGAAGAACTTGAAAACGCACTTGGCGAAATGGTGCGCGGCAACCTCAGCCGCGAAGCCTACCATGAGGAGGAAGACCGGGTGATTGACCGCCTGATTGACCGCGAAATCGAAGCCGGCCTCCAGATTGTGACCGACGGCGAAATGCGCCGTAAAAGCTGGGACCGCGATTTCTGGGAAGGTTTCCTCGGGATGAGCCGCGAACGCATAGACACCGGCCACATATATCAGGACGAAGTGGTGCGCCACGACCTACTACGTTTCAACGGACGCATAGAGTTCAATCCCGAGCACCCGTTTTTCGAAAAATATACCCACATGCAGGAGCTTACAGCCGGACGCGCAGAGGTGCGCCAGACCATCCCTTCGCCCGGAGAGCTCTACATGCGCATACTCCTGTCGTCGAACGGCGATATCTCCAAGCTCTACGACACGCCCGAAAGCCTCATCGACGACATAGTCGGGGCCTACCGCCGCACGATTGAGGAGTTCTACCGCCTCGGTTGCCGCCACATTCAGCTCGACACCGGCGTCTGGGGACGTCTCAGCGACCCTGAGTTTGACCGCACGCTGCTGCTTGGTGGCGTAAATGCCGACGAGGTAACCGACACGCTTCTCCAGCTCATCAACCGCTCGGTGGAAGGCCGACCGGCTGACCTTGAAATCACCCTCAGCATCGCCGCAGACGAGACCCGCGTGCCCCGCTGGGCCGACGAAAAGGAGCTCGCCCATCTGCGCCTCATGCTTGAAAAAGTCGATGCTGACGCCTTCCTCCTTCCCTTTGAGATTTCACGCCCAGAGGACATCAATGTGCTCCGCTGGCTTCCCGAGGGCAAGCGCGTGATTCTCGGGCTCGTCGA
Source organism: Bacteroidaceae bacterium (assembly GCA_021768245.1). GTDB lineage: Bacteria > Bacteroidota > Bacteroidia > Bacteroidales > Muribaculaceae > Duncaniella. Next base: position 38,314 of record JAETNO010000011.1, on the reverse strand, counting down.
CGGGAGCCTCCCCAACCTTGAGAATGTGGACGACATCGTGACTGCCATCTCCGTGGCCGAACGCTATGTGCCGATGAACATGATATCAATCAGCCCGACATGCGGATTCAAGGTGCGCGACCGCGAGCGTCAGGGGCTCAACTACGAAACACAGTGGACAAAGATATCCCTACTGAGAACTGCTGCGGCAAAAGCCGCGCTGAAATAGCAGAGTTAGAGGGGAAAATGTTAAAAATAGCCCGTGGCGAATCGTCACGGGCTATTTTTCAAAAAATTCATTGCGGGGCTTGACAAGAATTAGTAATTTTGTTGATTGGATTACAATACTAATATAGTAGCTTACAATACCTAAAGAACCATCACAAATCATGAAATTCATCTCAGTGCTTACGAGAAACACCCTTGCGGGGCTGCTTTTTGCCTCAATGGCCCTTTTAAGCGGCTGCGGCCCGGCTAAAGATATCGCATATATCCAGGACCTCCCTCCAAACGCGGTGCTACGCCTCCAGGAAGGCGGCGAACTGCGTCTCCAGCCCGGCGACAAACTAAACATCAATGTGCACAGTCGCGACGAGGAACTGGCAAAAATCTTCAATATCAGCGTCAATAACGGCAGTCAGACTCAACATGTCGACATCTACACTGTTGACAAGAACGGAAAAATAGACATGCCTGTGCTCGGACAATTGTCGGTCGAGGGGCTTACACGCCTTGAGGTGGCAAAACTCGTGAAATACCGCCTCCTCGCCGGAAGCCTTCTGCGCGACCCCATAGTGACTGTCGATTTCCCCGATATGGCCTACTATGTCATAGGTGAATCGGGAGTGGGACGCCATGAATTCCCCTCCGACAAACTCAATATAATGGAGGCCCTGTCAATCTCCGGTGACCTCGCCATATCCGGCAAGCGCACCAACGTGCTCGTTCTACGCACTGAAAACGGTCAGCAGATAGCCCACCGCATAGACCTCACCCGCGCTGACGGAATCTATGCCTCCCCGGCCTACTATCTTAAGCAGAACGACATGATCTACGTCGAGCCCTCTCAGGTCAAGGCCAACCAGTCGACCGCCAACGGCAACAGCTTCATGACACCGGCGTTCTGGATGTCGCTCTTCACTTTCGGCGTAAGCGTGGCAGTGCTCATTGCTAAATAACAAATCACGGAAAACACATATATCCAACCATGGAACGCAATCTTAACCCCGAACCCGCACCGGCACAGGGTGGCTCATCGTCAACAGCAGCTTCCTTCCGCCACGGCACGGAAGGTTTTGCAAAAATAAAGGATGTCGGCTTCCTCCTTTTAGGTAACTGGAAATGGTTTGTGCTATCACTCGCCATTGCCTTCGGAGCGGCTTACTACTATCTACAGATAACCCCGAAAGTCTATCTCTCGTCGGCCTCGATAATGGTGAAAGGCGACGAGAAACAGGGAGGCTCCGAAGCCCTGCTCGACGAGCTGGGCATCAAGGGGCAGGGAGTGAACATCACAAATGAAATAATGTCGATGCGCACGGCTGCTGTAGCCTCGGAGATAGTCAAGCGCCTGAAGCTCGACATAGAATATTTCCATCCCGGTCCCTTCCACGATAATGCCGCCTATGGACTCGACTTGCCTGTAGCGGTCGAGATTCCCGACATTCGCGACACTGATGCCGTGGAATTCAGTATCGCCATACGCCGCGACAGCACCGTCAGGCTCTCCGGCATAATCATCGGTGGCGAAAAGACCGAAGGCACCTTCACCTTCAAGATGGGAAAGTCAGTCAAGACTCCTCTCGGCAGGATGACCGTAAACCCGTCGCCCTACTATCATGCCGGCATGACCGACAATCTGAAAGTAGTGCGCTCGCCGATGCGCTCGGTTATCGGAAAGGTGCAGGGTGGCATCATTGCAGAGCAGCGCAACAACAAAGCTTCCATCATAGACCTCAAATACTACGACGTCTCCCGCACGCGCGGTGAGGACATCCTCTCCACGCTTGTGGCCGTATATAACGAAAACTGGGTCAAGGACCGCAACCAGGTGACCACAAGCACCACGGAATTCATACGCGACCGCCTCGCAATTATTGAAAGCGAGCTCGGCAACGTGGACAGCGATATCTCTGACTACAAGTCGCGCAACCTCGTGACGGATGTCGCGTCGATGGGCGGAATAGCCCTCTCGCAGAAGGCGTCGACGGAAGAAGCCGGACGCGAACTCGACAACCGCGTCTATATGACGAAATATCTCCGAAGCTATCTCAGCGACGGCCTCCACGACAAGGAGCAGCTACCGGCCAACTCCGGCATCGACAACCCGGGCATCGAAGCGCAGATTCAGGCCTACAACTCTCTGCTCCTCCAGCGCAACAACCACCTAGCGGTCTCGTCGGAACAGAACCCCCTTGTCATGGACATCGACGACAAGCTAAGGACGATGAAAAGCAGCATCCTCGGCTCTCTCGACAATGAGCTGACAATGCTCGGCACCCAGCGCAGGGCCATATCCTCGGCCCAATCGCAGGCAGTGTCGAAACTCACGGTCAATCCGCAGCAGGAGAAATATCTCCTTTCGGTTGAACGTCAGCAAAAGGTTAAGGAACAGCTCTATCTTTTCCTCCTCCAGAAGCGCGAGGAGAATGAACTGTCACAGGCTTTCACCGCCTACAACACCCGTCTGATAGAGTCGCCCTCCTCATCGCCGGTTCCGGTCACCCCGGACTCCACAAGAGTGCTCGCGATAGCCCTGCTGATTGGACTGCTGATTCCAAGCGGCATAATAATTCTCATCGAGACCTTCAACACCGCCGTCAGGGGACGCAAGGACCTGCAGGTGCTCCATGCTCCCTTTGTAGGAGAAATCCCTCTCGCCACCGAGCGGAAGGGCAAACGCAGGGTGGCGCGTGAAATCAAAGACAACCGCCTGCTCGTGAAAGCGGGAAGCCGGAATGTGATGAACGAAGCCTTCCGAGTCGTGCGCACAAACCTCGAGTTTATCCTCGGCTTCGACGGAGGCCACCACGTGGTGATGCTGACGTCGATGAACCCCGGCAGTGGCAAGACATTCATATGCGCCAACATCTCGACCGCGCTCGCCATCAAGGGGAAGAAAGTCATAGCCGTTGACCTCGACCTCCGCAAAGCCTCGCTCTCGAAATATATCGACGAGCCTGAGATGGGTGTCTCCAACTACCTCAGCGGTCAGGTGGCCGACTATCATGATGTCATCACGCGTCTCGGCGAACTCGATATCATTCCCGTCGGAACCATACCGCCCAATCCCTCTGAACTGCTCTTCACTCCCCGCTTCTCCAAAATGATGGAAGAGCTCAAGGAGAACTACGACTATGTGATTATCGACTGTCCACCGGTTGAAATCGTCGCCGACGCCGCCATCATCAGTCGCTTTGCAGAAATGACCCTCTTCATCGTCCGCGCCCATATCATGGATCGCTCCTTCCTCACCGACATCGAGACATGGTATCAGGAGCGCCGCTATCCCAACCTTTCCGTGATTCTAAACGGCACCCATCAGGAATTCTCCCACTATGGCTACAACCGCTACGGATATCACCGCTACGGATATCATTACGGCAATTATGGCAGCTACGGTTATTCCAAGGACGACAGCGACAACGATGAAAACGAAGATAATGACGGAAAGAAATCCGGTCACCGGTCGGAATCAAAGAAAAAAGCCCAGCCGGTAGAAATGTAAAGACATCTAACCACCATAATAAATGGCCGGTAACCTGCGCTTAGCCAAAAATGCACTCATGCTCTATGGCCGTACGCTCATCACTACGGTTGTAGGCATTGTGACCGTGCGTCTGACCCTCCAGGCACTCGGCGTTGACGACTATGGCCTGCTCAATGTGGCGGGAAGCCTCGCGGGTGTCTTCTCTTTCGTGACCGTAGGGCTGAGCATCGGTGTGTCACGCTTCATGACTTTCGAACTCGGCCGTGGCGACATCGGGCGCATGCGACGGACTTTCAGCTCGGCCCTGATAGCCTTTTCAGCCATTTGCATCCTTTTCGTCATTCTCGGTGAGACCGTAGGTCTATGGTATCTCCGAAACTACCTGACAGTTCCTGCCGGAAGCGAAAGCGCCGCTTTCTGGGTATTTCAGGCCTCGATTTTGACATTGGTCACAATGCTCATACGCACCCCCTATAACGCCGTAATAGTTTCCCACGAGAAATTCAACGTGCTTGCCTTAATGGAAACCCTCTACTCGATGATGAAGCTCGGTGCCGTAGTCTATGTGTCAAATATCGAAGAAAGCCGGGTAATTATCCTCGCATTTATCTATGCCATCCTGCCTCTCGTCTACCTTGCCACCTATATAATATATACGCGCCGCTATCCGGAAACCCATGTGACACTCCATTTCGACAAGGTCCTTTTCAAACCGATTGTAAATTTCTCTTCCTGGGAAATCCTCGGCTCGGTGAGCAAAATGCTTAAAACATCGGGGTTCAACATGGTGGTGAATTTCTTCTGCGGAGTAGCGATGAACGCGACAATCGGCATTGCCAACACAGTCTCCGGTGCCGTCGTAGGACTGGCCTACAATCTGTCAGGAGTCTTTTATCCCGGCATGGTCAAGGCCTATGCCAAAAAAAACATGCTTGAATTCTCGACCCTGACCTACCGCGCCTCGCTCGGCTCGATGATTCTCTATGGCATTGTGGCCATGCCGCTCATTGCGGAGTGTGACTATGTGCTCCGTCTATGGCTCGGCAATCCCCCCCGTCTCTCACCGGAACTTTGCCTGATATTCCTTATTGCCGACTCACTTCTCATGGCCCAGCTTGTCGGAGCGGAAGCGATAAAGGCCGCAGGAAAAAACCGTGCGCTCAATCTTCTTCAAAGCCTCTCGGCGGCTTTGGCTGTAGGACTCGTTTTCATGGCTCTCTACGGAGGGCTCTCCCCTCTCACGGCATGTGCGCTTTTCAGTCTTGACGTCCTATTCTCCCTGACAATTGTGGCTTTCCTGATGGCCCGCAATTTCGGCGTGGCAGCCACGGGACATTTTCTTAAAAACTCCGTGTTCAAAGTGCTTTTCCTGGAACTTGCCGTCTATCTCCTGCTACGCATGTTCTGTTCCCTTATGGAACCGTCATTCCTCCGCTTGACGCTCTGCTGCATCCTGTCTGCCACAATCTTTTCAATTCTCTCCTACTGTCTCCTTCTTAATGATGACGAACGCACGGCTGTGAAGAACTTCATCCGTATCAAACTTATCGCCTTAAAACCTGTTCAATGAAAAGCGCCGGCCAAATATCTCTCCTCATCTATATTGATTCCCTCGCCTGCGGCGGGGCTGAGAAGAGCCTTGTTTCATTGTTGCCTGCATTGATTGAACGTGGATATGATATAACTCTGATGGTCAGTGCCGGAGGTGGACTCTTCGAGCAGCTCCTGCCCGAAGGTTTCCGACCGTATATCCTCTCCACACCTGCTACCGGAATGTCCGGTAGGCTTGCAAGAATTCTTTTTTCGTTGCGTATGCGCATGCCTGTCAAAAGACACTCAGCGGAATTGTACTGGTCCACATTCGGCAAACGTTTTCCGGCACAGAAAAAGGTTTATGACGTCGCCATAGCCTACCATCAGGGCTTCCCCACTTTCTATGTGGCAGAGAAGGTGAAAGCCCGAAAAAAGATAGCGTGGATCAATGTCGATCTCATCAAAGCAGGCTATAACCCCACTTTCTGCAAGTCATTCTATACGAAATATGATTCTGTCGTGACCGTATCCGATACTCTCTCGGCCAAAATACTCGCTGACGGCTATATAGAAGTCACACCCGTAACAGTCCACGACATTTTATCCGAGTCCCTAATCAGATCGCTTGCCTTTAGGGAAAATGTCATTGACAACAATGACGGACATATACATCTCACAACTGTGGGACGCCTCGTCCCACAGAAAGGGTATGATCTTCTACTCGGAGCTGCATATATCCTCTCGGAAAAAGGAATTGACTTCAGATGGCATATCGTGGGGGGCGGTAGTTTGGAGCTTGAGATAAAGAAAGAAATTGCTAAAAAACGGCTAAGTGAAAAAATTATTCTTGAGGGCGAGCGACTAAACCCCTATCCTTATATAAAGGCCTGCGACATATATGTCCAAACATCTAAATTCGAGGGATTCGGCTTGACTGTAGGCGAAGCCAAGATTCTCCATAAGCCAATAGTCAGCACCGATTTCCCTGTTATACACGACCAGATTTCCAATGGTGTCAATGGCCTTATTGCCGGTATGAACGCTGAATCCATTGCTGAAAATATAATACAACTTATCGGTGACATAAATCTTCGCGATAGATTTGTGTCAAACCTACGTAATGAAGTCAATACGAGCCTTTACTCAGAAGCCATGAAAGTAATTGATTTGATAGAAAATTAAACCGATGAAAATTAAGATAATCACTTGCCACGACGTCTACAATCATGGAGCATCCCTCCAGACTCTCGCCATGCAGACCTATCTGCGTGAGCTTGGCCACGACGTCGCAGTGATTGACTACAAACCTCCCTACCTCTCGGGCCACTATTCCTTCACGAAAGTCGACAATCCCGTCTATGACCATTTCTTAATCCGCTATCTCTACCTCCTCGCAAAAATTCCGGGCCGCATCCGCCGTCTACCGCGAAAAAAAGCCTTTGACCGCTTCACTTCGTCACACCTCAATCTCACGGAGAAATATAAGTCAGCCGAAAGCCTTAAATCCAATCCACCCGAGGCCGACCTATATATTGCCGGGAGCGACCAGATATGGAACACCCTGTTCCCTAACGGTCATGACCCGGCCTTCTACCTCGACTTCGTCCGCTCCGGACGCAAGGCAAGCTACGCCGCAAGTTTCGCTACCGACCGTATCTACGGGGCAGACTCCGCGACCATAGCCGAAAGACTTCGCTCGTTCGACGCAGTCTCCGTGCGTGAACGCAGCGGACTCGGAATCCTCGACATCCTCGGCGTTACCGAAGCTACCGTCACAGCCGACCCGGCCTTTCTCCTTACGGCTGAACACTGGAGTTCACTCGCCGTCCACCCTTCATCCCATGCAATCCCCGAAAGATATATTTTATTCTATAGTTTCGACAACAGCCCCCTCTCCTACATGCTGTGCATCTATCTGCATGAACGCTTCGGACTCCCTGTAGTATCAGTCAGCCCCACGCGTCCCGCCATAGACGCCATCGACTGTAGTTCAGTCGGCCCGCTGGAATTCGTGTCGCTTATAGAAAATGCCGATATGGTCGTCACCGACTCATACCATGGCATCATATTCTCAGTCATTTTCGAAAAACCATTCTATTCGGTAGACCGCAGGGAGAATATCAATATCCGCACCACCGACCTTCTCAGTTCTCTCAACCTCAGCGAGCGTAAAGTCAGTCGGCTCGATTCAGTCCCCTTCCATAAGATTGACTACGATGAAGTCAGACATGCTCTCCGCGCCATGGTCTACACTTCGCGCAACTTCATATCTGAAATAACCCGGCCGTTATAATTGAAATGGAAAAGAAAAGCATATTGATTGCCATGCACTACCTCGAGCTCGGGGGAGCGGAAAACGCCCTTATAGGCCTTCTCCAATCCCTCGACTATTCGCGTGTCGACGTAACTCTTTTCCTCCATTCGCAGCGGGGAGAAATGCTCCGCCATATCCCCCGCGAAGTGAAACTTCTTCCTGAGATTCCGGCCTATGCCGTGATTGAAGCCCCGCTTACCGAAGCTCTGCGCCGCCGGCAATTCGGAGTGGCTTTCGGACGCCTCCTCGCCCGCATCCGCCACAGCCGTTATCTCTCCCGCCTTCAACACCAATCTCCGTCAGCGACCGAAATCCGTAACTTCGATTGCTCAATCCACTCATACGTAGCCCGTCATGTCTCCCCTCACCTCCCCGTGATTGACAAACGCGAATATGACATAGCCGTCTCCTTCCTCACCCCTCACGACTACGTCCTGTCAAAAGTCCATGCACGGAAAAAAATATGCTGGATTCACACTGACTACTCCCGCGTAGCCGTCAATGCACCTCTCGAACTCCCAGTATGGAGTGCCTACGACAATATCGTCTCCATCTCTCCGGGCGTAACCGGAGCCTTCCTCCAAACCTTTCCTTCCCTGCGCGACAAAATCGTGGAGATAGGCAACATACTGCCTGCATCCATAATCCGCAGACTTGCAGACGAAGTCACTATCCCTGTCACCGACATTGACAGCCACCGTGTAAGCCTCCTTTCAATCGGACGCTTCTCCCATGCAAAAAACTTCGACAGCATACCCGACATAGCGCGACGACTGCGCGACACGCACGGTCTCACCGATTTCAGATGGGACATAATCGGCTACGGCTCCGACCGCGAGCTAATTCTCGACAGGATATCGGAAGCCGGCGTCGAAGACTGCGTGCGTGTGCTCGGAAAGCGTACCAACCCCTATCCCTATATTAAAGCATGCGACCTCTACGTCCAGCCCTCACGCTACGAAGGCCGTTGCGTCACAGTGCAGGAAGCCCGTCTCCTCGGCAAGCCGGTGATTGTCTCTGATTATCCTACCGCCCCGGCCCAGGTAGAGGACGGTGTCGACGGCCTTATCCTGCCTCTTGACAACGCCCTTTTTGCCGAAGGCCTCGCAAAAGCCATCCTCAATAAGGACATTACCGATACCCTCGCACGCAATATAGCGGCACGCGACTACTCTGACCGCTCCGAGATTGATAAATTCTATTCCTTGATAGCTAACTGACAGACTCACGGCATGATACCCAAAGTGATACACTACTGCTGGTTCGGACGCAAGCCCCTCCCGAAAGAGGCCTGCCGCTGCATCGACTCCTGGCGCCGTCACTGTCCGGAGTGGGAAATACGCCGCTGGGACGAGGATAATTTCGACATCGACGCCGTAGCCTACACCCGCGAAGCCGCCTCGAAAGGCAAATGGGCTTTTGTCAGCGATTATGCCCGCTTCAAAATCCTCTATGACCACGGCGGAGTCTATCTCGACACCGATGTGGAGCTAATACGTCCACTCGACGATATAATAGCCCGCGGCCCATTCATGGGTTTCGAGAAAAGTCATGTCGGAGTCGGAGTAGCCTCCGGCCTGGGAATAGGAGCCACGAGCCATCATCCTGTCTATAAATCCATTGTCGACCTTTACTCCGGTCTCCACTTCCTCGACGCGGAGGGACGGCAAAACCCGGGTACGGTCGTCTATCATATAACTCAACTACTCATTCCTCTCGGGCTCAAATTAGAGGACAGGGAGCAGGAAATAGGGGGAATCACCATCTATCCCCACAGCTATTTCAACCCTCTCGACGACGCTACAGGGCGTCTCGACATAAGACCCGAAACCGTGTCGATTCATCATTATGCAAAAACGTGGTGCGACAACTACGGCCCCTTGCGCACACGCCTGATGCGCTTCCTCCATCGCAGGCTCGGAGTCACCACTCTCGGCAGAATACGGGAATTCATCTTCGGTATCCACCGATAATAAATCAGAAACAATTGTCAGGCAACATCAGTCAAAACCCAAAACCGCTACTGAATTGGACGCAATCTCATATTTTCCTTTTTTCCTTTCCATGCTCGGAATCATCAGCTTGGCCACCTCGGTTATCCTGATGAGCATGAACGGTGACACCCTTGCTGTAGGCGAACAGAACAAGGGCTACTATGCCCCCGTGCTCTTCATCAGCATCATTCTTGCCCTTTGGATTGGCATGCGGCCTGTCACCTCTGTCTTCGGTGACACTATTAACTATGCCATTATCTACAGAGCCCTCGACACCTCCGAATTCCCCTCCATCTCATTCGGCTCGGAATGGGGATGGGAAATCTTCACTTATCTCTGCAAGCTTAACGGGCTGCACGTATCGACATATTTCACAATCATAGCGGTCCTCTACACACTGACCGGGCTTTGGGCCATGAAAAGATTCGTCCCAACGAGTCCGTTTCTCGGCATGCTCTTCCTCGTCGGTTCGGCATTTTTCTTTTCCTATGGCACTAATGGCCTCCGTAACGGCCTCGCATGCAATCTGACCCTGCTCTTCATGGCCTATGCATTGGAGGAGCGTTATGCAAAAGCCGCGCTAATGGCCATAATAGCTCTTAGCATCCATCGAAGCGTGATGCTCCCGATTGTCTCAACGGTAGTCGCCTTGACTCTCGTCAGGAATCCATTCAGCGCTCTTTACATATGGATTGGCAGTATAATATGCTCACTCTTTTTCAGTAGTTTTTTCTCAAGCATCGTATCGCTGATTGGAATCGACAGCCGTATTGACCTGTATTTAAGCGCTTCGGAAAATACACTGCTGACCGAAGCTGAGTCAGGAGGATTTTTTCGATGGGACTTTCTGCTCTATAGCGCTCTTCCAATAATCTACTTTCTATATATCAATTCCAAAGGCGTTCGCGACGGATGGTTCAACACCCTTATCATTACCTATCTGCTCTCAAATTCCCTGTGGATACTCCTGATTCGAGCCGCTTTCTCAAACCGCTTCGCATATCTGTCATGGTTCCTCATGCCTGTTATATTCGTCTACCCGCTTTGCAACATGCGCGCATGGGCCAATCAGAATCAGGCAGCCGGAATCATTCTGTTCCTCTACATCTCCATGTCAATAATAATGTGTCTCCTATTCTTCCTTTAAACCGAAGCATCCATGAAACTCACTGTTTTCACCCCGACATATAACCGCGCCCATACTCTCCGCCGTGTCTACGAAAGCCTTTGCACCCAGACTCACTCCGGCGATTTCGAATGGCTCGTTATCGACGATGGTTCCACTGATTTCACGCGCCAACTCGTCGAAAACTTTATCCGTGAAGGCAGGATTCCTGTCCGCTATATCTATAAGGAGAACGGCGGACTCTATACAGGCTACAACACAGCATATGCCAACATTGACTCGGAACTCTCCATGTGTGTCGATTCCGATGATTTTCTCCCTGAAAATGCAGTGGAACTGATTCTCGACGCATGGGAAGCGGAAGGCAGTGTGAACTACGCAGGCATAATAGGCCTCGACTTCAGCGTCAAGACCGATGCTCCGATAGGAGGATACTTCCCCGACGATATGGCAAGCTGCTTCCTCTTCGACCTTGAGTCGCGTCGCTTCCACCGTGGCGACACGAAGCAGGCCATGCGCACCGAGCTCATGAAAGAAGTAGCACCCATGGTAGGTTTTCCGGGTGAAAAGAACTTCAATCCCTTCTACATGATTCTGCAAGTTTGCGACCGCCGTCCCCTGCTCGTGGTCAACCGCAACCTCTGCTATGTCGACTATCAGACCGGCAAGGACAGCATGTCGGAGCGAATTTTCCTGCAATATCTCGACTCACCGCGAAGCTTCGCCAAGCTGCGGCGTCTCCAGATGTCGCTCGAGCACACCACTCCTCTTTACCGTCTGCGTGCCGCCATCCACTATGTGTCGAGCTGCCTGATTTCCCGTGACCGCCGTTGGCTCGCCGACTCTCCAAAGAAACTCATGACCCTGCTTGTCTCTCCTCTCGGATATATCCTCTATCGCTACATCCTCCACAAAACCAAGTCCTTCCGATGAGAATCCTCCACGTCATAACGTCGCTCCGCGTCGGTGGTGCGGAGACTCTTGTCAGCCACATCCTGCCTCTGATGCGCGCAAAAGGCCATGATGTGGAGCTCGCAATCTTTGACCGCACACCTTCCCATCTGCTCAGCCAACTGCACGAGCAGGAAATCAAAATCCATGCTTTCGGACAAGGAAAGGCCGCGATGTATTCGCCGCTCCATATCCCGCGCCTGCACAGACTGATGAAGAGCTTCGACATTGTCCATACCCATAACACTTCCGCACAGCTCTTCTCTGCGATTGCCGCCCCCGAAGGGCCTGTGCTGCTGACAACGGAACACAACACCGACAACCGCCGCCGTCACCACCCGATTCTAAAACCGGTCGACAGATGGATGTATGACAGATATGACTATATAATAGCGTGCAGTGAGGCTGTCAGCCGCAAGCTACGCGAATATCTTCCGGAAAGACTGACCGGAAAACTGTCGCTCATCCCGAATGGAATCCCTATTCCTGAAAATCCGCTCCACTCCGCAGCCCCTAAGAAACCGTTGTCAGAGAAATGCGACATTCTTATGATTGCGGCCTTCCGTCCACAGAAAGACCATCTCACCGCCATCAAGGCCATGCCGTTAATGCCACCGCATGTCCGGCTCATTTTCGCCGGTGACGGAGAATTGCGCCACAAGATGGAGATAGAAGTCGAAAAGCTCCGGCTGACTTCAAGAGTCAGCTTTCTCGGAAATGTCAATAATGCAACGGAACTGCTTCAGAAGTCTGACATAGCCCTCCTATCGACCCACTATGAGGGACTCAGTCTGGCCATAATCGAATCAATGGCATCCGGAGTGCCCCTGATAGCCTCGGATGTCGAGGGCGTCAAGGAAATCTGTGGTGGAGCCGCGATTCTGACAGCGGAATCCGACCCGGCTGCCATAGCCGAAGCCGTCAACTTACTGATTCAGGCCCCCTCTCTCGCCGAAAAAGTCAGTCAGGCATGCCGGAAACGCGCCCTTGATTTCGACATAAATGCCACCGCAGACCGCTACCTCAGACTTTACAAGAATCTCCTCGCCCGTGAATCCCGATTTTAACGGTAGGGAAGCATCTATTTTTCACAAAAATACCTTAACCTTTCATAAAAATAACTTAACTTTGCATTGCCTTATCTACCAATCAACTGACATAGTAGACTTTTAACCTAAATAACAGAACCTATGAGAACCATCTCTTGTATTCTGGCCATTCTGACAGCCCTTTTAATCTCAATTTCCGCGACAGCCGAAAAACCCCGCTGGGCGTCAAACGGAACCGCCTCTCTTGAAAAAGAACGCACCAACGAAAGCTATACGTTCAAGAATTTCGAGACCTTCAACGCCGACATCAATCAGTTGCGCAGCGAACGTTTCAACCCCCTCGTGGGCTATCTCGCGAACACCTACGGGCTTGACTCCGCATCAGCGAAAGTGGAGCTTATAAGCGGTGACTCCGCCTTTGCCTCCGCTCCAAACGATGCTGAAGGCGACACACGCGTGCAGGCAGAATATAAAGTGACCTTCTCCTCCCCGCGCCGGGCGACATTCTATGCGAAACTCGCCGACGAATATATCAGCCTTGAAGACAACGCCGATATGAGCTATGACTACTATCTCTATCAGCTCTACGCCGTGTCGGCCGACGACTCAGGCAAGGAACCCGCGTTCGACGACTTCGACCTGACCCGCCGCTATAACGCCAAGGCTCTCGCGCTATCCATAATCCCCGGCCTCGGACAGATGTATAAGGGACAGAAAGCCAAGGGTTGGGTGATTCTCGGAGGTGAAGCCGGACTTGCGGCAATGGCAATCTATGCCAACCACCGTGCCGTCAACTACAACCGCGACTACCACAACGCCGACGATGCGATAGCCGGAAGCTACCGCAGCAAGAAGAAAAGCTGGCAGAACGTGCGCAATGTAGCCATAGCGGGAGCGTGCGGTCTCTACCTCTACAACCTTCTCGACGCCGCCATCTCCAAAGGCGCACGCCGGGTAGTAGTCAAGAAACCTTCCGGCACACAACTCGCCCTCAATCCCGGCCTCGTCTACGACCCCGCCAACACTGCGGCCCCGGCCATGACCCTCTCCCTTACATTTTGAGTGACAGGACAAAACCCAAGCTGATACGCATGTCGACAGTGGGAATGTCGCTCGACATCTTCTGTCGTGACACCCTGCGTGAACTCTCGGCTGACTATGAAGTCATAGCCATCTCGACACCGGACTCCCACCTCGACAATGTGGCCCGGCGCGAAGAAGTGCGCACCATTCCCGTCGCGATGAAACGGGAAATCTCACCTGTCTCCGATTACCTCGCCCTCATAAAGCTCACACGCATCCTGCGCCGGGAGCGGCCACTGATAATCCACACCATGACTCCAAAGGCCGGGCTTCTCGGCATGATGGCAGCGAAGTTAGCGAAAGTGCCACTGCGCGTCCACACCTTCACCGGCCTCCTCTTCCCTACCGCCAAAGGCCTGCGGCGACGGCTGCTCCGCCTGACCGACAGGCTGACCTGCGCCTGCGCCACCCATATAATCCCTGAAGGAGAGGGAGTGAAATCCGACCTTATCAAAGCCCGAATCACATCAAAGCCACTCCATGTGCTCGGAAACGGAAATGTCAGGGGGGTCGACACTGTCAGCTTTGACCTCACGCCTGAAATCAGGGAGAAAGCCTCAGGAATCCGCGAGCGTCTTGCAATTCCCGAGGGCACCAAAGTCGGAATATTCATAGGGCGTTTCGTGACCGACAAAGGCCTTCACGAACTCATCGAAGCCTTCAGAAACATTGACCGACAGGACTTCCACCTTATATTGGCCGGTGAATCCGAAGGGCAGAACGAATTGCCTTTGCTGCCTGAAAAAACTGACCGTCTCCATCTGTCCGAAGGATGGGTAGAAGATGTGCGACCATGGCTTGCCGCCGCCGATTTCCATATCCTCCCGAGCTACCGTGAAGGCTTTCCCAACACAGTGCTTGAAGCCGGAGCCATGGGGCTCCCCTCGATAGTGACCGACGTCAACGGTTCGCGCGAAATCATATCTGACGGAGTCAACGGTTTCGTCATTCCCCCTCAATCTTCCGACGCCCTGCGCACCGCAATCGAAAAAATGATTGACAATCCTCCCCTCATGCGCGAAATGGGAGTGAAAGCCCGGGCCAACGTAGTCGAAAAATTCCGCCGCGAATACGTAAGCGACTGTCTTAAAGAATACTACCGCCAAATAATTGGGACATTAAAAACAAACACTAAGAGATAAGTAACGAACTGCAATGACAGGAATCCTGATTGGAATAAAGCATCGCTGCCCAGGGCTGTGGAAAGCCGTGGAATGGCTCAACGGACATCTTGTCAGATGGCGCTACCCCAAGCTCCATGAAATCGCGGACAGTATCATCAATCGGAATCTCACCCAAGCCCCTGCCACAGACAGCGGAAACCATACCGACAGCGATAACAATATCGACCGTCTCCGCTGGCAAACACTCTCACCGGAAGAACTTCCCGCCCTTTCAGACTTCCTCCGGACACTTCCTTCATCCTCTCTCGCCTACTTCCGGCCCCATCCTTTCGACCCCGGCAACCTCAGACGGCTCCACCGCAGCGGCTCCCTGCTCATGATAGGCGTATGGAAAGGCAATGCCTTGACAGGCTATCACTTCCTCCGCTGTTTCGCAAACGGGAAATGTTTCCACGGGCTCGTCGTGTCACCCGAAAGCAGAGGTCTCGGGACAGGCACCCGCATGTGGAGCATCGGCGCGGAAATCGCCTCCCGGGCAGGCATGGAAATGTATGCCACGATTTCCGAAAACAATCCTTCGTCGCTCGCCTCATGCCATCGTGGCTGCGATGCGAAACTGATAAAAAATCTCCCCCAAGGCTACCTTCTCATCCGTTGCAATCCGAAAAGTGTTAAAATCGATTGTTAAATAGCCTCGCTTCCAACATTTTTCTTAAAAAATGTTGGAGCGTAAGCGCTAAAATTTATAATTTTGTAAAGATATTTAGCATAGTAGCCTTTTAACCTTAAAACGCACAGCTTTAACGTTGACACTCAAAGGTATTTTTGACCGCGTATCCGCTTTGACGGCCCTGTTGCTGTCACTCCCCCTGACACTCGTCACGGGAGCGTTGATTGCTGTCATGATGCCCGGAGGGCCGGTGCTTTTCAGACAGAAGCGTGTCGGGAAAGGCGGACGTCTCTTCACTCTCGTCAAATTCCGCACCATGCTCCCCGGCCACTCCGGCTCATCGGTCAGTGTGGCAGGCGAAAGCCGCATCACTCCGCTCGGAGCACTGCTGCGCCGCTACAAGATTGACGAGCTACCGGAACTTTGGAATGTGCTCTGCGGGTCTATGAGCCTTGTAGGTCCCCGTCCCGACGTTCCCGGTTATGCCGACAGGCTCAGTGGCGACGCCCGACGCATACTCGAGATGAAACCGGGCATCACCGGAGCCGCGACAATCCGCTACCGCCACGAGGAGACCATCCTCGCTGCTCAGCCTGACCCGAAAGGCTACAATGACCTTGTCATTTTTCCCGACAAGGTGCGCATCAACCTCGACTATATGGCCAAACGCTCCTTCGCGCTTGACCTCAGAATAATACTTGCAACAATCATACCACCCCTCGAGAGCCTGCTTCCGAAGCAATGGCGCCCGATACGGATAAAGAACCTCAGCGGAAAGACCGCATCTGAAGCATATGCCAACTGAAAATAAGAAAATCCACCTCTGCCTCGCCCACATGAGCGGCAACGAGCAGCGATTTATCGACGAAGCCTTCGCCGAAAACTGGGTCGTGCCGCTCGGCCCACATGTCGACGGCTTCGAGGAGGACCTGAAAAAATATCTGATTTCAGAAAAGCCCGACTGTCCTGGCAAGGAAGTGGCGGCACTTTCGGCCGGAACAGCGGCAATCCACCTTGCCCTCGTCCTTCTCGGCGTAGGCCATGGAGACACCGTCATATGCCAGAGTTTCACCTTCGCGGCCTCGGCCAACCCGATTGTCTACCAAGGTGCGACTCCCGTATTTGTCGACAGCGAGCCTGAAAGCTGGAACATGAATCCGGCCATGCTCGAACGCGCAATCAGCGACTGCGTGGCCAAGGGTCGTAAGCCCAAGGCAATCATAGCCGTCCATCTCTACGGTATGCCCGCCCGAATCGATGAAATCTGCGAGATAGGCCGAAGATGGGGCATCCCTGTGGTCGAGGACGCAGCTGAAGCCCTCGGGTCGGACTACAAAGGACGTCCCTGCGGCACTTTCGGCGATTACGGAGTGCTCAGTTTCAACGGCAACAAGATGATTACCACCTCCGGCGGAGGCGCGCTCATCTGTCCCGACGCCGAATCGAAAAAACGCTGCATATTCTATGCCACCCAGGCCCGCGAGCCTTTCCCCTACTACCAGCACGAACATGTGGGCTACAACTATCGCCTCAGCAACATAAGTGCGGCCATCGGACGCGGTCAGATGACAATCCTTGAGGAACACATAGCCCACCACCGCCGGCTTGCGGCTCTCTATGCCGGACTTTTTGCCGAAACAGAAGGCATTATCTACCATTCCAATCCCACCCCTGACTCCGACAGCAACTACTGGCTGAGTACCATAGTCATAGACCCCGAAAAGACAGGACTCACCCCCGAGGACTTGCGCCAACATCTGGCAACCCTCAACGTCGAGACCCGTCCGCTCTGGAAACCGATGCATCTCCAGCCCGTATTCGCCGACGCCCCCGCCTATGTCAACGGCGTCAGTGAAAGCCTATTCGAGCGCGGTCTATGCCTCCCCTCCGGCCCATGGGTCACGGAGGACGATGTCAGAATGATTGTCAAAGAGATTAAGAGCAAAATCAAAAAACCGTAATAAACGCCCTTTTATACCGAACACAAGTGCAACGCAAACTGCTGACACGGGAAATGTCGAGACTTGCCCTCCCTGCGGGCATAGTCCTCACTCTCGACTGCGCGATGGTCTATCTGTCGGGCCTGGCTGCCTATGTGGCCAACCACGGGCTCGCCGTCACCGTCGGCAATCTCAGCCTTGTAGCCCTCGTGATGCTCGGATGCCTGCTCCCGATCGCGGGCGGTTTCCTCGTTTTCGGAACTTTCAGGGGCACACTGCGCCGCACATCCTTCAACGATCTCATGCGCGTCGGAGCCTCCCTCGCTCTCGGACTGGCAGTGGTCGTAATCGTAAAGATAGCGTGGTCCGACAACCGCATTATAAACACCCTGACTATGCGCGACCTCATGACCATGTGCTGCTTCGCGCTCATAATCATGTGCGGACTGCGCATAGCCGTCAAAGGCGCTTACGACGCCTATATCCGCTACACCACCTCGTCGGGAGCCTATGGCTACAGTTCCGACCGCCTCATCAACCTCGAGATGGCCGACCTTCTCGAACGCCATCCGATAAAGGTCAACATGGAGCATATCAGCAAGGCTCTTTCATCAAGGCGCATAATGGTGACCGGAGCGGCGGGAAGCATAGGAAGCGAGCTTTCGAAAATGCTTGCCGACATCTCCCCTGCGGAGCTTCTGCTCGTTGACCAGGCTGAATCTCCCCTCCATGCGCTGAGCCTTGAGTTAGAGCGCCTCTATCCTAATGTCAAATGCCGTTTCATCGTTGCCGACATCTGCAACAGCATGAAGATGGAAAACCTCTTCCGTCACTTCAGACCTGAAATCCTCTTCCATGCCGCAGCCTACAAACATGTGCCCCTCATGGAGGACAACCCCTGCGAGAGTGTGATAAACAATATCGAGGGCACACGCACCATCGCCGACCTCGCGGTGGAATACGGCACTCAGAAGTTCATCCTCGTATCGACCGACAAGGCCGTCAACCCGACCAACGTCATGGGCTGCTCGAAACGCATCTGCGAGATGTATTGCCAGAGCCTCTCGAAAATACAGAACCGCTGCCGCTTCATCACCACCCGCTTCGGCAATGTCCTCGGCTCAAACGGTTCGGTGATTCCTATCTTCCGCGAACAGATACGCCGTGGAGGCCCCGTCAAGGTCACCCATCCCGACATCATACGCTACTTCATGCTCATCCCCGAAGCATGCAGCCTCGTGCTCGAGGCCGCAGTCCTCGGGACGGGAGGCGAGATTTTCGCTTTCGACATGGGACGCCCCGTCAAAATCGTAGACCTCGCGCGCCGCATGATTGCCCTAAGCGGGCGTTTCGATGTCAGAATCGAATTCTCCGGCCTGCGTCCCGGCGAGAAACTCTATGAGGAACTTCTCACCGACAAGGAGCGTGTGATACCCTCGTCACATCCTAAAATAAAGATAGCCAAAGTCTATGCAGGCGATTATGCCGGCATAAACGCAGATATAGACCGCCTGGTGGCCACGGCCCGCAGTTTCGACAAAAGCGCGACAGTGCGGGGAATGAAGGAAATGGTCCCTGAATTCATCAGCAGCAACCCGCTCTACAGCTCCCCGGGGCAGCAGACAGTGCAGTCACCGATGGCGTCAACCGGAGTCCGGCTTCCGGACCCGCCTCCTCCGGGAGAGTTTGCCGCGAATACCATAGGGGGGGGTGGAACTCCCGAAGTATCAGCGGTTTACATCAGATACTCCCACAATTTGAAAACATCTTAAGTATTTATATCGAATATAGCAGCCAACTGCTATCCACCAAAAAACCGAAGTCTAATTCATCTGACAGCAGCAGTTATGGAGCGTTTAAGGACACTCAGAAACATCGTCGGCTCCACCATCATAGGTGTGGCCATGGCAACAGGAGTCCCTGCCGCCGCCCAAAATCCTTCATACGAGGATTTCGACAAACAGTATAAGGACTACAGCATAGTCTATTCCGACACTACCGACGTCAACCTCCCGACAACTACAGAGGTAATCAGGGAAACCTATTCGCCCTACAATGTCATGACCAACAAATTCGGCAAAAACTGGTTTGTTTTCGCCACCGGTGGCGCCCACTCTTTCCGTGGCGACTACTCCGGACGCGGAAAATTCAGCGGGACCATCTCCCCGGACTTTGGAGTCGGTATCGGTAAGTGGTTCACTCCAGGCATCGGCGTGAAAGCCGAATTCATACGCGGCGACTCCAAAGGCTATACCGAATACCTCACCGGACACTACGGCTACGGCCCCGTGATGCTCGACGACGACGGCACACCCTACCGCAAGATGAAAACCCGCTGGTGGGACATCAGCGCAAGTGTGATATTCAACCTCTCACGCCTCTTCATGGGCTATGAGGGTGCCGACAGCCCGCGCCTCATGAACCAGTTCCTGTTCACGGCCGGTATCGGAGGCGTCCACCATCTCGGCTACAAGCACAGCCACGGCTCGGACAATGAGCTCAGTACACACCTCGAGCTACAGTACAGCCGCTTCTTCACCCGCGCGAAACGCTTCTCACTTGACTTCAAAATCCGCGCACTGCTCTATCAGACCAACTTCGACCTTGAATATGGCCAGGCCAACCACGCCGCCAGCAAATGGGATTCCAACCTCGGAGTAGACCTCGGCTTCACATGGTATCTCGGCAAGAAGAACGCCCGCTCATGGCGCATGGGCGAGACCCACACCTACACCCGCGACTACCGCGAACGCCAGATTCGCGAAGTGCGTGTCAAGGAAGGCGAAACATCCAAGTTCACCGAACTGACATTCTATGTCTTCTATCCCAACAACTATTCCGGTCGCGACGATGCCCCGACAATCGCCACCAGCTCAGTCAATGCCATCGACTATCTGACAGGCGGTATCTTCACCCAGCGTCGCTTCGACGACAATGCCGACGTGGCCTCCCGCCTGCTTGGCGGTCTACCGCTCAAAGGCCTCCCGACCGAGGATATCCCGACCGAACCCTCCAACCGCGACTTCACAGTCAACTCAGTGGCCCGTGGATATGAAATGGGCGAAAGTCCTATATCGCTCAGCATGGACACCGAGGACCTTACCCGCTTCCGCGAGAACGCAGGCTACTACTACGCTCCTATCTATGGCCTGCACCACCCGTGGTACTACCGTATCGACAACGACACCCGCACGCAGCGCCTCCTCGACGACGACAACTACTATGAGACCCAAAGCTTCGGGCTCAACGCCCACCGCGGTCTCGAGACCATCCGCGACTACTTCGCAATCGACCGTGGCGAATATCTCGTCAGCCTCGCCGACATCTATGCGGCAGTCACCTCCAACGAGGGCCATATCGCCAACTATACCGATTCGGCGACAGTTGCTGAAATCCGCAACGTTATCGAAAATGGCGTAGTTACCGCCATCCTCATCGAAGGCCTCGCTACGAGCCAGGACAACTATTCGGGAGCCGACGCCAAGCAAGTGGGCCTCGAACGCAACATGACCCTCTCCGACGGACGTACCCATACTGTACTCAACTGGCTCCGCGCCACGGGCCGTTTCAACGAGGTTGACTCCAAGACCTACCGCGTTGACTCGTTCGAGAATGAAATCCGTGGCATAGGCCGCGTCGACGACCCATCGACCCGTGGCCTCAAAGCCAAGATGAACCGCTGCGTAAAAGTCCACTTACAGTACATCCTCCCCACCACCAAATAGCACGAGAGACACGGATTGGAATTAATAAGGCACAGAATGTACATAAGCGACATAAATTTGTCCATTATGTACATTTTGTGCCTTATTTAAGGATTAACCTTTAATATTAATCTTTAATATCAATCAGTTATCATTTTATTTCCTCCCAATCGGCATCGCTTACCTGAGGCTCGCGCGGAGTGTAGGACGGGTCTGACTGTTCAGTGGAGCGATACTCGGCAGAGACCTCTATCTCCTCAAACTCCACATATTCCCCCTCGTCACGCGAGAAAATCTTGCGCTTGACCCCGGGACGTCGCGGGGGCTGCCCGGATGAAGAAGATGATGATGTCTGTCGGCCAAAACCCTGCTGATTGAAAGCCTGGCCGAACATATCGTTGATTTTCTCCCTATACTTGCGCTGCGCGTAGTTGAACAGCAGCGGCTTCACAAGGAGCCATACAAGATAGAGAATAAGTATAGTGCCGAAAAACGTCAACATAGATTCTAAAAGGTGAAATATAACGGAATGGGGAGCGCAACATGTATCCCTGAAGCGAATCCACCCACAGCCACGTACAAATTCTAACAAAAATTCCCTGCCGGAGGTTTATTTCCGTCACGCCACGCAATCTCAATCCATATCAGCGGTAGCGTCAGGGTCGGTTTTCTTTCCCAAAACGGATATAAGGATATAAAGTATGATAGTCCATGCGAAGCCCGAAACTCCGCCGGTAGCCACAAACATCACCGCTGCGGCGAGAATCGTGTAGCGACGCACATTTTCACGAAACGAAAGATTTGCGAACTTCAGCGAGAACATCTTGATTTCGCTGACCATCAGCAGCGACACAGCCACGATAATGACCGCCATCGCGATATCGCCGGGATAGGTGTGTGACTGAATCCACGCGAGCGTCCCGATCCAGAAGATAGCGTTGGCGGGAATCGGCAGGCCGATAAACGATGTGGCCTGACGGGTGTCGACGTTGAACTTCGCCAGGCGCAGGGCGCCCATCACGGCAATCATCATGGCGATGCAGCTCACCCACACCGATGAGCCCTCCGCCATCATCTCGTTCATCACGAGGAAAGCCGGCGCGAGACCGAAACTGACAAGGTCGCTGAGCGAATCCAGTTCCTTACCAACGGGAGAATAAGCATGGAGCATGCGGGCCGTAAGCCCGTCGCAGAAGTCAAAAACCGCTGCGGCACCTATGAAAATCCACGCCCATGCCATTGCCGGGAGCGGACCGAACTGAGTTCCGAGATGGAAAGCGAAAAAGACGGCCGCGCAGCCTGAAAGGAGGTTCAGACAAGTGACCGTGTTGGGAATATATGTGCTTATCGATTTCAATTGATGATACTTTTAGGAAAGATTCTTTGATTGATATCCCCGAGGGAATACAGCGGGAGAAGCCTATTCATCACTGTGGGGGCGGAGACGCGCTATTTCCGTGACGCCTCCCATGGTCTTGTCGCCGATTTTCACATAAACCTCGGCGTCGAGCGGAAGATATATGTCGACCCTGGAGCCGAACTTGATAAATCCGAGATGGTTTTCGATATTCGCCCTGTCGCCCGGCTCAGCATAAGTCACAATGCGACGGGCAACTGCCCCGGCAATCTGACGCACAAGCACCTCCTGTCCGTTTTCAGCCCTGATAAGTATTGTCGAACGTTCGTTCTCTATGCTCGCCTTGGGAAGATAGGCACTGAGGAAACGTCCGCGATGGTGGCGGACCATCAGAACTTCACCGTCAATCGGAAACCAGTTGGCATGGACGTTGAACACAGTCATGAACACCGACAGCATCCTCACTTTGCGGCGGAGCACTTCAGGCTCGAAAACCTCCTCGAGAGCAACGACTGTGCCGTCGACCGAACTGACCACCACATTTTCCCTGTTGCCGTGGAAAGTACGCCGGGGTGAACGGAAGAAATTGACAATCAAACCATACAGTATAGCCGACAGGATGGTGAATGTCCACGGTATTGCGACAGGACGTATAAACATCCATGCCGACAGATTGATAACAATCATTATCAGCATGACAACGATGAGTATATTGGTTCCTTCGCTGTGGATTTTAACTTTCATCAGTGGCTTGTGGGCAAGCTTCCGCAAGGGTTAGTGATTGGTTGGAGCGTCAATAGGTGCTCTTAATCTGCAAAAGTAGTCAATTTTTCCGTCTTATCAAACACACAATCCCTTAATCTTATTAGCAAATGTTAAAAATCTTTGCGGACGGTACGGGTTATGGCGACGAGGTTTCCTATGCTTATGAGGGACATTATAGCTACGCCTATAAGTATTGTTGGCCACGCAGGGGAGGCTTCGACTCCAAGCGCCTCTAATGAGGACTGCCACGAATGTGAGGCAATAAGCATGACCGCGAGGGCCACGACAAGCACGAGCCCGTTGACCGACAGCACTATATAATGGTAGTAGCGGGCCACTTGCGAGGGCGAATAGCCGAGCTGCATGAGCTGATGGATTTTCTCGCGGTTTTTCTGCAGGAGCAGATAGAGGCTCAGAAGAAGGATGAAGAAAGCGAGCAGACTGATTATCAAACCGACGGCAATGACTATGCTCGTCACCAAAGATAGGAAATAGGCCGCCTTGCCGTTGTCGGCACGGTCGCCCGCAGTCTCATAGCCGTGCTCCTCAAGATAGCTTTCGGCCTGTGGGTCGCCGGGACGGTCGAGCATCACTATAAGACGCGACGGATTCTCAGCCGGGGTATCGGAAAAGGTATGGTTGGCCCACTGCATGAACTCCTCGGGGACAGCGATCGTGTTGAGGCGCGACGAAAAGCCCACTATGCGCGCATTAATCCACTCCTGACGACCATTGCCGCTGAGCGAGAACTGCAAGGGCACCATCCCTATGACCTCCTCCGACACCTGAGGCATACCCCGAGAGGTGGCGAACCCGAAATTGTAGAGCGAAAGATAGTCCTTCGATAGGATAACGGGCACATAGTCCGAACGGCCCGGCTCGTAGTCCCAGCCCTCAGGCGACACATCGAAGAAATCGTCGGGAATCGATTCCAGGAAAAGCGCCGTGCCCATCGATGCCCCTCCGAAATCGACCTTGGCATATACGTTGAAAGCAGCCGAACTGAAACTGCCCACCTTTCTTGCCCACGGCTGGGAGCTTATGTCGGCAATCTCATCGGATGAAAAGCGCGTGGCGTCACCGGCTCCCATAAAGGAACCAATGCCGCTGACACGCTTCGAAAGTATCATATAATCCTTGGAGATGAAAGAATCCTCATCATCCCACACCGATGTGACGTCGCGGTAGAACTGCACGGCGGTCAGCACAATCGCAAGCCCAACGAGATTGGCCAGTGCATAGCCCGCAATCTGCCCGGCGCTTATGTTGCGGCGCAGCAGGCGCCAGACCGTATTCTTTGCCATTATCAAGAGTGTCTTAGAGATTGTTTATTCGTCAGAGGGTCAGAAGATTGAATTTCGGAAGGCTGATTTTATTGCCCACGGAGGTCGCTATGATTGCCGCCCCGAGGCGCGAGGCCTCCTCGTCGATAAGCGTTGCGACAGCGAGATTGTTGCGGGCGTCGAGATGGCTCACCGGCTCGTCAATCAGCAGAAAGTCAAACGGCTGGCACAAGGCCCTGACTATCGCCACACGCTGCTGCTGACCCACCGATAGAAGTCCGGCAGGAGTGTCGGCCTTATTGTCGACCTCAAGGCGCGACAACATGGAGCGTATGTCGGCTTCGGAGCGGAAACCGGTCAGGCGGTTTTTAATCGTGATGTTCTCCATGACGGTCAATTCGGGGAAGAGCCGCATCTCCTGTGGAAGATAGGCAAGGGAGCGTCGCCGAAGTTCACACCAGCGGTCGATGCCGAAGCCACGCGAATCCACTCCGTCAAAAAGTATCTCCCCGTCATAGTCATGACGGCTGCCATAGATGAAAGCACAGAGGCTCGACTTGCCGGTTCCGCTCTCGGCTTCTATCACATAGTATTCGCCACGCCTGAAGTCCACACCCTCATGGAGCCACAGCTGTGAATCCTTCACGGGAGCTTCATGCTCACTGCCACGGAACACCCTCGGCAGGAGCCTGCGCAGACTTATAGTCTCGGTCATTTCTATTTCTATTTCATAAAAGCTTTCAGAATCGCCTGCAGGATAGGCTCGTCCGTACCGGGCAGAGTGATTTCAGCCGAGCCCTTGTCGCCTGCGAACTGCGAGGTGACCTTGACTCCAAATTCAGGAGCCATAGGGCTTATAAGCTTCAACGAGGGCAGGTCGATGCTCAACGCTCCGTCCTTGCCGTTGAAGAGCGGAGACAGCTCGTTCTGCTGATTGGGATTGAAGGGGAAATTCGCGATTCCGAGATAACCGTCTACGTTACCCACATAGAAATTCATGCCATATTGGGGAATGACCATGACGCCATCGTCGGTAGTGGCGGGAGTCACCCTGTTCATGAACAATGTAGAGCGAATCATGTCGAGAATGGAATTGATTTTCTCCTGCGTCATATGGGCCATAAGGATAAAATGCCAGTTGCCCGGTTCGATATCGCTATAGGCCTGGTCGTTTGCAGGGCCGGCGGCAATCATCACTGTCCCGTCGATAGCCTGGAGGTAAGGAGTGACGGCAGCTACCATCCCCTGCATCTGAAATCCGCCGGAAGCGATAGCCGCGCTTGTCAGCATGCTCCAGTCGAACTCCGGAGTCAGTCCGAAAGCAAGGGCGATATTGCATGAAGCGGGAATATAACCCAGGACGGCGGGATTGACAGGCTGCAAGCCCTTGATTTTTGTGACCTCGCCGTCAGCCTTCATGAATTCGCTCGTGGCCACAATCTTATTATCCTTGATATTAAGCTTTGCTGTCGACCACAGGGTCTGCAGCTCAGGATTCTGACCCTTCGTCTCAGCCTTTCCGGAGGCCGGCACAGGGCTCTGACGCACGGCAATATTGACGAGATTGTCGCTTTCAAGCATCGCTGCAATGCCGGTCAGGGCGGCTACCGATTCCTTTTCGGCTGGCTTGATAAAATATTTCAGGACATCAACAGCTTTGGTGGAGTGGGAAGGATACATGAAATCGAGCCACACGCGCTCGTCGTTGACAAAAACCCCTATGTCACCCATCTCTCCTACCTTATAACCGGACTCTTCTTCGCCCCACTCAATGACATTGGCGGTCGCCTCCACAAATTCATCCTTTGATTTTACGAGCATGGTCATGTAGAGATTGCGGTCTTTCTCTGCCCATGCAAGTTCATTGATGTCACACACCTTTGAGCCTTCAAGGCAGTCAGCGAAGCCCACAAGGCCGTTGGCAGAACCACCCTTGGCCCATTCGGGAGCGGTGACGCCATTATCGTCAAACTTACATCCGGCCTGTTCCATCACGGATTTCAGACGGAACATGCCGACCTGCTGCACATCAGACGGGACGGCTTCAAGCAGTTTCTGCTCCTTTGAGCACGACGTGGCCAAAGCCCCGAATACCAACACCGCCAACAATGACAGCGAAAAAAGTCTTGATTTCATAATATTAAAACGTGTCAATATGTGAACTTATTTAGATGAATCAGAATACGTTTAATTCTACAAACTTACAAACAATGGCCGAAACATGCAAAAAATTTTAAGCGCCTGTCATTTAGCGTCTGAGCAACTTCACGACTTTCCGCACACAAATGGCCGACGCAAGCAAGGCGACGGGAAGCACCCAGAGCGCGCCGAAACACAGCCCGGCGGCAGCCGACAGCGAGGTCACCGCGACAGCTCCTGTCCCCGTCAGCATAAGCCCCGGCGGCATATGCAGGCGATAGCGACGGAAATAGACGAAAGAGACTATCAGAATATAGAGAAGATACCACAGCGTATAGCTCAAACCGAGACCGGCTATGCCGAAAATTTCATATCCGAGAATATTAAGCGCAAGGCCTGCCACCGCGCTCAGCGACTCAGTGACGATGAACGTAGGGCCGTCACCCTTGGCAAGAATCACGAACGACATGCAATACGACATACCCCTTATGACCACCCCGACCATGGCAATCGACACGAATGGAACCGCCACACCGAACTCTCCCGAATAGAGCAGACCAACTATATAGGGAGCAAACGAAATGAAAAGAAGGGCGCAAGGAAAAAGGACAAGTGAGATAATCACCGTCTCATGAGCGACAAAGCGGTTAAGTCGCCACGACGAGGACGCCACAGAGGAGATTCGCGGAAAATACTCCACCGCAATCACAGTGAGCATAATCCCGACATAGCGGTTCACTATTGTGAAACCGGCCTGATAGAAACCGACTTCCGAATCACCTCCCGCATTGTTGAGATAGGCGATGAAAGCATAGCTCATAAGCTGTGTGACGGCGTCGGCGACAGTCATGTAGAATCCGAGCCTTATGAAACCGCTCCCGCGCCTCAATGTCTCACGCAGGCCTACCTTCACTCCACCGCCCCCCACATTCCTGACCCTATAGGCCATGACAACGATAAGAATCACAACATAATAGACCAGTATCGACGGGATTATGCTGTCGAGATGCCAAAAATAATACATAGGAGCGGTCACGGCAAGCCCTGTTGCAGCCGACCATACAGAGGCCTTGGCGAGGCTTTTCAGACGGTCCATTCCCTGCATCACCGCCTGCTCCGTCATGCTCACAGTCCCGAGCAGGAGCGCAAAGGCAAGCAACATGAAGCTTAGCGTGCGGTCATAGGAGCCGAAGGTCTTCAAGCTAAGCAAGGGGGCTGCAACCAACATGAGCAAGGCCCCGAACAGCCCCAATATCCAGCCCCAGCGTCTCACAACCGTGACAGTCACACCCACCGAGGAGCTATGGCGCGCGGCGGCAATATCCCTGACCGCACTCGACCTTACGCCAAGCTGAGAGATGGAACTCACCATATCGACCGCGCCGTTGAATATGCCGAAAAGCCCTACGCCCGCAGGGCCGAGCCACATGGCTATCAGTTTCACTTTTACAATTCCACAGAGTATGGTCGACATCTGCACACCGCCGAAAACGCTCATCGCTTTCAGCACACGGGCAGAGAGCCCCTTTCCGTGGGTCTTCCCTCCTGCAATCGACGGAGTCATGAATTCCGCTCCTCCCGGGGCGATTCGGCCTTAAATGGCGATTCAAGCTTGAAGATAGCGTATATGGCTCCGTAGGTCAGTTGCCACAGATTCCTGAAAAAAGAGCCCCGTCGCGAACGCCACAGACGCCAGGCCTTCAACGGCAGGCGCGGAATCCACGATACGGGATAGAGTAAAGCGATGGTGGCTCCGTTTCCCCGCAGCGAGGAGTCCTTCAATATCGGACTGCTGCCGGTGGTAGGGCCATCGTGGACACATATGGTCAAAGGGAAAAACTCAACCTCGTGGCCAAGTCTCAGGGCTGAGTGAAGATAAATTTCCTCCTCCCCGCAACCAAGCACCGTGGCTCCCAAACCGAAATCCGGATTAAATCTCAGACGTCCGCTACGGCCAAGCCGCCTCACGGCTATTTCAAAGGATGTCACATAGTAGCCCTTGGGCAGATTGCGACCCAGTCTGACCTGACTGAGCGGATATATCTTTTCGATGCTCCCGTCGGAACATTCATAGCGGAAAGTCGCGATATCAAGCCCGGGCGATGCGGCAAAAATCTCGCGGATACGGCTGAAAGCACCCTCCGTGTAAATCAAATCGTCATCGGCAAGCAACAATATGTCGCCCGAGGCATGGTCAAGGGCGAAATTCCTGTTCTGCGACAGCCCCGTGCTGGGATTTCTCAGAATCCTGACATCATCACGTCCGGCAAGAGCCTGCGGAACTTCATGCCCCTCGCTTTTCTGCCAGCATATCAGATAGCTGACGCCCTCTTCCTTTGGCGGCATGGCGGAAGCAATGCGACCGAGAGCTCCGGCATCATTCGTGGAAATCAATATTTCAAGCGTAGGCAGACCCATCAAAACTTTCTATTAGCTTTATTCTTGATTTCGATACGCCTCTGCCAGAAATCCGCGAACCTGCGCGCGACAGTGACATAATTGTTGTGCTTGACCACAAAGTCACGCCCCTCCCGTCCGCGACGACTCAAGTCGGAGGGATTTGCCACGGCCTCTTCAAGCACCCTGACAACCGACTCATAGTCCGGCTCCACATGCATCACCGGGCGCAGTTCCCTTTCGCCGATAAAATCATAGTATTCCGGGGCGCCTCCCGACACAGTACAAAGTCCATAGGCCATAGCCTGTAGCGCATTTGTCGCGGGTGTGTAGCTATAAAGCTGGTCGAGCACCACATGAGCCGACTTTAGCAGTCCGAGATACTCATCGTAGGGACGGTTTTCCACGATAACAAGTTCCGCCCTGTCGGGATAGCGGCCAACCACATCCCTCGCGGCGTGCTCCATAATGTCAGTTCCCTTTTCCAAAAGGCGGTTCTTGTAACGTCCAAGAAAAAACCTAACCTTTCCCGGTCTCTCAGGGACGCCGACAAAAGAGAGTGAATCTGTGTCAATCGGAATCCCCCCGTAGGCAATCTTCTCCTCAGGGAGAGCCCTATGCAGAGCGACGTCGTTCTCATAAAGCACGGATACCGCCCCGTCAATAGTCCCGTAGATGTGTCTGTCGAGCTCGGCGAGCGGTTCGGCGAGCCATTGGTCAGCTATAGTCGGATTGGCTTTCCGATAAGGGGAATCCTCCCCGAAAATCATAAATTCGTTATAGCGCAGTTTTGACTTTGGGTCGAGACATTCCCTGACATAGTTGGGGTCAGTTCCGAGCGCGGTGTTGAATATGGCCCCGTTGTTGGCTCGCAGATAGTCATATATCCTACGTTGACGTTCCGGTCTCAGTTCTATGAAACTCTGCGTAGCTATCGCTACCGCGTCAAAGCCCTTCATCCGCTGCTTGATTCCTAAATTCACTCGCAGCCAGAGCTCCAGTCCCCACAGCTTGCCGTCGCCACGTCGCGCGAGATCGATATCCCGTCCCGTGTCGAGCCATCTGCTCCCCGACGAAGCCACTACAGCCTCATGGCCCAAAGCCCGCAAGCCCTCGGCAAGGGTGCGGTGGCATGAGGAAGCATCGCCGACAAGCAGTATTTTCATGGGAGAGTTGATAAGGTAAGGAAAGGGATTGTGAGGCCTACAGTTTTTTGCGGAAAGCGCGACGGCGACGGTGCTGGCGCTTCTCAAAATATTCCCATTGCGACTGGACCGAGGCATTTGACTCAAGTTCGATATTCGACTCGGCGAATTTCACTCCGTTCTTTATATATATGTTGCAGAGGTCGTAGAAGAACAGCGCGTTGACCCCTTTCGACTGATATTCAGGTTTAACGGCAATCAGAAGCAGGTCGACCACCTCGTTCTTCCCGTGCATGGCGCGCAGAATCCTCGCCCAGCCCAAGGGCCACAGGCGTCCGCGCGACTTGCGCAGGGCCTGTGAAAGCGAGGGAAGGGAAATCCCGACGCCGACAAGCTCGCCGTTCCTGTCAACCACCACACTCACATACTCCAGGCGGAGGATGTTGAGATACATGTCTATATAGTAGTCAATCTGCTTCTCCGAAAGCGCACAGTAGCCGTAGAGGTCGGCATATGCCTCGTTGATGAGATGGAAGAGGGCACGGCCATAGTCTTTCTTTATTTTTTTGGCCGAGGTATATTTCAATATCCTGAGGTCGAATTTCTTCAACACGATTTCCGACACGCGCATCATTTTCTCAGGCAACCTGTCGGGAACGGTGATGCGGAATTCAATCCAGTCAGTATCCTTCACATAGCCGAGACGCTCCACATGGCGGGGATAATAGTCATAGTTGTAAATCGTCGCCATAGTGCCCATCTCCTCGAAGCCTTCAACGAGCATCCCCTCGCGGTCCATATCGGTGAAGCCCATCGGGCCGATGATTTCAGTCATTCCGCGCTCACGCGCCCAGTCCTCGGCTGCCCCGAAAAGCGCGTCGGTCACCTCTTCGTCGTCGATATAATCCACGAAGCCGAAACGGGCCTCTTTCTTGCCCGTGGTTTCATTCAGGCGGTCATTGATAATCGCCGTGATGCGCCCCACGGGCTTTCCGTCGCGATAGGCCATGAACGACTGCGCCCGGCAGTTCTCATAGGCCGGATTTTTTGACGGGAGCAGGGTGTGGACTTCGTCGAATACCAGGTTGGGCACGAAATAGTCATTGCCCTCGTAGAGGTCAATCCCGAAGTTCACATATTTCTTTATCTCTTTCTTGACAGGCTCGATAGCCTTGATGCTTACTGACATATCAGATTCTTGATTCCGTTTTTACTGCCGCCTGCCCGTCAGCGTCGAGGGGAGCGGGCCGGTAGGGAGAGTTAAGCCAAAGCAGCAGAGCTATCATGGCCACAAGGAAAGCGATGATAGCCAAATAGATATTGTTAGACTTGCGGTTGGCGAGCGCGAGACGCAGCTCATTTACATCACCGTAGCGCTTGGCCGGGTCGGGATTCATACACTTTTCCGCCACCTTGCGCAGATTGGGATGTGGAGTGTCGACGGCATCGAGCGCGGCTGACAGCACCTCGCCATAGTTTTTTATATCCTCGCTCGCATCCTGAGGTGTGATATGACTCTTCTGGTCAAAACCAACGTCAATCAGTTTCAGATTACCGATATTTTCAGTGAAAATTATCCTCGAAGCCGCGAGCGGATGGTGCTCGAGATGGTTTGTCTGTATATAGTCGAGAGCGTCGAGCAGTTGATGGCTGAGTTTATAAAGATGGTCCTCCGTCACCTTGCCCTCCTTTATGAGTTTCGACAGGGAGTCGCCGTAGACGTCGTCCGTGATTATGCACCGGCCAAGCCCCGGCACATCCTCGAAATCGTTAATCATGATGATATGGGGATGAGCGAGATTATAACGCACCTCAAATTCCTTCTCAATCATCCGCTCATACTCCTCAATCCCCTTCAGCTCCGGGCGGAGGGTTTTGAGCATAAGCCACTTGCCGAACTTCTTGGCGGTATAGACGTGGTAGAACTCCTCGTCCCATTCGGGAAGGTGCTCAATCTCAGTCCATTTCTCCTGAGGCTGCATGGGGATATGCGCGGAATCTTCCATATATATCACGATTTAGGAATTGTCTAAATTCTTATAAACAGGCCATTACAGGATTGCCCATATGACCTTTAATCGGCAAAGTTACAAATAAAAAACCGAAACATAAACCCACAATCCAAAATCTAAAGCACAAAAACGCCAAAACCCACTCAAAACTCAAAAAACCAGGAAAAATGCCTCCCCCACTCAAAACTTAAAACTCAACACTCAGAACTCTTATTATATGAATCCCTCGGGATTTATATAATAAATGTGTCCGGTGGCGCGGGAAGTCGCAGTGTAGAGCCAGCGGTAGAAATCCATGCCCTGCGAATCGGCAGGAATCCCGCCAAGGTCGATGAACACGTTGCGCCACTGCGCGCCCTGCGCCTTATGGCAAGTCACAGCATAGGCATATTTCACCTGCAAGGCATTGAAATATGGGTCTGTGCGCAGACGCCTCACGCGCGTATCCCACGCAACGTCCGGAGCATTGACCTCAGGATCGTTCATGCGGGCCATAGCCAAAGCCTCCATGCGCTCACGCGACAATCCGGCGCTCCCGTCGGCAAGAGTGTCAAGGAAAATCCTGCACTCCACATCGACGTCGCGGTCAGGCAGATGGACAAGCACATTGGCAAAACGCATGTCATACTTCTCCTCCGTATTGTAAATCTCCTTCACAATTGCCACATCGCCGTTGGCAATGAAATCAAGCCCCTTCACCTTCGCCGCCCACATATAATTGTTTTTCGCCACGAGCAGCCTCTCACCGTTTATAAGCTCCTGCTCACATTCAAGTATCCGCTGCCGTATACCGAGATTGAAAGCTGTGGCCCTGCGGTTTGAGCGCGTGATTATAACGGTCTCTCCGGGGTCATATTCCCTATAACAGCTCGTGACAGTGTCGATTATATCCTCGCCCGTCACCACCGACACATCCTGATATCCCTCCAGAATGAGTTTCGGCTTCGGGAGCGGGTCGACGAGCATTGCGCGCCGCAGCCATGTGGCATTACGCAGTATCCCGGAATTCCGCGCCTGACGTACAGTGTCGGTAAGCACTGCCCTCGACACCCTGAGTCCCAGCTCCTTAAACCTGGCCGGATACATCGCGGGGCTCTCCACGCTCCCCACCGGGGGCAGCTGGGCCACGTCGCCAAGGAGAATCAGCCGGCAATTATCGCCCGTAAATACAAACTGCAGCAAATCCTCAAGCAGGCCGTTGCCCGGAGTTCCGCTCCCCTGCTCCGACTCATAGTCGCCAATCATAGACGCCTCGTCGACGATAAACACGGCGTCGGAAAGATTATTGTCGCGGACCACGGCCATCCCCCCCGACAGGTCTCCCGCAGGCCCGCGATAGATTTTGCGGTGAATCGTATAGGCGGGATGTCCGGCATGGGCGCTGAACACCTTGGCGGCCCTCCCCGTGGGAGCGAGCAGCACCACAGGACGCTCCACCTCTTCAAGGGCCTTGACAAGGGCACCGGTAAGCGATGTCTTGCCCGTGCCGGCATAGCCGTTGACTATAAACACCGAGTCGGAGGGCGTCGACGACGAGCAGAACCTCGCCAGGGCATCAATCAGCAAAGACTGCTGCCCGTTAGGCCTGTAAGGAAGCTTGCTCCTGACCAAATCCGAAAATTCTCCGACTGTCATACCGACCGGCTTTATAAAAAAGTTTTACTTATTGTTTTGGCTATCTCACGAAAAACCTGTCAGGTCTTTCATATGCGAATTTACACAAAATTCCACATATATCTACCGACATATCCTAAGAGATTGTCTAAGTATATAAACAAAAAAGCCGCCTGCATGATGCAGGCGGCAATTATTATGAAGTTTTATTCCTTACTTCACTTCGGGATTAGGCTCAACGCCCCACTGCTGCTGGGCAAGACGACGGTAGTTGTTGTAACGCCACTGAGCGTTTGCCTTGGCGGCTGCGAAGAGTTCGGCAGCTTCGGCGGGATACTGCTTCATTACGGAAGCGTAGCGTACCTCACCCTTGAGGAAGTCGTCGAACTTATCCCACTGAGGCTCTTTGGAGTCGAGCGAGAACGGATTCTTGCCCTCTTCCTCAAGCGCGGGATTGTAGCGCCAGAGATGCCAGTAGCCACATTCAACAGCCTTTGCCTGCTCTTCCTGAGCGTGACCCATACCGGTACGGATACCGTGGTTGATACAGGGTGAGTAGGCGATGATGAGCGACGGGCCGTCGTAAGCCTCAGCCTCGCGGATAGCCTTGAGGGTCTGGGCATTGTCAGCACCCATTGCCACCTGAGCCACATATACGTAGCCGTAGGTTGAAGCGATGAGACCGAGGTCCTTCTTGCGGATACGCTTGCCTGAAGCGGCAAACTTAGCGATAGCGCCGATAGGTGTAGCCTTGGATGCCTGACCGCCGGTGTTGGAGTAAACCTCGGTGTCGAGCACGAGCACGTTGACATTCTTGTTGGAAGCGAGCACGTGGTCAAGACCGCCGAAACCTATATCGTAAGCGGCACCGTCGCCTGCGATAATCCACTGCGAACGGGTGGCGATATGCTCCTTGTTGGCGATGATAGCCTTGCAGGTGTCACAGCCACAGGCCTCGCAGAGAGGCACAATCTTCTCTGCAACCTCAGAGGTCACAGCGAAGTCATGACGGTTTTCAAGCCACTTGGAAGCGAGTTCCTTGATTTCACCGCAGCACTTCGGGCACTCGATTGCCTGCTGCATGAGACCGGCGATGCGTGCCTGGAGTTTCTCATGAGCGAGGCTCATGCCGAGACCGAATTCAGCGAAGTCCTCGAAGAGGGAGTTGGCCCATGCCACACCCTGACCCTTGGCGTTCTTGGTGTAGGGAGTCGAGGGAACTGAACCGGAGTAGATTGACGAGCAACCGGTAGCGTTTGCCACTATTTCGTGGTCGCCGTAGAGCTGGGAGATGAGTTTCACATAGGGAGTTTCGCCGCAACCCGAGCATGCGCCGGAGAATTCGAAGAGCGGAGTGGCGAACTGAGAGTTCTTCACGTTGCTCTTGATGTCGACGAGATTCTGCTTCGAGGCAACTTCCTTCACGCAGTAGTCCCATTCCTTCTGAACCTCGAGCTGGGTTTCGAGAGGCTTCATCTCGAGAGCCTTCACGCCCTTCTTACCCGGACATACAGCAACGCAGTTACCGCAACCGAGACAGTCGAGCACGTCGACACTCTGGATGAATGTCATGCCTGCGAACTGCTTGCCGATAGCGGGAATGCCTGCCTGTACGGGGAGACCTGCCTGTTCCTTGGCGTCGAGCACGAAGGGACGGATGGAAGCGTGGGGGCAGACAAAGGCACACTTGTTACACTGGATACAGTTCTCTTCAATCCATTCGGGAACGAAGGCTGCTACGCCGCGCTTCTCATAAGCTGCGGTACCCTGCTCCCAGGTGCCGTCCTCGCGGCCTGCGAAGGCGCTGACCTTGAGAAGGTCGCCGTCCTGAGCGTTGATAGGACGAACCACATCGTTGATGAAAGCGGGATCGTTGTTCTCTGCCTTCGCGTCCTCGGGGAGGTTGCTCCATGCCTTGTCGACGGGGAGCTGCTTGTATTCGCCGCCACGGTCAACTGCCGCATAGTTCTTGTCAACGACATCCTGACCCTTCTTGCCGTAGCTCTTGACGATGAATTTCTTCATCTGCTCAACGGCGAGGTCAACGGGAATCACCTCGGTGATGCGGAAGAACGCGCTCTGGAGGATGGTGTTCGTGCGGTTGCCGAGACCGATTTCCTGTGCAATCTTCGTAGCGTTGATATAGTAAACGGTGATATCGTTGTCAGCGAAATATTTCTTGATCTTGTTGGGGAGATTCTTGGCGAGTTCCTCACCTTCCCAAATGGTGTTGAGAAGGAATGTGCCACCCTTGCGGAGACCGCGGGTCACGTCATACATATGGAGATATGCCTGAACGTGGCAAGCCACGAAGTTAGGAGTGGTCACGAGATAGGTCGAGCGGATGGGCTCGTCGCCGAAGCGGAGGTGTGAACAGGTGAAGCCGCCCGACTTCTTGGAGTCGTATGCGAAGTAAGCCTGGCAATATTTATTGGTGTTGTCACCGATAATCTTCACTGAGTTCTTGTTGGCACCCACAGTACCGTCAGCACCGAGGCCATAGAACTTGGCTTCGAAAGTGCCTTCGCCACCGAGAGCGATTTCCTCCTTCATGGGGAGCGAAGTGAAGGTCACGTCGTCCTCGATACCGATAGTGAAATTGTTTTTCGGCATCGGGAGCGAGAGGTTCTCGAACACAGAGAGAATCTGCGCGGGAGTGGTGTCCTTCGAAGCGAGACCGTAGCGGCCGCCAACGATTACGGGGGCGTCAGCCTGGCCGTAGAAGCACTCCTTGACATCGAGATAGAGGGGTTCGCCGTTCGCGCCGGGTTCCTTGGTGCGGTCGAGCACTGCGATGCGCTTCGCGGTCTTGGGGACAGCGGCGAGGAAGTGCTTTGCAGAGAAGGGACGGTAGAGGTGAACAGCCACGAGACCTACCTTCTCACCCTTGGCGCGGAGATAGTCGATAGCCTCCTGGGCAGCCTGGGTTACAGAACCCATGGCGATGATCACGCGCTCTGCTTCGGGGTCGCCGTAGTAGTTGAAGAGACCGTATTCACGACCGGTGATACGGGTGATTTCCTTCATATAGGCTTCCACGATTTCAGGAACGCGGTTATAGTATTCGTTTGATGCCTCACGGTGCTGGAAGAAAACGTCGCCGTTCTCAGCCATGCCGCGTGCAACGGGATTAGCGGGATTGAGGGCGCGCTGACGGAATTCAGCGAGAGCTTCCTGGTCAATCAGGGGAGCGAGGTCATTCTGGTCCATCTCTTCGATTTTCTGTATCTCGTGAGAGGTACGGAAACCGTCGAAGAAGTTGATGAAAGGCACACGGCTCTTGATTGTCGAAAGGTGGGCCACACCTGCGAGGTCCATCACTTCCTGCACCGATCCCTCGGCAAGCATGGCGAAGCCTGTCTGACGGCAGGACATCACATCCTGATGGTCGCCGAAGATTGAGAGGGCGTGGGAAGCGAGCGTACGGGCCGAAACATGGAAGACGCTGGGGAGCAACTCGCCGGCAATCTTATACATGTTGGGAATCATGAGGAGCAGACCCTGCGACGCTGTGTAGGTCGTGGTCAATGCGCCGGCCTGGAGTGAGCCGTGAACGGCACCTGCGGCGCCACCCTCTGATTGCATTTCCTGTACCAGCACGGTTTCGCCAAAAATGTTTTTGCGACCGGCGGCAGCCCATTCGTCCACGTATTCAGCCATCGTTGACGAGGGAGTGATGGGGTAGATAGCGGCAACTTCCGAGAACATGTAGCTCACGTGGGCTGCTGCCTGGTTACCATCACAGGTCAAGAATTTTTTTTCTTTACTCATAGTGGTATGTAATCTATTTAAATAAAGATAATTATATTAAGCTTTAGGTATCAGACGTTCCTAACATCCTGTGCTTCATGGAGCAATGCACTGATTCTTGGGCATTTTATCAGTGCAAAAATACAAAAATTTTTCCTCTCCCACAAAAGAAGAGAGGAAAAATCTATTGTCCGTCAAATCCTTTACCCCATTATCGGCAATCATCATCCGAAACAAACATTCCGGCTAACCGCGTTAACACTTATTAACCAACCGGGAGGGGTAAAAAACATGACTTTTAATTAATTTTGTAAATTAATGCATCGGATTGCCGACTCTTTAGTGACTATTAAACATCAGATTTAACCAATATTGGTAACTAAATAAACAATTATGAGAAATTTATTACTATTTTCATTATGCACAGTGCTTGTTTGTGGGACGGCATCAGCTTCCCGGACTGACCGGAAGATGGCACCGGCTTATCTGACTCCCGGAGCAGAGCCACAGATCCGGCTCGCCTCCTCAATCATGTCAAAGGGAAAGGCTAATATACAAAAAGGTAACGTGGCCAAAAATGGTTGGTGATATTGTATTATACGGGGCTTCATCCCCCGTATTCTTATATATGAAAAACACATCGCGGGGTTTGGGGGCGCGCAGCCCCCATGTTTCC
>JAETNO010000010.1 GCA_021768245.1 Bacteroidaceae bacterium | reverse complement strand
AAATCTTCTTTCGTATATCCTCTGAATCCAATACGTCCTACAATTTGACAGCAATCATCTAAATGACACCATACCCAACTCTTCGGAATTTCAAACGGCACATAATGGGGCGTATCGGTAGTAGATTTCTTTCCGGAGGAAAGCGACTTTGTTGATGATTTTGTTTTGGGGCGTTTGATTTTGCCTTCGGCTATGAGGCGTTTCTTCTCGGCGCGGATGCGATCGAGAAGTACGGAGGCAGGCTCGTCGTTGGGGTCTTGCGGAACAAGTTTGCCACGAATGGCGAGGTCGAGTATGCGTTGGCGAAGTTTTTGAGTATCTATCATTTGATTTTAAATAGTTGTGTGAATATTAAATTGTCCGGTTTCTGGTTGGACAATTGTCCCGATGACTTCGGGACTAATTGTGCAGACACCGTCTGCGCAATTGATTCACCCTCATCAATTATCTCTGTAAATAATTATGCAGTTTTTGGCTGCACAATTGTCCAGACAATGTTTGGACAATTTGTCATTCGGGGAGTTGAGCAAGAAGTTCCTGAAGTTTCAAGACGGCAGAGGCGATATTGTCACTGGAGGTCTTGATGTCGGCCATTAGTTCGGACAGAGTGCGGTCATCGGCATCCTCTATTTTGACCCACGTTATATCGAGCGAGGTTTTATCACGTCCGAGGAGTTCCCCGGCAGAATATTTGCGCCAACGGCCATTCGGTTCGGTCTCGGCATTATAGGTCTCTTTACGTAGTGATAAATTCTCCGGGGAATAGCATTTTACGAAATCATCAAGGTGATGGCGCTCCAGTTTGTTGTTTGCGAGAGTATGTTTAACACCGGTGCGATAATCATAATACCAGACATCCTTTGTCGGCTCTCCCTTAGTGAAGAACAGGGCATTGGCTTTAACTCCTTGCGCATAGAAAATGCCCGTTGGTAAGCGTAGTATGGTATGAAGATTGAAATCCGTGAGCAGTTTGCGACGGATTGTCTCGCCAGAACCCTCGAACAGGACATTGTCGGGAAGTACGACAGCGGCACGACCTCCGTTGCGGAGCGACATCATTATGTGTTGGAGGAAGTTGAGCTGGTTATTCTTTGTTTCAGTGATGAAATCGTCACGCTGAATCTCGACCGACCCGGCAGGGCGAGTGCCGAAAGGAGGGTTGGCGAGAATCACATCAACCAGCCTCTCAGGTTGCTTTTCCAATGAATCCGCGCATACAATAGGGCTGCGGTCTGTGCCTACTCCATGCAAATATAGGTTCATCGAAGCAAGAGTGACTACCAAGGCTGTATTATCAGTTCCGCTCAAAGCCTCATTACGGAGAAAATCGCGTTTGGCTTTGTCATGACTCTGATTCTTCATATAGTCGAAAGCTGCGAGGAGGAAACCGCCTGTTCCGCATGCCGGGTCGCATACAGTCTCATCAATGCGAGGGCGGATACAATCAACCATAGCCTTGATAAGAGGGCGAGGTGTGAAATATTGACCGGCACCGCTTTTCTTATCCTGTCCGTTGCGTTCAAGAATACTTTCGTAAATAGCCCCCTTCACATCACCCTCAAGCAGCCATTCCTCCTCGTCAATCATCGAGATTACTTTCTTGAGATAGACCGGTTTGTCAATTTTGTTCTGAGCCTTGGTGAAAATAGTGCCGATAAGGTTGTCCTGCCGACTGAGTTGATCGAGAGTGTCCTCATATTGTTTAAGGAGGTCGGTTCCGTCAAGTTCGATGAGGTTCTCCCAACGGAACCCTTCGGGTATAGCTGATTTTTCACCGAGCATTTCATTCTCGGAATCCATTTTCAGAAAGAGAAGATAGGTGAGCTGAGTTATATAGTCTGTGAATCCAATGCCTTGACCGGATAATGTCGTGGCGAGAGTCCATACTTTTTTTGTTATAGTCTGTTCTGTATTTTGTTTAGCCATTGCTATGCTACATTTCTATGATAAATAATAAATCCTGCCAACGAGAGAAGGGCGGCGTCGGCTTCTTTGAGTGAGCCAAAAGTCTTAATCAGCTTCATTGCCTGTGATTTGTCATCCTCCCGTATGTCCTTTATGGTAACAGATCCGTTTGACGCTATATAGCTGACGACATCTCGGAGAACCTCAATCTGTTTGTCGGTAACGGAGCGTTGCAACTGACCATACCAAAGGTTAAAATATTGGTTGGCGGTAGAATATATCGAGTCAAGCCTTTCAATCTGGCCGAGGGCAAATCTCACAAGCTGAATGATATTGGTAACGGCCTCTTTTTCCTCAGTAGTCGAGCGGACAGCAACTTTCTCACGGTTAAGCAGCGAATAACTGTTCCACAGTTGGGAAACATTGAACCTGGCGTTTGCGATTCTTAACTTTACCTCCAAATTTTTGAGCATGGGATAAGTGAGCGGCTCGCCGGTATTGTTGTACAGGATTCTTAGAGCTTCAATCTCATCGGCATGTGTCTTGCAATATTCCTCAAATGCCGATGTGGTCTCCTGTGCTTCTTCAATGGAGAAACCCTTGGATATGAGTGTATCCTCGCCGGGAATAATTGTCTTGATAAATCCGGCGTTGAGTATCAACAGATACTCTCTCGCATCGGGATGAAGCGACAGTGGCGCAAAAAGTCCTTTGCGTTCGACATTCGTATCATTGATGTCGCGATAATGGGGGAGTTGTGGCGCGGTTTCCGGGTCAAGAGCCTTGAATATACGTTCAGCGAGTTCCTGCATGGACGTGCCATGAGTTTTCTCTGTAAACTCTTTTCTTTGCTCCTCAGTACATTTTGTCGATATACGAGCCAACCGGCTTGCGAGCAATTTGAAATAGCTGTCGGGCAATTTCCCGTGGGTCATCCATTCCAGCAGTTGCTTCAAGGTGATGGTTTCAACAGGGCCTTGGTCTTCGCCCGGCACATTAATGGATTTTACCGATTCAGTCACGCCTACCGCATCCACAAGATAGAAGCAGTCTTTACTGAAAGCGTTGGGCGTTACATTGCGGAGAATATCATCGCCGATGGTACGGGTGCCACGTCCTTTCATCTGAATATAAAGGGGTTCGCTTCGTACATCACGCATGAAAATCAACACTTCAAGCGGCTTGACGTCGGTTCCGGTTGCAACGAGCGTACAAGTCACGGCTATACGAAAATCTTTATCGTTGCGGAATGAGCGTATAAGTGCGTCGCTGTCACCGGCGGAATATGTGATTTTCTGCACAAATTTATCATTATCCTCTTTGCCGAAAACCTCCTTGGCAATCTTGACGATATTATTGGCGTGAGCCTCATTGAGAGCAAATATCAAGGTCTTGGGAAGATAATCGAAGATTGGTTCCCGCTGCGGTTCGATGAACATTTCCGAATACACAGAGTCCTTGTATGTCTGGAGAATCAGCTTTATCTGTGCGGGATTGATGATGGAACGATTTAATTCCTCTTTTGTGTAGTTCTGTGTTTCCTTGCTGCTGAAGGTCTCAACTTTGCCGGTATATCGTGTGACTTGTTTCAATTTGTCGCCCACACGGATTGCGCCACCTTCCTCTGTTTCTTTGGTTTTTATGCGATAGACCCGGCATCCGACATTGACTCCATCAACGATTGACTTTTCAAGAGTATAATTGACAACTCGATTATTGTTGAAGAAAGCCATCGTTTCCGGGACGGGAGTTGCTGTAAGTCCTATTAACTTAGCCTTATTAAAATATTCAAGAACTTTTTTCCAGTCACCATATATCGAGCGGTGGCATTCGTCGATTATTATGAGGTCGAAATAATCCTGCGGTAATTTAGGATTGGGTGGTAAGACAATCTCTCCGTTTGTAACACTATTTTCATCGTCCTCATTATCGCTTGTGATAGGCTCTCCTTTGAGAAATGCGAACAGCCTTTGAATAGTAGATATGACCACATTGGCGTCTGCCGGAATGATGGCAGATTTCAGGCGTTCAACTCCATATATAGTATTGAACGGGGCACCGGTTTCAGTTAATTTATATGTGCCAAACTCACCCTCTGCCTGCCGGCCAAGATTATTACGGTCAACGAGGAAAAGGACTCGGCGCATCGGCGTGTAGTTGAGAAATCTGTAAGCTGCTGTCACAGCTGTATAGGTCTTGCCCGCTCCTGTCGCTAACACCATCAATGCACGGTTTTGACCGATTCTGAAAGATTTTTCAAGTTCGGTTATAGCCTCATATTGACATTCCCTCAGTCCTCGTTCCCTCAGCGAGGGAAGCCCGGCATAGAAATCCTTGATTCCGAGCATTTTTACAATTTCCTTAGGCGTATGAATCCTATTGAGTGTATCATAGCAGGAATCCTGCTTATTCTGGTTTTTGAAAAGCACTGTCTCTCCATTGGATAGATAGACTAATGGAAGTACATCGGCAATTTTCTGATAGCAATTTGGAACAGAACGAGTGTAGTTCTCCGCTTGTTCCGCCACAACGGCATCATGCACATCAACCTCTCTCCGTTTTGCCTCAAGCACACCGACTGCTTTCCCGTTGATAAACAGGAAATAATCGGCTTCAAGATTGTTATGTAACAATCCTTCACGAATGGCGACTGCTGTTGATGACGGGGTGTATTGGTTTCGGTCAACCACATCCCATCCGGCATCTTCAAACCATCGGTCTATCTTTATTCTTGCTCTTTCTTCGGGTGTCATACCTGTAAGTTCCGAT
Source organism: Bacteroidaceae bacterium (assembly GCA_021768245.1). Taxonomy (GTDB): domain Bacteria; phylum Bacteroidota; class Bacteroidia; order Bacteroidales; family Muribaculaceae; genus Duncaniella. The sequence goes on along the minus strand of JAETNO010000010.1, from coordinate 156,913 downwards.
AATCAGAGTTATCAGAAGTTGCAAATTTACTAAATCTCGGGTGATTGTCTGATTTATTTTGATGTAAATTTTAGGAACGGCGTATTTTTAATGGATTACATTAAAGCTATGAACCGCATATTGCTTGTTGTTTTAAAGTTTTGGGGTGGGGATTTGGATTGTCGGGGAGTGTTTAGTAATTTTGCAGTTTGTCGGCGGTCCGCTTTCCCGCGCGGGGACGGCGGGGTTGCCACGGAATTCATAATTACGCTAAAATCCAACAGTTTATAAGAAAGCTTTATGAAAGGTAAATCGCCCATCGTAATCCTTACTGTAGTCCTGGCCGTGCTGCTGCTTATCGCGGTAGGTTTCGGAGTCTTCCAGGTCGCATCGCTGAAATCGCAGGTGCAGGAGGCGAAGCTTCAGAACGAGGAGCTCATGCTCACCAACGAGCAACTCCAGCTCTCCAACGAATTTGATATGCTTAATGCTGAGTTCCAGCAATATGAAGACCAGGCCCAGCGTCTTGCCAACGATACGATTCTCGCTAAATATACGGCTGCCAAGGCTAAAGTCGAGCAGCTGATGCAGGAACTGAAGAGTGAGAAGGTGAAGTCGCAGGCCCGAATCAAGGAACTCCAGAATGAGATCTCGACCCTCAAGGGGCTGCTCCGCCACTATATAGCCCAGATTGATTCCCTGAACAAGGAAAATGCGGGACTGCGCGCGGAGAACCAGGAGATAAAGAGCCAGAACGAGAGGCTTTCGTCGAAAGTGCAGGAGGTCACCAAGAGCAACGAGACTCTCAGCGAGCGCATGACCCTTGCCGAGAAGCTCAATGTGACAGGCGTGTCGCTCACGGGTCTTAAAAAGAACGGGAAGGTGGAGAAGAATGTCACCAAGGCCAAGCAGCTTATGGTAACGTTCACTATCCCGCAGAACAATTCGACTCCGGTAGGCGAAAAGACCATCTATCTGCGCATAGTGAATCCCGAAGGGCAGTTGCTCGGAGGGGCCGGCTCGTTCAGCTTCGAGGGTAAGTCAGTGGCAGCGAGCGCAAGGAAGAATATTGAATATGCCGGAGATGAAATCGCCGGCGTCAAAATCTATTGGGACGTCAACACTACGCTCACTCCCGGCGATTACACGGTTGAACTTTTCACTGACGGTTACCGTCTGACATCGCGCCACTTCACTATGAAAAAATAAAGGCCGGATTAAACCAATAGAGTAAAATGGAAAATTTCTGGCAGACAATCAATAGCGTGGAGCTGACATCCACGACCGCTATCGTCAGGATAGTGGTGAGCCTCGTGCTCGGAAGCCTTGTCGGCATCGAGCGCAAGCAGAAAGGGCAGATGGCAGGTCTGCGCACATTTTCGTTGATTTCGATGGGTGCGTGCATCGCCATGATGCTGTCAATCTATGTGTGTCAGGAGACTGTAGGACTTCTGCGTGGCGACCCGAGCCGTATAGCCGCCCAGGTGCTTTCAGGCATCGGTTTTCTTGGCGCGGGCACCATCATACAGATGAAGGGGTCGGTGCGTGGCCTGACCACTGCAGCCGGAATCTGGATTATAGCCACAATCGGTATGGCGGTGGGCTGCGGGCTCTATCTTATCGCTTTCGTGGCGACGCTCCTCGTACTCATTGTGCTGACGCTGCTCGAATGGCTTGAACGTCAGGTGAATGTCGGGAATGAGGCGCGAACAATACGCTTGAAAGTCAAGGGGATAGTGAAGACAATCCAACCTTACCGCGAGGTGCTTGAGAAATATAATATCCACCTTTCGAGGGTGTATGTGGAATATGACTACGAGTCTGACACTACACGGCTTAATCTGCTGATTCTAATCCGGGAGCACTCGGATTTCATCGATGTTTTCGCCGCTCTCCACGAAGTCCATCCTACAATCTCAATCTCGCTTTCAAACCAGGCCGACCTGTCTTAGAAACTATTTAAAATTTACGAGAAAAATTTAAACAGTTTCTTAGTCCCGGTCGATCATTCTTCCCAATCATCCATAACTTACGCATGATACTCAACCTGATTCTCGCCAACGCTGCTGCGGTCGCATCCGAGACATTCAACGTAGAGGGACTGATCCGTGACCTCGCCTTTATCCTGATTCTCGGCGCGGTCACCACCCTGCTTTTCAAATGGCTCAAGCAGCCTGTGGTTTTAGGCTATATAGTAGCCGGCTTTCTTGCAAGTCCCCATTTTGAATATCTTCCATCGGTTTCAACGGAGGCAAACATCGAATTTTGGGCGCAAATCGGCATAGTGGTGCTCCTGTTCTCGCTCGGACTGGAATTCAGTTTCAAGAAGCTCGTCAACGCGGGCGGTTCGGCTGTGGTGACGGCCTTGTTCATAGTCTGCGGTATGATGGCGGCGGGTTTCGCGGTGGGACATGTGCTTGGCTTTTCCCATATCAACTCGCTTTTCCTCGGGGGCATGCTCTCGATGTCGTCGACAACCATTATCATAAAGGCTTTTACTGACCTCAATCTGCGTCACAGGCGTTTTGCCTCGCTCGTTTTCGCGGTGCTTATAGTCGAGGATCTTTTCGCTGTCCTTATGATGGTCATTCTGTCGTCGATAGCCATCAACAACAGTGTAGAGGGTGGCGAAATGCTCTACAGTATCAGTAAACTCGCGTTTTTCCTTATAATATGGTTTCTGGTCGGAGTCTTCGTGCTTCCGTCGCTGCTCAATTCCCAGCGTAGATTCCTTAACTCGGAGACTCTGCTTATAGTTTCAATGGGGCTTTGCCTCGGAATGGCGGTGTTTTCCGTGGCCTGCGGTTTCTCGCTCGCTCTCGGAGCCTTCGTGATGGGGTCGATATTGGCCGGCACGAGTTTTGCCGAGAGAATCGAGAAGGTGACGCTGCCTGTCAAAGACCTTTTCGGTTCTGTTTTCTTCATATCTGTCGGCATGATGGTCAACCCGCATATCATAGTCCAGTATTGGTTCCCGATTCTGGTGCTGTCGGTTGTGGTGATTGTCGGGATGATATTTTTCGGGACTACCGGTATGCTCCTTACGGGTCAGTCGCTCAGGGTGGCCATAGAATCAGGCTTCTCGCTGACGCAAATCGGTGAGTTCGCCTTTATCATCGCATCGCTCGGCATGTCGCTGGGAGTCCTCGACCCGCAGATTTATCCTATAGTGGTGGCCGTTTCGGTCGTCACCACGTTTACGACTCCTTATTTTATCCGCATGGCTGACCCCGCATGCCGTTTTGTCGAGTCGCATCTACCTCACAGGCTCCATTTCCTTATAGACCGCTATACGGAGGAGGCCACGACTTCGGCGAGCGCGACGAAGCTGCTATGGCAGTCACTTTTCAAGAGATATCTCTGGAGGGTTGTGCTCTATTCAATGGTCCTGATAGCACTCTGCATTATTTCGCTTGATTTTATAATCCCCGCCATGAGGGAGATTTTCCCGAACTGGGGCCGCTTCTTCGGCACTGTGGTGTCGCTCGTGGTGATGTCGCCTTTCCTTCTCGCCATGACATATCCCGCCTCGAAGAAAACCGAACGGGAGCGTCTGCGCGCGGCAAACGCACACTATGACGTGCCCCTGATAATAATGACGGTGGTGCGTCTGCTCATCGCCATGGTCATACTTGTCTATTTCCTTAGTTCGGTCTATTCGCTTGCGGTTGGCTGGACCATAGGCGTGGGACTGTTTTTCGTGTTGGCCCTGTCGTTTTCGAAGTCGGCCCACAGGAGGATGGTCAGGATTGAATCGCGCTTTATCGACAACCTCAACGAGCGGGAGCTGCGCCGTAGCGGGGCCAAGAACCGTCTCGTGCCCAATATGCACCTTGCCTATATGACTGTGGGCTATAAGTGTCCTTTTGTAGGGGAGCAATTGAAGAATTCAGGTCTGCGCAGCCGCTACGGGGTGTCGGTGTCGTCGATTCAGCGCGGGGGACGCATGATAATGGTGCCCGGAGCAGAGGAGCGAATCTTTCCCGGCGACGTGCTCGGGGTGATTGGCACTGACGATGAGATTCAGAAACTGCTGTCGGTAGTGGAGGTCAGCGATGAGGATGTAGCCGAAGTGTCGGCCAACGATGTCAAGCTGACAGGCATAAGGCTGAAGGCAACTTCCCCCCTGATAGGGAAGACTATTGTCACGTCGAACTTCCGCAATGTCTGGGAAGCGCTGCTCGTGGCTGTGCAGCGTGGCGACAGCTATCTGCAGCCCGACCCGTCGATTGTGTTCGGTGAAGGGGACACGGTATGGGTTGTAGGTAATTTGCGCAGGATAGCGCCCATAGAGGGTTGATGGTCATTAACATTTATTTTCATGATGCACCGTGAATTTTGCCCGTTGCCTTTTTGGAAAGACGGGTAAAAGGTGTTACCTTTAGGGCGGGAATCCCTATGGATTTTCATGTGATTTTTGAACGTTTCCGAGTGAACTTTTCACGTTTTTCAACGTTTATGTCAATAGAAACAATTCAACCCTAAAAATAAAAAAACTGAAAGATGAAAGCTTTAAACATTGTTCTCGCAGTTATCGGTGGTGCAGTAGCCGGTGCTGCCGTCGGTTTACTCCTCGCTCCTGAAAAAGGTGAAAAGACCCGTGAAAATATCGTGAAGTATCTCGAAAGCAAGGGAATCAAGCTGCAGAAGAGCAAGCTTGAGGAACTCGCCGACGAAATTGCCGAGGAAATCAAGAAGTGATAGGAAAAACGTTAATGCAACAGAAAAAATCTCAGTTTTATGTCTAATTTATCTTTGCTTTATGCTTTTATAGGCGGTGCTATCGTAGGCGCAGGCGCAGCCGTGCTGTTCGCTCCCGAAAAGGGGGAGGAAGTGCGTGCACGCATTGCCGACCTTCTGCGTAAGAAGGGTATCATCTGCTCTGACAATGAGATTGATGCCCTTGTGGAGCAGCTTACCACGGAAATCGATGATTAAGTGAGCCCTGAATGTAAGGCATCACTCCAAAGGAGATTTCCCTTAAAGCACCAACTCAATAAAATCAGACTCACGCCGTCTCTGTCCTCCCCAAGCGGTGGAGACGGCATGAGGCCTGATATAACCGCATGCGCCTAATAACATCATCAATGCTTATTTATGGCTGACAAACAAAATCAACTTAACACATTCTGGGAAGAGCTGAAATCCACACTGAAGCTCAATGTCGACTATGCCAAGCTGACTGCCGCCGAAAAAATGACCATGTTGCTGACATCGGTCGCTTTTGCGTTGCTGGCCTTCGTGCTTGTTTCGCTAATCATGTTTTTCCTGTCGCTCGCAATCGTGCGCTGCATCGCTACGGGCGTAGGGATTATCTGGGCCTATTTTATCATGTGCGCTTTCTATGTGCTTATCCTCGCAGCAATCCTGGCTTTCAGGAAGCAGTTGATTATCAATCCGATTGCGCGTTTTGTCTCACGTCTCTTCTTTAATTCCTGATAATGAGCACACCCAAAGAACTCCCGCATGAAAAGGAAGCCTGGAATGGCTATACCCTCGACGAATTGCGCTATATGCGCGCCTATACAGCCGCACGTCTTGAAATCAACCGTGACCGTTTGAGGCGCAATTTCGGAAATGTGAAAAAACTCGGACCCGCGTCGTCGACAGGGCTGCTCGGAAAGGTGCTCGGGACATTGAGCTACCTTGACATCGCGCTTGTGACCTTCAGAATCGGCAGCAAGGCCTTCAAGGCCATGCGCTGGCTGAAACGCAAATGAGATTCAACATAGAAAGAAGTATTTACCATTCAAAAACAGTGCAATAAGAGTGAACGATTATGTAGAGGTGCGTCTCGACCTTTCGCCCTGCGACGAGACCCGCACGGATATTCTTGCAGCCCTGCTTGCCGAAGCGGGGTTTGAAAGTTTTGTGCCCGACAGCGAAGGCCTGACGGCTTATATAAAGGCTGAGGCTTTCAATGACAGCAGTCTCAAGGAGATTGCCGGCGAATTCCCGATGGAGACTGATATAAGGACATCGTGGAAGACCGTCGAGGGTCAGGACTGGAACAAGGAATGGGAGAAGAATTATTTCCAACCTATTGTAATAGACAATCAGTGTGTGATTCACAGTTCCTTCCACCGTGACATACCCGAATGTCGCTATGATATAGTCATTGACCCGAAGATGGCGTTCGGTACCGGGCATCATGCCACTACGAGTCTCGTGCTCCGCAGGCTTCTGTCGATGAATCTCGAAGGGAATAGGATTGTGGACATGGGAACGGGGACCGGAATCCTGTCTATCCTTGCCTCCATGAGGGGAGCCGCGAGAATCGATGCTATAGAGATTGACGAATTCGCTTTCAACAATGCTGTCGACAATGTGGCCCTTAATTTCGCTGAGACCGTCAGGCTGCATCTCGGTGACGCATCTGAATTGCAGCGTATCTCAGGAGTCGACCTATTTATCGCTAACATCAACCGGAATATCATCACGGCTGACCTTCCTGCATATGTAGGCACGCTATCCGAGGGCGCTGAGATGGTGTTGAGCGGATTTTATGAGGAGGATATACCTGTGATTCTTTCCGTGGCCGAACCTCTCGGGCTGAAGTATGACAGCCATCGGGTGATGGACCGTTGGACATGCCTTGTACTTAAATATTAATGCGCTTTTAACACGGCGTAAGGAAATTTTGTGTAATTTTGCAGCCTGAAAACGGAAGCACGTATGAGTGCAGCCCGCTACAGAGTGAAATTTCCAAATTTAGGTATATAGTAATCAGGATTGTAACTCCATGAATTTATCAGGTTCCATTGATTTCAAACCGAAGTTGATTTCGGCGTTGAAAGATTATTCGTCAGAGAAGTTTAAAAATGACCTCGTGGCAGGTATCGTGGTAGGCATAGTGGCTTTGCCTCTTGCCATCGCTTTCGGCATCGCGAGCGGGGTCAGCCCTACGGTGGGCCTCATCACTGCCATTATCGGCGGTTTTATAGTGTCGGCTGCCGGTGGCTGCTCGGTGCAAATCGGAGGGCCTACCGGAGCGTTTATCGTCATCGTCTATAATATCATAGCCAATTTCGGCCTTGAGGGTCTGGCAGTGGCTACGCTGATGGCCGGCCTTATACTCGTGGCTCTCGGATTTTTCCATTTGGGAACGGTCATAAAGTTTATACCTTATCCGATTGTGGTTGGATTCACAGCCGGTATCGCCCTTACGATATTCTCTACCCAGATTAACGATTTCTTCGGTCTCGGGCTTAAGAATGTGCCGAGCGAGTTTATTCCGAAGTGGGGGATGTATATATCCAATTTCGGCAATGTAGACTGGATAACCCTCGGGGTGGGGCTTCTCGCTCTTGCAATCATCATCCTTACGCCTAAGGTCTCTCGCCGTCTGCCGGGGGCGCTGATAGCCATAATACTTGTGACAGCGGTGGTGTCGCTCGTGCCGGGACTGAATGTGGAGACTATCGGAGACCGTTTCGGTTCTCTTTCAACGGACATCCCGGAGCCTCACGGTTTTGAACTCAACATGGCTACCATCAACCGCCTGCTTCCCTCGGCGTTTACCATTGCGATACTCGGGGCCATAGAGTCATTGCTGTCGGCGACTGTGGCTGACGGTGTGACGGGTACGAGAACCAACAGTAACACCGAACTGATAGGGCAGGGACTGGCCAATATAATAGTGCCGTTTTTCGGGGGTATTCCCGTGACAGGTGCCATCGCCCGAACCATGACCAATATCACTAACGGCGGACGTACGCCCGTGGCCGGTGTGGTTCATGCCATAGTGCTTTTCCTGATATTCCTTTTCCTCATGCCGTTAATCAATCTCATACCGATGGCATGTCTGGCAGCGGTCCTGATCGTTGTCAGCTATAACATGAGCGGCTGGCGTACGATAAGGGCCATATTCCATAACCCGAAGAGCGATATCTCGGTGCTTGCCCTGACATTCCTTCTCACGGTTATTTTCGACCTTACTATCGCTATCGAGATGGGCCTGCTGCTTGCGGTGATCCTTTTCCTGCGACGCGTGATGGAGAATACCGAAATCAAGGTCTATTCGGAGCAGCTTGACATCGCCGAGGGCTCGGAGACGACAATCCATGAGGTGCTCAATGTTAATCCCGGTGTCGAGGTCTATGAAATCGACGGGCCGTTCTTCTTCGGAGTCGCAACGAAGTTTGACGAGCTTATGCGCAACACGCTCGGCCGGAAGCCGACGGTGAGAATCATACGCATGCGTAAGGTGCCGTTTATTGATTCGACCGGTCTGCATAACCTTGAGGTTCTTATAAAATCATCGCAGGAAGAGGGAATCCATGTGGTTCTTTCGGGTGTGAAGGATAATGTGCGCGCTTCGCTGATGAATGCCGGAATAGGCCGTCTGCTCGGCGAGGACCATATATGTGACCATATCACCAAGGCTGTGGCGATGGCCAATAAGCTCGCCCCCGCCGACGGACAGTTTGAAACCTGTCGCGGATAAAATTCAGACAATCTCTCAGTAGCTGATAAACAAACCATATAATCCGGATTTTGCGGGATGGAAAGCAAAGGAAGAATCCTTGTGGTCGACGATGAAGAGACCCTCTGCGAGGCACTTCGCTTCAATCTTGAGGCCGAAGGCTATGAAGTGGACGTGGCCTACAGTGCGGAGGAGGCTCTCGCGCTTGACCTGACGGTCTATTCCCTGATTCTGCTCGACATAATGATGGGTGCCATAAGCGGTATCCAGATGGCTTCTATCCTGAAGAAAAGGGAGGCGACGGCCCATATCCCGATTATATTCTGTACGGCGAAGGACGAGGAGGATGATATGGTGGAGGGGCTTGATATGGGGGCCGATGATTATATCACAAAGCCATATTCCATACGAAATGTGCTCGCAAGGGTGAGAAGTGTGATGCGCCGCATGGCTTCTCCACGCCATAGGGATGATGAAAGGCTGGAGTATAAAGGCCTGTCAGTCCTGTCCGGGCAGAAGGTTTGTATGGTCGACGGGAAGGAAGTGAAGATGCCCCGCAAGGAGTTCGAGATACTGTCGCTGCTGCTTTCGCATCGCGGGAGAGTGTTCTCGCGGGATGAATTGCTCAAGAGCATATGGCCTGACGAAGTGGTCGTGCTCGACCGTGTGGTCGATGTCAATATCACGCGGCTTAGGTCGAAGCTTGGCGATTACGGCAGGAATATAATAACCCGCCCGGGCTATGGCTATGGATTCTTCGGGGAATAGCAGGCCATCGCCTACGAAGGAATGTCGGGTGACGTATCATCGCCGGCTCTTCGTGGGGCTTGTAATCTACTCTGCTGTTCTGGTCGGGAGTTTCGCGTTGTTCCAGTATTTCAGGGAGAAGGAATTCAAGGCAAAGGAACTCAATGAGCAATTGCAGGGGGTGAACGGGAGTATCCTTGAGGCTCTTGTGGAGAATGATTCCGTGGAATTCAACAAGATTGCTTCACGAAGGCTGTCGGATGGCCTTAGAATCAGTGTGATTGACGGCAAGGGCAGAGTGGTCTACGACAATAGTCTTGACACTCTTCCAGGCACCAATCATCTTGACCGCAGCGAGATTGCAGAGGCGGTGAAAACAGGAAGCGGCTTTTCGTTGAGGCGTCACAGCGAGAGCACGGGGCAGACTTATTTCTATTCGGCCAAGAGAGGCGGGGATTATATAGTGAGAACCGCGATACCATATACGGTGTCGCTAAATCAGCTGCTTGCCGCCGACTATGGATTCCTGTGGTTTATGGTGGGAATTACTGCGGTGATGTGTGTGATAGGCTATTTTGCCACGCGGAGGGTCGGGCTTCTGGTCAAGAGGCTCAATCAATTTGCCGAACGGGCCGAACGGGGGGAAAGGATATTTGATACGGAGCCTTTCCCTCATGATGAGCTCGGGGAGATATCAAACCATATAGTAAGACTTTATGCCCGTCTTCAGCAGGCGATTTCCGACAGGGACCGCGAGCATCGCCAGGCCATGCATCAGGAGCAGGAGAAAATACGCATAAAAAGACAGTTGACCAACAATATCAATCATGAGCTTAAAACTCCTGTGGCCTCCATGCAGGTGTGTCTTGAGACGCTGCTCAGTCACAAGGGGATGGCTGAGGAAAAGAGGGAGGAATTCCTTGTGCGCTGTCTTTCAGCCAATGAGCGTCTTCGCCGCCTGCTTGGAGATGTCTCGGCTATAACGCGTCTGGAGGACGGAGGAGAGAGTATAGTCAAAGAGAAGGTCAATTTGGCTGAAATCGTGGCGGAAGTGTGTGATGAATATGCCGTTGAGGCTGCAGGAAAAGGAATGTCGATTGTGAACGCAGTCAGCTATGACGGGCCTCTGAGCGGGAATTCTTCGCTGTTGGCGTCGGTGTTCAGAAATCTGATAGGCAACGCCATCGCCTATTCGGGTGGGACAATGGTAGAACTGTCGCAAAGGCTGGATGAAGACGGGGGATGTCTGACTGTCATTGTGGCTGATGATGGAATTGGGGTTGCTCCCGAACATCTGTCGCGTCTTTTCGAACGCTTTTACCGGATTGACAAAGGGCGCTCGCGTCAGGAAGGCGGGACGGGTCTCGGGCTCGCGATTGTGAAAAATGCCATTGCATGGCACGGCGGGGATATCACTGTCAAGAACCGCAGGCAGGGCGGACTGGAATTCCGTTTTACATTGCCGACAGGATAGCTATCATTTTTTCGTGAATTTTAACGACAGCTTAATTTTTTTGAAATATTTATGAAACATATGTATGCTTACTTTGTGTATAAATAATAAAGTAAGTATTCTGTATGGAAATCCTGTTTCTGTGTGTAGTTATATTTCTGTTTATGCTCGCTGTGTTCGACCTGTCGGTCGGGGTCAGCAATGACGCGGTCAATTTTCTTAATTCAGCGATAGGGTCGAAGGCGGCTTCATTCAAGCGTGTTCTTATCGTGGCTTCGATAGGAGTGTTTATCGGCGCGGCGATGAGCAACGGTATGATGGATATAGCCCGACACGGGATTTTCCGGCCCGAGCAATTTTCGTTTTATGATATCATATGTATATTCATGGCTGTCATGGTCACGGATATCATATTGCTTGACATTTTCAATTCAATCGGCATGCCGACCTCGACGACTGTCTCGATGGTGTTTGAATTGTTGGGGGCCACGTTTGTGGTGGCACTCATAAAACTGGCTTCTGACACTACAGGTCTTGGATTCAATGACCTTCTGAACACAGAAAAGGCCCTGTCTGTGATAATAGGTATTTTCCTGTCGGTCGCCATAGCTTTCTTTTTCGGGACAGTGGTGCAATTCCTTACGCGAATGATTTTTTCATTCAATTACAGGAGCCGGCTTAAGTGGAAAATCGGTATTTTCGGTGGGCTCTGTGCCACGGCGATTGTCTATTTCCTTCTTCTGAAAGGAGCTAAGGAGCTTACTTTCATGACACCGGAAGTGAAGGCATGGATTAATGACAATACATTGGTTATTCTTGTCGCATGCTTCGCCGGATTCACTGTCTTGATGCAGTTGCTGCATATGCTGAAGGTGAATGTGTTGAAAGTGATTGTATTGATGGGCACGTTTGCTCTCGCTATGGCATTTGCCGGCAACGACCTGGTGAATTTCATCGGCGTGCCTCTTTCGGGTCTGGCTTCTTATCAGGATTTCGCAGCCAATGGTGGAGGAGATGCCCAAAGCCATATGATGGGGGCTCTTAACGGTCATGCCGATACTCCCATATGGTTCCTTATCGGAGCCGGCGTGGTGATGGTCGTGGCCCTTGCGACTTCTAAAAAGGCGCAGAAAGTTGCACAGACTGAAATCGGCCTTGGGAGTCAGGGAGGCGGAGACGAGATGTTCGGGTCGTCGCGTATTGCCAGACGGCTTGTGAGGTGGACACTCTCGCTTTTGGCATGGGTGAGGCGTTCGACTCCGTTGAGAGTGCGTCAATGGTTTAACCGGCGATTTAATGTCGACGAGTCCATAATGGACCAGGGTGCGGCTTTCGACCTTGTCAGAGGTTCGGTTAATCTTGTGCTTGCAGGCGCTCTGATTGCTCTTGGCACGTCGTTGAAACTTCCGTTGTCGACCACCTTTGTCACATTTATGGTAGCTATGGGCACTTCGCTTGCTGACCGCGCGTGGGGCCGAGAGAGTGCGGTGTTCAGGATTACGGGTGTAATCTCGGTCATAGGAGGATGGTTCCTGACTGCGGGTGCAGCATTTATAGGCGCAGGAGTGATAGTTTTGCTGATGCATCTCGGGGGATTGTGGGTGATGTTTGCCCTCGCCGCGCTAACAGTTTTCCTGATAATACGCAGCAACCGCCGCTTTAAGATGAAGAATATGGAGGAGCGTGGCGACACATTGTTCCAGACCATACTGTCGACGAATGACACAGCTCAGGTGTGGCCACTGCTCTTCATGTATATTTCCGGCCAACAGGAAAAATTTCTTGCCTATGCAGAGGAGAATTATCGTACGGTGACCGGGGCATTCCTGAAAGAGGATGTGCGCTCTCTCTATAAGGCTGACAAGAGTCTGGCCCGTCAGAAAGTGGAGCTAAAGAACGTGAGGCGTAAGGAGACGCTATGTCTGCGCATGGTGGCGAGGGAGACAGCGATTGAAAAAAGTACATGGTTCTATCTCGGGAATAACTGTTGCATGTCGATTCTTTATAACCTGAGGCGCATAAATGAGATATGCAAAGAGCATGTGGAAAATAATTTTTTGCCTCTTCCTCCTAAATATGTAGCTGATTTCGAGGAGATACGCACTCGTGTAACTATCCTGTTCAACGATACCCTGACAATGATGGGCAAGTCGGAACTTGAGACGGTCAATCTCCTGCGCCGTCATTGCGATGAAATCAAGGATATTATTTCAGACACTTATCATAAGTTGTACGAGCACCTGAGGGAAGGGGATGCGGCGGCTATGACTGTGCTCTATGTGTATCTCAATATGCTTCAGGAGACTCAGGAGATGGTGTCGAGTTTACGTAAGTATCTCCGCGCTTTCGCCAAGATGCTCGACAATGATTATTCCAGCCGTAGACAACTTAATAAATAATAGATGTGAAGCTTTTTGGATGGGTGCGTATGCCCTAAGAATACATCAGGCGGTAAACACCCTTTCACGGGGAGCTTACCGCCTGATGGCATGGTTGTGTTAGATATCTCTTATTCCTCGATGGCAGCCTGGGCCGCTGCTACGCGGGCGATGGGCACGCGGTAGGGGGAGCAGCTGACGTAGTTCATGCCGAGTTTAGCGCAGAACTTGACTGACGAGGGTTCGCCTCCGTGTTCGCCACAGATACCCACCTTGAGTTCGGGCTTGGTTGCACGGCCCTTCTCAACACCCATTCTTACGAGCTGGCCTACACCTTCCTGGTCGAGTACTTCGAAGGGGTCGGTCTTGATGATGCCGTGTTCCTTGTAGAATTTGAGGAACTTGGGAGCGTCGTCGCGGGAGAATCCGAAGGTCATCTGGGTAAGGTCGTTGGTGCCGAATGAGAAGAAGTCTGCTACTTCTGCAATCTGGTTGGCAACGAGGGCTGCACGGGGCACTTCAATCATTGTACCAATCTTGTAGGGGATGCTGCGACCAGCTTCTTCAAAGACCTTGCCGGCAGTGATGTTGATAACGTCGGCCTGGTTCTGGATTTCCTTGAGTGAGCCTACGAGAGGTATCATGATTTCGGGGTGAACGTCGATGCCACGGGCCTTGACTGCGAGAGCAGCCTCGATGATGGCACGGGTCTGCATTTCGGTAATCTCGGGATAGGTGATGCCGAGACGGCAGCCACGGTGTCCGAGCATGGGGTTGAATTCTTCGAGAGAGTCAACCTTAGCCTTGACTTCTTCGAGGGTGAGACCCATTTCGGCGGCAAGCTCCTTCTGAGTTGCTGTCTGATGAGGTACGAATTCATGCAGAGGGGGATCGAGAAGACGGATTGTCACTCCGTAACCGTCCATGGCTTCGAAGATGCCCTCGAAGTCTCCGCGCTGCATGGGGAGGAGTTTTGCAAGAGCGTGGCGACGGCCTTCTTCGTCAGAAGCGAGAATCATTTCGCGCACGGCCTTGATGCGGTCGCCTTCGAAGAACATGTGTTCGGTGCGGCAGAGACCGATACCCTGTGCGCCGAAGTGGCGTGCCTGCTTGGCATCGCGGGGGGTGTCGGCATTAGTGCGGACGAGAGTCTTGGTATACTTGGCTGCGAGGTTCATGATTGCGCCAAAGTCCCCCCCGAGTTCGGGTTCGGTAGTAGGCACCTGGCCGTCGTAGACTTCGCCGGTAGAACCGTTGAGTGAAATCCAGTCACCTTCGTTGTAGACTTTTCCACCCATCTCTACGGTCTTGGCTTTGTAGTCAACGCGGATTTCGCCTGCACCGGAAACACAGCATTTGCCCATGCCACGGGCAACAACGGCTGCGTGGGAGGTCATGCCGCCACGCATTGTGAGGATACCCTGTGCGACTGCCATACCGCGGAGGTCTTCAGGGGAGGTCTCGATGCGGACGAGAACGACTTTGCGTTTCTTTTCGCTCCATGCTTCAGCCTCTTCTGCGGAGAAGACAATCTGGCCGGCTGCTGCACCGGGAGAAGCGGGAAGACCTTTGGCCATGACATTAGCACGCTTGAGAGCTGCCTTGTCGAATACGGGGTGGAGAAGCTCGTCGAGTTTCTGCGGTTCCATGCGGGCAAGCACGGTCTTTTCGTCGATTTCGCCTGCGCGGAGAAGGTCCATGGCGATTTTCACCATTGCAGCACCGGTACGCTTGCCGTTACGGGTCTGGAGCATCCAGAGCTTGCCGTCCTGAATGGTGAATTCCATATCCTGCATGTCCTTGTAGTAGTCCTCAAGACGGTTTGCGATAGCGATGAGGTCAGCGGCGCAGACAGGCATTGACTCTTCGAGTGAGGGATATTTTTCGCGGCGTACATCTTCGCTGATGCCCTGGAGGGCTGCCCAGCGGCGTGAGCCTTCTACAGTAATCTGCTGGGGAGTGCGGATGCCGGCAACCACGTCTTCACCCTGGGCGTTGATAAGATATTCGCCGTTGAAGATGTTTTCGCCTGTTGCGGCGTCGCGGCTGAAAGCCACACCTGTCGCGGAGTTGTCACCCATATTGCCGTAGACCATGGCCTGAACGTTGACGGCGGTGCCCCATTCTTCGGGAATCTGGTTCATGCGGCGATAGATGATAGCGCGTTCGTTCATCCAGCTGTCGAACACAGCGCAGATGCCACCCCAGAGCTGTTCCCAAGCGTCGTTGGGGAATTCCTTTCCGGTATATTCCTTGACAGCGGCCTTGAAGAGGCTTACGAGGTTCTGAAGATCCTCTACGGTGAGTTCGGTGTCAAGTTTGACGCCCTTCTGTTCCTTCACCTTGTCCATGATTTCTTCGAAGGGATCGATATCGGCCTTGCTCTTGGGTTTCATGCCGAGCACAACGTCGCCATACATCTGCACGAAGCGGCGGTAGCTGTCCCAAGCAAAACGGGGATTACCGCTTTTCTTCGCGAGCGACTCAACGGTAGCGTCGTTCATACCGAGGTTGAGGACTGTGTCCATCATACCGGGCATAGATGCACGTGCGCCTGAACGTACAGAAACGAGAAGGGGATTTTCAGGGTCGTTGAATTTTTTGCCTGTGAGTTTCTCAACATGGGCTATGGCGTCGGTGACTTCCTTTGTAAGGTCAGCTACCACTTTGTCGCGACCATACTGGGTGTATTCCGTACAAACTTCGGTAGTGATGGTGAAGCCGGGAGGCACTGGCATACCGAGAAGGTTCATTTCGGCGAGGTTTGCTCCTTTACCGCCGAGGAGATTACGCATGGAAGCATTACCTTCCGCTTTGCCATCTCCGAAAGTATAAACTCTTTTCATTCTGAAATTAGTATTGATAATATAATATTTGTTTGTGTTTCGGTTTTTTTATAGAGACTGTTACGACAGTTTTAAAACTGAGGTTAACTAAGAAAAATGCAATCACGGTTCCCTCCGGGAAGCGTGGTGTTGCTTACAATTATGCAAAGATAGTGTATTTTTTAACTAATAGCAATTGTTTTGGCTATCTTTTAGCAAAATTGTATTTGTTTATGTTTATCATCTGCCTAATCATATTTGATAACTCTTGACGGAGGTATGGTGGTGATTATGGCGGAGGGAATTATGAGCACGAGGAAAGACACGGTGATGATGCCGGCGTTGAGGATGAGCAGAGCCGGCAGGGAAAGAGTCATGGGTACATGGTCGAGGTAGTATGCTTCCGGGTTAAGCGGGATTATTCCCGTGCTTTCCTGAAGCAGTATTATTCCGATGCCAACAAAGTTGCCTATAAGAAGACCCATGGTGAGGATGCGCATTGTCAGATAGACGAAAGAGCGTCTTATGAGACTGTCTTTCGCCCCAAGGGCTTTTATGATTCCAATCATGTTTACCCGTCGAAGAATCAGTATGTAGAGCGACGATACCAGCGTAAGGCATGTGAGCAGCGACATTAGAGAGAGGATTACCACTACATTGGTGTCGAGGAGCGACAGCCAGTTGAAATAGAGAGCGGCGGTCGAATGGACGTCGGTGACGGAATAGAGCGTAGTTGTACGCCCGGTGTAAAGGTCGTCCATGAGGTTGGATGAAAGATGCCGTGCGCATGTCGCTATTTCGGAGTCGCTTCCGAGTCCGTAGATTTCAAGTTGTGTGCCGTAGTTTTCCTTAAGGTTAGCTAAGGCCGCAAGCATCGGCATGGTTCCGAAGACGTAGCTCTCGTCATATTCACTGAAATGTGTGTCGTAGAGCCCGGCTATTTTCAGACGCCGGTTGCGGTAGGCATTGTCGCCGAGGAAAAATGCGTCAATCTTGTCGCCGATTTTGACCGAAAGGTCCCTTGCAAGTGAGGTGGAGATTACTATATGATATAAGGTGGAGTCAGCGCTGTAGTCAGGCACTACGCCTTGGACGAGATTTTCTTTTATGAATTTCCAGTCATAGTCGTGGTCCATGCCTTTTACCATTGCTCCCGTGAAGCTTGTGGGAGTCTTCAATATGGCCGGTTGATGGATAATAAGTGATGCTGAGGCTCCTGAGGGAAGGAATTCAAGCGATGGTCGGATTTCTTCGATGTTCACTAAAGATGGCCGGCCGTCGGCATTGCCTGAATGGGCTGATACTGTCAGCTGCGCATCGAATCCCATGATTTTATGTCGTATTTCCTGCTTGAATCCCATCATCACGGATATGCTTATCAGCATCACTATCACGGATAGGGCAATTCCCGTGACCGCAATGACCAGGCCCGACGGAAGTTTCCCCGTTGTCGAGCGCAAAGAAAGGCGGCTTGCTATGAATAGGGCGAGTGACATGGCGGTCACAAAGATACACAAAAATTATGACTTTTTAGCCAAAATTCTCATATCAGAAGTGCTATTCGGTAGACGATGAAAGCGAATATCCAGGCAACGAGAGTGTTGTAGAGGATTGAAAACAGCCCGTAGCGGGGATTGCCTGTCTCCTTGACGATTGCGGTCAGTGTGGCGATGCAGGGGCAGTAAAGTAGCACGAACACCATGAAGCTCAATGCCGCCGCTGCTGTGAAGTCGGGCTTCCCGGTGGCGACGTTTGGTGTTGTGAGTCTTGCTGACAGGGTCTGTTCCGGCGCTTCCTCGTTGCCGGTGTAAAGCACCCCGAGAGTCGAGACTACAATTTCCTTGGCCGGGACTCCGGCAAGGGCGGCCACAGATGCGCGCCAATGGAAGCCTATAGGCTCCATGACCGGATTTATGGCTTTGCCTGCCATCTCGAGGTAGCTGTCGCGCGAAGGGTCGATGGATGAGTCGTCGGCGACGGTCTCGGCCGATATCATCTGAGATGATTCGCCATCGTGAACCGGAAAATAGTTGAGTGTCCAGACAATGACGCTCGCCACGAGGATTATTCCTCCCATCTTGCGCAGATATTGCTCGCCTTTTCCCCACATGTGGCGCAAGGTGGCCTTGAAGGTTGGTACGCGGTAGGGTGGAAGCTCCATTACGAATGGAGTCACATCCTCTCCGAAATAGAAACGGCGCAGTAGCCTTGCGGTCAGTCCAGCTACAAGTATACCTAATATATATATACTCATGAACACGAGTGTAGCGTGCTCGGGGAAAAATGTGCCTATGAGCAGGACATAGATCGGAAGCCTTGCCGAACAACTGATGAATGGATTTATCAATATGGTGATGATGCGGCTTGAGCGACTTTCGATTGAGCGGGAGGCCATGATTGATGGCACGGTGCATCCGAAGCCCATAACGAGGGGGATGAATGATTTCCCGTGGAGCCCCAGGCGGTGCATTACCTTGTCCATGATGAAGGCTGCACGTGCCATATAGCCCGAATCTTCCATGAACGAGATACACAGATATAATATAAGAATGTTGGGGAGGAATACTATCACGCCTCCAACACCTCCTATTATGCCGTCGGCTATCAGGTCTTTCAAGGCTCCGTCGGGGAGATATTCCCTCGTGAGGTCTCCAAGCCATGAGACCAGGGATTCAATCCATTCCATTGGATAGGCCCCGAGTTCGAATGTGGCCCAGAAAATCAGGAACATTATGGCGAGGAATATAGGGAAACCGAAAAGGCGGTTTGTCACTATGGTGTCGATTATGTGGGTCGATGAGATTTCCTCTTTCCTTGATTTGACCATTGTCTCGGCCAAGGCCCCGGCTATGAAGCCATATTTGGCATTGGCGATACTCATGTTTATGTCGCTGTCGGGGTGGAGTTCGCTGAGACGGGCAAGGCTCTTGTCGCGCAGGGAGAGAATCTGTTTGCCGTTGGGGAGTTCGTTGACCAGATGTTCGACCTCGGCGTCCTTTTCAAGAAGTTTTATGGCAAGATAGCGCGGAGAGAAATGCTTCCCGACGTGAGGGTCGAATTTAAGGCTGTCCTTGATTTCTGTGAGGGCGTTCTCGATGTCGGTCCCGAGGTTTACATGGATATGCCTTACAGACGGGTCGGTGCCTTCATAGACGCTTATCACTGTATCCAAGAGCTCGTCGATTCCTTCGCCCGTCCTTGCCGTGGTCGGCACGATAGGCACTCCGATCATCTCTCCAAGGGTTTTATAGTCGAGTTTTTTGCCGGAACGCTCGATTTCGTCATACATATTGAGGGCAATGACCATGCGGCAGTCCATGTCGATCAGCTCGGTTGTAAGGTAGAGATTTCTTTCAAGGTTTGAGCCGTCGACCACGTTGACAATCACATCGGGGGTCTCGTCCTTAAGATAGCGGCGCACGTAGAGTTCCTCCGGCGAGTATGAGGCCAGGGAATATGTGCCCGGAAGGTCGATGATGTTTATCTTGAAGCCCTTATGCCTTAATGAGCCTTTTTTCGCGTCGACGGTCACACCGCTGTAGTTGCCTACGTGTTCCCGTGCTCCGGAAGCGATGTTGAACAGCGAAGTCTTTCCGCAATTGGGATTGCCTATCAGGGCGACGTTGATGGTGCGCAGACGGCTTTCACCGTGGCTTTCCCCGATTGCTCCGTGACGGTCTTGTCCATCGGATTCGTCTGCGCTGGTCCCGTGGGTAGCTTGGGCCATAGATTCGGACCCGTCGCTTGGCTCGACTTCCACAAGTTCTGCTTCTGAGCGTCTCAGCGACACTTCATAGTCCATAATCTGATATTTTACGGGATCTTTCAACGGAGCGTCGAGAAGCACCTTCACGGTGCGGCCGCTCACAAATCCCATCTCCAGCATGCGTTTGCGGAAAGCACCGTGGCCTAACACCTTGGTTACAACTCCGTTTTGTCCTGGCTTCAAATCCGATAGTCTCATTGGGAATATGATGATTCTTTAGAACAGTCTGTGTTATGTATTACGGCTACAAACTTACTTATTATTTATTAAACACGAAATACCTAAAAATAGTGATTTCGTAAAAACATTTTCTTGGTCCCGGAGATTAAATAAAGTTTTTAATCAACGGGCAGGGCAATAATAGATGGAAAACGGAGTTATACTTAATATACTTTTCACTGAAAAATATCATGATAACTAAAATAAGCCGCTTCATACCCCTGCTTGTATTTGTAGCTTGCTGTTTCACCGCTCTTGACGCTTCGGCTGATTCTCCAAAAGACGAATTCAATCCGGTGCAGACGGGTGTCAATTCGCTTAACATCGCTCCCGACGCGCGTGGAGCATCGATGGGCGACCTTGGCGCCGCTACCGAACCTGACGCCAACAGTCAGTTCTGGAATCCGTCGAAATATGCTTTCGCCTATTCCAAGGGAGCTGTGTCACTCAGTTATACCCCTTGGCTCCGTAAACTCGTGAACGATATCTTCCTTGCCAACCTTTCCGGCTACTGGAAATTCGGAAGTGAGGACAATCAGGCTGTTTCGGCAACGTTGCGCTACTTCTCTCTCGGAGAGGTGGCCGACAATAATGCCGGAGATACGGGGGGCACTACCCTCAGTCCATATGAAATGAGCATTGATGTCGGCTATTCCCGCAAGCTGTCGGAGAAGTTCTCAATGGGTATCGTTTTCCGCTATATTTATTCAGACCTCGGCTTTTCTGAATCATATGCCGACGGCAGCACCGGCGCATCGGCTTTCTCTGCTGATATTTCTGGCTATTATACCACATATCCTATCATAGGACGCAACGAGTGTCAGTGGTCCTGGGGTTGGAACATCTCCAATATCGGTTCGAAGGTCAACTATAACCATGGCGACAATCCCGCTTTCCTTTCAACAAATCTCCGCCTCGGAACTTCGTTTACATTCCCTCTCGCCGATTATCATAACCTTTCGCTCAATCTTGACCTCAACAAGCTCCTTGTGCCGACTATGCCGAGACGCATTGACTATGAGGACGGAACGGAAGGGGAGATTGAATATGTCAAGGCTTATGAGGACTGGCAGAACATGTCGCCGATTACCGGTATATTCAAGTCGTTTTCCGATGCTCCCGGCGGCATGAAGGAGGAGTTGCGCGAAATCTCATTCTCACTCGGTGCGGAGTATACTTATAATCAGCAGTTCTTCCTCCGTGCGGGTTACTATTATCAGAACCCAAAGAAAGGTAATCTGCAATATTTCGGAATCGGAGCCGGTTTTGCGCTGAATGTGCTTCGTCTGGATGCCTCTTATATGCTGGCTACGGCCCAGACTTCTCCGCTTGACCAGACTCTCCGCTTTTCGCTGACATTCGATATGGATGGCATAAAGGAAATTTTTGGCCGTAAGTAATAGTTTCGGATATGGTTCGCACTGGTTTCGGATATGATGTCCACCGCCTCGTTGAAGGCCGTGATTTGATTCTTTGTGGAGTGAAGGTGCCCTATGAGCTTGGACTGTTGGGCCACAGCGATGCTGACGTTGCCCTGCATGCCCTGTCCGACGCTTTGCTCGGGGCTATGGCCATGCGCGACATTGGCTATCATTTCCCGGATACGGCTCAGGAATATGCCGGGGCTGATTCGAGGGGGCTTCTGCGGAGGGTTGTCGAGATGCTGCTGGAGAAGGGGGTGGCAATCAATAATGTTGACGTGACAATCGTGGCTCAGCGGCCTAAACTGCTCACATTTATCCCTGACATGATTTCCAATGTGGCGTCGGATTTGAGGATTCCCGAAAATTGTGTTTCTGTTAAGGCTACGACTACCGAGCGTCTTGGCTTCGAGGGGCGGGGAGAGGGAATTTCCGCTTTTGCTGTGGCTACGGTCACGGAATGATTCACAGGTCTTTTGCGTTTTCGGACTGAAAAGTGACTTGGCATTTGAAAAATAATGCCTAAATTTGCATTGATATGGACGGAATCACGCGCAGACAATGGCTTTTTAGGGTCGGGAGTGCAGCTCTCGGCTCTGTTGTGCTTTCTTCATGTCGTCCTGCCCTGTCAGAGCGTAGGGTCGACATCCCGTCGAATCTGGCAGATGCATATTCTCCGATAGGTGAAATAGGCTGTATCGCCTGCGATAACTGCATGCCCTGTCCATATGGAATTGATATTCCATCCAATCTGCTTTTCGTAGATGAGGCGCGTCGGAAGGGATATCTGCCGGGTGAGATTTCAGACCGTGATTTTGCGGAAAAGGGGAAGGATTTCCTTTCGCGCTACGAGGCTGCCATCCCTGACAAGGCTCAATCACAGAAATGTATAGCTTGTGGGGAATGTCTTGGCTCCTGTCCTGAGAGTATAAAGATTCCGGAGCGGATGTCGCAGATTACCGCGCTCACTGATGTTTTACGCGATTTACGTTGTCTCGAATCATGACGGGTATGGGAAAAATCCTTCGCGTTGCGCGCATTGTTGTCGCAGTGATAGCCTTCTTTCTGCTGACGGGCCTTTTTGCCGACTATGGCATGACTGTCCCATCCGTGGCTTCATGGTTGGCAAAGGTGCAACTGCTGCCTGCGGCCATGTCGTTTGCGATTGCCACTTTTATAATATGGCTTATAATCACATTGATTTTCGGTAGGATATATTGTTCCACCGTCTGCCCGCTCGGAGTTTTTCAGGATATATGCGCGAGGATTCCGCGCATGAGGCGCAGGGTGAAACCGAAATGGCATTATCATTACAGTCCTCCGCTCACACGTCTCCGACGGACAATGCTTTTTATCGTAGTGCTGTCGATTGTTCTCGGTATATCCGCGCTCACGTCGCTACTTGACCCTTATAGTATTTTCGGACGCTTTGCCGTCAACATCATAAAACCAATATGGGGTGCCACTCTCAACGCATGGGCCCAGATTGACGGGGCTCCCCAGGTAAAACTTGCGGTAGCATCGGCGTTCGGCATGATATTGTCGGTGGTGACGATGCTTATAATCGGAGCTATAGCTCTCCGCCATGGCCGGACTTTCTGTAACTCCGTCTGTCCTGTAGGCACGACACTCAGTTTCATATCGCGGCACTCTATTTTCCGTATTGACATCAACACAGATAAATGTGTGCAATGCCGCAAATGTGAGCATGTATGCAAGGCATCGTGTATAGATATGGTGAGCCATGTTGTCGACACTTCACGTTGTGTGGTGTGTTTCGATTGTCTTCCCAATTGCTCGAATGATGCCATAACCTACACCTACAACCGCCATCAGCTTTCTATTCCGCTTATGCAGAAGGTCAAACCGTTGGCTGGCTCCGCAGCAGGAATGAGCGGTTCGCGTCTGGAGGTCAATACGGGTGACAAGTCAGACACTTCGGCACGCCGTCTGCTTGACCGTCGGAAATTCCTTGCTTTCGGAACCCTTGTGGCTGCTTCGCCATTGATGGCCAAAACTGTTTCGGCTACGGAGAGTGTCGACAGGGCATCGCGTGGGTTTGGGAGCAGGAAGCTGCTTCCTGTCACCCCTCCCGGAGTTCAGTCGCGACGGGAATTCCTTGACCGTTGTACGGCCTGCGGGCTTTGTATCGCTCATTGTCCTCAGAAAGTGCTCCGTCCATCGATTGAAGAATATGGTGTGCTGAGGGCTTTGCATCCCGTGATGGATTTTGATGCGTCGTGGTGTGAATATAACTGTACCCGTTGCACTAATCTGTGTCCTACGGGAGCCCTGCATCCGCTTACTGTCTCTGAAAAACACCGTTCGTGTATAGGCACGGCCCATGTTGACCGCGCTGTCTGCATCTCATGGGCCGACGGCGTGAAGTGTGGAGCATGTGCGCGTCGCTGCCCTGTAGGAGCTATCACCATGGTGGAGTCGGGCGATGGAGTCCACGGGCCTTATCCCGTTGTCGACAAGGAAAAATGTATCGGTTGTGGCTCTTGCCAGTATGTATGCCCGTCTTCTCCCAAAGCTATTGCCGTAAGCGGCCTCGCATGAACGGATTTTGAAAAAATTGAACTATGAAGCAATATCTCGATTTACTTGAAAAGATAATGACTGAAGGTGTGGACCGAGGTGACCGTACCGGGACTGGCACCAGAAGTATATTCGGATATCAGATGCGCTTTGACCTCAATGAGGGCTTCCCGCTTCTGACCACAAAAAAACTCCATCTCAAATCAATCATCTACGAGCTTCTCTGGTTCCTGAAGGGTGACACCAATGTGAAATATCTTCAGGAAAACGGTGTGAGAATCTGGAATGAATGGGCGCGTCCCGACGGAGAGCTTGGCCCGGTCTATGGCTATCAATGGCGCTCATGGCCCGACTACAATGGTGGCCATATCGACCAGATATCCGAAGTGATAAGGACGATTAAGGAGAATCCAGGTTCACGCCGGATTATAGTGAGTGCATGGAATGTGGCTCAGCTTCCGGAAATGGCTCTCCCTCCCTGCCATCTGCTTTTCCAGTTTTATGTAGCCGACGGACAGCTTTCACTTATGCTCTATCAGCGCAGTGCCGATTGTTTCCTCGGCGTGCCTTTCAATATCGCATCCTATGCATTGCTGCTGATGATGGTAGCCCAGGTCACGGGGTTGAAACCTGGGGAGTTTATCCATACTCTCGGCGACACCCACATCTACCATAACCACTTTGAACAGGTGCGAACCCAGTTACAACGTGTTCCGACGGCTCTCCCCACGATGCATCTGAATCCTGATGTGAAAGATATTTTCGATTTTAAATATGAGGATTTCGAATTGCGCGACTACAATCCTCAGCCACACATAAAAGCTACCGTTGCTGTATGAAGAACTTTAAAGCCCCCACGATAGTGGTTGCCTGCACACGCGATTTCGCCATAGGCCGTAAAGGCGATTTACTGTATCACATAAGCGATGATTTGAAGCATTTCAAGGCTTTGACGATGGGACATGCGATAATAATGGGGCGCAAGACCTTTGAATCTTTTCCTAAAGGGGCTCTTCCGGGGCGACGCAATATCGTGGTGACCCGCAATGCATCCTATTCGGCTCCTGGAATTGAGACCGCCCCCTCGCTTGAATCGGCCTTGGCTATGTGTAGCCCTGACGGGGAGGCTTTCGTAATAGGTGGAGGAGAGATTTACAGGCAGGCTCTTCCGATGGCGGGAAAAATAGAACTCACCCTGATTGACGCCAATGCGGGCGATGCCGATACTCATTTCCCTGAACTTTCCGAAAAGGAGTGGGGGATGCCGCAGTCGCCCGTCTTTGACCATACCGACCCCCGTTCGGGGGTTGATTATACATTCCTTTCCCTGACAAGGCAATTGTCTGAGTGACGTATGTCATAATCTAAACGATATAAATTCAGCACCTGCCATGATTGATTGTGGCAGGTGCTGCGTTTTAAGTCTCCCCCAATTATTTGCCCCTGTATTGTGGAAGCAGCGGGACAGGGAATTTTGAGAACAATGTCTGCACGGCTTCAGCTATGCCTGTGAGGTTTCTGAACTGGCTGTTGCCGTTGTCTATTATGGTGCCTACCGAAGCGGAGAACAAAGGAAGCTTTTCATTGATATTGACCATGTCCATTGTCAGCACTCCTTCATTGTAGATTCCGGTGATAACCTGTGCATTGCTGTTATATGGAGGCCAGTAATAGCCTCTCGGATACATGAACCATGGCGCATATCCACCGTAATATGGTCCCCATGTATACGGGTAGGGATAGGGTGTCAGAGCCTGATAGGCCGGTTCGGTTGCGATTTGTTGTTTGACGGTAAGCCCTATGTTGATAAGTAGCGGAGAATTGGGGTCTTCAGTGAATCCGCGTTCCACCATCTGCTCCCGTATAGCTGCAGCGATGTTGTAGTAGGTGACAGTCGCCATTCCGGGTGGTATCTTTCCCTCTTCTGGAGTGACTATTCTGAATGTCGAATAGGAACTCAGGTCTGCGTTGTTGTAGGTGGTGCTGGTCACGAGGTTGAAGGGACTGCAACTCGTCAGCAATCCTGCAAGAACCACAATTAATGTTAACAACTTTTTCATAGTCAAAACTTGTTTAGCGGGGTATTTATGCTCTTAAAACACTTTTATACGCCAATTGGTTGCTCCTTAACCATTTTCATCATATAAAATTTGCTCATTTGGCAACAATGCTATATATTTGAACTATCAAAACCGATATTTGTTAATTTGTTTATACAAGTCTTAACAAAGGCCAATGACATCGGATAGATGTCGGCTTGATATGTTTTTACCCTAAACTTCATTTTACCCTAAACCTAATAATAATGGATTCTATAACCGACCTTTTCAACGATATGCTTCACCAGTATGGGAGCACCGACATTGCCGAGGCGGAATTTAAAAAATTGATTCATGAGGATGCCGAAATAAAGGCGCTGTATCGCGAATGGTGCGACGAAGTCGGAAGTTCCGAAAAGCGTGGCTTTCTCGATTATTGCGAGGAGTATTTCGAATCTCAGGATTCTATTTGGGACAATCTAAAGGACGAATATGAAGAAGAGTGATACCGTGTCGCTCAGACGCCTGCCTGCCGAATGGGAATCGCATGACTGCGTGCTCCTTGCGTGGCCGCATGAGGAGAGCGATTGGGCATATATGCTTGATGAGGCACGCAAGTGCATTTCCGATGTTGTCAGGGCTATTTCCGAGGAAGAGTGTGTGATGCTTGTGGGGCCTGCTTCCCTCTGTCTTCCGTCCATACTCGAACAAGACTTCAATCCGCGCAGAGTGAGATTTGTGGATGTCGCTACTAATGACACCTGGGCCCGTGACTTCGGCCCGATAACAGTTGAAGTCGATGGCTCATTGCGCTTGCTTGACTTTAAGTTTAATGGCTGGGGATTAAAATTTGCCGCTGACAAGGACAATCTTGTTACCTCGGCTCTCGCTAAGGACGGTCGGTTCAATGCCTCTCTTGAAAACCGTTTGAATTTTGTGCTTGAAGGTGGTTCCATTGAATCAGACGGCGAGGGGACTGTTCTTACCACCGCGGAATGTCTTCTGTCTCCGAATCGTAACGGACAGTGGAGTGAGGCGAAAATAAGTTCCTATATATCCGAAGCCTTTGGAGCCGGCAATGTCATATTTCTTCATCACGGAGCTCTTCTCGGGGATGATACGGATAGCCATATTGACACCCTCGCGCGTCTTGCCCCCCACGATACTATCTTATACTGCGGGCCGGGAGAAGAAGGCAATCCTAATTACGGGGAACTCGTGAAAATGCGTGACGAACTGACTTATTTGCGCACACCTGACGGCATGCCGTATAATCTTATAGAACTGCCTCTTCCCGAAACGGTTGAAATTGACGGTGAGATTCTTCCTGCCACATATGCGAATTTCCTTATAACCCCGACGCGCATACTATTGCCTACCTACAGGCAGCCTAAAGCAGACTATCTTGCGTCGCAGATTTTGAAGATTGCTTTCCCTGCCCATGAGGTGGTGTCGGTAGACTGTGTCCCACTCATCCGCCAGCATGGCTCTCTTCACTGCGTCACCATGCAGTTGCCGGTTGGAGCGGTTGCAGGGATTGAAAACGGCGAATGGATTCAAACACATTGATTAAAGCCCTTTTATTAATATGAAAGTTGGTATAATACAGCAGCAAAACACTTCAGATGTCTGCGACAACCGCAGGCGTCTTGGCGAAAAAATAATGGCTCTCGCTTCTGCGGGAGCGCAGCTTGTGGTGCTTCAGGAGCTTCACGATTCCCTGTATTTCTGTCAGGTAGAAAGCACCGATAATTTTGACCTCGCGGTCGGTCTCGACTCTGATACTTCCGAATTTTATTCTTCCGTGGCGGCTAAAGCGGGGGTGGTTCTCGTCACTTCTCTCTTCGAACGTCGTGCCACTGGACTCTATCACAATACTTCGCTCGTATTTGAAAAGGATGGCACTCTTGCTGGGAAATATCGCAAGATGCATATTCCTGACGATCCGGCCTACTATGAGAAGTTCTATTTCACTCCGGGTGATTTAGGATTCAAACCTATTGAGACTTCGCTCGGAAAACTCGGTGTACTCGTATGTTGGGACCAGTGGTATCCCGAGGCAGCCCGGTTGATGGCTCTCAATGGAGCTGAAATGCTAATTTATCCTACTGCCATAGGCTGGGAAAGCAGTGATACTCCCGACGAAAAAGCTCGTCAGCGGGAAGCATGGATAACTGTGCAGCGTGGCCATGCAGTGGCAAATGGCCTTCCTGTTGTGACTGTCAATAGGGTCGGGCATGAAGCTGACCCTTCGGGCATGACTAATGGTATCTCTTTTTGGGGGTCAAGTTTTGTTGCCGGCCCTCAGGGAGAATTGCTCTATCTTGCCCCCGATAATTCAGAAGTTGAGACGATTGTGGATGTCGACATGAAACGTTCGGAGCAGGTCCGTCGATGGTGGCCCTTCCTCCGTGACCGTCGCATAGAGAACTATGGCGAACTCACACGACGCTTCATCGATTGATGCTTGTCCGGGAATGACCCGCACCCGACCGTTCACTACACGGTCGGGCGATTATCTGTCCGTTCTTCTGTCTTTATGGCTTCCGCGTTATGGCTGGACGGTTTTTATTCCCATCGTGATATGCCTGGTGATTGGAGCGATTTACGATGAGCGTTTCCTGCTTATCGCCTTGATGTTGCTGTTCATCGTGATTCCAATGCTCTCATCCTTTCTTTATCCTTACTATATGCTCACCCCCGAAGCCAGAAGGGCTGTGCATCGCAAGGAGGTTGAGATTGCAGAAGGGTCTCATATCCGTTTGATATATCTTCCTGACGAGGAGAAGAGCGACAGCCATAAGAGGGAATTATTGCCTCTTGAGAGGGATGAAGGGCAAGTGGAATCAATCCGGGAACATAAATGGCCTGTGCCACAGCCGGAAGAAATCCCGTGGAGTGACGTGGTGCGTGTCAAGTACACTCCCCGTTTTCGTGTCTACATACTTAAAGCTCCACGCCTGACTTTTCTCCTCATTCCCCATGAATCTTTTCTTCCAATGAAGGAATAAAATGCTTACCTTTGTAACTATCAATTATAATCATTAAAAATTACATAATAACATGTCACTACCACGTCATAAAGTCTACGGACTGATTGGATTTCCTCTTACCCATTCTTTTTCGATGAACTATTTCAACAATATGTTCGAATCCGAGAATATCGATGCAGAGTATGTCAATTTTGAAATCCCCGATATAGGCGATCTCATGGAAGTCGTGGCGGAAAATCCCAATCTATCCGGCCTGAACGTCACTATCCCTTACAAGGAACAGGTGATTCCCTACATGAATGAAATGGATGATGAAGCCGCACTGATAGGAGCTGTGAATGTCATAAAGATTATACGTCAGAAGAACGGAGATGTCAAGCTGAAGGGCTATAACAGTGACGTCATGGGCTTCCAGAATTCAATTGCCCCGCTTCTGAACGCCAAGCGTAACCGCGCATTGATTCTCGGTACGGGTGGTGCTTCGAAGGCTATCAACCGTGGACTCCTTAACCTCGGTGTGGAACCGACTTTCGTTTCCCGTTCTCCGCGTGAGGGTGTCATTACATATGCCGATTTAACTCCCGAGGTGATGGAAGCCCATAAGGTGATTGTAAATTGTACGCCTCTTGGAATGTATCCCGATGTTGACCGTTGTCCTGAAATCCCCTATGACCTTCTCACCCCTGAGCATCTGTGTTATGACCTGATATACAATCCTGATACCACGACTTTCATGAAGAAGTCGCGTGCCTATGGAGCGGAAGTTAAAAACGGTCTTGAAATGCTCCTGCTCCAGGCTTTCGAATCATGGAATATATGGAATCTATAATATTTAATATGAAAGCTGTATCAAAATATATCTATATTGTTCTTATTGTGATGGTGATTTTGCCTCTTGACCTTTTGGGCCTTGATGCGGTCAATATCACTCCTGCCTTTGCCCTTTTCCTCGGGCTCTTTTTCGCATTTGTGTTTGAATGTCCTTATCCGAAGTTCAACAAGAAGACCTCTAAATATCTTCTCCAGGCTTCGGTTGTCGGTCTCGGCTTCGGCATGAACCTAACCGAATCGCTGAAGAGCGGTAGTGAAGGTATGCTCTTTACGGTCGTATCGGTTGTCGGTGTGATGGTGATAGGCGTTATCTTTGGCTACTGGCTCCACATCAACCGTAAGACCTCTTATCTGATTTCGTCCGGCACCGCGATTTGTGGCGGTAGTGCCATCGCTGCTGTAGGCCCTGTGCTTCATGCTGATGAAAATGAGATGGCGGTGTCGTTGGGGGTGATTTTTGTGCTTAATGCCATCGCCCTGTTCATTTTCCCTCCTTTGGGTGAACTTGCGGAGATGTCCGCACGCCAGTTCGGCACCTGGGCTGCGATTGCAATCCATGATACCTCTTCTGTAGTAGGCGCAGGCGAGGCCTATATGCAGGTGCTTAGGGCTAACGGTGTTCCCAATGCTGCAGATTCCCTGCAGCTTGCCACGCTTATTAAGCTTACACGCGCACTCTGGATTATCCCTCTCGCATTGGTGACCATGTTGATTTTCCGCGACAATAAAAGTAAGATTTCCATCCCATGGTTTATCTTTCTATTTATCCTTGCGATGGTCATAAATACCTACTGCAATCTTCCGGAAAGTCTTGTAAACGCGCTTGTCTATATCGCGAAGAAAGGTCTCGTGCTTACGCTTTTCCTCATAGGCGCCAGTCTCTCGCTTAAGACCGTAAAATCTGTAGGATTCAAGCCTTTTGTGCTCGCGGTCGCTCTATGGATTATCATCGGTGTAAGCAGTTTCTTCGTCGTGATGAATACGATTGATTAAAATCACTCTCTAAATCAGAATTCATCTTGTCGCTCATACCTCTCTTGCCATTTACCGTGGTGTTCATACTCGGTATTCTTACACAAGGGATTGGTGTGGGCGTCTTTTTTATGTTTGTGCCATTGGCTGTGGCCCTGTGTGCCTTGCTTTTACGGCGCGGTTATGTGGCTATAATGGCTCTTTCATTCACGGTAGGCTATGCCGTGGCTTATATCAATCAACCTCCTCCGCTTCAAAGCCGAATGATGGATAGGGAGCTGGATTATTCGGGAGTCGTAAGCGCACTCACGGACTATGATTCAGGCCGGGGATTGATTGTGGAGATTGATTCATGCGAAGGTATGCCTTGCGGAAAAATTCTTGTCAAGGCTTTTATCCCATCGTCTTTACCGGTTGTCGATGAGACTGACAGAATCGATTTCTCGGCATCACTCACGCCTTTGGTTCATAAACCGGACTTGCCTGACGGGATTGACTTTGGTGCGCACCTCCGTAGGGAAGGTGTGGTTGCTGAATGTCTTATACGTCCTGGCAGCATAGAGGCAGTCCGTGCCGAACCTGGATTTATCAATTCTATCCGTCGTCTGCGGGGAAAGATTACGGGATTGATTGCCTCGTCGTCGTTAGGCTCTTCTTCGAAGGAATTTCTCAATGCCATAATGACCGGTGACCGTTCAATGCTGTCGTCTGATACG
The DNA here is from genome assembly GCA_021768245.1 of Bacteroidaceae bacterium. GTDB lineage: Bacteria > Bacteroidota > Bacteroidia > Bacteroidales > Muribaculaceae > Duncaniella. Next base: position 125,608 of record JAETNO010000010.1, on the reverse strand, counting down.
CGTGAGATTTTTTCTTCAACCGGACTTTCACATATGCTCGCCTTGAGCGGCCTTCATGTAGGATTGCTGACCTGGTTGATATCCATGTTGCTTTTCCCATTATGGATTTGCGGGATGAAGAGGACACGCGTGGTCTTGATAATAATTTTGATATGGCTTTTTGCTGTAATGACAGGCCTTTCCCCATCGGTAGTAAGGGCTACTGTAATGGCTACGGTATTTTTAATCTCTATCATGATGGAGCGTGTCCGTTCGCCATTCAACTCCCTGTGTTTCGCGGCTGTCGTAATACTCGTTTTCTCACCTTCGTCAATTTATACGGTCGGGTTTCAGCTTTCGTTTCTTGCTGTTGCCGCTATCTTGATTTTTGCTGAAAGATTCAATCCTGTAGGGCGCAGGCATGTGGTTTGGCATGGTGTGCTGTCCTATCCGTCTGTCACATTGGCGGCGATGCTTGGAACCGGATTTGTCAGCGCATATTATTTCAACATCTTTCCCCTGTATTTTATCCCTGCAAATTTTATCGGTGCGCTATTACTTCCGCCGATACTTGTCTGTGGTGTGGTTTTTATAGTTGCAGATGTTTGTGGATTGGAATATGAATGGCTTGGACGAGTGATAGATTCTCTTGTCGATATACTTGTCGGTTCTGCGGATTGGTTGAGCCGTTTGCCCGGTGCTGTGTCCGAGATATATGTTCCGCCACTGTCTGTTGTTGCGTGGCTGCTTGCCTTGGGTGCATTGGCTTTTTTCCTGTATCGTCGCGGAGCGGCATATGGCATTGCTGTTGTCTTGCTGGCGGTTTTTGCCGTATCATATGCCATGCTTCTGTCTTCTCCGGCTTGCGGGATAGAAAGCTATATAGTGAAGGGTGGAAGGCATACTTCAATTCTGATACGTGAAAATGCCGGTTTTCAGATGGTTTCAACCGCTCCGAGTCATGAACTTATGGCCATTAGGGAGGAACATGAAGAGAGATATCGCAAGTATATGCTCAAACGGGGAATTGATTCAATATCCATATTGCCTCTGCGATATGTTTCGGCAAATGTCAGGCGTGACAGCGATATAATTACCGTAGGCTCACGGAAATTCGCACTTGTGGCGGGCAAAGAGGCCCCAATCGACACAATAGGACAGCATGTCGACTATGCGGTTGTCTGTTCAGGATTTCGTGGCGAAATACTTGATATTGTAAGGCAATTGCGTGCCGACACGATTGTTCTTAGTTCAGATTTAAACAAGCGTCGTCATGACCGCTACTACCGAGAGTTGCTCGACGCCTCTGTCCCGGTGTTTTCGTTGCGTGACAGGGGCGTGATATCACATGATTTCATAGGAACCCTTCGATAACAGTTCGCGATAGCCTTGATTGAAATAGTGGCGTTCGAAATCTTTAGGCCGTTTGATGTGTTGATTCCAGATTACCAGGTCGAGATCAATCGGGATGATTCCTTCAAGGGTGTCGACTTGCGTGCGTCCACACGAAGCTTCCCAATCCTTTAGGAACTTTATCACACTGTCATAGTCCTGCGATGCATATCCGTGGATAACTGCGTTAAGATATGGCTTATCCTTTCCGTTGAAGGCCGGAGATTCATAGACAGAGGAGATATCGCATTTCGACAGATAGCCACAGATGTGTTCTATTGCCTTTTTGATTTGATATTCCCGGTCAGGAGTGTTACTGCCGAGCCCTATGGTGCAAGAGTTGTTGTCCATTTTAGTTTTTTATTATTGTGCCACTCCTTTCATGGTGAGCGCTATTCGTCCGCGCGGGACATCGACGTCCATTACGCGTACTTTCACGCGCTGTCCGATACTTACCACTTCCGAAGGGGAAGATATGAAACGTTCGCTGAGCTGGGATATATGAATCAGACCGTTTTCTTTCATCCCAAGGTCGACAAATACTCCAAAAGCCGTGATATTATTGACCTTTCCGCTCAGTTCCTGTCCGATATGGAGATCATCGATTTTTCTTATGGAATCGTCGTAGGGTATCTCTTCGGCTGTCTCGCGGGGGTCTCGTCCCGGTTTCTCCAGCTCCAGAATGATATCTGTGAGGGTCGGAAGTCCGACTTCCTTTGTCACATAGCGGTCGAGCTCGATGCTGTGGAGCAGATTACGGTCCCGGGTGAGACGTGCGACATCTGCTTTGGCATCTGTGGCAATCTGCTCTACAAGTTCATAGCGTTCGGGATGCACTGCGGTGTTGTCAAGCGGATTGGCGGCTCCCGGTATGCGCAGGAAGCCCGCACATTGCTGAAAAGCCTTCTCTCCCATACGGGGCACGTTAAGAAGCTCGGTACGGGCTGTGAAATCTCCGTTTTCAGCACGGTACTTTACAATATTAGCCGCCAAAGCAGGCCCGATACCGGAGACGTATGAAAGAAGCTGTTTTGACGCAGTGTTGATATTGACTCCGACATTGTTCACGCAACTCTCCACCACATAATCGAGCGATTCCTTTAGTTTTGTTTGGTTGACTGCATGCTGATATTGACCGACACCTATTGATTTGGGGTCAATCTTGACTAATTCGGCAAGCGGGTCCAGAAGCCTGCGTCCGATAGAGACAGCTCCGCGCACGGTCACGTCTTCATTTGGAAATTCTTCACGGGCGACATCCGACGCCGAATAGACTGAAGCTCCGTTTTCATTGACCATGAAAATCTGCACCTTTCTTGGCAGGACTACGTCGCGGACAAAACGTTCGGTCTCACGTCCGGCCGTGCCGTTGCCTATTGCGATAGCATCTACCCTATAGCGGTCGACATAAAAGCAGAGTGCATCAGCCGAGCCGACGAAATCATTGGCTGGTGGAGTGGGGTAGATTACGTCGTGGTGCAAGAGATTGCCTTGTTCGTCGAGGACAACCAGCTTACATCCGGTGCGGAATCCCGGGTCAATTGCAAGTACGCGTTTGCGACCGAGCGGAGCCGACATGAGCAGTTGACGGACATTGTCGGCAAACATCTGAATGGCTGCGGCATCGCTTTTTTCTTTTGTCGCCGAGGCCACTTCGTTTTCAATGGAGGGCCGCATAAGGCGGCGGTATCCGTCTTTCACTGCGGTCTTAATTGCAGCTGCAGTATCGTCGGACGCGGAAGACTTAAGGAACATACGTGACAGACGGTCAATCATTTCATCGTCGTCAATCGAAATGCTGACTTTAAGTATTCCCTCTTCCTCTCCGCGTCGTATGGCCAGATAGCGATGAGAATTGCACAGTCTCAACGGCTCGGAGAAATCAAAATAATTCTGGTAGTTTTTCCCTTCCTCTTCTTTCCCGGGAATCACTTTTGAATTTATCACTGCCGAGCGCTGGTAGCGTGAACGCACGAGATTACGGGCCTTTTCACTCTCGCTCACCCATTCGGCGATTATATCACATGCACCGCCGATGGCCTGGTTTATGCTTCCGGCTGCTTTTGAAAATTTCTTTGCCTGCTTGTCGAGGTCAGAGGAATTCTGTGCCATGATTATCTTGGCCAGCGGCTCGAGCCCTATATCGCGGGCAGCCTGCGCGCGCGTGTTGCGTTTCTGTTTATATGGAAGGTATATATCCTCAATCACAACCGGGTCGAGGGTTTCGGCGATGCGTTCCTCCAGTTCGGGGGTGAGAAGTCCACGTTCCTTTATTGTCTGGACTATGAATTCCTTACGCTTGTCCAGTTCAGTCAGTTGCTGATGGCGCATCTCGACATTGTGGACTGTCACTTCATCCATTCCTCCGGTAGCTTCTTTCCTATAGCGGGCGATGAATGGGACTGTTGCTCCTTCATCGAGCAGGCGCAGACATGCTGCCACGTGTTTACGTAGGTGTGTGCCGAGTTCGGCAGTGATTACATTTGCGTGTACGTTGGCCATTAACGTTTGGCTTTTTTTAAGGTGATAAGTGTGATTTCGGGGGTAGCTCCGAGACGGGCCGGGAAGCCCACTGTGCCACTTCCTATATTTACGTATAGATGATGTCGTTTGGAGTCGTCGCTGTAGAGGCCTCCCCATGTGGGATAGCGGTATTTTGCGGGTGACCATCCTGATATCTCCACCTGCATGGCGTGAGTGTGGCCTGCGAGCGAGAGGTCTATGTTTACATCGGTATGCGACGAAATCGAGTCCACCCAATGGGCCGGATTATGAGTGAGGAGAACTTTTGTGACGCTGTCGGTAAGATTTGGGTAGGCTTGCCTGAGGGAGCCGTAGACGCGGAATGGCGGGTCTCCGATGTTTTCCACGCCAATCAAGGCGATGGAGTCGTTGCCACGACGGAGCATCTCGGTCTCATTTAGCAGCAGTCTCCATCCCATCTCCCTCTGCATGTCCTTGAGCCATTGTAGGTTTTCTCTTTTATAGGCTTCCGATGGCCATGACGAATAGTCGCCATAGTCGTGATTGCCAAGGATGGAATATACACCGTCGGGAGCTGACAGACGGTAGAATGGCTTCACGAAAGGTGGAAGTTCGTCGGATTTTGAGTTTACAATATCGCCGGTAAAGACAATCATGTCGGGCTTTAGGGAGTTGACTCTGTCGACGAATTCTGACACGAAGGTGGTGTCGTTACCGAATGTCCCGACGTGCATGTCGGAGAATTGTGCAATCCTGTAGCCGTCAAATGAGCTTGGGAGGCCGTCGATTTCAACTGTGACCTCTTTTACATCGATATTGAAGCGGTTAACCAGGGCGGCCCACCATAATGATATGAAAAATGCTACAGCAGCCACGGTTCCGGCAATTGACAGCCATTTCAGGCGTCGGGCCTTGAACAGATGCGGGATATTGGCTATCAGGTCAATTAAAGTAAAGAGATATTTCGGCAGATAGAATGCGATATAGGTGTAGAGCATCCACATTATGGCCTGCAACATGCCGTTGGAGCAGTCCCTGCGCGGAAGGCAGATTACTGTCACGATCATTGCGAAGAGGGCCAGCGACAGGAATACGTGTATCCTCGACGGCCACTTGCTTTTGAATCTGCGTTTGAGCGCTATATAAATATAGGTGTCAACCGCAAGATTGATTAGAATGAAAACAGTCAGGATGAGAATCGGCAGGCGCATTTATATGTTTTTATAGTAGGATGGAAGTGGATATCGCTTATGCCTTTATCAACAACTTCCTGACGCCAAGAGTTTATTACGGAGCGGATTTGCATACATCGTATACATATACGTGCGCATGAAATTCCTTTCCTGGACAGTCACGTCGGGTACATCCACCTTGTCAAGCTGACCTTCGATGTATTCTGTCACCTTCGTAACTTCCTCCTCCGTGTAGCGGTCGTGGTACATGTCGGAATCGAAAGCTCTGTCGTAGGCCACATAGTTTATCGGATATATCTTGTAGCCGCTGTGGATTCCGCAGTCGATATGATGGCATATCTGATGGATGGTTTCCTGCTTGTCTGCCTCGGGGTCGACAGCCTTTATGAGCGGAGTGATGCAGTTGGCAAACGAGATATGGACACGTCCCTTGTACTGCATGAGTCCAGTCTCCATGGAGAAAAGGTCGTCGTGCTGGGATTTCTTGAATTCGGGGTCACGGTGGCGCAGGAGGTACTCGCGTGCCTTGAGGAAATCGTTAGGGTCATATTCATATGATATGGCAACCGGGAAGATATTGATTTCCGCGAGGTTTTCCGCCAATGTGCCGCCACCGGCGAGTCCGAGCATCTTTAGCACGCTTTCCTGAGTGTGGTCACTTGAATCCTTGGCGCGTCCCTGTCGCTGTGCGATCCATATGCTTTCATGCTTTTCCTTGATTGCATGGTGGACATATGACGATAGCTGGCGGGCAGCGTCAAGTGCCTGACGAGTCGGAAGGTTGCGCTTGACGATAAAACTGCCGTTGAGTTTCACGAGATGTGTAATCCATTCGTATATAAGCAGATTGTCGCCGATGGCGACTTCCGATGTTTTCATGTTGTGGCGCAGGAATATCAGGTTGATAAACGATGCGTCGAGCACGATGTCGCGATGGTTGGTTATGAAAGTGTAGCACATCTCCGGATTTACCTTTTCAATTCCTGAGGCCGTGATTCCGGCTGTGGTACGGCGCTCCAGTTCGTTGAGAAAGTTTGCCATTATACGCGTCTGGAACTCATGCTTGTTGTTGCATCCCGTGAGCTGTGCAATGAATGTATCGTAGTTTATATCGGGTAGAATCCAACGGATGGCATGTTCAAATCCGGGCTCTGACACCATTTTTGCGATTGCCTCCCTGAAATGGGCTTCGTCGTAGGGGGCAATTTCTGAAAAGTCGAAATTATGTGCGTCCATTACGCTTTCGGGTTTAATTTTAGACTCGCTATTTAAACCAAATAGATGAAACAATAGTTGGTTCAAAGGTAGACGATTTTAATAAAATTTGCAAACGATTTAAGTTTTTATTGGATATGGCGTTTTGTAATTAAGATTTTTTAGGTGTGTCCTTGCAATGGAATCAGTCTGCCTGAAATAGGCTCTATTGTAGAAAATTGCTTTTAATTTTGAAGTTTTTAAAGAAAAATGCCAAAATATTTGTGCAGTATCAAACAATATGCTACTTTTGTCGCATCGTAAAAGGCTTTTTAAGATTGTTTTCATTTTGTTTCGATTCGGTAAAATTATTTTAGGTATGATTCTTAATGGTAAAAAGGTCAGTATCGGCTGGCTATTGGTATTGGCAGGGCTCATTGCTGTGAGCGTGGCAGGATTACGGACTGAATTCTCTGAATCTCTTTTCAATCTTTCGGGTGACCATCTCTGGGCTAATGTCGCATGGATGATAACGGCCACGATTTTTGTCCTGATGATGACTCCGGGACTGTCCTTTTTCTACGGAGGTATGGTGAGGCCGAAAAATGTCATATCAACCATGCTTCAGAGTTTTATTGTGATGGGTTTTGTAAGTGTCATATGGGTGGTGTTCGGTTTTGGCCTCGCATTTGGCGATGATATAGCCCACGTGATAGGCAATCCGTCTGATTTCTTTATGCTAAGGAACGTCGGGGTGGGGAATGTGACCGGCGACGGCAGCGATTCCTCTCAGATAGGGCTTGTCACCACGACCATACCTTTGGCTTTGTTCGCTTTGTTCCAGATGAAATTTGCCATAATAACTCCTTCGCTTATAACCGGGGCCTTTGCGGAAAGAGTACATTTTTCGGGCTATCTTCTTTTTATGGTTCTCTGGACTGTGATAGTCTACTGTCCCCTTGCGCATTGCACGTGGCATCCCGAGGGACTTTTCGGAATGATGCATGTCCATGATTTCGCGGGTGGTATCGTGGTGCATGCCGCATCGGGTATCGCGGCTCTTGCGGGAGCCATGTTCCTTGGACGTCGCCGTCAGCAAAAGGGGGAGAGCAACAAGCCGGCCAACGTGCCGTTCGTGTTGCTTGGCGCCGCGTTGCTGTGGCTTGGATGGTTCGGATTCAATGGCGGAAGCTCGCTTGCCGCTGACGGGATTGCAGTCTCAGCTTTCCTCAACACTAACACGGCGGCTGCAACGGCTATGGTCGCATGGATTACCCTTGATGCGATACGGGGTAATAAGCCTTCGGCCATGGGCGCGGCTGTAGGCGCTGTTGTAGGGCTTGTCGCTATAACACCTTGTGCCGGATGGGTTACTGTCGGACAGAGCATATTCATCGCCCTGTTCATAACGGTGTGTTGCAACATGGCTGTGGCATGGAAAGGTTACAGCAATATCCTGGATGATGCTCTCGATGTTTTTCCCACCCACGGGCTTGGTGGAATCATCGGGACAGTTCTCACCGGCATCTTTGCCTATGACTTTTTTGCCCAGAGCAATCCGGAAATGATTTCACGCGGAGAGTTCTTTATCAACCATATAATAGTGCTCGGAATAGTGTTTGCTTACACTTTTGTGATGAGCTACGGACTCTATTGGCTGACCGACAAGGTGATTCCCATGAGGGTTTCGGGCTGGAACGAGCGTGTCGGGCTCGACAGTTCGCAGCATGGTGAGGAGTATGGCAATGAAGCCGCCCTGGAACTTCCTTCCGACAGTGACTGGTTCAGGGGTGTTGAAGAGAACTGATTTTAGAAATAGATAATAAGCTATATATGCAAAACGTGATTAAAGAAAAGAAAGGACTGTATGACCCGCGCTTCGAGCATGATGCCTGTGGCGTGGGCCTCCTTGTGAATGTGCGCGGTGTGAAATCACACCAGCTTGTTGAAAAAGGCCTGCAAGTGCTGGAGCATATGGTGCACCGTGGTGCCGAGGGCGCTGACCCGAAGACCGGCGACGGCGCGGGAATCATGGTGCAGATTCCCCATGAATTCATCCTGCTCCAGGGGATTCCGGTTCCTGAAAAGGGACGTTACGGGACCGGACTTGTGTTTTTGCCCCATGATGAGGATTCCATGGCAATAATGCTGAGTATAATCGAGCGGGAAGCTATGGAACTTCGGTTGAAGCTGATTGCAGTGCGCGACGTCCCGACCAACAATGAGCAACTCGGATCTGTGGCCCGCGGTGCGGAGCCTGTAATCAAACAGATATTCGTGGCTGATGAGGAGACCGACGAACCGGTGGAAATCCGTCTCTACCTTTTGCGGAAGGCAGTCGAAAGAAAGATAATGTCGCTTTCGCTTGCCGGCAAGGAAGATTTCTATATAGTTTCGCTCTCGTCGCGCATCATTATATATAAAGGTATGCTTTCGAGCCTCCAGTTGCGCTATTATTTCCCTGACCTGATGAACCCGCGCTTCACTACGGCCATGGCCCTCGTCCATTCACGTTTCAGCACCAACACTTTCCCTACATGGTCTCTCGCGCAACCTTTCAGGATGCTCGGTCATAACGGTGAAATCAACACTATCCAGGGCAACCGCCTGTGGATGAAGGCGCGTGAGTGCATGCTCCGTCCGGCAGCTTTCGGCGACAGGGATATGACACCTATTGTCCAGCCGGGGATGAGCGATTCGGCGTCACTCGACAATGTACTCGAATTTTTTGTGATGTCCGGCATGAGTCTTCCGCGTGCACTCGCTATGCTCATTCCGGAGTCGTTCAACGATAAGAATCCGATTTCCCCCGAGCTCAAGGCTTTCTATGAGTACAGTTCCATCCTCATGGAGGCCTGGGACGGCCCTGCCGCCCTCCTTTTCAGCGACGGACGTTATGCCGGAGGTATGCTTGACCGAAACGGCCTCCGCCCCGCGCGCTATCTCATCACCAACAATGACACCGTGGTGCTTGCGTCAGAGATGGGTGTCCTTCCGTTTGAAGCTTCCGAAGTGAAGGAAAAAGGGCGCCTGCGTCCCGGAAAAATGATGATGATTGATATGGAGGAGGGGAAAATATACCACGATGCGGAACTCAAAGAGGCGTTGGCATCGGAATTCCCTTACCGCGACTGGCTTTCGCGTAACCGAATCAGTCTTGATAATATCAGCAGCGGTCGAAAGGTAGAGAATACTGTCGATGATTATCGCCGTCTGCTCCATGCTTTCCTCTATAACCGTGAGGAAGTGGAAAAAATCATGACCCCTATGCTGACCGACGGGAAGGAGCCTGTGAATTCCATGGGTAAGGACACCCCTTTGGCAGTATTGTCAGAAGAGCCGCAGCTTCTTTTCAATTATTTCCGTCAGCATTTTGCACAGGTGACCAATCCTGCCATAGACCCGCTTAGGGAAGAACTGGTCATGAGTCTCGACAGTTATATAGGCGCCGTCAAACTTAATCTTCTGGAGCCGTCGCCCGAACTGTGTAAGATGGTGTTGTTGAAGCGTCCGGTCATCACCAACCGTGAACTCGATCTCTTATGCAATCTTCGCTATAAAGGCTTCAATACCCGCAAGCTCTCAATGACATTTCCCGCAGCCGATGGCGCTGACGGTATGGTTAAGGCTGTGGAACGCTTGTGTCGTGAAGCGGAAGCGGCTGTAGACGAGGGTTGCAACTACGTGGTGCTCTCCGATCGCGGAATCGATGCAGAGACCGCGCCTGTCCCTTCGCTTCTTGCCACATCTGCGGTCCATCATCATCTCATCAATTGCAAGAAGCGTACGCAGACGGCACTTGTCATTGAGACTGCCGACGCCCGTGAGGTGATGCACTTTGCCCTGCTTACAGGCTACGGGGCAAGTGCAATCAATCCTTATCTTGCTTTTGCCGTAATTGATGATATGGTGAAACGCCATGAAATCCAGCTCGATTTTGACACAGCCTCCAAGAACTATATAAAGGCTGTGGACAAAGGCCTGTTGAAAGTCATGTCGAAGATGGGCATCTCGACCCTTACAAGCTATAAAGGCGCTCAGCTTTTTGAGGCTGTAGGACTTTCGGAAGAGGTCTGTCAGGAATTTTTCGGAGATACGGTCACTAAGATTGGCGGTGTCGACATAAGGATGCTTACTGCCGACATACTCGGCGCTCATGGTGAAGCGTTTGATGAAGACTTCGACACGGATAGCCCATTGCCGTTTATTGGCCAGTATTCTTTCCGCAAGGACGGGGAGTCGCATGCATGGAACCCGGAGACGATAGCTACCCTACAGCTTGCAACCCGTCTCGGAAGCTACAAGAAATTCAAGGAGTTCACATCGCTTGTCGACAATAAGCCGAAGCCGATATTCATCCGTGATTTCCTTGACTACAGGAAGGGTGAGGCCATCCCTGTAGAGGAGGTGGAATCTGAAGAAGCCATAATGAAACGCTTTGTGACAGGTGCCATGTCGTTCGGCTCCATAAGCCGTGAAGCTCATGAGGCTTTGGGCATCGCTATGAACGCGATAGGGGCGAGGAGTAATACAGGCGAAGGTGGCGAGGATCCTGAGCGTTTCAAACCGCGTCCCGACGGAAGCTCGGCCCGCTCGGCCATAAAGCAGGTGGCATCGGGGCGTTTCGGTGTCACCACCGAATATCTTGTCAATGCCGATGAGATTCAGATAAAGGTGGCGCAGGGAGCCAAGCCCGGTGAAGGGGGACAGCTTCCCGGATTCAAAGTGGATAAAATCATTGCCAAGACCCGTCATTCCATTCCCGGAATCTCACTCATTTCGCCTCCTCCCCACCATGATATCTATTCAATCGAGGATCTGGCACAGCTGATTTTCGATTTGAAAAATGTCAATCCATCTGCCAATGTCAGCGTGAAGTTAGTGTCGGAAAGCGGAGTGGGAACCATTGCTGCAGGCGTGGCGAAAGCCAAGAGCGACCTTATCACTATAAGCGGTAGCGACGGGGGCACAGGAGCCTCTCCCGCAAGCTCTATCCGATATGCGGGCGTGCCCGTGGAAATCGGTCTTGCGGAGACTCAACAGACTCTCGTTATCAACAATCTGCGCGGACAAGTGAAGCTCCAGGCAGACGGACAGCTGAAGAGCGCCCGCGACGTGGTGATAATGGCTATGCTCGGTGCTGAGGAATATGGTTTCGCTACGAGCGCGTTGATTGTGCTCGGCTGTGTGATGATGCGTAAGTGCCATAAGAATACCTGTCCTGTCGGGGTGGCCACGCAGAACGAGGAACTTCGCAAGCGTTTCACGGGGCGTTCGGAATACGTGGTGAACTTCTTCCGTTTCCTCGCGCGTGAAATCAGGGAGACTCTCGCTGAAATGGGAGTCAGGAAGCTCGATGATATCATTGGTCGTGCTGATTTACTCTATGTGAAGGATGAGATGGAGCGTGGCAAGACGGCATCGCTCGATTTCTCAAAACTGCTTTTCATGCCTGAGGAGGCGAAAGTCAATGCTATAATAAATGTGACAAGTCAGAAGCATGATATTGACCATGTGCTCGATAGGGAAATAATAAGCCGTTGCTATCCGGCGATAGAGTCGGGGATGGCTGTGGAACTTGAATTCCCTATCTGTAATACCGACCGTGCGGTGGGTGCCATGCTTTCGGGCGTTATTGCAAAGAAATTCGGTGACGCAGGGCTACCCGAAAACACAATCAACTGCACATTCAAAGGGGCGGCAGGACAGAGTTTCGGCGCTTTCCTCGCCAATGGTATTTCATTCAGGCTCGAAGGGGATGCCAATGACTATGTGGGCAAGGGCCTGTCGGGTGGCCGCATAGTGATTGTGCCTCCGCAGGGCAGCGGTTTTGCCCCTGAATCGAATATCATTGCCGGAAATACTATCCTCTATGGAGCTACCTCAGGCGAAATATATATCAACGGCCGTGTCGGCGAGCGCTTCTGCGTTAGAAATTCAGGCGCGACCGCTGTGGTGGAGGGCGTGGGCGACCATTGCTGTGAATATATGACGGGTGGTCGCACGGTGGTGCTCGGTTCGACTGGTCGCAACTTTGCCGCCGGTATGAGCGGTGGCATCGCATATGTGTGGAATCCCGACGGTGATTTCGACTATTTCTGCAATATGGAGATGGTGGAACTGTCGCTTATAGAGGAGATGGCTGATAACCGAGAACTTTACCGCCTTATCGGCAACCACTACCGTCACACTCACAGTCCGCTTGCCGGAGCTATGCTCGACGACTGGGACAAATATGTTGGACAGTTTATCAAAGTGATACCTATCGAATACAAGAAGGTGCTTCACGATGAGAAAGTGGCTAAGCTCGAGCGTCGCATAGCCTCTATGCAGGTTGATTAATTATTGTTGAACCAAGAGAAGAAAATTATAATGGGAAATCCTACAGCATTTCTTAATATACCCCGAAAAGAGGCCGGCTATCGTCCGATTCACGACCGTATAAATGACTATGGGGAGGTCGAGCAGACACTCAACACCGAGGACCGTCGCCTGCAGGCGTCGCGGTGCATGGAGTGTGGCGTTCCTTTCTGCCATTGGAGCTGTCCTTTGGGAAACAGGCAGCCGGAGTGGCAGGACAGGCTGTATAAAAACGATATAAAGGGAGCATACGAGCTCCTGACTATGACCGATGATTTTCCTGAGTTCACAGGGCGTGTCTGTCCGGCATTGTGCGAGAAGGGCTGTGTGCTTAACAAGCAGCATGAACCCGTCACTATCCGTGAGAATGAGGCCGCTATTGTGGAGAGGGCTTTCAATGAGGGCTATGTGTTTCCTCGCCCGCCTAAGAGGCGTAGCGGCTTCCGTGTGGCTGTTGTAGGGTCAGGGCCTGCCGGACTTGCGTGTGCCAACCAGCTCAACCGCCGTGGGCACAGCGTGACTGTGTTTGAAAAGAATGAGACTCCAGGAGGACTGCTCCGTTTCGGTATTCCTGACTTCAAGCTTAACAAAAGCGTGATAGACCGTCGCCTTGACTTGCTAATGAAAGAAGGCATTGAATTTAAATGCGGCGTTAAAGTCGGGGAGGATGTGACTGCTGAGGAGCTGCTCGGAGAATTCGATGCCGTGTGCCTCGCGATGGGCGCCGAAGTACCCCGTGATTTGAAGGCTGAGGGACGGGATTTGAAGGGTGTGCACTTCGCACTTGAGCTTCTCCAGCAACAGAACCGCGTCAATGCGGGTGCTGAAATCGGGAAGGATGAGAGAATATCGGCAAAAGGCAAAAACGTGCTCGTGATAGGTGGCGGTGACACCGGCAGTGATTGTGTAGGCACTGCTCACCGTCAGGGAGCACTGTCCGTGACTCAGATAGAGATTATGCCCAAGCCACCGGTAGGGGAGAACCCCGCCACACCATGGCCCTATTGGCCGGTGGTCCTAAAGACGTCGAGCAGTCATATGGAAGGTTGTGACCGCCGTTGGCTGCTTGATACACGCCGTTTCATCCCTGATGCCGACGGACGCGTAAAGGAAGTAGAGGTTGAGGAAGTGCTTTGGGAAAAGGACAGTCAGAGCGGTCGGATGAATCTCGTGCATACGGGTAAGATTGAGACTATCAAAGCTGAACTGGTGCTTTTGGCAATGGGCTTCACCAATCCCGTGGCCGAGGGAATCATTGATGCTCTCGGAGTGGAGAAGGACGCGCGTGGCAATGTGAAAGTAGGCGACAATGGTCAGTCGAGTATAGACAAGGTATTTGCCGCCGGCGATGTTTCTACGGGAGCCTCGCTCGTTGTCCGCTGTATCGCCTCTGGCCGTCGCGCCGCCAAAGGCATCCATGAATTCCTGACCGCATCAAAGGAATAAGCCCGTGGCGTATACGGGCATGTATTAAACACCCTCTAATTCATAATGCGCCCGTGTCAAATATATTTGACACGGGCGCATTATTTCTGTTCCGAAGCTTGCTGAATTCAGCTGTGGCGGCGGAGGAGTTCTTTTTCGAGTTCGGGGAGGGTGATGCCCATCTGCTCGATGAGTACAAGGAGATGGTAGATGAGATCGCAGGCTTCATAGGTGAAGCGGTCACGGTTGCCATCGACAGCTTCGACTACTGATTCTACGGCTTCTTCACCAACTTTCTGGGCAATCTTTTTCACACCTTTAATAAACAGCCGCGTCGTATAGCTGTCCTCGGGCATCTCGCGGTGACGGGTAGCAATCAGTGCCGAGAGGGAGCGGATGAAGCCTTCTTCCTCCGCAGTGTCGAAGCATGATGTGGTCCCCCGATGGCAGGTGGGGCCGTGGGGGTGCGCTTTTATAAGTAAGGTGTCGTTGTCACAGTCCCGGAACATTTCTACGACTTCAAGATAGTTCCCGCTGGTTTCGCCTTTTGTCCAAAGGCATGAACGGGTTCGGCTGTAGAAGGTGACGCGACCGGTTGACTGTGTTTTATCGAAGGCCTCGCGGTTCATGTATCCGAGCATCAGTACGCGCAGTGTTGTCGCGTCCTGAATGATTACCGGGAGCAGGGAATCGGCACATTTATCGAGTGTGAAATCATCGAATGTCATTGTCAAGAGTGTTGCTTCGTTATTAACGATAGTTATTTTTTAGATTTGCTGACTCAGAAACGGTTGTTATAGCCTTACCGGAATACCACGTTCATGGAGTTGTCTTTTCAAATCAAAGATAGAGATTTCTCCGTAATGGAATATCGAGGCGGCGAGTGCGGCATCCGCCCGTCCTTTTGTCAGTACTTCGGCGATATCGTCCACGCTTCCGGCACCACCTGAAGCTATGACCGGGATTGAGATTTCGGAAGCGAGTCTGGCAAATGTGTCGCAGGGGTAGCCTTCGCGTGTGCCGTCGTGGTTCATTGATGTAAACATTATTTCACCGGCTCCGAGCTCCTGAGCCTGCTTTGCCCATGAGAAAAGTTCTCTTTCACTTAGTCTGCTACCACCATGTGTCGTGACATGCCAGACACCGTCGGATAGTTTCGCGTCGATAGCCACGACTACAAACTGGCTTCCGAAGCGCGTGGCTATTTCACTTATAAGTTCAGGGCGTCGGACAGCGGCTGAATTGACGGTTATTTTATCGGCTCCTGCGTCGAGCAGACGTGCCGCGTCGTCAAGCGAGGCTATTCCACCTCCGACCGTGAAGGGGATGTTGAGCCGGTCGGCGATTTTTCCCACAAGCTGTGCGAAAGTGTTGCGTTCCTCGAGAGTGGCACTGATATCAAGAAATACCAGTTCGTCGGCTCCTTCACGGGCATAACGGGCTCCGAGTTCCACCGGGTCTCCGACATCGGAGAGTCCTACGAAATTCACACCCTTGACCGTGCGGCCGTTTTTGACGTCAAGACATGGGATGATGCGCTTTGCGAGCATATAATATAATAATGTGGTAGATGATATGTGAGTCACAAAATTAAGATTAATTTTTGAGATATAAAAACGACCTTGGTTAATGCGGGGGCTAATATTATCGGGCCATATGTTAAAATAATGCTAAATGAATGACAATTTTTTATATTTTTTTGCTAAAAAATCAGGATGCGACGAAAAAACACTAAAAAAAGTTTGGTATGTAAATTATTTGTTTTACCTTTGCGGTGTTTTTGAAGCTTAAAAATTGTTTTATAATTTAATCAAAAAGAAAATGAAAAAGTTAGTTTTATTACTCGCTGTAGTTTTCAGCGCATCTCTTTTCTCTTGCGGTTCTTCTGATAAGAAGGCTGAAGCTGCTGACTCTGCAGTTGTTGTAGAAGAAACTGTAGCTGTTGTTGAAGAAGTAGCTGATTCTGTAGCTCCTGCTGATTCTGTAGCTGCTCCCGCTGACTCTGTAGCTGCTGCTGAATAATTCAGCCGACACAGTCGTAACTTTCTTAACACAAGAAAAAAATCAAGCTGATTGCTCCATTCGGGCGACCAGCTTCTTTTTTGTCCTTATATCAGGCATTTTCTCGCGGATATCAAATGCAGAATAAACAGGATTTCAGATAGATTTGTTGAAATTAATGACATTCTCACGTTTCATTCACAACATAACGGGATGGATAGAGGGAGAATAGGATAGAAATAATGACAGAAAAACATATTTTACGTCTTCATTGGAAACTGTTTTTCCCTCTTGTCGGCTTGCTGTGGCTGATTATTGGCATAACGATTATTTATTTCGTTACGCATGAGAAGCAACGGCAGAAGGAGAATCTTGAAAACAGACTGCTTAATGTGAATAACACTGTCATTGATGCTTATGGGCATGGCGCGGATTTGCAGAAGACCGTTGATTTTATAAAATTGTTTACTGACCAGACCACGCTTGACCCCCTTCGCATTTCTGTATATGACAATAAGGGAGTCCTGTTGGCAGACAATCGGGAATCTGCAATTTCGCTATATGAAGATTCCGTAGCTCATATTCCAGATTTGAGGGGCTTATGGGGTGGTAGCGGAAGCGCAACTGTGCATGATATCAGTTGGGGGCATAATAAGTATATGGTCAACTCTAAGATGAGTGGCGATGGTGCTATACAGTCATTTGCCGCACTTCCCTATGAGGGGGAGGTGATTGCATTTCTTCGTATCGACCCGATGGTATGGATTGTGGTTATTATTCTTGGAGTAATTTCCTCGGTTCTGGCTTATTTCGGAGTCAAGGCTATCTGCCGGAATGTCTATACGCTCAGGGATTTCGCTCGGGCTGTTTCATCTGACCAACTGCCTGACAACTTTGATTCATGGCATTTTTCGAAGGATGAGCTTGGGGATGTATCCAGAAATCTTATCACTCTTTATCGCGATAAGATTCATGCAGAGCAGGAAAAGATGCATCATGAGCGGCAGATTGGCATGAACGTGAGCCATGAACTTAATACACCTGTCGGAATTATAAAGGGCTATCTTGATTCGGTGTTAAACGATGAGGATATGCCGGAAGCTTTAAAACGTAAATTTCTTGTAAGGGCTCAGCAGAATACTGACCGGCTGGTGGATTTGGTGAATGATGTGGGGATGGTGATGCGTCTTCAGGAAAATGGTGCCACGATTAAGTGCGTGAAACTCAATTTTCACAATATCGCGGTCCAGCTTGCGGAAGATGTGGCGCAGGGGCACATTGCAGGTGACATGAAGTTCGTATGTGATATCCCTGAAGATTGTTGTGTGGTGGGCCATGAGTCATTGCTGACAAATGCGCTTCTGAACCTTGTTTATAATGCGGCGCAACATTCGGGCGGGACTGAGATGTCATTGCGTTGGCTCCGCAAGGAAGACGGATTCCATTTCTTCTCGTTCTCCGATAATGGCAAGGGGGTTGACGGGGAACATCTTGCCCGTCTTTTTGACCTTTTCTACAGGGTTGATACCGGCCGGTCGCGCAAGACTGGAGGTTCAGGACTCGGGCTGCCCCTTGTGCATAGGATTATCACCGCAATGGAGGGTGAGATTTCAGTTGAAAATGTTGAATCCGGAGGATTGAAGTTTGTGTTCAGCCTGCCTGCCGGAGAATGAAGCCACCGTCGGTTTGCAATTTTCAGCGAATCTCAGTATCTTTGCATCTATTCAACCGTTTTGTCGCTTATATAGTATAATCGGCCCGACAGGACTGTGGATTTTATGAATATCCGGGCTGTCTAAAGCCTTCAATATAGTAACTGACTCTATGAAAATCGGAAACATTGACTTGGGAACATGTCCTGTGATGCTTGCACCGATGGAAGATGTCACTGACAGGTCTTTCCGTCTCATATGCAAGGAGCAGGGGGCCTCGATGGTCTATACTGAATTTGTCAGTGCCGATGCGCTTATCCGTGACATTCCGGCCACGACGAGGAAGCTTGCCATCGACCCGGAAGAGCGTCCCACGGCCATACAGATTTATGGGCGCGAGGTGGAGCCTATGGTAGAGGCGGCAAAAATCGTTGAAGCTGCAAAGCCCGACATAATAGATATAAATTTCGGATGTCCCGTGAAGAAGGTCGCTGGTAAAGGCGCGGGGGCAGGGATGTTGCGCAACATCCCCAAAATGCTCGAGATTACCCGTGCGGTGGTTGAGGCGGTGAATATTCCCGTGACCGTCAAAACCCGTCTCGGTTGGGACCATGAATCAAAAATAATAGTTACCCTCGCCGAACAGTTGCAGGACTGTGGCATAAAGGCTCTGACTGTGCATGGCCGTACACGCTCTCAGATGTATACCGGCACTGCTGACTGGGAAATGATTGCCAGAGTGAAAGAAAATCCAAGGCTTACAATCCCTTTAATAGGTAATGGAGACATAACCTCTCCGCAATTGGCCAAGGAGGCTTTTGACCGATACGGTGTCGATGGTGTGATGATAGGAAGGGCTGCAATCGGTGCTCCCTGGATTTTCAATGATGTCAGACGCTTTATAGACGGTATCCATGGCCATGAGATGCCGATAGAAGATAAGTTCGCTTTGATACGCAGGCAGATTAAGGAGAGTGTGGACAGGATTGATGAATATCGCGGTATTCTCCATATACGCCGTCATCTTGCCGCATCACCTCTTTTCAAGGGGATATCCCATTTCCGGGAAACGAGGATTGCGATGCTCCGGGCTGCAACGCTCGATGAACTTTATGCGGTCCTTGACAGGGTTGAATCAATAGTAAAAGAAAACCAATCAACAGATATAGACTATGAAAATAATTAGCTCGATTTTATTGCTGGTGTGCTGCATAAGCGCTACGGCTGCGAATCTCGTCAAATATGAGCTCAAGGTCAATGAATTCCATGAGCTGAAAGTGGTCGACGGTATTAACGTGGTGTATTCGTGCAATCCCGATTCAGCAGGTCTTGCCGTTTTCACGTGCCCCTCGGATGAGGCTGCGGCTTTTATATTCAATAATCCGAAGGGAAAAGGCGTGCTGTCGATGCAATTGTCGACCGAAAGCATAGGCCGGAAGAACATGCCGGTGGTCTATGTGTATTCCACATTCCTTACGAAAGTGGAGAATTCCGGCGATTCTCTCGTAAAAGTGCTCAATGTTGCCAAAGGGCCTAAATTTTCAGCCCAGCTTATTGGCAATGGGCGTCTTGTCGTCAAGGATGTAAAGGCTACGGAAGTCAACGCCGGGATTTCTACAGGAAACGGGACTCTCGTCATAGCCGGCGAATGTGAACTTGCAAAGATAAAGCTTGTCGGTACCGGAGTTATCCAGGCTGACGAACTTAAAGCCGATGAGGTCTCGGTGAAGGCGAGCGGTACCGGCTCTGTCGGTGTATGGCCTTTAGAATCCTTATCCGTCAGCGGAGTGGGAAGCACAAAAGTGTATTATAAAGGTGAACCCAAGATTAAGAACAGGACTTTGGGCATAAAGACCCTTCCTTTGTAATTGATATACGGATATTTAAATTTCAATAATAAGGCAACCGCTGCGGATACTACAATGAGTCCGCAGCGGTTGCCTTATTATTGCATGAAATTTACTATCGGTCAGCGCTTGCTGATTTTTACTGAGCCCCCTACTGATTTATCTATAGAGCATTTGTCGACGATTAGGCCACGGGCATTTATGGTGCCTCCGCTCGAAGCTTCGAAATCTCCTATTGCGGCCTTGCCCGACATCTTTATTGATGCTCCACTTGACGCTTCAGCTTCAACGTCGTTGACATTCATGGAACCGACAGAGATGCCTGCTCCCGATGAAGCTTCTAAGTCTGCTTTTTCTGATGAAAGTGAATTAAGCGAAATAGACGCGCCTGAAGAAACTTCAAGATCGATAGATTTACACTGTATGGAGGCGAATTTTATGGATGAGCCTGAAGATGCCTCGAAATCCATCTTCCTTGATTTGGCCACTATCGGAGTGTTGCATGTCACTGATGCGCCCGCTCCGGTCTCTATTGAAGATACGATAGGAGCCTTGACCGTAATCGTCACCCCTTTGATTGAGTTGCCGTTAAACATGGACTTATTGCTTTTGGGCGCGATGTTGAGGGTTTTCCCGCTGACTTTTATATTTATACGTTCAATCTTGTCAGCATCGCCGGTTATTGTAATATCAATTCCGCTTCCATTGGTGGGGATATATTTTATACTGACACCCGCGCTGGCATCAATAGCGTTTATGCTGCGGTCATTGATTCTGATATTCTTTGTATCGGCAGATGCGAGACCAATTCCGAGAAGAAGGAATAGAACGGTAAACAGTGATTTTTTCATGTGTGATGAATGTTTGTGATTTTAATTCTATTAATTAGACGAAAAACGTGGTGAAAAAGTTACATCAACCATGTGAAAAAATCATATTTGCGTCTCATTCGCTTTTTTCTCAGGGAAAATACGGTTGATAATCGCTGCGATAGCACCGTCGCCGGTGACATTACATGCCGTCCCGAAGCTGTCCATCGCGATATATAGCGCTATCATCAGAGCCACCATCTGTCCGTCAAAACCGAGTATGGTCTGGAGCAGTCCGATTGAGGCCATGATTGCCCCGCCCGGGATTCCTGGTGCAGCTATAATTGTGATTCCGAGCATGCCTATGAAATGACAGAACAATCCGAGGTCGTATGGCTGTCCGTGCATGATTATAAGGGCCAATGCGCAGGCCACTATCTTAAGTGTGCTTCCGCTCATATGGATTGTCGCGCAGAGCGGAATCACGAAGCCTGCGATATCCTCCCGTACGCCCATCTTTATTGCCTGACGCAACGTCACAGGAATCGTGGCAGCCGACGACTGTGTACCGAGGGCTGTAAAATAAGCCGGCAACATTGTGCGTAGCATCCCGAAAGGATTCTGCCTGGAAAAGAGCGATGCGATGCAATACTGAAGTACCAGAATCAGCACATGGAGTATGAAAATGATTACTATAATCTTCATGAAGCATCGGAGTATTGTCCCGACCTGACCCTCATATGTCATGGTCAGGAAAATGCCGAATATATAGATTGGCAGGAGGGGAATGATGGCTTTGTCGATTGTCTTTGACACGATTGTGCGGAATTCTTCAAAGCCGTGTCGGAGTGCGGTCCCATGAATAAATGCCATGCCGAGTCCCAGCATGAACGACAGCACGAGCGCTGTCATGACGCTCATCAGCGCAGGAATCTCTACTGTAAAATAGGGGAGTACCTTCAATCCGTTTTCAGCGAGCGCCATCCCTTCCTCTCCTCCTATCAGCGAAGGGAAGGTCAGAGAGCCTGTGAAATAGGAGAGAAGTCCGGCCATATATGTGGCGAAATAGGCTATGGCGGCAGTGACTACGAGCAGTTTGCCGGCACGTGAGCCGATATCGGCTATTGCAGGTGCGACGAAACCGACTATAATCATCGGAATCATAAATCCGAGGAACTGTGAGAATATGGCATTGAATGTCGATGCAGTGCGGGCAAACCATAGTGGCGATACGTAACCTATCAGTATGCCGACCACTATCGCAATCAGTATTCGTGGCAGGAGGCCTATTTTTTTCATGTATTCTGCTCAGATGTTAGATAGATGTGTGAATTATTTTGTCCCTACAGCTTCCATAATGTCGACGATGCGTCGGAGGGCATGCGCCAGTCTCCTCGGGGCGAAAGGCATACGGAGCCCACCTTCGGGCCGTCAGGGAGACATGAACGCTTGAACTGTTGACTGAAAAATCTTCGCATGAATGTTGACAGCCAATGTTTTATAGTTTCATCGGAATATTGCTCATCGGTGAAGGCATGACGGGCCAGGAGATATATGCGCTCAGGAGTGAAGCCGAAACGGAGCATATAATATAGGAAGAAGTCGTGGAGCTCGTATGGCCCCACGAGATCCTCGGTCTTTTGTTTTATGTTTCCGTTCTCATCGGCCGGAATCAGTTCGGGGCTTATGGGAGTGTCGACTATGTCAAGGAGCCGTAAGCGCACTCCGGAATCTTTGCCGGCTTCCATGGCAAAGTACCTGACAAGGTATTTTACCAGTGTCTTGGGTACGCCGGCGTTTACGCCATACATCGACATATGGTCGCCATTATAGGTGGCCCATCCGAGAGCGAGTTCTGAAAGGTCGCCTGTGCCGAGCACTATGCCTCCGGTTTGATTGGCTATATCCATGAGCAGGAACGTGCGCTGTCTGGCCTGTGAATTTTCGTATGTAACATCATGGATAGCAGGGTCGTGTCCTATATCTTTGAAGTGTTGGTTCACCGCAGGGACAATGCTTATTTCCCTTATGGTGACTCCAAGTTCATTCATTAGCTCCACCGCGTTGGAATGTGTGCGGTCTGTAGTTCCGAATCCGGGCATTGTCACACCGATGATCCCTTTTCTGTCAAGTTTCAGACGGTCAAAAGTGCGGACAGCGATAAGCAGCGCCAATGTTGAGTCGAGACCTCCGGAAATGCCTATGGTAATCGACTTGCAGTTTATCGCATCGAGACGCTTGGCAAGTGCCGCTACCTGAATATTGATTATTTCCTCGCAACGTTCGCGGATGGCCTCGTCGCCTGATGGCACGAATGGATGAGGGTCGATATATCTCATAAGTCCGCGTCCTGCAAAATTGGCTGTATTTTTATCAAGGGAGTCATTCGAGATTGGAGCTTCGCTTGAACTTTCGATTACAATGGCGTGACACTCAATATTTGCACAGTCGGTGAATGTGGTCATGTGCATACGGTCTCGGTCTATGGCATCGACATCCACGTCGCATATCACAGTATTGTCTTCTGGTGTCCATCGTTTGTTTGCGCGCAGCATACTTCCGTTTTCGCATATAATGGCCTTTCCGTCGAATGTGAGGTCAGTAGACGATTCTCCCCATCCTGCGCCTGCATATGCATAAGCACACATGCAGCGGGCGGATTGCTGGCGGAGTAAAGATTGTAGGTAGGCATATTTCCCGATGAGGTCGTCGGAAGCCGAAAGATTCAGTATCACATGCGCCCCGGCCATGGCGAGTCGGCATGACGGAGGGATTGGCACCCAAAGGTCTTCGCATATCTCGATACCGACTTTTACTCCATGTGAGCGGAATACTTTGCCGGTGCTCATTTCTGCGGTCTCGCCCATGATGTCGACAGTCTCAGTGATGCCCGGTTGCATAGGACGCCACCACCGGCGTTCATAGAACTCGTTGTAGTTCGGGATATATGATTTTGCAACCAAATCTATTCTTCCGTTTCTCACTAATGCCGCGCAGTTGTAGAGCGCGCCTGAATGTCGGATTGGCAGTCCTACGGCGAAGTGAATGTCGAGGCCTAACGATAGTTCCCTCAGTTCGATGAGGGCTTCTGCCGCCGCGTCAATCAACGTGGAGTTATGGAAAAGGTCGGCACAGGTATAGGCCGTTATACACATTTCAGGAAACACTGCCAGTTCAACGCCGTTTTTCTCAAGTTCAAGTATCTTGGACTTAATCTGGCTGAGGTTGAAACGGACATCGGCGACTTTTACGGTAGGAGCTGCGGCTGCTACACGGAGAAAACCATTATGCATATCGGTGGGAATTATTACTGTTCGTTATTTTATATGAGCACGAATTTATGAATAAAATCTGATTTTTTATTGAACATGTGTTGATATTTTTGAAGATTAGGCTTAACTTTGTAGGCAAGCCTACCGACAAATACATAGTCACACATGCATTTTGGTTACATAGCATTGAGTTGGAGCGGCATCTGGTGGGGCCTTGGCGTGGCCTACGCGGTGCTGATTCTTTGTGTGATAGGGGTTGTCATAAGCGAGAACCGCAATCCATTGAAAGCGTTGGGATGGATAATGGCTCTCCTGCTTTTCCCTGTGGGCGGTGCGATTCTCTATTTTATTTTTGGCAGGAGTATAAAAAACGTGCGCATGATTTCGCGTCGTAACCGCCGCAGGCTTCTGAAGCAGGAAGGTTCGCTCCCATTGCCCCGGCTCGACAGGACATTGTCGATAGAAAACCGTCAGCGTATACGGCTGGCATATAATATCGGGAGTGCCAATTTGTATACGGGTAACGATTTGGTGATATTCAACAACGGCACGCGCCATTTTGAGGAGCTTTTCGATGATTTACGTAATGCACGTTCATATATCAATCTGCAATTCTATATTATAGCCAATGACGCTCTCGGGCGTAGGCTACGTGATATTTTGATTGAACGGGCTGAAGCGGGGGTCAAGGTCAGGGTGATATATGACTATATAGGCTCTTTTGATGCCAGGCGACGTGACTTCTTCAAAAGGATGAAAGACCACGGAGTCGAGGTTCATTCGTTTTTCCGTCTTTCGTTCCCGTCGCATGTAAACCGTCTTAACTGGCGTAACCACCGCAAGGTAGTGGTCATTGACGGTAATGTCGGCTATATAGGTGGAATGAATGTCGCCGAACGATATGTCGGCGGGGAGGTGGACAGGAAATGGCGTGATACAGCCGCCAGGATTTCAGGCCCGTGTGTCGCCGCCCTTCAATATCACTTTGCTGTCGACTGGAAGTTCATGGGCCATTCGCTTCTTTGCGACCCGGTGAGCGGTGTGCCCGACCGTTTGAAAGAGGGATTGAGAAACGTGACTTTACAGGTGCTTGCGTCGGGGCCTAATGACCGCTGGGGCAACATGACGCTGTTGTTCTATAAGGCTATATCCACGGCCCATCGCCGTGTATGGCTCCAGACGCCTTATTTCCTCCCGAGTGAAGGTCTGCTCAAGGCGTTGGAGAGTGCCTCTCTCGCGGGGGTTGATGTCAGGGTGATGTTGCCGGCCAGGTCCGATTCGAGGGTTCTTACCTATGCTTCCCATAGCTATGTCGAAGAGTGTTTGCTCGCAGGCATAAAGGTCTATCTTTATGAGGCAGGTATGCTTCATGCCAAGGTGCTGATAATCGATGATGATTATGCCACGATGGGCTCGGCTAATTTTGATTTCCGCAGTTTCGAGCATAATTTCGAGGAGAATCTGATGATGTATTCCCGCGATGCGAACCGTGAGCTTGCTGACAGTTTTGAGACGGACGCCGGGGAAAGCCTGCGTCTGAAGCTTTCGGAGTGGAATCGACGTGGCCGGCTGCGCCGCGCTCAGGAAAGCCTTTGCCGTCTCCTAAGTCCCATTTTATGATGTTGTCGCTCTGGAGCGTAGCGAATCCATGCAGGCTCTTTGGCGCAAAAAAAACGAAGGCTGGCCTCACGGTCATCCTTCGCTGCTTACACATAGTACTTAACGTCAGTGGATTTATAAATGTCTAATAATGCAAATGTCTATGTTACGCTTTAATTAGAGTAATTGTTCTTAACTTCACGGGACAAATTGTTTTAAAAATGTTTTTGAGCATTGCTCGCCGTGATGTTGATGCAAAGTTATATTTAAATTTTTAAAATTCCTAATCTTGTGATTGACGTTTTGCCGGGTTTTGGGCGATTTGGGAAGAATAATGCAAGTTTTACTAAATTTTTGTTAAGAGTGTTTCGGACTTCGTTGAAAACTGTCGGTGAGTTATGCTAATTGGTGACAAAATGAAATATGGTTAAATTGTGTTAATATTGCCGTGTGCCCTGTAGGGGTAAATAACGCCGTCGCGATAGGGTGTATGTGAGGAAAAATTACTAACTTTGGGGTCGCGTTTTTTATTGTCATACCGTGCGGAAAGAGCGGGTTTGAGAATCATCAGAAAAAACAGTAGCAGCATTTTTAGTATGAAAGAAGATGTAACAAAAATAGTGTCGGTAGGTCAGATTGATATAGGTGTTCCTTCGGAGCGTCCCCAGCCTGATTTTTCCGACCTCCCTATAATTGCCATGCGTGACCTGGTGCTTTTCCCCGGGGTCACTTTCCCTATAACACTTGGCCGTGAGGCGTCAGTGAAAACAGCTGTTGCAGCGGCTGACCGCCATATTCCTGTCGGGGTTTTCTGCCAGAAAGAAGCTTCGGTAGAGCATCCTTCTCTTTCTGATTTATATGATGTAGGTGTAGTCGCCGATGTTCTCAAGACTTTTGATCTTCCCGACGGAACGCATACCGCGATTCTTTCAGCTCGCGAAAAGATTAAGCTTGTGGGGCCCTCGGTCGGTAACGTAATCCCGGGAGCGCTTTCTGCTGAGGTGAAGTCTGCCCGCGACACTATGTCGCGCCCGTCTGACAAGGAGTTTATCGCATTGGTCGACGATATCCGTCAGACTACTCTCAATATACTCCATAGCGGGAATGACAAGATGAGCGACCTTGCCTTCAATATCGAGAATATTCCCGGGCCGCAATTGCTTATCAATATAATCTGTACCCATTCCCCCTTCCCTCCTGAGGTGAAGGTTGAATTGCTCAGGAAAAGCCGCATGAAGGAGCGTGCCCAACTCTTGCTCAGCCATCTCGCCCACAGTGAGGAAATGGCTGAAATCCGTGCGGAGGTGCATCGTAAGGCCCGTCGTAATATCGACGAACAGCAGCGCAACGCTTTCCTACAGCATCAGTTTGATGTTTTGCGCGAGGAGCTTTATGGCGACGACGATGATTGCCGTGTGATTGAGGAGAAGGCTAAGGATATTCCTTTCCCTGAAGATGTCCGCCGTCTTTTCGACAAGGAACTTGAGAAGTTGCGCCGGCTCAATCCGCAGAGTCCCGATTATTCTGTGCAGTATAGCTATCTGCAACTGCTGATTGACCTTCCCTGGGGCAAGTTTTCGGAACTTGACGCCGATTTTCCTTCTGCGGAAAGAGTGCTTGACGAGGACCATTACGGACTTGAAAAAGTCAAGGAGCGCATATTGGAGCAACTGGCTGTCATGATGAACACTCCCGAGGGGCGTTCGCCTATTATCTGTCTTGTCGGGGCTCCGGGAGTAGGGAAGACCTCTCTCGGTCAGTCGATAGCCAAGGCTCTTGGCAGGAAGTATCAGCGCGTGTCGCTTGGAGGCCTTCATGACGAGGCTGAAATCAGAGGCCACCGCCGTACGTATATAGGTGCTATGCCGGGCCGGATAATCGATGCCATCAAGCGTGCCGGCACCTCTAATCCGGTTCTGCTTCTCGATGAGATTGATAAGACCGGCAGCGATTTCAAGGGTGATCCCTCTTCGGCTCTCCTTGAAGTGCTCGACCCCGAACAGAACAATCGTTTCCATGACAACTATGTAGACGTGGACTATGACCTGTCTCACGTGCTCTTCATAGCTACGGCCAATACTCTGTCGACCATTCCGCGTCCGCTTCTCGACCGAATGGAGATTATCGATATTTCAGGCTATCTGCCTGAGGAGAAGATTGAGATTGCGCGTCGTCACCTGATTCCTCGTCTCGCCGCCGACAACGGTTTCGCGGAAGGTGAGATACGTTTCTCAGATGAGGCTCTCGCAAAGATTATTGAAAGTTATACGAGTGAGAGCGGTGTGCGTATGCTCGAGAAAGAGATAGCCAAAGTAATCCGCAAGATTGTCCTAAACAAAATGCGAGGGAAGGATTTCAAGCTGAATGTGGAGGCTGATGATCTGAGGGATTATCTCGGGGTGGAGACTTTCACTCCTGAACGGTATGAAGTGTCTGATACCCCCGGGGTGGCTACAGGCCTTGCGTGGACGGCGGTGGGAGGTGAAATTCTCTTTATCGAATCCTCCTTCACCCAGGGAAAGGGTGAGAAACTGACAATCACCGGCAATCTTGGCGATGTGATGAAGGAGTCAGCCGTAATAGCCACGCAGGTTGTCAAGGCCCGCGCGGAGAACTATGGTATAGAACCCGAAAGTTTCGAGAACCGTCAGCTCCATATCCATGTGCCTGAGGGTGCGATACCTAAGGATGGGCCCTCGGCTGGCATAACCATGTGCGTGTCGATTCTCTCCGCTCTTACCGGGCGGCCTGTCAGGTCGCGTCTTGCAATGACCGGTGAAATCACGCTGCGAGGCAAGGTCCTTCCGGTGGGCGGGATAAAGGAGAAGATTCTTGCCGCAAAGAGAGCCGGAATAACCGACATTATTCTTTGCGCCGATAACCGAAAGAACATAGAGGACATAAAGCCCGTTTATCTGTCGGGGCTTACGTTCCACTATGTCACCACTATCGATGAAGTGTTTGATTTCGCGCTCGGTGGAAAATAATCATAGACTGACACCTATTTATATATAGATAAATGAAAAAAATTCTCCTCCACATCGGACTGATGATTATCGCAGCCTTCGCTATCGGGTGGATGGCTATGTCATGGCTCGACATATGGACACGTCACGATTCGACGATAACCGTTCCGTCAGTCAAATCTCTTCCGTATTCCGAAGCGTCGGTTCTGCTTGATGCGGAAGGCCTTGTCGCTGTGCTTTCAGATTCGGTCTATGACAAGTCAACTCGTCCGGGCACGGTGATTGAGCAGAACCCTAAAGTTGGTACTGTGGTGAAGGAGGGACGTGAGATTTATCTTACAATCAATGCTTTCTCCCCGAAGATGGTGACATTGCCCGCTCTTTCAGATATATCCGTGCGGCAGGCCAAGTCGATATTGGAAGGTCTGGAAATCAAGAACGTGATTGAAAAGCGTGTCCCGAGTGATTTCAAGGATCTTGTTTTGGCTGTAAGATATAAAGGCAACCGCCTTTCTCCGGGTGCGCGAGTGCCGGTCAATGCCACTATTGAGCTTGAAGTGGGAGAGGGTGTCCATGAGATTATCACTGATACTATCGGGGGTGATAGCCTTGGCCATGTGTCCGAACAGCTCGATTTGTTTTAATATGACAGACGATAAAGAAATTGCCTCCGACTATTTGAACCCGGAGCTGGAGGTTGATGGCGTGGATATTGACGATGCCGGCGAGGATGGCGCAGGCCTTTATGAGCATTTCCGCTTCGTGGCCGACAAGGGGCAGCAGTTGCTCCGCGTTGATAAATTCCTTGTGACACGGCTTGAAAAATCGTCGCGCAACCGTATTCAGCAAGCAGCCGATGCCGGATGCATACATGTCAATGGGAAGGCTGTCAAGTCTAACTACAGGGTTAAGCCTCTTGATGTTGTGCAGGTGGTCATGGACCGTCCGCGTTATGAACTTGAAATCATTGCCGAGGACATCCCGCTTGACATCGTATATGAGGACGATGCGTTATTGGTGGTCAACAAACCTGCCGGACTCGTAGTCCATCCGGGGCACGGAAACTATTCCGGAACGCTTGTAAATGCTCTCGCTTATCATTTCCGTGACAATCCTGATTATGATGTCAGCGACCCTCGCCTCGGGCTCGTCCACCGTATAGACAAGGATACGTCGGGGCTTTTGGTCGTGGCGAAAACCCCTGACGCCAAGACCCATCTCGGGAAACAGTTTTTCAATAAGACGACCAAACGGGAATACAATGCGCTCGTATGGGGTGTCCCCGAGCCTGCCATTGGACGTGTTGAAGGCAATATAGGACGCAATCCGAAGGATAGGTTACAGATGGCGGTGTTGCCGGATGATGATCCGACAGGGAAGCATGCTGTGACTCATTATGAGGTGCTTGAGGATTTTGCTCATGTGGCATTGGTGAAGTGTGTGCTTGAGACGGGGCGTACCCATCAGATTCGTGTGCACATGCGCCACATCGGCCATCCTCTATTTTCCGATGCCCGCTATGGTGGCGACGTGATTTTAAGGGGAGAGCGCAGTGGTTCTTACCGGAAATTCATTGAAAACTGTTTCGAACTTTGTCCGAGGCAGGCTCTGCATGCCAGGACACTCGGTTTCGTTCATCCTGTAAGTGGAGAGGAGATGTTTTTTTCGGCTCCGATTCCTGACGATATGACGGCTTTGATTGAAAAATGGCGCTCTTATTCGTCAAGATAGATATTTTGGACCATATAAGGTTAAAATTTAGTTAAATCACTTGACAACGCCTTCGGATGGTTGTAATTTTGTACTTTATTCTTTATTATGGCTAAAAGGCGTCATCACATAATTCCTCTGTTCAGCACACGTGCCACGGCGACTGTCTCAGTTGCATTGGTGCTTTTTGTGCTTGGTCTGGCATCGTTGATTGGCATCGCGACCCATCGCGTGACTGACAGTATAAAGGAAAAGATGGGATTCGTGATTCTTTTCAACGAGGAGGTAACGGCTTCTGACATTGCATCGGTAAAGGACTTGGTAAAAGGAAACCCGGGTGTGGCTTCGTCGGTTTATACTTCTCCTGAGACAGTGCTCGACCGTTGGCAGAAGATGCTCGGAGAGGGTGAGGACATCATGCGTCTTGGTGGTGTTAATCCCTTTGTCGGTGAACTTGAAGTGCGTGTGAAACCCGCATATGCCTCTACTGACAGCATAAATCTTATAGTGGCGCCTTTGATGCTGATGCCTCAGGTCAGAGAGGTGAAGGTTCATGCCGAATTGGTCGACAGTATTAACGGGACTCTACGAAGTGTGACATTCGGCCTGCTTGTGGTGGCTATAGCCCTGCTTGTGGTGTCGTTTGTGTTGATATTCAATACAGTCCGGCTTGCAGTTTATGCGAAGCGTTTCTCAATCTATACGATGAAACTTGTGGGTGCTACCGCAGGCTTCATCCGGCGTCCTTTCCTTACATCGAACCTTCTGAACGGCTTTGTCGCAGGACTTATAGCTTCTGTAGGCTTGATTGCTGTCGTTTATTATAGCCACATGATGGAACTCTCTGTCGCTGAGGTGCTGTCATGGCAGGCGATAATTCCTGTCCTGGCCGGAGTAATCCTCACCGGCATGCTGATTTGTCTCATCGCAGCCCTTTTCGCAGCAAACCGCTATCTGCGGTTATCTTATGATGAAATGTTTAAATAATATTTGATAATGGCATATAAAACTCCATCCAAGCGAAGCGATGCTAACAACAACGACTCGCCTTTTATCGGGGAGAGCCACAGCCAGCTCCCGCTTTTGAAAATAAATTTTATCCTTATGGCTATCGCCGGGGTGATGATTGTGTTGGGATTCTGTCTGATGGCGGGCGGCGCTACTGACTGGGATTCCTTCAACCCTGATATTTTCTCAACACGTCGCATCGTGGTCGGCCCTACAATTGCTTTCATCGGTTTCATTTTCATGGGTTTTGCAATTATGTACAGCCCTAAGGATAAGAAAGGAGAGGATAAGGAATAATGGATTGGTTAGACGCACTTATATTAGGCATTGTCCAGGGTCTTGCTGAATATCTTCCTATCAGCAGCAGCGGGCATCTTGAAATCTGCCGTGAGATTCTTGGCCTTAAATTGCCGGGAGCCGAGGCCCTGGAATTTGATATTGTACTGCATGTGGCAACTGTGTTGAGTACTATCGTTGTGCTTTGGAATGAATTTGTCCCCCTGTGTAAATCATTCTTTACTATTGCACGCGACGATAAGTTTTTCTATGTTTGCAAGATACTTCTTTCCTGTATTCCTGTAGCCATTGTCGGGCTTTTCTTCAAGGATTTCGTGGAACAATTCTTTGGCAACGGTCTTCTCGTTGTCGGCATATGTCTGCTTGTGACCGCGTTGTTGCTGACATTTGCCTATCTGTTCCGTAATCCTCAGCGCGAGAGGACTGAAGGCATAAAGGGGCATGATATCACCTGGCTTGATGCCTTTATTATCGGATGTGCGCAGTCAATAGCTGTGCTTCCTGGTCTTAGCCGTTCCGGAACTACAATCGCCACCGGTCTCCTTCTTGGTGACAAGCGCGATAAGATTGCCCAGTTCTCGTTTTTCATGGTGATAATCCCGATTCTCGGAGAGGCCCTTTTGAGCGCGAAGGATTTGATGGCGGGCGAGGGTGTGAGCGGCAGTGTAGGCACGCTTCCATTGCTGGTCGGCTTCCTGGCTTCGTTCATTGTAGGCTGTCTTGCATGCAAATGGATGCTCAATATAGTGAAAAAAGGTAAGCTCATCTGGTTTGCGCTCTATTGTGTGATTGCAGGTGTGCTTTGCATCGTCTGGTAAAATATGGACTTCGTTACAGGAGAGATTCTTTACGTTGACAAGCCTTTGGAGTGGACTTCGTTTGATGTCGTCAAGCGTTTGCGCGGAGTAATTCTTCATAGGCTTCATCGGAAGAAGTTCAAGGTCGGTCACGCCGGAACCCTCGACCCATTGGCTACCGGAGTCATGGTAGTGGTTACAGGCCGCGCCACGAAGCTGATTGAATCGCTTCAGGCCGGAGTAAAGGAATATATAGCTACAGTAAAGCTTGGAGCTACGACCCCTTCTTTTGACCTTGAGACTGAAATTGACGCGACATATCCGACAGCCCATATCACTCAGGACATGATATCCGGTGTGCTTCCCCGTTTCACCGGCAGGATTGAGCAGGTGCCTCCTTCCTTTTCAGCCTGCAAGGTCGACGGCAAGAGGGCCTACAAGATGGCCCGTAAAGGTCATGAAGTGGAGCTTAAACCGAAGGTGCTTGTCATTGACGAGATTGAGATGCTCGGTTTCGACAGTGAATCCATGACTCTTACGCTTAGGATTGTATGTAGTAAGGGGACATATATCAGGGCTCTTGCCCGTGATATTGGTGAGGCTCTCGGTTCCGGCGCTCATCTTGTCGGTTTGCGTCGCACGCGTGTCGGTGATGTCCGCATAGAGGACTGCCTCAGTGTCGAGCAGGCTGTGGAGCTCATCAGGAATGTAGAGATAAGCTTCCCTGACGATGAAGAAAAAGATATTTAATCTTGCCCCTTTTCGGGCCTTATCAAATAATCATCAATAAAAAATAGCCTCTAAAATTTAAGAGTTAATCATAAGTTTGTAGCATGAAACTTTCACAATTCAAATTCCGTCTGCCGGACGAATTAATAGCCCAACGTCCTAACCCTGAGCGCGACCAGTCAAGACTGATGGTCGTAAACCGTCGCACAGGCGAGATTGAACATAAAATCTTCAAGGATATAATAGACTACTTCGATGATGGTGACCTTTTTGTCTACAACGACACTATGGTTTTCCCTGCACGTCTTTACGGAAACAAGGAAAAGACCGGCGCGCGCATCGAGGTGTTCCTGCTTCGTGAACTCAGTGCCGAAAACAAACTCTGGGATGTGCTCGTTGAGCCGGCACGTAAAATCCGTATCGGTAATAAATTGTACTTTGGCGATGATGAATCGATGGTCGCTGAAGTGATTGACAACACCACCTCCCGTGGCCGAACTTTGCGCTTCCTTTACGACGGTCCGCATGATGAATTCAAGAAGGAACTCTATAAGCTTGGCACTACTCCTCTGCCTTACTATATAAAGCGTGAGCCGGACGAAGAGGATGCCGAACGCTATCAGACCATTTTCGCCCGTAAGGAAGGTGCTGTTATAGTTCCTGGAGCGGGTCTCCATTTCTCGCGCGAACTCTTGAAGCGTCTTGAAATAAAGGGCGTCAATCAGGGTTTCATTACAATCCACAGTGGCCTCGGCAATTATCGTGAAATTGATGTCGAGGACCTTACGAAACACCGTATGGACTCCGAAGAAATGGAGGCTGACGAAAAGCTTGTCGAACTCGTAAATTCAACCAAGGATGGCGGCCACCGTGTCTGCGCTGTGGGCACTTCCGTGCTTCGTGCCATCGCAAGTTCCGTCAGCATGGGTGAGCATATGAAGACATATTCCGGCTGGACTAATAAATTTATTTTCCCGCCCTATGACTTCACCGTTACCGACGCCCTTGTCTCAAACTTCCATCTCCCTTATTCCACAATGCTCATGATGGTTGCGGCTTTCGGTGGCTATGACCTTGTCATGGATGCATATAAGAAAGCTGTCAAAGAGGGATATAAATTCGGTGTCTATGGTGATGCCATGCTCATTGTTTCATAAACATATTAAGATTGTTTAGTGGCAAAATATTTGACTATAGCGTCACAGAGTGAAGCGGCTTTTCGTGAGAAGATGAGCCGCTTCATCTCATTTGCCATCCCCGTTGCCACCGCTTCAGAGGCCAAGGAGTATATAGCTCTGTATACGAATGAATATCATGATGCCCGCCATGTTTGCTGGGCCTATATGATTGGTTCTGACCGGAAGGTGTTTCTATCTTCTGACAATGGTGAACCGTCGGGCACTGCAGGTAAGCCGATATTGGGTCAGATAAATTCTTTCGGCCTCACCAATATAGTCATAATAGTGGTGAGATATTTCGGTGGAATAAAACTGGGCACCTCGGGACTTATTGCAGCATATCGCGAGGCTGCCCGTATGGCTATTGAGACTGCGGAGATTATCGAAGGACGCGATATGGTCTCATTGAGTTTCACTTTTCCTTATCTTGCCATGAACGACGTCATGAAATTGCTGAAAGCGCAGAATCCTCCGGGAGCGCGTGAGATAGTAAAGGTGACCGATCAACAGTTTGACAACACTTGCTCAATGACAGTCTCCCTTCCGCTTGATCTGAAATCGGAAATCGAAGGCCGTATAAGCGCTATTTCCGGGACTTCGATATTGCAATGACAGAACTTTAGTATCCTTTACGATATTTGTCCTCTTCGGAGTCGTCAAGGATTGAGATATATGATGAATAGCGCGATTCTGCGATCCTGTGTTCATCAAGGGCTTCTCTGACAGCGCACCCCGGTTCGTGGGTATGGGTGCAGTCCCCGTATCGGCATCCTGAACTCAGTTTGAAAATTTCCGGGAAGAAGTGTCCGACCTCATGGCGGTCAAATTCGAGCGTACCGAAGCCCTTCACTCCTGGAGTGTCTATTATATAGCTCTTATCATTCATGCCCGGAATCTTGAACATTTCGGAAAATGTAGTGGTATGCATCCCGGTGTCGTGGGTGGTCGAAATCTCTGCTGTAGCTAAGTCAAGTCCCGGGATAAGGTCGTTGATTAATGTCGATTTCCCTACTCCCGAATTACCGGAGAAGAGTGTGGTTTTCCCTTCAAGCAGTCTGCGAAGATTCTCGATGCCTTCGCCGGTCTTGGCTGAAATTTTAACTACGGGATATCCGATTGACTCATATAGATATGTGACGGCATCGAGATATTCCATAGCCTCCTCATCATCTTTAATCAGGTCGATTTTGTTTATGACAAGCACGGCTGGCACTCTGTAGGCCTCGGCTGTGGCGAGAAAGCGGTCGATGAAAGTGGTTGATGTGGTAGGGTGAAAGAGTGTGACCACGAGACAGACCTGGTCGAGATTCGCGGCAAGGATATGGGCCTGCTTGGAGAGATTGCTTGCCCGGCGGATTATATAGTTCCTGCGTGGTTCGATTGAGCTTATATATTTAGTGCTGTCTCCATCGCCACTCACTGTCACCCTGTCGCCTACGGCAACAGGGTTGGTGGTCCTGATTCCTTTAAGGCGGAAATTCCCTTTTATCTTGCAGTTAAGTTCCCTTCCGTCGTCGGCAAGGACAAGATAGGAGCTGCCCGTGTTCTTTATTACTGTTCCCGTCATTATAGTCTCTTATTGCGGTTCTCGGTCATTTCATTTTTCCTAATAGTTGTTCCACCCGATTTTTGTCTACTCCAAGTTCTATGGCTTTAAGGGCATCAGCTTCGGAGTCTTTCGGACGGTATCGCATTTTATTTAACGCTGAACGGTAGAGGTAGAGTTCACCGTCGTCGGGTGAAAGCGAAAGCGCGGTGTTGAGATCATCGGACGCTTCCTGCAGTCTGTCGGTCAGAAGATAGCAGTATGCCCGTCCGCTGTAGTATTCGGGATCTTTCCTTTCTTTGAGGATTTTTGTATAATATGGGATGGCTCCCGTATAGTCCCCGGTTCCGCTCAGGACGGTCGCTCCGGCGATATCTGTCTCGAGTTCTTCGGGAAAGTGACGGGTCATGAATTCGAAGTCGCTTTTGGCTGTGCGGAAGTCATGTCGTCGCAGAGCCAGCAGGCAGTGGTTAAATCGCGATGTGATTTCCATCGAATCGAGTTGGAGTATAAGGTCGAGGTCAAGGTAGGCCTCTTCCTCATGTCCGTTTGCCAGAAGTATCCGTGAGCGGTTCGATAGGATTGTCACTGATGCCGGGGCCATTTCATGGGCGTCGTTAAGGGTCTCGATGGCAAGGGAGTCGAGTCCCATGTTGTAGCGTATGATTCCGAGATTGGAGAGCAGGAGTATATTGCCGGGATTTCCTGGTTCGAGTCTGAGCGCATCGGTCAGAGCCTGCTCCGCTTCACGCCATTTCCCTTCTGCGCATGCTCTGTCGGCCTCGTCGACTTTTTTGAGGTATGGAGTGTCGTCGGCAGTTGTAGCCGTGAACCCTTTGGGAGATGTCTTTTCAGTCTGTTTCCCTCCTGTCGCGTTAATTGTGATGGAGGAGACGAGGGTTATAATAGAGGTGAGGAGGATAGTTATCTTATAATTCATTTCAGTTTTCGGAGAGTTTGTTGCGGTAGTCGCGCGGAGATATGCCGGTCAGATGTTTGAAATATTTCCCAAAGAATGACTGGTTTGAGAAATTTAGTGCGAGGCTTATTTCCTGTATATTCATACCGGTGGTTCTCAGCATGAGTTTTGCTTCGAGAATCACTCTGTGGTCAATCCATTCACCTGCGGTTTTGCCGCTGATTTCTTTCAGCACTGCTGAAAGGTGTTTAGGCGTGACAAAGAGTTTTTCGGCATAGAAGTTGACCGCGCGCTCCGATTTGAAATATTTTTCAATAAGTTCTATAAATGAAGCAAGCAGTTCCTCGCGTCGTGTGAAATGGCTTTTTGCATTGACCCTTGATGCATATATTCCGAGGGTGTTATAGAACAGCACCTCGCACAGTGAACTGAGTGCCATGTTATTGAACGCCCGGTATTCGAAATTAATTTGCCTTTGGAGCATCTCGTAGATGAGTGACTGGGTCTCAAGCTCTTCCGGCGTGATTTCTATGATGGGGTTTGCATTGTAGTGTATGCTGTAGGGAATCACATAGTGCAGCGATGGCAGCAGCTCGTTCAGCTTTTCTTCCTGGACCACTATATAGAAGCCTTCGAAATCATCACTTTCCCTGCATTGGCTTATGATATGTCCGGGACGCAGCACCATTATGGAACTCGGTCCCATGCGGCGTGGAGTGACATCTATTGTGGCGGAAACTTCACCGCGCTTGCATACGGCGACCAGCATCCAGTCGAGGCGCGATGGGAAAGTGATAAAAGGGACTTCCGACAGTGAACTGATTACACTTATTATGTCGGAGGAGAACTTTTTTGCTGCTGTAGTCATGCTGATTAAGGCTTATATGTTTTGAGTATGCACCTTATGGTATAAAAAGCAGATTCGAGCGCAAAGATACGGAATTTTTATAAAAAATGGTCAATTTTACCCCTGATTATCGATGTCTCCGTGTTCTTTGAGGAGTGCTACTGCTTCATCGTAGTCATCGTCGTTGACCATCAGTCTCACGTCCCACACTCCGCTGAGAGGGGTAGGATAGAGGGCGCTCATGGCTTGATTGTCGATGATAGCGGGGATATCGTGGCTTTCAAGCATGCCTTTTGCTATGCTTGCTGTAATCGTGTCGGGAAATTTGGCGGCAACTTTCATATTATTTTACCGTTTTTAGTGGATTTGTCTTCTGTTTAGCTCCGCCTGATAGCGTCGTGCATTGGCCTGATGTGTGGCGTAGTCTTTGGCGAAGTTATGGTAGCCAGAGAAATCTTCCTTCGCACACATATAGATATAATCATGGTCGGGGGCGTTGAGCACGGCGTCGATGGTCGCTCCCGCTGCGACACGTATTGGTCCGGGAGGCAATCCTTTTATCCGGTATGTGTTGTAGGGCGATTCAATTGCCAGATGTTTGCCGGTAATGCGGCGGAGGCTGAAATCTCCGCTCGCGAACTTTACGGTCGGGTCGGCCTGTAGTTTTATCCCTTTTGCTATACGGTTGAGGTAGAGTCGTGCCACTTTCGGCTTTTCGTCTGTTTTCGCCGTCTCTTCCTCGACGATGGATGCCACGGTCGCTACTTCAGTCGGGGTCAGTCCGAGGGACTTCGCTTTGCTGCGGCGCTCGTCAGTCCAGAATTTGTTGCGATAGTCAAGCAGACGTGTAACCACATTCGCGGGCGTCGAACTCCAATAGAATTCATAACTGTCGGGGATAAAGGCTGCAGGAAAATTCGGTCGGTCGAAACCGCTGTCCGGGAGCACTTCATAACAAGCCTCAAGGAATTCCTCCGGAGTGCATTGCAGCTGGGAGGCAATGCGTCTCGACAGTTGCTCCATCGTGCGTGTGCCGTTGAAGCGGACC
Source organism: Bacteroidaceae bacterium (assembly GCA_021768245.1). Lineage (GTDB taxonomy): Bacteria > Bacteroidota > Bacteroidia > Bacteroidales > Muribaculaceae > Duncaniella. The sequence goes on along the minus strand of JAETNO010000010.1, from coordinate 87,356 downwards.
TCCACCGGGGTCTGTCGTCCAAGGGCTATGCGTCGGCTTATGTTTAATGCGCTCTGTCCGGAAGATACTTTGTAAGCGCCTTGAGAGGTGTCGGTATTGCCACCCATGAGTTTCCATATCATGTACACCCGTGTCCCCATAGATGAACCGAGATTGGTTTTCATCGAGTCCTTTACAGCCGCCGCTGTGCTTCCTTTCGGGATGAAAATCCATTCGCTCCTCCCTTCAGAACCGGAGTAGGGGATAAACACAAAAGCGAACACGGCCCCAATGGACACTAAAAAGGCTATTACAGCAATAAGAAGGCCTAATGAATGGCGGTAGACCCATGACTGCTTTTTATTTTTCCTCTTTTTCCCTGTTGTGGACTTACGTTCTGTTGCCATTATCGTATACGGTCTTATCTGAGATGATGGAGTGAGTCAATCATGCGTTGGAGCCTGTCGCGAACTTTTCTGAGGTCTTCTATAGCCTCGAATTTCTTTGTCACCCCGTCGCGGTTACGTTTGATTTCCTCCTGCGCGGCATCGAGTTTCATGCCTTTGGTCTTGACGAGAAAATGAATCATGCGTATAGTCTCGATGTCACGCGGTGTATAGAAGCGCGTGCCACGGTCGTTGCGCTTTGGATTGATTGCCGTGAAATGGTTTTCCCAGAAGCGCAATGTCGACATGGGTAGCCCTACAAGCTCCGAAACCTCACTTATTTTATAATATTTCTTACTCGTTGCGTCCATCTTTGTCAATTTACACAGCTAAACATCCCCCTGCGACTAATTTCTTACAGCCCAGAATTCCTGAAAATAATTGGGCGTATTGGGAAAATAGTAGGGATCGTCGGGCGATACAAAAGATGAGAAATAGTCGGGAGTAATATCGTCAATCATCCAGTACTCAAGAGAATTGTTGTCGAATTCAAGTACCAGCACAGAGTAACTCCTGTCAGTAAAATCCCATGTGAAATATCCGCCGGTCTGTTGGGGGCGGTAGCCGTATATCTCGGTATATGTCTCCCATTCGCCGGTGCCGTCGCCGTAGAAATCCACATATTGCGCGGTATAATATTCGCGTCCGAATTCGTCGTAGCCGTTCTGTTCGTTAGCCCATGTGCGCGAAGTCAGGTTGTAAGTGATGTTGCTTAAGTAGTCATCATAATCATCGTCGTCGCAACTTGTGAAAGCGAGCACGGAGATAATGGAGACGAGCGGTAGCAGGAGCAGTTTCTTAGCGGTCATAGCTGTTCTGTTGTGGTTAATCGTTGAATCGTGTGTGTTATAATCCATGCAAAGTTAGTCAAGAAACTTTTCAAAAAATGAATGAAGGGACAAGATTTATAGTTAAATTATGTGAATGACATCTTGTCCTTGATACAAAAATTCGTAAATTTGCAGTCGCTTTTTAGCATCCCGTGTGATGGGAAATTAAGGAGCATTTGAATTTTTACAACTTAATTTTGAGTAACACAAAAAAATCAATCAGAATGAAAACATTTCAACTGACCGCCGAGCCCCGTACAGACCTCGGTAAGAAAGCTGCCAAGGCTCTCCGTGCTGAGAACAAAATCCCCGTAGTGCTCAATGGTGGTGAAATCATCACTCTCCCTTTCAGCGGCACTCTCAAACCCGGTGAAAAAATCGTGGAAATCGGCAATGGTAAAGGCCTTATCACAACAGATCTCGTTGTGACTCAGGATGCAATCCGCAAGCTTGTCTACACTCCCGATATCTTTGCAATCGAACTTACTGTCAACGGTGAAACCCGCATGGCTGTCTTGAAGGATATCCAGTTCCATCCTGTTAAGGACACTATCCTCCACATTGACCTTCTTGAAGTCAACGATAAGAAGCTTGTCACTATCGAGGTTCCCGTTAAACTCGAAGGCCACGCCGAAGGTGTTAAGGCCGGTGGTAAGCTCAACCTTTCAATGAAGAAAATCCGCGTTAAGGCGGTCTACACCGAAATCCCCGAACGTGTTGTCATCAATGTTGACCACCTCGGCCTCGGCAAGACTCTTCAGATTGGTGACCTCCATTTCGAAGGTCTCGAACTGATGAACGCCAAGAACGCAGTTGTCTGCGCCGTTCAGCTCACCCGTGCAGCACGTGGTGCACAGGCTGCCGCTGCTCAGTAATAGTGAGCGTCGGTGATATAGAAAACACTACAATCTACAGCAACAGATTTTCTCAAGGTTCATCCAGGCGACTGCGGGAAAGTCTGTTGCTTTTTTAGCCAGTCTCGTGTGAGACGTCTATAGAATAATATCCCATATGAAATATCTTATAGTAGGGCTCGGGAATATAGGGCCGGAATATGCCATGACACGTCACAACGCAGGTTTCCGCGTCGCTGATGCGTTGGTTGAAAGCGCGTCAGCTTCATTTTCTACCGAACGTTATGGCGATATAGCGCGTATGAGGGTTAAAAATGCGCAACTTGTCGTCCTGAAACCTTCCACCTATATGAATCTTTCAGGCAATGCTGTTCGCTATTGGAAGGAAAAAGAAGGTATAGAGGTGGAAAACATCCTTGTAATTGTTGATGATTGCGCTCTCCCTTTCGGTGCGATACGCATAAAGTCGGGTGGGAGCGATGCCGGTCATAACGGGCTGAAGAACATAGCCCAGATGCTCGGCACTCAGGCATATCCGCGTTTGCGTTTCGGCATAGGCAATGATTTCCCAAGGGGAACACAGATTGATTATGTGCTCGGACGTTTCACTGACGACGAGGAGAAAGCGATAGGCGAGAGGATTGAAGTGGCTGTAGAGGCCGTGAAGACTTTCTGTCTTGCAGGCATACAGACAGCTATGTGCAACTATAATAATAAATAGATGTATGAACGAGGTCAGAGTTGACAAATGGTTGTGGGCTATGAGAGTGTTCAAGACCCGCACGGTAGCAACGGAGGCATGCAAGAAGGGGCGCGTCTATATAGGCAATGTCATTGCCAAGCCTTCGCGCACGGTCAAGGTCGGTGATGTAGTGAATGTAAGGAAGCCACCGGTGACATATTCGTTCCGTGTGCTTGCCTTGACGCAGAACAGGCTCGGAGCCAAGCTTGTCCCTGACTATATGGAAAATATAACTCCCAAAAGTGAGCTTGATTTGCTTGAAGTTGTTAAAATTTCAGGCTTTATCGACCGCCGTAAGGGTCTCGGACGCCCAACCAAGCGCGAGGGACGTGAACTTGCCCAGTTCACGGAGTCGATGTCCGATGGCTGGGATATGGATTTCCTCGATGATATTGATGATGAGGACTGAATCCTATAAAAATTAACGATAAAATTTTAAACCGTTTCTTAAATGGGACTTTAATCCGAATCGAATTTCTTGCGGTAGAACATGAAATCGCGCCCGAGATATTTCTCACGGACTGTCGGGTTTTCTGCAAGTTCTTCGGATGTCCCTTGAAAAAGGATTTTACCTTCGAAAAGAAGGTAGGCGCGGTCTGTGATGCGGAGCGTTTCCTGAGCGTTGTGGTCGGTGATAAGGATGCCGATGTTTTTCTCTTTCAGATGGTAGACCACTGACTGGATATCTTCCACTGCTATAGGGTCGACTCCGGCGAATGGTTCGTCGAGCATTATGAATTTCGGGTCGATGGCGAGGCAGCGGGCTATTTCCGTGCGTCGGCGTTCGCCTCCCGAGAGCTGGTCTCCGAGATTGTGGCGCACTTTCTCAAGGCTGAACTCCGCTATGAGGCTTTCAAGTTTGTCGCGTTGGTATTCCGCCGAAGTATTTGTCATCTGAAGGACGGCCTTTATATTGTTTTCGACCGATAGCTTGCGGAAAACGCTCGGTTCCTGCGCGAGATAGCCTATGCCGTTTTGTGCACGCTTGTAAACCGGATATTTTGTGATATTCAGGTCATTGAGGAAAATCTGCCCTTCATTAGGGGTTATAAGCCCTACGGTCATGTAGAAAGTGGTGGTTTTTCCTGCTCCGTTAGGCCCTAACAATCCGACAATCTCCCCTTGGGTCACATTGATAGATACATGGTTGGCTACGGTGCGCTTCCCATATTTTTTAACAAGATTATCGGTGCGTAGCACCATTTTTTCCGTATTTTTATTTTCGTCCATCGTAGTGGTTGAATATCGTATAATCCTGGTTGTTTATGAATTCGCACGGCGAAGGCGTGACTCGATATAGTCTGTCAGAAGCTGGATAGCCACGACATTGCTCCCTCCTTGCGGCACTATAAGGTCGGCATAACGCTTTGACGGTTCTATGTACATTTCGTGCATGGGTTTAAGCACATCCTGATAACGGTTGAGAACCATGATAGGGGTGCGTCCGCGCTCCACGCAGTCGCGTGCGATTACGCGGATTAGGCGTTCGTCGGCATCGGCGTCGACAAAGACCTTTACATCCATCATCTTGCGCAGAACAGGGTCGGTGAGCACGAGGATTCCTTCGACAATCACGACTTCGCGAGGCTCAACAGTGACCGTCTCTTCCTGACGGGTACACGTAAGATAGGAATAGGTGGGCATCTGGATGGTTTTCCCCTCCTTGAGTTCCCTTATATGGTCAACGAGCAGACTCCATTCTATGGCAGCCGGTTCGTCAAAGTTTATTTTGCTACGCTCCTCGACGGGTATATGGCTTGAATCCTTATAGTAGGAGTCCTGTGGAAGCACTGCGACCTCCCCACATGGGAGGCTATTGATTATTTTGTTGACTACAGTGGTTTTTCCTGAGCCGGTTCCACCTGCTATACCGATAATTAACATAGTGTCACGCTTGATTTATTTGTGAGGATTAGAGTGCATACTCTTAAAACTGATGTTTGATTAGGTCAAAAATCATATGCAAAGATAGCGGAAAATGTGAAGAATCGCATAGACGTTAGATGATAATTTTGTAATTTTGGCATGAAAATAAACAACCATGAAAAAATTTATCACGATTGCAACTGTAATGATGTTGTCGTCAATGATGCTTGCCCATTCCCGTGGAAGGGTTGTCACGACATCAAATCCGGCAATGACTGTATATCTCCCGGCTGCGCCTGCGTCTAATGGCAGGGCTATAATAGCTTGTCCCGGCGGTGGATATTCTCATCTTGCAAAAGACCATGAGGGACATCTGTGGGCTCATTTTTTCAACAATCTCGGAATAGCTTATGCGGTGTTGGAATACAACATGCCAAAGGGTGATGGGCGTGTTCCTGTGGGTGATGTCGAAAAAGCTTTTGAACTGTTGGCCGACAGTGCTTCGGTGTGGAAGATAAACCCCGATAATATCGGGATTATGGGCTCGTCGGCCGGGGGGCATCTGGCATCTACGGTGTCCACCCATCCGACAGAAGTGATGAAACCTGCTTTTCAAGTATTGTTCTATCCTGTGATTTCACTTGACAGTGCAATCACCCATCAGGGAACACGGCGTGGTTTCCTCGGCGATAGCCCGTCGGAAGCCATGGTTAAGGAATTTTCCTCGGATTGCAAGGTCTCTGAATCGACTCCCCGCGCTTTTATCGCGCTTAGTGCCGACGACAGAGCCGTGGTTCCTGAAAATTCAATCCGCTATTTTTCCGCATTGAGTGCCCACGGAGTTCCGGCGGCAATGTTTATTTATCCTACAGGGGGGCATGGTTGGGGATATCGCTCGAATTTTAAATATCACAGTCAGGTGTTGGAGGAGCTGAGGGCTTGGCTTGATAGTTTTTAGGGGGTGAATTTATGCAGTAAATTTCATAATGTAATGTTAAGGATGAAGTATTTTTTTGCTATTGTCGTTGCGTTGGCAACGATGTTTGGCGCATGTGCGCAGGCTAAGTATGACAGATTGCGTATGCAGACGGAGAAACTTGGGCGAGGGGTGGTAGCAATCCGCGAATCGCCCGACAAGGTTTTTGTCACATGGCGTTATCTTTCGTCTGACGCTTCCGATGAGTCGTTTGATGTGTATCGCGATGGAAAGAAAATCAACCGTCGCCCTGTCAGAAAGACTACTTTTTTTGTAGATAGCTATAAAGGTCATGAAAAGGCCCGTTATGTGGTCAAGTCCAGGAAGAGTGGCGGTGAATCGGCTTATATTTTGCCTGAAAATGCCCCTGTAGGATATATCAATATCCCTCTTGACACTCCTCCTTCCGGGGAAGATCCATTCGGGAACGGATACTCCTATGAGGCAAATGATGCTTCGATAGGTGATGTGGACGGCGACGGCGAATATGAGATAATTCTTAAATGGAATCCTACAAATGCCCGCGACAATGCCCATAACGGTTTCACCGGCAACTGTTTCATCGACTGTTACACTCTGAGTGGCGAGCGTCGCTGGCGTATAGACCTCGGTCCTAATATCCGCTCCGGGGCTCATTACACTCAGTTTATGGTCTATGATTTCGATGGTGACGGAAGTGCTGAGGTTGTCATGCGTACGGCTGACGGCACTGTCGATGGCATAGGGAATATGATAGGTTCCAAGAAAGCGGACTGGCGTAATATAAAGGGACGTATAATTGCAGGCCCGGAGTATCTTACGGTGTTCAGTGGCCGTGATGGGCGGGCGTTGGCTACGGTGGACTATGTGCCTCAGCGTGGCGATATGGAAGCATGGGGCGATAAGAACGCTAACCGTTGTGACCGTTTCCTTGCATGCATGGGCTTTCTTGACGGTGTCCGTCCTTCGGTCGTGATGTGCCGTGGTTATTATACCCGTTCAGTCCTTGCCGCTTTTGACTGGGACGGAAAGACTCTTTCTCAGAAATGGGTGTTTGACTCCGACACTCCCGGTAATGAGGCTTATGCCGGACAGGGCAACCATAACTTGCGTGTGGCAGATGTTGACGGCGATGGTCGCGATGAGATTATCTATGGTCAGATGGCTGTAGACCATGACGGCAAAGGCCTGTACTCAACCGGCATGTACCATGGCGATGCCATGCATCTTCTGTCTGATACTAAAGGAGAGAGATATTATATATGGGGTTGCCATGAGAACAAAATTGACGGCACGACTCTGCGTGACGCCGCCACAGGAAAGGTTATATTGCGCTATCCGAGCGACCAGGATATAGGACGCTGTATGGCGGCGGATATAGACCCTACTCATAAAGGTGTTGAACTCTGGTCGCCGAATACCGGGGGCATACGTTCGTTTGACGGTGAGCTTATTTCATCCGACAGGGTTAAAAAGGGAAAATCAAAGACGAGATATCCCGCTAATATGGCTGTGTGGTGGACCGGTGATTTACTCCGTGAGGTGCTCGATGAGGTGACGGTCAGCAAATATAACTGGGAGACCGGCAATCTTGACGAGGTGGTGACTTTCGATGGCTGTACATGGAACAACGGAACGAAACGCAATCCGTGTCTTGCCGCAGATATAGTTGGTGACTGGCGTGAGGAGGTTCTTGTACGTACGGTAGATGGAAGCGCTTTGCGACTTTATGTCTCCACAATCCCCACGGAATATCGTTTCCACACTTTCCTTGAAGACCCCGCCTACAGAATCAGTGTGGCGACACAGAATGTCGCATACAACCAACCGTCGGAACCAGGCTTCTATTTCGGCCCGGACCTTAAAGGGGAGTTCAGAGGCTGTATATTGAAATGAGAGCTACAGTAGAGTGTAATACTCACGAAGAGTTAAAGAATGGAGGCAAAGGCTTGGCGGTAAGCTATAGCTTTGCCTCCACTCCTTTCGGTGAAGTCGTTATGGCTTCAACCGATAAGGGCATCTGCTGTCTGGAGTTCGTCGATTGCAGGAGATCCATCGCAATGTGTTGGACGCATTTATGATGGACCGTGGTGACTTGGAATATGAAACAAGATTACATTTGGTTGGGACAGAATTTCAGCGGAAAGTATGGGTTTCGCTTCTGAAAATACCGAGAGGTGCGACGGCAACATATGGTGAAATTGCGGCTAAGATAGGCAATCCGTATGCATGCAGGGCCGTGGGCAGTGCGGTGGGGCATAATCCGGTATCGCTCATAGTCCCTTGCCATCGCGTTGTGCCTTCATCGGGAGATATCGGGAATTACCGTTGGGGGCGTGCCATTAAAAAATCAATACTTGAATGGGAGTCTACTGACGATTAGTAAAATTCCGGCAAGTGGATTAAACGCCATACTATACTATTCTTTCATATGGATTAATTCCATAAAGCGCTTCACTGTTTCGGTGTCTCCTGTATACTTTCCCTTGTCTTCGCTAAGCTTGCATGTATTGCAATAGAAAGGCCATGACTCTGTAATTTTGACAGAGGTCAGTTTAATCACTATGTTCATAGGCTTTACTCCGGGAAAATCGTTGGTGAAATGCGTGCCAATCCCGAATGAAGGCAGACACTTCCCCGAGGCATATTTTTGAATCTCTATTGCCTTATCGACATTAAGTCCGTTGCTGAAGATTATCTGTTTTGTGGATGGGTCAATTTTCAGAGAACGGTATTTTTCGATGATGAGGTCGAGCTGTTCGAAGTTGTCGCCACTGTCAACTCTCAGCCCTTTGAACATATTGGCGAAATCCTCAGAGAAATTGAGACTGAAAATTTTCCATCCATACGTGTCGTAAAGGAATGTACCCAAAGCTCCCCGGTAGGTGTTTGACCACGTCCTCATGGCGAGATGGTTTGACATCTGCGGGCCATACATTCCCGCGATAGCGCAGACATATTCATGGGCCATCGTGCCTACGGGCGTGAGGTCATATTTCATAGCGAAGTATACATTGCTTGTACCGATGAAGCGCCCCGGGGCTTTATGTTTCTTTTGGCAGTCATTCATTGCTTTTATAGCCGTATCCTGAGCTGAGAATGACGCCCTGCGACGGGTTCCGAAGTCGCTGAACACACAGCCTGCGTCAAGCATACGTTCTGCCTTTATGGCTGTCCGTTCGTAGAGCGAACCATAGTTCAGAAGACTGTCTTGACCGGTCATAATGTAGTATAGTTCAGATATGATTGCCAGCACCTTCACTTCAAGCAAGATTGTGTCGCTCCAGCAACCCTCGAACTCTACCGATAGGTGTCCGGCGGAATCCTGACTTACATTCACCCATTTCCGGTCATATCGGAAACCTTTGAGATAGCTATAGAACCAATTTGGTATATATCGGCATTTACGTCGCATGAAATCTATCTCCCTGTCGGTAATGACAACGTTTTCAAGCATCGCAATCTGCCTGCTGAGTTCTTCAGCGAAACCGGAAGGGTAGACGGTCTTATTGCGGTCAGAGAATTGGTATCGTACCTGAGTGCGCGGAAAGTTCTCAATTACGGCACAACACATCGTGAATTTATATAAATCGTCGTCAGTGAAATGGGTTATGATCTGTCGCATAGGGGAAATATGTTTTGTCATTTATAACAATTCATTGTGACATAGGGTTGAAGATGGATAATTCTTTGATATTATATACAAAAGAGGCTATGCAGTCGGATTGCTGCACAGCCTCAACGCTAAAGTGTGTCGAGGATTCCTTGTCATGCCCTCAAGCGGGGCTGTATAAAGGTCAGAAACACCCGTGTTTCAAATCCTCATTCGTTATTTCAGCGCATCAATATATTTGTCGGGTTCATACCTATAAATTAAATGCGACTATATAATTATAACTATATGATTGGATTAAGGTTGCCGTTTTTAGTTAAAGTTAATCGTTTTTATATAAATTTTTAATAGCCAGGTCTGACTAACAGAAGTAAATGGGGCTGAGCTATATGTCATATACGGGATTGTTATAAGCTAAAATGTTAATTCACACAATGTTTTCAACTATTTAAGGCAAAAATGTGTTTAATAACTATAAAATTCACATATTAATCCTGTCTGCCTATGAACCGCCTTGAAAAATTTCTACTATTCCCTCTTTTAATCGGGATTATGGTTTTTGGTGCCTGTTCAAACAACGTCTGGGATGAAGTCCCGACACCGATTACTTCATTTATAGAGCAGTATTATCCCGGTAGCGGTGTAAGTCAGTTCGTTCAGGACGACTCCGGCTATAGGGTACAGATTAACAATGGCGCCACACTTGTGTTTGACAGTGATTATTCATGGGTTTCGGTTGACGGTAACGGTGTACGCCTCCCGGAAGCCCTGATTTACAATCAGCTTCCACCGGCATTGTTTAATTACCTTCAGGGTATAGAGCAGCAAAGAGGGGTGTTTAAGATGAGCCGTGATGCTTCTTTCTATAAACTGACTATGGAGGATACCGTAATCACCTATGATATCGCTACGGGAAAGATTACATATCCTGACGGCACTACACGCGAATCGTGAAAGGGCTTGGTCAAAGGAATTGCCATATAAGGATAAGCGCAATCAACAGCGGTGCAATCCACTTCACGATGAAGGCCACCAATCCGAATACATGGGAGGTCAGTGTGCCATGATTTGTCAGCTCGTCTTTGAAGAACTTTCTCGGAGCAATCCATCCCATGTATATGCATAGCAAGATTCCACCGAGGGGGAGCATTATATTCGTTGCGATAGTGTCAAGGAAATCAAAGATTGTCATTCCGCATATCGTGAATGAACTCCATGGCCCTACGGATAAGGAGCATATGGAACTGAGCACAAAAAGAGGGGCTATGACCGAGATTACGGCCTTGACGCGCGACATTTTGAAACGGCACTCCATAAATGCGACTGAAACTTCAGCCAGCGATATTGTCGAAGTGAAAGCTCCTACAGCGAGAAGCAGGAAGAAGAGGGCTGACCAGAACTGTGTCCATCCCATTTGTGCGAAGATTTCCGGAAGTGTGACGAACACCAGTGCCGAACCGGCAAGATTATGGTCGGCAAGGCCGAAAGTCATGACGGCCGGAAATATTATGAGGCCCATCAAGATTGCCACACCAAGGTCGAGCAATGACACTGTCACTGCCGTGCGTGTAAGCTTTGTGTCAGCAGGGTAATAGCTTGCGTAAGTTACGAGGATGCCCATCGCGAGGCTCAGGGAAAAGAACGCCTGTCCGAGGGCATTTACGACAGTTCCGGCATTGACTGCCGAGAAGTCGGGCCTAAGGAAAAAGGCAACGCCCTCGGAGGCTTTAGGCAGGGATAATGATACCGCGCAAAAAATCACTAACAGGATAAATAGAATAGGCATCATTATATTCGACATTTTCTCTATGCCTTTTTGAACCCCTTTAAGCAGCACGACCAAATTGGCGGCGAGCATAATGTAGGTCATTACGAGCGGTCGATAGGTGCCGGAAATATATTGCGACATGCGGTCGGTGAATAATTGCTCTTCAGCAGGGAATGACGCCGTGGAAGTGTCGGCATGATAAAGATTACCTGTGATGGATTGGAAAAGATATTCGAGAGTCCACCCTGAGACAACCATATAGAAGGATAGGATAAGGTAGGAGGCGAGAATCGCAAGCGCGCCCACCATCCACCATCCCTTGCGGTCGGGAGTGACGTTGCGGAAAACTCCTGTGGCGTCAGACGCGCCACCGCGTCCGAGGGAAAACTCTGCAGTCATTACGGGAATTCCGAGCAGGAACACGCAGCAGATGTAAATCAAAAGGAACACCGCGCCTCCGTTGGCCTGTGTTTCTGCCGGGAAACGCCATACGTTACCCAGACCTACAGCCGAGCCGACCGTAGCGGCGATTAATCCTATTTTCGAACCGAATTTGATTTTCTGTGACATCTTTCTGACGTTGTTACTCCTGTTTTTCCCTATTTAGCCGAATTTAGATATCTTACGCAGCATCGGCTCATTAAGAATTTTGATTTTCCTGCCGTCGACTACTATTATTTTTTCACTGACAAAGTTGGAAAGTGTACGGATGGCGTTTGAGGTAGTCATGTTTGAAAGATTCGCAAGATCTTCACGGGCCATATATATCTTGAGAGTCATGTTGTCGTCCTCTTCATATCCGTAGTTGTCGAGCAGGACTATCAGGGCTTCGGCAAGGCGTCCTCGGATGTGTTTTTGCGTGAGGTTGACTATCTTGGTGTCTGAATTTCCCAGATTGCGTGAGAGCTCGTGAATGAAGAACATTGCGAGTCCGTTGTTCTTGCTTATCATTTCTTCCACAAGGGCCATTGGGAGGGTGCCGAGGGTGGAGGGTTCAAGGGTAGCGGCACTCGACACGTATGGTTCTCCGGCGAAATAGGCTCTGTAACCGAAATATTGACCCGGATTTATGAGACGGATAATCTGTACTCTTCCGCCGACTCCGTCCTTGTATTTCTTTACTTTGCCGTCGATGAGGGCCCAGAGATATTCCGGCTCCTCTTTTTCAGCATATATAATCTGATTTTTTTTGTAATGATGGATTGTAAAATTATCAATCAACAGACGTTTCTCATCATTGGTGAGAAGCGCCCAGATTTCAGCAAGTTCTTCCGTCAGAATCTTTTCAATTGTACTCTTAATCATGAGCCGTGCCGCGTAACTATGTTATATAGCATACAAAATTACAATATATAACTTTAAACAGCCATATCGATTAGTTAAAAAATGCTAATATCGCGATTTTGACAGCATGGCATTCATATAAACGACAAAGGTCTATAGCAATTGCCGTAGTATCAATTGCTATAGACCCCTGAGGATGGCGTTTCATTTACGGTCGTAGAACTGCAGGACGCGGTTGCGGAGTATCATTTCATATTTCGCTTGCACTTGTTGTGCGAGAGTTGTGATATATTCCGATTGCGTCTGCTCCCACTCAGTGGCATTCGCTTTGCCATAAGTGTATTTTTCGGTCATTGCGTCCAATGCCGCCTTGGCAGCTATGACTGCGGTTTTTCCGGCTTCATATTTCTTTTCAGCTCCGAGGGCCTGATAATAGGCGAGGCGGATGTTTTTATGAAGCTCGCTTTCCTGTTGCTCCAACTGAATTTGGGCGTTCAGTTTGCGGACTTTAGCCTGACGGATGGAATTGCGGGTGGAAAAGGCATCAAAAATAGGTACGGACAGCGAGAATCCGAGCGTCTTTGAGAAGTTGTCACGCATCTGTTTTCCGAAAGAATGACCGTCTTCGCCGGAAACAGTATAGTAGCTGCTGCCGAGACCGGCATTAAAATTGATTTTAGGCAGATAGCCGCTTTTTGCTACTGACACGGCGTCGTCAGCGACTTTTATACCCTGACGTGCCGCACGGATTGCCGGATAGTTGGCCACCGCGTTGGTGTAGACGTCTTCGGCGTTGAGCAGGGCAAGCCGTTCATCATCGATAGGTTCCACTTCAAATCCTTTAATGTCGTTTAGCTCGAGGGCTTTTGCGAGGTTTATCAAAGATGTCTGATAGTCATTTTCCGAGGTCACTACCTGCACCTCCGATTTTGCCACCTGTGCTTTAGCCTGTATCACATCGACTTCCGGAACTTTTCCTCCTTCGAGCAGCACTTTCTGCCGTTCAAACTGCACATTGGACAATCTGAGCTGTTCGCGACTGACTTCGAGCAATTCCTTGTTGTAGAGGACTTGCAGATAATATGTGATTACAGAAAGTCTGACCTCGTCACGGGCGGCTTCTGCCTGATGCTGGAGCATGGTGAGATTGGATCTCGAATAACGGAGCTGGCGCACTGCCCTCAGGCCCTGGAAGAGGGGCAATGACATTTGCGCGTTCCATGAGAACATCGATGTGTTGCGGTTGGCGTAGGTGTTCTGAGAAGTCAGGCCTCGACCGAAATCCCAATTTTGAGCGGCACCGGCTGAAAGGGTGGGGAGGAAGGCATCCTTGGCCTCGGTAATTGAATTTTCACCCTGCACGAGTTCGATATCGGCGGCCTTGATGTTAAGATTATGGTTTACCGCGTAATTGATACAGCTGTCAAGGCTCCAGGCATCAGCCAGAACTGTCTGAGATAATGACAGACTGAGAACGATCGAAATAAATATGCGTTTCATGATTCTGACATTATTTTTTTATTGGAGCTCCCTTGAGCTTATCGTCTTTCGAGATACCGCTGTCAACTTTAATCTTGATTCCGTCGGAAGTCCCTGTGGTTATATGCTTGCGTTCGAATTTTTGCTCGGGAACAGTGTCGGTGAGGACATAGACAAATGTGCTGTCGCCGTGCCATTCGATGACGCTTTCGGGGATGGTGAGCACATTTTCGGCTTTGCTGAGGTTGACTGTGGCATTTGCACTATAGCCTGCGCGCAGGGTCTGCCCCTGAGGGACATTTATGGCAGCCTTGATTTCAAAAGTATTAGCTCCGTTTGTTTCGGTCCCTTTCGGGGCGATAAGTTCAATGACGGCATTAAGCTTGAGGTCGGGCAGCGCTCCGATTGAAATTTCCATGGGCTGTCCTACGGAAAGGAGCCCGACTTCGGTCTCGTCAACTTTGCCTTCGAAAATAAGGTTGTTCATGTCGGCTACAGTCGCTACGGTCGTGCCGTCATTCATTGTGTTAGCCTGGATTACGGAGCTTCCGACTTTTACCGGGATATCGAGGATAAGACCAGTGATGGTTGCACGTACAAGAGTGTTGCTTTCTTTTGCGTTGTTTTTAGACACGCCTTCCTTCACGATTGAATAGGCATCCTGAGCGGCGCTAAGTTCTGCTTTTGCCTGAGCGAGAGTTGTGGCAGTTGTTTCATAGTCCTCACGGCTTATCACTTTCTTATCGTAAAGAAGCTGGTTGCGTTCATGTTTCACGCGTGCATCATCAAGGCTTATTTTTGCTGTTTCTATCCTTGACAAGGCCGAGGAAAGCTGGGCTTCATCGGGCACGACCTTTATGTGGGCTATAATGTCGCCTACCTGGACCATGTCGCCTTCCTCCACGTTGATTTCGGAAATGATACCCGACACCTGGGGCTTGATTTCGATTTCGTCGCGAGGTTCGATTTTGCCGGTCAGCACAGTGTTGCGTTCAATGGTACCTACGGACGGACTGACGAGTTCGAAAGTTTCCTTCTTGGGACTCGATTTCATGAAAAGATACACGAAAGTGCCGATGAATATAGCGCCTATCAGACACCACATCAATATCCGAAAAAATTTCTTCATTTTCTTATATAATGGATTATATTGGTTATTATCGTAATTCAATTATTTGTCATTCAGGGCTTCAATCGGTTTTATCTTCATCGCTTTAATCGCGGGGATAAGTCCGGCTGCGGTTCCAAGGACGAGGAATGTAATCAATATGTAGATTGACTGCTTAAATGTGAGTAGGAAATGTATGCCTCCTTGTTCGTCGTTGAACAAGGCTTCAGCTCCTGCAAGAAGTATGACCGCAAAGCAGATTCCCGCAATACCGGCAATCGTGGTGAGCACCATGCTTTCCGACAGTATCTGAATGATGATATCTCTCGGTTTTGCTCCTATTGCACGGCGTATACCGATTTCGTGGGTGCGTTCACGGACAATAATCCACATTATGTTTCCTACGCCGATGATTCCCGAAAGCAGTGTGCCCGCTCCCACCACAAGGGCAAGGAGAGTTATGCCGAGAAACACGTTGTCGACCATCTTGAATTGCTCTGAAACATCGAAATAGTGCATCACTCCGCGGTCGTCGGGCGCAACCGGATGGTTTCTTGCGATAAGACGTCTTACGGTCTCCTCGTAATCCCCCGGAGAATACTCACTTTTGAACGTCATCATGAACATGTCGACTTTTGTGCCCAAATTATAATTGGCGCGCATGGAATTGTAGGGGATAATCACAGATTCGTCGAGCTCGGCTCCCATCCTGATTTCCGAGGTCTGTCCGGCTACGCCTATAACCTTGTAATAGATGCCGTTGATGCTCACATCGTGACCTACAGCGGTTTCGTTAACAAAAAGTTCATCGGCGGCTTTCTTTCCGAGCACACAGACTTTACGGCTCTGCATATTGTCGGCTTCATTAATGAACCGGCCTTCATACATTTTAGGCTCGAAAATTTTGTCATATCCGCTTTCGACTCCTGTCAGCTGGGCAGAGGTCGAGTTTTGCCCGTAGAGGACATTTCCCCATAGATAGTTCACTGCCGATGACTGGTCAATCTGGGGAAGGGCACGTCTGATGTTTATGACATCCTGAAGATTCATTTCCAGCTCCATGCCTTTGTTGAATCCGGCATATGACTTTGTGGTGCGTCCCGGGAATACTATTGCAACATTAGTGGCGAATCCTTCGAAATTACGGCTCATGAAAGTTTTCAAGCCTCTTGACCCTCCGATGAGCATGGCGAGGATAGCTGTGCCCCAGAATATGCCGAAAGCCGTCATGAAGGTTCGGGTTTTGTTCTGTGCGAGCGTTGTGCCTATTTCGCGCCAGTTCTCTATGTCGAATATGGGATTTTTCATTTCATTGACGAAGTGTTTTTTGCTGATGGGCTGTTATTCATCGCGCAAGGCTTCAACGGGTTTTATTTTAAGTGACTTCAATGCGGGGAAAAGGCCTGCGAGCGCTCCTGCGATGATGAGTACGACCGTGACCTGGATGGCGATTGAGATATCGACGGTAGGGTCTTTCAGTATCTCATCTTTCCCACCCGGTCCCATGCCTCCCGAACCGCTTACCAACGCTGCTATTCCTTGCGACACAAGCACACCGAGGACTATGCCGATATATCCGAAAAGGGTCGTTATAGCGACACTCTCAAGGATAATCTGGCGCAGGATGCTTGCGGGTTTTGCTCCGATTGCACGGCGCACGCCAATTTCGTGGGTGCGCTCCCTTACGGAGACAAACATTATATTGCTCACGCCGACAATGCCGGAGAGCATTGTGAGCAGTCCGATTACCCAGACGGCCATTCCTATCGCTCCCATAGCAGTCGAGCTTCGCAGGTAGTCCGAGAAGCGGTTCCATATCCAAAGGGAGCCGGAATCGTCGTCAGCGAATGTGTGCTGCCTTCCGAGTGTGGAGCGGAAGTCCTGTTCGGCTCTGTCGCTTTCATCGAGAGTGCTCACATCCTTCAATTTTACCGTGATGTTATTGACCTGGTCAGAGCCGCCGCTCATTGCGCGGGCGGTGGAGAATGGTATATATGTATCGCGACGCCATTCTGTCTCATAGGTCCCTATGACGGTAAATGAAAGGTCGCTTATTTTTACCAACTGGCCTATAGGGTCTTCCTTCCCGAAAAGGGTTTCAGCCGATTCGTCAGCTATTACAACCACGCGCCGTGTGTGGTTGATGTCATTTTGATTGATGAAGCGCCCTTTGACCATTTTGAGCCCGTCGTTATGCTGATGGGCCGGATATACGCCTTGATATCCTCCGGTCAGATAGTCCTTGGAACTCGTCACTTTTGAGGTGTCGTTCGATATTCTTGCCGTCACTTCGCCGACTACATTTGCGTTTTGTGAGGCCAGAACCCCGAGGTCGGAGTCTTTGAGACGGATTCTGCGGTTTTCCTTCAATCCTTTATATGCCTTCTGGGCATATCCACCACGGATGCTGACGGTCTCGGTGTCGCGCTGCGAAAACATCGATTCCATCCCGTTGACCAGTCCGCGCGACACGCTCAGGAGCACAATCAGAAGAAATATGCCCCACGAGACTGCGAAGCCCGTCAGGGCTGTGCGCAGTTTGTTGTGGCGCAGTGTGGCCATTATTTCACTTATAAGATCAAACATTTATCTATATTATTCTACCGTCGGATATTCGGATTATACGATTGGTCTGCTCGCCGACTCCCGGGTCGTGAGTGACGATTACAATTGTCATACCATCATTGTTGAGGTCTCGGAAAACTTGCATCACTTCCTTCGAAGTCTTTGAGTCAAGTGCTCCAGTAGGTTCGTCGGCAAGGATGATTGACGGTTTGGTTATGAGTGCACGGGCTATTGCAACGCGTTGTTTCTGTCCGCCTGAAAGTTCGGCGGGGAGGTGGGTGGCACGGTCTGCCATTCCCATGCGTTCGAGCTGTTCCATTGCGAGTTTGTTGCGCTGTCTTCGCGACACTCCTCGGTAAAACAATGGAAGGGCCACATTTTCGAGTGCATTTTTATAGTTTATAAGGTTGAATGACTGGAATACAAATCCTATCATGTAGTTTCTCAAGTCGGCAGCCTTGTTCTCGCTGAGATTTTTTATCAGTACTCCGTCAAGATAGTATTCTCCGGAATCGTAGTTGTCGAGTATGCCGAGAATGTTGAGAAGAGTCGATTTTCCTGAACCTGATGCTCCCATGATTGAGACAAGTTCCCCTTTTTCGATTGACAGGTTGATATCTTTAAGCACATGGAGCGGCACGACCCCGGGGTAGGATTTATTTATGTCTTTAAGACTTATAATCATGATTGTTGCATATAAGAGATGAATACAGGCTATGAGGGGATTTTTAAAAGGAAAAACAGTCTTTAATAGCCATTCACTTAAATTAGACGCAAAATTATTAAAATAGTTACATCTATGGAATGAAAAATTTATTAAATTGTTATCTTTGCCGATAATTAATCATTATTTATGGCTGAAATCCTTTCAGTTTGATAAAATTTTGCTATTTTTAATAACTGTATAACAATTGTTAAGCATGAAGTTTGTATCATGGAATGTGAATGGCCTGCGGGCAGTCTGCTCAAAAGGCTTTGACGATATATTTTCCGCTTTTGATGCCGATTTTTTCTGTATTCAGGAAACCAAGCTCAGCCCCGGAGCTCTGGAACTCGAATTCCCCGGCTATAAATCCTATTGGAATCTTGCTGACCGAAAAGGCTATTCGGGGACAGCCGTTTATACGCGCCACACTCCACTTGCTGTGCACTACGGCATCGGTATTGAGGAACATGACCGTGAGGGACGTGTCATTACCCTTGATATGGGTGATTTTTATCTTGTGACGGTCTATACTCCAAATTCCCAGTCTGAGTTGGCACGTCTCGACTACAGGATGGAGTGGGAGAGTGCTTTCCGTGCTTATATATCAAGGCTCGATTCGGAGAAGCCTGTCATAATCTGTGGTGATATGAATGTGGCACATAAGGAAATTGATTTGAAGAACCCTAAGGCCAATCGCAGAAATGCCGGATTTACGGATGAAGAACGTGGAGAGTTCGCCAAACTTCTCGATATGGGTTTTATTGATACTTTCCGTGCAATCCATCCTGACCTTGAAGACGCCTATACATGGTGGAGCTACCGTGCCCGGGCAAGGGAGAAGAACGTGGGGTGGCGTATAGATTATTTCCTTATCAGCGAACGGCTGGCTCAGAAATTGAGTGATGCGAACATCCGTGGGGATATCATGGGCTCGGATCATTGTCCCGTTGAGCTTTCAATGTCAATCTGATTCAGGATAGAATAAGTAAAAATAAACGGTGCAATGTTTCGATTTCGGAACATTGCACCGCTTATTTTATAAATAGTTTTATATGGTCAGATTCTGACTTTTATGGTTTTCAAGTCTTTGTCGTCGCTTGATGTTCCGACCATCAGTTCATATTCTCCGGGTACTACCCGCATTTCCTGCGTTTCCTCGTCCCAGTTCTCAAAAAGTTCCTGCGGGAAATCTATGGTCACTTCCTCGCTTTGTCCGGCCTTGAGATTTACACGTGAGTATCCTCGGAGTGTCTTGTTGGGCCCCGCTGTGTCTGAGGGGCGCCGCATGTAGACTTGCACTATTTCAGTTCCGTCGCGTCGCCCTGTGTTTTTTACAGTCACGTATATCTTCCCGTCGGAATAGCTGGGAGCGGAGACGTCAAATGTCGTATAGCTGAGTCCGTAGCCAAACGGATACAGAGGCTTTTCTTTAAGATAGCGGTATGTGCGGCCTGCCATGAGATAGTTGTCGAAGTCGGGGAGCTGGGAATCATCCTTATAGAAAGTTACCGGGAGTTTTCCCGACGGATTGTAATCGCCATAAATGACGTCGGCCACGGCATGCCCTCCCTGTTCTCCCGGATACCATGCTTGAAGAATTGCATCGCATATCTCATGTTCTGGCGTTATGGCCACGGCACTTCCGCTGCAATTGACGAATATTATCTTTTTCCCTGCTTCGTGAAGCGCGCGTATGATGTCGCGCTGAGGCTGTGGAAGTTCGATTGACGTGCGGTCTCCGTCGTCAAATCCCGGTTCGCGTACCTTTGCCTCTTCGCGTTCATAGGCGGGGGAGATGCCTCCCACGAAAATTATAGTCTCGGCGTCCTTGGCTTTGGCTACTGCGTCAGCGGCAGTCACTTCACGTTCGCGGATTATGTCGAAATTGAGTGTAGCGTCGTCAGCGAGCTGCATATAGTTGACTTCGATGTCATATTTCTTCCCTTTTTCGACCTTGAATTCCCGCTCACGGAAATTAAGTGATTCCGCTTTCCAACGGTTGTGGACGGTGTCGCCGTCAATGATGATTCGCAGGCCATCGTCATTATTATATATAATGGTCAGGGTTTCGTCGCGGTCTGCCTCATATGTCCCTTTTATGCGGGCGGTGAAGTCGGTGAGTTTTACTCCGGGTGCGAACGCGGTGTTACCTCCATTGTCGAGACGGATTGTCGATGTATAGTTGGTTTTGGAGGCTGGAACACCATCCATCGTTATATTGTTCCAATATGTGGCTTCCATGCCCTGCTTGCCGTCCGGGTTTTTAAAATTACCGAACACACTCTCACGGTCGGTCATCCGGGTGACTGCACACGCGCGCTCATAGGGCAGCGCTTTGCCCGCGCGTTGATTGAGTCCCTCAAGTATGGTGACGGTATGGCCGGGCTGACCGTAGTATATGCCCCATTGCATTGTCGAGTCACTGGCGTTCGGTCCCATGACCATCACTTTGCCTTTATCAGGCGAGAGCGGAAGTATGCCGTTGTTTTTAAGCAATACCATCTGTTCGCGTCCCATTTTCCGGGCGAGTTCACGGTGGGGTGCCGAGTTCACGACGTCCATCGGGATTGAGGTCCAGCTCACGAGTGAATCCGCGTCGAAATCGCCGAGTTCGAATCGGCCTTTGAGCAGACGCTTGACACTTACATCGATATCCGCCTCCGATATGTCGCCCCGGGCAACGGCTCCCGGTAGATTCCAATAGACGCCTCCACATTCAATGTCTGTCCCGCTGAGGACACCGAGCGCGGAAGCCGCTTTGGAGTCTTTCGATACTTCGTGGCGTCCCTCACGATAGAAATCGCTGATGGCTCCGCAGTCGCTGACAACGAGTCCGTCGAAGCCCCATTTATATCGTAGTATCGAGTTCAGCAGTCTGTCGGATCCGCAGCAGGGGTCTCCTTCAAATCGCTGATAGGCACACATGACCTGCTGCACCTTGCCGTCCTGCACGAGGGTTTTGAAGGCCGGCAGATATGTTTCCCAAAGATCACGGGCTGGGAGATTTTCGATATTGAACTGATGCCGTGTCTTTTCAGGGCCGCTATGGACAGCATAGTGCTTCGCGCAGGCATGGAGTTTATAATATTTTCCCGAGCCGTCGCCCTGAAGTCCGCGGACTACGCGCAGGCCCATGCGACCGTTCATATAAGGATCCTCTCCATAGGTTTCCTGTCCGCGTCCCCAACGGGGGTCACGGAACACATTTATGTTGGGTGTCCAGAATGACAGGCATTTATACTTTCCGACCTTTCCATGTTTTCTTGCCAATGTGTTTTTCGCACGGGCCTCATCGGAAACGGCGGTAAAGATATCTTCTATAAGTTCATCGTCGAAAGATGCCGCCATGCCTATACAGGACGGGAATACTGTTGCAAGTCCGTTTCGTCCGACCCCGTGGAGAGCTTCGCTCCACCAGTCGAAGGCCGGTATGCCAAGGCGGGGGATAGCCGGTGAAGAGTTCATCATCAACATTGCCTTTTCCTCCAATGTCAGTCTTGAACATAGGTCGGCGGCACGTTCTTCAGCTGATAGCGAAGGATTTTTGTATGGAGGTATCCCTGATGGAGAGGCAATATTATCAGAGGCAAGAGACGTAAATCCGATAGACGTCGCCATAAGGGCACTTACAATAATGGGGCGAATTTTCATGGTTATATTTTCTTCTTAGATCATGGTATATTGCTGCAAATATACGGATTTTAACTCAAAACGCCATTATAGATCATTTCTTACGGAAAGCTTTTCAGCAGGATGATTCGAGTTTCTTAATGGTATGACTCATGCGCAGCCTCTTCGTCGGCAAGTTCTGAATAGGATATACCTAATTGATAGAACGCGAGCTTAGGGGACCATCCGGGGAAGATAGAATAGCGGGGGTCGTCTGGCGCGAATGATTTGACAAGGGCATATGATGTCATATCAAAATCTGCTCCATTATCCCTGTAGGGATATATCGGGAATTTGAAAACAAATATAAACACGCCGTTTGCACCTCCCCGGTTGATTAGATTTATTTGATCCGCTACATAACGGGCTTGCTCCTTTTCACTTCTAACCGGAGGAGTACCTCCCTCATAGATTAAATTCCCGTCGGCATCGCTGCCTTTGAGTACGCCAAATCCGAAGCTGCCACGCTGATATGCACCTTTATATGCACAACATCCAACTTCCATCACGACAAGAGGCTTTTCTCCCTTATAGCGATTGAGGCCTTCGAGATATTGCTTGTCGCTTTCTCCATTGCGATAGTAATCGATACCGATGATGTCAAATTCGGTCCAATTTATGTCTTCCCATGTACCGGACGAATAGGTGATTTTACCGGAGAATCGAGAGCGGATAGCTTTACATGTTTTCGACATGATTCCATTAAGAATCGCGTTTTTCTGCTTCATTATTTTCATGGCATCAGGATTCCGGCTTAGTGATAAAAACCATTGAAGTCGTTCGTCAAAGCTCTCACCCGGAAAAACTCCTTTACAGAAAAGGGAATATTCGCATCCGGCCACGAAAACCATATCAAGACCTTCTTCCAATAGTTGCTCTGCTATTGTCGCAGCCTTAGTCATGTAGTCAATGTTTTCTTTTTCATCCGCACCCATTTTCCAAGGATTGAAAAATATCTTAAGTCCATGTCTATGAGCTATCCTGCTTACATCCGCGAGACGAGATAAGGATTCACCTTCAATTCTTACAGTATTACATTTTAGTATATTGGATATCACTTCCATTTCATAGTCGACCTTTTTATAATCTAAGCTATCTACCGATAGGGTATTGTATCTAAGACCTACATCGTAAACTACACCACGCCAAGCCAAATTATTGCCAATGACAGCAATATGTGAAAATAGAAATAGGGAAATTAGGATGGTAAATACTTTTTTCATATGTGATATATTATTGGGTTTCTACAAAATTACGAAAAATTCACTGTTAAATAGCAAAAAAAGTGAGGGGGTCTCACGACTGCCTCACTCTCCATTCATCACATTATGCTTATTTTAGTGCTATTTCAAGTTTTATAATTTTAATCAAAAGTCTACTTGTCAGATATATCGGCTTGCAACGATATCCCAGTCGACAATCTTCCAAAGCTCTTTCAGCGCATCTAGCCTCCTGTTGCGGTAGTCGATATAGTAGGCATGTTCCCAAACGTCGAATACCAATAATGGTGTAAGGCCTTCGCAAAGCGGATTGCCTGCATTGGATGTCTGGGTAATGAAAAGCTTACCGTCCTTATCCTTCGAGAGCCATACCCAGCCTGATCCGAAAATCGAGGCTCCGGCATCTTCAAACTCTTTCTTGAATTGCTCGAATGAGCCGAACTGCTCATCGATTGCCTTGCGCAAGTGGCCTTCCGGCTCATGATTGCCGTCGGGGGAAAACGAGAAGAAGTAGAAAATATGGTTCCATGCCTGGGAAGCGTTGTTGAACAACGGGCCTGAGGCACTTCTGATAATCTCCTCAAGCTCCATGTCTTCATATTGGGTATCCTTTATGAGCTTGTTGAGATTGTCGATATATGTTTTCTCATGCTTACCATAGTGATACTCTACAGTCTCTTTCGAGATTACCGGAGCAAGGGCGTCGGCTGCATAGGGAAGGTCAGGAAGTGTATAAATCATAATTCAGTATTATATTTATGGGTTTGTTATATCCTAAAAACGCCATTAGGGATAGATGGTTCGCCGTTTTGTTGTTAAAATTCTTCAAGAAATGCTTCATTCTGCGATTTTGGGAATAAAAAATATGTGTGTAACTTTGCCGTCAACTTATTCTTTCACCATGAACACATCCATTACTCCCGCAAAAGACAGGACCCCCGGATTAAGCAAGGATTTGCGTGACTGGGCTGCAATCGTTCTCGGTATATTCATTTATGCCGTCGGCTTCACAGTCTTTATATTGCCCCATCATATAGTGATTGGCGGGATGGCCGGTTTCAGTACGCTTGTGTATTATGCTACAGGGGGCTATATCCCTGTTGCGGTGGTTATGTACGGGACAAACATATTGCTCCTTCTGTGTGGGTTCAAGTATCTCGGAAGAAGTTTCGTTGTCCGCACGGTTTTCGGAATGACGTTGCTTTCGCTGATAATAGGGTCGGTAGAGGGTTATTTCACGAGCCATCCACCGCTTGTGAGCAGTGCGCCGATGAGTGTCATAGTGGGGGCTGTGATGTTGGGATTGGGTATCGGCATATATTATAGTCACCACGGTACGGCCGGCGGTACTGATATCGTAGCGGCTATTATGTCGCATACCAGCGACGTGAGTATGGGACGGGTGATGATGATTATTGACGTAAGTCTGGTAGCCCTGTCGTTTTTCCTTCCGTTTGAAGGGGATATGGAGGCGCGTATACAGTCTCGCACTCAGACAATAATATATGGCTGGGTGGCTATATTCCTGTATTCATGGCTGGCTGACAAATATGTGGCCCAGGGAAAACAGACCATACAGTTTATTATCCTTTCAGAAAAGTGGAGAGTGATAGCTCATAGGATAACCCATGAAACAGGCCGTGGCGCCACTGTATGGGACGCCACGGGCTATTGGACCGGAGAGGATAGGAAGTTGATGCTTGTATGGTGCCGTCAGGTTGACACCTATCATATTTTCCGTATCGTCAAGGAGGAGGATGAAAATGCCTATATAACGAATTCGGAAGTGAGGAGTGTTTATGGCAATGGTTTTGACCGTCTTAAATTAAAGAAGTCGAGCCGTCCTTGACAGATTGCGGATGTCTTTATGACAGGAAGACATGTCGTTATTCCTCGGGGGAGAACATGGGATCCCACGGCGGAAGAAGTGTCGGTGTCTGTTTCAGTATCTTTTTTATTTCAGGAGTTATATATTTCTTGTTGACGACAAGACGGAACATGTAGTCGTCAAACCATTTGTCAGTCATTATAAGGTGTCCGCCGTTAGCTCCGTTGCCCCAGCTGTTCTCGACCATCCATTTCTTTGGATTCCCTTCGTTGTCAATGTCGACGGCGACGAGGGTCATGGCATGGGATGATGCGGAGGAGTGGGTGCGTATGCGGTCGGCCTTGTCCATCGTGAACTTTGTTGACAGAAGTGACTCGTAGTCAAAATTGTCAGGGTCGAGGAGACCTCGTTCCCGGTCAATGAATTTGTTTACGTCACAGGAGAAATACATCGCATTGTTGTCCTTTATTGATGCGATGGCCATCTGTTTTATATCCTCTATGGGAAGGTTGACATATGTCCAGTTATATCCGTCGTAACCATGACGGTCGAATTCAATTTCATAAAGCTTGTAATAATCCCGGGAGGGGTCGTTCATCAGCATGACATAGTCGTTTTTCAGGTCATTGCCTGCATATTCCTTATAGAAAGACTGAGGGGTGTAAGTCTTGGTTTCGACAGCGTTGTCGTCTGCATCGCGACGGGTCCATGTGAATTCAGTGGGCGGCTCTCCGAGATTGAGGGCGAGGATACGGTAAATTTCCGACAGCATCTGCTTTTTACGTGTGTCAAGAGCTGAGGCATCGGCTCCATTGCTTGCCATTTTACGGAGCTCAAGCCCGTCTTCGCGTAAGCGCAGTTTAAGGAGTTTTGACATCGTGCCTGTTGATTTGCTGCTCGCGGTTTCGCCCATGACTTCAATCGGTACCACCCCATATTTCATCAGATTGTCGGCTATACCGGTGTATTGGCCTCCGTCGCTCAATGGGTTGGCGAAAAGCCAGTCGACTTTACGGTCTTCTGCCGGGAGCGATGCGGTGTCGATAATCCCTTGAAGGAAAAGATTTGATTTCTCAAGCTGGTCCCAGAAGAAATTATAGTTTTGTGAAAGTTCGAGCATCGGCAGATTGTGCGCGGCCATCATCTGCGCGCGCAATACGTTTAGGCCCGTGAACAGCCAGCAGCGTCCCGAAGAGCGTTGGTTGGTTATGCCCTTGCTTTTCACTCGGTGGGAGAAGTGGGTGTCGAAATTGTTTTTGTTTGCATGGTTTACGGCAAGAGAGTTTATGCTATTGTTTGCTATAGCATTATGGATGGCTTTGGTCGCAGGTGCCGAAGCATATGCCTTGCGGAAATTTTCGATATCTCCCTGCGATATGCCTCCTGGGGAAGGTGCATCGGCTATTGCCAATAATGAAAAAGAAGACAGTAGCGTGGCGATAAATGAAAGTCGTTTATGCATGGCTTATTTAATTTAAGATAATGTGATGATTACTATTGTTAAAGCTAATTGCAAGCAAAAATACTACAAAAAATTGATTTTCAAGCACGTTTTTATTATAATCATAAAAAAGTCGCTAAAGATTTTGCAAATTAAAAATAAAGCCCTAACTTTGCACACGTAAAAACCACACAATGGTTCCTTGGCCGAGTGGTTAGGCACCGGTCTGCAAAACCGTTTACAGCAGTTCGATTCTGCTAGGAACCTCAATCGAAACCCGCCAAAAGGCGGGATTCGTTGTTAATAAGCAGATTGTCAACGTTTTACTTACGCCCGTTGGTAGTCAATTTTTAATAGAATGTCGGCACAAAAATAAGTTCATTATCAGTGACTTACAAAAAACTGTCGGCACAAGGATTGGCATATCGGAATGGCAAAAGTAACTATCAAGAGGCGAAATGTCAGTGAGAGGGCTGACGGACGGGCCGCTCTTTACGCAGTGTTGAACATCGAGCGCAAGAAAATCCAGATTCCCGTAAAGATAGCCGTGACGGCCGAGGAATGGGATGCTGTCGGCGAGAAAGTGAAAGGCAGGGGGCAGCATGCGAAAGACTGCAACCTTATAATCTCCAACGTAAAGGCCCGGATTACTGACATATTGGTGAAAGCCCGTCTGTCAGATCAGCAAGTGACAAAAGATTGGTTTCTCGCTGCTTACCGTCAGCCGGGTAAGACTGTTCTTTTATATGATTTCGCCAGAAGGCATCTTTCTGAAATAGAGTCAGCCCTTACATGGTCCACTTATCGTCACCATATGGCGGCTCTGAATAAACTTAACGCATACCGTCCTGATTTGAGGATTGATGAGATAACTCCGGAGTTCCTGAGGGTCTATGCCGCATATCTGCGCGACCATCACAACAACAATACGGGAACTATCGGCAAGAACCTGAGTATAATCCGGGTCCATTATTATGCCGCGATGAGAGCCGGGATTGTCAGCAACAATCCCTTTGAGGTCTATAAGATTCCGGGTTCCAAGCCTGCTGTTATATACCTTACAGAGGAGGAATTGAATGTCATGTTAGAGTTGTTCCGTTCGGGGACGCTTCCTGATAATGAGAATGACGCTCTGAGATTTTTTCTGTTCATGACATTCACGGCGATGCATATAACCGACGCACGGAATCTACAGATTGACCAGATATTCGGCGGAGAAATCCACTATCGCCGTGTAAAGACCGGAGTGGAAGTCTGTGTGCCATTATCCAAGCCGGCAGAGATTCTTGTGGATTTTTATCGGGGGAAGCGCGGGCGCGGGCGGCTGTTTCTCAATCTCCCTACAGACCAGGCCTTCAACCGACTGATAAAAATTGTCTGTGAGAAGGCGGGAATCCGCAAGGCTGTGAGCGCGAAGGCTGCCCGCCATACCTTTGCAACCCTGTATTACAAGAAGAACAACGGTGACCTCGGGACTCTTTCCAGGCTTCTTGGCCACACGTCCGTAACAACTACAATGATTTACGCGCATATCATGAAAGACAGCAGGGTGCAGGGGGTGAAGGCCTTCGATGATTTTATCAAATAAGCGTGAGTTCGGTTTTGATTTAGGCGATATTTTCAAAATAAAAAAATATATGTTTGATAACATAAAAATGCCCGGGCAATGAAAGTCCCGGGCATATATGGTCACAGTTCAATGGTAGGGGAGTCGTTCTCCGGAAGGTCGACATCGGGAGGAGATGCGAGCGTCACGAGGTCGCGTCGTATCATCTGGAGGACTCTAAGGCGTGACAGCATCTCGGTGTCCGTCCCGCTGTCGGCAAGGTCGATATCAAGGAGCACCGTGCGGTAGAGCCAGTCGATCGTGTCGGTGTATTCCTTTATGAGTTCCGGGGCTGTCTGTAGGTTCTCGATCACTTCGACCACACTGTCGGTGATTTCCGCTCCGGCCACTGTTATTCTCATAGCTTGCCTCCTTCCTCGTTGATGGTGATGTTGACTGTACCTCCGTCGAGGTGGAAGTTGAAGGTGTTGCCCTCCATGGAGAGGATGATGCCGTCCTGCATGTCGCAGATGTCGTCGGCAAGGGAGTGGAGGATGCGGCGCAGCTTCTTCGAGCTGACGCGGCGGGTCTGGGGTGTTTGGTTCGTACTCATGATGGTTTTAGCATTTATTGATATTGTTTTCAGACAGAGAAACGGCTGCCATATCCCGTTCGCTAAAACCATCATGAGTATCTCCGAAGAGCCTGTATGATATGGATATGGCAGCCGTTATGGCTGTGTATGTATGGGCATAAAAAATGCCCGAAGGATGTCCGAGCCTATGACCGAGGCTCATTCGGCATGATATATCATGATGATTTTAGCACTGCAAATCTACTATAAAAATATAAATTTACAAAATTTTAGCACGAAAAAAGCGGGAGCAAACTTTGCCCCCGCCAGCCGGATTATGTAGATGAACGATGCAAATTAACTACAGATTATCCGACAAAATTTGAATTTCGTATGCTATCGTATCGAGCGCATCCTTAAGCTTCTTGCGCTCAGCCTCCGTAAAGTCATCGGGCTTTCCGTTCTTTAGGTCGTGATTGAGTTTGTGACACAGCCACGACCGGGAGCGACCAAAGAAACGCTCTGCTATATATGAAACTTTTAATACTTTCATAATGTCCTGTTCCTTTAGGTCAAAGACCTTATCGGATGATTTAGACGCTTTGAAGCGTGCAACCGCTTCATCGGCAAGCCTGGCACCCTCCTCGGATTGCGCCCGCTCCATAATCTCTCTGATTAAATCTTCTTCTGCCATAGTTTTTTATTTAATGGAACCGCTCCCCCTTTCGGGGGGGAGGGTTCTTTGTGTTGAGATTGGGACTTAGACCCTTGTCAGTTCTTTGACTACCGCTCTGATGGTGTCTCGGAGGATTCTCTTGTCGCTCTTATCTGCCATTTGGCGGAAGTTGAGGAGAAGCCTGACTACCTCGATGATTCTTTGAATAAACTTTGCATCGTTCATTTTTCAAATCGTTTAGTTAAAAATTCTGTTAATTATCTCTTTGTCTTATCGACATTACAAAGATAATCAACTTTTGTTGAATACACAAACATTTCACCAATTATTTTTCAATAAAATGCAGAAAGCCGGAGTATAAAAATCACCCTCACTACTATGAGCGAGGGTGTGCGGCCAATGAAACGGTGTCAAACGATAACTATTGAACCGCAAGGAACTGTCGGCCTATTTCATGAAGGCCTTCGACTATGCGTTGCCGCTGTGCCGGACGCGGGATTTTTAGCGCATTGGCGTAGTGGCTAAGGAGCTTCTGATTAATTCCTGTAACGCGGCTTATCGCAGCCATAGTGGTGTATGTCTCGGCTTCGCGGAGCATGGCGGCAGAGTCAAGTTCATAGTAAAGTTCGTAATCACCGTTAGCTATATAGTCCGGCAAAGAATCACCGTCAGCGAGACAGCCTTCGATATGCCAGCGCAGGGATTCTTCAAAGTCCTCCTTAAGCTTGGAGAGGGTCTTGGCTGTGACGACAACAACACCGCCTATATCTTCGGATAGGCCACAACAAAAATTCTTTCCGCTCCAGCCAACATGTACTTTTAATTTTTTCTTATCCATATCTCCTGTTTTTTAGGGAATGGCGGATGGCTTATCGCCATCCTGCCTGTTTCCAAATACTGTTATGCAAAAATTGGTCAGGTGTTTCGCTCGGCTTGCCCCGCACCGTCACCTTGCCGGGTTTTGTCGGATGCTTGAACTGTCGGTGGTCACCCTTGATTGTCACGAGATGCCAGCCGTCTTCCTCAAGCATTTTAATAATTTCCTTTACTTTGTAACGTTTCATTGATGTTGATTGTTATCGTTTGACAATACAAAGGTAGTAAATTTTCTATATATAACAAATTATTAGGGTAGTAATTTTTCTATCATCCAAGTTTTTATTACTCTTGTGACAAAAATCACCCTCACTACTATGAGCGAGGGTGTGCGGCCAGTGCGAACAATGTTAAGGTGTAAATCAAACAAGCTGTAACTGGCTCAATTCTTTACCGAAAGCGTGAAGTGCCGTTTGGATTTTCTCTGTGGTTTTAGGAGAGGGGGTGCGATAGCCGGAAATGTATTGCGAGAGCTGAGCGGCAGAAACGCCAGTGAGCTTGGCCAATCCTTTATACGAAATAAAATCTGCGTAGTAGACCAGGAAAGAGGGAAGATCATAGGAAAAAGCGAAATCCACTTCCTCAAAAGGCTTTCCTTCCTCAATGAAGAAGGTTTTCATATCCTCATACTCAGCCTTGAACTCTGCAATGGCGTCATTGGCTGTGGCCCCATCGCCATGAACGCCCCAGCCAAGATGATTGTCGTCCGGCATATAAGCTCCGAAAGAGCCGTCTTTGCCGCGTTCGATAAATACTCTTACAGTCTTCATATCTTATGCTATATATTTCTTTAACAAATCTTGTTCTATTTTGGTTGTAAAGGGAGGGGCTTCCGCCCCTTTCCTTTATTTGATTCCAGCATCCCGGAGGATTGATTTTAGAGTGCCGGGCTTGACTTCTTCCGAGCCGTGATTACGTAATTGCCGGTAATCGGGGAGAACCACAGCGGATGTCCGCTTCGTTGTCGGCCAGTGTCACGGCATCCGGCCTTACTGAGTAATTTGTGGAGTTCATTGTATTTCATTGTTCGCTGTTTTGATTTACACCACAAAGATAATGCTAAATTTTTATTTAGCAAAACGATTGACCAATTATTTTCTAAAAATTATTAATTTTGCAAAGTCAACGGTAAGGAAGCTTCTTTCTCTGAAGCGGAACTGAAAAGATTGTCCGACTCTCTTGAAGAGATCAGCAATAAAATCCATCAAATTTCTGTTCAATTAACTCATTAATTTTCTTAAGACAGCGAGCCCCCTGAATCTTCCGGGAAGATTCAGGGGGCTTCTATGTATAATCCTGTCCGTGTTGTGGGCTGCTACATGGCGAAGAGTGCGGCGACGGTCGAGAGGAACTGGGCGCGGGGCTCCCTGCCGTGGGGAAGCTCGATGTCTCCCTCCATGCCTACGGTGTCCACGATGTCCTCCAGCTCCGCACGGCTCAGCGGGGTGAACTCGAAGGATGTCTCCGTCATGGAGGCCTTCGAGCGCAGGGCCCGGTACTCGTCGAGCAACGCGGCCTCGAGCTCGTCGAACCCTTCCGGCTTCTGAGGGGCTTCCCCGTCCTTCGCCGGCTCATGCGCCTTCGCGGCCAGTTCGTCAAAATCCTTGAAGCGTTCCTGCTTCTTGAGCTCCTCGAGCCCCTTGCGGACGGTGTCCTCGAACTCCTCCATCTTGCGGGAGTGCTGCGCCCTCAGGAGCACTAAGGAGGTGGAAGTGGAGGGTTTCAGGCTGCGTTCACCCACAGTCGCGGGGATGGCCGCGAGCACGCTCATGCGCACGAAAATGTCGTTATATGTTGTCTTCATCACTGTGCTGCTTCAGAGGGTTCGACATCATCTCCGGAGCAGTCGGCCACGAACCTCTCCACGGCCCCGAGCACGTCCTGGCGCGCATGGCTCCCGTTGTCGGTGAAGTTCAGGGAGAGGCGTCCGCCCGACATGGTGAAATCCGCCACCATCTCGCCTGACATGGGCTCCGCGGAGTCCTGCGCCTGCTCCGGCAGGGCATAGACCATTCCCGATTCGATGCGCCTGAGCTTCCCGTTCTCCAATGAGACGTTGGCGTCGATATGGAGCGTGCGTGCCGCGTCCGAAGAGTTGTCTACCCTGTAACGCTCGCTCAGGAGCGCCTTCTTTGTGATTCTGCTGTTCATGATTAAAAGTTTTTTATAGGTTGAAAAAATGGATTGTGATTACCGTGGCGGTCGAGACCGCCGGGCTATGCCGCCTGGACAATCTGCTTGCTGCACTTGAGCTTCCCGGTGGCGCTGTCATACGAGAGCGTGGCCGCGCCTATCTTCAGTGTGGCGGTGGTCAGCGAGCCCGCGCTGACGTCCGCGCTGAACGATGCCGAGCCGTCGGAGTGGATTGCCCATTCCCCCTCGGAATCGTCGCTCATGAGCGAGGCCTGGAAGAATACCGTGTTCTCGAAATAGAGTGAACCCCGGCTTGTAGGGGTGCTTCTCCCCACGTAGACATCGTCGGCAAGCAATATTTGGCGGTACAGTGTGAGGGTCTGTCTCATGTTGACATTGTTGTAGAAAGTCACCCCCTCCCCGACATAGATGTCAAGATTGTTCTCGGAATGGAACTCTCTGTCGGAGATGAAGAAGTTCTCGCCGACCTCCAGACGCATTATATTCGCCCTTTCGGCATAGAGTTCTTCCACTGTCGCCAGCGACGAGACGTTGATGCTCGTTGCGTATAGGTTTGCCCAGGGGTAGGCCTCAGTGCCGAGGGTCAGAGACGGAGCAGAGCCGCTGCGGCGCAGTGACTCACCGTCGATAACCACCTTGTTGACCCCGTCGTCAGCCGCGAACACCAGCGCGTGTGAGTCAAACTTTATCAGCGCGTTGTCCGACCCGAACTTCAGCGGGCCCCACATGTAGCCGCCGTATGCGCGCAGTTCTTTCGCATACAGCATCCCCGTGCGGCAGTCGATGCTGACGGCGTTCTTAGCGAAATATGACGACCCGGTGAATGGTGTTGTGAACGACACGCCGTTCCAGGAGGAAATCACGATGTTGCCCAGCTCTCCGCCTACGGCGTTGGCGGCGTCGTTGGGGCCCGCATAGATGAGGTTGTTCCCCTTGCCGCCGAGCATCCACTTGGGGGCTGTGATGTCCACGTTGACCGCGAGGTTCTCCGTCTCTGTCTGCCCGGATATGTAGCGTCGCCTTATGGCCTTGAGCGTGATGCCCGAGGGAAGCGCGGAAAGTTTCTCGATGGTGACCCCTCTGAAGCTCCACACTTCGAGGAACGCGTCCGCGTGACCTTTGAGGGCGGCATACACCGTCATGTTGTTCCCGCGCGTTTCCACCGCCATCTGCTGGACGTTCATGCCGTTGTATGACGTGGTGGTATAGGTGTACTGGTCGTTGAAACCGAGTTTCCGGATGTATATGACACCGCCGGAGTTATTATACGGAGCTGACAGCATGATTTCCTTGGGATATCGGGCATAACCGGTATTTACCGTGATTTTCACGTACCATGTCCCCGAAGTCTCCCCGTCGACACGTGTCTTTGCCGTGTACACCATCATCGCATCGGGACTGAAAACGGCGTCCTGCGGGCCGTCGGTGGTGAGCTTCGCGTTGAGCCTTGTGTTTACCTCGCTCTCGGTGTAGTAGCGGGAGTCGAGGACTTCGGCGTAGTTCTGCGAGTGCAGCAGTCGCGCGGGGTCGGCGTCCCACGCATCCGCGTCATGGTTCTGGCGGAGGAGATATATCTCCTTTGCCCCGCCTTTGGAGAAGGCCAGCAACGCCGAGGGCTTCACGTCGCCCGCGCTGTAGCCCGAAATCCACAGCGAGTCATACCAGTAGGAGGCGTTCGGCAGGCCGAGATGGCTGTATTGCAGCATCCCGAGCCTCATGCGGCCGCCGCCTATATCTGCGGGAAGCAGGTCCCTCTGTCCGGTCGCACGGAGGAAATCAGCTGTCGTGGCGAAAGGCACGGTGATATTGTCTGTAACCCCGTTCTTCGTCCATGTCAGGTTGAGTCCGTTTGTGCCAAGTGCCGTGACGAACGCTTTGTTAGTCCAATCGCGCATGCCTTTCGGGGTAATCATACCGTAGTCGGCTGTGGCGGTGCCCAACTCTGCCGCCTTCCAGAGCGTCTGCACGCTCCCGTTTGCCATGAGCACCTGGGAGTCCGTACCCCCGGTCTTACTTATTTTCTTGGCTTCGAGACCCAGGGCTGAAACCGTGACGACCTTCGTGAACGTGCCGCCCGTCTCCGCCCAGCTGTCGCCGTGGCCGAAGCGGAACTCGCCGTTAGAGGAGTCTATCACCGCAGGCTTGTTCTCTCCCGCCCCGTTCTGGTTGCCCATGAGCAGCCGCTTGCCTCCGCTGATACTCGTGATGCGCAGCACGTTCTGCACGGTGAGTGCCGCGCTGAACTCCTTGGCCCCCGTTATGGTCTGCGAGCCGTCGAGCGTCACGTAGTCAGCGAGTGACTGTTGTGTCAGGAACTTCGAGAGGTCATAGACGGTGTCCTTTGCTCCGGTCAGCCCGAGCCACCACACGGGTTTGGTCCCGTTGCCTCCCGCGAACTTGACGAGAGGTGCATTGTAGTGCACCGAGATTATCCCCTTGGTGTCACCGCCCCCGAAGGCTATGCCGGATGAGTAGCGACCGATGAGCCATGGACATTCATCCGTCCCGTTGGTGCGTATGGACTTGAGGACAAACCCGTGGTAAGGCGAGTTTATCGCGGAAAAGTCCGTGTCGGCTCCGGCGTCGATGCCGACACAAAGGTCACTGTGTACGAGTCCGTGCTTATGGGCGGGGACGGCCTGCTGGGCCGTCAGGTAGCCCTGGGCCTTGACCCACGCCGCCACCTT
This sequence comes from Bacteroidaceae bacterium, assembly GCA_021768245.1. Classification (GTDB taxonomy): domain Bacteria; phylum Bacteroidota; class Bacteroidia; order Bacteroidales; family Muribaculaceae; genus Duncaniella. Next base: position 52,490 of record JAETNO010000010.1, on the reverse strand, counting down.
GGCCAGCAGCCTCTGCGCCCCCTTGTCGTTTAGAACTTTGGTAGCCATGTCTCAGACAGTGTCAGGGTTCATGATGCGAGGGCCGAGGCGGCTATGGTGTCAATCTCGGCGTCGGTGAGGGCGGTGATGTCCGACGAGTTGAGCTTGGTGCCCAGCTTATTGTCAATCTCCGTGCGTGTGTAGGTCTGCGTCTTGGTGTAGACGTCTGCGGAGTTCGCCTTCTTGCCCAGCTCCGACGTGAACGTGGAGGAATTGACCTTTTTCCCGAGGTCAGTGCGCAGGGCTGCAATCTGCTGGATGATGCCGGCTGCCGCCGAATCGTCATTGTCGATGGCCATCGCGAGCTCCTTGAGAGTGTCGTAGGCCTCGGGCGCGCCATCGACAATCTGCTGCACCAGGGCCTTGGCCTGCGACTCCGTGATGAGCTTGTTGGTCGTGGCGTAGTTCGAAATCTGCTGGGCCGTCTCCGTTTTGGTGTAGACATCGGCGGCGTTCGCCTTCTTACCAAGCTCGGTGTTCACCTGGGTCTTGGTGTAGACGTCGGCGGAGTTCGCCTTCTTGTTGATTTCGGTGGTGAGCGCGGACTTCGCCGTGTCAATCCATCCCTTGACTACCTTGAAAACCTTCTTGAGGTTATCCTGTGACAGTACTTTCATATGATTGTGTTTTTTAATTGGTGATACTCAAAACTCAAAACTCTACACTTCCGCCTCGTTTTCCGAGGCGGCTGCTATCGCGTCGATTTCAGCGTCGGTGTAGTATGTGATGCCGAGCTCGGGCTGTCCCGAGCCTCCGCCTATAGTCTGGAACGGTTCCCATGCGGTGCCGTACTTGTCCTGCCTGCCGTGGCGCAGCTTGATGCCCAGCGACGTGTAGCACCACTGGAACAGCGAGTACGTCCCGCCTCCGAGCCTTGTGCGGGTGACCACGAGCATGAATGGCGCGTCGGGTCCCGGCACGTCTTCCAGTCCACCTGGAAGCGTCAGGTAATACCATCCCGGCACCGTGTGGTTGTCGGGGTTGAAATCGTCCCAGGTGCTCACGGGGATGACCCTGAACTTTTCCGCCACCTTCTCGAGATTCCCAAGGCGTCGGGAGATATCCGGCAGTGACTCCGAGAGCGGCTGCCATTCGTCCCAGCTGACGCCCGTGAACATACCGCTGGAATCGAATCCCTCGATGCGTCCCGTGCGGAACCTGATTCCGTCGTCACCGAAGAGCGTCTGGAACGCGGTGTTGACATAGTCGGGGTCGATGTCGTTGCCGAGGAACTTCCCCCACGAGCATACCATGTACCACCACCGTCCCCACGACTCGTCCTCGGTCTCGCCGTAGCCCCCGTCGGTCTCCTTCAAGGTGTAGACGCCCGGATTGGCGCAGTCCACGGTGTCGATGGCCTCATATGACACATAGCGCAAATGACGGTTCTGACTTGTCCTGTGCGCGGAAAGGGCATTTTCATTGTCCTTTATCCCGCGTCGCAACTCCGAGAGCAGTCCCTTTAGCGAGTCAGTGTCCTTCAGCCCGTCGAGGAAACGGAGAATCTCGTTGAAATTGTCAATAGCCTCCGAAGCGTTAGCCCCGACGAGGCTGTTGAAACGGTTGATGATATCGTTTATGGCCACCCGGATAGCCTCTCTTGAAGTCTGTAGATCCGTTATATAGAAGTCGGCTGTAGACTGGCGTTTTTTTATCTCCTCGTCTTCAAGCCTCCTTGTTTCTATCTCGTCTATTAAGGATTCCCGTAAATCACCAAGACCGGTATCGACAGAACCTGAAAGCTCCGTCAGGTAGTGGTTCAATAAATCGAGTACCTTAGCGACAATCTCATTAGTTACACTCTCCTTGTCTTCGGCATTCTCGATATATGATATGAGATTTCCTATAAGTTCCTTAGAAGGTTCGTTCATGTCGATTTAATTAAACTGTTTAGAAAATTCCGGAGAAAACACTTTTGGCTTTACACCTTCGGAACCGTCAATCATATCTTGCATTATATTCATTTCCCTATCAGAAATTTCTAATTTCAGTGATAAGGTCTCAGGTGATTCAGGGTGTAATGCATGGGAGAATCCGTCAATTGAAGGGATGGCCTTTACCGGCATGTCAAGAATCCCGATGAGATATACCTCCTCGCTCGCTATCATGTCCATAAGGAATCTGATACGCTCCTCATTTTTGACAAGAATCTCCGTACTTAAAGAAAGTTTGCGTTCAATCCTGTCCCTTTCATGCAGGAAACAATCCGAGACGGGGTCGTATCTTTTAAATGCAGCATCATCGGCTTCCTCATATTCCGGCGTTACAGTGAAATTTTCCGTTATTTCGATTAATTCGAAAACACCTAACGAATTGCGGAATTTAATGAGACAACGGTCTTTGGAGGGAATAGCATGCTCTATTACTATGCGACAGGAAAAAGAATCATCACAGAATACATCAAAGATTGATGGGATTATACCGTGTTCTGTAAAGAAATGTTTCCGTAGCGCGGCTATGTCGAGAGCGCAAACTCCATCAGGATTAGACTCCGGATGAAATTTCAGCCCCGAGCATAGCTCTTTCACATAAAAATTGATATCAGGTCTGCCTAAGAAATATAGGGGATAAAGCTCAGTCTCCCGTATAACTATGCGCCAGGATGCAGACCTTGTGGTAAGAAAGAAGTTATTGCCCGGATTTAAGAATCTTTCAGTAAATATGTCCTTTCGACGTCCGGTAATCTGTCTGTAACTTCTGCCGGGGATGCCACCGGGAACGACCACACATTCGATTTCACAGTCATTGCCGTCATAATCGAATTGGGCGTAGAGCGTCCTGCACCTGAAATTTTCTGCATCCTCGATCATGATAAGGGGATTCTCATTGTCGGCAGGCGGTTCCGGAAAGAAATCTATTGCCGCATCCGCAATTTCTGAAAGATTAATTGAGAGCGGAGGATAGAAACAGCCCTCATATATTTTGGCTCCGTTATATTCAATATAATATGTCCCGGTTTTAGACAGACGTGACGGCCAATCATTGGTGATTATGATTGGATTACGCGAAAACGCGTAGCCGCTTGTCAGTCCCTGGATATTCATTTCAGTGTGGCAATTAAAACCGACCCTTTAAACCGGTTGTCGATACCGGTCACGGCGACAAATGAATCCCTTCCGGCTGACGGTGTTGTCATGAACCGGTAGAAATCATCCATGGAACCCATGTGGGTCTCATGCCATATCCTATAGATTGTGTTGCAATCCGCTACCTGTGGAGCCGATATGATGTCGTTGCGATTCATATGACAAATTTCAGCTAAAGCAGGCATGAAACAAAGGACTAATCATTGACCCATCTTCCTACTAGAAGGACACTGTATTCAACTGAAATCTCAACGCTGCCTATAGCTCTATCATCCAGTTCGATATCGTCATTGCCTTCACTATCGAATCCCATATGGTGTATTTCATAGATGTCGTAGTGTAGCAGGGCCTCGTATGTGCGCGGGAACCGTTGGCCGGCATAGACCGGAGGATTCAGTGCACTGTCATTCTCCCATGTGACAGCTCCCCGCTTCATTCCGGTAAGGACTGCGGAACGGTGATCAATCAGCCATTCATCTCCCTGAGTCCCGTGAGAGGTATAACCTGATTGAACGATATATCTGTCTGAAGCTGATTTCCGTGTTTCTATAGAGTCGATAGATTCACCGAAAGTGTCGGATTTCAGCCTCCATTCAAGGTGTCGGGCCACAGCTGCAAAATCGGGTATATTCTGCTCAGTCTTGATGTCGTATTTACCTTGAGGAAAGATGGTGCGGAGTTTCATCTCCATTGAAATGCTGCGGGAGGGTGTGGGAAGGGAGTAGGATAAGGTGTCGATCAGGCATGGGATATTCCTCAACCGTACAGCGGAGAGCATGTCGAGTCTTGGGAATTCAAGTTTGTTGAGCCTGGCCGCTACCTCCACCGTGCGGTTTCCGTGACGGAGGATTTCGTCAAAATCTCTCCAGAATCTGGCGAACAGCCCATCCTTGAACTGAAAAAGTAGCGAGAGTTCCGGGGTGCTTCCATCATCGAGAATCAGTTTCTTTCCGTCAGGGCCTTCTGCGTTCAAACGTCCGAAAGTCTTTGAATCCTTCGTATAAGCAAAAAGAAATGAGAGTGGAGTCGAATCCTTATCGGATTCTGAATCATTTCCATTTTTTATATATGAATGATAGTGACGGCTTCCTGAAAGGTAGGCCGGCAGGATGTCATTGATTTCATTCCCTGTTCCGGCCCCGATATTGGACACACGTATGAGGGGGACGAACTCATCATCGCTTGAAAGCTCGAACGCATCCAGTCCGTCTGTCTGCGGGTCCCAATTGAAAAAACTTGAACTTGACTGCTTTGTTTTTCCGTTTTCTGAATCGAGCTTGTACCAGTTTCCTGTTATGAATTCCCGTGCGAGGGTACAACTGTCAGGGTTGTATGAAGCCCTGTCACTTAAGGAGCGCGATGAAAATGTCCTGGAAGCGGATGTACGCTCATCTCTTCCATCATCCCGGTCATCGTCTGGCTCATAATCCGGGTCCGGAGGATCGGGATATTCTGGATTGTCGGGGTCGTCAGGATAGATATAACCGCCATTATCACTTATATCTCCCGTCCATAGTTGTCCGTCATTCCGCCATTGACTCACGTCGTTTCCAAGTTTCACTGACCGGATATCAAGATTCCTGATAAAATCCTCAAAACGTTCGCAGGCAGGAGCTGCGCCATCAATAGACGTTTGGGCGGTCAATTTGACGTACTGCGGTGGGTTATATGTTATTTTTTCATATCCTGTAATCAATGGCGTGATGTCATATCTCCCGATGTTTCTTATGATATCCTTAATGAAGCGCAGGGTCACTGACATCCTGTCAAAGTTGATATCATAGACCAGTCCGAATCTTACCCACAGGGCATTCATGAATTCTTCCACAGAACACCCAGGCATTAAATCCTGATACCTGATTTCTCCTATACATACCGTATCGGCGGCATTGTTGAGAACCACTAACCGCGCAAGTTCCGTATCATCCTTAAATGGATTACTGTCTATATCAATATCGATGTCCGCAAAAATCAGTTCGATGATTCTCCAGACTCTCAGGAAAGGGGACACGCAATAACCATCCGGGGCACTGACTTCAGTCAGCTCTCCGTTAAGCATCCTGTTGACTTTGGCCGGTTGGGCGAGTCCGTGCCTGCCCGGCACATTAAGTATCTCCCAATATTTGGAATCCGAATCAGACGACTTTTCTTCTTTCCCTATTGCCAAGGGGAAGACTGCGAAATCATCCTTTGCCGGTTCGGGCTTTTGATATATTCTGTAAAGATAGTCGAGACACATATCTACGGGCGAACGAACCGGGTCTTCAGGGGGAATATATGTCGGGAGTGAGGAAAGTTCTGACAGTTTCCTGGTCTGCCATTTGGCGTAGGCGGTGGAATTGTCAAAACCTATATTGAAAGTTATGCCCTCTTTTTTTCCTGCTTCGGTGATGTTCATTACACCTTGCCGGATATACGCGCCGTTTTGAATCCGTGCGACACGTTCGGGGTTGTTCGGGTCGATACCCGCGTCAATTCTCGCCGGAAACGACAGAATCCTGTTGTTCTGCCTCGTAGCCGGAACAGTGGCGGGTATAGACTGGCTTCCGCGTTCGTTATAAACCGGGTTGGAATCCTCTATCTCGATAGAGAATCCCGGAGGGAGGTCGAGGGCTTCGCCGTTGATGATTATTTCCATAAATGTAAACGGTTATCTTTTTCGGGTGAAAGGTGCGCGGGCGCGGCTCATAGAGTCCTGTGCGCGCTCTATATCCCGTAGTACCACATGGGCGCGGATATTCTTCAACGCCTCTTTGAGTTCCTTTATAGTGGAGGTAAGTTCCGAATAATCGGGAGCCGGAGCGGCTGAAGTATACCCTCCTTCAGCATAGCCGGCTGAAGGAGTTCCAGTGGGAATACCTTGGCCGAGGAGTTTGTTGCGGCGTATCGCCTCGATAGTACCCACCGCGTCAACAACACGGGGATTCTCCATTATTGGCTTCGGTACGACATATTCGCCGCGATGAACGACACCGGCAACTTCATAACGGTCTCCGTCGCCGGTATAACCTCCGTCAGCGTAGCCGGTCAACACACGTTGGGCGGTTGCCGGTTTTTCCGATGAGCCTCCGGAGGTGTTGCCCGGTTGCATATTCTTGATTTTATCACGTTCCGCCTTGGCTTGAATTCCCTGTGCTATGCCGGTAGCTGCAATCATTGCGGCGGCAATCGGGCCACCAATCGGGCCGAGGTCGGCCCATGCTTTCATTATAGCTACCGCCGTATCGGCCACGATTTGCGATATTTTTATGGCAAAATTGACATCTGCATATTTTTTCTGAATTTCAAGTTTCTTGTTTTCCTTTTCTTCTTCGAGGGCTGCTGTATCCTCTCCGTTGTTTTTGGCTTGTTGAATCAGGACATCATATTTCGCGTCGCTCCTGGCAATTTCCGCGTCCTGAATGGCGGTGAACATCGAGCCGGAAAGTCCGGCGTAATAATCGAAATATTTTTTGGCGTTGTTAACTCCGAGCTGCAATTTCTTACGTTGGTAATCCTTTTCCTTGATAAGTCCCTGCTGGTGCATATTTTCGAGGGCGGCCAATTCTCTATCATACTCCTGTTGCCACGAAAGCCCGACACCTTCCTGAAGATGCCACATCTGCTCCTGATACCGGAAATTAAGTGCGGCAATTCGCCTCTGTTTCTCCGTTTCCAATGCCACGGCCTCCTCTGTGCCCTCGCCAACAATCTGAATGGCCATCGCGTAAGTGGATTCTATGTTTTTGCGTTGGAGGTCGAAAGCTTTTGTTATTCCCTGTATGCTTGTGGTGTCTGTCATCAACTCGCGGAGGGTTTCAGCATAATTGCCGGTATCGGTAAGAATTTGCGATTGCTTTTCATGGATTTTCCCGGCAAGTGTATCTAATAACCGCTCCTGCCTGTCTGCGTCGGCACTGTCTGCTTCCGATACCTTGTCGAAGTAGCCCGCCAGTTCTTCCAATTGCTCGGTGTGCATTTGTTTTTTGACATTCATCAGATACAGGTCGGCGGCCTCTTGCGTCACTTGCTGCCCGACAACCGCCCGTTGAGTCAGATACTCCTGTCTGTCATAGAATGCCTGTATGGCTTCCATGCGCCGGTCGTGTTCCGCAGCAAGCCCGTCAAGAGCATCTGCAACAGCATCCGCCTGCGTCTGCGTGGTTCCGGCAAAAGATTCAACGGCTCCCGCTGCATTATCGAAAGTCCCGGTTATCTCATCGATTTTAGACGCGATTAGAGTTCCGGAAGTTAATCCCTTGTTAATATATTCCTCTAATGCCTTCACGGCATCGTCTGCCGCATCCAAACGTTTTTGCGAGGCTGCTATTCTCGACTCCGCATCCTTGATGATTCCTAACTCTTGATATTTTGCGGCAGAAGAATCCGGCAACGCAGCCCCTTGTGACATTACCAAAGCCCCGATTATGTTAGAACTCCTGTTTCTCGCATAAGCGTCTGCCTTTTTCGCAGCGTTTTCCTTTCGGGCAGTCTGTTGGATTACCACATCGTCATGCTCGCGGCGCGCTTTCTCGGCCTCTGACACGAGCCGCTCCATTTCTGACAGATTGGCTTTGTAGCGTAATTCCTTTTCAAGAAGAACGAGGTAATCCTCTAATGCTTTGGCACTCGCTGTATATTTTCCGGTAGTTTTATCAATCTGCGCATTATATTCCGGGATTGTGTTATTCAACTCCTTGACAGCACTCAACCGGCGGTCTAATGACACCTTTTCATTCTTGGCAACAGCGATAAGACCCATTAGCTTCGCTTTCTGTTCGCCATATTGCCTGGCAGCGGATTCCTGCGCGGCTTTCAATGCATCCTGTGCCGACACCGCTTTTTCCGTGCGCTCCGACAGTGTGAAAACTGCAGCACACACTGCCGCTATGGCACCGATAACTGCAGTCCACGGTGTCGAGGCCATTGCAACCTTCAGGGCGTTGAATGATGTTGTTGCCGCCTTGATATTGCCTATCATAGCCTTGAAACCGGTAGACAGAAGGAGAATCGCGGCCCGGCAAGCTGTCATTATTGCAGAACCGGCGCGGAGTGTGGCAAAATAAAGTTTGGTTGCAGTATGTGCGAGGAATACGGCAAGTTTGTAAGCTGCGAATCCGGCGGCCACTCTTTTAATCAGACCTCCGAATTTGGTAAGCCTCTGATAAGCCTCTCCGACCCACTGCACCAAAGAAGTAAGAGCCTTTATTAAATCTTTTATAGGGCCGTTTGTTCCCTCCGATATTTTCAACACCAATTCCTGGGCTGCTGACTGAAGTCCAGCCATTGCTCCGGCCACGTTGTCAGACATGGTGGCCGACATACCATTGAATTGCTTGTTTACGTCGGTGATTGAATCCCGTAATTCAGTAAGTGAATCCGCCGAGTTCAGGAATGTAGAGAAGGCGGCCACGCTTCGTTTATCCGTCAGGTCGAGGGCTTTTGCGAGGTCAATCCCTTCATCATTGAGTTTCTTTAAACCCTTGGCGAGGTCTTCGGCATTTCTGACCGGTCCACCGAGGGCTTTTGCAAGGTCGCCGTTAGCGTCGCAGAGATTCAGGATTATGTTGCGTGTGGCGGTGGCTGCGCTGCTCGCGTCAAAACCGGCATTGGCGAGTTGGCCGAGGAGAGCGGTCGTGTCCTCGATTGACAGTCCGAAAGCATTTGCGACTGGTCCGACAGTAGAGAGCGAGGCTTCCAGTTTGGAAAAGTCTAGCGCGGTTTTTGTGGTGGCTACCGCGAAAGTGGCGAGAACGTCCTCGGTCTCGCTTGCATCCTTATTGAATATGCGGAGGGCTGCGCCGGCAAATGCCGAGGCACGTGCAAGGTCAGTGTCTACGGCCTTGGCGAATTTCAGAACCGCTCCCTCCATTTTTAGAATCTGGTCCTGCCCGAATCCGAGTTTAGCCAACTCAATCTGAAGCCCGGTAACTTCTGCGGCGGTGTATGAGGTGGTCGCACCTAATTGTCGGGCAGCTGCTGTCAGTTCTTTGATACCGTCGCGGTTTGTACCCAGTACGGAGGCAAGACGGGAATTTGCTTTTTCAAATTCCACAATGATATTGAAAGCGTTTTTAAAAGCCCCTGTAATCAGCGCGAAAATAGTCAACCCGACACCGTTGAAGAACCCGATGAGGGTCTGCTTCATCTTCGTAAGCGAAAAGAACCCGCCTTGGAGTCCCCGCGCCGAGGCGTTGGCTTTGTCGAGGGCAGCCTGTGTCTTGTTGATTTGGTCGCGGAGTTCCTTGTAACGCTTGGGGTCTGTGGCTTTTGACGTATTGTTAAATTCTCTCTGTAAGCCCTTCAACTTATTACGGAGTTGAGAGACAGTCATAGAGGTAAGGTCAATCCGTTTCGCTACTTCGGCCATCTTACGGCGGTTTTCCGCCATAGCCCGGTTATTCTGGTAGATAGATTTACGCAGATTGTTCCATTCTTCCGACCCTTTCTTGCCCTGTGCCTCCAGTTCCGCCATAGCCTTACGGCTGGCGTTTGTCTCTGCTTTGAGAGACTTGTTGGCCTTCTCTAACTTGTGGTATTCCTCTTGCGCCTGTGTCGCGTTGAGAGTAAGGACCCAATTTATGTAGTCGGGGGATAGTTTTTTTGCCATCTTGCGTCGCCATGAATAGTAGACGCAAAAATATCGGTTATATTTGATGGGTCGAAGGACACACTAACAGTCTCCATCACCGGCGTCACACCCATAGTGGCCTACAGTACTTGACTCATCGGCTGACGGCTCGTATTCCATGTCTGTATCCGGGTCGGTGTCTTCGTCTTCATCAAATATTTCCTTTGCAATCCTATCCTTGTGAATCTCCATTATGGCCCATGCCCGTAATATCATCCGCCCTCTGCGTGTGAGGTTATAATAGATTAAAAAGCCTATGGCAAGGGAGATAATTACGGCTGATGACACTATACAGGCTGTGGTTGTCCCGAGGCCGAACAATGCAATAAGCAGTGCGGACAAGACAATGATTATAACCAATATGACGATTATCAAAATCATTATTAAAGCTCTTTACCTGTAATATCATAGCAACTGCCACTGTTGAACCAATCATTATAAAACTTGCGCGCGGTTTTAGCATTGTCCTCTTTTTCACATTTCCGGATAAATGCCCTGTTATTTCGATTCCATGTGTCGAGATTTTCGCGCATAATTCTTTTCTTCCGAGCTTCGGACAACGCTCCGGCTCTCGCCCAGAGGGTTAGCCATTTCCAAAATGTTCTGTGTCGTGACATTATTCAAGCCCTTTCGTTAATAGTTCCGTTACCAGTTGGGAGGTTGATATTTTCCGGTGGTCGGCCTCGTCGCGGATTAATATCAGAAGCCATGACGGAAGCGTCACCGATATCTTGGTTCTCGGCACTCCGTCGATTGTCTTTCTCCCTGCGCCTTCACGTGCGCCTCCGCTGCCAATTCCTCCCATTGCCGTAAGTTTATTGATTTATGCAAATATAGCACTTTAATTTGATTTAGGCGATATTTTCAAAATAAAAAATATATGTTTGATAACATAAAAATGCCCGGGCAATGAAAGTCCTGGGCATATATGGTCACAGTTCAAGGGTAGGGGAGTCGTTCTCCGGGAGGTCGACATCGGGAGGTGACGCGAGCGTAATGAGGTCGCGTCGTATCATCTGGAGGACGCGGAGGCGTGACAGCATCTCGGTGTCCGTCCCGCTGTCGGCAAGGTCGATATCGAGGAGCACCGTGCGGTATAGCCAGTCGATTGTGTCGGTGTATTCCTTTATGAGTCCGGGGGCTGTCTGTAGGTTCTCAATCACTTCGACCACACTGTCGGTGATTTCCGCTCCGGCCACTGTCATTCTCATAGCTAGCCTCCTTCCTCATTGATGGTGATGTTGACGGTTCCACCGTCGAGGTGAAAGTTGAAGGTGTTGCCCTCCATGGAGAGGATGATTCCGTCCTGCATGTCGCAGATGTCGTCGGCGAGGGAGTGGAGGATGCGGCGCAGTTTCTTCGAGCTGACGCGGCGCGTCTGAGGTGTTGGGTTGCTCATTACTTGTAGTGTTTGACGTTTACAGACAGAAAAACGGCTGTCATATCCCGTCGTCAAACACTACAAGGTTTCACTCCGTAGAGCAATAGTTGTATGGATATGGCAGCCGTATGGCTTTATGTGTTTGGGCATAAAAAATGCCCGAAAGATGTCCGAGCCGTTAACCGAGACTCTACGGGATGGAGAAACCATCATAGTGTTTGACACTGCAAATCTACTATAAAAATATAAATCTACAAAATTTTAGCACGAAAAAAGCGGGAGCAAACTTTGCCCCCGCCATAGCAAATAACATGCGGCTCATGACAACTGAAGAATAAAATTCCGCTACATGTTATCTGCCAATGTCCTTAACTCATTCGACATGGTAATCATGGCATTTTTCAATATACTCCATTCTTCTTCTGTGAAATCTGTAGGTTTGCCATTCTTTGTGTTGTTATTGACTTTCTGGCTATACCAAAAACGGGATTTGCCGAAAAACCGACGGGCGATATAAGCGCCGTTCAGCCCTTCTAATATGCTATCACCAGTGTCTGAGGTGGTTTCCGGGTAATGCTTGTCCATGAACTCTCCGGCAGCCTTGTCTATATTTTCTCCGTTAAGCGCCTGCTTTGCCAACAGTTTCAGTTCATCACTCTTTGTCATAATATTGTCTTTATTAAGCCCCTCCCTCATGTTTGGGAGGGGCTTTGATTAATAGTTTTGGAGGTCTCTAATTTCGGATTTTATTATTCGTTTGAATCGTTCTCGCTGACCTCTGTCTCTGATTCGCTGGAGGATGATTACCATATTTTTGATATCCTCCAATTTTTGAATTAATTCTTCAGTTGTCATTTTTGAAGTATTAAGGGTTATGTGTCTTATGACATTACAAATGTAGGAAACATTTGTGTATTCACCAAATTTCCGGGCAGCTTTTTTCAGAAAAAATGCAAAAAAATCCCCCGCGCAACTCTTTGCGTCGGAGGATTCGGGGATATTGTTTAACCAACTTCACAGAGGGAGTTGCGGTTGTGGATTGAGGCGTTCGTTTCGGAGTTGTCCGAGCGATTCCTCGATTTTACGGCGGTGAGTCTTGGCCTCTTTCTCAGCTACAATCGCAGCATTAAGTTCCTTTAATAGGCCTATTTCCGCCTCGTTTGCTTGAAGCTGCCGATCGAGCGCGTTGTGGAAGTGGCTGTAGAGAACTTCGTAACATTCGCGGCTGTATTTCTCGACATTCTCGCGGGCTTCAGGTGCAACTTTGCCCGGATTGATTGTGAACAGCCACCCATAAATGTATTTTACTGGGAGGCAAACCATTTCGCGGTCTTTGCCATCCGCTCCAACTGTAACGATAATCGTTATAGTTGAACTCAAAATCGGGTGTTCCTTGATTTTGTCGTGCTGAGGCTGAAAAGTGATTCCTATAGCCTCGCAGATTGGTTTCACCGGCAAGAAGGCCTTGCCGTCCTTGTAGGCGATGACGATTTCAACGCCGTGGAAATCGATAGTCTTTTTCTCCATTGTTTCTGTTTTATAGGTTAAACAATGCGCAAAAGTAGTAATTTAATTTCATATATAAGTAATTATTTGCCCTAAAATGAAAATCCCCCGCGCAACTCTTTGCGTCAGGAGATAAGACAAGAAAGATGTCGATATTATAATGATATTATGATTTTATTATAATATTATTGTAATATTAAAAACTTTACTTAACTTTGCAGTGTTGAACAGAGAAGATGATTGCATTATTTTAATGCGCTTCTTTTAATTAATAATAATATACATAATAATTTACGTACTACACAATGTTAGCTAAAATTTCACAAGTCGGTACATCGGTCGGGATTATTATCCCCCGGTTTATCGCATCTGAAGGCGGATTCACAAAGGGTTCGTCTGTAAATATCGAATTTTCAAACAATCAAATTATCATCTCAAAACCACGCAACAAACGTGAGGGCTGGGCTGAAGCTTTTGCGAAATATGCAAAGGAAGGTGAAGACGCAAAGCTGCTGCCTGACTGCCTTGATTCTGAAGCCATTGACATGATATAAGCCTCTTTTCTGTTCAACAAATCAATTAAAAAACAACCGATATGAAACAATTTCAACTATTTTGGGTCAATCTTGACCCTACCGTCGGGGCTGAAATGAAGAAGACAAGGCCCTGCCTGATTGTGTCTCCTGACGAGATGAACAGTTATGTGAGTACAGTAATAATCGTTCCGCTCACCGCTGTGGAGAGGCAGCTGCCGACAAGAATCCCGATAAAGGCGACAGCACTGAGCGGTCTGGACAATGACAGTTATGCAGTCCTGGACCAGATAAAGACGGTTGACAAAAAAAGATTGTCAGGTTTCATAGGAGAGATTTCAGAAACAGAAAAAACAGCGTTATCTGATACGCTTAAAGAACTGTTCGATTACTGAACCTCGAATTTGTAATTTTAAGTCATGGCAGCCAGCACACCTTCCGGCTGCTTTTTTTATGTCCTGTAGATGAAAAGTCCCCGTCGGACGAATCGACAGGGACGGTGCAACGAGTGGAATACAAGAGCTCACTTTTTGACGGGTTATACCGGTGCGTCAGCCTTTTCTTTCCGCAATTCGATTTGCGCCTTAATCTGTGCGGCGACAGTTATAGCGAATGTGAGGAACGCGGCCCAGATAAATTCAACGCCGAGGGCGGCAAGAATGGTTACCAGTGCGCCGTGGATTTTCCATAAGGCGAACCCGGTAAATAAGCCGGGTAGGAGAACGGCAAAAAGGCGTAGAATCACGCCGACGACGTTTTTTAACTTTTTCATATCGAAGTTATTTTGATTGGTTGTTTATTTGTTTCAAGAGTTCCGGGAAATGCTTTTCAAGCCAATCCCGGTATTCGTATTTTACGTTCTGAAGGGTTTCACTGTATAAGATTCCCCATATTTGGCGGTTATAGATTTGGTAATTGCCGTGCCGCTTCATATCGAGGAATCGGATATAAGTCGGAAGCGTCGTTTCGGTTCTGACACCGCTCCCGTTTGGCGAAATGAGGTAATGCGGATTCATCAAAGCAGCCATAAGTGCGCCGCTGCGCCCTTGAACGGCTGCGCCCCTCCGTTGTTCCCTTACTCGGTCATGTCCTTTTTGATATATGCGCGAGGAAGCGATAAGGCGTTGGGCCTCCAGGATGTCGCGGATTCCTTTTTCAAGCTGCTGCTTGAAATATTGAAACTTTATACCTTCCGTTTCCATTTTATCAAGTAATTATCTTGAATCCGACAGACCAGCCGGCAAACCCGGCGAAAAACTGTGTTTCCGGGATTGTATTCAGCGTTGACACGTCAAACCGCATAATGGAACACCCGGAGGCGAGGTCGTCAAGCATACACGATTTCAATTGTTCGACTGCCGATTGCGAGGATTCGAGAACGCTCCATGTGTCCCGGCGTTGGGGATCGTATTTTTCCATAACGAACACCACGCACTCATTTCCTTCTCTGAAGCTATCTGCGTTCTTGGCCTCGCTTTCAGCCGCCGGAGGTAAGACAAAGAGAGTGACCGAGCCTTTTTGAAGGGAGCTTATTCGTTTTGCCATAGCTTCGTCAACAGTAACGGGAAGAACCCCGGTAATGAGTGGAATCCTTTGCGCGAGGCGTTCCCAATATTCCTTATATGCGGAAAGGTGTATCATATCTATCCGAAATAGTGGTTAGCCTCGGCGGTGCGGCGTCTCATGAGTCCGGGCAGGACTTTTCCTCCTCCGTGAACCCATTTAGCGAACTCGGCTTTTATTGCAGGATCGGCAGGATTGACCATTACCCTTTTAAGTAAGGCCGACTTTTGGAACGCCCCGATTCCTATGTTATAGGCCAGCGATACAAGCGCGTCGAACTGGTTGTTATTGATTTTCGCGCCCCGGAGTTTAGCGGCCACACCGTCAGCAAATTTCTTAATATCCGCCTCGAAAAGCGCGTCGGCCTCGGCCTGTGTAATACATTTTCCGGGGGTAACATCCGGCCCGGTATGACCATAACCGATTGTAAGCACTCCGGCGGGGCAGCGGTAGGCGGTCAGGCGACAACCTTCCCAAGCCTTGATTTTCGATTTGATAGACTGTGAAAGTTCCATACGGATTTATTTTTTTGAGCTGTTATTGTCGTGGATATATTCGAATTTGCATTTGTATAGATACAGCAACACCTCCCAGAAATCGGTAGCTTCCACCTCACTGACAGTCCCGAACAATCCGGCGGAGGCCACCTCGAAAGTGATACCGGTCCACCCGGTCTTGTCGTCAGGACGGGAGCTGCCGGAACTGCGGAAAATTATGCGTAGGTCTATTTTCTTACCGTTAATGTCGATAGGGCCGGCTTGTATCGCGCTCCATACTGATGAAAACAGTGTCGGGGCATGGAAGGCGAGAAGATTAGGGACTTGAGTCCCTTCCGGTATATGGTAAAGAACACGGGCTATTTCAGCGTAACCGTCAGCTACATCCTCGGCATCCGTCTCTGCGAGACGTTCAAAGATTGTAAGGCATCGCACGAACTCACCGAATGTGATACCGTCAAGCCAGTCGCCGGGGCCTTTGAAGCCCTTGTGCTCCGGAAGTAGGTTGACGGTGGTGTCAAGATCGAGGCTCTGACGCGATACGCCGTTGACGGTCCTTGTCTTGAAAAATCCGTCAATCACATTCTTCTGCCGCTCCAGTTCCGCGATGTGTTCCGCCTTTAGTATCGTGTAATCCACATTCTTCAGACCAATCAGATATGACAACCACCTTACACGGACATCATCGATGTCGATAACTCCGCCTCCCATTGCGAAAGCGAGAAAACAATAATATCCATATTGCTCCGGAGTAAGCTCACCGACACATGTAGGAATCACCACGGAGCGACCGCGTGTAGTTATAGTTTCCATTAGAATGACATACCTTTACTGTGAACGATTGGGCCGCCGACATACGGCACGGTTTCCGCTCCCTCGGCATTATAGTCCGCTACGAGCTGCTGAAGCCGGTCTATGCACCTTTGAGCGTCAGCACCCAGCGAGGCGGCCACGGCTGCACGGGCTGACTGCTCGGCTTTCAGTCGGGATTTTACCGGCTGCGACTGCTGCACCTGAACCACTCCCTCCGGGATAACCTCGACGGGCAGACGCTCCACCGCCTTCTGCATGGTGAGTAATACCACGGCACGGGCGGCGGTGTCGCCGAACAATGCGGTTTCTTTCTCGCTTCCGGCAAGAATCAGCCCCAGCACCTTATCGCCGAGAACCGGCGCGAGCTGCGCTTGCTGAACCTCCCGCATAATCGGAAGGAGTGTGACGAAAAGTCGGTGAGAACCTATGTTGTAATATTCATCAAATTGCTCTTTATTGCGTATGAGACAGCCATTTCGGAGCCTGTATTTATGCGAGTCAACCCAAAATGGGAATTTATTGGCTTCAAGGGTTTCCACAAGCGCGTCCGTTGCCTCGTAAGCCAGACGCAAAATGTTTTCTTCGTCTTTGAACTCCTGTAATGCGGTAAGCCCCTTTTCATTCTCTCCGAGACGGCGGGAGCGTCCGGCGGTGTCGTGCTGCGCGTCGAGCGTCGGGATTATCTTCAGCCAAGTAAAGAAAGCCACCGCCTGCTGTAGATACTTTAAGGCTGTCTCTTTCTCGATATCCGGCTCCCCGCTCCCGTAGAACTCCGCGAGAGCTTCCACGGGCTCACGTCCGACAATGGCCGCCACGTCGCGGATTCCGAAGGGAAGCACCGGCTCCCACTTGTCGAAAGTAATGTCATTGGCTATCAGCCCGACGGCGGCGACAACTTCCGCACTGCCGTTTCCGTCTCTGTCAAAAAGTTTCATATACTTACGCATTGGCTTTCATTCGGTTTTCAGGGTTCACGTTTCGTTCGGCCTCGACAACTGTACGGTAAAGACCGATTTTTATATCTGTACCGGGAAAATTCGCATCAATGAACTGTTGGAACGGCTTACAAAGCACCATATCCGGCACTGTTGTCTCGGTTGCGTTATATACCTTCAGGGCATAGAGTTTTTCCGAACCGCTCCCCAACTTGGTATCAAGTATGAGGTTGGATAATGATGGATCCAGCCCGAATCCTGAGGTGGCTGCCGCCTCCGCTTTCTTGCATATAAGCACCTGAGCCTCGATATATTCTTTTACCTTGTTGTCGATAGGCACTATCTTCCAGCCTTCAAAGTTTCCGGCGTCGGGATTCCAGAACTGCGATGTATGAAGGAACTTTCCGGCGTTCTCCCTTCCGGTCATCGCGGCTGCGTAACGCTCCATTGCCTCGTCTTTAAACTTTTCGAGCATTTCGGGCGAGTACTGAATCCCTTTTTGCTGACATATATCCTTTATCCGGGCTTCGGCTGCGTCCCAGTAGGATTGTGGTGACTCTATATGTTTCGATATGGCCGAGGCATTGGCGTTGTATGTGGCGAGCAATGGTGCGAGTGTTCCGGCAAGTTCAAGCCAGTCAAACGCGCCTATGAATCGCGGTACGCTGTAATGGTCGTGTCCGAAGCTGTAAATATTGTAATAGGCCAGTGATACCGGATGTTTCAATGGATTACGGGGGTCGAAAAGCGGATATATGTGCGCGGTTTTGGGGTCGGCCACGGGCCAGTCTGCCACCATTGCCTCGGAAGGCAATGCGTTGTCGCCGGGCCATACATAGCGGACCTTTGCCGCCGGAACATGTTCCACCCTCACGATACGCCCGGCTCCTATCCGCGCTCCCCTCGAACGTGTGAACTTAACCCAGAACCCCTCCAAATGGCAAAGGTCTATCAGGCATCGGTGCATTTGTGTAAGATAGTCGGTTTCTTTGAGGGCTGCGGTAATTATGTCGTCGATTACCCATTCCCGGTAAAAGATATTGTTTGAGTCCACCGCGTCGCGATATAGCCTTGGGCCTTCTCCCCATTGCAACCCGGCTTTCTTGCCCATGATACCCTCTCCGGCATAGAATTTCTCAAGCAGTCCGCACACGCGTCCCGGTAAATCATTGTCAGGCCCGAAGGGTATTATCGGCGTTCCGTTTACGTTCATATACTTATAGCCGAAAGAACCTGAGCCGCCACGCAACATGAAGTGCGATGGTGTCCATCCCTTGCCTCTCGAATTGATGGAAAAAGTGAATATTTCACCGGCTCCGTTATCGACAAAACCGAAATTTCCGCTTCTGCGTATCATAGTGGTAAATATGAAGTGTTTTAGTTTAAGACTGTGCGGCTGCCGTTGAACTCTACGATTAACGGCTGCCAGCACACACGGGCGAGTCCGGTCTCCGTGTCGGTAAAAAATAATTTGTATGATGATCCGGAGACTTCCTCGTCGGAGGCTTTCGGGCGCACGCATGCGGCGTTCACCTTCACAAGGTCGCCACCATTGCGCGTCTGTCTGTTCCACTTGCGGAACTTCATCGAAAACGTTCCTCCGGCTAGACTAATCCGTTTCATTTCTTCAATAGCCTGAAACAGGTCTATTGTCTGAGCCTGTGTTCCTTTATCCATGGCCATATGCGGTCAGTTATCACTATATAAATAATATAAAACACCATAAAAGCGAGCAGACTCACTCCGATAATCGTTTCTAAAGGGATAGACGGGTCCATCTCAGTCTTTGCTTCTTTCTTTTTCTTGGTGTCAGTGTCAGTTTTGCCGGAGGTTCCGGAATGACGCGTGGCGTTAAGGCCGTAGGACCATTTGCCTGTCTCAGTCTGCATTGTATTTTGTCCCTGTAACCTCCAGCCGTAGTTCCAGATGATAACAACCGGGCGACCCGCTGAATCTCTCTCAATCTCGACCCTGCCCCGTCCATCAGCGCGGACGTTGGAAGAATCGGCGCGGTTCTCTGTCGCTTTCTCTGCGGTGGCGGTGGCGTTGAATGTAGAATCTGCGGAAGATTCCGATACTTCCCGGATGGCTGTCTCCTCGACGGCTTCCTTTGTCGAGCGACAACTGAACAAAAGGCCTGTACAGACCGCCACAAGGCAGACAAGGCCGCATGCGAATAAAATATCATATCTTTTCATTAATAATCCCGGTGTTATTTTGACAGCTCATCTAACTTCGCCTGGACATTGGCCTTGAATTTGTCAAGTTCGTTCGCGTAATGGATTGAAATCCCGAGAAGCGAGGCGACGAATGTGCACAGTATGCCGAAAGCGGTTATCACGGAACCGTGGATTTCGCCTTCGGGAGGAATGAAGAGCCCCATGAAAAGGAGTGTCAGTCCCGCAGTCATTGTGATGATTACCATTATGTATATTATCACCTCCTTAAATGTGAGTTTGTCGAACTCCTGCTTTAAGTGTCTCATCGGTCGGATTTATTGGTTACATGGCAAAGGTCAATATTATATAGTGTTATCCGAAGGACAGACACGAAAGAAGCCCGATTCTCATCGGGCTTCCGGTCTGCTTGGTTCTATCGCTTAAAAACTATGAAGAAATAAAATACCTATGGCCGTAATTATTCCTGATTTTCGTCCATGGCGTCCCCCGGAGTGTCTGAATCCTGGATATCATCGATGCCGGTGAACGATTCCTCCACCCGTCCGGCGATTTCTTCCTCCGTGGAATCTTTGGGGCACTTACCGCAGGCGACGGGGCCGGCGATTGCCGCGAGGTCGCGGCGTATGCCGTCAATGGCCCGGAGAGTCTCGATGGATTCGATATCGCTCATTCCTATTTCATCCGAGCAGTGGAGTATGTAACTGAACAGGCGGTCGAGATTGCTCCTGTAATATTCATATGTCCCGGCATTGTGCTGAAGACTGCCGATGGCTGCAATTGCAGCGTCGCTCATGATTATAGAGTCTTTCTTGATTTCCATATATTTTTCAGATGAATAATAATAATACAAAGATATGAAATTAAATTATATATTATGGTAAATAATTACTGAATACGTGTAATTTTTACCTTGCCGCGTATGGCGGGAATCCTACATGGAGGAATATTTCACATGGTTTTCGTTCCCTCGTTGATGGTGATGTTGATGGTGCCCCCGTCGAGGTGGAAGTTGAAGGAGTTGCCCTCCATGGAGAGGATGATGCCGTCCTGCATGTCGCAGATGTCGTCGGCGAGGGAGTGGAGGATGCGGCGCAGCTTCTTCGAGCTGACGCGGCGGGTCTGAAGATTTTCGTTCATTTTGTAACGCTTTTAAATGAAACATTGAATATTGGTTTGCTCTCGAGGGGATACGGAAAAAGTTCCGCTCCCCGTTGCGTTACACCTTGAACCAGGCAGCGGGCGCATTAACGCACCGCACGGGACGGAACTTGTAGTTATATAGCGTGAGCCACGGCCATAAAAAAGGCCGGCGGCTGTGGCTGTCGGCGACTCGGTCGCCTGATTCAAATGTAACGCATTGCAAATGTCGGAGTAATTTCCGATATGTGCAAGGGTTTTGTCGATTTTCTCTGATTTTTTCATTGTCGGTGACTGTTTAGAATGTTTGACGATTTGAGTAAGTACAAAAAAGGCGTTCGCCTCTCCATGTCGTCAAACAGTCACCGAAAACCGACGGTCGAAATAGTCGTATTAATTGGTTTGGAGAAGGCGAACGCCTTATATCGTAGTGTAAGCGGGCATAAAAAATGCCCGAAAAATTCGAGCCGCATTTGCGACTATACCGACACGGGGTCGGCGACTGGTTGACACCGCAAAGTTGAGAAGAATTCTGTGAACAAAAAAAAAAAAACGTTAATAAAATTAAAATGAGAAAATATTTTTATAAGAGACTTTCCGTTGAAGTTTTTTCAAAAAAAAATCTATAAATGTTTGTTTATATAAACATTATTTTATATCTTTGTAATGTAAAACAAGAAAGGAGGTGTGAATATGAGATGAAACAAAAACAAAGGTTGATTTTCCGAATCTTAGACCTACTTGCAATAATCGAAACTTCGAAAAATCAACCAATCGTCAATCGTATCAAGGGCTATCTGTTTGAACTCCTTGATGAAATCTGAAACAAGCCCCCGTTTGAAAGACGGGGGCAAATTTACAAAATTATGGATAAAGAGAAGATAACATTTGAGCAAATGTGCGACCCCGCTTTCAGACGGGAGCAGCAAGTTAGGATTAAGTCAGAGGCCGTGTGGGTGACTTTTATGGAGATGCGGGGCCTTTTGAATACCGCCGGAGTGGCCAGGGAATACTTTAACAGGTCTCCGGCATGGTTCACGCAGCGCATTAATGGAAATATGGTATTCGGCAAGCCGGCCTCATTCAAGCCGGAGGAATATCAACGTCTGTCAGAAGCTCTGCGCGACATAGCAAAACGCCTTGAGAGGCATGCCGATGAGATTGATTCCGCAGCGATGGAAACCGGAGACGAATGACAAACTTGTATGAGACACATAAAAAATGCGTCGGGATAAACACTTTCTGGCGCATTTTTATTCTGGTAACATCCCGATAACCGCAAAATTTTAGCGGTAATGCGGTAAAAAACTGCGGTTTTCAGAGCAAAAAATGTTGTTTTTGACATGAAATTTTGCTCTCCAAATCATCATTTTACTATAAATAAGGCGGTTAGCTGCATTGAAAAACAAAAACGCGATTTTTGACACGCTCCGAAGTGCGGGCCGCTCAGAAGAGAAAAAGTAGTTACCACCCCTTACCAAAGGTGAAATGTGAGTCGTAGGGATTGTTACGGCATTACCCGGCGTCGCGATGGAGACGAAAAAACGCCCGGCGACATGAATGTCCGTCGGGCGGTAATATGGTCGGTAAGGGAACCGGTAAGTATGTCAGTCACCGAATCGGTCGGCCATCCAGCGGTCGGCCAGTTCCGCAGCTCCTGAAGGCATTGCCGGCATGGCTTTGGCAGCGGTAAGCCATTCGCGACGCATCATCAGGTATTTGAAGGCGTCCGAGAAGTTGGTCGACAGTCGGGGGAGTTTCTTTGCCTCTAACTTCTCGGTCTTTTTGACTTTCGCCACCACTTTCTGCTGTCCACGGTATTTGACTTCAGCCTTTGCGCCCTCGATACTGCACACCATTTCCGGACAGTTAAGGGCATCGACAAGCAGCAGGGGAAGGCGTTTGTTCTCGCCACGCATAAGCTCGTGCATGAAATCATACTCGGCGTTCTGCTTGATTGTGGCTTGCTTGCGTGACTTCAGTACAACAGTCCAGCCGGTGCGCCGGCCTGCAGCGTCCTTCTCGATAGCCTCCTTGATCTTCCCGGCGTAGTCCTCGCCCTGTTTCTGGAAGTTATTGCCGGAGCGGTCGTAATAGAGGTTCAGGGTCTTGGACGTGTGGGAACTGAAAAAATCAAGGAACTGGTCGGCGAGCTCGCGGAACCAGCCCGGCGGTATCTCGTAGAAATTCTTATGAACCCGGTAACGATTGCCATCCGGTTGTCCGACAACCAACGAAAGCATATTGCCGAAGTCCATGCCTCCGTCGATGGGGCGGGAAGGGTCGAGGTGTCGCAGTTCCGCCGAGGTGAAGGCCGCCACTCCCGACGCGGTTCCGTCGGTGTACTTGTGCTTATCTGAGAAAAGCACGTAAAACCTCGCGTCCTTCCTTACTCCCGGACGCATACCCATAACGGATTTAAGGAACTCGTGGAGTTCGAGTGCGCCATTATAGAGGCGTTTCGCATAGTCAACGGTAAGGATATCGATATTGACGAAACTCGATATATTCATAAAGAAGGTTTGACCCTTGCGCAGCTTCAGCAGCCCCTCGGTATAATAGTCGATACGCTTTTCAAGCCGGGCGATTTTCTTGATGTCGGGGGGCTCCTCACGGTTGGCGCGTGTGAGTTTCAGTTGCAGCCGGTTCAACTCCCCGGCAGCTTGCACTATTATGACAATGCGCTCCGGCTCCATTTCTGAAGCATAGCGGAAAAACCAGTCATATTCACCCTCGGTGACGTCGGGCATATCGGTGGTAATCGTGACGCCTCCGTAGAGATGGCAGCGTCCGTAAGTGATTGCGTCGCCTCGGAGAATAGGCATTACGCGGGCAGCTTTCATGTCGGAAGCATACTTGGCTTCGTCAAATATCAGATGGGCTACGGATTTACCGGCCAGCAAAGAGGGATTGTCGAGGGAACCGAGAAAGATCACGGAACCATTCCAGAAAGAGTAGACATGGCGGTAATCATCGACAATGACGGAGCATCTGCGGCTCCAGTCCAACGGGGGACGTCTCCCCTTGATATAGTGGATTCCCTCGATAAGCCCTTGAAGTTTCCAGCCGTTCTGTACGGCAGGCATTATATTGTCTACAAGGTTTGAATATGTGTTGGCGACAATGGCTATGGGGGCACCCGGCATCAGGCGTACGCATCTCAGGGAACGCCGGGCAATGATAACGGTGCTTTTTGCTACACCGCGTCCTCCGATAGATAAAAAATTGGTAGTGTCTATCCAGTCGCATAGAATCAGCGCATCAGAGCCGAATTTCACGGGCACTTCAGGAATCTTATCCGTTTTCATCTCCAAATTCCTTTACATCGTCCATCATTCGCTGGAGGAGGTTGCGTTTCATTATTCCCGCATCCTCCTTCACCCTCCGGCGGTTGATTTCCGGTATTTCCGGTATTGAATCAATGAACGCCTCCAGCTCATTGCGGTCGGCCTTCGGCGCGCCCATGCTTTCGGGGTCGTGCGTATAGAGAATGACGGGGGAAGCGTCGAGGAGTTCCCGGGGAATCTCCGGAGTGGCTTCATCATAGCAGCCACGGAGTTTTGCTGCCTCATGCAGCATGCTCTTTGCTTCCTTCAGCTTTCCCATAGAGGCGGCGAGGTCGGCCCATTTCTCGTAACGCTCGGCATAGAGGTTGGCCCATGCACGGGGACGCACATTTTCCTCGGAGTAGAAAAAATTGAGCGCGTCGGCGTATATCTGGCGGGCCATCCAGTCCGAAAGTCCGTAAGCATCGGACTTCAGCAGCTTGATTATTCCGGCTTTGGTGACTATCCGCTTGCCTCCGGGAAACATCATACGCGCCCGGAGTCCGCGAACCATTTCCATTAAATCGAAATAGTCGCGTTCTTCAGGTGTCAGACTTTCGAGATTCCCGGTAGACAGTATTCTTTCAATCTGGCGGGAATCTATCGCCTCGAAGTTTATCCGTGAGGGCTTACGGGGTAAATTCGTCATCGTCCATATAGTTGACAAGTTCGTTAAAGCGGTTTCGCGCCTGAATCTTCTGGAGTGCCTTTATGGCGTCTATGTTTCCGGCGGTGGCGGCTTCCTGAAGTTTGATTTGCGGTGCGGCGATTCCTTCTGCACGGGCGGCGGCCAGCATCAGGGCCAGAGACGAACCCGGTAACTCAGCGATAATGCAGAACGCCCGGCAACGCTCCGGCGGCCATTTCATAGACACGGCGATTTCAGCCGAACGCATACCGGCGGAAGCCAGTTTATAGATATTATCCTCTTCTTCCTTTGTCAGCGGAAACTCTGGGTATTTTGTTATATTGTCATTGCCAGTACTCATGCAGCAAATATATGGATATGACGACTCATAGCAAACGACATCAAGAAATAATGCAAGAGGCTACGCATATTTTTTACACAGCCTCACGTGTGCTTCTTTGTTTCATTTCCTACACTTTAGGTTCTTGTACCATATCCCGGAATCAGAGTTCTGTCAATATCGCCGTTAAGCGGTCATTCAGTTCACGGATATGCCTGTTGGATTCCGACAGCTGGTGACCGGCCTCGGAACGATCGCACGGATGGCAGCCGGGGCGGGAAAGAAAACGCAGAATTTGTGCTTTAGAGCGTTCCGCAGTCTCGATAGATTCTCTTATTTTTTTTTTCGACGTTCCACTTCGGCCTTTAACGCTGCCTTTCTTTGTGTCCACACTTCATAAGCAGCTGCGGCTTTCTCGTTTTCCTCACCCTTTGCCTTGGATTCATCGAATTTCTTTTTATGCTTTGAGACATTGACGGTAGCGGAGTTGAGTTTTCCCATAAGCTCAACGTCGGAGAGGGAGGCCAAATCCTCATTTGTCTCCACGTCCCGGAATTTGGCGGCTTTGCCGAGAATCGAGCCGGTTTCCCTGTAATGCTCAAGCTCATCCCAGATTTCACGGTTCTTCAGATATTCGGTCACGATTGTCTCACATTCGGTGGCAGCTTGGGCGGAATCAGAGTCTCCGAGTGACTGGAGACGGACGAACGCGGCTTTATAGTTCCCGTATGCGGTAAACATGTCAGCCACCAGCACTTTCAGAATGTCGGGGCAGTCAGGGGAGTTAAGGAAGGGATATTTTTCGCGGAAACGGATCATTTTCCTGATCGGTTCCGGAGCTTCGGCATATTTGGAGCGGGCCTGCTCCAGTTCCTCGGTAAGTTCGTCGATTCGGTCGGCGTTGTCGTCCATGGCCAGCACACGTTCCTGAAAATCCAGACTTACCAGTTCGTCGACGCTCACTCCGAAGGAGTCTGCCAGCTCCATAAGCGCGGTTTCATCATCAACCGTAGCGGTTTTAACCGGGGCTTTCATCTCGATTGTGGCATGCTTCGTTTTGGCGCGGCGCGGAAGTGCGGAAAATTCATTTTCGGTAAGTCCGGCGATTTTGCGGAGCTCGTCGAATAGGATTTCCCGTGTAGTGGCGGTATCGTCGACGGTGAAACGGCGTTTTAACATCAGATTCACGCCGAAACGCTGGTAAAGTGCCACGCCTTCAGAATAATCACGCGGCCCGGTAAGATATTCGGTAATTATTTTTCTTTTGTCCTGTTCCATGAGATATGTTATTGACCCTACAAAATTATATGGCGGTAATTACCGGGAGAAGGACAAAAAACGCCCCGGAGGGTAATCCCTTCGGAGCGTTTCAATGATTTATATTTCGGTTCAACCGATAGGCTTTACAATCTCGACACGCATGCCGAGAGCGTCAATAATACGGTAGAACACAGTTACACTCGGAGTAATAAACCCGTTTTCAATTCTTGAAATGTAGGATTTGGTTACGTTGAGTTTTGCGGCGAGTTCGCTTTGGGTCATGTGTACCTCCTTGCGCGTTTCCCTCAGCATTTGCCCGGCATAGAAAGATTCAGCTTCTTCAATGGATTTTTCCCATTCCGGGCTTCCTACTTTCCCGAAATTCTGTTCGAGAACGGGAGTATAATCTTCAACGATGTTATTTTTTGCTTCCATAATATTCGGCTTTTATTTTCAATGCTTTGTTAATCTCACTGTTCGGCGTTTTTTGTGTTTTCTTCTGGAATCCGTTAAAAAGAACGACGATATTCCCATTGTCAAAGATGAAAAACACCCGGTAAATGTTCCCATTCCATGCGGTGCGCAATTCAAACAAACCATCTCTTATCGGCTTGACAAATTTTGCAGACAATCGCGGTTGGGTAGCCAGCAACAGCAAACCTTGATTTATCTTAAATTGCGTCTTTTCATCAAGTGAAGCCATAAACTCCTTGAAATATCCTCCGTATGTCGTTATCTTTCTTTCCATGCCACAAAGTTACGAAAAGTTTTAATATTATACAACTTTAAGAGTAAAAAAGTTTCAACATAAGGCAAAAAATCCCCGAAGCCAGAGCCACGGGGATATATTGGGGAAATGATCCTGTAGGATTAGGCTGGAACGTATCGGCTTTGCTCAATCCATATCAGGCCGCCTTCTCCTGAATCGAAAGCGCGGAGGGTGAGCTGGGTGCCCTCGGAGGCGGTGAACGCTTTGCCGCCGCGCAGAAGGATTTTGCCGCCTGCGTTGGATACACTGGGGGAGCCTCCTGTCGCGCCAAGAAGCGTTATGACCGCGTCATGAGCTCCGCCGGTGATTTCATCGATTACGGCGGAACCGCCCGATAACTGATATTGTCCCTCGGCTACGAACGTAACCGCATCCACTCCGGCTTCGACAACGGAGACAGGCTCTTCGAGCGGAACGGTGCCTTTATATATCTTGATATCGTCGCCCTTGGATATCTGCTCGAGGGTAAACTCGTTTGTGCTGCTTTCGTTGTTGCCGGTATATGACGGGGTAATCTTGCATGGATTGCAGATTGAGCCGATAAGGTCAGCAGGCTTACCGGAGCAATAGCGCAGGATTCCGAGGAACTTTGAGTTCAATTCGTTGATTTTGAACTCACGTACCTCCTGATTGTTCCCGGGGTGATTGAATTTTACCGCCGGCTTGAAGCCTGTCTGGTCTATTTCCCCGTCGGCTGCACTGGTGACCTCGGCGGATCCGGGCGTCATGTATATGCCGATTCCATATCGTCCGGGTTTCATAACGATGTTGTCGGTTATTACCACACCCTTGTCGTCAGGCGAAGGCATGAAAGCGATATCATCGATATTCAGTAGCACCAGTACATCACGTGCCTGAATCCCTATGCCCGGATTGCCTGGAGCCCGACCTATAGATTTTCTTATATATGTCATGTCGATAATTTTTAATGGTTTAACCTCTTTCCACCTCGTAGAATTTACCGTCGGCAGCTTTCACCAGTCTGATGAACGAACCGGCCTTCAGTGTCATGGCGGCGGAAAGCGAGAATTTTCCGGCGTTGGCGATTGTCGAGGCATTGTCCGAACCGGCTCCGTGGATTGTGTAGACAGTTCCCGGAACTGCGTCGGCCAGGTCGGTAATCGCTGTTGCCTGTGTGTTGGCGTTGGTAACGAAAACAGTAGCACCCTGAACACTTGGGGTGGTCTCGTCGGCGGGGAACTCGTAGGAATCGCCGGGTGCGGTGGCGCGTTCAATTTCGATGAATTTGCCATCGGCGCGTTTCATCACGCGGAGGATTTCGCCTTTCTTGGGAGTCCATGCAGCCGAAAGGAGGGAGAATTTTCCGCTTTTCTTGATTGTCACGCCGCTGTCTCCGCCAACACCGCATTTAAGGGATATGACTTGCCCCACGGCGGCGTTGTCGATGTCGGTAATCTCGAATACCGATTTGTTTGCCACAGTTACGATTGATGAGTGGAGAAGGGCGGAGGGATTCGCGTCGGGTCCGGCTTCGAGGAAGAAGGAATCGGGGCGGTCGTAGTCGTTGCACCATACGAGCTGACGTGAACCGTCCATGTCGGCGGGGTCAGTGTATTTGAAGCCGACAGCCTCGGCGGCGAGGCCTTCCTTCCACTCGCTCCATGCCTTGAGACTCCAGTCTTCCTGCTCGAGGTTGAAACGGAGCATCTCACCGGCGATATGGTCGTATGTATGGAAGTTGCCTTCAATAGTCCAAAAGATACGGTGGTGGTCGTCGGCGTTGGGAATCGTCTTGATTCTCACACCCGGGAACTCTTTCACATATGTAATGTTCTTTTCGTAGTCTACGTTACGGCCATAGTGTGCCTCGTTATACTTATGATACCACGGGAGCATGAACGAAGGAATATACAGGACGATTGTGCCTGTGTCGCGGAATACCGAAGGAATCATCGAGGTGCCGGTATAGAACACTTCTCCGATGTTTGCCGGGGTGATTCGAGGGAGGTTGAACGGCTTGACCTGGTAGACAGTCCTGCCGGAAGTGCCTCCGTTGGGAGTGAAGTCGGTATGTCCCTCCACCTTCTTGCGGAGGTATTCATACAGGCCGTCGGCAGCTTCCATTGCGCGTCCGGGGACATTGGGGTTGGGGTCTTTGCGAACACCGTTAATGCGGCGTTGCTCACGCTCGTTGTGAAGTTTCTTCGCCGTCTCTACAAGAAGATATTCGATGAATGAGAGTTTTACGGCATTTGAACCCTCTTTGTTCAGGTAGCCAATCCAGCTCTTTTCGATAGCCTTCAGGTTCTTGAAACGGTAGGCGAACATAACGTCATACATTCGCAGGGTCTCGTGGTCAAACTCGTAAGAGCCTTTTGTGACGTTGTCGAAGTCACTGTCCTGTGTGTTGTCGGCCTGAGAGAACTCGCCCAGCCAGATGTTAACCAGCGTGTCGAGGTCCTGATGGCCGGATTCGAGCGGGAAAAGCGTTTCGATTGTCGGCAGCTCGCGGAGGAATGACTGAAGGCGGTCGCGCCACGGCAGACGGTAGAACGCGCCGAGGTCGTCCTGAAGGCGTTTGTAATCTACGCGGTTAGCTGTAGCCACGGCGAGGCTCTGGCCCTGTGCCGCGAGAAGTGCGGCTTTGGCTCGCATATTGTAGGGGCGGTCGAGACTGAAGAACTCGCCCGACATTCCGCCGAGCTGTTCGGTGTCGTCGAGGTTGAAGGCCCCGGGTGTCGCGCCGCTCTGTCCGGCACCCTTGCCGGGGTCGGATTCAGGCATTTCGGCGAGAGCCTTAATCTTTTCATTGAGCGCGGCTATTTCCGCTTCCTTGGCCTTGATTGCTGCGGCGTGTGCCTGTGCGTCGGTGGCGTTTTTCGTTTTCAGGGCTTCCAGTTCTTCTGACTTTGCCGAAAGCTGCGATGTGACATTTCCGAGAATCGCCTTCATTGCAGCATCCTGCCTGTCTTTGGACGGCTCAGCTGCCGGAGCCGGGTCGTTAAGGGCTTTGGCGAAGTCGTCGAGGAAGCGGTCGGTAAATCCATAACCTTTGAGGGTTTCGCGTTCCTCGGCCGAAAGGCTCTTTTTACCGTCCTCCTCATGGAAGGCGGTAAGTCCGAGAATAGCGAGAATCGAGGGGATAAAATTCGCAAAATTCATCTCTTTGTTCTGTGTTAAACTGTTAATGATTTAATATAATTGTTGTGCCTTCCGGCTCGTTGCCTGTGCAAGCACCCATTTAACTGCGTCGGCCACACCTCCGAACTGGTCTATGTAGCCGAGTTCCACCGCCTCGTTGCCGTCGAACATCTCGCCACGGAAAAGAGGAAGTTTCGGGTCATATTCGATTCCGAGGTTTCGGGCTACGGTCTCGGCAAAGATTTTATGGATTTTTTCGGCGCGGGCCTTTATGAGTGATTCATCGTTGTTCTCGACAAGCACACGGGATTCCTTGTTCTTCAGGTCGGCGGTGTCGGGATATATTTCCCTGTAATCGATCCCATTCATTCTGAAATACTCGCGGAAACTGTAATGTGTGCATACGATTCCGACACTTCCCACTTCGCAAAGTGGCGAGGCTATGAATGTGCGGTCGCTGGCCGTACCTAACCAGAAGTGGGCGGAGGCCATTATGCCGGTTACAACTGTGGCTGTCGGTTTTTTGCAGTTTTCCACGGCTGCGGCCGCCATATCGAGGTGCGACACCATGCCGCCGGGGCCGTCTATCACAAAAACGATTCCGCAGATGCTGGGATTCAGTTCCGCCGCCTCTATCTGCTTTGTAACCCACTCCGATTCCCACGAATAGAGAACCCCGGTAAGGGTTATAACGGCTATAGAATCAACAGGCAGGGAAATATCGTCAAGTTCGTACCATTTCGCCATATAGGGAGCGGCTGTGGCCTTGACTGTGCATTTGTCGTCGTTGAGTTTGGCGGTTGCCGCCTCTATGTTTCCGGCCATAATCGCCGGCATGATGAGCGACACGAAACTTTCTAAGTCGTGTCGCCGTATGGTCCAGTTGTCGGAAAATATACGTTGGAGCCTGTTCATGCAGTTATTTTTGTCGCAAAATAACTGCTTATCGCGGGCGCGTGGAAGGACTTCAATCCGCCAAATATCCGTCTGGTTGCGTGTCCTCGCCCGAAAGGGTAACGGCGAAAACGCCATCCCCGGTAGTGTAATCGAGGGTAAGGGGAAAGTCGGGGGAACCCGCCACACGCGTGTTCCCGTTTTCATCGACGTATGTAGCCACCAGACGTTGGCATTTGTATGATTCCAGAATGTCGGCAGCGGAATCCGATACGCCGGAGCGGTCAAACGTTATTTTCTTCTTGATAATTCCTTTGTCGGTGGCCGTCGATATTCTGACACTTCCCGGAACTGCGGCTGCATCGTCGGGAGTTCCGACAAACATCAGGATAACACGGGAATGGTATCGTGCGAACCGCATCAACCTGTCCACCGGGATAATCTTCAGGCTATGACATACTGAAACTGTCAACTGTTCCATAAATGTAACTTATAAATTATTGCTAATCAATTATTCAGCGTTTTTCGGCCATTTATCCGACAAAATTACCCGTAAAAATGGACAAAACAGGTCACATTGTAGGTAAAATAATCACTGATTTTTGTGTGCTTATTTTCGCGAGTAACGGCGTTTTGTCGTCCGTCTCAGTTTATCCCTCCAGCGTTGGTAGTTTTTCAATAGCGCGTCTTCGGTGATTGATTCTATTCCGTAGCGACACAAGAACTGAAAAACAGAATCCTTAAACCGGATTCCCTTTAGATGTTTGTTCTCATCCATGAGGTCGTGCAGCTCAGCCCACATCATAAGGCGCATTTTGTCGCCGAGGCGTTTTGACGCCCGCGCCGACAGATAATTGAACTGCTCAGGCGATTTCCCTCCCGCCATATTCGCGTCGCGGCGGTCAGGTAATGCAAATTCCAGGTTGCCGGATTCAAGCGGGCAGTTATTAGGCCGTTTCTGAAGTAGGTCGTAAATCAGTATGTAGATGTCGAGTGTCGGCGGGAACCTGACGGTGCCGGATTTGTGATCGAAAAATTTGCCTTTAATATATTCCGCGATGTGAGGCTCTACTGAAATTCTGGTTGTTACCATGGCTTTAAGATTAAGATTCAACTCCGGTGCAAATATAGTAAAAAATCACATTCTAATAAATGGTTAAATTAGCTATTGCCACTGAATGTTGCACGTCGGGTTGAATTTTACTCGAAATTTTTGTTACGGGTGTTATTAGCTGTAATATATTGTCCATTAGCTGTTTATTTGGAATTTGAGTTTGTAACGCCTGTTTGTTACATCTGGAAATTTTGATACCACACGCCCCTTTTTCATGCCGTAACAAAACCGAAAAATTTTGTTACGGCTATTTTTGTGATTTTGTTACCGCGTTACCACCCCTCTTATTCTCCTATGATTTAGAGTGTTATCACTTTTTTCAAATATCTGTTACAAGGTAACAAAGATTTTGAGCAAAATTAAGAGGGGGTAAGGGGTGAGGAAGGGGAGCGGTTGGAACTGATTATGGCGTAAGGGATGCAATTTGATTTAGGCGATATATTCAAAAATAAAAAATACATGGATAGATAAAACAAACGCCCGGAATCATAACGTTCCGGGCGCAGATGGATAGATTAAAAAATGCTTAGGCTTGAAAAGCCGGGGTGTCGTTCTCCGGGAGGTCGACATCGGGCGGCGATGCGAGCGTCATAAGGTCGCGTCGTATCATCTGGAGGACTCTCAGACGAGACAGCATCTCGGTGTCTGTCCCGCTGTCGGCAAGGTCGATATCGAGGAGCACTGTGCGGTATAGCCAGTCGATTGTGTCGGTGTATTCCTTCAAGAGTTCCGGTTCCGTCTGTAGGTTCTCGATTACTTCGACAACTCTGTCGGTGATTTCAGCTCCGGCGACTGTCATTCTCATCGCGCGCCTCCTTCCTCATTGATGGTGATGTTGACGGTTCCTCCGTCGAGGTGGAAGTTGAAGGAGTTGCCCTCCATAGAGAGGATGATGCCGTCCTGCATGTCGCAGATGTCGTCGGCGAGGGAATGGAGGATGCGGCGCAGCTTCTTCGAGCTGACGCGGCGGGTCTGGGGTGTTGGATTGCTCATTGTTATGAATGTTTCGCATAATAGACAGAAAAACGGCTGTCATATCCCGTCGCGAAACATCCATAACGGTTAACTCCGAAGAGCAAAAGTTACGTGGATATGACAGCCGTAAGCTGTGTAGTATGGACATAAAAAATGCCCGAAGAATGTCCGAGCCTTTAACCGTGGCTCATCGGAATGGACTAACCATTATGGATATTTCGCACTGCAAATCTACGACAAAAATATAAATTTACAAAATTTTGGGACATAAAAATCACCCTCACTACTATGAGCGAGGGTGTGGCCACTCTTTGGCACGAAATGTTGCAAAACTAAACGAGCGACAGAGAAGCTAATTCCGTTGCAAGGCGATGTATGCCTGATTCAATTTTTTCAAGTT
Source organism: Bacteroidaceae bacterium (assembly GCA_021768245.1). GTDB lineage: Bacteria > Bacteroidota > Bacteroidia > Bacteroidales > Muribaculaceae > Duncaniella. Next base: position 19,402 of record JAETNO010000010.1, on the reverse strand, counting down.
GGGTTTCAGAGATAGGTGTGCCACCTTTTTTGTACTGACGCATTAGTCCGGGATTAATTCCAAGATAACGACCGAGCGCGCTGACGTTGAACATTGAATAATATTCAAACAATGAAGAGATGTCGAAATGAAAATCAACAGGTGCGGTAAGTTCTGACGGAACAACCTCTCCGCGTTCAACGTAATCGCTGCTGACTTCCTCGATGGAGTTAAAGAAGTTTTCCTTGGCCTCTTTAACGGTATCACCGGTGCCGATGAGAGTGCAGTGCTCTCCATCGGTATTATAAGCGATATAAGAGCCGTCCGATTGTTTTTCTATGCTTACTTTCATAACGCTTTCCATTTCATGTCAAAGAGCTTGTTTAGTTTTGCACTACAAAGGTATGACATTTTTGTAATATAACAAAATTTTAAGATGAAAATATCACACAAATGTCAGATATATTGTTTTAGCTTAGAGTGGCAGTTCTTCTTGTCGTGGGAGTGGTGGGGGAGGGGTCTGAATCCTTTCCGCTTCTTTCTTTGAGCGTATGTATATCATCTCCTTGGATTCCTTTACGTGTGTGACGGGATGCTCAACGCGCCTGATGATCCTGGTGCCACTGTTGTAAAGTTCTTCGGGGTTGAGTTCGGCAATGTAGTCGGAAGTGTAGCAGAAGCCCTTAAGCGATTTCGTGAATTTCTGCATTGTAATTTTTCCTACCCCCGAGAATCTCCGGTAAGCCTCGAAAGCTTCTTCTCTGACTATTTCTCTGTCGAGATTGTCGCTGTCAGGCGCGAAATAGAACTCGGCCCACTCCTTGAAGTTGTCTGACATGTCGCGCATGTATTTCCGGAATATTATGGAGCTTAGTTTCGGTTCGATTTTTACGTTAAGATGGGACACCGACAGATAGAATTTCACACACTGCATAATGAAATTTATGTCAGCTTCCCACTCTTCCTCCGAATATGAGCTGGAAAAAAGGTCTTTATGGAAGTCGTCACGGATTTGACGGGTCTCAAGGTAGTCGTTTTCTTCCGTACGCTGGTGATAGTAATCGGAAAAGACTATGTAGAGCATGCGTTGGCGACTTGACTGGTTGAACTCCTTCGGGACATAGTTGGTGGTGAAAGCGAACTTGGGGGATTCCTCGAAAGGTAGCGAATAGCTCGGGACATTTTTCGCATTTATGGTCATGTCCATGCTTATTGAATCATAGAATTCCTTTATGGGCAGATATTCCGCGCAGTCGTCCACGAGAACCATGTCGGTATGGCGGCTTATCTGTTCGAAAACAAATGGGTTTTCCATGAGCTTTGGATTGCGCCCCGACAGTTTCACATAGTTGAGCATCTTTGAAAGGGCTACAAACATGAATGATTTGCCTGAACGCCCGTTGCACTGGTCGTTTTCTCCGATTATATTGTCCATCGCGTATGCCGCCCAGGCTCTTGATGGAGATTTGAAGCGGTGCATCATGTAGCCAATGGCGAATATCTTGCTTATCAGGCATTGTTTCTGCTCCTGTCGCTGAGCGGGCGACAGCTTTTCGCCTGCGATGTCAAATTTGTGAGCGAGACGGTAGGCCTCCGCTTCTTCTATCGGGATTCCTGCAAGGCCGTATTCGAGTTCATTGCGCCAATAGAGACGTGATGAATTGATAAGGTAACTGAAATATTTTGATGCCGTATTGTCGATAACAATATCATAATCCTCACTTTCCAAAGGATCGCCGTCACATGTAATCCGGAACATATCAGGAAGCAACCGTGGGCTGTGCTGCATAACCCCGCTCTCCCACACATGGCGTTTCGTGGATGAATACCGGTAGTCATGGCGCGTTATTCCTTTAGCGGTGACCTCTGCCGTAAATGTCTTGAAATAGAAATACTGGCTGTGTTCGGTGTAGTTCGTGAAGTCGAGCTCTATTGTCTTCAATGATTCAAGTGTGACAGCTGAGAGCATTGGAGTTGTCAGAATGAGATCCCTGAGCCCAAGCGGTTGCCTTGTCTCTATCGACCAGTCAACAACGAACTCCCGGATTATTTTGGGTGTCACCTCCTTTACGACATTCCCCGTAAGCTTCACGAATTTCACCACGGCAGAGCGTGGATCGCGCAGTGAATAGAATCCGTTAAGCATTAAAAAGTTATGGAGGCAGGAGACGCTGATTGAATATTTCATTTCACCTGACTTGTCGTTTTTCCTTGCAGTCCAGAACTTGGCAGGGACCGCGAGTTCAAGCAGCCCGCGAAAATCGCTGTTTTCCTTCCATATTTCCATCCAGTCGCGGAAATCCTTGCGTGAATGGCCTCGGTTGTCACGGTAATTGCGCAGCTTTTCGGGAAGCCATATAGTCCTTATTTCAATAAACCGTAGCGCGAGTTCCGTACCCTTTTGTCTTCCTGTGTCATCTATGTCAGGTATATTATAGACAGTTCCCACATATCTGTTTATCTGCGCCCATTCCTCTTTTGTGACGCAATAGGTCTCGGAGTTGAACCACAGGGGGTGATAGCCAAGCGAGCGCACACACAGCGAGTCCCTTTCACCGGAACAGATTATTGCTTCCGGCAGCTTCTTTGACTTGTATGGTTTCCCTTCGTTTGCGGGATCGGAAAAGAAGAGCTTCTCCTCCCGCTCATTGAGGTCGTTATACGCAGCTATCAGCTCGGAAAGTCCGTTGATGTAACTTTGTGGCTTCTTGCCTTTCGGCTGGTATTGGAATCGCCATTGCTTGTCGACATTAAGGGGCTCATAGATTTTATAAAAACAGTCACGGTCGCCTTGTGGGGTAGTAAACCAGCACTCCCGCATGAAAATCGGATAATGCTCGTTTGAATATTTATATGTTGCCTCGCGATTCTTGACTGTTATAAGGCAATTCACACGATACCAGTTCAAGGCTTTAAGGTGTTCGGGCGTGACACGTGGCCCCATTACCGCACATTCATCTGCCGAGAAGTCTTGGCTTATGTCCCATGAACAAGAACCGTCAACTTGGTTCTCGGTGGCAGGCTGTTTCCTTACATCCGGACGGTTTATGGACTTGCTGAGTTCATCCGTTATATTGAAAATCGCTGATAAATCCGCGATGGCCTCAGCAAATCCGATATTCATGGCTTCCTGATGAATCTGGATAGGGTCTATTGCCCGGCCACTGTCGCCAAAGTCTGTCAGTTTATAGACATATGAGCCTTTATATGGAAATCGTTTTATACGCGCGCTCGGAGTCCGTTCGTCAGGGCGGGCGCGGAACGGCTTGTTTGTCCGTGCCGCTTCTATGGCCTCCGGATAATGTAGTGCGATTATACGAAGTCCGTCGTCGGTTGCCGCATATAGTTTTTCAGGTGTCACCATGACATATCACAAATCACATAATTACAAAAATTGATAGTAGTTTTTACCCCCCCGATTTTCTGAAAATCGGTCGAGCTGGTTATTTTTCCGCAAAATTGCCGAGAATCAGTGGTCGCGGGAAGGACGGCTAAAACGTTGTCATTCATATTGGACGGATTAATATTGATTACCTCCCCGGAGGTCGGTCGCTTACGCCTTCGACTCGCCCTCCGGTTTGGTAATTGTGAATATTTCTTTTCCTGACACCTGAAGGCTCACGCGGTTGATGTCTCTTTGCGAGGCCGGACGTATGGAACAGTTTCCATAAACCCAGTTGTTGACCGTGTGCAATGGCACAAGGCAAGCGTCAACCAAAATGTGCTTCGTCTTGTTATAGTCCTTGCGTGGTAAAGAATCAAGCCAATCGCGTAAAATTTCGTTTGGTGTGAGTGGTCTAATTTCTGTTTCCATTTGCTAAATTCAAAAATTGATTGTAATTTTATAATGCAAATATAGCATTGAAATGACTATTCGGTAATTAAATCACTCATAAAAAATGTTAACAATATAAATTTAATGGCTAACTTAATATTAATTAGAGATTTGTGTGAGCGCAAGAAAATGACGATTCGCGAACTCGCGCAAAAAATTGGCCGCAATGAAAGCAGCATACAGAGCGCAATCCGACGCGGCACTACCAATTCCATAACAATAGAGTTGATAGCAAAGGAGTTAGGTGTTTCAGCTGGTATCTTCTTCGATGGATTCGACGGGGGAGAAGCAACCGAAGAATTGCGTCGCGAAATATCTCACCTGAAAGAACTCCTGAAGGAAAAAGAACGTACTATCGAGATACTAATGAGCGATCGTAAGGTGAAGAAATAATAAAAGGTCGGTACAAAAGTTGATACAATTCATAATTAAATTACTGACGGGGCATGGAAGTCAGATTCTGCTAGGAACCTCAACAGAAAACCCGCACGGATGCGGGTTTTCTGTTTATAACAGGGTTGCTGTCAATGGGCTCACTGTTGGTCGTGGATATATTAAGTAGACAGAACTATTGCCCTTACATCCGAAAAGTCGGCCTCTTTCAATGCCTTGGGTGAGATTAGGAAGTCGAGCACACCGAAATCCATGAAGTTGAGGATGAAATCCTTGCCTTCGAACGAGTCAATCTGGAGCAAGATAATCCAATCTTCAAACGGTGCATCCCATGTTTCCCACGGACGATGGTCGGGTTCGGCAAAAAGCTCGTGTTCGGCGCTCAACGGTTCGGCGTGACGGGTAAATCTGATTTCCAGTTCATCGGGAGAGGTGGGTTGGCCTTCGTCATCGAGTAGGACAACCTCTTCCATGCCGTCGGTAGAAGGAAAATACAGCACCTTCACACATTCAGGATTGCTTATGAATCCCGCAATGCCATAACTTGCAGCCATATAGCCAAGATAATGGTCAATTTGGGCGAAAAAAGACAAAAGTCCTTTCCTGGGCAATGGATTTCCTGGAGCAAAAAGATGAAGTTGCTCCAGATTTATCTGGCAGACGAAGAAATAGGGATATTCGTCCCCTTCATCGTCTATATACATAGGATAAGGGACGCCATTTGGCAAATCCGGATTGCCCCAGAATCGCGAGGAGCCGGAGGTCAATTTTTCATATGGCGTATGGAGTATGAGGTGTATAGGGTTCATGGTCAGTCTTCTTCAATGATTTGTTCAGGTGGCCATATTTCGTTCATAATGTCAAGGGCGTCGGTATTGCCGTTTTCGGCGGCAGAGGCCAGTAAGTCGTAATACCGGTCCATGTCGGTCATAAATTCTGACGGGTCGTTGGTCTCGGCAGCGACCCTCAGCCACTCCCATCCTTCGGCATCGTCGGGCGCGAGGGCCCCTTTCTCTAGTACTGACTCAAACAGGCCGTGGCGTAAGATGCGGCATGTGTACCAATTATTGCATGCCGAAAGGAGTGCTTTCAGTGGATATAGTCCGACATTTCCTTCCTCAATCCCGATGTCTAAGAGATTGAGAACTCGCTGCTCATCATCTGTAGTTGAGGGAATCAATGGATGAAGGGCCTTCTCATGGATTTTTAGAATTCGGTCGAGGAGTTCCGACATCTGTTCCCGGACAGTCAACTTGTGATAGCGGATGGTGATGGTGGCTTCGTCACTGCTTACGTAGGGATTGTAGACCAGAAAAGGGCCTATCTTCCACTCGTCGCCAAGTGCAAGGGTGCGCACGGAGTTGGCATAGGCGATTGTTACAGTTGTGTCAGTCATGGAGTCTACAGCGATTTTGCCACAGGAGTCCAGCGTCAGGTCCAGGAGTATCCCGAGTTTTAATTCGCTCCTGTCAAAGCTGTAGTGGTTATCGTGATTGACTCCGGCACTTTGGTCGCGCACATAGTGGTGCACATCGATGTCGAGGACTGTTGGCAGCAGCCCGGTTTTTATTGTGTCTTCCATATCAGTCAAATAATACTCCTGGATTCATAACGGCAGGCGAATTCCAGTTGATGCCGCGACTCATGAGGATGTCACGGCGCTCGTGCCAGTAGGCAAAGCAGAATCCCATACCGCGCGGGTGACCTGCAAGGCGCTTTGCGCACTCGGCTTCGACTTCTGCGATTATTTCCTCAAAGCCTTCAGTTCGCTCAACCGGGTCAAAGAGAAGGTGCCTACGATATTTTTTGCAGAATGTCTCCATGGTCATTGCCGGGTCAATGTAGTCTTGGAGTGCGGCAAGCTTACGGGCATTTTCTTCATCGCCGGGGTTAAGACGCTTTATTTCGTTACGCACGGCAATGCAGAGTCGTGGCGAAAGGAATTCGTCCATCTGATCAAGCATCATGCTCAAGATGCCTCCTTTTTCTTCCTGCGTTTCAAATTCTCCCGGCATCTGGTCAGGCAGTTTACCCATCATATCGAAGGCTATGCGCCCAAGGCCGATATTGCGCCAGTTTTCGCCTGCGTTGGCGTTCTCCACCATCAGCGCGAATGAATTTCCAAGATAACGTATAATCTTTTCCATATTGTTATGAGTAACGTAAGCGATAGTCGGAGCCGTGGGCTGTCTCCTGGGCGTAGCGTCCTGTTTCTTGACGGTCAAGTTCTGTAGAGACTACTGAAGTGGTCTCCTCGGTGAATCCGCATTTATCGCATTTGTGATACTGGCGATAATGGTCGAGACGATAAGTGACGTCATACTTGATATATTCGTATGTGCGGTAGTCCTGGGCTTGGGTGTGGACATCCTCGCGGTGGGTTTCGGTGGTGGTTCTACCGGAGCTCCATTTTGTCGTGGTAGTCACTTGAGTCCAGGCCCTCCAGCTTTCGGTGCGTTCGCCCAGGAGCTTGCCACGCACAATATCCTTGCCTTTCTGTATCTCTGAATACTCGAAATCCTCATGGTCAAACTTGATACTGTATAGATGATGGCATTTGGGACAGCGGATGTGGGGGTACTGGCACAGCGGACTGGCGGCGAGGGTGAAGCCGTACCAACCGAAAATGATTATCAACACGCTCCAGAAGGGAAACATACCCCATGCCATCATCATCACGCTCCAGACATAGACCGACACAACTGTCACTCCAAACATCAGCAATCTCAGCATCTTGTCACTTAGGAAAGCAAATACCGGTGGGAATTTCATGAGCCATCCCATAAGAAGAACTGGTAGTTGGGGTGTGAAAAACATCCAAAAGAAATAGCATATTAATGCAACTACCGCTCCGCAAATCATCAGTATCTTATCCCTGTCGAGGGCATGGCGTCAACATAGATGTTGTAGCGAGAACCGCGGATCATAAGCGATGTCACGGGCCAGTCGATGATAGTCGATGCCAAAGGCATGTGCCTGAGCCAGAACGCTGCCCGGCTTGTGGGAGCGACAAAACTCACGGCAGATGCCACGGAGTCGGGAGAGAAGCTTACATCAGGTCGCAGCATCCGTCCGGTCGAGGGCTCAAAGATTTTCCAGGAATATTGGGCCTCTATGCCATTTGGAGTGATACGCTGCAACACTGGCGAACCAAACCTGTCATTGACCTCGTCGAGGCTTTTCCCAATGACTGCCTTCTCGAATTTCTCCACCGAGCAAACTCCGGCATATCCGTCGCGGTTGTACTCATAGTCTTCCCAGCCGTCAAACACGGGTATGAAGCCATCGGTCGAACGTTCTTTTTCCTCACCCTTACTGTTAGAGTAAATATATCGGTGGATGAACGAGCCAAGCCACTTGGCTTTTACACTCACGGTGTCACCTTTGTCGGCATCGTCGGTCACAATCTGACTGATTCCGCTTAGGTCTGAAGCGTCAATCCAGCCGATGTCGCCTTTATGAGTTTCGACAAGCCACTTTTGGCCGAACGACGAACGGTCAACGCCAAGCACACGCACACTGTCGCCTGCTGCAAGCGTAGTGCATATGGTGTCGAGGTCGAAGCGTTGTCTCAGCGTTGCCTTTCTTTCGAGGCATATAATAGGTCCGTCTGTTTTAAGATTGCTCCCGCCGCCATCCCATATTGCGACAGCTATGCAACAAGCGAGTAAAATAAAGCACACCAGGCATCGGCGCGGTGCGTTTTCGGTTTCCAGAAGGAGGCTTTTGATTCCCAGCTTTTGATGATTGATAAGGCTCCAAAATTAGGATGAATAACCATTGCTCTCTTTACCTTGGGTAAGAAATAGACTTCTTTACGCTTTACTATACGTAAAAATATTGTTTGCAATGCGTAAAAATGCTGATATATGCCATTATATAGCTAATGAGTCGAACATCTCCTGAATTCCGTCGGCGAACAGCCCTTGTATTTTGAGAAAACCCTTGAGAAGACTGACGGACTGCTGAACCCCGATTCCTGAGCAACCTCCTGAATTGGTAGATTTGAGTCGGAAAGCAGGTGGCATGCATGTGATATGCGGTGGTTGTTGACATATTCATAAAAGTTGCCGGAGCCTTCCCGGTTGAAGAAGTTGCTAACATAGGTGCGGTTTGAGCCAACAGCTGTCGCTATGTCCGATAATTTGAGGTTGGGTTTGAGATAGATTTTGTCGATAGTAAATAACTGATTTATTTTGACTGCAATGGTGTTGTAATCTGCAGTCTGGACAATTGATTCCGGTTTCCAGTCCGACAATTCCTCAATGACAGATTCATGACGGTATAGAAAATATGAAATCACCATCCACATAACGAGATTGCAAAGCAAATAGAAACATTCCATGTCGAGGTGAATCACAATGCAGTCAAAAATCCATACTCCCAAAATAGCATAGAATGTGTAAAGAATCACCTTAAGCCAGTTAAGGTTAACGTTTTCAGTGTAAGAGTACAATTCTTTGAGATGGCGGTTGTATCTCGGGATGTTGACGGCGGTCCACACGAGGACGCCAGTGCCGTAGACAGCGGCATATCCCACTTCAATATAGAATATCCAGGATATGCCGAGCGTAATGTAAAGAATTGGCAGAATTACGAACGGCAGTTCCTGAACAATCATGCTTTTTACGGTGAGAGAGCCGGGGCGCACAAGTTCGGTGAGCACAAAAGCATACATCGGGACAGCAATCATGTCGATTGCAGTCATGGTATCCCACACCCGGCTGTCGGCATATAACCCCATATTCACTATGATGAAATCCTTGACACACTCAATTGATATGGTGCCGGTAAGCAAAGCCACAAGACGGTAGAGCAGCTCGCCGCGTCTCCAGAAGAATATCGCCATCATGCCGAAGAACATGGTGGCGAGCCCAAATACGTAACTAATGCCGATATATTCCATCTGATTATTGTAAATGGCTTTTAAAACTAATTTTGCAAAGATATGAAAGTTTTCCGAAGATTCTAATTTTTGCATCTTTAATATATTGATTCATATGCCTAATGATATATTTCCCGGTCAAAGGATTCCACATCGTCCATATCCCCAACACACAAACCAAATGCTCAGATTCCCCCGTCACATCCTCGAGTTTTGTAGACCATTCGTGTCAACGGATGTCCTGTGTCGCAAAATACAAAATCAAAACTCCAACCAACTGATTTCTCAGAAGATTGGAGTCTTGAAAAGTTGCCTTGGAAGGGCAACTTTTGTGATATTTAATGAAACTTCGATTTTGCAAGTGTGCTAATATTAGATAGTTATATATTTTAACAATTTTAGAAAGTCGCAAAAAGCAGCATAATGTCGCTTTGATTTGTATCAACTTTGTATCAACTTTTGAACTATATCATATACCTTTGCCGTTATTAGATAAACACTTATCGAATATGGCTAAATCAGCATATACTAAATTCGTACTGCGAACCACCAAGAAAACCGGCGTTGCGCCTCTTTATACCCGTCGCGTTGGCTTCAACTCCAATCTTATGCTCAACTCTCGAATTGAAGTTGACATCAAGACTTGGAATGACGCCATTTCCACTCCCGGACGGTGGAATACATTTCGTGCCGGTCCAGGGAAGGAACTCTGCGACAAGCTTGATGAAATGTCGGCTCTGATTGATACTATAATCAATGATCCTAAAGGTTCGAGAACGAAACTTGATAAAGCGATAGATGAATTCGCCCATAAAGAGCAACGCGAGTTTCAGGAGGCACAACGGAAAGCACGGGAAGAAGCGCAAGAGCGTAAGAAAGCTCAACGTGAGGCTGAACAGCGGCGCAAAAAAGAAGAACTTGAAGCGATGCTCCGACAGCGTGAAGAATCCTTCATTGTGGCTCTTGATGTCTTTATTGATGCTGCCCCGGCTCGAACATGGCACGGCAAACCAATTGGACTGAAAACGATACAGCACTACAAGCATCTTCGCCGTTATATCCGCGACTTTATGAAGAAGAATCATATCACCGATATTCGGTTTGACGAACTCAATAAGTCGTTTTATTCCGATTATCTATCCTTTGCCTATGGAGAGGGATTGAAACTCAATACTATCGGCGACCATATCAAGGTAATCAAGACCGTTATCCGCGACCAACCGATGCGCATACAATGTATGGCAGAAGATTTCCTTAGATGTGAAAAGCTGAAAGAGGAGTCGGAAAGTATCGCTCTGCTCGAAAGTGAGATTGATCTGATAGCAAAACAAGAGTTGCCAACCGAACACCTCAGAACCGTGCGCAATCAGTTCATATTGATGTGCTGGACAGGAGCCAGACACTCTGACCTCGAACAACTCAATTACAACTCCATTCATGTAACAGAGGATGGAGAACGATATATCCAATATAAAGCAAAAAAGACAGATAAGGTATCAGTGGTAAAAATTTTGCCCGAAACTCAAGCAATCTTCGACCTATACGATGACGGAAAGGCGATGCCACGTGTAATCAGCAACCAGAAGTTCAATGATGCGCTGAAAGAAATAATGAAAGCTGTATATGAGGCAAATCCTGAAAGTACGTTAGCTGGATATGTTACCAAGGCATACACCGCCGACGTAGGCAATGGCAGAGCCGGTCGCAAAACCGACATATACCAACGCTGGCAGATGGTGAGCTGTCACACTGGGCGCCGCTCATTCGCCACCAATATGCGACTACGAGGTAATGACCGAGATGTAATCTGTGCAGCCACGGGTCACACCACCGAAGCCTCACTCAGCCGCTACATAAAAGAAGACCGTCTTACTCGTGCCTCACGCCTAAAGTAGAACTATGCAAAAGAAAAATTTTTCTTTTCACCAGCCCTATCTATATATTGGTTTGGTTTAGGTCGGGGATATAGTGCCCGGACTAAACCAAACTGGTAAAGTATATCACGCCTATGATTTGTGGCTGATGTGAAATCATATTTAATTGGATGTAATGTTTTGTGTAATTGGAAATAAAATACTAACTTTGCACTGCTGAGAAAGGACAATTAAGCGTTTATTTTCCTTTTTTTACTCATCGCGATATGAAACAAACAATTATATCAAAGGTCAATCGCAGCAAGAAGGGCACCATCTTCTTGCCGGATAGCTTTTTGCCTATTGATACTCACTACGCCTCCAACATATTGTCAGAACTATGCAATGAAGGGAAGCTTGTCAGAGTTGCCACAGGGATATACGTTAAGCCAAAAGAATCACGATTTGGGCCCGTTATTCCGACGATAGGAGAAATAGCACAGACCATAGCAAAACGTGATGATACACAACTGTTGCCAACCGGAGCGACTGCTGAGAATTATCTCGGTTTTTCAACACAAGTTCCAATGAACTCCGTGTATCTTACATCAGGAACACCACGCAAAATAAAGATTGGCAAACGTACTCTGACTCTTAAACATAGTGTGCCATCGACATTTGCATATAAGGGCAAGATTATGCCGATATTAGTGCTTGCGCTAAAGTCTATCAAGCAATGTAATGTTGATGATAATACTCTTGACGTAGTTTATGGCGTGTTGAAGGAAAACCCGGAGGAAGAAACATGGCAAGAGGATATAGCTCGTGCTCCCCGCTGGATTAGAAAAATTATTATCGAAACAAAGGATAAAATCAAACGAAATGAGCAGATGGATTGATGCTTCGGATGCTGACCGTCAACAATCGGCATACATCATAGCAAATGAAAAGAACATCAGCGTGGGTGCGGTTGAAAAAGACTGGTGGGTTACTGCCATTTTGAAAGTTCTGTTCTCCCTTTCCCCGGCAAAGTATATGTTCTTCAAAGGTGGAACAAGTCTCAGCAAAGGCTGGAACCTGATTGACCGCTTTTCGGAAGACATTGACATAGCCCTCTATCGTGATTTCTATCTCAATGAACTTGGTAAGGATTGCGCTAAAGCTACAACTAACAATCAGGTGAAGAATCTCCGCATTGTCAATCGCGATTATATCCTTGGCGAGTTCGCAAAGGAATTGAAATCGAAACTTGTAGAATCCGGTTTAGGCGAATGCAAGGTAGTACCGATAACCACAAAGAAGGACGGTTCGCCAATCGACCACGACAGCGATCCGGTAATCATAGAGATTCACTATCCGGTCAAAGTTGACTCTGATGCGTATGTGCGTCCCGTAGTCAAGATTGAGATAAGTTGTCTTTCGATGAAAGAACCGTTTGAAGTCAAGCGCATATCATCACTCGTTGGCAATGCTTTCCCGGAGATTGACGATGAGACATTTTCCGAAATACCGACCATAACACCAACACGCACATTCCTTGAAAAAGCCTTTCTGCTCAATGAGGAATATCAGCGTCGCTCCCCTCGCTCCGACCGCATGAGCCGCCATCTTTATGATTTGGAGCGACTGATGGACACACCATTTGCAGAAACCGCACTGTCTGATATGGAGCTATATCAAGAAATCATCGTACACCGCCAGCGATTCTATCATGTTGGAGGTGTCAACTATGAACTCAACCACCCGTCAACAATCTCATTTTGCCCCACTGGAGATTTGCGAGAGAAAATGCGCCTTGACTACGAAGCAATGAAAACCTCGATGATCTACGGCGAAAAGTTGTCGTTTGATGTGCTAATCAACCGTCTTGAACAGTTGCAAGAGCGTTTTAGGACAATTCACAAACTGAATTTATAACGAAGGGCCGATTAGATCTATTTCCGTAGTTGATATTAGAAGTTCAGAAGTCCAAAATTGAAGACATTTTTAGTGTGTAATTCAAGTTTTTTTATTACTTTTGCAGTGAAAAGATGCCTTGCATAAAGGCATCTTACTTTCATTTCCTATAACCCATAATAACTAAATACGTATGGAACGAGTAGATTATCAATCACTAGTCATTCAGGATATTGTAAATCTTGAGAAACAGGGTGACTTAAATCTCAACCCTTGGTATCAGCGTCGTTCTGTATGGAATGATAACCAAAAATCATATTTGGTTAATACTATCTTTGAACGTAAGCCAATTCCAACAATTTATGTCCGCCACACGATTGACTTAGAGAAAGAAAAAAGCATAAAAGAGGTCGTTGATGGTCAACAAAGGATTCGAGCTATTTTAAGTTTTTATCGTGGGGAAATCTCTGCTTTTCATCCAGAAGAGAAAAGAAGGATTAAGTTTTCTGAACTTAATAACGGGCAAAAGCAGCGTTTTTTGATGACACCTATCCCCATTGGATATTTACAAGGCGCCACAGATGGAGATGTAATTGATATATTTGCTCGAATCAATTCGGTCGCTAAATCACTTAATGCGCAGGAAAAAAGGAATGCAAAATATAGTGGTGCATTTAAACAGTTCTGTGTTTATGAATCGACCAAACGACTTGAACTGTTTAGGAAATATTCTATTTTTTCTGCAAATGATTTCGCGAGAATGAATGAGGTGCAGTTTATGTCTGATTTGGTGATTAATATGCTTGATGGTTTGACAAGTTATAACTCGCCAAAGTTGGATAAATACTATGACCGATATGATGACTCCTTTGATCGAGAAGATGAGATCAGTAATTCATTAGATAGACTATTTGATACAATCGTGCAAATTGAACCATCTGCAATAACGGAAACTATATTCAATCGACCTCCTTTATTTTTCTCTCTATTGATGGCATTGTATAGTCATGAAAAAGCCTATGACACAAAGAAAATTGGATTTGGGCTTATGGATATAGATGCTCGCTATAATCAAGATCAAAAGAGTCCTGAAGACATGGAATTTATCAGTGCTGTTTCTGCTACTACCCAGGGTGAGAAGCAGCGAAAAATACGTGACGAATATATAAAGAAATTTATTTTCTAATATGGGGCGTCCGAGTATTGGCTCAATATATAGCCAAGCAATATCTCGACTGTCTGTTGTTGATAGATACCTAAAGAAAGCTCAAAAATTACCACCGGAGTTATATGGTTTCGTTGCAGAAATTATGATGTTGCGGATTTTTTCAATCATTGAGTTTTCTGTAAGAGAAACAGCCGTAAGACTTGCTTGTCGTGTTCCGTATAGGGATGGGGTTACTCCGACTTGTATAATTCATTCATGTTCGTCATTATCCGATGCGATAGATAAATTTAAAACTCATGGTCGACGAAAAGCAAAATCGTTTTTACAATTTACAAACGTAAGCCAAACCAATGATTCAATAAAACACATAATAGATAACGCTGAGCCATTTCGACAAAAATTAAATGCCTATGGCATTATATTTGAAGAGATGAGAAAAGTCAGAAATCATATAGCCCATAGGACGAGTAGTACGGGCAGGGACTTTAAGGATGTAATACGTCAAAGATATGGTGGATATGTTCGATTAAAACCATCTGCATTTTTAATTTCAACTAAACGTCAGTCTAAAGCTATTATCAATGAGTATTTAACTACAGCAAATATCATGATTAATGAGTTAACTAAATCATGATTTATAGATAGCCTAATTTTATCAAGATTCATAATAATTAGGGAATTATGAATCCATCATAGCAAATTCTATATAGGGTCAATTTGCTCTTACCTTAACTTCTAGTGAAGACTTAAAAGCAGTTTTTCGTAAATGCCATTCTGTTTCTGAATTTCGAATTGCCTTTTCTTTATCTTCTTTTGATAGTTTGCTTGTTTTGATAAAAACTTTATCACGATCCATCATGCAATCAAAAGCATCGTCAATCTTCTGTTCGCTAATCTCAGGCTTTAAACCATGGCATCCGTCAAAAATAAATTTTATGACCTCCGCTAATGCGGGTAATTTTTCAGCGACAGAAATGGCATCCTTCTTTGCTTCTTCATAATCGCGCTCTTGATCTGTAGTATGGAATGAGTAAATCCTATTCATCTGTCCTATCATGTCAATATCAGTTATTTATTGCTCTTTGTGCGGTTACAGTGTAAGCAAAGCATTTGGCAATTATCTTTTATGGTCTTGCCACCTTTGCTCCACGGAATTATATGGTCTGCTTCCATTTCGCATATATCAAAATGCTCCCCACATATCGGGCATATACCATTTTGTTCCTCATATACCGCTTCTCTTATATCCTCTCCAAAGGTTCTAAGCCCTAAGTATCGTTCATCGCCAGATAGGATATAGGGGATAATACCTTTTCTACTAGTAACTTCACTATCCTTTAAAAGAACCGATATTTTCTTATCCAAATCAGCTTTATCTAAGGATTTATCAGCGTGATATTTTTCATATAGTGTACCCCAATCTAATCCCTGCATTATGCTCTTGCGCTTAGTGATATTGAATTTACCCAAAGCCCAAGTAACTACATTTTGGAAATAGTTATATAACTCTAAAGCATCCGCATCGCCTTGATGTTTACCCATATACTCTTTTATCTGGCTTATGCCTTGTGCTGCACAAATCCACTTTAAAGCAGTCCTAAGATAATCCTGCCTTATTGGTGTGCCTGTAAGCAAATGCTTTCCCCCGATACGATAAGCCGGGCAATTATTTTTACTAAATCTCTTTTTAGCGTCAGTTAAAAATGGCCCGGGGAATGTGGCATTTAATAGCTCCTGCGGATTAAGTTGCTTCCCTGCTATATTGATGGTTTCAAACCATTTTAACTTCTCATCATTGGTTCCAGAACAGATATAGATGGTAAGTTCATAATCCTCTACCTTAGCTCTCTCTTTCGGGTCTTTTACATTCTCAAAGAACTTAAATTCATAGGGAAAATCACCATTTATATATTGGCATATAGAGATAGTGCGCTGCTGCCCGTCTATAATTTCAAACGTGCCATCACTATTATCAGCCCAATACATCACATTGAGGGGCCAGTTATTATAGATGGTATGTATTACCGCATCTCGCTCTTTATCTCCATAGATAAATTCTCTTTGATAAGGCGGCCTAACATCTAACTTTCCACCAAAGGCTACGACTCCTTCTTCTTCGTTATCTTCATAGCCCAAAGCCAAATCCTTACACTTGACTTTAATCTCTTTAATTGTCATAGCCATAATATTATCTCCGCTTTATGATTATTCTGGAATAAGGTACTACTACCTCGTCTCCTTTCATCATATATAAATCACCATCTACTGCACCTCTCTTTTGTACCTTTTTCCTATATTCCTTATGCTCCGGCTTATAGGGCTGTATACCTATACTAAGCCCTAAGTTGGCTATACCCACGCCTATAATCTCAAATTGAGAAGGGCAATACTTATCCATAAAGGTAATAGGCACTCCAATATACCCATAATAATCCTTAGGTATATCTAATGTTTTGTCAACATTGATAGCATCAAAGTTCTCATATTTGGGGTATCTTTCGGGGTCATATTCTTCTGTTAAAATCAGCGGTTCTTCTCTCTTTTTAATAGGTAGATTGGTAAACCATACCACACCACTAACTCTAATCATTCCCTCTTTGTGTCCGCTTGCTACGGCCTTATCGGTATAGGTAGATATAAAGTGAGTGGCACCGCCTTTAAAGCCATAGCCTAACCACACTTTATTATCTCTTATAAGTGGAAAAACTTCTTTATACTTGATTGCGTTTTGGTGTCCGATGATGATAAACTTCTTATCATACTGCACCAGTTGCGCTATATACTCTTTAAATAAACTAAAAGGGGGATTGGTAACTACTATATCAGCTTGTTTAAGTAGCTCAACACATTCTTCACTCCGAAAATCGCCATCACCTTTAAAGTAATGAATCCCTATCTCTTCCGGATCTGGTGTACCATTCCCATTTTTATCTCCTTCATATACCAAATAGATAGCTTTTTCAGCTTGATTAGTGCTAAATAAATCCATATCTTGACTTTTGAAGCATGTAGTAATTAGCTTTTTTAAGCCAAGTGTATGAAATTTGAGGGCAAAGTATTGGAAAAAGTTACTTACACGGGGGTCATCACAATTACATAGTACCACCTTGCCTTTAAAATGATCTTTGTAATGCTGCATTTCATTGGCAATATCGGTAAGCTGTGTATAGAACTCATCGTTCTTACCAGCCTTAGCTTCTCTTAATCCTTTATTACTTGCCATTTGAAGGGATATGATTCAGAATACAAAATTAGTGATAATTCGTGAGAAAGCAATCAAATATGCTGAGAAACATAATACTGTGAACTGACGAAAAAGAATATTGAAAAAAAAATGCCACCGGCAATGGTTATGTCGATGGCATTTATTAAGTTATGAATTGGATGGACAGTAATACACAAATGTTGTGTCGGCTTTGGTTCGTTGTTCGTGGTGGCGAATCAGAGATTTCAAGCTGTCAACTTCATGGGGCTTGCCGTGGAGCATAAGGCGCTCACGATGAATCACTACATTTGGATTTGTATGGAGTCCACGCTCGTAGCGGTAGAGCCATTCGACATCTTTCAGTCGGGAGTTTTCGTTGAGCTGATAGAAGAAGCCGTATCCGAAGCCTCCGGCGGCGAGAATGGCGATTGCAAAAGTGGTGTATGCCCATTTCGGTATTGCCGCCCATATTGCACCGTGGACAAGATTATAGATGCGGTGCATCACAGTGTCAGCCATAGCATCCAGTTTCTCGTAACGCTTGTTAACGGCTTTGTCGGCTGCTTTCTGTGCAATTTTTTCAAACAGTTCATCTGATATTTCCGGGGTCGGATTAGCCGATTTTTGAGGTGGATTTTCTGTATAAAGTTTTGTCACAACCTCTGCCACATAGTCTGTCATAAGGTGGAGAGCCTTGTTTACCACTCCAACGATATTCTCCTTCGTTGCTATGTTGTCAGGGATGTTTACGGTAACTTTTGGTGCTGGAATGTTGACAGGTGTCTGCGGCGCGGTTGCCATAGTCTTTGTTTCAAGGGTCTCGATTCTGGTGTCGTGAGCATCCACTGTCTTTTGCAGTCCGTCAATCTGCTTGCCTTGTTTCTGAACGGTGTTGTAAAGATCTGCCATATTTTAGAATCTGATTTTTCGGGTTGGTTTCTTTTTCTTCTTTTTCATGTTGCGGATAAATTCTTCCTCCGCAGGGTCGTATCCGGGACCGACATTGAACAGTCCGCCAATTGCCTCGGCAGTTGACTGTACCACCGCCTCGACAAGCGATGGTTGCTTTACCGGGGCGTATTCAACCGTTACATTCGGCTGATTTGTCGGGGTCGAGGACTGTTGCTGCCCCTGCCTACGGTTGGCCTCAAAGAAATTATTGAGGCGGCGGTATGTAAAGGCTCGGTCGATTTTAGAGCCGTTGAGGGTAATGTCACCGTTGGAGAATTTCACCCCGATATGCTTGCCGGTGTCGCGGTCGTCATGAAATTTCACCTCAATTCCGGCACAAGCGAGGCGACGCGAGAATTCATCCCATGACTTACAGCCATACATGGCCGCTGAAATCTTGGTTTTGAACTCCGGCTTTTTCTGTTCGTATTTATCTTTCAACGGCGAGTATGTAAGTTCGTATTTGTCCTTGATTGTCTTGACAACCTTGTCGCTCCGCTTGTAATTGTTGCGCTCATCAACGGCTTTGCCGTGAAGATTCACCCGGTTATAGACGATATGTAAATGCGGATGTTCGGTTTCAAGATGGCGTACTATAAGATACTGCGTGTCCTTGATTCCCATTCCTTCCATATACTCCTTCGCGAGTTGAGCCATAAATTCATCGGTCAGTCTTGGAGCGTCGGTCTTGTCAAAACTAATGGAAATATGACCTGTCGGATTCTCCTTGCCGGGCATAAATCCGTGTATAGTCTCAAACGACTGCACCATTTTTGCATAGCCGAAAGTGATGATGTTGTCACTGCCGATGATGCGCCATGTGTCGGGCGTGTATTCTTTCGGGTCATGGAACTGGCGCGTAACGTACCCAACGACATCGTGAAACGTGCCGCTTTTAAGGATTCTTGCAAACATAGTCGGTTTCTTTATTTGGTTTTAATTTCTTGAGAATGTCAAACATTTTGTCAACGACAGCCGCCAATTTGTTGGCCGCGCTGCGGAGTTTTAGTTGGTGGAAACAGGTCATCGCCTGATTGAAATCGGAGCTAAGGTTGAGTATTCCTTTGGCTATTTCTTTCTCAATTTCAGATAGTCGGCTGACGATTGTGAGCCGGAACGCCCCGTGACGGACATACTCGGCGAGTTTCACACCGGCGGCTTTCGCCCGTGCCTTGAGGTCGGAGTGTTCGGCATCGGTCAGTTTGATTGTCACCACATGGGTGCGCTTCTCATCGGT
>JAETNO010000087.1 GCA_021768245.1 Bacteroidaceae bacterium | reverse complement strand
ATGCACGTCGGCCGCCACACGTTTGCGACGTGGGCGTTGACAAAGGGC
Organism: Bacteroidaceae bacterium; assembly: GCA_021768245.1. Taxonomy (GTDB): domain Bacteria; phylum Bacteroidota; class Bacteroidia; order Bacteroidales; family Muribaculaceae; genus Duncaniella. Next base: position 1,882 of record JAETNO010000087.1, on the reverse strand, counting down.
GTGGGTATCGAGACTGTGAGCAAGATGCTCGCCCATTCCAACGTGACAATGACCGAGAAATACGCCCATGTGCTTCAGACGAGCGTCATACAGGGCTTCGGTAAACTCAAATAATATCTGCCGTAACGCCGGCACAGCCGTCACTTCTTCCGGGAGGTGGCGGCTTTCTCTTTTGCCGACAGTTCAGAGCGTAGCCGCTCAATCTCCTTTGCCTGTTCATCAATCCGTTTTTCCAGACGTTCAAGCCGGTTATTCATCGGCCCCATGAAGGCGGTCATGTTCTTTATGATCTCCGCCATGTCAGCAAGGATATACGAGAATCGGTCAAACTGCGGAGGCTCAGGATCCGACTCCTGCTGCCGTGCAGCTGTCTCCTGTATCATACTTCCATTGCCGCTCCATATCCATTCAAAACTCAGGGGCGGATATATGCTGCAAAGGCTCTTGACAAAGCGTTCCGACACGTTGGATTTGCCGGTTATCACCTGCGACACGACGCTGGGATTGTAGCCCATCTTTTCCGCAATGGCACGGTTGGAGTTGAACAGTCTGTTATTTTCTAATAAATTTGATTAGGTATTTCCAATAATAACACTTCAAACAATCATTTAGCACGATTAGTTTGTTAGTGTTATTGCAACTACCTAATTTAGATTAATTATTTCTAATCGCAAAGATAATCATTTTTCTAAATATAGCTAATGGTTGCTAACAGAAAAAATGTCAAACAGCTTATAAACGGATACGACTATGAGTGAAGACCGGCGCATAACAATGAGGCTCACGAGGATTGAGAACACCCTTGAAGAGATAAAGCGGAACATCACCGCACCAATGCCTCCTGACAGGAAGATAACCGTGCGTGAGGCAGCCGAGATAATGCACTGTTCAGACCAGCGTGTGCGCGATGCCATACACGACGGATCACTTAAAGCGGAGCGTAACGGACGGCGTTTTTTCCTCTCTCTTTACGATGTGAGGGCGCGAGCCGGATACGCAACACTTGAAAAAAAACGGCAGACCTGATTCATTTAATCTTAAAGGACGAAATTATGACTACACAACAGATCAAGGAGATTGACTCCAAGTGCCTTAACGACTATCTCGCCACATTACCCCATACAGACCACCGTTTTTTCGTGACAGCGGTAGTAAGAGCCTGCGGAGAAGGCATCAAACGCAAGACATTCTACAACTGGAAAGCCGGATGCTGCTGCATACCCTCCTTCTGCAAGAAAGAGATAGAGAGGATTGCCGGATGTGTGGTGTTCCCGAATGAACTCTATGTGACAGACCGCGATGTTGACACTTCATGTGGAAAAGCCTGAGGCTCACGCACCAACTCCCATATATATGTACCCCAAGAATATAAACAGCCGAAATGAACCGTTCATGGATACCCGTAATGCACTATCTCCGCAACGAGGAATGGCTCTACTCCGAGAGCCGGATGGTACATCTCTGGCTGGAGATACTTTTTCGCGTGCTGAGAGCCAAAGGCACATACCCCATAAAAGGCACAACAATAGACATCCTGCCCGGTCAGTTCGTAGCCTCGACACGAAAACTGGCCGCCTCAATCGGAGCGGACAAAGACACAGTAGGAAGATACATGAGGATTTTTGAAGCGCAGAAGTGGATACGGAGACTTGAAATAGGCAACGCGACACTATACACGGTGCTTGTCATGGATCAGATACCCGGCTTTTCAATCATGGCTTCACAGGATACAGCGGCTATCGGGGCTTCTTCAGAAGCTCAATCCCCCACAAATGGGGACACTTCTTCCGACACTGTTGGGGACACCTTTGGGGACATATATTATATAGATAATAATATAAATAAAAATTCTCTCTCCCCCGCGCGTGAAGGAGAAGTTTTT
>JAETNO010000086.1 GCA_021768245.1 Bacteroidaceae bacterium | reverse complement strand
GCCGCCAGCCAAAGGATGGCGTGCGCCGCCGCTATCACATATTTATGGATAAACCGATTCACATTCCGACCGTCCATTTCTTTCAACCGATAAGGGTAGCCAAATCTTCGTCAACGGTGGCGATGGTACCTATATTGAACTTCTCCTGAAGCACTTTCAGAATTTCGGGGGTGAAAAACGCCGGCAGCGTCGGGCCGGTGTGGATATTCTTCACTCCGAGGCTCAACAGGGCCAGAAGCACTATCACCGCCTTCTGCTCATACCATGCGATGTTGTAGACAATCGGCAGATCGTTGACACTCTCCAGGCCGAAAGCGTCCTTGAGAGCATTGGCAATCACGACGAGCGAATAGGAGTCGTTACACTGTCCGGCATCGAGCACGCGCGGAACACCCTCGATATCACCGAGCGGAAGCTTGTTGTAGCGGTATTTGGCACAGCCTGCGGTGAGAATCACGCAGTCTTTAGGAAGCCTTTCCGCAAATTCCGTATAGTATTTGCGCGAGGGCATTCTGCCGTCACAGCCTGCCATGACCACAAACTTGCGGATTTTACCGCTTTTGATGAGGTCGATAATCTTAGGCGCCAAAGCAAGCACCTGGTTATGGGCGAATCCGGCGACAATCTCACCGTGCTCTATCTCTGTCGGCGGCTGGCATGTCTGCGCCCGCTCTATGATTTCGGAAAAATCCTTTTTGCCGTCCTTCCCCTCGGGGATAAAATGTGTGCCGGGCATTCCGACGACACCGGTCGTGTAGACGCGGTCCATGTAGGTGGTTTTCGGACGCGGGGGCACGATGCAGTTGGAGGTGAAGAGGAACATGCCGTTGAATGTCTCGAACTCGTCAATCTGCCGCCACCATGCGTTGCCGTAGTTACCTGCAAAGTGGGGGAATTTCTTGAAGAAAGGATAGCTCTGGGCAGGGAGCATCTCCGAGTGGGTGTAGATGTCAACCCCTTTGCCTGCTGACTGTTCGAGCAGTTCCTCAAGATCCTTGAGGTCGTGACCGCTCACGAGTATGCCCGGACGGTTCCTTACTCCGATGTTTACCTTTGTGATTTCGGGATTGCCGTAGGTCGATGTGTTTGCCTTGTCAAGCAGAGCCATAGCCTTGACACCCCCGTCACCCACATTGAGCACGAGCGAAAACAGCTCATCCACGCTTATGTCAGGACGGCTTATCTCGGCAAGGGCGTTCTCTATCACGACATATATGTCTTCGTCCTCATAACCGAGGTTACAGGCGTGGCGGGCATAGGCCGCCATACCCTTGCAGCCGTACATGGCAAGCTGCTTGAGACCTCTTATATTCGGGTTCTTGTCATGGAGCACACTTGTGATTTCTTCTTCAAGAGTGCCGCTGTGTTCGATTACCTCATGTACGCCATATTCCTCCTTTGGGATATGATA
>JAETNO010000085.1 GCA_021768245.1 Bacteroidaceae bacterium | reverse complement strand
CAGGACGGACGCACCAGAAATTGAGCAACGAACCACGATATAGGTCTCCTTTTATCGGAGACCTAACCCGTGGCACCTTTTAGATTCTGATGCAGTCGTTCATGGCGGCCAGCATGTCCTCTATTTTTCTGAGTCGTGCCCTGATAATCGGTTTTGAGGGCGCTGCTTTTCCTGTTGCCTCCTCCAAGCGAGTTTGGATCTTTGTTGTGAAATTAAGAGCGATTTTGTTGAGCAGAGTTCTGCCAGCTAAGTATTGGGCGTTGGTACATTGCAAACGGTCTTGATTAAAGGCCATATCCAAAGCCCAATGGCCCTTGTTTTCAATTGTCCAATGCTGGCGAACAGCGCGATGCAGGACCTGTTCTACATTCGGAGCTTCATACCTCAAAGAGGAGATGTAATAGCGCACTTGCGGCTCAAGAACCTCACTTGTACTCTTCCTGACGGTGTCGGTGACGGTCTCCACGATGGAGCCTTCTTCGAGACCGACCCACTTATCCCGAATTTCTTTGGGCAGCAAACTGCCCGGAAGTACGCGAGTTTTTCTCTTTGTAATTTTTCCGCTTTGGTCTGTCACGGAGGGACGTGCTGTTTTATAGTCGTGCGTTCCTAACTCAAAGAAACCGCGTACTTGCTCATAAGTTAGGTCCTGATTAGCTTTGAGAGCAAGACAGTAGTCTGCTTTTTCGGCAATGATCTTTGCCGCAAACTCGGTTTGTGTATTCAGGGCATCTGCCGTAACGATCGCGCCTTGGATATCCAGAGTACTGATCAACTTTGTGGCATGAGTGATTTCATTATTTTTTTCGCCGATTACCTGCTGAGCCAGAATCAGTTCATTGTCTGCATCCATGATGTTTAAGACATACGGGGAATGCTCGGCAGAGTTCCGAGAGGCTCTGACAGCTTGTCCGTCGACTGCAATTATCGGATGAGACAGTTTACTGCGCAGCATTTTTACAAAGCGTTCAATTAGGGCGGCGTTTTTATCTTTGCCGATGATCATGGTGATGCGCCTGACGGTGTCATGAGAAATTTCTTCATCGGGAAAGTTTGGAAAGGTCTTGCTCAGCAAGGGGCGGCATTGTCTCCAGAATTCAGCAATCTCGGTGCAGGAAGTCTTGCCTTCCATAGCCGCAAGAAGAATGACACAGAAGACGATATCAAGCGGATAAATGATACGACTCTGATCTCTTGGATCCGCAACTTCTTTAGCGGGTGCCGAGATCTTGTCAGCCTTGAGCGAGCCTTTTCTCCTACGGGGTTCCAAAGGAACTAATTTCTCCAGATCAGTTTCTCCTGGGGGCAATTTTCCAAGGTATTCGGTTGAAAGTCTTTTACTGTTTTTGATCTTTGGGTCGTAAACGCTGACAACTCTTTGTACATAAGTCCATCCGTCTTTTCTTTTGGCACGAATGATAGAGGTGTGTTCCTTTGGGG
>JAETNO010000084.1 GCA_021768245.1 Bacteroidaceae bacterium | reverse complement strand
ATGCGTCATAGACGGGCTTTGTCTTTTGGTAGGTGGAAACATTCTTGATAAGCACCGCCATGTCCGCAAGCCGCTTTTCGGCGTTCTTCAATGCGTCTGCCGCCTGTCCGCTTTCCACTGCCATTTCTTCAATCCGGCTGACTAAATCCGCGTACTGTTCAATCTTGTTTTCGGTGAGGAAGTTCATAGTCTTTGCCGCCTGTTTCAGATTGTGGATTTTCGCCCACTGTTCATAGCCCCGGCTCTGCGCCGCCTTGATACTGTTCTCAATGTCGATAAGCAGCGACACGCCGCGCTGCTCTCTGGGAGCTTTCGCCGCCTTTGTCCGTCTGCCCGCTATCCGTTCCTTTATGGCTTCCTCTGTATAGTCTGCGCCGAGGGTTTTTAGGCGGGTGAAGCGTTCCTGTCCGGGGGCGCGGCATGACACATATTTCCCCGGCTTTATCTCATAGCCCGCCGCCTGTAACCGCGTTAGCAATTCCTCAAAACTGGAAACTTGGGGGATAAGCGCGTCAACAGCGGTTTTCAGCTTGCCTTTCCAACTGGTACCCGTCTTTTCTGCCTGGTACTCCGCATAGCTCTTTCCCTTGCTGCCCTTGCCGGGGACGACGACGGACAAGCCATTTTCCCGGCACAGCTTGTCGCTCATGTTCCGTATGCCGTAATAGCTCCTTTTGTTGGAATTGTATTTGTGGTGGTCTACGAAGTTCACCGCGCAGAAAATAATGTGGTTATGGATATGCCCCTTGTCAATGTGCGTCGTGAGTACATATTCATGTTGCCCTTTTGTTACCGCGTCGGCAAGCTGCTTCCCGATTTCATGGGCTTTCTGATAATCTACTTCCCCCGGCTCAAAGGACTGTATCAGATGAAAGGCTAAATTGTTCCCCTTTTGGAGTGCTTGGGACAAGGTATATTCAAACTCAATATCTGCCGTTTCATAGGAGCAGCCGAAAGAGGACACAAGCATTTTTCCGTCCGTCTTGTCTGGGTTTTCGATATAGTCAAGGGCTTTGCTTAGAGTGCTTTTAATAGGCTTAATCTTTGTAACCGCCATATTTCCGCAAGCACCCCCTTTATTTCCTCTATGTCCTCTTGGTATGCGTTCCCCGTCGCGTTGACGCGGCGTGTTATCTGGTTGACGTTGACACCGATTTTCTGTATCTCTGCTGTCATTGCCTTTATATCGGCGTGGTCTATCTGAATGATATACCCGTCAATGGCAATCTTCCGCAGATAGGCCGCCATGTTCCGGGTGGGTACGAGCTTCATTTTTTCCAGTATTAAATCCCGTTCCGCTTCCGTCACTCTGAATTTGATTTGTACCGTCCTTTTGCGTCCGTCCATGTGTTCGCTCCTTTCCGTTCCGAGGGTTTGGGACACTTCCCAACAAGCAATTTTCAACCGACGCGCCGCAGCGCGGGAGGGGGAAAATACGGAAGTGGGTACCCGCTTCCTATGCTTGCTACGA
>JAETNO010000038.1 GCA_021768245.1 Bacteroidaceae bacterium | reverse complement strand
CTCAATCTTACAGTGCAGGAACCGCAACCAGAAAGTATGAAGAAACCGGCTGCCGCGGGCTATCCGCAGCCGACGGCCCCAGCATCCGAAGGCCGGGTGCTGCTGCGCGAGGTAGGCCGAGAGAAGCCCGCGACCATAAAACGCATGTTGAGCGACATATACCGGCAGAACCGTACGGATGTGAAAGGCATTCGCACGAAGAAGTACGGCATCGAGGTCGAGGTGCTGGGAATTTACGTTTCCAACGATGTCATTTACATACATACTTGCATGTATAATGACACGAATATCTCCTTTGAGGTGGATGCACGACAGTTTATCGTAGCCGACAAGAAGCTCGCAAAGCGTACGGCACAGCAGCAGACACCGCTCGAAATCCTGCGCGTATGCAACGATCCGGCCGTTGTAAGGGGACATCAGCGTCAGCGGACGGTATTCGCGCTGCCCAAGCTCACAATCGCCGACGACAAGGTGCTCTTATTGGAGATCATCGAAAAGAATGGAGCCCGGCATCAGACTACCGAAATTCCGAGCCGGGAGATTTCGAATGCCAAGGTGCTATAAAATGACTGGTTTATGAAAACACCGGGAGGGGGCTGTCCGAAATTTCGGACAGCCCCCTCCCTTCATTAACGAGTCGCGTCACCTCACCCCGACGGGTGATTTCTCGCCCAAACAGATTATCAGGCATTTCAATAACTTTTCGGCATGTATCCGGCAGATCGATTCCTCTTTGAATATATGTTGAAAAGCCTTATCGAACGCATCCCAGAGTATTAGGCTATCCCTTGTTTTAGAAGATTGTTATCGTCGCATCATGAAAGATATCAGTTTTATCAAGTTCCACAGGATCATGAAAGGGGCTGTGAAAAAGCCGACAATTACGGAAAGGAGTAATTTAAGCACGTAATAGATCGCCCAAGCCGTCAAATCTCCCTGCACCAATCGCCAGCCGACGACAGAGTTCAAGAACTGCCAGCCGGAGACCACGGCCATCAGCGTATAACCGCTGGCAAATCTCCCGTCGGGAAATCCATTCCCTTCCATGAAATTCAATTTATATCCCAGGATGAACAGCCCGACATAAACAAGCAGATGAAAAACAATCGAGCCGACAGTCTGGCTTCTCAATTTTTCATGGCATGCGGCGCATACGGGTTTTGGCTGGTTTTGTACGCATTGTACACACAGTCCTTTTCCGCATTCCGTACATTGGGCGACTGCCGCTTCGGCAGGATGATTTGCACAATTCATAAATCAAGGTTAACGGTTTCGTATGCAAAAATAATTTTTTCTGCCTAAAAAATACGCTGGTGCAAAAGAAAAACCAGTGCAATATCATCCTTCGCCCTGATCCGAAAATTTGGGAAAACGACCGATATTTTTTATATTTGGAAGGATCGAATGCGCTTTTAATACATTCGGTCACAGATGTATAACATTCGGTCGTTTTATAACCTTTCGGATATGACAATCGAGAAACTGGACGGCACTTCGCCCCGCCTTTATACACTCGTCGCTCCGCTGGTCATGCGACGCAGCGTGCTGCGCCAGAACAACAACTATCCGTTCTGGACCTCGCGTGCGCATACGTGGTTCGTCGCGTGGGAAGGCGAGACCGTCTTCGGGTTCATGCCCGTGGAGATCACCGACGGCGGAGTGGCCAAGATCAACAACTACTACGTTTCGGGCGACGATCCGCAGCTGCTGTCGCGCTTCCTGCGCGAAATCATCCGATACTACCACCGCGACTATACGATACGTTCCGTGACGCTGCTCCGCCACGCCGAGGTGTTCCGCACCGAGGGCTTCGTCCCCACAAAGGAGTGGACGCAGTACGTGACGATGCAATACGGGAAAAAACGGCAGCCATGAACGTCTACGAGCGGACACAGCGGCGGTTGAAAACGGTCTTCGACCTTTTCGACAACATCTACGTCTCCTTCTCCGGCGGCAAGGACAGCGGCGTGCTGCTCAACCTCTGCATCGACTACATCCGGCGTCACGGACTGCGCCGCCGGATCGGCGTATTCCACATGGATTACGAAATCCAATACCGCGACACGCTCGACTACGTGGAGCCGAGTGGCTCCACGCCCGCAACCGGGCGGCACGCACGTGCTGCCTGATCGGCATCCGCACGCAGGAAAGTTTCAACCGCTGGCGCACCATATACAGCGACCGCAACCACCACCGCTTCTCGGACAAACGGTGGATACGCCAGCGGACCGGCAAGGGCATCTGCAACGCCTACCCGCTCTACGACTGGCTGACGACCGACATCTGGACGGCGAACGGACGTTTCGGCTGGCCCTACAACCGGCTGTACGACCTTTTCTACCGGGCCGGCGTGCCGCTCGACAGTCAGCGCGTGGCCAGTCCGTTCATCTCGCCGGCCATCGCCAGCCTGCACCTCTACAAAGCCATAGATCCGGACACGTGGGGACGCATGGTCGGCCGGGTTGACGGAGCCAATTTCGCGGCGCTGTACGGCAGGACGACGGCCGTCGGCTGGCAGTCGGTGCGTCTGCCGAAGGGAATGACGTGGGAGCGTTACATGCACTTCCTGCTCTCGACGCTCCCGGAGCCGACGCGGCGCAATTACCTCGAAAAACTCTCCGTGAGCATCCGCTTCTGGCGCGAAAAGGGCGGATGTCTCTCCGAAGAGACCATCGCCAGACTGCAAAAGGCCGGCATCCGCATCGAAGTAGGCGACAAAAGCGCCTACCGCACCGACAAGCGTCCGGTGCGCATGGAGTATCTCGACGACACGGACCTGCCGGAATTCAGCCAACTGCCCACGTTCAAACGCATCTGCATCTGCATCCTGAAAAACGACCACGCCTGCAAATACATGGGTTTTTCGCCCAACAAGAGCGAAACGCAGCGCCGCAGGAAAATCATGGAAAAATATGAATCGCTATTACGAACATCCGACCGAGAAGAACTTCCGGAGCCCTGTCTATAACGTCCGCGCCGTACCGGTGGAGAAGATCGTGGCGAACAGCTACAACCCCAATGTCGTGGCGCCGCCCGAAATGAAACTGCTGGAACTGTCGATCTGGGAAGACGGCTACACGATGCCGTGCGTCTGCTATTACGACGCCGAAAGGGACCGTTACGAACTGGTGGACGGCTACCACCGCTATCTGGTGCTCAAAACCTCGAAGCGCATCTACGAACGCGAACGGGGGCTGCTGCCCGTCACCGTGATCGAAAAGGACCTTTCGAACCGCATGGCCTCGACCATCCGCCACAACCGGGCGCGGGGAACGCACAACGTCGAGCTGATGAGCGAGATCGTCGCCGAACTGACCCGCGCGCGGATGTCCGACCAGTGGATCATGCGTCATATCGGCATGGACCGCGACGAGTTGCTGCGATTGAAACAGATCACGGGCCTCGCCGAACTCTTCTCCGACAAGGAGTTCAGCCTCGGCGATGCCGACGAGGACACGGTCGAATTTGTGCTATAACTGCCCGCTTATTCCGGAATCGCGATCCGCTCCACAGGCTGATCCCGTTTCGGGTCCAGCGGATGGGACTGATAGGACGTTTTCCCGAAGTCGATCCATGCAATGATCCGGCCGTCGTAAGGGGCACCAGCGCCAGCGGACGGTATTCGCGCTGCCCAAGCTCACGATCTCCGATGACAAGGTACTTTTAGTGGAAATCACCGAGAAAAACGGAGCCCGGCATCAGACTACCGAAATAACGAGCCGCGTCACCTCACCACGACGGGAGATTTCTCTCCCAAACAGATTATCAGGTATTTCAATAACTTTTCGGCATTTATCCGGCAGGCCAGTTCCTCTTTGAGTATACATTTAAAAGCCGAGTCGAACGCATCCCAAAGCATCAAACTGAAGCGGTCGGCTTCGACAGGGCTCATGTACTTGGCCTCCATGGTCGGAAGCCACATCGAAAATTCGACGTTGACCGATTGCCGGAACAATTCCAGCAGTTCGTCGGATTCGTGGCGGTAGTCGAGAAACGTGTTTTCGCAAATCCCGAACTTAGGCCGGATGACCGTTTCATAGATTTTCGCATGGGTTCTGCGATGGTTATGCTTCTCGAAAAACCAGCGGTCGATCTTTTTGACGCTTACCACACGATAAAGGCGATATGGATTCTCGTTATCCTTTTCAAAACCGTTCATAAAATCCATCATTTTGAGATTAGGAAAATTTGTTCGTATTCAGACGATGCCGGAACGGCGATCCGTGCGCACGAGTCTTCGCGGGCCGGCTTTGCGGGCAGCCGGGCGAAAGCGGACGGTGCCATCAGAATGAAGACGAATCGGAGGCGGTCGATACGGAACCGACGGCGGTTCCGATGCCTTTATCGAAAAACGGGGAATCCGCAGGCAATCCGAAGCAATCCGGTGAAACAAATAAGTTTCACCGACAGCGGAGTTTTCGAATAAAAGTTGTAATTTGGAGCTTGTTTCTAAACTGTAAATCAGCCTTTCGCTTTCACATTCGGGTCGATTCATAGTGGCACATCTTTTGATTCGCAATGTCAAAAAATATGCGCGGTTCTCGACCGGTTGCTTCGTACCGTCCCAAAGGTTATGGCGAACCAGTCAAGACCGCGCATTACGATCTTGCCTGTTTATTCGCCATTGAGGTAAAAGTTGGGACTTACGAACGATAAACAGTTTACAACAGATAAATTGCTCTATTGTTATCCCGAATATAGTCATTTCTTCGTTATCATCCAAATTTTTTCCGGCGTTTTTGTGAGAAAATCGATTTCCAAAACGCGAAATCCGCTGCACTACGCAGTAAGTACCCGGCAAAACCGACCGCCGTAAATTCTTCGTTAAACGCGCATCGAGACGCACCTGTTATAATAAAAAATTGGAATGGTTCCACATGTTCTTGCAAGGGCCCGACGTTTCATCCATCTTTGCCGCACAAATTATAAAACAGCCCAAACGAATGACGGTGAAACAATGTAATTTCAAAGTCGGAGAGGTATATCTTTTCCATACCGACGATCCCCGATGTCCGGATGCGGAATCCCTATGGGGTCTTTACGACAGGCACGACGGGAACTCGATCTTTCTGGAGTCGTGGTCGACGGACCAGAAACATTTTTCGAAAGGCCGGCATCTACCTGAGCAATACCGGTTCTGCCGCCTCTCGACCCGCAGTGAATTACGTGATTACATGGTCAACAGCATTTACTCGGAAATAAAGGGCCTTTCCTGAAATGAGCAGGGACAATTATAATCCGTACCGGATAGTCGGCGCCAAAAAGATCGACGTATGGTTTTATGAAGAAGGCGATATGCGCAGAACGCACCGCATCGTCTACGAGCTGATCGTCCTGCCGCTGTACGGAGTCTGCGAGAACAGTTTTCTGGATTACAGGCACCACTCCGACGAACTGCTCGAACTCTTCATCCAGCCGCCCTATATCGAAGTTCCGCTGTGGCTGATGGTGATGACGGTCAAGAAAATGCCGGTTCACGAAGCCAACCGTTTCTTCGAGCTCCTACGGACGAAGATGGACCGCATATTCAGGAAAAGGTCCTACCCTCTGACGGCCGAGCAGCTCCTCAGACTGCTCGTCGATGCACTGGCAGAGTTCATATATTAGAAGAGTGACGCGACTCATTGCCGGAGGGGAGGCCGTTATCGGTCTCCTCTCTTTTTGTATGATGTCATGCAGCTTTGCGTTCAGAGTCCGAGCGTCTGCATTTCCGCGACCGGCTCTATAATTCCTTCGTCGTAAGGGTCTCCGTAGTTGAACTTCGGCCGCACGGGCCATGCTGTCATCTCCTTTTCGGGGTATACGGTCAGCAGGGCCGCGACGGCCTCCTCGGATGCGATGGACGGGTCGAGCCAGCGCTTCTCCTGCTCTTGGGTTAGTATCTTCGGCATCCGGAACGGATTGCCTCCGCCGTTATGGATCTTCCGCATCATGGCGTTCGCTTCGGTCGTTATCAGCACGAACGACAGCACTTTTTCTCCGGTCTGCGGATGCGTCCACTCGTCCCAGAGCCCGGCGATGGAGAATAATTCCTGATCCTTTAAAGTGGTATAGTAATACTGCGCCTTTCCGTTCGGCAGTCTGTGCGGCTCGTAGAATCCGGTTACGGGGATGATGCACCGGTTATGCTGCCACAGCATTCGCCACGGCCATTTCTCGAAAAGCGTCTCGGCCCGTGCGTTCTTGAACAGATTCTCCCGGTCGTAACGCTGAGCATCTCCGGGCTTCGCCGTCCGCGGAATCAGCCCCCACTGCATGACCTGAAGTTCCTCCGAGCCCGAAACGATAACGCAGTGCGGCTCGGCATAGGCGGGAATGACGTAGATCTCCTCGGCCAGCCGAACGTCGTAAACGCTCATCCTATGTTCGGATCCGGCGTCCTGACGGGCCCTTGCGTCCTGTTCCTGCTCGGCGAGTACCTGCCGGGCAGCTTCGATAATATCCAACTGCTTACCGTACCTTTTGGCTACGGCCGCTGCATTTGCTGACAGAGAGGTGAAAAAACACATAAACAAAAATTCTTTACAAAGTTAGATGGCAATATCTATCCGATCGCTCCATTTGGTCGTAGGACATTTCGAGAGCATCTCGCGCCGCAGCCGGGTATTATTCTGCCCGGTCAATTCCGCACCCAGCACCACGAGGCGGCTGTCGAGGTTCAGCGGTCCGTTGACCTCGTCCACCGCGGCCTGCAAATGCCGCAGCTGCCCGATGTCGGGCCTATGGTGAAACATGTTGAGCTGAAGCGCTTCGGCAGGAATAAGGTCCGACAACGTGACGGTAGCGCGTTTGAACAGGAACGGCCGTTCGCCGGGGGCGTAGGCCGGCCAGATCGCCCGGAGCAGCGTCATGGCATAAGGCACCATCTCGAACGTATTGTCCGTCGGTACGGGAAATTCGATTTGCAGTCCCCGGAAGGTCTGACGCTGGTTCTCGTTGAAAGGATTGGTTTCGATGCCGACATAGATGCGCCGGGCATAGGAATGCTGGTCACGGAGCTTATGGGCGGACGAACTTAAATAGCGCACAACGGCGGCTTTCACCTCGTTGAAGTCGGAGGTCATTTTCCCAAATGCCCGCGATGTGCATATCTCCTGCTTGTCGGGCGGCGCCAGTTCCAGACTGATACAGGGCGTCCCGTTCATCTCGCGCCAGAGGCGGTCGCCAACGACAGTCATGTTCCTGCGCACCCACTCGCGCGGCAGCACGGAGAAATCGTAGGCCGTGCGGACACCCATCGCCGTCAGGCGCTTCTCATGCCGCCGACCGATGCCCCACACATCGCCTATCGGGAGTTTTTTCAACGCCTCCACACGCTTCTCCTCCGTATCGATGATATAGAGCCCCCGCCGGGCGTCGTCCGTCTTGGCGAGCTTGTTGGCGGCCTTGGCCAGTACTTTGGTCGGGGCGATGCCCAGACAGATCGGGATGCCGATTCCGCGCCGGGTGGTGCGGATGATCTCGCGCCCCAGCTTCTCGAAATCGAAGCCTTCCATTCCCGTAAAGTCGAGGAAGGCCTCGTCGATGCTGTATATTTCGAGGTTGGGGACGAAGGAGGCCCAAATGCTGTGCATGCGGTTGCTCATGTCGCCGTAGAGCTCGTAGTTCGAGGAGAACGTAACGATGCCGTGTTCCCGGATGGTGTCTGCTATCTGAAACAGCGCGTCACCCATCCTGACGTATCGCTTCGCCGGCCGGTTCATGGCTATCGCACAGCCGTCGTTGTTCGAGGCCACGATAATGGGCTTTCCGTGCAGCCACGGCTGCATGGACTCCTCGCAGGAGCAGTAAAATGAATTCCCGTCGGCAAGGCCGACCATCTGGCGGGGATTCAGGGGCAACAGCTTCCGGCTCATCCTATACCTCCTTTCTTCGTCCTCAGCTGCCGGATGGAGTGGGTGACGATGCCCCATATCAACCGTTCGTTCTCGCCGGTAATCCGAATCGGAGCATAGTCCTTGTTGCCGGGCATCAGCCAGATCTCCCCGTCGTCGTGCACCTCGACGTATTTCATGGTGAAGCCTTCGGAGGTGACGCATACGGCAAGATCGCCCCACCGGGGTTCGAGCATCCGGTCCACGATCACCGAATCGCTGTCCTCGATGTCGTCTTCGATCAGAGAGATGCCCCGCACTTTCCCGAAGAAGGTGCTGATCGGGTTAGGAATCAGCTCTTCGTTCAGGTCGACGAGCCCCGCGACGGGAACGTCGCTCGCCGGAAAATACGAGGCTCGGATAGCCCGCCGCTCGAACAGCGCGGGTTGTTCCTTCTGCGGCAGGCGGTCGATAAGGCGTGTGCGCCGTCGCTTGAACCTCCGGACTTTGATGACGACCGTAACGACGCCCAGCACCCGCGCTTCGGTGTCGCCGTCGACAGGAAGCGTGTCGTCCGTTCCGCCGCCGAGAAGCCATAGCTCGCGCCCCCGTTTGCGGATATATTTCAGCACCCGTTCGCCGCAGACCTCGCAAAACGCCAGGTCCCCGGTGCGCGGTGCAAGCCGCGTGTCGAAAAGGATGCCGTCGCCCTGCTCCAGCTCCTCCTCGACCAGATAGTAATCCCGAACGCGGGCATAGTATGTCGCACCCGGACTCAGTATGAGGACTTCGTTCAGGTCGATGCGGTCGCCGATATAGTCCGCGGCCGGCGAAGGGAATCCTGCCGGAATGCCTTCGCTGACGTAGGGCAGCGATTTGACGGTCGTCGTTATAAGACCATATATATCGAAATGAATATTCATCGTGCATAATTAGGCGCAGGGGCATACGGAGTGTCGGCACGCAATGCAGTCGGGCATCGTGTCGTCGTTTCGACAAATAGTTAAGCGGGGCTTTGCCGGCTCCTGCCGACCGTGTAGTGTGAAATTGCGTCGTTTCCTCGGTACTCCCTGCGGAGTTCGTTCACAATACAAACGAAAATATCGTGCCTTTGTTGCATAAGCGCCAGTACCGGCATTCCGAAAGATATATAAAAGATCTAATCAAAAAAATGGGTATCAACCGCGAGTAATTTCCCGGATATTCCTTATATTTATAACTCTGCATATTTCATAGCGTCATGAAACTGAGTATAGAATATCTGCCGAACAATCGGATCGACGATGAAGAGCTGAAGCGAACACGAACTATTGCAACATAATATTTCCCAGTGTAATCTCGTGATACTATCGTTTGAGAAAATGAGACTACACGATAGATTGCATAATAACCACTCTATTGGTTCCTATTTTGATCCCAAACATTGACAATAGCCCGCATTTTTTCATTGTATTTCTGTGCTCAATTGTTAATATTTGCTACCTTTGTTCACAATATAACTTATAAGGGCTTATGGACGGCATGGAGGTTAATTTAAGTCGGGCGATTGATTTTTTTTATCCATCCTCTTCATCATTGGAGCTTGTGTATTTTGAAGCTATTGCCAACGCAATAGATGCAGGCGCCAATAATATCCAAATAAGCATTGCCGTTGATTCGTATTCCAAGCCGGAATCTCTTACAATAGTAATTTCTGACAACGGTGTTGGTTTTACTAACGATCGGTATCGTAAATTCACTAAATTACTTGAAACAGAGGAAGAAGATCACAAAGGACTCGGACGATTGGTCTTCCTCAAATATTTCAAAGAAGTTTATATCGAAAGCATATTTGAGAAACAAATTCGGAAGTTTACGTTCAAGAAGAACTTTGAGAAAAACAATTTCACTCTCTCTCCGGCTCCTGATGCCACTTATACGGGCAGCAGATTGGCATTTAGCGGGTACCTAAAGAAAAAATTATATTCTTATGATTTTCTTAAACCGGTATCTATTAGGCAGTCTATACTTTATCATTTTTACCCGCATCTGTTTTCCATTGTTAAAGCGGGTAAAGATTTGAAGATTGATTTAACGTTATCTACCAAAGAGCCTAATCCTGAGCAAGGATTTTATAACGATTGTCAAATACTGATAGCTAGTCAAAGTGTCGATTTAGAAAGCAGAAAATTTCCTGCAGAAAGCTTAGACCTTTTTGACACGATTGATATTTTTTACAAAATCAAACAAACCAATAAAGAATCGTCACTAGTAACCGCAATCTGCGTTGATGGGAGAACAATTCCTATTGATATTATGTCAAAAGAATCTACCCCCAAAGGATATGAAATAGTTTTTCTGTTGTATTCCAGTTTCTTTACAGGTAAAACAAATCCTTCTCGAGAAGCCCTGACACTTGATGAGCAAGAATTGAAAACTGTAAAAAATCTATTTAGGAAACATGCAACGATTATTCTGAATGAAAAAATCCCAAGCATTCAAGAGGAAAATAAACATATAACAGAAAGCCTAAATAATAATTATCCTCATTTGGCAGGTTATTTCGATGAACAATCAATTGGAATTATCGATCGCAATAAAGCGATTGAAACAGCCCAACGTAAGTTCTTTCAGGCACAAAAAGAGGTTTTGGATGCTCCAAACACAATTTCAACCGAACAATATGAAAAAGCTCTTAACGTTTCCTCTCGAACATTGATGGAGTATATTTTATATCGAAATGTAATCATCAAAAATCTAAAACAAATTGATAAGAAGAATCCGGAAGCGGATATTCACGATATAATTGTTCCTAGAAAAAAAGTTTGTGGGAAAGCAGGATTTATAAACGATCTATACACTAACAATGCGTGGTTGTTAGACGATAAATATATGTCTTATTCAACCATCCTCAGCGATTTGGAAATGAATAAGCTTATGCCATATCTTGCATTGGATGGAGAGAATGTTGATGATGAAAAAAGGCCTGATATTGCAATCGTCTTTTCTAATGATTTTCATAATCCAGTAGGCCAAGTAGAAGTACAGACTAAAACGGATGTTGTTATCGTTGAACTCAAAAAATTAGGATTGCCTTTGGCCAAAAGAGAAGAGGTCGTCAGTCAGCTAAAACAGCGCGCTCGAAAACTTGCAAAATATTATCCCGATAAAATTCAACGTATTTGGTTCTACGGAATCGTAGATATAGATGCAGAATTTCGCATAGCGTTAAAAGAAGAAAATTATACGGAATTATTTTCTGCAGGATCTTTATTCTACAAAGAGCATACGGTTATTTTAGACGAAGATAAGAATATTCGCATTCCATTTGGCTTATATGTATTATCCTTTGATGCCTTTTTGAAAGATGCAGAATCTCGAAATTCGACATTTCTCAATGTGTTGAAACAAGGGTTTTTAAAAGGTTGCAATATACCTAAAGCATCGAACGAACAAAAGTAACATACTTTCGGGACGCAGTGCGTCCCGTCTTCAAAAGCATTAAATATGAGCGCTATAACAACTCTATACGACGATATTCGAGCTATCATTATCAATACTCGTAACACTATATACAAGGCGGTAAATACCGGTATACTTGAGGCCAATTGGAAAATAGGCCGCCGAATAGTTGAAGAAGAACAAGCCGGAGCCAGTCGCGCAGAATACGGACAAAGGGTAATTAACGACCTTGCAGAGAAGTTGTCGGTAGAGTTCGGGCGAGGTTTCGACGCCCGTGAATTACGCCGTTATCGTCAGTTTTATTTGCTGTTCCCAAAATGGGACGCACTGCGTCCCGAATTGACATGGACCCATTACCGCACGTTAATCCGTGTTGAAAACGAACGCGCCCGACTTTACTACATGAATGAAGCTGCATTGCAGAACTGGAGTACGCGGGCATTGGATTCGCAAATTGAGCGACTGACCTACGAACGAATTCTCTCTTCGCAAAATCAACTTATAGTAAAAGAAGCCGAAGATGCGGCTTCGCGCCAAGCACAACTCACACCGGCCGACATCATCAAAGACCCGTATGTGCTCGACTTTCTCGGTCTTCCGAGTGGCGTGAACTTCTATGAAAAAGATTTGGAAAAAGCGCTTATCGACAACCTGCAACAATTCTTGTTGGAGTTGGGGCGCGGTTTTTCCTTTGTTTCACGTCAATACCGTTTCAAGACCGACAACGAAAACTACTATGTCGATCTTGTATTCTATAACTTCATCCTCAAATGCTTTGTGCTGATTGATCTGAAAGTCGGGAAACTGACTTATCAAGACATCGGACAAATGGATTTCTATATTCGCTATTTCGAGGAGAATATACGCACAGAAACCGATAATCCAACTATCGGTATCGTGCTTTGCACCGAGCGGGACAACACGATTGTCAAATACTCGGTAATGAACGACAGCAATCAATTGTTTGCCTCAAAATACAAACTTTATCTCCCGACAGAAGAGGAACTTATTAACGAGCTGGAAACAAGTCGGAAGCAGATAGAAAATAATGTCAAATAACGTCATCCCGGCGTCATACGCAAAGAACCTATCGGGATAAATAACTTGAAATAGCATGTGACAATGCGTCATAGAAAAATGTCTGCGGACTGACTTTTGAAAAATATAATTTCCAAGAACAATCCATAACAAGGCTATGACCATATAGAAGAGTTGGTTTTTAAGTCACAAATTGCAGTCCTCGCCGAACAATGCCAATTTGGAGTTTTCGGCAATTCGCATGCGTATGACGATTAACAGGGCGCAGTGTTTACTACGACCTTTAAGATCAAGCCTGCATTTTGGGACGTAGGCAGGAGTGCTATTGAGGATCCGAACCACATCCGGCACCTAAAGGCAATCTTCAATTGCATGTTGCCTTACACAACATCAATGAAGAGTTCAACAAAGCCTTGAATGCCTAGCTTCGCATGTTGAAAAATTACCGGTTACGAGATATGCGTCCAACCTCCGATTTCATAAAGAATAAAAATACGTAAAGAATTGAATCGGGACGAGGTAAAGACCAAATACATATTTAACGATTTCCTTACATTCATAGAATAATATATCTCTTTGCAGAGAAAGAATGATTGTCAATGCGAAAGAGGCAAAACTCGTCCCGGGAACAATTCGCAACGACATTGTAAGTATCCACCTATTGCTCCGACTACCTATCCGCCGTATAGTTCCAAATGTCGGAAAGGTCTTCGACCGCTTTGCGGGTAAACCGTATTTCATCCATTCGTCCACTTGGCTTTCAGGGTTTTCAGATGATCCTCCGGGTCGAATCCTTCGGCCACGCCGCTGTCGATTCCCTCGCGGATGGCAGCTTTCAACTCCGTCAGACGGCTTTCGTTCTCCTCCAAAAGCCGCAAGCCGGCCCGAATAACCTCGCTGGCATTGTTATAACGCCCCTGTGCGATTTTTGCCTTGATGAAATCCTCGAAATAAACACCGAGGGCTACCGATGTCGTTTTCATAGTTGTTCAGTCTTTACGCAAAATTACCAATATTTAATAATAAAAACAAAATCCCGACCGGATTTATTGTGTCCGGCCGGGATCGACAATTCGTATTCAACTTTTCAGGTATGGGTCATCCAGCCATGAAACGGCCCGTCGATAAAACAATGCGACCGATCCGGGCAGCCATGATAGACCAGTCCGCCGACAACGCCCAAACGCCCATCGGGATAACGCTCCTTGAAAAGGAACGAATAAGGTGCGAAGTCCTTGTAAAGTTCGATCTCGCACGGATGATGGGGATTTTGCTCCCGGCGTTCGAGCCGTTTCAGACACTCGTGGAGCGTCTTGTCGTCGATACTTTCGGCATATTGCACTACTTTATCGTAGTGCTCCTGACACATGATTTTCATAATAGTCCGGATTTTCGTTAGTCTATATCGCAGCCGATGAAGGTATGCTCGTTGATAAGCAGGTAGTAATAACCGTTACCGCATCCTCGGTACTCTTTCGAAAATCCTGCGGTCAGGTCCCCAACCCGGTGATAGCCATCGTCCTTATCGCAAGGCTCCACCCATAGCGAACCGTCGTAGCCGCGGAAATCAAACCGACCCGAATGGAACGGCGTGCGGTTTTTGACGGCCTCGCAGAAAGACCGGTAAGTCGTTTTGCCGCACCATTTGCGCACGGCTTCGAGCGTGATGATCTGCCCGTCGATACTGGTTCCGGTCGTGATGCCGTTTTTGTAGAGATCCTTGCTGTAATCGGCATGCTGGATTTTGCGGATAAACGGGCTTGTGAATCCTGCTTTGGCCGCTTCCCGCTGGAATTTGCGGATTAGACGGCGATTGATTTCCTCAGGGTCTTTGTCCGGAGCCGGTTTGAAAATCTTTTCAATGTTGTCCCAGTCGCCGAATCCGAAGCCATATCTTCGTCTGCCGATACCGATGATGCCGCAAATGTTTTGATCGCGGTTGTAAAACAGACGTCGGCGTCGACCTTGATACTGGATGTACAGAGAGTACGGGGTTTCTGGATTGCGTAAATATTGTTCTGCTTCGTGCATGGTAAATGGATATTATATTAATACATTGTATCGCGCAGCCTTGGATGCACAGGGACCTGAACACTGGCTCGCTCACAGAGGTCTATGATTCGGCAAGTCTGTGTGTCCACATCATCCAAATCGAGTGGCATACGGATGACAGGATCATTCTACACTGTAACTTTGCTTGTAGGGCATGACTCTTCGTAGATTAACTCTTCGAGCGTCATGTCCTGCGGTTGACTGATGTCGTCTTCCGGTCTGACGAAATAGCAGACCGCAGTATGCCGCCCGTGGTCCTTGACGAGTTTCACGGGTTGGAGCGTGTTGTAGATGCGCCGCTCTGTAACGGGAACGTCGAGCGCCTTCCACTCCGTCCGGGGCAGGGCGACCTGCTCGTCCCGGTAGCCCCAGACGATGACCGACTTCGGATTGGGAGCCGCGAATACCGTTCCTTCGCAATCGGAGAGAAACCGTCGGAACTCCTCCTCCGTCCGGAACGAAATACAGTCGCCGCGGTAAAGGTTACCATGCAGGTTCTCCGTATCTTTGTAAAGGCTGATCTTGCGCCATTTCTCGGTGGAGAAATCACCGTAGAGCGGATCGCCTTCCCGGAATTCCCACAGCGGCACCTCGGCGCAGAACCGGACGACTCCGTTGCCGCAGGCGCCGCAATGGCCCCAAGCACAGAAATCCCCCGGCATAGCACCGGAAGGCTTCAGTTCTTGCGGCATCACGGCTGTAAAAGGCCCTCCGCTGACCGAGCAGCCGATACCGTCGGCTGTCGCCCACACGAAAGGCACGTAAGGGCACAGGCAGATCGAGCGCATTCCGTCTTCACGGACCGCCTCGATCAAGGCGTTGCCATGGAAGTCGCCGTGGCGCGTGGTATAGCGCACCCGGTCGCCGCCCTGCGAGACAAGCGGGTTGCGGGTACGTTCGATATGACGCACCAAAGCATTGGCGGCATCTACGTCCTCTTGCGTCAGGCAATGTTCATGGTCGTAAAGCGTATTCATCGGCAGCAGTGTTTCGCGGCTGTACCGATCTTCGGTTTTATCTTGTTGCATATTGCTGATAATAAAAACGCCGCGACCTTTCGGCCGCAGCGCAGATTAAACGATTTGTTTATCAAGGTTTAGGCAGCTTCGGACGGAATCGCATCCGGGGTTTCCGGCTCCTGCTCTACAGCCAGCCGTTCGGAAATCATGCGTGCCGACCGGTTCACGTCCGTGAGGATGTCGAACAGGTAGGTCGGCTCTTTATGGAACTCCGCCAGCCAGTCCTTGATATAGGCAGCGCTCTCCTCGCGGGGCGTCGTGGCGAAGCCCAGCATCGCGCCGCACAGGGCCGCCGTAAGTTCGGCGACCAGTTCCTCCCGGATATAATCGGCATCGCCATAGCAAGCGCCAAAAGAACGGTTCAGACGCTCCGCATGCCCCGTGCTGTGCGTGACTTTATCCGAAATTTCGGATAAGGTCACTTATCCTAACTTTTATATTATTCCAACTAATCGTGCAATCGCCTGATATATAGACAGATTATCAGATAAAAGTTTGGATAATAT
>JAETNO010000083.1 GCA_021768245.1 Bacteroidaceae bacterium | reverse complement strand
TCGACGCCATAGACATCGGAGTTCTGGCCGCGGCATATCCACACCTCTTTGAAGTAGTTGCGTCCCTCCTTGTTATTGAGGGCGTTGACTGTGAATATCTGCTGCTTCTGAATAGGGGTCAGTCCGAGTATGGCCGCTATGTCGCTGTACCTGTCCTTGAACTTCGATTGGTCGAGCAATATCTTCACATCGGAGTTGTTGATTATCGCCTCCTTTACGATGGGAGAGTCTATCACATCGTTAAGCTCCTGCGTCACCACACCGGCTATGCCGTGGAACTTGCGGACGGTCTTATACAGGAACTTTATGTATTCCGCCATAGTGGGCGAGGCTATCGCTTTCCATGCCTCCTCGATTATCAGGGCCTTGCGACCTTTCTTGATACGCATTTTCTGGAGAAACACGTCCATGATTATCAGCACAACGATAGGGAAAAGCACCGGGTCATCTTTAATCTTGTCGATTTCAAAGACTATGAACCGCTCGTCGAAAAGATTGGTGTCAAGGTCTGAGTTTAGCGTCACTTCCAGCTCACCGCCACGGTAGAACTGTTTGAGGATAGCGGCGAAGTCGCGTATGTCGAAATGTATCTTTTCCAGCGATGTGATCTGCGGTATTCGTTCAAGGGCGAACTCGTAGTAGGTGTTGAAGGATAGCGACGGCACTTTGAGGCGGCGTTTCTGCTCCTCCATGTGGTCTATCTGCTTGTCAATCTTCATCAGCATCGAGGTCTCATGCAGCTCTTTCTTATACACCTCAATCTTTGAGGCCGCTTTCTCTTTCTCCGCCTCGGTAGTGGCGCGGTCAACAATCATGGCCCGCAGTGCCCGGCACTGTCGGATAATCTTGTTGCGCCGTTCCTCGGAAGGGAGTATGAGGGCGCGGACGGTTGTCTTTGTCTCCGGCTCAGGTGAGTTTATCTGTTCCTCGATGTCACGCATATCGGTGGCGAACTTCTCGTAGTCGTCCTCCATCTTGGCCGCCACAAGCAATTTCTGGCGCAGGCCCTCACGCTCCGTGTCGGAAAATGAGGTGAACGGATTGAAATATGCCTCGTAATATTCCACGATGGTCTGGTTGACAAGCATATCCTCAATTTTTGATGGAGCCTCGTTGCCTTTGAAAATCAGGAATATCAGCGATTTGAGAAAATTCTTCTTCTCCCCGAAGTTCTGCTCGTATTCCTCGCGTGTTACCTTAAACGGGTTCATGGAGATAGGCTTCTCCTTTGAGTATGAGATATATGTGCCGCCAAAATAGCCGCAGATACCCTCGTAGGAGTCGCCGGTATCGACCATCACGACATCGGTGTTCTGCTCTAACAGCTGCCTAACCACACTGTTCATGTGGAAGGATTTGCCGCTGCCGCTTGGCCCGATGCAGAAGAAGTTGGCGTTGTCGGTCATCTTCACCTTGCCCTCCTTGCCG
Source organism: Bacteroidaceae bacterium (assembly GCA_021768245.1). GTDB lineage: Bacteria > Bacteroidota > Bacteroidia > Bacteroidales > Muribaculaceae > Duncaniella. Next base: position 52 of record JAETNO010000083.1, on the reverse strand, counting down.
GTTATGTCTATGCACACCGGGAGTCCCTGGCGGTCGGTGTAGAATGTGGTGA
>JAETNO010000082.1 GCA_021768245.1 Bacteroidaceae bacterium | reverse complement strand
TTCAGTGGCTCACACTAGCCTTCTCCGTCATTCCTTCATTTCCATCGCGGGTACAGGAATATCTGCCTGTTTTCCATCCACTACGCCTTTCGGCCTCGCGTTAGGTCCCGACTTACCCAGGGCGGACGAACCTTCCCCTGGAATCCTTGGGCTATCGGTGTGTAGGATTCTCACCTACATCTCGCTACTCACACCGGCATTCTCTCTTCCATGCTCTCCACCGCTCCTTACGGTACGGCTTCTACGTGCATGCAACGCTCCCCTACCACTCAACTCTGAAGTTGAATCCGCAGCTTCGGTAGTATGCTTAGCCCCGGTACATTTTCGGCGCAGGGTCACTCGACTAGTGAGCTGTTACGCACTCTTTGAAGGATGGCTGCTTCTGAGCCAACCTCCTAGTTGTCTGTGCATCCCCACATCCTTTTCCACTTAGCATACATTTTGGGACCTTAACTGGCGGTCTGGGCTGTTTCCCTTTTGACCATGGACCTTATCACCCACAGTCTGACTGCCGAGTACGTCTGCATGGCATTCGGAGTTTGATTATACTCAGTACCCCGGGATGGGGCCATCGTACATTCAGTGCTCTACCTCCATGCGACTCTGCCTCGACGCTAGCCCTAAAGCTATTTCGGGGAGAACCAGCTATATCCGTGTTCGATTGGAATTTCTCCCCTAGCCACAACTCATCCGCCAACTTTTCAACGGGGGTCGGTTCGGTCCTCCATTCAGTTTCACCTGAACTTCAACCTGGTCATGGCTAGATCACACGGTTTCGGGTCTACATCATCGTACTGTCGCCCTATTAAGACTCGCTTTCGCTTCGGCTCCGTATCTTCTACTTAACCTCGCACGATAACGTAACTCGCCGGTTCATTCTACAAAAGGCACGCCATCACCCTTTAACGGGCTCTGACTTCTTGTAAGCATACGGTTTCAGGTTCTATTTCACTCCGCTCCCGCGGTTCTTTTCACCTTTCCCTCACGGTACTGGTTCACTATCGGTCACTTGGGTATATTTAGCCTTGACGGATGGTCCCGCCTGCTTCCGACAAGATTTCTCGTGTCTCGCCGTACTCAGGATACCACTAGGCTTCACATTGCTTTCAGTTACGGGACTTGCACCCTCTCCGGTCGGCCTTTCAATGCCGTTCTCTTAGCCATGCTCTTGCCATTTCGTGGTCCTACAACCCCAGATCAAGATCTGGTTTGGGCTCCTCCGCGTTCGCTCGCCGCTACTTACGGAATCATTCTTATTTTCTTTTCCTCCGGATACTTAGATGTTTCAGTTCTCCGGGTACCTCCCTCATGAGCTATGTATTCACTCATGGGTGACAGCTCATTACTGCTGCCGGGTTTCCCCATTCGGATATCGACGGATCTTTGTGTACGTACCACTCCCCGTCGCGTTTCGCCGTTTGTTGCGTCCTTCTTCAGTTCCAAGTGCCTAGGCATCCACCGTACGCCCTTATTCACTTAATCACGATTAAGTT
>JAETNO010000004.1 GCA_021768245.1 Bacteroidaceae bacterium | reverse complement strand
AATGAGGTAAAATAAAACTGACCCCTGCCGCCAGGACTTTTAGTGGGTCAATCTTATTTTGCCCGAGGGGTCAAATCTCGCGTGCCCGAAGGGGTCAATCTCACGCGCCTTTTCCATTCACGAAGGAAATCCATGATGATTTGAGTTTTCTTCTGATTGCCGGATTTTGAATCCTTGGATTTGGTCTCGGATGATTTGCCGGGTTTACCTTCCGGTGTCATGGTGATGTCTGTTGGCATGGTCTTGAATGGTTAGATTCGTGTGTTCGTTAAATCGGTTTCTTGTTCGCGAGATAGCGGGCTGCCTCGGCTTCAATCTCGTCCTGCGAGGATATGCGGACGCTCTTGAGATATGCGTCGAGGTCGTCAGGGTCGAAGAAGCATATCTTTCCGCTCGGCTTGTACATTGGGATTACACGCCGCATCATCATCTTGCGGAAGTACGATAGGGAGAAGCCGAGATAGTCCGCGGCCTCCTGAGAGTTGAGAAGTTTTCGTTTTGTCTGCATCGGTTCTTTAATTTATAAGTCCGTATTCTTTGATTATGGAATGTGCTGATTGATAGACTTGTCAGCCTTTAGATTCCGATGCAAAATTACCGCCGTCTCCATGTGGCACAATGTGGGTCTCATGGGGAAGGGTTAAAAAAGACAAACGCACCATACGCTGAATATCAGTCGTATAGTGCGTTTGCGAAATGTCTTTATATGCTATAAATGGGGAACGGCAGGGATATTACGGGGTTCTCCGTCTTGAACGCCATTCCTCGATGGCTATGTCAATGGATTCCCGGTAGTTCTTGTTGTCCTCGGTGGCATAGTCAGCGCAGATGTCGGAACGGTGCTTGTCATAGTAGGACTTGGCAATATTGCAGCGTTGGAGGAACAACCGCGCCCATGTCTCCGCCTCCTTGCGTGGGCTGATATTCTGAGCCACCGCATAGACCATATAACACACCCGCAGTTTCTCTTTCGGCATGACCGCTACCGCCTTTGCCTCTTCCCTTACGTTAAGGAAATTGGCAAAATCGAGCGGTGTGCAGTTCTCGAACTGGCTGTCATTGCAGACATCGTGAATCGCCATGCACAGCCCCAGTTCAACCACATCACGCCACTTGGCGGTTTCAAGCAGAAGGCTTCTGCTCATTGGCATTCCCCTTTCTCCATGCGATCAAGGTCGGTCATGATACTTCCGGCTATGCCGTTCAGTTTCGCGGCAAGCGCATACAGGTGTGAGGCTTTGAGGGAAAAGACATCCCCGGCTCGTCGGCTCTCACGCTCGTATTCCGCATATATCCTCCTGACATCTGTCTGCCGCCTGTCATGCTCCGCCTTTGCCGCCTCGCATTCCTTTTCAGTCTCGGCATACTCATCTGAACCAAGAGGCAGATAGTCAAGACGGGTGTTCAACTCGCAGTATCGCTTCCAATATGGGTTAAGCCGGGCTGAAGCCTCTTGGAACACGTCATGGAATTTCCGTGAGCGTGCGTTGGCAATGCCCTTGAAATCAACATCTTCAAGTCGACCGATATTATCAAGCAACGTCGAAGTTTCGGCTTTGAGGGAAAGAGCAATCTCTTTCAGCTCTGCCGGATTTTCCGTAGCCATAGCCTCTGCCTCGGCAATAAGCGCGTTGGTGTTATGAAAATCATAATAAAATCGTGCCAATGCCAACGCCTGTTCAAACGGCATCGCGTCACCATTGCACGCGGCAACAATCCCGTTGATTTCTTTGAGCCGGTCTGCAATATCTATCAATTTCTTCATAGGAACATTGTCATATAAACCGGGAGACACAATACGGTAGCGTCTTTACGCATATCTTTCGTATAGACAAGGTATTCATTCTTGATTCTTGATGAAAATTTAGAACAGAAAGCATCCAATGAGGCATGAGCCTTGTATCCGGATGATTTTACCTCGATCGGACTGACCTTGTCTCCGTCTGAAATCAGGAAATCAACCTCGTAATTGTGTTTTCCACTCTCCGTCGGAAATGTATAGTAATGCAGTTCATGCCCTGCGGCCTTAAGCATCTGCGCCACCACATTCTCATATACATAACCGAGGTCGGCACTGAGTTTGTTGCTCAGCAGTTTTTCATATATTACATTCTGTGTGAACTTTTTATCCCAGAATGCGAGTGTCACGAAAAGTCCGGTGTCACCGACAAACATCTTGAAACGGCTTGTGTCATGGTGCAACGACATCCCGGCTCCCGGATCATTGGCATGATACGACATATTGACCGTCATTGACTCTTTCATTTCCGAAAGCACGTCAACAAGCTCATGGCTTCTTGCTCCACCGGTTGAACTCCATGCCATGTAACGGTTTGAGTTGCGCGTCAATTCAGACGGTATGTTATGGAACAGCAGCGATGCGTTGCCGGACGGGTCTATGCGGTTGAAGTCGTTTTCATACAGCGTGATTATTCCTCGTTTCGTGCGATCGACCTTCTCCATATTGTTCGTCTCTATATAAGTGGCCACGGCCTGCGGCATCCCTCCCACAAGCATATACAGCCGGAAATCACGCATGAGTGAACGGTTGGCCGCATCCCCCAGAGATTTTCGGCTTCTGAAACATTCCTCAAGCATGGGTACGGAAACTCTGTCACCTAAAGCCCATCTGAACTCCTCATAATCCATCGGGTACATATTGACCGTAAGTTCCTCGCTGGGTATCAGTATTCCATCGACATTCTTCCTTATGGAAATCAGCGAACCGGTCTCAATATAGTCATAGCGACGGTCTTTTACGAGATACTTGATGGCCTGCCGTGCTTTGGGGCAGTTCTGCACCTCGTCGAAGATGATTACAGACTTCCGTTCAATCAGCTCCACATGATACATCATCTGCAGACGCATGAATATGAAATCGAGGTTTGACACGTCATTGAACAATTCCCGTACCTCGTCGCTGCACTCGACAAAATCAATCAGTATGTAACTGTCATACTCGGCGCGTGCAAATTCCTCGGCAATCGTTGACTTTCCGACCCGTCGCGCGCCTTTTATCAACAAGGCTGTCGAACCGTTGTCCGATTCTTTCCACTGTTGCAGTTCCCGGTATATCTTTCGCTTGAATATCATGCTGTAACTATTGTTTAACAGGTGCAAAGATAATCAATTCCACACGATTCTCAAAATGTTTTATGCGATATTTTACGCGATTCTCAAAATGTTAGACATATACTAATGTAACTAATTGTAATACAGCCTATATACTACTTGCCAGAACCTTGTGCTTCTTTCTTCTCGAACATCCTGTCAACGAGGTTCACTGCCTCAATCTTCTTACTGTCAACAATTTTTGCATAAATCTGCGTCGTGCGGACATCGGAATGCCCCATCAGCTTGCAGGTCGTATAGAGGTCTGCGCCAACGGTCATCATGAGGGTTCCGAATGTGTGGCGGGATGTGTGAAAAGTCAGATGTTTGTCTATCCCGGCTGATTTTGCCCACATTCCTAAAATCTTGTTCACCGTAGGCTCCGTAGGCAGTCCAGCAAAGACACAGGATTCATCATCAGTCCTTTCAGGCATCCATGCAAGAGCATTGGCTGACAAAGGAATATATATCGGTGTAGCTGTTTTCTTCATGACTACGGACAGCATATACCGACCGTCATTCATCCGGACATCCTTCCACCGCAGGGCGTAAATGTCACTTATGCGCAGCCCGCAATAGCAGGAAAAGAGATACGCTTGTTTCACAGTGAGGTTTGAACACTCGGCGGCAATCATCATCTTTATCTCCTCGATAGTAAGGAATTGCCTTTGAGATTCCGGCTTCTTTATCTTTTCCGATGCCGACAGCAGCATAAACGGGTTTTCACCGAGGTGTTCGGCACGCACGGCGGCGTTCAATGCCGCCGAAAGTTGCGATACATACGTTGCGGCTGTTCCCGATGAAAGATGCTTATTGTCTTTGTCTTTGGATATGACCGGTATGTAAGTGTTTTGGAGCCAGTCTATAAAACCGAGTGACCATTTCTTGTCTATATCGCCCATCCGGGTCTTTTTCGCATATGTAGTCACTATTCTGACAACGGATTTCAATGTACCGATGTTGCGTATGCCTTTCCGCTCCTGATTCGCCACATGTCTGTCAAGCCAGTCCGTAAGCAAGAGCCTCTGCCAACCGGATGTGCGCTTTATACCCGCCTTACCGTTGGTTATATCGATTATCCGTTGCGATTTTATTGCTTCGACAGCGGCGCGGGTCGCCCGGTTCTGTTCCTTGACTTTCGCGCTTACCTCCGGGAGAAGATACAGTTTAAGAAACTCATAGCTTCGTTTCCCGTCAACGTATATGTCAAGATAGAAGGATTCGGAGCCGTCAGCAAGTTTCTTGGTGCGGACTCTTACAGGCTCTTTGAGCTTTGCGGTTTTCTTTTTAGGAGAGGTCATACTGTTGTATTTGTATTGTTATTAATGATATTTCCCGAAAACAATAATTAAAATGCGCGGTCTATGAGATCCATAGCCTCCGCTTTCTTGCTGTCGATTATTTTCGCATACACCTGTGTCGCACGGACATCGGAGTGTCCCATCATCTTGCTTGCGGTATAAAGGTCAACTCCGGCTGTCATCAGCATTGTCCCGTAGGTATGCCTCGACATGTGGAAATGGAGATTTCTCTTTATTCCAGCGAACTTGGCCCAGGCCTTCAAATGCCGGCTAATCACCGATTGGCTCGGCAGGTCTGCAAACACCAACGCATTTGAAAGTGAGCAACCTCGCTCCGGCAGATATCCCGATGCTTTTGAAGGAAGAGGGAAGGAAACCGGTTTTGATGTTTTTCTCATAACGAAAGAAACAGACAGTTTGCCTCCGCAGTCGGAAATGTTATTCCAGCGTAGATTGAGCAGATCTGAGATGCGAAGTCCGCTGAAACAGCAGAAAAGAAACGCATTGCGGATATTTTCTCGTTTATATGGGGTTGACTCAAGCATTGCAACCTCTTCAAGGGTGAGGAATCCACGTGTCGCAGGCGGCTCAGTCATTTTGTCTGTTGAATCAAGCAGTGTCCAAGGGTTATTTCTTATGTATTCCATACGGAAGGCATTGCCGAGAATATTCCCAAGAAGCCAAAAATAGCCGAATGCCGTTCTTCTCGCCAATGGTTTGCCTGTTCTTTCACTACAATGGTTCAAAAGCCAATCCCGGAAATCTATGCAGAAATTTTTATCGACATCACACAGTCTTGCACCGGGTCTGAAACTCTCCAGATTTTTTCGTACTGACACAAATTCCTTATATGTATTCTTGCCTCGTTCCTTATGATGCGCGATAAGTATGTCTATAAAGTCGCGAAGGAGAACAGTTGACTTGTCTCCGTTTTCTGCCGTTTCCGATTTCCGGCTAATAAAAGCGTCGGTTTTTTCAATGATGATTTCCTGCGCCTTCCGGATAATTCTCGCATTATCCCGTTTCTCCCTTTCCGATGTTTCGGGTAGGAGATAAAGTTTCAGGAACTCATATTCATGCTTCCCATTGACAACATGGTCTATAAAAAGGGATTCACGACCGTCCGCAAGTTTGCGTCGGCGCAACTTGAACGGACTTTTATCTACTTTCGATTCTCTTCTTCTACCCATTGCTTCTCAGTGTATTGTATCCGCTTGCAAAGGTAGCAAATTAATCCGATATGAGTATCAAAATAAGTAACAAAAATAGTCTGAATAAAGGTATTTTAGGGAATCATTGAGAAATTAGCATTTCTGATTATATGTCTAATATATAGCATTATAAATTCTTATTTGCAGTTCATTAATTCGCTTAAATTCATGCTTTGTTTTTCTCCCTTCCTGTTCTCCCCCCTATCCGCCTCATTAGTCCCATTCCTCCCATTAGCCCCATATTCTTTCCCTCCTTCCCTCCCCCCAAAGAATTCCTCAAGTTTGTTAAATATGTTAAATTTTACTAAAAATATAGGGGGGGGGTAAAAATTTGTTAATATTTTTGTGGCGTTATGACGTTGACCTATGATTTAACCTTAATTAATCATAATATACAATGCACCCTAAAACGCTGTTGAAAATCGCTCTCGGCGCCATTTGTCTTATGTCCTGCTCTCAGGAGACATTGGAAATAACCCCCGAAGAGCAGTATCTTCGTGATTTTATCAAGAAATTCGGTCTCGTTTCGCCTGACCAGAACTGGAACATTGCAGTGCGCCTGTCGGCAAATGTCGATGGCCCGACCGTTTCGGGTGCTACAGAAATATGTGTGCTCACAGCCCCGCTCGGTTCTGATGCCTGTCGCCTTGCAGCCCGCTATCCTGCCTCGGCAAAGTCCTTCTCCTTCGACTTCCCTGGCAATCTTACCCGGGCCTATGTCGTGGCCTATAATGCCGACCGTCGCATAGTTTATTCCTCCTCCTGCGAAATTAAAAATTCCTCAATCACAATTTCCCGCGCCTCAAAATCCTCGCGTGCTGCTATCGACGACAGCCAGTTTGACCTTTCCAATCCTCCAGCCCTGGGTGAGAAGGTGACAAGTCTCGGCACTTTCAGCGACGCCGCCAACCGTTTTCCTGATGTCCCTGAGGTAGACGGAGAGAAAGACAGAGCCTCGGTCTTCAGCATGTATCATCTCGATAAGGTGACACGTTTCGATGGCGCTACCTGGACCTATGAAGAACTCCAGCCCCTCGTAGGCAAGGACGGTGTGTTCCCGGAATCATACACGGATCCTGAAACAGGTTACTGCAATCTCCGTCGTTGGGAAGACCGTCTGCATCTCGACAAGGGTGTGGAAATGGTTGTAGCGAAGGATTGCCCTGTTTCATTGGGCATAATGTGTGGCGGCACGGAGAGGTATAATAAATATGGTTATATATACTATTCCGATGATAAGGCCGACGATAAGGACTATATAGCCCGCGCAAACAGATATATACTTATCGAAGCCGGCAACCCTGATGCTAATATAAAGGATAAGAACAAAGGATTTGTTGGAAGCATGCAGGTTCCGACTCTAATGAATTTTGCATCGGAAGGTCACGACTGGGCTTTATCCAATTTCCCGCTCACAGGCTCACGCTACTATCTGACCTATTATGGCGAGGACGGAACTGGGGAACCGACCTATACTTTCCCTGCCGGTACTCATATCATATTCTTTGAAATTATAGCCGGTTACACTAAAGATGATCCCAATCTCGGAGCGGAAACAGAATTGAATGGCGAGAATATCCGATACTCCCTGCCTTGGCTCAACGACTGGACCGCCCATTTCCGTGGCGAACCTCATGGAGAGGACGGTTCTAAATACGATGGAAATCCTGCAATCAAATTCGTGAAATTCGGCTGGGACGACCAGGAGGGAGGAATCGACACTCTCGTCGGAGTTGAGGACGGTGTGATGTCAGGTTCTGACGATGATATGAACGATATTATGTTTATTGTCAACGGAACCTTTAAGAACGAAGAGACCGAGGTTCTGAAGCCTGGTGATACTCCCGAAGGTAATGACCCCGATGCCCAGTCATGGATTCTTGCAATCGAGGATCTTGGTGACACCGATGACTATGACTTCAACGACGTGGTCCTTGAGATTTCTCACGTGAGCGGCGAGACAACCGCTACCGTGCGTGCTCTTGCAGCCGGTGGCACTCTTCCGGTCTATGTAGAGTTCAACGGTGAGCTCGTCAGCGATACCCACGTTAACTCTTGGCTTGGCGAGTCAAACACTAAAAACGTTCTCAATGTCGGAGCTTCCGTGACCCACACACAGGCTGAGCCGATAAAAGTGACTGTCCCTGAAGACTTCTCGATGGCTACCGACAACATGGGCGGTTTCGCCATCCGTGTCAAGCGACCCGACGGAGAGTTTACCACGATTGAAGCCGGAAAGAAAGCCGGACAGCCCCTCCACACCCCATGGATTATCTGCGTCGATGGCTCATGGTCTTGGCCTATGGAGCGCGTGTCGATTGAAAAGGCCTATCCTGACTTCCAGCAATGGGTGACCGACGGCAGCTGTGCCGACTGGTGGAAGACTCCCGTCAAAGGCACGACTGTCAACCGTGGAAAATAAACCGTAATAAATTCAAATAAATATTTGTAAAAAAAGCAATATAAATTTGCATTGGTCTAAGCCGAAGTGCTTCCGCGAGATGCGGGAGCACTTTTTTTCTTTATCATTCCCGTAAACAATTATTTGTCTTTTCAACAAATTTTATTAACCGCGTGTTATTCTAATAAAGTAATTAAAGCAATCCTCACGCTTTAACTTCCCTGATGATTTTGAAAAAACAAATTTCAACTATTAATTAAAACATAAGTCGTTATGAAAACGCTAATTGAAAAATTCTGGGGACAGACCCGCTATTGGTGGGTGGTTCTCGTTGCGGGAATCCTGATGGTAATCTGCGGTTTTGCTTATTGGTTCTGGCCTGTCGCAGGCTATGCTGTTGCTTCGCAGATTTTTGGATGGTTGTTGATTCTTGTCGGCATCGTCCAGCTTCTTGTTGCCTCAGGCCCTGACCGTGGAAAGGGATGGGGATGGTGGCTTGCCGGAGGTGTGATCGATATATTCATCGGTTTCATGCTTGTGCGCAGCATCGTCCTTTCTGAAATGGTGTTCCCCTATTTTATTGCCTTTATATTCCTCTATTGGGGCATAAGCGCAATCTGTGGTGCAGTCCAGCAAAGCGGACGTCGCTACTGGTGGCTCTATCTTATCAACGGCATCCTCCTTATGCTCATCGGTTTCTTCTTCATTGAAGCCGGCTGGGTTCAGGACATGGCTATGACAAGCTTCCTCACCTCGCTCGCCTTTATCTACTGGGGCTTCTCTCTCGCAATGCTCTCCTACGATATGAAGCCTGTCTACCGTCGCTGATTATTCCAAAGCCTACAGGAGGTACTGAATTCTCGGGTCACTGACTCTGACCGCTTATTGGTCTTATCCCTGCAATCTTGAATCCTGAATTTAGAATAATCGCCTTCTGACTTTAACTGCTTGATTAAATGAACAATCCCTCCCGTCAATCTAAATGGCGGGAGGGATACTTATTGGGTAGGTTTTATCTCAAATTTGGAGTTCGGGGAATATCATGCTTTTTTGATATATTCCACAATCCATTCGCCGACTTCTTTGGTGCCGTATTTAGCGCCTCCTTCAACCTGGATCTCAGGTGTGCGTACATTCTCGTCGAGTGAGGCGTTGACGGCTTTGCGTATGAGCGCCCCTTCCTCTATGAGATCGAAATACTCGAAGAGCATGGCGACGGATAGTATCTGCGCAAGGGGATTGGCGATGTTAAGTCCTTTTGCCTGTGGCCATGAACCGTGAATCGGTTCGAATACGGGAGTTTTTTCTCCTGTCGACGCCGAGGGGAGCAGTCCCATCGACCCGCTTATCACAGAACCTTCGTCGGTGAGTATGTCGCCGAAGGTGTTTTCGGTCACCATCACGTCGAAGAAGCGCGGCTCCTGAATCATGCGCATCGCGGCGTTGTCCACATACATGTAGTCGGTCGTGACATCCGGATATTCCGTTGCGATTTCCTGTGCTACTTTACGCCACAGACGCGAGGATGCGAGCACATTTGCCTTGTCTACGACAGTAAGGTGCTTGCGGCGGCGTAGCGCGTAGCTGTAGGCGACGCGGAGTATTCGCTCGATTTCTGCACGCGTGTAGGCGTTGGTGTCATAGGCGCGTTCATTGTCCTCATATTTCTCTCCGAAATACATGCCTCCCGTCAGTTCGCGGATGCAGATGAAGTCAGCGCCCTCCACTAATTCTGCGCGCAGGGGCGACTTGTGGATGAGGCAGTCAAAGGTCTCCACCGGGCGGATGTTGGCGAATAGGCCGAGTTTCTTGCGCATGGCCAGCAGTCCTTGCTCGGGACGCACCTTGGCGTTGGGATTATTGTCGAACTTAGGGTCGCCTACAGCCGAGAAAAGCACTGCGTCTGCCCACAGGCATGTCTCGTAGGTCTCTTGCGGAAACGGGTCGCCAACCTTATCGATAGCGTCTGCGCCACAGATGCCGTAGCGGTAATCTACGCTGTGTCCGAATTTCTCACACACGGCGGTCATTACGTCGACTCCCTGACGGGAGATTTCGGGGCCTATTCCGTCGCCCGGAAGTACTGCTATTTTCAGATTCATATGGAGCTTATATTTTATGAGTTTTTTCTATGATGTTGAGCATTTTGACTGTCGCCTGGATGGCGGCTTCCGTCTGGTCGGCGTCGAGTCCTCTGGTCTTGAACGTATTCCCCTCGAAGTTCCACGTGATGGTAGTGTGGACAAGGGCGTCGGTGCGTCCTCCTGGCGGGATGTTGACCGTATAGTTTGAAAGGGTAGGGAATGGACGCTGTAGGCGGTTCTTATAGATATTGCGGACGGCCCTCATGAAGGCGTCGAACTGTCCGTCGCCAACAGCTGATTCCTGGAATTCCTCTCCGTCGACCGAAAGTTTCACTGTGGCCGTAGGCCGCAGCCCCTGGGTAAGGTTGAGGGCGTAGTTCTGCACCTTGACTCTCGACGGGATGGCGGAATGTTTGAGCACATCGGCGATGATAAACGGAAGGTCGCCCTGAGTGACTATCTCTTTCTTGTCGCCGAGCGATATCACCCTCTCGGTCACCTTGCGGATATCCTCGTCTGACAGCTCTATGCCGAGGGCTTCGAGGTTTTTCTTGATATTGGCCTTTCCCGAGGTTTTCCCGAGGGCATATTCGCGTTCGCGTCCGAAGCGTTCTGGCAGGAGGTCGTTGAAATATAGCTGGTTCTTGTTGTCACCGTCGGCATGCACACCGGCACACTGCGTGAACACGCTTTCGCCGATTATCGGCTTGTTAGGCGGTACTATTATGCCTGAGAACGATTCGACGATATGGCTCACCTTGTTGATTTTGCTCTCGTCTATATCGGTCGTGCCCGAAAGCTGGTCGTGAATCACTGCTACCGTGCTCGACAGTGCGGCGTTTCCCGCTCGCTCGCCGAGGCCGTTGATGGTGCAGTGGACTCCTCGGGCCCCCCCTTTGACCGCCGCGAATACATTGGCGGTAGCAAGGTCATAGTCATTGTGGGCATGAAAGTCAAAGTGGAGGTGCGGATAGCGTTTGACAATCGAATGGACATACGACAGGGTGTCATACGGATTCAGTATGCCGAGCGTATCGGGGAGCATGAAGCGCTTTATTGGGAGCTCCTTTATGGCTTCCATAAGGGCGATTACATAGTCGCGTGAATGTTTCATCCCGTTTGACCAGTCCTCAAGGTAGATGTTCACATCAAGGCCTGCCCTACGGGCGTTGTCTACCTCACGGGCTATGGCCGCGAAGTGCTCCTCCGGTGTCTGCTTAAGCTGGAGGCGGCAGTGTCTCTCCGAACCCTTCGCGAGGAGGTTGATTGTCCGGCCTCCGACACTTTTCACCCACTCTACCGAGCTGCCGTTGTCGAGAAATCCGAGCACTTCCACGCGCTCGATATATCCCGTCTTCTCAGCCCAGGAGCAGACACGTTTCACTGTCTCACGCTCTCCGTCCGACACTCTCGCCGAGGCGATTTCGATGCGTGGCACGTGGAGCTCCTGAAGAAGCAGGCGCGTGATGGCGAGTTTTTCGGAGGTCGAAAACGACACTCCCGATGTCTGCTCTCCGTCGCGGAGAGTGGTATCCATTATCTCAACGTACATATGTGTGTCTGTCGCTGACTTCTGTTGTTTATTAGACTACCTCCTGGCTTCCCACGCTTCGATATCGGCTTTTTTCGAAAGGAGATATTCGATGTCGTCGAGGCCTTCCGAGAGACACTGCTTCTTGTAGGGGTTTATATCGAATTTTTCGCTCTTCCCGTTTGCGAGGTTGGTGATTGTCTGCGAGGGGAGGTCTACGGTGACTTTTGTCTTCGGGTCGGCTGCGATTGAGTCGAAAAGCTCGGCGAGGAAAGGCTCGCTGACCACCACGGGAAGCACGAAGTTGTTAAGCTCGTTGTTCTTGTGGATATCTGCGAAGAAGCTCGACACCACTACGCGGAAACCGTAGTCTGCGATGGCCCAGGCAGCGTGCTCGCGGCTGGAACCTGACCCGAAATTCTTGCCGGCCACGAGTATGCAGCCGGAATAGGTCGGGTCGTTGAGCACGAAATCCTTCACTGGATTCCCGTCCTTGTCGTAGCGCCAGTCGCGGAAGAGGTTGTCGCCGAAGCCCTCGCGCGAGGTGGCTTTAAGGAAGCGTGCAGGGATTATCTGGTCAGTGTCTACGTTCTCCATCGGCAGGGGAACGCATGTCGAGCATATGGTGGTGAATTTTTCTTTCATAAGTTGATGTTCAAACGGATGGATGGAATCTCTGTCTCCTCTGAGCGGACTATTTTCTCGGGTCGGTGAGCACTCCCGTAACCGCTGCCGCTGCCGCCACGAGCGGACCGGCGAGAATCGTTCGTGAGCCGGGGCCCTGGCGCCCTTCGAAGTTGCGGTTCGAGGTCGAGACCGCAAGTTTGCCGGCAGGCACCTTGTCCTCGTTCATCGCGAGACAGGCGGAGCATCCCGGCTGACGGATTTCAAACCCCGCCTCCTCAAGGATTTTGTCAAGACCCTCCTCGCGTATCTGCTTGTCGACGCCCCATGAGCCTGGGACAAGCCACGCCGTGACACCCGGGGCTTTCTTCTTCCCTTTCACGAAGTCAGCGAAAGCGCGGAAGTCCTCTATGCGTCCATTCGTGCAGCTTCCGAGGAACACGTAGTCTACCGGTATGCCCTCGAGCATCTGACCGGCCTTGAAGCCCATGTATTCAAGCGATTTCTCATAAGAAATTTTGCCTGCCTCGTCCTCGGGGTCAGGCGAGGGGATAGGCTCGTTGATGCCGATTCCCATGCCGGGATTAGTGCCGAAAGTGATGCGCGGTTCAATGTCGGCTGCGTCGAAGTCTATCTCGCGGTCGAATTTTGCATCGGGGTCTGAGGGAAGCGTGCGCCAGTAGGCCACGGCCTTTTCCCATTCCTCCCCTTTGGGGGCATATTCGCGTCCCTCCACGTAGGCGAACGTGGTCTCGTCGGGGGCTATCATGCCTCCGCGCGCTCCCATTTCGATGGAGAGGTTGCAGACGGTCATTCGCTCCTCCATTGAGAGGTTGCGTATGGCTTCCCCTGCGTATTCGACGAAATAGCCCGTGGCTCCGCCGGTGGTCATTTTCGCGATTATATAGAGGGCGATGTCTTTGGCGGTCACTCCCGGACGGAGTTTGCCGTTGACATTTATGCGCATGGTCTTGGGTTTCGGCTGTAGGATGCATTGCGAGGCGAGCACCATCTCAACTTCGCTTGTGCCGATGCCGAAGGCCACCGCTCCGAAGGCTCCGTGGGTCGACGTGTGGCTGTCGCCGCACACAATCGTGTAGCCGGGAAGTGTCAGGCCGTTTTCAGGGCCGATAACGTGTATGATACCGTTCTTCGGATGTCCGAGGCCGAAGAGAGTGACACCGAAATCGGTTGCGTTGCGGGTCAGGGTTTCTACCTGGTTGCGCGACACGGGGTCAGCTATCGGTTTGTCCTGGTTGAGTGTGGGGATGTTGTGGTCGGGAGAGCAGAATGTCTTTTCCGGACGGAAAACCTTCAGCCCTCTCTGACGCAGGCCGTCAAATGCCTGTGGGCTTGTCACTTCGTGGCAGTAATGACGGTCGATATAGAGTTGGGACGGGCCGCCTGGTATGTTGTTGACCACATGCGCATCCCAGATTTTGTCAAACAGAGTTTTTCCCATGACTTAGGGGTGTATTTTATTAATGTACGAATTTGTTGATTGCGTCGATAAAGGCCTCGGCACTTGCAGCCACGATGTCGGTGTTGGCTGAGAAGCCATAGTAGGGGGTGCCTTCGTGTTCCACTGTCATGTGCACCTTGCCCACATCGTTGCTGCCCTTGTTGATTGCCTGGATGAGGAATTCCTTTACGAGCATCTTGCGGTGGATAATGAGTTTGATTGCGCTGATAGCCGCGTCTACGGGGCCGTTGCCCGAGGCGCACGCCTCGAATTTCTCGCCTGCTATGTCGAGCCCCACGCTTGCCACGGAGTGGACCCCTACGCCGCTGGTCACCTGTAGGAAATCGAGTTTGATGCGGTTGAGGGCCTTGCGGTGGGCACCGGCTATCATGAGCACATCGTCGTCGTTGATTTCCTTCTTGCGGTCGGCGAGTTTGAGGAAAGCTTCATAGGCCTTGTCGAGGTCTTCGGGCGACAGCTCTATTCCGAGCACATGGAGGCGGTGTTTGAGGGCCGCGCGTCCGCTGCGGGCTGTAAGCACGATTGAGTTTTCGTCGATGCCGACATCCTTCGGGTCGATAATCTCATAGCTTTCACGGTTTTTGAGCACACCGTCCTGATGGATGCCCGAAGAGTGGGCGAAGGCGTTGCGCCCCACAATCGCTTTGTTGGGCTGTACGGGCATGTTCATGAGACTCGACACCATGCGGCTGATGCCTGTGATTTTTGTCGCGTTGATGTTGGTGTCGATTCCGAGGTCTTTGTGGGAGCGGAAAGTCATTACCACTTCCTCGAGCGATGTGTTGCCTGCGCGTTCCCCGATGCCGTTGATTGTCACTTCGGCCTGGCGTGCGCCGTTTACCACTCCCGTGACGGTGTTGGCTGTCGCCATTCCGAGGTCGTTGTGGCAGTGGGTGGCTATGACGACTTTGTCGATTCCCTCCACATGGTCAATGAGATACTTGATTTTTGCTCCGAACTCCGACGGGAGGCAATAGCCGGTGGTGTCAGGAATATTGATTACCGTGGCCCCGGCACGTATCACAGCTTCCACTACCCGTGCCAGGTATTCATTGTCCGTACGGCCTGCATCCTCGGCATAGAACTGCACGTCCTCCACAAATTTCTTCGCGAAGGCCACTGCGCCTACGGCGCGCTCGAGGATGTCGTCGCGGGTGGAGTTGAACTTATATTTTATATGGTAGTCGGAGGTTCCGATACCGGTGTGGATACGTGGATGCTTGGCGTATTTCAGGGCCTCGGCGGCTACGCGGATATCGTTCTCCACGGCGCGGGTGAGGGCGCATATCGTAGGCCATGTCACGGCTTTTGAAATTTCAACCACCGAATTGAAGTCTCCGGGACTCGACACGGGGAAGCCTGCTTCAATCACGTCGACCCCAAGAGACTCAAGAGCCTTTGCAACTTCAATTTTTTCAACCGTATTGAGTTGACACCCGGGCACTTGCTCGCCGTCGCGGAGGGTGGTGTCGAAGATGAATAGTCTGTCGCTCATAGTTTTTTGCGGAGTAATGAATTGGAGTCCGCAAAATTACATATTATTTCCCTTATAACCTAATTTGCCCTGAAATTTTAAGCAAATTCGCCCGAATACTTTCAAATTTTCATTATTTGCCTCTTGTGTATATGTGTTGTTTTAAAGATGGTGTACACTTTTATTTTGCCGCATCAAGGATATAATCCATATATGCTTTACACATATCCATTAGCGGCTCTGTTTCAGTCCAATCTTTAATATCCGGATGTGATTTTTTATAATTCTTTATGAAATCTCCATATCCGGAAAGTTCTTTGCATCTGCCATTTATGATGTGAGGTAAATCCCAGGCTGTTCCGCCTGCCATATCCGAACCGAAAGAGACACAGTTTTTCACCCTTTCAGTCCATCTCATGCCCTGAGGCCCGGTTAATTCCTGCCCACCGATACATGCAGACCATAAAATTACGCTTCCATATTGGCGTACCTTTTTCATCAATAGCGTTGTGCTATGGTAATACGGAACCGGATACCAATATTCAATAACGGTATCGTTAGGCGCTTCATATCTGAGTTCCCGTATATCTGAGGCCTGATATTTTACAGATTTTTTGCCATCTGATTGTGGGGATAGCTTGATTGTAGGTCTTTCATGCTTAAACATATCCTCACAGAAGCCACTGACGGCTGTCCCGTCATTCAAAGTTATGGATGCCTTGCCAAGAGGATTCTTTGCGAATAAAGCACCACAAGCAGTACATACCATAAGTGCTACAAATAATAAATTTTTCATAGCCCATTAAATTTATTTAAGGTGATTAGATAAGGATTAGAATGTTACAATATAGCATATAGACGAGATAGTCTCCATATATATACGATTCATAAAGGGGAGCCTACATCCCTTATGTCCCCAAAGTTACTTAAAATCTGAAATATTACAGAATATTTCGGATAAGGAAATTACTCTTCATTTTTTGTAATTCTGAGGTGGCTTCTGTTCATAATCGCAGTCGGGAGGGTGGAGTGATGACTTATATTTGTGCCCGTAAAAGCCCGCTTAAAAAGAATAAAGTAGTAAATTTGTCACTGCGAATGTCACTTCATAAGTTTATAAGTATTGTAATCCCGGCCTTGATTGCCGTATTGTCTCTGCCGGCCCATACCTCTGCCGCCACAGCCCCCGATTCCATTCCCGATATCGAACTGGAGGGAGTGGTGGTGACGGCTCCTATGCGTGAGATTACAGTCCGTGGTGACACGGTCATAATAAACGCTGCAGCCTATAAGGTGCGCGAGGGTGCCTATCTCGAAGAGCTGCTGAGGAGGGTGCCGGGGATGGAATATGACCGTGAGACAAAGACTCTGACATTCAACGGACGTCCGTTGAAAGAAATAAATGTCAACGGAAAGAAATTTTTCGGTTCGAATATATTGGCCGCTCTCGAGAGCCTTCCAGCCGATGTGGTCAGCAAATTGAAGGTGTATGACAAGAGCAGTGAGGAAGATTCCTTTCTCGGACGCCGTTCGGCTATGGGCAACTATGTGCTTGACCTTTCCACTGCCCGTGAAATCAACGGCACACTGATGGCCTATGCGGAGGCCGGGGCCGGAAATAATCATAAGAAGGAAGCCGCCCTTCAGGTCAGCCGCTTCAAGTCAAACGGCGATAATCTGTCGCTGACGGCGAGGAGCGGTAACAGGAATTCGACTACCGACTATCGCGACAACCGTAATGACAACGTATGGGCCAGTTTCTCGAAGCAGCATAGCCGCTTTTCTGTAAATGCAAACATTTCCCTGCGCAACAGCATTGACGGTAACGAATTTACGTCGGCGTCAGAGCAATATCTTCCACAGACCACCAACTATCTTTGCTCGGCGAGCGATAATGTAAATAAAAGTTTTGCGCTTAGTCCCAATGTCGATTTCGGATGGGAGATTGACTCCCTGACCCTCGTGAGGTTAGAGGGAGGAGTGGGCACGTCGAAAAACCGTAGTGCCAACGATGGGCGGCAAGCGACATTCGACTCCGATCCGGGTCTCAGTGCCCGCGACCCTTTCAAAGATGATGCCTATGGGAAAGTGCCTTTGGAATATAGGGTCAATGAATCGGGCATATCAACCCTTTCGAGGAGGGGAAACGACAACTATAGGCTGTCTTTTTCTCTCAGTAGGATTCTGAACCGGCATCGTTCGTCGTTGCGGTTCACGGCCGACTATTCAGAGTCGGATGGCCACGGGAAGGATTTCTCGCTGTCGTCAACACGCTTCTACCGTCTGCCGGCATCTGATGGACGGGACTCGCTTCTCTACCGCAATCAATATAATGAGAGCCCTTCGCGGGATATCTCACGTTCGGTCGGACTTATGTTCTGGCAGCCTCTGCCAAAGAATTTCAGCGTTAGTCTCAGCTATGCGCTTAAGTATGCCAAGGAGCGTCGCAGCCGTTCGGCCTATGACCTTTCCGCTTTTCATGACGGGACTGCGGATATGAATATAGGTTTTTTGCCGGAGGGCTATCAATCGGCATATATCGACAGCCTGAGTAATTTCAACCGTAGCCGTTCGATAGGCCATGCCATAATGGCTCAGCTCTCGTATAACCCTGAGAACTGGTATGTCACGGCTCAAATGACCGTCGAGCCGGAGCGGAGGACCCTTGCGCAGAAAAGCGGACTGTCGCATGCCGACACCGTGCGCACCGCCACCAATTTCAGTCCGCTCTTTTCCGCTTCGTGGCAGAACGGGATGAAATCACTGACTTTCTCCTATGTCGGAAACTCACAGCAGCCGTCGCTATCCGACTTGCTGTCAATGACCGACAACAGTAACCCTCTTTACGTGACTCATGGCAATCCGTACCTGAAGGCTGCCTACCGTCAGGATTTCAATCTTGAATACCGTAATTATGACTCAAACGCCATATCCGCTTCTATCGGGTTCTCGAATATCTGCAACAAACAGGCGCAGGCAGAGGTTTATGACGTGAACACCGGTGTACGTGAGACATATCCGGTCAATGTCAACGGTGACCGAAGTATGACCTTGTCAGTGGATTACAACGTGTTGCTGTGGCGGAAGTTGAGACTGTTTTCAGTCGTTAACGCCGGTTATACAAGGTCGGTTGGTCTTATAAGCGACAATGACGGCAGTGGGGCGTCACGCAGCATCACCCGCATGAGGAACTGCGGGGCTACATGCCGTCTGTCTTATAATCCGTCGTGGGGAGGGTTTATTTTAGGTGCAATCTGGCGCTATTCCGCCTCGCGCAATGAGATGCGGGAGGCGGCCGAGCATGTGGGCGATTATCGTTTCAGGCTCGACTCATATGCCGATTTGCCCTATGGCTTGCGCATTAACAATGACTTTGAGTATTCTTTCCGCTCGGGAACGGGAATAGACCGGAAAGCGGACACGCAGAAGCTGTGGAATCTTGGCATTTCGTGGCGTTTCCTTAAGAACAGTGCCACTCTCAGCGCCGAGTGGACTGATATCCTCAGCGACAGAAAGGCCTATCGCCGATATGTCTCGGCGACGGGAATCACCGAGAGCCAGATTTAAATGGATTATCGAGATGATTTTGCAAGTTGAAGAGGGAATAATGCGGGCATTATGACCGATGAGGCTTGGCAAAATCAGCCGATAGGACATTTAAAGATGGCCGGAAACTTGATTTAAGAATCTCATGATAAAATAATTATAAAATTTAGACAATCTCTGAGTCCGATTATAAACCATGGCCGCATGGGGGATGTTTTTTATTTAAAATGATTTAAATCCAAACAATTCCTCCTAAAATAATAGCAGTTATGAAGATAGACAGTCTTTTTGACCTCAGCGGTAAGGTCGCGGTTGTCACCGGCGGTGGCGATGGCATAGGCAAAGGGGCCTGCATGATACTCGCCCGCGCCGGAGCCTCCGTAATGGTCAGTGACCTTTCACTTGAAAAGGCGCAGGCTGTGGCCGATGCCATCACCGCCGAGGGTGGAAATGCCTCGGCGATGGCATGCAATGTGCTCGACGACGGTGACCTGGTGACCCTTATAGAGAAGACGGTCGACACTTTCGGCACTATAAACATTCTGGTCAACAATGTAGGGCTCGGAGGCGGAGGCCGGGAGAACCCATTCAAGATTGACCGTGGATATCTCGAGAGAATCTACAGCATAAACGTTTTCGCACCCTGGCGTCTCTGCCAGCTTGCGGTTCCGCATATGGCGAAGTCAGGCTATGGGAGCATCATAAACATCACTTCGACGAGCAGTCTCAACAAGGAGGCTAATATGGGTGTCTATGCATCGTCGAAAGCCGCTCTCAACCATCTGACCGCCAACTTGGCCTATGATTTCGGCCCGTTTGGCATAAGAATAAATAATGTAGGCCCGGGGGCCACACGCACGCATGCTTTCGCATCGGTGCTGACGCCTGAAATGGAGGAGCGGATGTTGAAACACACTCCGTTGAAGCGTCTCGGCGAGGTCAGCGACATCGCCGGCGCCATACTCTATTTCTCGGCTCCTGTTTCCGAGTGGATTAGCGGGCAGACCCTCTTTGTCAACGGTGGCGGTCTCCAGACTCTTGATTGATTTATTCCGAGAGTGCCTGGGAGAGGTCGGCTATTATGTCGGAGACATCCTCGATACCTACGGAGAGGCGGATGAGGTCGGGGGCCACTCCCGCTTCACGGAGCTGCTCATCGGAAAGCTGACGGTGGGTATGACTCGCGGGGTGGAGCACACAGGTGCGCGCGTCGGCGACATGGGTGACAATAGCGATGAATTTTAGACGGTCCATGAAGGCTATTGCATCCTCACGGCTTCCGTCGAGGCCGAAGGCTATCACACCGCAGGAACCGTCGGGCATATATTTTTCAGCCAGCGAATGATATTTGTTGTTTTCGAGTCCGCAATAGTTCACCCACTTCACTTTCGGATTGGCTTCGAGCCATTTTGCCACTGTCATGGCATTTTCGCAGTGGCGGGGCATGCGGAGATGTAGTGTCTCAAGGCCGAGGTTGAGAAGGAAGGCGTTTTGAGGCGACATCATCGAGCCGAGGTCACGCATGAGCTGGGCTACAGCCTTTGTTATATATGCTCCCTTGCCGAAAGCCTTGCTGTAGGTGAGGCCATGGTATGACTCGTCGGGAGTGGTAAGGCCGGGGAATTTTTCGGCGTGTGCTTCCCAGTCGAAATTTCCGCTGTCGACGATAGCTCCGCCCACGCTGACTGCATGCCCGTCCATGTATTTGGTTGTGGAGTGTGTCACTATGTCAGCGCCCCATTCGAAGGGACGGCAGTTGATTGGGGTTGGGAAAGTGTTGTCGACTATCAGGGGAACGCCGTTGGCATGGGCTATTCCGGCGAAACGCTCGATGTCGAGGACTTCTCCTCCGGGATTGGAGATAATCTCGCCGAAGAGCACTTTGGTATTGGGACGGAACGCGGCCTGAATCTCCTCGTCGGAGGCGTTCGGGTCGATGAAGGTGCAGTCGATGCCAAGTTTTTTGAGCGTTACTCCGAAAAGGTTGTAGGTGCCGCCATAGATATTTGAAGAGGAGACTATATGGTCACCGGCTTCACAGATGTTGAAAACGGCATAGAAATTCGCGGCCTGACCGGAAGATGTGAGAATTGCCGCCACGCCCCCTTCGAGAGCCGCGATTTTGGCCGCTACGGCGTCAACGGTCGGATTCTGGAGACGGGAATAGAAATAGCCTGAGTCCTCGAGGTCGAACAGCCTGGCCATCTGCTCGGATGTGTCATATTTGAATGTCGTGCTCTGGATAATCGGGAGCACACGGGGCTGTCCTTTTGTAGGGATCCAGCCGGCCTGCACGCAAAGGGTGGCTGGTGAGTATTTCTTGTTATCCACTTTGGTTGGGGTTAAGAAAGTGTTTGGATTGATTTCGGATTTGTACGCGCATGAGCGCGTCACGGCATTCATGCTATAAAATCAAGGGCCTCCCCTTGAAGATTTTCGGGAAGGCCCTTGGTGTGGGTTCAAGATTGAAAAGCGGGAGGACGCTTATGCGTTCTTCACTTTGTCAACGATGGCCTTGAAAGCGGCAGGATTGTTGAGCGCGAGGTCAGCGAGGACTTTGCGGTTGATTTCGATGCCTGCTTTGTGGATGAGGCCCATGAGCTTTGAGTAAGAAAGGTCTTCAAGACGGGCTGCGGCGTTGATACGCTGAATCCAGAGGGCACGGAAGTTACGCTTCTTGTCCTTGCGGTCGCGGTAGGCGTAGGTGAGACCCTTTTCCCAGGTGTTCTTCGCTACTGTCCATACGTTGCGGCGACAGCCGAAGTAACCACGGGTAAGTTTAAGGATTTTTTTGCGGCGAGCTCTTGAAGCTACATGATTTACTGATCTTGGCATTTTGAAAAATGGATTGTGAACGTCAGCGGCACGTCAATGCACTTAGATTCATTTTTTAGGTGGCTGACCGTTCGGTTAGATAATTGAATTAGAAATCACGATTTTTAAGATAGTGAAAACTTCCTTACTTTATGGCGAGGAGCTCCTTGACGCTTGATGAGTCAGCGTGCGAAACGAGACCGAAGTGGGTTAGGTTGCGCTTCTGCTTCTTAGTCTTTTTGGTCAAGATGTGGCTCTTGTAAGCGTGTTTTCTCTTGATCTTTCCTGATCCGGTAAGGGCGAACCTCTTTTTGGCACCGGAATTAGTCTTAATCTTTGGCATTTGTTGTGATTGTTAAATAATGATTTTAATTCTTGCGGGCTTGGTCCGCGTTGCGGATTTGACCCATATGGTAGGCGCAGGGCTTTTGAGGCTTACTGCGGCTATCTCTTGGCAGAGGGTTTTATTTCTTCTTCGGGCTCAGCATGATAATCATGCGTTTGCCTTCGAGCACTGGCATCTGGTCGACCTTTCCGTATTCCTCAAGGTCGTTGGCGAAACGGAGCAGGAGCACCTCGCCTTGTTCCTTGAAGAGGATTGAGCGGCCTTTGAAGAAGACGTAAGCCTTTACTTTTGCGCCTTCCTGAAGGAAGCCGATTGCATGCTTGAGCTTGAAGTTGTAGTCGTGGTCATCGGTCTGGGGTCCGAAACGGATTTCCTTGACAACAACTTTGGTAGCCTTGGCTTTCTGCTCCTTCTGACGCTTTTTCTGCTGGTAGAGGAACTTCTGATAGTCAAGCACGCGACAGACAGGGGGCTGGGCGGTCGGGGAAATCTCGATGAGGTCGAGTCCGAGTCCGTCGGCGATTTTCAAAGCTTCCTGAGTGGGGAAGACGCCGTTTTCGACATTATCGCCTACGAGTCGCACTTCACGTGCACGGATGTGTTCGTTGATGGCGTAGGGCTCTTCTTTTTTGGCGTTGTTGAAAGGGCGTCGTGGGCCGTTATTGGGGCGCGGAGGGCGCGGAGTGAAGGGTTTTTTCTCCATTCAGGGATTTATTGATTAATCATTTCGTTGACTTCGCGTGTCAATTCGGCTGCAAAGGTAGCAATTTTCATCGAACCTTTATCACCTTCGCCCTGTTTTCTTACAGAAATTTCACCATTTTCAGCTTCTTTTTCACCGACAATGAGCATATAGGGTATTCTCTTAAGTTCGTTGTCGCGAATTTTTTTACCGATTTTTTCATTTCTGTCGTCGACATGGGCGCGGATGTCGAGTGCGTTGAGCTGGCTGGCAACCTCGTAGGCATAGTCGTTGAACTTCTCGGAAATCGGAAGCACCACGGCCTGCTCGGGAGCGAGCCAGAGGGGGAAGCGGCCGGCGGTGTGCTCGAGGAGGACTGCCACGAAGCGTTCCATCGAGCCGAAGGGGGCGCGGTGAATCATTACGGGGCGGTGTTTCTGATTGTCAGAGCCGGTGTATTCGAGCTGGAAGCGCTCGGGGAGGTTGTAGTCGACCTGGATTGTGCCGAGCTGCCATTTGCGTCCGAGTGCGTCCTTGACCATGAAGTCGAGCTTGGGCCCGTAGAAGGCGGCTTCTCCGAGTTCGGTACGGGCTTTAAGACCCTTTTCTGCGCAGGCGTCGATGATGGCCTGCTCGGCGAGATGCCAGTTTTCGTCTGAACCGATATATTTTTCCTTATGGTTGGGGTCGCGGAGTGAAATCTGAGCTTCGAAATTGTCGAATTTCAGAGCCTTGAAGATGTAGAAGATGATGTCCATCACCTTGAGGAATTCACCCTTTATCTGATCGGGGGCGCAGTAGATGTGGGCGTCGTCCTGCGTGAATCCGCGCACTCGGGTGAGTCCGTGGAGCTCGCCGCTCTGCTCGTAGCGGTAGACGGTGCCGAACTCTGCTAGGCGCAATGGCAGGTCGCGGTAGCTGCGTGGCAGGGCGCGGAAAATCTCGCAGTGGTGGGGGCAGTTCATTGGCTTAAGCAGGTATTCCTCGCCTTCTTCGGGCGTGTGGATGGGCTGGAATGAATCCTTGCCGTATTTGGCATAGTGGCCGGAGGTCACATAGAGGTTCTTGTTGCCGATATGGGGGGTGATTACCTGCTGGTAGCCGTATTGTTTCTGAATCTTACGGAGGAACTGCTCGAGGCGGTCGCGCAGGGCTGTGCCTTTGGGGAGCCAGAGGGGAAGACCGGCGCCTACGTTCTGGGAGAAGGCGAAGAGTTCCATCTCTTTGCCGAGTTTGCGGTGGTCGCGTTTCTTGGCTTCTTCAAGCAACACAAGGTATTCGTCGAGCATCTTTTTCTTCGGGAAGGTGATGCCGTAGACTCTGACGAGCTGGTTGCGCTTCTCGTCGCCGCGCCAGTAGGCTCCAGCGAGCGAGGTGACTTTCACTGCCTTTATCGGGGCAGTGGTGGCGATGTGCGGGCCTCGGCAGAGGTCGGTGAATGAACCTTGTGTGTAGGTTGTGATATGGCCGTCTTCAAGTTCGCTGATGAGCTCGCATTTGTACTGTTCGCCACGGTCGCCGAACAGCTTCAGGGCGTCGGCCTTGGATATGTCGGCGCGCACGATGGGCTGCTTCTGCTGGGCGAGTTCGAGCATTTTTTTCTCGATACGGGGGAAGTCGGCTGAGGTTATGGTGTTGTCGCCCGGGTCGATATCGTAGTAGAATCCGTTTTCAATGGCTGGGCCTATGCCGAATTTCACTCCGGGGAACAATTCCTGGAGGGCTTCGGCGAGTAAGTGGGCCGAGGAGTGCCAGAAGGCGTGTTTGCCTTCGGGGTCCTCCCATTTGAAGAGGCGGATTGTGGCGTCTTCGGTTATGGGGCGGGAGATGTCCCATTCCTTATCGTTGACGGATGCGGCAAGGATGTCGCGGGCGAGCTGCGACGACAGGGATTCTGCGATTTGAAGGGGTGTGACTCCGCTTTCAAACTGCTTGACGCTGCCGTCAGGGAAAGTGATGTTAATGTTTGCCATTAGTGATGTTTGTTTTAAGGAGTCATACGGACGACTCCCGTTTGGTTTTCAGCCTGCAAATATACGAAAAATTCCGCATAAAATAGTAATTTTGCAGGCGAGATGAAGAAAATCGA
Source organism: Bacteroidaceae bacterium (assembly GCA_021768245.1). Lineage (GTDB taxonomy): Bacteria > Bacteroidota > Bacteroidia > Bacteroidales > Muribaculaceae > Duncaniella. The sequence continues at coordinate 285,424 of JAETNO010000004.1, read as the reverse complement.
CAATGCGACAGTCCAGCGTATACTCGATGCCGCCGACATAGTGGAAGTGGTGAGTGACTTCGTGACCCTTAAACGTCGCGGGGCCAATTATGTAGGGCTGTGCCCTTTCCATAACGATCGTTCGCCTTCGTTCTATGTGTCGAAGGCCAAGGGAATGTGCAAATGCTTCAGCTGCGGGGAGGGCGGAAGCCCGGTCAGCTTCATCATGAAGCTGGAGCAGCTGTCGTTTAACGAAGCCTTGCGCTATCTCGCCAGGAAATATAACATCGAAATCGAGGAGCATGAAATGACCGACGCCGAGCGCAAGGCGGAGGGTGACCGTGAGAACATGATGGCTCTCAACGATTTCGCGATGCGCTATTTTGAGAAGAATCTCAAGGACACAGCCGACGGGCGCGACATAGGGCTGTCGTATTTTCGCTATCGTGGCATAAGCGAGGCTATGATAGAGCGCTTCCATCTCGGCTATGCGCTCGATTCCCGCGACGCTCTATATACCACCGCCCTTCAGCGCGGATATAGCGAGGAGTATCTATTCTCGACAGGGCTCTGCACCAGGACAGAGGACGGGAAGGTCTATGACCGCTTCCGTGGACGTGTGATTTACCCGATATTCACACTCTCGGGCAAGGTGGTCGCTTTCGGCGGCCGCACTTTGAGCCAGGAAAAGAAGATTGCCAAATATGTCAATTCGCCTGAATCGGAGATATACCTCAAGCGCAGGGAGCTCTACGGCCTTTTCCAGGCCAAGCAGGCGATATCGAAAGCGCAGAAGTGCATACTCGTGGAAGGCTACATGGATGTCATATCCATGCATCAGGCCGGGGTGTGCAATGTGGTCGCCTCGTCGGGTACGGCCCTGACGGTGGAGCAGGTGAGGCTGATAAAGCGCTTCACTTCCAATGTGACGCTCATCTACGACAGTGACGCCGCCGGCATAAAGGCCTCGCTGCGAGGAATCGAACTTCTCCTCCAGGACGGGATGGATATCAAAGTGCTCCTGCTGCCGGAGGGTGAGGACCCTGACTCGTTCGCCCAGAAGCACAGCTCTACGGAAGTGGAGGAGTATATCCGCGATAATGAGACGGATTTCATAAGTTTTATGGCGAAAATCCTGATGGCGGATGCCGAAAATGACCCGACGAAGCGTGCCAAGGTTATCACGCGGGTTGTGAGGACCATCGCACTGATTCCCGACGAAATTACGAGGAGCGTATATGCGCAGGAGTGCTCGCGTCTGCTTTTCATGGACGAGGATGTGCTAAGGCGTGAAATAGGGAAATATTATAATGAATACCGCCTGAAATCCCGTGAGGACCGCCAGCGTGAGGAGTCGCTGACAGCCATTCCGGATGGGCCGGGTGGCGGTGACGCCGCCACGGCCGCCACGGCTGTTCCGTCCTCTCCAGAGAAGGCATCATCGGGCAATGACCCCGGGCATGTCAAGTTTCTCCGCACCTATGAGATGGCTCTCGCGCGTTTGGTGGCGAAATATGGCAATTATGCCTTTGCCGACGGCATAGACGAGAATGGGAATGTGGTGCCAATGACAGTGCTTGAATATATAGAAGCAGACCTCGCCGCAGATGATATCCATTTCGTGAACGCGGATTTAAGCCATTTTCTCGACGAGGCCCTGAGCCTCAGCAGTGGCACATGGGATGAAGACCTTGCTCGCTGTAAGGCGCAGCTTGAGGAGAGGCGGGCCGCGGAATTCGCCGCCGGTGTCGAGGAGATACGGGGTAAGGCCACTGACGTTGGTAGCATTTCGGCAATGGAGAGAACGCTCCGCGAGACAGTGGACCGTAACTATGCCAAGGGCATAGAGGTCTTTTCCTCGGCCTATCTCTCGAGGCTGATGTGCTCGTCGCCCGACGACAGCGTGCGCAATCTCGCCACGGAGATGGTGGTGGAGAAACATATATTGAGCAAGGTGCATACGAAATATGCCAAGGTCGACAGTGAACAGGACCAGCTGGGTGAGCTTGTGCCGCGCGCTCTGCATGAACTTAAGGATGCCATCATCTGGACGCGCATTTCCGATACAAAAGAGGAGCTTGCCGCCTTCGCTGATGATTATGACCGTGCTCTTCCATTGATGAGGCAGATACAGGAACTTGAAAATTCCCGGTCAGCCCTTGCCAAGCTTATAGGGGACAGGGTCATAGCTCCGAGAAAGTGACTTGGAGTGCCGTATAGTTGAATACAGAACTGCGGCGTGGGGATTTTGAACCGCAAAATAGATAAGGGGGATGAGCCTCACGGCCTGTCCCCCTCTCTAATCTACAATCTTGTAAAAACACATATATTGAAAAAACGATTCCTGATATGGCCGGCTGTTAATCCGTCGTCGGTATCAGAGATTTCAAATGTGGCTCCGAATGATTGTAAATAGCTTGTAAATGAATGTTAGGATGTTAGAAATGTTTTTTATAATATCGTTTTGTGAATTGTGTCAGGTTTGATGAAGCGCGTTGTCGCGGTTTTGAAGAGGGGGGACGGCGCTTGGCGAGAGTCTGCCGTTTTGGGAGGACAATCGCTTTGTCCATTGCAAATGTAGGGGAAAAGTATTGAATCGGCAAGAAAAATGCTCGATAAAAATGCGGAATGTTGAAAAAATGTTATTATTGTATACCCTTGGTAGGCAGACTTGTAGCCTATTCGGAGACAGATTGCCGCTTTGCGCTCTTCGGCGCAGTCTGATGGCGACTGTTATGTTTTTTTCACTCTCGCCGAATGGTAGTTAACGAAAATGTTGTTAACTTTGCATCTTGAAATAGTGCATAGGGCTTATTGTGTACATTTCAGAACTATAGAAAAGCAAGTAAACAATGTGCCTCCCCAGCGGGGCAGCTACTCACATTATGACAAACAGATTCCCGCTATATCTCTTGTTGGCGACTGTAATGATGGCGACTATAGCGAGTTGCAACAGCGACTCTAACGAGGTTGTTGACATCGAGGGTGACCTCGGCAACTGCGCGGTGTCGTCGTTCAGCCTTGCCAAGGACGACAGCGTGCTTACGCGTCTTGATTCGGTGTTTTTCTCGATTGACCTCCCGACAGGGGAGATATTCAACGCCGATTCGCTTCCTGTAGGCACGAAAATCGATAAACTTATAGTGAAAATAGGCACGGCTTCTGCAAAAGGCTGCGACCTTACTTTCCGTATCCCTGGGACGGACCGTGACACCACTATTGATTATATCAAGAGTCCCAAGGACAGCATTAACTTTGCCGACGGCCCTGTGAAATTGCTGGTCACTTCCTACGACGGCCTGTCGAAATATGAATACCGCATAAAGGTTAATGTCCATACTCTAAAGCCTGACACTCTCTATTGGTCTGAGCAGGCGAAACGTTCGCTGCCGACCGATATCAACAGGCCCGAGGCCCAGAAGGCTGTGGAATATATGGGCAAAGCCTATTGCCTCACTACGGGCGGCGGCTCGGCGACGCTGGCTGTCAGCGGTGATCCTTTTGCCGGCGATTGGGAGATGATGCATCCTGCATTACCGGCCGACGCCGATGTCAACTCCCTGACCGCAAGTTCCGACGCCCTGTATATGCTTGATGCATCCGGCTCGCTCTTCAAGTCGACCGACGGGCTGAGCTGGACAGCTACGGGTGCTCACATGAATCATATCTACGGTGGCTATGAGGCCTCGGTTATAGGTGCGCGACGCGATGCCGACGGATGGAAGCACGTGAGCTATCCGGCTACGACTGAAAAACCGGTTCCGTCTGGCTGTCCTGTCAGGGGTACCGGGCAGATGGTGACCTATGTGACCAAATGGAGCTCCACTCCGATGGCTATTTTCGTGGGCGGACGCGACGCCTCGGGCGTTATAGTCGGCTCTACGTGGGGCTACGACGGTGGGACATGGGCTAAGATAAGCACCCGCGACATGTATGAAATCGAAGATGTGGTGTTGTTCCCTTACAACACTCCACGCGTCGACAACAGCTGGAGGGTAAGCGAACGCTCGGCCCTTATCGCTATGGGCGGCCGCTATGAAACCGAAGAGGGCACGGCTACCGACAATCTTCTCTTTATATCTTATGACCAGGGACTGACATGGAACCAGGCTTCCGACTATCTCCAGTTCAAGGAGGGTGAACCTGGATTCTATGGTGCGCAGGCTTTGGTGTTCAATGCAAGGCTCGACGCTTCACGGTCATATGACTCAGGATGGATCAAGGCCGGAGAGCCTACCTTGCCTGTATGGGCTACTCCCGTACCTTTCACCGCGAGCCGCGTCTCCAAGCCTGTAGATGAGTGGGACTGTCCCTTCATCTATCTTTTCGGAGGCTACGATGAGTCGGGCCAGCTGCGCAATTCGTTGTGGCGCGGTGTTATCCGCCGTTTCACTTTCCGTCCCCTTTATTAATTAATGTGTGACCTCTAAGAAAGTGATGCGCTCTCTCCTCATCTCGATAATGTTGATTATAGCTACCCTGGCTCCGGGCCAGGGGGCTGCCCAGACGCAAGCGAGCGTCGAGGAATATAAATTTGACATAGGTGTCGGCTTAGGCATGTCGGGCTATCTCGGAGACGCCAACGAGAGCAATCTCTTTGCTCATCCCGGGGTGGCGTTCAATGCCTCGTTCCGCTATCTCATCAACAGCCGCTGGGCAATCCGTGGCCTGTTTACGACGTCATCGCTCAGCGGCTCGACCGCCGAGATGGAAAATGTGTTGCCCGAAGGGAAGGTCTACGAGTTCAAGTCGCAGATTTATGACCTCGGGGCCAGGGCTGAATTCAATTTCTTCAACTATGGCATAGGGGAGACCTACAAGCAGCTGAGCCGATTCTCTCCCTATCTGTCGCTCGGACTCGGAGTGACCATGTCGAGCACCGGAGGCGACAGTTTCGTGGCCATGAGTCTGCCGATGGGTTTCGGGGTGAAGTTCAAGGCACGTCCGCGCTTGAATCTCGGTCTGGAATTCACTATGACCAAGGTGTTTGGTGACAATGTGGACAGCCGCGAGCTCACCGACCTCTATCAGATAAAAAGTTCCTTCCTTAAAAATACGGACTGGTATTCAACCCTTACCTTCTCCATCAGCTACGAGTTCGGGCGACGCTGTGTTACCTGCCACCGCATAGACTGACGGCGACCCTTACGGAAAGGAGCACCAAGGATATATAATTAATGTATAGACAATGACTGAAACAATAGATAAGAGCAGCCTTCCGCGCCACGTGGCCATTATCATGGACGGCAACGGACGCTGGGCCAAAGCGCGCGGACTCGACCGCAGCGAAGGTCATGTCGAGGGAGTCAATACGGTGAGACGCATCACCGAGATTGCCTCGGAACTCGGCATAGGCTATCTCACGCTATATACATTCTCGACTGAAAACTGGAACCGTCCGCAGGCCGAGGTCGACGCCCTGATGCACCTGATTGTGATAGCAATCGAGCGCGAGACCCCCGACCTGATTAAGAACAATGTGAGGCTGCGCATGATAGGCGACAGCTCGCGCATGCCTAAGGAAGCTTATGAAAGGCTTCAGCAGTGTATAGCCGACACGTCACATGGCACCGGACTCACACTGACGCTCGCCATCAGCTATTCTTCCCGCTGGGAGATAGCCGAAGCATGCCGTAGGTTTGCCGCCGACGTGGCTGAGGGAAAACGCGCGATTGCTGACATGGACGGTGACGCCGCTTTCGAAAGATATCTTACGACAGACGGTATGCCTGACCCTGACCTGCTTATACGCACCGGAGGCGACCACCGTGTAAGCAACTTCCTGCTATGGCAGATTGCCTATTCGGAGATTTATGTGACAGACACATACTGGCCTGATTTTTCCCGCGAGGATTTCGTCAAGGCACTCCGCGATTTCCGTGGCCGTGAGCGTCGCTTCGGACTTACTTCCGAACAACTGAAAAAGTAAACCCATCAAAACACCATATCCCCTCTTCCTCAACGTTTGACCATGCGTTTTAAATATATCACATTACTGCTGCTTCTCATGTCGGTTACCGCGGCCTTTACTGCCTCGGCACAGTCGGAGACCGACACGGTATATAATCCCAACATACTTTTCACCGGTCTTCCGAAGGCTTATGAAATCGCCGATATCCAGGTCAAGGGGGCCGACAACTATGAGGACTATATAGTCATTGGCTATACCGGGCTTAAAGTGGGCGATATCATCACAATCCCCGGCCCGGATGTCACAGATGCCTCCAAACGCCTGTGGCGCCAGGGACTTTTCTCGAAGGTGCAGATAGCGGTCGACAAGACCGTGGGCAACAAGGCTTATCTCACCCTCAACCTCCGCCAGCAGCCCCGAATCTCGGAAATCAACTACCACGGTGTCAAGAAAGGGGAGCAGCAGGACCTCCAGGAAACCCTTCAGCTCATGAAAGGCAACCAGATTACACAGAACATCGTGAACCGCGCCGAGGAAATAATCAAGAAATATTTCTCGAACAAGGGCTTCGGCAACGCCATGGTCAAAATCAACCTTACGGAAGACCTCTCACATCCCAATGAGGCCATTGTCGACATCAATGTCAATAAGAACGACAAGGTGAAGGTGCATAAAATCTACATCACGGGCAACAAGGTGCTGAGCGACAACCAGCTCCAGCGTGTGATGAAAAAAACCAATGAAAAGGGCAAGCTCCTGAATCTTTTCCGTCAGAAGAAATTCGTGGAGAGCGACTATCAGGACGACCTTAACCGCATCATACAGAAATATAACGAGAAGGGCTATCGCGACGCGGCAATCCTCTCCGACTCTGTGGTGCCCTACGACGAGAAGACCGTCGATGTCTATATCGACCTTGAGGAAGGAAAGCAATATTTCATCAACGATATCACCTGGGTTGGCAACACCGTCTATCCTTCTGACCGTCTGGCCTATGCCCTCGGCATAGAGAAGGGCGACGTCTACAATCAGAAGCTACTAAACAAGCGCACGCTTGAGGACGACGACGCCATTGCCAACTATTATATGGACAACGGCTACCTCTTCTTTGATATTCTCCCGATTGAGAAGAATGTGCGCGGCGACTCCATTGACCTTGAAATGAGAATCACCGAAGGCCCCCAGGCGAGAATCAACAACGTGATTATCAACGGTAACGACCGTCTCTATGAAAAAGTAATCCGAAGGGAGCTGCGTGTGCGCCCCGGTGAGCTTTTCAGCAAGAGCGACCTTATGCGTTCGGCTCGTGAAATCGCCCAGACCGGTCACTTCAACCCTGAGAATATGGACATACGTCCCGAACCGAACCAGGAGAACGGTACGGTCGACGTGCTCTTCAACCTCGAATCGAAGTCCAACGACCAGTTTGAGTTCTCGATGGGCTGGGGACAGACGGGTATCATCGGCAAGGTGGCAATCAAGTTCACGAACTTCTCGATAAAGAACCTTTTCTACCCCAACAGCTACAAGGGACTCATCCCTCAGGGTGACGGACAGCAGCTCACAATCTCGGCCCAGACCAATGCCCGCTACTATCAGGCATACCAGATATCGTTCCTCGACCCGTGGTTTGGTGGCAAGCGTCCCAACTCACTCTCTGTCTCGGCATGGTACAGCCGCCAGACGGGTGTCAACTCTTCATATTACAACCGCAACTATATGAACAACTATCTCTATAGCTACAGCGGTCTCTACAACACGGGCTACAACGATTATTATCAGAATTCCTACGAAAACGCCTACGACCCCAACAAGTTCCTTCAGATGATTGGTGTGTCGGTGGGCTTCGGAAAGCGTCTCGACTGGCCCGACGACTACTTCACATTCCAGGCTGAACTCGGCTACAGCTGGTATTTCCTTAAAAACTGGGAATATCTCTACTATATGCAGAACGGTACGTCGAACGCACTCACCATCGGCCTGACCCTCTCGCGTAACTCAATCGACAATCCCCTTTATACCCGTCGCGGCTCCACCTTCTCCCTTAATCTGCAGATGACTCCTCCGGCATCGCTCTTTGGTAAGAAGAATTGGAAGAAGCTCTCGGAAGAGAACACCACCGCTTCGAAGAAGGAACTTTACAGATGGATTGAATACTGGAAACTGCGCTTCAAATCGCGCACCTATACTCCGCTCAACCGTTCGGAGAAATATACGCTCGTGTTCATGACGCGTGCCGACATCGGTCTGCTCGGAAGTTATAACAAATATCTCAAATCTCCATTCGAGACATTCTATGTGGGTGGCGACGGCATGTCAGGCTCATATACCTATGCCCAGGAGACAATCGCTCTCCGTGGTTATGACAACGGACAGCTCACTCCCTATCAGCTTGGCGGCGGTTATGCCTACACCCGCTTCGGCATGGAGCTTCACTTCCCCTTCATGCTCCAGCCCACGAGCACCATCTATGGTCTTGCCTTCCTCGAAGGTGGCAACGCCTGGACTTCGGTCAAGAACTTCCAGCCTTTCGACCTGAAACGCAGTGCCGGTGCCGGTGTCCGCATCTATCTGCCGATGATCGGTATGATGGGTATAGACTGGGCCTACGGTTTCGACACCGTCTACGGTACGAAGGGTGGCTCTCACTTCCACTTCATACTCGGACAAGAGTTTTAAAAAAGCCGTGGGCTTTTTTAGAGTTTAAAGTTTAGAGTTTGAAGTTTTGAGTTCGGATTTTAAAGCTTGAAGTTTTGAGTTTTGAGGCTTGAATTTTGGATTTTAGAGGGAGGAAGACTGCTGCTTTAAACTTTTTCCATTGCGGCGCGTCTATATATTATATCAACTGTAATAAAGACAAGAATTCACTCATCAATCTCCTTTACAACAATGAAAAAACTATTCCTGACACTGGCATTGGCCATCGCATGCTTCGCAGGCGCATATGCGCAGAAATTCGCGCTTGTCGACATGGACTATATACTCTCCAACGTACCGGCCTATGAGATGGCCAACGAACAGCTCAGCCAGATTTCGCAGAGATGGCAGAAAGAGGTGGAGGCAGTGGCCAAGGAGGCGGAGACCCTCTATAAGAACTATCAGAACGAGATGGTGTTCCTGACCGACGAGCAGAAAAAGAAGAAGGAGGAGGAAATCGTAGGTAAGGAAAAGCAGGCCGCCGAACTCCGACAGAAATATTTCGGTCCCGAGGGCGAGCTCTACAAGAAACGTCAGACGCTCATGAGACCTATTCAGGACGAGGTCTACAATGCCATAAAGAAAGTGTCGGAGGAGAGGGGCTACCAGTGTATCTTCGACCGTGCATCGGCAGGGGATATCATCTTTGCCTCCCCGCGTATCGACGTCTCCAACGAGGTACTTGAAAAGTTAGGTTATTCCAAATAAAATAGCTATCTTTGCACCGCTTTGCGCACGCGGCTCCGCGCCACGCAGGGCGAATCTTTCCCCTGAAACTATAAAAAATATCAAAAAATCAAACTTCCGAATACAACGATGATTAAAAAACTATTGCTCGCAATCATGATTGCGCTTCCCATGAGTGTTTTCGCCCAGAAGTTCGGCGTGGTCAACACCAACCAGCTCATGGAATCCCTCCCTGAAATCAAGACCATCAACGAACAGATGGAGGCTGCAACCAAGAAATATGAAGACGAGTTTGCAAAGCTCCAGGAAGAGTTCAACAAGAAATATCAGGAATTCCAGGCTCTTGAAGAATCAACCCCCCAGACCATAAAGGAGCGTCGCATGCAGGAAATGCAGGAACTCGACTCCAAGATTCAGAAATTCCGTGAGACAGCCATGCAGGACCTCCAGCGTCAGCAGCAGCAGCTTATGGCTCCCGTACAGGAAAATGTGGTCAAGGCTATCCAGAGCGTTGGCGCCGAGGGTGGTTTCACTTTCATCTTCGAGAACATGATGCCTGTCTATGTTGGCACCGACGTGACCGACGTCACTCCCCTCGTTAAGACCCGCCTCGGCATTAAGTAACAAAGGCCGGGAACCGCTCCCTCCAGTCAAGACATTGATTGCCATAACAACCAATCATACAAGCGTCCGCCATGTATCCCGCAAGCAGCGTGGACACATGGCGGTCGTTGAACATTAAAATCCCCCAAACAACCTCAAGGCTGTGTTCCGGATAAAACGCATGGACATATTCATCCTGCAGAGCTTCGTGCCTCTGTTCATGATGACTTTCTGCATCTGCCTTTTCATTGTGCTGATGCAGTTCCTGTGGCGTTATATCGACGAGCTTGTAGGCAAGGGTCTCGGCGTCGATGTGATAGCCGAACTGTTTTTCTATGCCGCGCTGACCATGATTCCCATGGCGCTTCCGCTTGCCATTCTGCTCGCGTCGCTCATGACTTTCGGCAATCTCGGCGAGCAGTTTGAACTCACGGCCATGAAGGCTTCCGGAATATCCCTGTTGCGCACCATGGCTCCGCTGATAGTGCTGATGGTGATGATTGCCACGGGGGCTTTTTTCTTCCAGAACAATGTGCTCCCCATCGCGCAGACCAAGATGTGGACACTGCTCTACTCCATGCGTCAGAAATCGCCGGAACTTGAGATACCCGAAGGGGTGTTCTACAGCGATATTCCCGGTTATAATCTTTTCGTGCAGGAAAAGAACAGGGATACCGGAGTGCTCTATGACATGATGATTTATGATGTGTCGAAGGGCTTCGAGAACTCATCGATTATCCTTGCCGACTCGGGCAAGATGTCGATTACGCCTGACAGGACGCATCTCTTCCTCCGTCTGTGGAACGGCGAGTCGTTCGAGAACCTGAAAGATGCAGGGGCCTCGAATATGCGCAACGTGCCCTATCGCCGTGAGACCTTCTCCATAAAGGAGATTATGCTGAAGTTCGACACCAATTTCAACCGTATGGACGAGCAGGGGATGCGTAATCAGTATGTGGGGAAGAACATGGCCGAACTGCAGGCCACGATTGACTCCGTAGGCAAGGAGGTTGACTCGATAGGCAATATGCATGCCAATAATCTGCGCGAGTATCCCTATGTGGGGGTGCGCGGTTATGATAATTCCTTTGTCGATGGCAAACTCGTCAGGACGCGTCATCCCGAGGTGAAACTTGCCAAGGTGATTGACGTGGACTCCGTGTTGCGCGGCTCGTCGTCGGGAGAGCGAATCAACTATCTGCAGCAGGGGCTCGTGAAAGCCCAGCGTCTGCGTCAGGAATATGAGTTCAAGAGCATGGACCTGGCTGAGAAGCAGAAATCGGTGCGCCGTCACGCGATAGAGCTTCAGAAGAAATTCACTCTTTCATTCGCCTGTATCATCTTCTTTTTCATCGGGGCCCCGCTTGGTGCCATCATCCGTAAGGGCGGTCTCGGCACTCCGCTGGTAATCTCAGTGTTCCTTTTCATATTCTACTATATAATAGACAACACGGGCTACAAGCTTGCCCGTGACGGCAAGTGGGATGTGATTGAGGGTATGTGGCTCAGTGCGGCGGTGCTTCTGCCGATGGGCATATTCTTCACTTACAAGGCCGTCAACGATTCGGCGGTATTTAACAAGGACGCCTACCTCAATTTCTTCCGGCGTTTCTTCGGGGTCAGTGAGGTCAGACATGTGGAGATGAAGGAACTGGTGATGGATGAGGTGGTTCCTGCCGTCGCCGTGGAGCGTCTTGAGAAGTTGAAGAGGGAAGTGAAGGCCTTCCTTGAGGCTAATCCCGCCAATCAGGCATATGTGGCATATTGGCTGCGTGGATATGACCGCGACAGTCTCCATCTGCTGCGCGATGAGATAGAGACGGATGTGGACTATCTGTCTAATTCACGCGAGAAGATGGTGGTGTTGAAGCTTATGGACCTCCCTGTGCTCCGCAGCCTCTGGTTCCAGCAGCCTTCGCGTAAACGCTGGCTGTCGAGGGTGATGATGGTGCTCTTCCCGATTGGTCTGCCTGTGTGGCTCTACGGGCGCAAGACCCAGCGCGACCTCCGTCACGAGCTATCCACTGTGGTAAAGGTTTCCGACGAACTTATCGCCTTGCTTGAAAAGGATAAGGATGATACGGCAGTATCTTAATTGATAAATTTAACCGATATGGACGATATAAGACTTGACAGTATAGAAGATGCAATCGCGGATTTCCGTGAGGGTAAATTTGTGGTCGTGGTTGACGATGAGGACCGTGAGAATGAGGGTGACCTCATCATCGCAGCCGAAAAAGTGACCCCGGAGCATGTCAACTTCATGATAAGCAACGCCAGGGGCGAACTGTGTGCCCCGCTGTCACTAACACGCTGTAAGGAACTCGGGCTTGAACGTCAGGTCGAGGACAACACTTCAATGCTCGGCACTCCGTTCACCGTGACTGTCGACCTGCTTCCGGGTTGCACAACCGGGGTCTCCGCCCATGACCGCGCGGCTACGATACGTGCGCTTGCCGACCCTGCTGTGACTCCGGATATGTTTGGTCGCCCGGGCCATGTCCATCCGCTCTATGCTCAGGATGCCGGAGTCCTGCGTCGTGCCGGCCATACCGAGGCGGCTATTGACCTTGCGCGTCTTGCCGGGCTGCGTCCCGCCGCTTCCCTGATTGAGATTCTCAATGAGGACGGAACGATGGCTCGCTTGCCACAGTTGCGCAGGAAGGCTGACGAATGGGGTTTGAAACTTATTTCTATCCGCGACCTTATATCCTACCGTTTGCGTGAGGAATCGCTTGTCGAGGAGGGTGTGGAGGTCGATATGCCCACGGCCTACGGACATTTCAGATTGATTCCTTTCCGACAGAAGAGCAACGGGCTTGAACATATAGCCTTGATAAAAGGTGACGTCGGTGGTGGCGACCCGGTGCTTGTCAGGGTACATTCATCGTGTGCCACTGGCGATATTTTCGGTTCGATGCGTTGTGACTGCGGCGAGCAGCTACATAAGGCTATGGAACTTATAGAAAAAGAGGGCAGGGGTGCTATCGTCTATCTCAACCAGGAGGGACGCGGAATCGGCCTGATGGAAAAGATAAAGGCATATAAGCTTCAGGAAGAGGGCCTTGACACTGTAGATGCCAATCTGCATCTCGGTCATAAGGCTGACGAACGTGACTATGGTGTCGGGGCTCAGATTCTCCGTCTGCTCGGAATCGAGAAGATGCGTCTCATAACCAACAATCCCGTGAAGCGTATAGGGCTTGAAGGATATGGGCTTGAGGTTGTGGAGAATGTAGGCATAGAAATCGCTCCCAACCCCTACAACCGTCGCTACATGCTGACCAAGCAGGAGCGCATGGGCCATTCCCTCCACATGAAATGATGATTTGACCGGCTTGCCCCTTTGCCAAGGGGCGTTGTGCAGGATATTAGGGCACATGATGTACTGATATGTACATTGCGTGCCCTTAAATTATTGTCAGATAGAAAAAAATAGGTGAGGGTCAGATTGTGCGGGCGATGAAATGTCCGGCATGGGCGCAGAGAAGGCCCAGACCGAAGCTCGCTACTGCATAGAGGGTCAGTGTCAGCGATTGGGATGAATTGAAAAGGATATAGTTCTCATGGACGAAGGTGGAGAAGGTGGTGAATCCTCCGCATAGCCCTACCGTCAGAAAGGCTTTCATCTCAGGGCTTAATGTGAATCCACGGTCAAGGAGTCCATAGATAAGTCCGATGGCGAGGCATCCCAGCAGGTTCACGGCAAAAGTTCCCCAAGGGAAAACTCCGGGAATGATTCCGCTCACGAATTTCCCGAGCAGATAGCGGGCAATCCCCCCTATGCAACTCCCTGCCCCGATATATACGATTGTTTTAAACATAAATTGTAAAGTTGCGGATGATTTATTTTTCGCAGTCGCAGTCGTAGTGGACGTGGTGGTGGGAGGAGTGGCACTCCGTCAGGATGTGGTCGATGATTAGATGGCGATTGGCCATGCCTGCGATGGTCGACATTTCATGGGAGACAAGCAGCAATGTGGTGGTATGGGCGAGTTCCGCCACAAGGTCGTAGATATAGTGTTCGAACCGCTTGTCGACATAGCTCAGCGGTTCGTCGAGCACGAGCAGCTTGGGGCGGGAGATAATCGAGCGTCCGAGCAATGCCCTCTGTAGCTGTCCGCCGGAAAGATTGCCGATGCTGTGGCTGGAATGGGATTCGAGTCCCATTAGGCGTGTGACTTCGCTTACGCGGGCTTTGATTTCGTCTTTAGGCAGTTTCTCCCCGATGAGGCCTGAGGCTATCACTTCTTCAACCGTTATCGGGAAGCGGGAGTCAATCATGTTTTTCTGAGGGAGATAGCCTATAGAGAGATTCTTTGCGGGGGAGCCATCGCGGTAGTAGGTGACGGTTCCTTCCGTAGGTTTGAGCAGGCGCAGCAGTATGCGCAGCAGGGTTGTTTTTCCGCCTCCGTTGGGGCCGGTTATTGCGATGAAATCTCCGCGTCTGACATCGAAGTTGATGTCGCGGAGCACACTTTTCCCTTCCCACTGCTTTGAAATGTGGCGCAGTGAGATGATGGTATCTTTATCAGAGAGTTCCATTTCCTGCGATTGCATCGGCTATTGATACTATCTCGTCTTCCCATTCATAGGCGAGCGGATTGATGCTGACTTTGCGTATTTCGAGCTGTTCGACCATAGATTCGGCTTGTCGGCTATCGAAATCTTTCTGGTAGAAAAACACTTTGGCTCCATGGTCAGACGCATGGTCAATGGCTTCCTTGAGTGTGGAGATTGCTATTTCCTTGTTGTCGGAGTTTCCGGCAGGAATCTGCTCGAGGTTGTAGTCGCGCGCGAAATAGCTCAGGGATGGGTGCCAGACCATAAATGCTTCCCCGCTGTGGGCTTTGAGTTTTTCGGCTATGGCATTGTCGAGTGAGTCAAGATGGTTGGCGAAGCGGTCATAGTTGCGTTGGTAGTAACCCTTGTTGGCCGGGTCTATCTCCACCATGGCATTGAGCATGTTGCGCACTATTATTTTAGCGTTTTTGACCGATGACCAAGTGTGAGGGTCAATGGTTTCGTGGCTCACGTCGCCATGGGAATGTGTGCCTGTGACCGGTAGTACGCCTAAGGAGGTGTTGAAAATCGGCAGTTCAGGGCCCTCCTGTCGGATTTTGTCGAGCATTGCCGCCTCGAAACCGATATTGCCCATGCGAAGGAATCCTATCGATTTGCTTAGATTGAGCACATGGGTCAGCGATGGGTCGTAGGTTTCTGGATTGGCACCGTTGGCGATGAGCGTACGGATTTCCACACGGTCACCGGTGATTTGTTCCAGGAGGTATTTCTGAGGCTCGATGCTGACGGTAACTATAGGCTTGTCGGATGGCCCTGCCGAACAGGCGACCAAAAGCCCCAGACAAGCCATAAAGGCGCATAGTATGGGGATATATATGATGTTGTTTCTCATTTTGCATTATTTTTTTGCAAATATACATAAATTTTAGCAATTAGCCGCGATTTTTCTGAAAAAAGTTTAAAATGATGTTGCCCGTCTCTTTCAAAAAGCCGACTTATGGGGAGACGGATTGTAAGAATTTCAGTGGTTAAACACATTTCGCCGATTAAGCAACTTGTGTCGGTGGATATTCGAAAAAAAATTGTAACTTTGCAACTTCTAAGGAATTTAAACAATCATAAGTATATTCATTCCCGTTTATCAAGATGGCAACACAGGAAGACGTATTTAAGAAAATCGTGAGCCATGCCAAAGAGTATGGCTTCGTGTTTCAGTCAAGCGAAATATATGACGGCCTTTCCGCCGTTTATGACTACGGTCAGAACGGCGTTGAGCTGAAAAACAATATCAAGCGTTACTGGTGGGATTCAATGACGCTTCTCCACGAGAACATCGTGGGTATAGACTCCGCAATCTTCATGCATCCTACAATCTGGAAGGCATCGGGGCACGTGGACGCTTTCAACGACCCTCTGATTGACAATAAGGACTCGAAGAAGCGCTATCGTGCCGATGTGCTGATTGAGGAGCAGATTGCGAAGATTGACGATAAAATCGAAAAAGAGGTGGCCAAGGCTGCCAAGCGTTTCGGTGAAAGTTTTGATGAGGCCATGTTCCGTCAGACCAATCCCCGTGTGCTCGAACATCAGGCAAAGCGCGACGCCCTTCACGAGCGTTTCTCCAAGGCCATGAACGACAATAATCTTGAGGAGCTCCGCAATATCATCGTGGATGAGGAGATTGTGTGTCCTATTTCAGGCACCAAGAACTGGACGGAAGTGCGTCAGTTCAATCTCATGTTCAAAACGGAGATGGGCTCGACTGCCGACGGCGCAATGACCGTCTATCTGCGTCCGGAGACCGCCCAGGGTATCTTTGTCAACTATCTCAATGTGCAGAAGACTGGCCGCATGCGCATCCCCTTCGGTATCGCGCAAATCGGTAAGGCTTTCCGCAATGAGATTGTGGCCCGCCAGTTCATCTTCCGCATGAGGGAGTTCGAGCAGATGGAAATGCAGTTCTTCGTACGCCCCGGCTCGGAAATGGAATGGTTCAAGAAATGGAAGGAATTCCGCCTACGCTGGCACAAGGCTCTCGGACTCGGTGACGAGAAGTACCGTTATCATGACCATGAGAAGCTTGCCCACTATGCCAACGCCGCCACAGATATCGAATTCCAGATGCCATTCGGTTTCAAGGAAGTGGAAGGCATACATTCACGCACTAATTTCGATCTTTCGCAGCATGAGAAGTTCTCCGGCAAGAAAATCCAGTATTTCGACCCCGAACTCAACGAAAGCTATACTCCCTATGTCATAGAGACCTCTATCGGTGTTGACCGCATGTTCCTGAGTGTGCTCTGCTCCTCTTACGAGGAACAGGAACTTGAAGGTGGCGAAAAGCGTGTAGTGCTCCATCTCCCCGCGCCTCTCGCACCGGTAAAATGCGCCGTGCTCCCGCTTGTACGTAAGGACGGACTTCCCGAAAAGGCACGCGAAATCGTCAACGAACTCAAATTTGATTTCGCTACTCACTATGAGGAGAAGGATACCATCGGCAAGCGCTATCGCCGTCAGGATGCAATCGGTACTCCGTATTGTATCACTGTTGACCACCAGACCCTCGAGGACAACACCGTGACACTGCGCGAGCGTGACTCCATGGAGCAGAAGCGCGTCAAGATTGAAGACCTCCATGCCCTTATCCACAGCAAGGTTTCGCTCAATTCCCTGCTCCGCAAATTAGGATAAGCTCCGGAACTGCCCCTTTCAGGTATCAAAAAAGGACTCACCAAAGGTGAATCCATTCATAAAAATAGGAAACAATATGAAATTTATAAAACTTATCGTACTTGTCGGCATGATGCTCCCTATGCTGTCGTCATGCAACTATAACTCTCTCGTGGAGAAAAAGCAGAACGTAGAGCAGTCGTGGGCCGAGGTGCAGAATCAGTATCAGCGCCGTGCCGACCTTATCCCCAACCTTGTCGCCACTGTCAAGGGCTACGCCACTCACGAGAGCGAGACTCTTGAAAAGGTGACCCAGGCCCGTGCTGCCGCTACTTCGGTCAATATCAATGCCGACGACCTCAACGAGGAGACTCTTGCCAAGTTCCAGGCTGCGCAGAATGAGCTTACGGGCGCGCTCAAATCTCTTCTTGCCGTGACTGAGGCTTACCCCGACCTTAAGGCGAATGAGAATTTCCGTGACCTCCAGGTGCAGCTTGAAGGTACGGAAAACCGTATCGCAACTTCCCGTGGCCGCTATACCGAGACTGTAGCCGACTATAATACATCGATTAAGAAATTCCCTACAAATATTTACGCAGGATGGTTTGGCTTCGAGTCTCAGCCCCAGTTCAAGGCTGATGAGTCCGCTCAGAAGGCTCCGGAGGTTAAATTTTAAGAGATTGTCTAAATTTTATAAATAATTAATCATGAGATTTCTAAATCAAATTTCCGGCCATCTTTAAATGCCTTGTCGGCTGATTTTGTCAAACCTCGATAATCCATTTAAATCTGTCGCGGATAAAATTTAGACAATCTCTAACAGATAATGAATAAGAAAACTATTTTCAAACCCCTGTTGCTTCTCGGCGCTGTCATGGCTCTGCTGAGCGCGTGTGACGACGACGACAACACGTGGAAGACTTATGCCGACTGGCGTGATGCAAACACTAAATTCTACGACGAACAGAGATTTGAACTCACTCCCGAAGGGCAGAACTTTTATGAGACTCTGACTCCGGCATGGAACACCTCGGCCAACATTCTCATCCGCTATCTCAATGACCGCAGCAAGACAGTGGGCAATCTCTCGCCTATGCTGACGTCGACTGTAGACGTGAAATATATAGGCCGGTTGTACAACGGAGTGCCCTTTGACTCGTCGTTCCGCAACACGGCTTCATATGGCGACAGTCTGCTCCGTGCCCAGCCTTCCGGATTGATTGAGGGATGGAAGATTGCCCTGGTCAATATGCGTGTGGGTGACAGTGTCCGTGTTGTCATACCCTACAAACTCGGCTACGGTGCGTCGGGTTCCGGCGCTATTCCGCCATATTCCACTTTGGTGTTCGATATGAAGCTTGTCGATATTCCCTACTATGAGGTTCGCCCCTAAGACGGTATGGATTTTAAGTTAGAAGCAACAGCTCCCGACACTGCCGCGCGTGCCGGCCTTATCACTACCGACCACGGAGAGATACGCACTCCGATTTTCATGCCTGTGGGCACACTCGGTAGTGTAAAAGCCGTGCATCAGCATGAACTGCGCGACGACATCAAGGCCCAGATTATCCTTGGAAACACCTATCATCTCTATCTTCGTCCAGGAATAGAGATTCTCGAGAAGGTCGGTGGGCTTCATAAGTTCAACGGATGGGAGAAGCCTATCCTTACCGACAGCGGAGGTTTCCAGGTGTTTTCGCTCTCCGCCAACCGTAAGCTGACTGAGGAGGGAGCATGGTTCCGTTCGCATATCGACGGCTCGAAACATCTGTTCACCCCTGAGAAGGTGGTGGACATAGAGCGCTCTATCGGTGCTGACATAATGATGGCCCTTGACGAATGTCCGCCGGGAACAGCTGAATATTCCTATGCCCGCAAATCTCTTGACCTCACACACCGCTGGCTTGCCAGAGGATGGAAGAGATATAAGGAAACGGAAGGGAAATATGGATATTCACAGGCATATTTCCCGATTGTTCAAGGGGTCACCTATCCTGATTTGCGCCGCGAGTCGGCAAAATTTGTCAGCGAACTCGGCGCGGACGGCAACGCGATAGGTGGTCTGGCCGTGGGTGAACCGGCTGAAGTCATGTATGACATGATTGAGGTGGTCAATGAGATTCTTCCTGCCGACAAACCCCGCTACCTTATGGGCGTTGGCACTCCTGCCAATATCCTTGAGGCGATAGACCGTGGCGTCGATATGATGGATTGCGTGATGCCTACGCGCAACGGGCGCAACGGTATGCTTTTCACGCGTCACGGCATCATGAATATGCGCAACCGCAAGTGGGCCGACGATTTCTCTCCGCTCCAGGAGGATGGGCCGAGCTATGTGGACCGTGCCTACACTAAGGCTTATGTGCGCCATCTGTTTATCGCTGATGAGATACTCGCCATGCAGATAGCGTCGATTCATAATCTTGCGTTCTACCTCTGGCTCGTTGACGAGGCACGCCGCCATATCATCGACGGCGATTTCAAGACATGGAAACGCGGGATGATGGAATGTGTGACCCGTAGATTATGAAGATTCTCGATTGGTACATAATCAGGAAGTTTCTTGGAACCTATGTGTTCGCGATTGCCTTGATTCTGGCAATCACGGTGATGTTCGACATCAATGAGAAGCTTGACGCCTTCCTTCAGGCTCCGCTGAAGGCGACGGTGTTTGACTATTTCCTTAACTTCCTGCCTTATTTCGCCAATCAGTTCAGTCCGCTGTTCACATTTATCGCCGTGATATTCTTCACGTCGAAACTTGCCGACAATTCCGAGATTATCGCCATGCTTTCAACCGGCATGAGCTACCGCCGTCTGCTGAGGCCATATATGCTCAGCGCACTTGTGATTGCGATTTCGTCATATGTCCTGAGCGCATATATCATACCTCCAGCCAACGTGAAGCGCATCGCTTATACCAATAAGTATGTGAAGGATAAAAGTGTGGGTTTCGGGAGCAATATCCAGATGCAGGTGGCCAAGGGTGAGATTGCCTTTATGTCGCGCTACGACAAGTTTATGAAGACGGGCTATAAGTTCTCATTGGAATCGTTTGAGGACAAGAAACTGGTCTCGCGACTTACGGCGCAGACTATAAAGTGGGACACTCTGCACCATTGGACTGTCCGCGACTATATGATACGTGATTTTGAAGGTAACCGGGAGAAGATTCGCCGTGGCGCGCGCCTCGATACTATCATCCCCATAGAACCGCGTGATTTCCTTATATCGAAGAACGACCAGGAGACTATGACCTCACCTGATTTGCGGGAATACATAAAGCGTCAGAAGGAGAGGGGGGTTGCGAATATAAAGTCGTTTGAGATTGAGAATGAGAAGCGATATGCAATGACTGCCGCAGCCTTCATCCTTACGGTGATAGGCATGTCGCTGTCGTCGCGAAAGATTAAGGGTGGTATGGGTGTAAATATCGGCATCGGACTCGTGTTGAGCTTCAGCTATATCCTCTTCATGACCGTGACATCGACATTCGCGGTTTCGGGCTACACCTCTCCTATGGTCGCCATGTGGATTCCCAATATACTTTATACTATCATCGCAATCTTCCTATATTATAAGGTGTCGCATCAGTGATAGAGGTAGTATGCGCTACATGCCGAAGGTGAGTGTGGTGAGGTAGCGGAGGCCTCCGTTGAGATTGTTGGTCCCGAAGGAAAGGGTTATGTAGCCGTTATTGCCTCCGAACCAGGTGGCACCCATGGAATTTACGGTGTTGTTGATTGACACCGGTACACCGTAGGTGGCTACTAGAGAATTGTAGACGCTGTTGTAGCGTGCGAGGTCGTACCGCGGGGTGGAGTAGTAGAATGATGAAGCGTCGAGACCTCCTGTACCATAGTAGAGAGCGGCATCAGTCCATATGTAGTTCAGGGCATTGACATTGCGGAGATATACTATGTCGTTGGTGTAGCCGTCGACATGGTAGCCCGAATTGAACAGGTAGTCAAGCGAAAGGTTTATGGCGGTGCCGAATGTTAGCCCGAGTATGCCGTGTATCACGGGGATACCTCTGCGCGGATGCCATCCCGGAGGGGGTAGCGGACGGTAGTGTGGGCGGTGCATCACGGGGCGGTAAGGACGATGAGGCGGTGCCATGTGGGGCGGTCGCACTCCATGTCCGGGACGGTAGCCATGGTTGTTTCCGGGACGGTGGATTGCTCCGGGACGGTTGGGACGGTGCTGGTTGTTTATGCCTGGACGTCCGCCTTCGGGACGATGGTTTCCGCCGGGTCTGTTCCCGACGTTTCCACCATGGTTCGGACGATTGTTGTTGCCATGGTTGCCACCGTTGATTCCAGGGCGATTTCCTTCAGGACGGTTATTCCCACCGGGCCTGTTCCCAACGTTCGGTTTTCCGGGTTTGTTGTCAGGTCTGTTCCCGACGTTTCCGCCATGGTTCGGACGGTTGTTGTTGCCATGGTTGCCGCCATTTATGCCAGGACGCGAGCCTCCGTTGTTGGGACGGCCTTGAGTGGGGCGACTCTGTGACGGACGGGAATGATTGCCTCCACGCGAGGGAGACGTACCCCTGTTGGTGCGCTCGGTGCGATGTCCGTTATTGGCGCCTCCATGGCGCTGGGCGAATACAGCGGGAGCCGAGAGGGCACTGCAAAGGAGGAATATGGAGAGGATGTGTAGTATTCGTCTCATGGCGTCAGTCGATTTGTTAACAGTGTTTGTCGATAGTGTTTATATTCATATAGAATAAAATCGGATGGAAAGGTTTAGAGCGCGTCTAATAATAAATGTTAAACGCTCTCTGCAGAGAGTGGGTTCCATCCCTGGGCGCGGAGGGAAATCTCATTGCCGTCGCGGGTTATCAGCGCGCAACCGAGCGATGGCTTTGTGATGTGCCCGATTAGTTTCACTCCGGGCAGTTTCTCAATCTGTTCATGACAGTGGAGCGGAACGGTGAAAAGCAGTTCATAGTCTTCGCCTCCATTGAGAGCCGCAGTGACGAGGTTCATGCCAAGTTCCTCTGCCATGATGGCTGTCTGGTAGTCGATAGGTATGCGGTCTTCATAGACACGGCATCCTACGTCACTTTGCTTGCAGATATGGAGGAGTTCGGAGCTGAGGCCGTCGCTGATATCCATCATGGCAGTAGGCACGATTCCGGCTTTGGCAAGTTCCTCTATGATATCTCGACGGGCTTCCGGTTTCAGCTGTCGCTCCACGAGATATTCCTTCCCTTCAAACCGTGGGATAAACTCTTTCTGCCCGGCTGATGCGATTTTTTCGCGCTCCAAAAGCTGGAGGCCCATGTATGCAGCCCCGAGGTCGCCTGATACGCAGATGAGGTCTGTGTCTTTTGCTCCCGAGCGGCTTACTACCTTGTCAGCCGGCGCCTCTCCGATACAGGTTATGGAAATTACGAGACCCTGACGGGAGGAGGTTGTGTCGCCACCTACGAGGTCAACGCCGTAAATCCGGCATGCGAGGCGGATGCCGGCGAATAGTTCCTCCATATGCTCGACGGTGAAGCGTTTTGATATCCCTAAGGATACGGTGATTTGCTTAGGAGTGCCGTTCATCGCGTATACGTCGGAAAAGTTGACTACAGCCGATTTGTATCCGAGATGTTTGAGTGGCACATAGGTGAGGTCGAAATGCACTCCTTCGAGCAGGAGGTCGGTAGTGACGAGGACATCTGTATCGTGGTTACGTAGCACCGCACAATCGTCGCCAACGCCTTTGACTGTCGATGGATTAATGTTTTCAAGGCCTGCGGTGAGACGGTCGATGAGGCCAAATTCGCCGAGTTCGGAAATTTCCATAATGCTGATGTTATCGGTTTTCTGTGAATTGAGCAGGGCGCACATAGCAGTGCGCCCTTGATATAGGTTTATGTTTCATTAAGGTTGTGGTCATGCCGCGATTTAGAAGCGGTTGACAAGCTCCTTCATGATTTCAAGACATTTTGGCTGTGCTATGAGAGCGGCCTGCTGAACCTCTTCATGGGTGGGCACCTGAGTGACATCCTTGCCGCCGAGGTCGGTTATGACGGAGAGGCCGAACACGCGCATGCCTGCATGGTTCGCCACGATTACTTCGGGGACTGTCGACATGCCCACGCAGTCACCGCCGATGATGCGGTAGTACTCGTATTCCGCAGGTGTCTCGAATGTCGGGCCGGTGACACCTACGTATACACCGTGCATGAGGCGGATATTATTTTCCGCTGCAATCCTGTCGGCAAGGGCCATCAGCTCCTTGTCGTAGGCATTGGTCATTGCGGGGAAGCGAGTGCCAAGTTCATTATAGTTCTTACCACGGAGGGGATTCTCGGGGAAGAGATTGATATGGTCGGTTATGACCATCACGTCGCCGACCTTGAATTCCTTGTTCATGCCGCCGGAAGCGTTGCTTACAAAGAGGGTGTCGACTCCGAGGGCCTTGAACACACGGACGGGGAAGGTGACCTGTTTCATGTCATAGCCCTCATAATAATGGAAGCGTCCCTGCATGGCGATTACTTTTTTGCCTCCGAGTGTTCCGAAGATGAGGTTTCCGCTGTGGCCTTCTACTGTAGACACAGGGAAGTTGGGTATTTCGGAGTAGGGGATATAGGTCTTATCATCCATATGGTCGACGAGGGCTCCAAGGCCGGTGCCGAGGATGATTGCGGTCTTAGGCATTTCGCCGACTTTCGTGCGCAGGAAATCGGCTGTCTGTTTGATTTGGTCTAACATGTTCTTTATGATATTGATGATTACAAGATTTGCTTTTCCCGGTCTAAGCTCGTTTCGATAGCCGTCGGAAAGGAAAAACACCGTTAAGATTTAAACAAGTGGGACTCGTGGATGGTTTTCTCTATTCCTGCGGTGAACCCGGCGTCACCTCTTGAGATGAATTCCACTTTTATCGGTACGTAGAAGATGAACTTCTTTAGCCTGTGAGGGAAATAGGGATTGTTGAGTATGCGGACCGCGTCTTTCTCAGTGGTCACCACATATTTCTTCTCCGATGGAAGTTCGTCGAAAAGACGCGCTATTTCCTCCATGTCGGACGAGGAGAAATTATGGTGGTCGGCGAAGCGTTTTAGTTTCACCTTGACTTTTTGACGGCGCAGGAAACGCACGAAAGGTTTGGGGTTGGCTACGCCGGTTATCACAAGGACGGAAGTTTCGGGGCCTATTGCGCCGAAGGTCGGTATGTCGGGGGCCTCTTCGGGGAATACCGGCACGAGGTGACCATAGTTATAGCGCGAAAAGAATAATTTCTGGTAAGGGAAGAGGTTGAGGCTCTCCTCGAAGATGCGGTATTGCATCGGTTTTATGTCGGGAGGACATTTCGTCACCACTACCATATCGGCCCGGTTGAGCGCGCGGGCTGATTCGCGGAGGCGCCCGTAGGGGAGAAGCTTATCCTTGAATATGGGGCGGTTGTACTCGGTGAGGATTATCGATACCGATGGCTTCACATAACGGTGCTGGAAGGCATCGTCGAGGATAATCATGTTGAGCCCGGGATTGATTTCACGCATTTGCCTTATACCTTCAACGCGGTTCTCACATACGGCAAGTGTGATGTCAGGGCCGAATTTGCGGTAAATCTGATAGGATTCGTCGCCTATGTCCTCAGGGCGTGACTGGGGTGATGCGAGGACGAAACCTTTTGTGGCGCGCTTATAGCCCCTCGAGAGAACTCCGATGTTGTAGCGTCCGAGGAGTGATTCGACAATGTATTCCACGTGGGGAGTCTTGCCCGTGCCCCCCATTGCGAGGTTGCCGACAACGACAATAGGTATGTCGAATTCCTGTTGTTTCAGCATGCCGTATTCAAACATCTTATTGCGCACGGCCATCCCCATCCCATAGATTTTGGATATGGGATAGAGCAGTAGTATCGACAGGAGTTTGTTGCGGGCCAAAACTTTATTGAGTGTTGAGTTTTAAGTTTAAAGTTTTGAGTTAGAGGCTCAGTTGAGTGAAATCCATTCTGGCCTGGAGGGTCGACATGCCTTTGATACGTCGGATGGTGTCGTAGAGGTCGGCCATGTCACCGAGCTCGTCGCGTACCATCGAGGCTTTCAGTTCACCTCCCGCTTCAAGGATGGCTGCATACCATTCCTGTTTTGCATTGGGATAGGTGGATATGGTGTATGTCTCCACGTTGAGTTCCTTGGCCATGGCCGTTATGGCTGCATCGAGACCGCCGAGTTCATCTACGAGACCGAGTTTAAGGGCTTCGCTGCCATCCCATACGCGTCCTTCGCCAATCTTCTTTATTGAGTCTTGCGGAATCCCGCGACCCTCTGCGCAACGCGCGGTGAAGAGCTCATATCCTCGCTCCACATATGACTGCATGGCTGCCATCTGGGATTCCGTCATAGGCTCCATGAGGGAGGGGAAGTTGCCGTTCGCGTTGGTCTTTACCGTTCCCGTGTTGACCCCGAGTTTGTCGGAGAGGAGTTTATGGGCGTTGGGTATCAGCCCGAATATGCCTATCGAACCCGTGAGGGTTACGGGCTGGGCAAAGATGCGGTCTGCTCCGCAGCTGATATAGTAACCTCCTGAGGCGGCATAGTCAGACATGGACACATAGAATGGTTTCCCTGAAATTTTCTTGAACTGCTGCAGTGCTTCCCATATCTGTTCCGACGCGAAGGCACTTCCGCCGGGGGAATTCACATACATGACAAGGGCGTCGATATCTTCGTTCTCGGCAAGTCCGAGAATCTGCGGAACGAGGTCGGAGGCGACGATGCCGTCACCGTCATAGTCGGTGATTTCGCCACAGGCATAGAGAATGGCTATTTCAGCTCCCTTACCGTTGCCTACCTTGTTGAGCTCGTTGGCTTTTGCATAGGCCGAGGGCGTGACATAGTCGATATCCTTCGCTTTGTCGTGGCCGGTCAGGCCGGCTATCTTTTTGTCAAACTCGTGGCGGTAGGCAAGGGCATCGACAAGCTTCATAGCCGGATATTCCTTGGCGTCCTTGGCGAATACGAAGCCGTCGGCCCACTTGTTGACCGTAGTTGTGTCGACTCCGCGGCTCTCAGCTATGTGGCCGCTTACAGTCCGCCAAATGTTGTCGAGATAGAGTTGCTGCTGCTCGCGCGAAGGCTCGCTCATGCCGTCGAGGATGAAAGGCTCCACGGCACTCTTATAGGTACCTACTTTCACCACCTGCACATCCACACCGATTTTTTGCAATAGCTGATGGTAGTAGAGCGTCGTTGCTGAAAGTCCGTGGATGTCCACCTGTCCTACCGGATTGATGAAAATGCTGTCGGCAGTTGAAGCGATATAATAATCTCCCTGGGTATACATGTCGGAATATGCATAAATCCATTTTTCAGGAGCTTCTTTCTTGAATTTTTTGAGAGCCTCGATTATGGCTGTGCGCTGTGCGAGTCCGGCAGAAGAGGATTCACAGTCGATTACTATACCTTCGATGCGGTCGTCGGATGCGGCTGCGACAATCGAGCCGGTTATATCGGACAGCAATTGCCATCCGGCCTCGCGGTTGCGGATTATTGACATCACATCGATTTTAGGGTTGGTGTCAAGAATTTCGCCGGAAAGGTCAATTTTGAGGACTGATTCTTTTTCGATTTTTACAGTCGGCGATTTGAATGATGAGGCCATCGCGGCTGCGATAATCAACAGAAATGCAAAAAATGCGAGAAAGAGAGAGAACCAGATTCCGGCAAGAGTTGCGAGAAATGAGATGAAAAAGTTTTTCATTCTTTATGGGTTAGTGAGTAACTCTTATAAAATTAGCGCTAAAACTCTACAAAAGTACGATATCGCGCCGTCAATAGCAAATTTTTCACCTACTTATTATATTGTCGGTGTGATTGTGCTTTTTCAGGGAGTGGCGAATTTGATGAAGAGTGATATTATTTTAACCGTATGGTTTGGGCGGATTATTCTGAAAGTGTTGCCAAATGGGGTAAAGTCGGTTAAAAAGTGATACTTTTTTGACAGAGTTATGTCAAAAATAGTCAAATGCTATGCAGACTCTGCACATTTTGCTTTAATAATAAAAATAAATTATTAACTTTGTAGCATAGCCTTAAATACGGATACCTTGCAGGACTGAAAGCCTGAAAATCTTAACCTATATAGAAAACCAACAGTTTCTTGCCTTTGCCATGAATAAAATAATCACCGAGATTACACCGCTGTCGGAGAAAGATTGTTTCTATCTCATTGACAGATATAAAGACCGTTTCACATACCCCATTCATCGCCATGAGGAGTATGAGCTGAACTTCGTGTCAAACTGCCGTGGCGCACGGCGCGTGGTGGGCGATTCCATAGAGACTCTCGGCGATTATGACCTCGTGCTGATAGGCAACGGAATCGAACACGGCTGGGAACAGCATGAGTGCATAAGCGACAAGATTCGCGAAATTACGATACAATTTTCACAAGACCTTTTCGGTGGCACCTTTCTCGCGAAGACCCAGCTGTCGAGCATACGCCGCATGCTTGACATAAGCGCTAACGGCATAGCTTTTTCCAGCGAGGGGATAATGAGGGTGTTTCATAAGCTTGACAGCCTGACGAAAATCGAATCCGGATTCTACCGGATGCTGGAACTCATGTCGATTCTCCATGAACTTGCCGAGGACGGTCACTATCACAGGCTCTCAAGCTCGTCGTTTGCATCGCTGAAACCAACAGGCGACAGCCGTCGCGTGCAGAAGGTGCAGGACTATATAAACAGGAAATATAAGGAAGAGATACGTCTCAACGAGCTTGCCGACCTTGTAGGCATGACCCCCACGGCTTTCAGCCGCTTTTTCAAACTCCGCACCGGCCGCTCGATTTCTGACTATGTGATTGACATCCGCCTCGGCCATGCCACGCGCCAGCTTGTGGATTCGACCACGTCGGTCGCTGAAATATGTTATGAGTGCGGATTCAACAATGTGTCGAATTTCAACCGCATATTCAAGAAAAAGAAGGGAAGTTCGCCCAAAGTGTTCCGTGAAATCTATCAACATCACAAAATGCTGGTGTAAACCATCTGTTTACGCCCAAAATATTAAATCATAAAAATGAAAACAGGACTCCTCGCCTTCGCATCGGCGCTTATCCTAATGTCGGCCGCGTCATGCGGTCAGTCGGCAAAAAAGACTTCTGAAGCAAACGGGACTGATACGGTCGCAACTTTCGTGAGCCCGCTCCATGTGAGCGGCACGGCTCTGCTTAATGCCAAGGGCGACACTATGGTGCTCAACGGCCCCTCCTTGGGGTGGCATTCCAACTGGGGACGCTTCTATAACGAAGGGACTGTCCGCGCTCTTAAAGAAAAATGGGGCGCGAATATCACGCGCGCCGCTATCGGGGCGCATAAGTCATGGGACTGTGTCAACACTTTCGATGCCGACTCGGCCTACGCCGTGAACCTCGCAATGAAGGTGATTGACGCGGCTATATCCAATGATATGTATGTGATTTGTGACTGGCACTCACACGAAAATACTCTCGAAAACGCCAAGAAGTTCTTCACCGTGATTACGGAGAAATACGGCGATTCGCCCAATATAATATATGAGATATGGAATGAGCCTCTTGATATCCCCTGGCAGGAAATCAAGGATTATGCCACGGAACTGATTCCTGTGATACGCAAGAACGCGCCTTCGTCGGTGATTATCGTGGGCACTCCGAAATGGGACCAGGAGGTTGACGTCGCGGCTGAGTCACCGCTCACGGAAAAGAATCTGCTCTATGCGCTTCATTTCTACGCCGGCACCCACAAGGACTGGCATCGCGAGAAGGCCGAGAAGGCTATTGCCGCAGGACTCCCTCTGATAATCTCCGAGTGCGGTTCGATGGAGGCTACAGGCGACGGGCCTATAGACTATGAGTCATGGCAGGCATGGATGGACCTTGCCGACCGCCACGGACTGTCGGTGCTTATGTGGGATATCGCCGATAAGGACGAGACTTGCTCTATGATTTCAGCCTCCGCTTCCGACAACGGTATGGAATGGACTGAGGAGGACCTTAAGGAATGGGCCAAGCTCGCCCGCAAGACAACGCTGGAACGGAATAAGATAGAAACTTCTGATAAATAATAGTTGACTGATATATGAGACGACAGATATTCTCCCTGATAATGGCCGCTGCCTCCCTGTCGGCAATGGCTGTGGAATTGCCCGAAATAACAAGCGACAACGCCGTGCTGCAACAGAAATCAGATGTGAAACTCTGGGGCTGGAGCAAGCCGGGGCGAACGGTGACCGTGACTCCGTCGTGGAGCGAGGGCAAGAGTTATATTGCCAAGGCCGACAAAAAGACCGGCTGCTGGGAGGTAAACGTGGCTACTCCCGGAGCTTCGTTCACTCCGCAAAGCGTGAGCTTTGACGACGGCGACAAACCGGCGCGCATAGACAATGTGTTGATTGGCGAGGTGTGGTTCTGCTCGGGGCAGTCGAACATGGAGATGCCCCTGCGCGGCTTCTGGTGTCAGCCCGTCGAAGGGGCCGCCCAGGCCATAGCCTATTCCGGAAAATATCCCGGGGTAAGAATGGCGACTGTGCCCAAACGCGCGTCATATACTCCGCAGGATAGGGTAGAGGGGAAGTGGAAGACCTCAAGTCCCTCAAATGCCGCTGAATTTTCGGCCCTCGCATATTTCTTTGCAACTTCGCTATCTGATATCCTTGACGTGCCTGTGGGCATAATCTCCTGCGCTTATGGCGGTTCCAAGGTCGAGGGATGGATGCCGAAGTCGAAACTTGACACCTATCCCGGATGGGATATGGCAAAAGAGCAGGCCGACAGCACAATCAACGAGTGGGAGCGCATAGGGGTGATGTATAACGCCATGCTGCGTCCGGTGCTCGGCTATACGGTCAAAGGTTTCCTTTGGAATCAGGGGGAGTCAAACGTGGGACGTCACGATGAATATCCGCAACATCAGAAAGATATGGTGGAGATATGGCGTCAGGAATGGGGGCTTGGCGAGCTGCCGTTCTACTTCGTGGAACTTCCCGGATGGAAGTACGGCAACGGAGAGGAGACTGCTGCGGCCCTCTTCCGCGAATGTCAGCACCGCGCGGCGGAAATCACTCCCAACAGCGGGATAGTGTGCACGACCGACCTCATGTATCCCTATGAACTTGAAGATATCCATGCCCGGCAGAAAAAGCCTATAGGAGAACGTCTTGCCTTTATGGCAGCCAACCGTACATATGGCATTGAAGGTATACCCTCGAGCTATCCGTCGTTCAAGAGCGTGGATTTGCAGGGGGATAAGGCCGTGGTTCATTTTAATAATGCCGACGCCGGCCTTAATCCCAATATGAACCTTCCAGGTTTCGAAGTGGCCGGCGAGGACAGGATCTTCTATCCCGCTACCGCTACCGAGGACTGGAACGCCCGCACGGTGACCGTCACTTCCGACAAGGTCAGCGACATAAAGGCTGTGCGCTACTGTTTCCATAATTTTGCCATCGGTCAGCTGAAGGATATGAACGGTATGCCCTTGATTCCCTTCCGCACTGACAAGTGGGATGATGCAAAGCGTGCGGTAAATATTAAATAATTATATAACAGTCGAAAGAATGATTTTCAAGTCCGGTACGATGAAAAAATACACTATGATTATGGCTACTGCAATTGCCGCCGCTATGATGTCGGCATGTGGCGCGGGTGGCAAGAAAAATAGCGATGCCTGTCCGGCTGACGGTTTCGTGACGGTCAGCGACGGTCAGTTCAAAATCGGCGACTCCACCTATCGCTATGTGGGTGCCAACTTCTGGTATGGCGCTATCCTCGCTTGCGAGGGACGCGGAGGTGACCGCGAACGGCTTTCTAAGGAGCTTGACCGCCTCCAGGAACTCGGTGTCAACAATCTGCGCATACTTGCCGGTGGCGATGGTGACGAAGGCCTCGCCTCGCATATAGAACCGACCATGCAGACCGCTCCGGGAGTCTACAACGACACTCTTCTCCGGGGACTCGATTTCCTCATAGCCGACCTTGAAAAGAGGGGCATGAAGGCCGTGATTTATCTCAACAATGCCTGGGAATGGAGCGGCGGTTTCTCCACTTATCTTGAATGGGCGGGAGCGGGAAAGGCCGTCAACCCTGCCGACGCGGGCTATCCCGCCTATATGGACTATGCCTCGCAGTTCGTGAGGAATGACTCGGCAATGGCACTTGCCGCCAACCATGTGCGCAATATCGTAGGGCGTACAAGCAGTGTCACCGGGCGTCCATATGCGGAATCGCCGGCGATTATGTCGTGGCAGATAGCCAATGAGCCCCGCGCTTTTGCCGGGGAGAGTATGCGCCCGTTCGCAAAATGGATAGGGGAGACCGCAAAGCTAATCAAGAGCATTGACGCCAACCATCTCGTTTCGGTGGGTAGCGAAGGCTCCTGGGGGTGTGAGAATTCGATGGACTTGTGGACTGAAATTCACTCTATCCCGGAGGTGGACTATGCCACAATCCACATATGGCCCTACAACTGGAGCTGGGTCAAGCCTGCCACGCTCGCCGACAGCGTCGATACGGCTATCGGCAACACCCGCGAGTATATCGCCGCCCATCACGATGCTCTTGCCGCGGCCTTGAAGGGTGCTGACGGAAATGGATGCTCGAAGCCGATAGTGCTTGAAGAGTTCGGCTACCCCCGCGACTCCATGGCAATAGAGCCCGGAAGTTCCGTCACCGGACGTGACCGCTATTATAAATATGTGTTCGACGAAGTGGTCTCAGGCAATCGGCTTGCCGGCGTAAATTTCTGGGGATGGGGTGGTTTCGCCAATCCCGCGCATGCAACATGGCAGCGTGGCGACGACTACACCGGAGACCCCGCCCAGGAGGCCCAGGGACTCAACTCGGTATTTGCCTGCGACTCTACGACCATAGCTATTATCCGCGACGCCATCGCGCGGCTTTAAGGGGTGTTCTTTAGGAACGGACGCGTCTGCGATTAAGGCGGTCTTTGGTATGGATTGACGGTGGATTTCTGCTGTAAAACATATGCGATTATGACACTATAAACGCAGTCTGCAAGAAAATGCCAATAGGTGATAAAAAAGTGTAAGTCCGACTGCGGACTTTGCACTACTTTTGCCATACCGCTATATACCTGAAAATATTGACTTAGATACAATAACCAATACCTTATATATGATATAACCTACACATACAAAAGCAAATTATTATCACTTACCTTAAAATTGCAATATGAAAAGTAAAATTTTTGACCTTCGAGGTCTGTTGACGGCGTTTATGCTATGCTTTATGCTTAGCGCTGCCGCACAGGTCTCCGTGAAAGGTGTGGTGCAGGATAAGTCGGGCGAACCGCTTATCGGTGCTACAGTCCAGGAGAAGGGCAATACCGGCAACGGTTCGGCTACGGATATCGATGGCCGTTTCGTGTTGAAAGTAAAGTCGGCAAAAGCAGTTCTCTTAGTTTCTTATGTCGGCATGAAGCCGCAGGAGGTGGCCTTGAATGGCCGTACGGATTTGACAATCACTCTCGAGGACGATTCCGAACTTCTTGATGAAGTTGTGGTTGTCGGCTACGGTACACAGCGCAAATCAGATATTACCGGTTCTGTTGCCTCGATTTCAGAGGACCAGATGAAACAGACGATAGTCACCAATGCCGACCAGATGCTCCAGGGCAAAATCGCCGGTGTGCAGGTGACCCAGAACTCGGGTGCCCCCGGCGGTGCCACTTCGGTGCGCATCCGTGGCGCGAGCTCTCTCAATTCTTCCAACGAACCTCTCTACGTTATCGACGGTGTGCCTATGAGCGGCTCCAACAGCGTTCAGGGCTTCGACTGGATGGGGGGGTCAAACGGACAGACAACCGTCAATCCATTGGCTTCTATCGCTCCCTCCGACATCGTTAGCATCGACGTGCTCAAGGATGCTTCCGCCTGTGCTATCTATGGTGCCGCCGGCGCCAACGGTGTAGTGCTCGTCACCACCCGTCGCGGTTCGGCCGGACACAGCAATATCACCTATGACGGCTATGTTGCATGGCAGACAGTGGCCAAGCGCCTCGACATGATGAATCTCCGCGAATATGCCCTCTATCAGCAGCAGCTTCTTGCAGAAGGTGTGCTGAACGAAGGCAATTTTGACGATACCTACAGCGACATCTCACTGCTCGGCAAGGGTACTGACTGGCAGGACGAGATTTTCCGCACCGCTTTCATGCAGAATCATCAGCTCAGCATGACCGGCGGTAACGAGAAGACAGTCTATGCGATGAGCGCAGGATGGATGAAGCAGGACGGTATCATCGTCGGTTCTGACTTCACCCGTTTCAACTCCCGCTTCAACCTTGACAACAATTTCACGAAGTGGCTCAAGGCCGGCGGTGCTCTCGCCTATACACGCACTGACGAGACCATCACCCGAAACGACGGTTCCGACGGTGTGATTATGCAGGCCATGACAATGATGCCTTCGGTTCCTGTGCGTGACTTCGATGGCAACTGGGCAGGCCCCAACACTGTCAATGGCGCTTCGACCTGGAACCCTGTGGCACTCGCCCTCATGACCAACAACACGCTCCTCCGTCAGAAGGTAACAGGTAACTTCTATCTTAATGCGGACTTCCTGAAGCATTTCACTTTCCGCGCCGAATATGCCTTCGACGCTTCCCAGAATCAGAACAAGTCTTTTATCCCGACATATAAGTTCGGCCTCGTGTCAAACGACATCAACCAGATGATGCAGCGCGAGGAGCACAATTTCTATTGGATGCAGAAAGACTATGTGACCTATAATCAGAAATTCCTTGACAAGCACGATGTGACTGTCATGGCCGGTTTCGAGGTCTCGAAATCTTCCTGGAACGGAACAATGCTTATCAAGAATAATTTCAGCAGCGACAACATTCATATTATGGGTGAGGATGGCGACTTCGTGAAGAACTCGGGCTGGGCTGACGCAAGTTCATCGGCTTCAGTGTTCGCACGTGCCAACTATGCTTTCGACAACCGCTATCTCCTCACCGCTACCGTGCGTCGCGACGGTTCGAGCAAGTTCGGTGCCAACAATAAATGGGGTACTTTCCCCTCAATGGCTCTCGCATGGCGTGCAAGCCAGGAAAAATTCCTCCAGGACCAGGAGTGGCTCAACAACCTCAAACTCCGTCTCGGATATGGTAAGGTAGGTAACTCAAATATCGACACTTACCTCTATGGCTCGGCGATGCAGACCTTGGTGACCCCCGGCGGAACGGCCTATATACCCAAGAACCTCGCCAACCCCGACCTCAAATGGGAGGCTTCCGAG
Organism: Bacteroidaceae bacterium; assembly: GCA_021768245.1. Lineage (GTDB taxonomy): Bacteria > Bacteroidota > Bacteroidia > Bacteroidales > Muribaculaceae > Duncaniella. The sequence continues at coordinate 251,095 of JAETNO010000004.1, read as the reverse complement.
CAGTGGAATATCGGTCTTGATTTCGCGGCCCTCGACAACCGCATCGAATTCACCGTGGATGCTTACCACAAGCAGACCCAGGACCTACTCATGCAGACTTTCGTTCCTTCCCATATCGGTTCCAACGAGTGGGGCGAAATCAACACTCCCTGGGCCAACATCGGCAAGACCCGCAATATCGGTATCGATATTCAGATTAACGCACGCCCTGTCGTGACTAAGAATTTCCATTGGAATTCAGCCCTTACGATTTCCCACAACCGCAACAAGATTGTGGCCCTCAACGACGATTCACAGCGCATCTACGGCAAGGTTGACTGGTATGCACCCTTCCAGACTGTTTCGATGTTCGCTGTCGGACAGCCGATGGGCGTCTTCTACGGCTATGAGACCGAAGGCCTCTTCGAGAATGAGGCTGACATCCTCGGACATGCAACACAGACAGGCGGCACCAACCCTTATTCCAATAAGGTTGACAAAGTTTCAGGCGCATGGATTGGCGACCTCAAATTCCGTGACCGCGACGGCGACGGCGTGATTACCGATAATGACCAGACTGTAATCGGCGATCCCAATCCTGATTTCACATTCGGCTTCACCAACACTTTCACATGGAAAGAATGGGAACTCAACGTAGGTCTCACCGGTCAGGTCGGCGGCGATATCCTCAACTGGTCACGCTACCGCACTGAAGGCCTCAGCTCAATCTGGGACAATCAGGCAACGAGTGTGCTCGGTCGTGCGGAGGTTGTCAAGATAAATCCCGAAGGTGGCGACGACATCTCTAACCTCCAGCTCGCTTCCGGCCACAACGGCATACCCCGTTTCTCCAATCTTGACGCCAACGGCAACCAGCGCATGAGCGACCGTTGGATTGAGGATGCATCCTATCTCCGCATCCAGAACATCTCGCTCAGCTATAATCTCCCCGGCAAATGGGCAAGGAAAGCTTTCCTCCAGAGCGCGAAACTCTATGTGAACGTGCAGAATGTCTACACATTCACTAAATATAGCGGCTATGATCCTGAAATCGGCGCTTTCAACCAGAACGCCCTTATGCAGAACATTGACCGCGGTCGTTATCCGACTCCGCGCACCTACACTGTCGGTCTTAACCTCTCTTTCTAATACAAAAATCTAAGCGACATTAACAAATGAAAAATATAATCAAAGCATCAGCCGTTGCCCTGGCCCTTGGAACCACGCTCGTCTCCTGCGACGATTTCCTGACCATCGACCCTATCGACAAGCCGGCTATGGAAAATTTCTATACTTCTCCCGAGGCTCTGAGATCGACCACGATGGCTCTGTACGCGTCCAAGACATGGAGCAACTTCCATATGAATTTCCAGTGGAAGATGGACATGATTAACGGCGACATCTTCTATACCTATAGCGACGAAGGCCAGTGGTACTTCGGTAGCTACACTTCTGTCAATCCTTATCTCAATGAAGGGTGGAAAGGCCTCTATAACGTGATTATGGTCGCCAACTCCGTGATTAACGATGTCCCCGGTGCATGCAGCGGCACTATCACCAAGGATGATATCAATTCTGCTATCGCCGAAGCCCGTGCCATGCGTGGTTACTGCCACTACATGCTTGCCGAGGTGTGGCACGATGTACCCGTGATTGAAAACAACTCTGCAATCATCACCTCAGGCAATCTCGACCTTCCCCGCAACACTCAGGCAAGCGTCTACCGCTTCGCCATGGAGGATCTTGATTTTGCTGTAGACAATCTTCCCGATTCAGATTCCGACGCCTACCGTCTCGACAGCCGTAAGGCCCGCGCTCTCCGTGCGAAACTTGCCGTGACAATGGCTTCACATAAGGATTATGGCTATGACCGCGAAGCCCTTTATGCAAAGGCTGCTGCCGATGCTCTCTATGTGATAGAGAACACTCAGGCTCTTACCGACATCGACTTCGCAACGCTTTTCGATGTGGAATCCAACAACGGCCCCGAGTCAATCCTTGCAATCCAGTGTGCGGTGCAGGGCTACGCTTTCGGCAACGCCCGCAACGTCGCATGGAGCCGTTCGAGCGTTATTGCCGACCAGACATGGGGTGCAGGAAAAGGCCCGACAATCTCATTGCAGAAAATGTATGACCGTAATGACAAGCGCCGTATGTGGACCTTCATGACAAATGGCGACACCTATTCTATGCTCAACCGTGCCGGTGGAGGTTACACCTACCAGTATGTGAGCCGTGATGATGCCGGCGATGTGCTCGAAGACCGCAACGAGATGCTTGCCCACATCAAGAAGTATATCATAGGCAAGGGTGCCGACTGTAATGGTAACGTAGGTATCAATCAGGACGCCGCCAACAATATCTATCTCATGCGTCTCGCTGACGTTTATCTAACTTACACCGAGGCGAAGATGGGCGCTGCTTCATCGACCTCCGATGAGCTTGCCATGAAATATTTCAATATGGTCCGTCAGCGTGCGGGCGTTCCGACTGTGGAATCCGTGACTTATGAGGAACTCCTCAAGGAGCGTCGCCGTGAGCTCGCCTTTGAAAGCCAGACTTGGTTTGATACCCAGCGCTACCGTTATCGCGAGGGTGATGCTGCAGCTCTTGACCTGCTCAACAGCGGTTATGGAACAGATATTAACCGTTGCGCGATGTATCAGCCGGATTATGCCAACATCCCCGTGATTGACAAGAGCAATGAGAATGAGTTCTCTACCTATAAGATTGTCGACAATACTGCTGACGGAGGCATGTATGACCACATTATCCTTTCTTCTTCAGCTTTCGTAGCTCCTATTCCCGCCGCTGTCTCGAGTAGCTCGCCCGCACTTTCGGGCACTCCAGTCGATTACTATGGCGGTGCTGCGGAGTAAAAATCACCTACTGATAATAAATCAATAGAAAAAACATGAAAAAGACATTAAGATATACATTCATGACCGTGGCACTGTCGCTTTTTGCAGGGTCGCTTGCTTCATGCGAGGAAACCGACGCGAAAAAGGACAAGGGCTCGACTCCGGTCATAAAATATGCCCGTTCGTGTGACGCATCCCTGGCCGATTCGCTTATCGTGAGCGCTTCGCTCGGTTCTCGTCTCGCCTTTGTCGGCGACAATATGGGCGATGTTCAGCAGGTGTGGTTCAATGACCAGAAAGCCAAGCTGAATCCCAATATGGTGACAAGCCATACAATAATAGTGGATATCCCCAACAACATTCCCGGAGAGGTGACTAACATTGCCCGTTTCATCACTTCGACAGGCATAGAGGTGGAATATCCTTTCCAGGTGTCGGTTCCCGCTCCGCGCATCGACAATATGAGCTGTGAGTATGCGAAGGCAGGTGAAACAGTCACCCTCAAGGGCGCATATTTCGCGGACGACCCCAATGTACCCATCACGGTGGTTTTTGAAGGCGGTGTGCCTGCCGAAATCAAGAGTATCAAACAGGAAGAGCTCGTGGTCGAAGTGCCAGAAGGTGCCGAGGAAGGCCCGATAAAAGTGACTTCCATCTATGGTGAGGGCGCAAGTACCTTCCACTACATGGATACCCGTGGTATGCTTTTCGATTTCGACGGTCTTACGGGGCTCGCCAACAGCGGTTGGCATAGCCGTCCTATCGAGGACGACGGCAGCGGCATCAGCGGCAATTATATGCGTCTCGGTGACGGTGCCACCACTTTGGCCGGCAAGGATGCCTGGGACGACAATAACTTCTCGTTTGAATACTGGGCAGGAAGCTGGAACACTCCGACTGACTATCCCGCTCGTGAGGGTGAACGCCTGTTTGATGTTGCCGATTTCTCCGATTTCAACAATATGAGCCTTAAATTTGAGCTTTGCATCCCCGCTGACGGTGCATGGCAGGCATGCTCTATGCAGTTGATTTTCTCGGGAACCGATATGGTATCCATGGGTAATGCCGGTACTGATATCTACGGCAACACCGTGGCCGGATGTAACAATACTTATTTCCAGGTGGATGCCGGCCTTGCCCGTGGTCTGTGGACTCCATGGACCGCTTCACAGGCCTATCATACCGATGGCAAATGGATTACTGTCGCTTTCCCCATCAAGGATTTCGTCTATAACGCTGATGGAACGGGTGCTACAAAATTCCTTACCTCACCCGAAGATTTTGCCAACCTTCAGATTTTCCTCTGGAACGGTGGTGTTGAAGGTGTGGATTGCACTCCTCTTCTCAAGATTGACAATATCCGAGTTGTCAAGAACTAATGTCAATACCGTAATATAATAGAGACAAAAATGAAAAAGATATTCAATTTTTCGGGTCTGCTTCTGCTCTGCATGGCGTTGATGCTTCCGGTGTTGACTTCATGTGACAATGACGACTTCGATACACAGCAATACAAGGGTGGGATCCACCTCAATGTCTGGGGCCCCTGTCCCGTGGCTCGTGGAGGCGAACTCCGTTTTCTCGGCTCCGGCTTGAATCAGATTAAATCAATAGAACTTCCCGGCTGTGGGGAAATCACTGATATAACGGTCGTTTCCCCGTCTGAAATACGCATCACTGTCCCTCAGAACGCTGAGCCCGGCAAGGTGGTGCTCCACCACGCCAACGGTGAGATTACATCTCAGACACTTCTATCGTTCACCGAACCGATTATCCTCGAGTCAATGACTCCTATGACCGTCAAACCCGGTCAGGAACTGACAATCAGCGGTGACTACCTCAATCTCATCCATGAAGTGATATTCTCCGAGGATGTAGTTGTCGACGAGGAGGAATTCACTGCCCACAGCCGCTATGAAATCAAACTTATCGTTCCTGCGGAAGCCCGCAGCGGAGAGGTGATTATCAGCGACGGTGCTGAGAAGATGCCAAACTGGATTCACTCGGAAGAGGAACTTACGGTTGTCCTTCCTTCATTCGCTTCCGTTGCTGACCTTGCCGATAAGAAACCCGGCGACGTGATTGAACTTCCCGGTCAGGACCTCGACCTTGTGACCAAGGTGGAGATGCCCAACGGTGATGAACTCGAATTTACTGTTGCCGATGGCAAGATTTCGTTCGTGCTTCCTGAAAACGCTTCCGACGGGGTGATCAATGTGATTGCCGCATCAGGCGTCAAAGTTCCCGTCGCCACTATCGGCATGGCAGTACCGACTGATTTGAGCGTGACTCCCTCGACTGAACTCCGCGCAGGCGACAATCTTGAAATCTCCGGTACAAACCTTGAACTCGTGTCGGCTATCACATTCGCTGGTGCATCTGCAGCTTCCGACTTCACTCTTGAAAACGGCAAGATTACTGTAGCTATGCCTGCTGCGGCGATTTCTGGCGATATCACTCTCGACCTCCTTTCAGGCAAGAATGTGACTCTCCACATCGAGACCGCCAAACCGGGCAATATATCCTATGCCTCGGCTTCCGCTCCTCTCGGCGAGTCAATGACTGTCACCGGCAATAACCTCGATGTCGTGAGCGAAATCGAGTTTGCAGGCGGTGTGAAGGCCACTCCATCATCCCTTGCAAGCGACCGCCTCGAAGTTGTGATTCCCACCAAGGCTGAGAATGGCAAGCTGATTTTCAGAATGGCAAATGGCGAAAGCGTCGAAGGCCCTGAAATGACCTTTACGTCTCCGACTTGCGCATGGATTTCCGATCTTCCCGAGAAATTTGTCAAGGGGCAGCGCTACACTCTGACGGTTGTCAATATCGATAAGCTTCAGAATGTGACACTCAACGGCGTTCAGGCCAAGTATATGGATGATCCCGCTGCTGGCACTATGCTCCTTCAGATTCCTTCTGACCTTGAAGGCACTTTCGAACTGAAACTCATATCTTCCAACGGTGAGATGTCTTATCAGGTTGCGATTATTCCGGCAGAAACCATTGCCTATGAAGGCCCGACGATGCTGACATGGGGTGAGGAAGGTCGTTTCGGTATAGACCTTAAGTTCTTCAAGGATGCCAAACCGGGCGATGTCCTCAAGATTTATCTTACCCAGACTCCCAACTGGGGGCAGGCTCAGCTCAATGACGGTACTTGGAGCGCTTCGATTCCATTCGGTGAGACAGCTAAATTCGGCAGCGAGTCCTACATCAAGACTGACGAGATTCTCTCTTCGAAAGACATCGATTCAGTTTCACTCGTCCTCACTGACGAGGTTCTCACCCATATCATTGGCAAGGCCGGCGACTATTTCGGCTTGAATACCGCCTATAACCTGACCGGTCAGGTCGGTATGGTAATCCAGGGTTCGGATATCCAGATTGATAAGGTAGTGTTCATCTATCAGTAATAACCAGCTTCAAAACATTGAATAGACAATGAATAAATTAAAATATATTTTTATCGCAACTGCGCTGGGGCTGTCGTTCACTGCCTGTGATGATGATCACCAGCCTGATTGGACCGAGACCGCTCCATTTGACGTAAACGCGGTAGAACAGTCCTTAGCCGACGGTTCTACGATGGTCAGCGTGTCGACCAACACTATTGAAGTGCTCTACGATACAAAGATTGTTATTAACCCCGCTGTCAGCGTTACGCTCAACGGTGAGCCGTTGGAGACTGAGATAAAGGATGATAACCGCCTCGTAGCCAAGGTTGAGTTGCGCAAGGGTAAGAACTATGTGTTTGTAATTCCCGGGCGCGCCGTGACCGGCGTCGGTTCAAAGACTTTTGCCAAGGAGATTGTGATTAACTTCTCGACCGAAAAGTCTGTGCTCGACAAAACTAATTTGGCGACAGCACTTGTCAACCCCAATGCATCGGCTTCGGCCAAGGCCGTATACAACATGCTTGTGCAGAACTATGGCACCAAGCAGCTCTCGGGAGCTATGGGTGCGGTAGCATGGGAGACAAGCTTCTCTGACCTTGTTGCCGAAAAGGCCGGTAAGTATCCCGCAATCGTAGGCTTCGACTATATCCACCTTGACAATTCCCCTTCAAACTGGATTGATTATGGTGATATAACTCCGGTGAAGAACGTATGGAACGCAGGCAGCATCCCCGCTGTGACATGGCACTGGAATGTGGACCATGAAGTGTTTGCCACCGAAACCGTCATGCCTTCTGACTGGAGCAATAACGTCCAGCTCACTGCCGGGGCTCTCGGCTCTCTTCCGACCGTGTTCCAGGAACTTCAGGAAGGTTCTGTGATTACCGTGAAGATTAAAGATGTTGCAGCCGGGGCCCAGGGCTCTGTAAAGAACTCATCATGGTCGGAACTCGCTCCCGGTCTGGATTACTTCGATATCTCGGGCGACGAATTCACTGTCAAGATATCTACAGGTGAAATGCTCGAGCAAATCAAGACGGAAGGCTTCATAATCTCCGGTCATGACTATACGGTCTCTTCCATCCTTGTCGGCAAGACCTGCAAGGAGAGCAAGGGTGAAGGTTTCATCGCTTCCAACGTGCTCATCCCCGGAACGCGTGAAAACGCTGTCGCTACTGCCGATGTGGCCAAACTCGCAGGCTATCTCCAGCTTCTCCGCGACGCCGATATCCCCGTGCTCTTCCGTCCCTTCCATGAAGCTGTGGGCGATTATACCTGGGGTCACTGGTTCTGGTGGGGTAACTCAGGCGTGGAGACTACCAAGGAACTTTGGAAATGGCTATATAACACCCTCACGAATGACTACGGTCTCAACAACCTCATCTGGGTATGGACCATGCAGACTTCCGACGAAGGCAAACTTGCCGACGTTTCCAAGCTGAAGGCTACCTATCCGGGCGATGAGTATGTAGACATCGTGGGTGCTGACCTCTATGAGGCTGCTCTCTCGAACCAGTCTGATAGATTCCACCTTATCTATGAAGCTGTCGGTGGCAAGAAGATTGTTGCTCTTTCCGAGTGTGGCAATCTCCTCGACCCCGAGATAGCTGAAGAAGAGGGTGCGCTCTGGAGCTTCTTTATGGGCTGGTATGAGCAGAACGATAACGGTCCCGGTTTCTTTGAGTGGAACCTTAACGGCGAGTGGTCGACAGTGCTCAACAATCCCCTCGTCCTCAACCGTGGTGATTTCTCCGTGAAATAATACTCTAAGAAACTGTTTAAATTTTTATCGTGAATTTTTACAACTGGATTTCGGAGGGATTTTTGCCATGCAGAAACAGGAGTGTAGCTGAGCTACATGACTGTTTCAAAGGGCAAAAAGCACCCGAAAGGCAGTTGCTTCCCGCCTACGGTATCTTCCGGCTCTTTCCGGCTTTTCATTCGTCAGATAGCGCAGCTATACTTCCTCATTCCAAAACCGGAAATAGCTCGAAAGATACCTATAAAAATTTACGAGAAAAATTTAAACAGTTTCTAAGACTAAAAATAAGAGCGGGTATCGGATGTTACCGTTTAAGGTATCATCCGATACCCCATTTTTTACTATTCTTTTACTTTTGTACCTTAGTCGGTAACACATTTTTTAGCTACCTTTGTGTAGTTAAAATTCAACAGACTAACCCACAAAAACGACACAATGAAATACGGCTATTTTGACGACAAAGCGCGCGAATATGTAATCACTGAACCGCGCACTCCGTGGCCCTGGATCAACTATCTCGGCAATAAGGATTTCTTTTCTCTGATTTCCAACTCTGCCGGTGGCTATTCTTTCTATAAGGACGCAAAATTCAGGCGTCTGACCCGCTATCGCTACAACGGAGTGCCCATGGATGCCGGTGGCCGCTATTTCTACATCAAGGATGGTGACACCGTCTGGAATCCCGGATGGAAACCTACCAAAACCCCTCTCGACTCCTATGAATGTCGCCACGGTATGAACTACACTGTCATAACCGGCGAGAAAAACGGCCTTGAGGCTGAAGCACTTTTCTTTGTTCCCCTCGACACCCATGCCGAGGTGACCAAACTGACTCTCACCAACAAGAGCGACAAGCCAAAGAGCTTCAAGCTTTTCTCCTTTATGGAATGGTGTCTGTGGAACGCTGCCACGGACATGGAAAATTTTCAGCGTAATTTCTCCACCGGCGAGGTGGAAATCGATGGCTCCACAATCTATCATAAGACAGAATATAAGGAGCGTCGCAATCACTATGCATTCTATACCGTAAACGCTCCCATTGACGGTTTCGATACCGACCGCGAGACGTTTATCGGACTCTATAACGGCTTTGACGAACCCGATGCAGTCACTGAAGGGCGTCCGCGCAACTCAGTGGCCCACGGTTGGTCGCCTATAGCCTCCCATTATCTTGAAATCACCCTTCAGCCGGGCGAGAGCCGCTCTCTAATCTTCATGCTCGGCTATGTGGAGAATCCGCAGGATGAAAAGTGGGAATCGAAAGGTGTCATAAACAAGACCCGGGCCCGCGAGATGATGGCCCGTTTCGATACTCCCGAAAAAGTCGACAAGGCTTTCAGCGAGCTGCGCGGCTACTGGGACAACCTTCTCGACCGCTTCTCAGTCAGCACGGGCGATGAGCGCCTTGACCGCATGGTCAATATCTGGAATCAGTATCAGTGCATGATTACATTCTGCTTCTCGCGCTCGGCATCTTTCTTCGAAAGTGGTATCGGTCGTGGCATGGGGTTCCGCGATTCCAACCAGGACCTCGTGGGCTTCGTGCACCAGATACCCGAGCGCGCGCGTGAACGCATTATCGACATCGCGTCGACGCAGTTCCCCGACGGCGGCTGCTATCACCAGTATCAGCCCTTGACAAAGCGTGGCAACAATGATATAGGTGGCGGATTCAACGACGACCCCATGTGGCTTATCTTCGGTACAATCGCCTATATAAAGGAGTCTGGCGACCTGTCCATCCTTTCGGAGATGGTGCCCTTCGATAATCAGCCGGGTTCGGAGGTCTCATTGATGGAGCATCTTAAGGTGTCGTTTGACCATGTGGTTAACAATCTCGGCCCTCACGGATTGCCCCTCATCGGTCGCGCCGACTGGAATGACTGCCTCAATCTCAATTGCTTCTCCAACGACCCCAACGAGTCATTCCAGACTACCGAAAACAAGACCGAAGGCTCGAAAGCGGAGTCTCTGATGATTGCGGGCCAGTTCGTGATCTATGGTCAGGACTATGTGGAGCTGTGTCGTCATCTCGGAATGAATGAGGAGGCTGACCGTGCGCAGAAACATGTCGATGCCATGATTGAGGCCGTAAAGGCCCACGGATGGGACGGCGAATGGTTCCTCCGCGCCTATGATTTCTATGGACGTAAGGTCGGCTCTCATGAAAACAAGGAAGGCAAGATTTTCATAGAATCGCAGGGTTGGTGTACGATGGCCGGAATCGGTCTCGAAGAGGGACTTGTGGAGCAATCGCTTGATTCGGTCAAGAAATATCTTGATTGCGAACACGGCATAGTGCTCAACAATCCGGCTTTCACGGAATATGTGATGGAATATGGCGAAATTTCCACCTATCCTGCAGGCTATAAGGAAAACGCCGGTATTTTTGCCCACAACAACCCTTGGGTGATTATCGGTGAGACCGTGCTCGGCCGTGGTGACCGCGCATGGGAGTATTATCGGAAAATCTGTCCGGCCTATCTTGAAGAGAAGAGCGATCTCCATAAGGTGGAGCCATATGTCTACTGTCAGATGACGGCGGGAAAGGATGCCGCCAAGCCCGGTGAGGCCAAGAATTCATGGCTGACAGGCACAGCCGCCTGGAACTGGTATGCCATTACCCAGTTTATCCTTGGCATAAAGCCGTCCTATGACGGTCTTGTAATCGACCCTTGCATCCCTGCTGCTTGGGACGGCTATACTGTCAAGCGCAAATTCCGTGGAGCCGACTATACTATCACCGTAAAGAATCCCTGTCATGTCAACCGTGGCGTTAAAACCTTGGTGCTTAATGGCAAGACGATTGACGGCAATACCGTGCCAATGCAGCCGGAAGGCTCCGACAACGTTGTTGAGGTGACATTGGGCTAAGTCATGCCATGGTTCCGTAGGGTTTCCGGTGTAACTCTAATAGCTACTTATCTTTTTAATTTCCAATAGAATCAATGAAATCAACCTTGATAATCGCGGCGGCTGTTGCCTTGACCGCATGTGGTTCGGGCAAGACCTCGACCGAAACATCTACTTCCGAGACCGTCACCCCGGCAGATGAACTCATCGCACGTATGGATTCAGTGGTGAAAAGCGGGCAGTTTTATTTCGGCCATCATGACGATACGGCCTACGGTCATACATGGCGTTATGTGCCGGGTAATTCCGATGTCAAGGCTGTCACCGGGAAATATCCCGGACTGATGAACTGGGATCTCGGCCTGATTGAGGTGGATTCCGCCCGCAACCTCGATGGCGTTCCCTTTGAATTTATCGCTGCCGAGATTTCCGCACAGAATGAGCGTGGAGGTGTCAACGCCATAAGCTGGCATCCTCTTAATCCGCAGTCGCGAGGCAATTCGTGGGACGTCTCGACTGCACCGCTCCATTCACTGGCCACTGATTCGGCTCTTTCCGACACCATCGACCTCTGGATTGGACGTGCCGCTGAATTTATCGCTTCGTTAAAGGACAGCGAGGGAAGGTCAATTCCCGTGATTTTCCGCCCGTGGCATGAGAATTCAGGTTCATGGTTCTGGTGGGGCGCGGGTTCTTCGACCCCGGAGGAATATATTGCTCTTTGGCATCGCACCCGTGAGATTTTTGATTCCAAAGGAGTTGATAATGTCGTCTGGGCCTATTCTCCTGATAAGGATTTGACCCGCGAACAATATTTCGCCACCTATCCCGGAGATGAATATGTAGATATTCTCGGGACGGATATCTATCATTTCGATGGCGAGAACGGAGTCGGACAGTACACCGACCGCGTTAAGGCTCAGATGCCATTCGTCGTGGAGGAAGCCCAAAAGCGTGGCAAACTGGCTGCTCTTACGGAAACCGGATGCGAGGGCTTGCCTGTGACTGACTGGTATACCCGCGTGCTTATGCCTGCTATCGATGGACTTCCTCTGGCCTATGTATGCGTGTGGCGCAACGCTATCGAGAGCGAGAAACCACAGCATTTCTATGTCCCCTATCCGGGACATCCATCTGAAAATGATTTCAGGAAATTCGCTGAAACCTCAGGAGCTGTTTTCATCAAATAGGCCCGGCTGAATTTAGATGTTTTTTATTAACTGTGATAATATATAAGAATATATATGGATATCTTCAACTATCGGAAAAATCTTGTCCTCGCCCGCTATGAGGAACTCGTCACCCGTCCCAATGTTCGCATTGAGGGCAACGGAGTCTATGAGCGCTATGTCAATCCTGTGATAACCGCCGAAATGGTGCCTCCATATTGGAAATATGATTTCAATCCCGAGACCAATCCCTATTTCATGGAGCGCATCGGCTGCAATGCCACTCTTAATTCAGGAGCTATAAAATGGAACGGTAAGTATGTCCTTGTGGTGCGCGTCGAAGGAAGTGACCGCAAGTCATTTTTCGCTGTCGCTGAAAGTCCCAACGGTATTGACAATTTCCGCTTCCGTCCCCATCCCATCACGCTTCCCGACACGGAGGATCCTGCGGTCAATGTCTACGACATGCGTCTGACCCATCATGAGGACGGATGGATTTACGGCCTTTTCTGTGTTGAACGTCATGACGATTCAATGCCCGGCGACCTTTCCGCAGCTACAGCGGCCTGTGGCATTGCCCGTACCCGTGACCTTGAGACTTGGGAACGCCTCCCTGACTTGAAATGCAAGTCGCAGCAGCGCAATGTTGTGCTCCATCCCGAATTCGTCAATGGTAAGTATGCCCTCTACACACGCCCGCAGGATGGATTTATCGACACCGGCAGCGGTGGCGGTATCGGCTGGTCTCTCATCGACGATATCTGCAACGCCGAGGTGAAGGAGGAGTCGATTATCGACCCTCGCTATTACCACACAATCAAGGAGGTGAAAAACGGTGAAGGCCCCCATCCGATTAAGACTTCGAAAGGATGGCTCCATCTTGCCCACGGAGTTCGCGGCTGCGCCTCGGGTCTGCGTTATGTGCTTTATCTCTACATGACTTCACTCGAAGAACCCTGGAAAAAGATTGCTTCTCCCGGAGGATATTTCATGGCTCCCGTAGGGGAGGAGTATATCGGCGACGTCATGAACGTGCTTTTCACCAACGGCTGGATTGCCGATGAGGATGGCAAGGTATTCATCTACTATGCTTCGTCCGACACCCGCATGCACGTGGCTACCTCTACGGTCGACCGTCTTGTTGACTATTGCCTGAATACACCCGAGGACGGCCTCTCTACTTCGGAATCTGTCCGTACGCTCAACCGTCTTATCGACAGCAATCTCGAAATCCTCGGAAAGGAATGACTTATTAACATATAACTTTAAATTTAATACTTCGAATCTTGGCACCGCTTAAAGAAAAAATAGGCTATGGCTTCGGCGACATGGCGTCGTCCATGTTCTGGAAAGTCTTCAGTTACTACCTCCCGTTCTTTTATGCCAATGTCTTTGGTATAAGTCTTGTCGACACCGGCATACTGCTCCTCGTGACCCGTATCTGGGATGCGGTTTCCGACCCTATGATGGGTATAGTCGCCGACCGCACTAAAACCCGCTGGGGAAAATACCGTCCATATCTCCTTTGGGTCGCCGCCCCGTTCTCCATTTGCGGTATACTTCTGTTCACTACACCGGACTGGGCCTACGGTGCCAAGCTTATATGGGCGTATGTAACCTACATACTGATGATGACGGTCTATACCGGAATCAATGTGCCCTACGGTGCCATGCTCGGTGTCATGACCGATGATTCGCAGGAAAAGACGGTCTTTTCTTCGTTCAGGATGTTTTTTGCCTATGGCGGTTCGTTTATCGCGCTTTTCGCCTGGGACCCTCTCTGCAGTCTGTTTGGCAGCGCAGGCATGTCGCTTCAGACGAGCTGGCAGTTTGCCATGATTGTGATTGCGGTGTGCTGCTTCGTGCTCTTCCTTCTGTGCTTCACTCTCACGCGCGAGAAGCTCGCCACTGAAAGCTCCGCATCTCTTGGAAGTGACATCAAGGCACTCGTGACCAACAAGCCCTGGTGGTTGCTCAACGGAGCGTCGCTCTGCTTCAATCTTTTCAACACCGTGCGCGGGGCAACCGTGGCTTTCTTCTTTGCCGATATCATCGGTGGAGAGCAGCATATCATGATTTTCTCTCTTTCGCTGCTCTTCTATTCTGGTCTCTTCCTTGGTGTTGGAGAGGTCGCCAATATGGCCGGTGTGGCTCTTGCTGTGCCTATAACCAATAAAGTCGGCAAGAAACCGACATTCATATTGGTGGATGCCTTGCTGATTGTGTTCAGCGTGGTGTTCTTCATGCTCTCGCCTGAATCTAACGCAGGATTGTTGCTCATGCTTCTGTTGCAGATTGTGATTTCAATCCTCACCGGCGTCATGTCGCCGCTCGTGTGGTCGATGTATGCCGATGTCAGCGACTATTCCGAACTCAAGCATCATACAGCCTCGACTGGCCTCATATTCTCGTCTGCTTCCATGGCGCAGAAATTTGGGGGAGCTATCGGCGGTGCTGCCGTCATGTGGCTTCTCAGCGGTTGCGGCTACATCGAGCGTTCGGATGCTAACGCCGCGCTTGACATTGTGCAGCCCCAAAGCGCTATCACCTGTCTTTGGATGCTGATGACTTTCATCCCTGCCGGTGTCGCCCTGCTGTCGATGCTTATCGTATGGCTCTATCCGCTTGGCACCAAGGAGATGAATGATATTGTGGCCCGCTTGAAAGAACAGCGTGAGAAACCTGTCGACCTCCCGAAGGACGAATATGTAGAACCCGTATAAGAAACTGTTTGAAATTTTATCTGCGACAGATTTGTCTGTTTCCCCCGTTAAGAACTATGGACTACGAACTGTTCAAGCGTGAGCTTCTTGAGAATCTAACTGTAAATATCCTGCCCTACTGGCTTGACAGGATGCAGGATTCCCGTGGCGGTTTCTACGGACGCCGTGACGCCTTTGACTCTCTCGACGAAAATGCTCCCAAGGGAGCTATTCTCAACGCCCGCATCCTATGGACTTTTTCTGCGGCATATATAGCTACGGAGAATCCCGATTATCTCAAAGCCGCCAAGCGTGCGCGCGACTATATCGTTGAGTTTTTTATTGACAATGAGTTCGGGGGAGCCTACTGGAGCCTTAACGCCGATGGCACTCCGCTTGACACCAAGAAGCAGTTCTATGCAATCGCTTTTATCATCTATGGCCTCAGCGAATATTATCGAGCCTGTGGCGATGGGGAGTCCTTGGACATAGCCCTGCGGCTTTTCAATGACATAGAGACCTATTCGCGCGACAGGGAGAAAGCCGGTTATCGCGAGGCTGCCACACGCGATTGGCAACCTATAGCCGACATGCGTCTCAGTGAGCATGATGCCAATTCATCGAAAACGATGAACACTCATCTTCATATCCTTGAAGGCTACACTAATCTTCTGCGTGCCTTAAAGGAGAAGAGGGGCGACGCAGGTGACAGGAAATCAGTCTTCAATCTTGAGATTGATGAGGTGGAGATTGTAGAAGAGGCGACAAAGAACCTTCTCGAAATTTTCCTTGACAGAATTGAGAATCCACATACCCATCATCTGACGCTTTTCTTTGACGATGATTGGAATAAGCTTGACGATGCGGAGAGCTATGGCCATGACATCGAGGCTTCATGGCTCATGCTTGAATCAGCCCATGTCATTGGAGACAGTGCTCTGACTGAAAAAACTTTAAATCACACGGCTCTTATTGCCGATGCGGCTTTTGAGGGCCGTTGCTGGGATGGTTCGATGGTCTACGAGCGCCACCCTGACGGTCGTTATGACAACGACAAGCACTGGTGGGTTCAGGCCGAGAATGTCGTGGGGCAGTTGTGGCTCGCGCAGTTCCATGATCGTCCCGAAGAGGTGCGCCGCGCCTATCAGTCATGGCGCTACATTGCCGAAAACCTTGTCGACAATGAAGGTGGTGAATGGTATTGGTCACGCAAATCCGACGGCACGGTCAACCGCACGGATGATAAGGCAGGATTCTGGAAATGCCCCTATCATAACTCCCGCATGTGCATCGAAGCCCTCCGCTCCCTCTCATCCCTCCAAAAATCGGACAGCATCCCCAATCACGATTCCCCTTTTGATTCCTGAAACTCATCCCAAATGATTGAGGCAAGGTATTTGTCACTGCGGCATTGCAGGTCTGCGATTCCTTCCTCAATCATTTCTGCAGTTTCAGATTGGTAGTAAATATCTGTTGCTTTCTTAAGCGATAATCCGTATAGTTCGCATAGGCTCAATATTATATTGGCGCATTTGCTTGCCTGCAAGGCTATTTTACTTTCATTGGTCATAGCTGTATGCTTTCTATATGTTTTAAACACTTATCGAGCATTTGTTGTGAGCGGATACAGTATTGTATGTTTGGCTTTTCATATTTGAGTAGCCCCAAAGTTTCATCTTCGGACAACTCTCCTTCAAAATAACGGTCAAGAGTCTGAATCACTCTGTCATTTGCTATACCTCCTATGATAAGGTCAAAATCAGAGTCGTCGTTACCCGCGCGGCATTTAGCTACAAAGTCAAGCCAGTCTTTATTATAACTGTCGAATATGCATATTTTCCAGTCAGAGGGAATAAACTCGAATTCATACACGTTCAACCATGCGTCCTTTTGTCTGCGTATGAATCGCTGGCCATATTTTACGGCTTGAGTGTGGATGGAAGTTAGATAGAACCCTTTGCCGAAATCAAGGTAATCTCGTGAATGAATGACATCCGGCTTGTTTACCGAAAGATTGGATGAATGATATAGTTTCATTGTGGCAACACTCCTTTCTCTTTCATATAATCGGTAAGGTCTTCTATAAGATAACGGGAACTGAATGTATGAAGGACGTCATACGATGGGACAATATACTCATACAGGATTCCCGACTTTTTGAGCCTGGAATACACATCTCGCTGAGACATATTTAGGGTTTGTGACAGTTTACTGATGCAGTATGTCATGAATTCAAGTATATTCTTGTCCATATGGGTTGTCATTCATTGGTCTTGCCTTTAAAATCCCAGTCAATCTTATGTAGGTGAAATAACTTTTGATTAGTTGAGATTGCTCTGAAGAGATTATAAATAGCAAAGAGTGTCAGTTATTAAAAAAAGGTTTATAGGCAAAGATAGTTAAATATATTTGCTTTATAAAATTATTTGTTGAATTATGGATATTGGTTATTTGTCAGGGTGGGGCAATATAGGGATGGGGATATGCGTTTAATAAGAATTGCGGGTGATGTATGTGCAGGCATAAACAAAGTGCCCTGCGCCACTCTTCCCGAGCCGACGCAGAGCATATAATCAAAAAGCTAATTCTATTACGTTTTATGTCTTTTTGACTCGACAAACGTCGGAAAGTTTAATGCCGTTCTGTTGAGTTTAACACTGTTTAACAAAATGAGCTCTTCGATGATAAAAAAGGCCTCTATTCCTCTCGAACTTCTCGCCCCGGCCCGTAATGCCGATATCGCAATCTCCGCTATCGACGCCGGAGCCGATGCTGTCTATATAGGGGCATCGAGCCATGGAGCCAGGCGTGCAGCCGCGAATTCAGTGAGTGAGATAGGGCGTGTGGTCGATTATGCCCACCGTTTTCGCGCAAAAGTCTATGCAACGGTTAATACTATCATATATGACGATGAACTCTCAGAAGTAGAAAGTCTGATTGGAGAGCTATATCGCGCAGGGGTTGACGCTCTGATTATTCAGGATATGGCTGTGCTGCGGCTTGACATTCCTCCGATAGAGCTTCATGCAAGTACCCAGTGCGATATCCGGGACCCCCGCAAGGCTAAATTCCTGGCGGATGTCGGTTTTTCAAGACTTGTGCTTGCCCGCGAGCTGTCGTTGTCGGAAATTTCTGAAATTCATTCCGCTGTACCCTCGACTCCTCTCGAGGCCTTCATCCATGGCGCACTGTGTGTGAGCTATAGTGGCGACTGCCGTGCAAGTTTCGCTGCTACAGGGCGAAGCGCCAACCGTGGCGAGTGTTCCCAGGTCTGCCGTCTCCCTTTCGACCTTACGGATTCAGAAGGTAATGTTTTGATAAAAGGGAAACATCTGCTTTCGCTGCGCGACTTGAACCGTTCCAACGCTATTCCCGAAATGGTTGCCGCAGGCGTAAGCTCATTTAAGATTGAGGGCCGTCTGAAAGATGAAGCCTATGTAAAAAACACGGTCGCTGCCTATAGCCGGATTCTCGACCGACTGGTTGATGAAAGCGACGGAAAATATGTCCGTCAGTCGTTCGGCTCCGTGCGCCATGGCTTCACACCTTCGCTTGAGAAGGCTTTCAACCGAGGTTTTACGCCTTATTTCCTGTCAGGTAAAGCCCCGGCAAAAGGGATTGCCTCGATTTCATCGCCCAAGGCAACCGGACTTAAAGTAGGGGTGGTAAAGGAATGTCGTGGGAAAGAAATCATTGCTCGGCTTGAAGTATCTCTCTCTAATGGTGACGGTCTCGGCTATTATAATAAATCCGGCATTTTTACCGGATTCCGACTCAATCGTATTGACGGCGACAGACTTTTTCCCGCCCTCCCATTGTCGATTGCTCCTGGCACAATGCTTTATCGAAATAGGGACAAGGAATTCGACGATGCGATAGCTTCGGCAAAGACAGTGCGTACGATTGGAGTGGATATGGTTTTACGCACTATTAATGATAGCGATGGAAACGGAGCCGATGATAGCCTTATGGACAATAAAGGTCGTGTGGTTCTTGAAATAAGCGACGAACGGGGATGCAGTGCCTCGGTTTATATGAATATAGCTCTACAGACATCCGTGACACCTCAAAAAGCTCCTCGCAGGCGCATCCTTGATAAGCTTGGAGGGACTATATATAAGGTGAGGCGTATAGTGGACCTTGCCGGCGATGATTGCTTTATTCCTGCCTCGGCGCTTACAGCTTTGCGCCGTGAGGCTGTGGATGCATTGAATCGGGCCGCCTCGGCGACATACGCTTTCTCCTATCGTCTGCCGGAGCGTTTCGATATGGAATTGCCGGGTGGCAATCGCCTTACGGTTCACGACAACGTTTCAAACCGTCTCGCCATGGAATTCTACAAATCACATGGAGCTACGGAGATTGCTCCCGCAGTGGAAATATCCAAAGCGGACAGCCGAAAGGTTGAGGCGCCGGTGATGACCACCCGTTATTGCTTGCGCAAGGAGATGGGGAAATGTCTTAAGGATGCTGCCGGGAAGTCATGGCCTGAGCGGCTCTATCTCGTCAGTGGCTCCACTCGCCTGCGCCTTGAGTTTGACTGCCGTGCCTGCCGTATGAATCTCTTTTCTGAGAGATAGATGCGCGTCTAACTCTCCATGAACACGAGGTATACTGCAAGAATCAGCAGGCAGAAGGCTAAGAAGTGATTCCAATGCAGTGCCTCCCCTTTAAAAAAGAGGATGGTAAAGATTGTGAACACGAGCAGTGAAATCACCTCCTGCATCACTTTCAATTGCAGAAGGGTGTACTGTCCTCCGTTGCCTAAGAATCCATAACGGTTGGCAGGCACCATGAAGCAGTATTCGAACAGGGCTATTCCCCATGACAGCAGTATTACCAAAAACAGGGGAGTCTGAGAGGTAATGACTTTCATTTCTGAAAGTTTCAGTTGTCCGTACCAGGCGAACGTCATGAAAATGTTGGATATGATTAGCAATCCAACTGTCAACCATCCATTCATAATCGGTTTAATATGCGCTCATTCGTTGTTTTCTATCGGGATTGGCGAGGAGCTTGTCGAGTTTGCCGGCGGAAATATAGTCTATGAGTATCTTATAGAGGACTTCAGGACTCTTTGCGAGGATATCACCCTCTTTGAGAGGCTCCATGTAGTCATTACCGGCTGCAAGATAGTCAATTGTGGCCAGACGATACTTCCTGTCGGGGTCGATTGGTTTGCCGTCGATTGTCACGCGGTTGAGTTCGTGGGTTGATGGGTCGTAGACCGCTTCCACATTCGAGCTCACGCCCTGTCCTTCCTGTGAGGCCATCACTTTGAAGTTGTCGAGAAGGTCGTCACCCTCGATTTCCATTACGACGATTGAATTGTCGAAAGGAGCGATATCGATAATTTCGCCCTGGGTTATCTCTCCGGCTGCAAGGCTGTTGCGTATGCCGCCCTTATTCATTATGGAGAGGTCGACAGGCTTACCGCACAGCTCCGCTCCGCGCATCCTCACGAAATCACTTAGGAGATTGACCATTTCGGGTGACTTGCGTTCGAATTCATAGGGCGATTTGCCTATGACTTTGGCACGCATTGAGTCAACCTTGTTCCTGTAAGGAGCTATGATGTTTTCAATTTCAGGGTCCAGACGGTTGTCTAACCGCTTGTCGACGGGGATAAGTCGGGCTTTCACTTGCTTGGTGTCAAGGTTGATGTCGATTTCCCCGAGATTCACTCCGCTGGAGCCTGTCTGGAGCACTGAGATAGTGTCGCCTTCAGCGTTGGGGACTCTCCATGTCGGGACTCCTTCGCGCTTGTCGGCAGGATTTATTACCGTATGGGAATGTCCGCCGATAATGACGTCGATATCTTTGGAATTGGCGGCTATGTCAAGGTCGCTGTAACCCGGCTCGTCCTTATATCCGATGTGGGTTACCGCGATAATAATATCCGCGCCTTCATCTTTCAGTTTTGCTGCTTCGGCATTGGCGGCTTTGATGCCATCGATATATTTTACTCCCTCATAATTCGCCTCCGATATGATTCCGGCGGGGTCGAGATTGATGCCGATGAAACCAACGGTTTTGTCTCCGAATTTTTTTGTCAGCGAAGTGACGAACAATCCCTCAAGTGGAGTCCCGGAAAAATCATAGTTGGTGCTCAGCCGCGCGGCATTGAGCTGTTTCCATTCGCGCGCGAGGGTCTCCATCCCTTTGTCGAATTCATGGTTACCGAGAATCTGCACGTCATATCCGAGGGCGTTCATGAGCTTGCGTTCCACTTCCCCGCCAAACAGGGTGTAGTACAGGGAGCCTTGCACGGCATCTCCTGCGTCAATCACCATGACATTCCTGTCAGCCTCGCGCACACTGTCAATCAAGACCTTGCGGCGGGCGATTCCGCCCATGTCATGTCGGTCGGGCTCTATCTGTGAATGAGTGTCGTTGGTGTGGAGTATCACCAGATGATTGTCACTCTCGGATTTATCCGTTCTGTTGCAGCCACATGCGGCAAGCATGCTTGCAATGGCTATTGATAAAAATATCCTGTTGGAGTTCATATCTTTGGCGTTTGGTTTATTGTTCGGTTTTGAATTGTTTTCAGAATGAGGGCGGAAGTGAGAGAAGCTGATAGAGGAGTGTGCGGGCCATACGCTCCTGCCCTGAAGTTGACGGATGCAGGCGGTCGGTCGATGCGTTGCGGAAGTAGGATATCTGCTCCTCGACCATAGGGTTCATCCCGGTCACTGAATTGAAATCAATCACAGGGACAGCCCATATGTTGCCGGCCTCTTTTATAGCCTGCACGTAGGCGTCGATATATTCACCGCATTTGTTCTGATAGCTCTCGTCGGGCTGCACGTTCTTTTCATTGAACTCTGCCGTGGAACGGTGGAGCGGTGTAAGCAATACAATCTGCTTGTCAGGGAACAGCCTTTTCAGTTCACTGACACCGATGTTTATGCGTCCTTTATATGTATCGTTTGTCATTAACGGGCTGCGGCGTCTGCGAATTTCAGGCTTTTTCGGTTCTCCGTGGGCAGCCATGACTTCTTCATCCTTCTCGGTGAACCATTCTCCTATCGGAATACTTGAATTGAAGTCGTTTGTCCCCATGAGGACAATTATGGCGTCGACATCATCGCCATGCTCCTCTTTGAGTTTACGGGCCTGGCGTGGGACATCGTTCCATTGACGTCCGCTTATCCCATAGACATAGGGTGTGGTTCCGAGCCATTCTTCAAGGAAGCCCCAGTATTTTTTCTTCACATCCTTCTTGTTGTTGTTTGGATCGGTGATGGAATCCCCGATATAACCGACCTTTTTGCCATGCCATGGGTGCCAGGAGAAATCCTGTGAGGCGCAGATGCTGTCAGCCGGTTCTGCGGTTTCTTGCGAAAAGGCATTGAACGATGAGACAATCAATGCGGCTATAAGTATTATTCGTCCCGCTGTCATAGAGTCAGTGTCGTTTGAATTATTGGATGTTTATAAGTTTGTGGGTCTGGAGTGAAAGACGCCAGTGTGGATGTTTGAGGATATAATCGACAGTTTCCGCCGTGTTTGACCCTCCCTCATAGCGGTTTGAGCTGCATGGCTGGAGAAAGTAGTGGACGGCAGGAAGCGACGAGGCGATGGTTTCGACATCCTGGCCTTCATATACCACTTTAAGCTCATCGATATTGCGCAGTTTTACGGTTGTATCGCCGCAGCTCTTTCCCATAAGGTCGGCGCTTTGACAGGCATTAATCTTCGGAGAGCATGTGACCCAGTCGATACCCTCGGGAAGAATTCTCGTTCCGTTGGTCTCAATCTGTATGAAAAATCCCTCATCGTGTAGCATTTCAACCAACAGACCGTCTAACTGCAATCCCGGTTCCCCTCCTGTGATTACGATATGGCGCGAAGGATAGGCACTGACTTTTTCAATGATTTCCGTGGGCGACATTTCGGTGTAATCCTCATGGCGGGTGTCGCAGAAGCCACAGCGGAGATTGCATCCGCTGAAGCGGAGGAACACTGCGGGCGTTCCTGTGAAATATCCCTCACCCTGCAGGGAATAGAAGATTTCGTTGACCCTGTAGCTCATGGCTTGTCCGTGATTCTGAAGACAGCGTCAGGATTGCCTGATTTGTCCGTAGTGGAGTCTGTGTCGATATATGTGGCTGTGTTGCCTTCGCTCTCCTGCACGTCGACACGGTAGCAGCATGGCACTTGTCCGCATATCCATCGGGCGATATTTTCCGCTGTGGGGTTAAACGGAAGCAGTTCGTTGAAATTCCCATGGTCGAGATAGCTTGTGATACGCTCCTTGATATGGCTGAAATCAACTACCATTCCATCCTCATTTAGCTTTTCCGCCATGCAATGGACTGTAACTATCCAGTTATGGCCATGGAGACGGGTGCACTTGCTTTCGTAGGAGAGGTCCAGCCTGTGGCATCCTGCGAGTTCGAATCGTTTTGTTATATAGTACATCTGTAGATATGTGGTCGGGGTTGGGTTATGGAAGGGGCGTACTCTTATTTTTTTATTGGCGAAAGGCCATGTTCGGCGGCGACCTTCATCATCAGTTCACGGGCTTCTTCATAGTCGTTGCGAATCAATCCGTCGAGAATGGCATTTTTTATGGTGCTTTTTATGGTGCCGATTAGCGGGCCTCCCGTTATGCCGAAAGTTTCCATGATTTCATTTCCGTCGACAGGGGGCTTGAAATTGCGTATATGGTCACGCTCGTTGAGGTCCACCATCTTTTGGCGGACGAGTGCGAAATTTTCAAGTATCCGGCGCACCTTTTCCTGGTTTTTCGAGGTGATGTCAGCCTCACAGAGAGCCATGAGGTCTTCGAGGTCGTCGCCGGCATCGTTGATTAGCCTGCGCACAGCCGAGTCTGTCACCTCGTCTTCCACGAGGGCGATGGGCCGCATATGCAGTTCTACGAGTTTTGCGACATATTTCATCTTGGCGTCCTGTGGCAGACGCATGCGGCGGAATATCCTCGGCACCATCTTGGCTCCTATGAAATTATGGTTGTGGAAAGTCCAGCCGGTCTTTTCATCCCATCGCTTGGTGACCGGTTTGGCTATGTCATGCATAAGCGCCGCCCATCTGAGCCATACATTGTCGCTTTTGGCGGCAACATTGTCGAGCACTGCGAGTGTATGATAGAAATTGTCCTTGTGGCCCCGTCCTTTGACTACCTCAACCCCTTTCATCGCTGCAAGCTCTGGAAAGATTATCTGCAGGAGCCCGGATTTCAGCAGGAGGTCCCATCCGATAGAAGGACGTGCGGACTGCATGATTTTCATCAGCTCGTCAATCACGCGCTCATGCGATATGATGCGGATTCTCTCCGCGTTGCGCCGGATAGCTTCAAAGGTCTCGGGGTAAATTGTGAATTCGAGTTGCGTTGCGAACCTTATGGCGCGCATCATGCGCAGAGGGTCGTCGCTGAATGTGATGTCGGGGTCAAGCGGGGTGCGGAGAATCCGTCGCTCCATATCGGCCAAGCCCCCGAAGAGGTCTATCAACTCTCCGAAACGGCCTGCGTTGACACATATGGCAAGGGCATTGACGGTAAAGTCCCGGCGCGACAGGTCTTCTTCAAGGGTTCCGTCCTCGACCACCGGCTTGCGGGAATTACGGTCATATGATTCACGTCGGGCACCCACGAATTCGAGTTCGATATCCCGGCGTTTCACCTGGGCGGTGCCGAAGTTGCGGAACACGCACAGATGCGTCCCCTTCCCGAGCCTTTCGGCAACAATCTCAGCCAGTTCGATTCCGCTGCCTACGGTCACGAAGTCGATATCCTTTGACGGCCTCTCAAGAAAGAAGTCTCTCACGCATCCACCTACGGCATAACATTCACGGCCTATTGAATCTGCGGCCGCGCCTATGCTGTGGTAGAGCGGAGTGTCGAGTTTCGTTACTATATTGTCTAATGACTGCATAAGTTAAGTTCAGATAAGATATCCCTCAGCAGGGACAATCACTATGTAAGACGTCAGTGAGTGTTATAGACGTCAGTGAGTGTTAGACTCCGGATTTCTGTCAGACGTCGAAATATTGGATTTCCTCGGGGGCCGGCGTCAGACATTCCACATTGTCGGCCATAACCGCGTAGGTGTTTTCGATACCGACTGCCCCGACGTGGGGAATCACGAATTTCGGCTCGAGGGCTATGACATTTCCTTCCGCGATGATGTCGCGGCTGCGCGGAGCAATGACCGGGAGTTCGTTAATCTCTATCCCGACTCCGTGGCCGATGAACCCTGCGTGCTGACGGTGGCCCATATAATAGGGTAGCAGCCCATGGGCCTTTACGATATCCTCGGCACGTGAATAAAGCGCGCGGGCTTCTGTGCCCGGATGCATCATGTCGCAGAGCTCATGATGGATGTCGATTGAACATTGGTGGGCCTTGATTGCAAGTTCCGGCAACTCGCCGAGAGCGTATACCCTTGTCATGTCGGTCATATATCCGTCATAGTTGCCATTCATATCAACCATTACGGTGTTGCCGGGTTTGATTTCCTCGCCACATGCCCCGACGGGGAGTGATGGGTCAAGTCCTTGACCACCCATGGCGAAGTCGTAGGGTGACGGTGCGTCGGCATTTTCGCCGACGAGCACATTGCCCATATACAGTTCCATGGAGTCACCGCTTATGCGGAACTGGCCGAGGCAACCTTCGAGACGGCTGACGCGTTCGATTTCAACCTGCAGCTCCATATCGGTCATGCCGGCCTGATAGAGATGCGGGATGCGGCTGTAGACATGGACATGTTTGACTCCCGATTTGCGTATCATCTCTATTTCCTCTGCGGTCTTCACCGCTCTGGCCCGTCTCATCACCGGGGACGCATTTTTGAGTTCGCTCTGCGGGAATATATTCTTGAGCCTGAGAGCCGTGGAATATGAAAGGACATCGAGTTCAAGACCGATGGCTTCAGGTGTGTTAAGTCCGATGCTTTCGGCAATCTCTTCGGGTTTGCGTATATAGACAACCCCGTCACCTTCGAGTTCGACAGGACGGCGTATGAAGAAGATTACAGGTCCTTCTATGGGTACATAGACATAACCCGCATACACGCGTCCGGTAAGATAATATTTGTTGGCGTTGTCTGAAATCAGCAGGGCCGGAATTTCCGATGTGGCCATTTTGGCCCTGATTTTATTCAGACGGCGACCGAATTCGTCATGCCCTAAGAGCATGAGCTTATGAAGGTCAACAGCTTGCATTATATAAATAGAATGAGGCTTGAAATGTTATTCTGCATCGACCTGATCAGGAGAGATGCGGATTAAAGTCAGGAGTGGCTGGCCGTCGGAGGCTTTCATTATAGCCTGGTCTGACGAAGCACCCTCGACGCATGTGTCAACCTGTTCCAATGCGAGGAGGAAGGATTGCTCTGTCGCGATGGCGGGACAGGTCATACGCGTTGTGGCGAGGTCCTTGAATTCGATTCCGTCACCTTTATCAAGGTTCACTACAACCGTGCCGTTGAGGATATTGCAGCCTGCGTTGCCATGAATCTTACATTCATCCACGTCAATGACCACTTTTATGGCCGTATTGGCCGGGACTGGGGTTCCCTGGATGGTGGTCACCTGCCATGCTCCGTTAAGGAAGGAGAGATTGCGTTTGCGCAGGGTCATCAACTGGCGTCCGGTCGAGGAATTGAGGGTTATAGTGTTGTCGTCGACAACGCTGTATGATACCACCTGATTCAGGGCCTGGTTAAGGGCGTTTTCATAAGGGGCGTCGGGGCATGCACGGAGCGATGAGATAAACTCTCCGTTGGGGTCGAGTTTTGTTCCCTTTACAATCCATGAACCGTTGAGATAGTTGCAGCCGTTGTAGGCTATCACGAGCAGGGCGGTTTTTGCATCGGGAATCGCTTCAAAAGTAAATTGAGGATGGTTTTCGCCGTTGACGGTGACTTTTTCTCCATTGATGCTTGTCACTGCCCAGCATCCGAGCAGCGGTGCAATCTGGGATTCGTCGTAGTTGGAGATAGTGTTGCCGCCCTGTTTGACCGGGGTTGTCTTTACAGTCGAAGAATTAGTCACGGTTGTGCCTGATTTTTTAAAGACGCTACATCCGCTTGCCAATAGGGAGAGGGCGAGTGCTGTAGCAAATAATGGGAATAGTTTCATGATTCTTAAACGTGAAGTGTTTTTTACTGAGATGTTCTGTCAACCGGGCTACGGACAGCAATCCGCAACCCAATCAAAAATTAAACGATTGAACGCCGTCGTTTGTGCGAACATCCCCTCAAATGAATTGAAGATTATCATACAAAAGTAGTCAAAAATCCTATTATGGCAAAACTCACGTGACGAGCTTGCATATTTTAGGCGAAAGTGTGCATAACATCGAATAATTATGCGTAAATTTGTAGCGCAAAACGAAGCGAAATGGAACACAACGGCAAGCAAGAGCTGCTCGACAGACGCTATCTGCGCATGGCCCGTATATGGGCTGAAAATTCCTACTGTGAACGCCGTAAGGTCGGTGCACTCATGGTGAAGGAGCGTACGATTATTTCCGACGGGTTCAACGGTACTCCGGCAGGATTTGAAAATGTATGTGAGGATGAAAATGGCCTGACAAAGACTTATGTGCTTCATGCCGAGGCAAATGCTATAACCAAGGTGGCCCGCTCGAATAATTCGGCTGACGGGTCGACTCTCTATGTGACCGCCTCTCCCTGTCTTGACTGTGCGAAACTCATAATCCAGTCAGGGATAAAACGGGTGGTTTTCAATGAACTCTACCGTATTACCGACGGTATTGACCTTTTGCGCCGTGCAGGGATTGAATGCTGCCATATCCCTAATGTTGACACCGATTAAGCTCCTCGGCATAGGTGTCTCCAATTCAAAAAGCTAATATTCTACTTTCTATGTCTCTATGAATAACCGTCTGAAAAAAACATCCGTATGGATGCCGCTTGCCTTGGCTGTGACCTTGGTGGCGGGTATGTGGATTGGTAAACTTATTTTCAACGATTCCGCTAAATGGAACTCGCGCTCGAAACTTGATACTATCATGGATATCATCGGGAGTTCCTATGTCGACGACGTTGATGTCGACAGTCTCCTTGAAGAGTCGTTCCCGGGGCTGCTTTCCCGTCTTGACCCTCACTCCGTATATATTCCGGCCCGTGACCTTAAAAATGTCAATGAGGAACTTGGCGGCTCTTTCTCCGGAATCGGGATTTCATTCAATCTTCTCAACGACAGCATCAATGTCCTTGAAGTCATTTCCGGTGGGCCCTCCGAGAAGGTCGGGCTGATGGCCGGCGACAGGATTGTGAGCATAAACGACACTCTTGTGGCAGGCCAGGGATGGAGCGACGTGAAGGTGCGCAGTTCTCTTCGCGGCCCTAAGGGAACTGTAGTGAAACTTGGAGTCAGACGTCCGACATCGCGCAAGCTCCTTACTTTCGATGTGACCCGTGGCGACATCCCCGTGACATCTATTGATGCCTCCTATATCATATCGCCTAAGGTCGGCTATATAAAAATCAGCAAGTTCAGCTCCAATACCTACAGCGAGTTCCTTACGTCGATGATTGAACTTGTGGCCGACGGGGCGGAGAAATTTATTATAGACCTTAGAGGAAACGGTGGCGGGTTCATGGCTCCGGCGGAACTTATGGCCAATGAGTTTCTGCCTGCCGGTTCTCCGATAGTCAGTATGCGCGGCAAGACAGCTCCCGATGGCGAACCTACCCTCAGTGACGGGTCGGGCGCTTTCTTGAAAAACGAGCTCGTGGTGCTTATCGATGAGGTGTCGGCAAGCGCGAGCGAAATCTTCGCCGGGGCTATCCAGGATAATGACAGGGGACTTGTCATAGGACGCCGTTCATTTGGCAAGGGCTTGGTGCAGAATCAGATGGAGCTTCCTGACAGCAGTGCAATCCGTCTTACCATCGCTCGCTACTACACTCCGTCCGGTAGATGTATTCAGAAGACTTACGCCCCGGGCACAGACTATGACCGCGATATCCTCAACCGCTATGAGCATGGCGAATTCTATAGCGCGGACTCTATAAAACTCGACAAGAGCATCGCTTTTTCAACGATGCATGGGCGTACGGTATACGGTGGCGGAGGTATCATGCCTGATGTCTTTGTGCCTAACGATACGGTAGGAGTCACCTCATATTATCTGAATGTCCTCAATGCCGGCTTGATACAGAAATACACCTTTGATTATACCGACCGCAACCGTCAGCGCCTCGAGAAGGCGGAAACTGCTGTGGATGTGGTCAGGATGCTCCCCGATGATGATACCCTCCTCCAGGATTTCGTCAGCTATTCACAGAAAGCGGGAGTGGCCCCGAGATGGTACTATATAAACATTTCGCGAGATTTGATTGTTAACCAACTGAAAGCCATGATAGCGCGTAATGTGCTCGGTGTGCAAGGCTATTATGAGGTATTCAACGAGGTTGACCCCACTGTCACCTCCGGAATCTCGGCCTTGAAAAACGGCGAGGCGGCTTTCCCGTTAACAAACAATCAAAGAGATGAATAAAGACGATATACGCCGAAAGGTCAAGGCCCGCAAAACCCTTCTGAACGAAGAGGAGAAAATGTCGGCTGCCGAGAGGGTCTTCGCTCTGCTCGAGCAGACGGCGGAGTTTATGCTCGCCGACAGGATATTGATGTATCACTCTCTTCCTGACGAGCTTTCCACTCGTGAGTTTATCCGGAAATGGTGTGGGCGCAAGCACTTCTACCTTCCGCGTGTCAACGGCGTGAATCTTGAGATTCTGCCTTACGACGAGTCGCGTCTGGCCTTAGGCTCGTTTCATATCGAGGAGCCTACGGGAAACGACTGTTCGGATGTGGATGATATGGAGATGATTGTGGTGCCCGCTGTGGCCTATGACCGCCGTGGAAACCGCGTCGGTAGAGGAAAGGGCTATTATGACCGCCTTCTCGCTACTTCCAGGGCCAGGAAAGTCGGTGTGGCCTATGATTTCCAGCTTGTAGATGAAATCGATGCCGAGCCTCACGATGTCAGGGTCGACGTGGTGATAACCGACAGGGTTATGCTTAAAATAAAGGTCTGATTCTGAAAGAGGATGAGGGAATCTCCCCTTAAACCAGATTTTCCCGATGGTATTCGATGAGTGAATCCATCGGGCTTTTCATTATCCGGCCTAAATTTATGCCTGCTTCTTCGGCAGCCGTCCGGAGTTGGGGGGTAAAATAATGGGCGATTGAACCGATGAAATTTACAGGTAGATGCGTGGCTCCATCGTAGCGGAGCACATTGGATTTGAAAAAATGAATGAATTCTTCTGTTACCAACCGGTTGATTTCTTCAATTTCTATATTGGCTGCGAGAAACGGGGCGAAGGATGCAAGAAATGAGTTAGCTCGCTCAGAGCGGTATACGCGTTCAATTACTGTCGCTGAATCTATGTCGGGATACCGTTCGTTAAAACGCTTTCTGACCTCCTCATCGAACCCTCCCTTGAACAGCCGTGACAGAAAGAGCTTTCCGAGTACGGCTCCACTCCCTTCATCGCCAAGAATATAACCCATTGGCGGCGTATTGGCTATGATATTTTCTCCGTCAAACAGACAGGAGTTGGAACCTGTACCGAGGATGCATGCGATTCCCGGATTATGACCGCAGAGCGCACGCGCGGCTCCGAGCATATCGCTCCCGACATGACATTCGGTGACGCCTAAGGCATTTTCGATAGCCTTGGCCGTCGCTATGGCGCGTGTCGCTATGCAGCCTGCGCCATAGTAGTGGACTTCCTTTGCTTTAGGTGAGATGGACAGGATTTCAGGAGCTTCACGGTTGAGGATAGCGGAAAGCGTGGCAGGCGCGCTTATAGCGGCGTTGAAGCCTGAGGTTGATATCCTTATCCGTTCTGTCTTGCTGTCTCGGTCGAGGACTGACCATTCGATTTTCGTGCTGCCAGCGTCGGCTATGATTGTCATTGCTCTTTCATATTTATTCATAAAGGTGGTAGATTTCCGAACGGGCTTTGAAACCCTCTACGTCCTTTTCCCAATAATCCTTCATGTCGGCGACTTTATAGCGTTCGGAGAAATACATCCTGATTTTCGGCGAGCCACAGACTTTGTCAAACATGCTCAGTCTTGTCTGTGTGGCTTTTGCAAAGGCTTTGTGTGAAGGATAGAGGGCTGCTAATTCCTGCATTATATAGAACTGTATCAGTGTGAGGGGAGCTGTCTCTGCGTCGGTAATGTAGACTTCAACTCCGTGGAGGTTTTCACCTTTGAATATTGCATAGAACGGTTTATAGTGTATTGGACGGAATTCCGTGCCTGGAATGTTCAATGCTGTAAGACGGTCGCAAAGCGCCTGTGCGTCAATCCATGTCGCACCGGTCAGTTTGAACGGAAGGGTATAGCCTACTCCGATTGACACATAGTCAAGTTCGCCCATGATGCCGGTTGCAGGGTAGAGAAGAGATGTGGAAGGAGATGGTATATGTGGGGAGGGGAGTACCCATGGCATACCGGTGTCCTCAAATGTCATTGACCGGTGCCACCCTTCCATCGGTATTACGGTGAGTTTCGCCTTCAGTCCGTCCTTCAGGAGCCCTTCGCCATTCAGATAGCGCGCCAGTTCGCCCGGTGTAAGTCCATAGATATATGGGATGGGATATTGGCTGACAAACGAACGGCTTCCGGTCTCGGCTATGCATCCCTCCACTTTGTTGCCTCCGAGCGGATTAGGACGGTCAAGCACCATGAATTCCTTACCGTTTTCGGCTGCGGCTTCCATGGCGAGCCCCATAGTGGAGATGAAGGTATAGCTTCTGGTGCCGATATCCTGTATGTCATAGACAATGACATCGACATTTTCGAGCATTTCGGGTGTCGGTTTCCTGTTCTTTCCATGCAGGGAATAGACGGTGACACCTGTTTTCTTGTCGGTTTCGTTGACTACGGTCGCTCCGGCGACATAGTCGCCTCTGACGCCGTGTTCAGGCGCGAAAAGTGCCGTGAGCTTCACCCCCGGAGCCTCAGCGAGGATATCGATAGTGGAGCGCAGGGAGTTGTCGACGCCTGTGGGATTTGTGATAAGTCCCACGCGTTTCCCTTCGAGTGCCTCGAATTTGTCGCTTCGGAGCACCTCTATGCCGGGTCTGACCGGGTCGTCGGCCTGACGTTGGGTGGCTGATGTGAAATTTCGGTCATCGGTGGCTTCAGCCACCGATTCTCCATTGATGGCGCGCATAAGATAGGTCACTCCTATGGTGGCTATACAGCAAATCATTGTCCAGATAAAGAAGTGGCGGTAGCCGATTGTTTCTTCGATCCATCCGGCGGCCATCCCGGGCAGCATCATGCCGAGAGCCATAAAGCCTGTGCAGATACTGTAGTGGGCTGTGCGGTGGCGCCCCTCGGAAAAATATATAAGGTAAAGCATATAAGCTGTGAATCCGAACCCATAGCCGAACTGCTCGATGAATATGCAGATATTGATGATTGTGAGCGACGGATTGGACGCGTAGCTGAGATAGACGAATGTGAGACATGTGAGCGACATGCTCCAGGCCATCGGACGCAGCCAGAATTTCAGCCCGCGTCGTGCGGCGACGATTCCTCCTACAATCCCTCCGATTGTAAGGCCGATGATGCCGACCGTGCCATATACGAATCCCACCTGGCTTGTAGAGAGACCGAGCCCTCCGGCGTTGACCGGATCGAGGAGGAAGGGATTGATAAGTTTGACAAGCTGGGCTTCTGGCAGACGGTAGAGGAGCATGAAGATGATAGCTACCCCTACCTGCTTCTTGCGGAAAAATGCGGCGAACACTTCGATGAATTCGCGCCATACATCATTGGCTCTGTGAGATTGCGTCTCATCCTTGTGCTCCACTTTCGGGAGGGCATAGCTATGGTAAAGGGCAAAGCCCAGGAACAATGCCGACAGTATGCCGAAGACGATTCCCCACGATAGAGGAATGTCGCCGGTAGAGTTTTCGAGCGCACCGGCTATAATGACAAGCAGCCCTTGTCCGGCTACGGTCGCGATTCTATAGAATGTGGAGCGGATACCGACATACAGTGATTGCTGGTGCTCGGACAGGGCCAGCATATAGAAGCCGTCGGCAGCGATATCGTGGGTCGCTGAGGTGAAGCCTACAAGCCAGAAAGCCGCAAGGGTCAGGGAAAAGTAGAACGGCGTCGGGAGGGCAAATGCTATGCAGGCGAAAGCGAGAGCTATCAGCCATTGCATTGAAATAGTCCAGTGACGTTTAGTGCTTATGATATCTACAAATGGACTCCAGAACGGCTTTATCACCCATGGTAGATAGAGCCATCCGGTATAGAGCGCTATGTCGGTATTTGAGATTCCGAGCCGCTTATACATTATGACCGAAATAGTCATTACCGCCACATAGGGCAATCCCTGTGCGAAATATAGCGTTGGAATCCACCTCCACGGTGACCTCTTGTTTCCCGGGTTAATCTTATCTGTCATCATACCTACAAAAACTATAAATTTTTAAATGTGGATACACGTGGTTGAAGAAACATGTTTATTATTAGATAGATATGTCTGTTTGTGGATAGCCGCGAAAATAAGATTAAGCATAGAATGGGACGTAAATGGAATATTTTCGGGAAACAAAATCATCGTCGGATGTCTTAATTAAGCCTGCTTCCATTGTATCAGCAAGTATCCGTGTGGCAGTAGGCGCTTGATTTTTATTTAAGCCGAATCGGTCTCTTACAGATTGGTTATTAATGGGATTGTTATCTTCCCACATCAAACATGCATGCTGATAACAAGCCTCTATCCGCTCCTTTTTTGTCATATCGGTTAATGGTTTTTGGGGATAAAGGGTTACACGGGTATAATCCTCTAAATTTTGGAACTTTACTGGAGGGAGTAGCATCGCTTCCACCGCTTCAATAGCTCTGTCTACACCGCTGCCTCTTCGTTCACATAAGTGTAGAAGTAACATTGTTTGTGCTAATTTTTCATTTCTGGAACGAGGAGGTAGGTCTATTAGACGATTTATGTTATTAAGCGTTGCACCCGGATTAGTAATAACGAGACGGTTGCTATAAATTTCAATTGTGATTGGAGATCCGTCAATCGCAAAGTCTTGATGGATTAGAGCGTTTGCAACAAACTCTCTAATTGCAATTTCAGGATATTGTGGATTGATTTTACGTTTTACATTAATAACCTCCTCTCCGGTATTTCTCATTATATAGTTTATTAGGCCTTCAAACCCAACAGCATATCCAAATTTACCTCGTTGTTCGTGTTTTAGCTGACGATTATTTGGTCCAGAATAAATTCTGACGATAATTTCCCGTCCATTCAATGAAGTGAAATGTTTAAGGTCCTTACTAAAAAGAATGGCACCAAGATTGGTTATAACCCATTCGTCATTTTTTTCATAACAAAATCCATATTCAATTAGATTGTCAAGAATTGCATCTATAGACTTTGGGATATTTTTATCTATAAGTTTATAGAATGTTTGGTAATCCAATAAATCAAGTAATGCTTTTATGGAAAGATTCTCTTTAGCCGCTCTTTCCTCAAAGCTAATTCCCATGCATTGAGCTATAAGAATCTGTACTTGTTTTACTGACATTTTTAATGTTTGTCCCCCGGAGCGATAATATGAATTATAGATATCTTTACCTCTGAGATGTACAGGTTTTTCTGTTTGTTCAGGAATATATACAAATAGAAGGGTACTGCCTTCATAATCCATGACAGCATGTTCAATTTGAATTGGATTTGCAAGATTATTATGTGCAATATTCCCAAGCTTTTTTATGATATCCTCTATGGCAGAACCGTTTAATGAAAAATGTGAGCCGTCGTTATTCACGCCAAAAACCAATACTCCTCCCCCCGGATGATTGGCGAATGCAGAAATATGTTGGGCCAATCTATCGGATTTGTCTGATACGCCAGCTTTCCAATCTAAATCATTTAGCTCAGATGGTACAGGAATAAGGCTGTCATTCAGAAGATTAAGGGCTTTTTCTCGCCAATTCATAGTTTGTCGATTATTTGTGTGGTAAGTAAGCGAATGATTAGAAGGTAATAAATAGGCTATAGTAGATAATATACTGCATATTATGCAAAATTAATAAATTTATTGGATAAATACATGGTACAATAAAAATTAAGCATGTATACTTAGTACCTATTTGATATTTAGCTCGTTGACAATAGATATAATATTGAGATAATGTTATTATCTCAATATAGCCTTGTCAGGTCGGTGGAGGGGTAGTAGTGGCGGAGGATTTCGGAGTAGCTGTAGCCCCGTTCGCCCATGATTGCCGCGCCAATCTGGCAAAGCCCTACGCCATGGCCCCAACCGGCGCCGTGAAGGATAAACTTTTCAGGGACTCGCGGCCGGTTTGTTGGATTCTGTCCTTCGGCTACGTAGGTATCATTCTTCGGGTATATTTTTTCAACCGTAAAGGCCGAACTGTAAAGATGGCTTTCGGACAGGGCACGCCGTATCATCAGTTCCTTGCCTATTATGCGTTCTCCTTTCGTGCCAATGATTTTCAGTTCGCGGATACGCCCGGAGGTGCCGCGAGTGAGGGGTTGGAGGTCGATTATTTCCCCGAGGTCTTCGCCTATGCGTGATGCGACCAGACGTGATATCTTTTCCTGAGAGAGAGACTCCTCCCAACGGAAAAAATCGGGAGTCTCACGGTCATAGCCGTTCAGCACCTGTGATAGAATCCGTTTGTCGGAAGTGTTGCAGAACGCTTCGGGAGAATCCATAATCCAGTCGCACGCCTTGTCTTCATCTCTTAGATTCGGAAAATCAAACTGGTCGGTGCCATCGCGTCGAGCCTGAAGGTATGGACGGGGTTGGTCGTCCCAGCATGTCTCGAACACCTCGAACACTCCGCCGCAACATTTCGAAAATCGGGCATCGCAAAGCTTGCCTTTATAGGTAAGCACTTCTCCCCGAGTGTCGGCTACGGCACTTGCCGCAATGGAAGTGGCTATACGCGTCACTCCCTGGTAACGCTGGCAATGGTCATCGGCACACACGTCAAAATTGAGGTGGTCTTCGCGGTCCCAATACCTTATTAATGACGGGCCCGGATTGAGTGCCCGGAGTTCTGCCTGCGCTCCATTGAGGGGCAAAGGTTTGGCCGAGCGTTCAATCATCGACATGACCCAGCTCCGCGATATCACCGCGTGGGCCTGCAATAGTGGCAAAGATGAGGTGGAACTCATCTCGCTTGAAATGACACTGACGAGGTAGTCTTCAATACTGACAATGTTTATGGCCGTCAATTTCCCGTTTTCAGCTATTATGCGCAGGCCTCCGCGGAAACGCTGGTTCTCCTTCCGTTCCCAATGGAAATCCACACCGATGGTGACGCCTTCAAGTTCGAATGTATCTCCTGAATATGATGTCGGCTCAAAGTCAAGTGACGGATATGTCACTCCGTTCCATAGAACTCCGAGGCCCGATTCACTTACCGTGGCAAGCTGCCGTCCTTCGGTGATTTCTCCCGACGGTAGCGTGAATATTCCTGTAAGCGTGAAACTGATACTTCCGGCTGATAATATGCCTACTTTCACTTGAGGTTCCTGTCGCATGGTCAAGGTATTAATGGACTGTTGTCTGTTCGTTTATTTTTTCAACTATATTTTCGAACTCTTCTTCGGAGAGGCATACTTCCCTATAGATTCGCTCTACGGTCGGGATATCGAGCCTTTCGAAATCATCCTTACGGGAGGTCACGAATGTGCCGAGCATTTCGACCGACGCCGGGCTGACAAGCATCTGCCCCTCGCCGTCGCCGTAGAATGACGGACGGTGTGCCTTGCGGGGTACGATTAATGTGCGTGTCTTGCTCCCGTTCTTGAACATCACAATGTTCATCATCGGCTCAGGCTCCGACGGCGGAAGGGCGGCATAGACTTTATTGAACATCGCCTCAAGGTCCTTGTCCTTGCCTGAATCGATTATGAAATATGGAAATATGCTGTTGTCTTCTGTCGGGATATATAGGTGGGCCGCCCCAGTTTGGGCTATTTCCGTCAGTAATGCCGGAGACATCCATATATTTGTCGAGAATGACTCGGCAAAAGACTGGAAGTGCATATGGTCAGGAGCTGAGGCTCCGCATTTCGGCCCGTTGTAGAACACGCATGAGGTCGGCACTATCCTCGTCAAGGCTGCCATATCGCGGATGTGCCCGATGATACGCTGAGGCGTATGCTCGGTGTGGGCTATGGTCAGATGGTTGTCGGCAATGGGATAGGGGTTGACAAGGATTTCGTAGTCGCGCCAGCGGATACTATCCTGTTCCTCCGGCCTGTTGTCGGCGCAGAGAAAACATTTGCGCTCCGCTATTGCCTTTGAATCGATGTTCGCTGCTAAGGAATTTTTTCTGTGGTTCAGGAGCATTTTGTGTATGCGCCAACTGCAGGGGACCATGTCTGCGGTCAGTTCAACCTCCTCCTTAAGCGTCTCCGCGCAATGGTCATAGTTTTCAGAGAAGAGGGGCCACTCGCGCAGTTGCAAGCCGAAAAGTGTTTCAATCCTTTCAGGCATGTCAAAGCCCCGGGCCTTATTGTCGTGCTTAAGTGTCATGCCTTTCCTGATGTCTTGTTCATTTCTATGCGGGCGAGCAGTTCGATAGTGCGCACGCGGTCTTTATAACTGTTGTTGCGGTTGATGCGCTCCTCGCTCAGGGCATGGTCCGAGTTCCCCTCCCAACGCCGGCATGAATACAGAGGCTCATATATCCTGCTTATTCTGAAATGCCTGCTGACGGCAAGCCCCATGGCATAGTCCTCGCCATAGCTCACGTCGGGGAATGATATTTTGCGGGCTATCGGCGTGAAAAACGCTCTCGGAGCCCCGAGTCCGTTAATGCGAAGTGCGTTGTTTGCCCCGTTTTGGTCGGTCCACTCCTTGTGGTCAATCAACCCCGGTGGCAGTGGATTGCCATCGAAATCCGTAAGCATATATGAGCCTACCACCATCGCACACCGCTCTTCATAGAATTTCCTTACAATCAGTTCGAGTGTGTCAGGGCGACTGTAGACATCATCGCTGTCGAGCTGCACTGCAAACCTTCCGCAATGTTCGGAGTTGACGGCAATGTTCCAGCAGCCTCCGATTCCCGGAGCCGGGCCGTCCATGTTTTTCAGGTCTATTACGTGGAGTCGTGGTTCACGCGAGGCAATTTCGGCAAGTATACCGGAGGTTCCGTCGTCGCTGCGGTTATCGACCACGATTACGTTGAATCGGAATCCCGCCTGTTGGGCGAGGGCACTTCTGACGGCGTCAGCTATCGTAAGCCTGCGGTTACGCACGGGAATCACAACCGACACCTCTGTGTCAAAGCTCTCTGACGCAAAATCAATGGGAGGATAGCTGTCAGCGTTGACAAGCGCGCCTATTGAGCCGAGATGGTCTGTCACGGCTTTTTCCATCTCGATTTGAGATTCGCGGTTGCGGGGGTCGACATATGCGAACTGCTCTTCGCTCCCCGGACCGCTCTCGGGTTTGTTGCAGCCCGCATGCGGAGCTACTTCGTAAAGGGCTTCCGGAATGTGGATTATGCGTCCGAGCCTTGACAGCCTTAGCCTCAGGTCATACCATCCTGCCGCCTCGTAATCGCCAACCATCCCTTCTACCGCCTTGCGGAGCATGGAATTATTGACCATCACGCAGTGTCCGAAATCAAAATCGTCGCGCAGCGCCCCCTCCTGATAATCGATAAGGCAGTGGCCGGTATAATCGGAGTAAACCATGGCGCCCCCGGTCTCATTCAGAACCTGCTCCATGCGTTTACGTCCCGTCGCGGTGAATCTGATGGTCTCGTCTGAGAGACTTATAATTGTCGTCTCCCCCGAGGCCCCGGCGGCTAATGTCCGCATGGCCTCGGTCGACAGGCGTGAGTGTTTCTTGGCTGTTTCCATCGTTTGAGATATGATATGTTTATGGCTTATTAAAGTTCTCTTGGTCTATTGCTTATGTCAGTCCGCGGTCGGGTGTCTCGCCCTTGCGTCGGCGGCGTTCCTTGTCTGAGTTCTCCTCGCGGGCTTCCTGACGGCGC
Organism: Bacteroidaceae bacterium; assembly: GCA_021768245.1. Classification (GTDB taxonomy): domain Bacteria; phylum Bacteroidota; class Bacteroidia; order Bacteroidales; family Muribaculaceae; genus Duncaniella. The sequence goes on along the minus strand of JAETNO010000004.1, from coordinate 212,326 downwards.
AGGCCTTCCCTTGGATTCAGGTTGCGGTTGCCGTTTCCGCGCGGCACTGTAGAGTTTCTCGCTTCCTGCCCGATTATGGTCTCAGGGATTATCTTCGCTTTGGCTCCGGGATGGCTCCCCTCGGGAGCGGTGAAGAAGTCGAGTATCTGGCCCATCAGCTCGTCCCTTTCGAATTCTCCTGTGATGGTTTCGAAGGGGAAGCCGAGAGTGACCGCACGGTGGCTGCCGGGGTCAAAGGCGACACCGGCGATATAATCGTTTTCCGTGTAGCGGAGTATCGCGGTGCCACACGAACTGTCGATTGGAGCGAACGATTCCGGCGATTCTACTGCATAGCAGTCCGCATTAAGGCTCTGTCGGAACGTGAACGAGCGTCCCGCCTTGAACTCCTTGTATTTTGATTTCACTTCGCGCACTTTGCCGGTTATGGTGGCTTTAGCCTGATTCCAGTCGATGCCGAGAGTGGAGTGGCCGAAATTGCTGTCTGACATGCGCGTGCTGCCGTCGCTCATCGGATTGTCGAAGAGATCGCTGCCGATGTAGCTTCCCGAGACGAAAAGACAGCCCCCGGCATCACAGAATTCTGTCAGACGTCGGCGGAGTTCGGCGGTGAACGGTTTGAATTTGCGTTCCTGCGATGTGCCTACCGTAATCTCTTTCTGCTTTCCGAGTATAAGGTCTACAATCCCCGTCTCGGGCATGTTGTTGACGAAGGCGTCGACTCCACATGATATGAAAGGATAGCCTGCGGCACGGATTGAACGTCCGTGGATATAGACGAAGTCAAAGGTATTGCCTGCGAACACCTCTGTCTCATGTGTGGCATGGCTTGCCCCGTGACCGGGAGCGTCGTTCGTTTTCCATTCCACTCCGGGTCTGAACTCCGTCTGGAATCCGGTGAAGTGGATGTCGCCGTAGTATGGCACTCCGTGGTCTTCTTCATAGTCGAAGCCGACCCTCCCTTCGGCATAGATTTCGTCGGGGCCTGAGATGCGGGTGAATCCGTTGACCACCGTCACCTGCGGTTTGTCTCCGGGAATGTCGCACAGCGCAAGTATTTCCGAGGGGAAACTCAGTCCTCCGTCGTTGGCTGCGACAATCTTATAGCTGTAGATGCGGCTGTCGGGAATCTTGACGGTAATCTGCGGGTCGTCGACCACGGCGAGTTCCGTGAAAGCTCCGTTGTCAACGCGTTCATACACTATATAATAAGTCGGTTTTGCTGTCGGTTCAAGAGGGTCGTCCACTCCGCTCCATGTGAGCAGATATTCCCCTCCGGTCCCCGCGATACGGAAATTGCTGACCGGCAGAGGCTGTACTATGTAGGGGACGCCGTCTTTTTCATGGAGGTATTTGAGCATACCCTTATAGATGGCGCGGCTGACGGTGAAGCGGAATGTCGGGTCGAGGCCGTAGCGCATGTCCGCGTAGTTCTGATGGCTGAGTAGCTCTATAAGCATTGCCGGGACCTGGGGTTCCATCGCCTCGTGATACGGACGGTTGCGCATCTTGCGCCGGTTCCATGTCGGTTCGTAGAGCCGCTGGATGTCGCCGACAATCTGGTCGGTCACAATATTGGCATAGCGTTCGTTGGTGAAGCGCGCTTCTCCGCTTCCGAGGCGTGGCCCTTTGGTGTAGATAATCGGCATTGTCCCTACCGTCGTCGACGGGTCGGAAGTGGTGCCTGCATCGGTGTGGAAGGCGAAAGAGAGGTCTATGGGGATGCCGAGCCCTTTTTCTCCCGGAAGCTGCGATGAACCTCCTGCAAGGTAGTTCACCCAAAGTCCCCGGCTTTTATAATCATCCTCATAGTCGTTCTGTCCGTCGGTCACGCTGTAGACTCTCGCGGGTACTCCCGCCCATTGCAGCCAGTAGCGCGCGCCTTCCGTGAATCGCGGATAGCCGCTTACCGAGGCTTCCCCTCCGGGTGCCATTCTCTCCACATTGCCCATGCCGCCTCCGATTTTCACGGCGTCGGCTGTGATGCTTTTCCCGTCTTCCGACGATACGTTGAGGAGTTCAACCGTGGGCTGCTTGCTCTTCCCGGCTGCGAAAGGGAAAGAGCCGAGGTAGACCCATGTACCCCCTCCGACACGCTGGTTGACCTCGAATTCCTCGCTTCCGGCGAGGGAGTTGACGATGTAGCGGGCGTCGCGTGCGCTGTTGGGCAGCGAGGCATAGCTGATATAGAGTGCATATGTGCCTGCTTCGGGGAAGTCGGCATACCATGTCGCCGATGATGCTTTCTTTTTATCCTTGACGGTCTTCACTTCGCGCACCGTTCCCTGCCGGAAAGGATTGCTTGTCCCTGTCAGAGTCCGGCTTTTGTAGCCGAAGCCGCTTACTCCTGTGGCCGTTTTCCATTTCTGGGAGCCGTTTTTCTCTTCATAGCCATTTTGGGCGAATCCTCCGTCCATGTCGACTATCACCTCCCGGGTGCTCACGTCGCGTTCACGCGGGGTCAGCACATAGGCTCCCGCGTTTTCGAGCATCGGTATCAGATAGGGGAGCACATAGGCCTGTGGGTAAAGGTCTTCTACCGTACCCATCAGTCGTGCCCTCTGCCATTTCCAGCGGTCCTCCTTTTGGTCAAAATAGCGTCCGTGGCTTTGCCATAGCGCGATGTTTTTTCCTGCAAGCCCGTTTTTCACTGTCGGAGCGTCTACGCGTGTCACGAACGGTTCTCGCGGCGGTCGGGGCACGCTCGGAGCTCTCACCACCTTTGTGGTTTTCGCCTTTTTGGTCTTCCGTCCTTTCGACGACCTCGGTGCCGCGCCCGCTGCCAGGGCGCATAATATCATCAGTATCGGTATAAATTTCTTCATAATCTACCTTGCCTCCTGAAAAAGTATAACGTTTGACCTTTCCGACTTACGTCAGGAAAAGATTCGAATACCATCCGCTTTCAGCATCTTTCGCTTTTGGAGGCACCATATTAAACCTTTTTAATTGTTCCACGACTGTGGAAACAAGAGAAAAACTGCATGTAAAATTACGAAAAAATCATTATTCTTTAGTATATTTGCGAAAGGAATACTGACAAATGGACTTAACAAAGACCTTCGTGTATCGTATCACCCATATCGATAACATCTCCCATGTTCTCAGGTATGGAATCACTCATCGCAATTCCCCGAATTCGAATCCTGACTATCGGGCGATTGGCGATGCGTCGCTTATTGATACGCGTAGTCATAGACATGTCAGAGTTAACAATGGCCGTATAAATTCACCTCACAGGACAATCCTGCTCGGAGACTTTATCCCTTTTTATTTTGGTGTAAGGATGCCTATGCTCTATGTGATTCAGCGAGGGGGAAATTTTGTGCCTGAGGCTGTCACCCCTTCTGAGATTGTGTATATGGCGTGTCCGATTTCAATGTTAGTGGAGAGGCAAAGTGAGTATTATTATACGAACGGGCATGCTACGGAGAGCTGCACATCGATATTTGATTCTTCATGTATGGATGATTTGGCGACCAACGTGGATTGGTCGGCAGTCCGGACCAGATATTGGGGAGGGTCTGACAATTTGATGGTCAAAGCCCGGAAGCAGGCGGAGTTCTTGGTCAGGGATGATGTCTCTCCCGAGTGCATCACTTCTTTTGCCTGTTATGATAGAACGGCTAAGAGAAAGCTGATAAGGATGGGGATTGATGAATCCCGTATAAAGGTCTTTCCTGAGGCATATTATTAAAACAGTTGTAATATAATAATTTGAATCCTTATAATCCGATGATAAAATATATAACCGGAGATATTTTTGAAAGTACTGCCGAGGCTCTTGTCAATACCGTCAATACTGTCGGAGTCATGGGTAAGGGTATCGCTTTGCAATTCAAGAAATTATATCCCGGAAATTATAATGAGTATCGCCGTGCATGCAAAAACGGTGAATTGACGGTTGGCAACCTCTTGATTACCACTGACAGTAATATAGAATCGGGAGATAGGATAATAATTAATTTCCCGACCAAAACCGACTGGAGGAAATCATCGGAATACTCCTATATAGAGACCGGTCTTGATGCATTGGTGCGGGAAATTACTGACAGAAATATAAAATCCGTAGCTATTCCTCCGCTCGGCGCGGGCAATGGTGGTCTCGAATGGACTCGTGTCAAGTCTTTGATTGAAGACAGGCTGAAGGATATTGACGCTCGGATTTTTGTCTATGAACCAAATGCAAGGATAAAGGAGCATCTGAAGACGGAGAGGGTGAAGCTTACGGGCGGAAGGGCGCTGCTCTTATATGTCCTCTATGACCTTGTCAGAAATGGTTCCTTTGTCTCGGAATTTGCGGGAGAGAAAATCTGTTATTTTCTGCAACGCTTTGGAGCTGAAAAATATTTCAAGCTGGAATATACACCGCATTTTTATGGCCCTTACTCAGGGAAAGTCCGTTTTGTGCTTGCCGCTTTAAATGGAAGCTATCTCATGGGCTACAGCGATATGGATAAAAAACCTTTTGAGCCCTTGACCCTTATCGCTGACGGATATGACGACGTTGTTTCATATATTGAAAATAATCCCTCTCTTAAATCGATAGGGGATAGGACCATGAAGTTTCTTGAAGGGTTTTATTCCGATTTTTCATTGGAACTCCTTTCGTCTGTCGATTATATAATAAACAAAGAAAAAACTTTGGATTCAGATTTGATATACGGGAAACTTTGCGGGTGGAACGACCGGAAGCGCAGCATGTTTGATAATAAGGAATATATAGAATTGGCGGTTAATAAACTTAAATCAATAACTGACTGATTCAATTGCTGTCAAAAAAACAGGCAGCTCCGCTTTTCGGGGGAGCTGCCTGGGGAGGGAGAGATGTGTGTGTTTACCACGCGAAAGTCATTTCATCTACGCTGTCGTAGCCATCGTAGGTATAGGTGGAGACTAATTTGACGGGTTTGCCGTTTGACAGGGTCCAGTCGAATTTGGTGCTTGAGCCGTCGTCTTCTTTGTTGAGTTTTGGAAGGTGGGTAGTGGCTTTTCCGAGCAGGCCTGCGAAATAGGCATAGCTCATTTCGTCCATATCAATGCCGAGACATTCGTCGAAGAGCATCACCCCGCATTTATTATCCTCCAACGGACTGTAGGAAATCGTGCATGAAGAGTTGTTGTTATCATCATCCTTGACGCTGACATTCGTGATGTCGCCTGCGTTGTCATATGTGATGGTAGTGACTTCGTTGTCGCCTTCCGTGCGTTTCATGTAGTTCATCTGACCTGCGGAGTTGTATTTGAACCACCATTCGTCAGTCCCTTTTTCAGAACCGGAAACTGATGTCTGGAGACAATATTCAACGAAGCCCTGGTTGTTGAGGCGCATCATGAATGTATCGTTCTCAGTGGGGTAATCGACATCGGTAATAACCATCTTCACATCATAGTTATTATCGGCCCGCGATGTCAGGTATTCAAATTTAACTGTCGTGTTTTCATCCTTTATCTGTGACACGAGGCCGTTTGCGCCGATGGTGACATTGGCGGTGCCTATCTTGGAGGGAGTTCCGAGCGGGAACACCTTCGAGGGGTTGGGCTGGCCGTTGCCGGCACCGCCATTGTTGTTGTCGTCATCGTCGTCGTCGTCGTCGCATGCGGTGAAGCCTGCGCAGACCATAGCGCAGACCGCTACGGTTGCTAATGATTTAAAGATTTTCATAATGGATTTTGTGTTATTTGAGCTTTTGATAGTGCATTGTGATTTCGCCCTCAAAGGTATGAAAAATTACCCCCCCCCGAAATTTTTAACAAACATTAATGTGCATTAACAATTGTCGGTCGCCCATCTGATTTGGCGGAAGCAACATTTCTCTCTTCGTAATGTTTTTATTTTAAAGGCTAAATATTAAAGATATGATTACGAGGCTTGTGAAAAAAATTCTGATGGCGGCCACTTGTGCGGTCGCTGTGGCCGGCGCGCAGTCGGCTCATGCGCAGTATTATGAGATGGTCAATCAGGTGCCCGCCCTGCTGTCGCCAGCCCTGTCGGGGTCTTTCAACTATAAAGGATATGTCGAAGCGTCCGGCATCGCCGGCATCGGCAATAACCGTGTCAATATCATCGGGCTTTCCACTTCCCAGGGCTTCCAGTATTCGTCATGGTTTTTCATGGGTGCCGGCATCGGCATCGATGTCGCCATGAACAATACCGACGTCCCTTCACCGGACTATGACCGTCCCGGCTATTGGGAACATTCCAGCTCTACCACAAAAATTATGGTGCCTGTGTTCTCCGATTTCCGTTTTAATTTCGGCGATACGGGGTCGATGTCGTTTTTTATCGACATAAAGGCCGGAGCGATGTGGCTTATGGGCAATAGCTATCTGCGCTTGCAGCACGGATGCATGACGGGCGACGCCCAGTTCTACCTGAAGCCGTCGTTGGGAGTGCGTATCCCGGTTAATTCACGCAATCCGCGCCAGGCTGTGAATATCGGACTCGCATACCAGCTCATAACCTCTGATAACAACTACAGCTATTGGAATAACAATACTCTGACACTTAACGGACTCGGCGTGTCAATCGCCTATGAGTGGTAGGCTCCGCAAAGCGGGCCGGCCGTTATGGCAATTTCATTATCGCTACCGTCTCCTGTTCATAATCGCAGTCCGAACAGGGGGCGGTAGCTTTAACTTTGTGGTCATAAACAAAACCATACATTACTATGACCGTATTAATGACCGCAACACCAAGCGTGAGAATATCCGCATGTTCCGTAAAGGTGAAATGGGACAAACCCATAAGCAAGACATTCTATGCCCGTCTCAGGGAGAAAGCGATGGCTATGGCGCAGTCCGTGGCCCGGGGGCCGTCGTTCGTCGACTATGTGATGGAATTCATCGACGACTACCTCGCTAATCGTGAGATTCCCCACTGGACTGTTCATAAAGCGATATTAGGCTATTTCCATGCCTTGAAAGACGATATCGACAAGGCCATAGCGCGCTGTCAGCGAGCCCGTCAGCGAGCCGCCGAAAGAGCGGCCAGGAGAAAGCCGGAACCGGAGATGGAAGCCGAAAAGCAGGCGGAAATGGAGATGGTTGCGGACACCGTTCTGTCCGGAAATGTCGAAGCCGGCTCTTCGACGGAAACTTCTGAAACTTCGGGCTGTTTCCGATTTTTTATCCGTAAGATAGCACGCTTGTCGCACTCCTTTCTCTATTCCTGTCTCCCTTCCCGACACTCAATGCATATTCCTAAAATCTTATTTTCGCGTAACATACGCGGAAATTGGGAATTTAAGGCCGTGAATCTCACAGAAAATGATTAGATTTGCAATCTAAGAAACTGTTTAAAATTTATCGTGAATTTTAAACAGTTTCTAAGCCTCTGATGCGAAATAGCCAACAAAATAAATAGACCTGAAAGTCCCTTGTAACATAAGTTATGGCAAATACAGATAATAAGCCGGCATTTGTGAAACGTGATACCATTATTGCTGGCAAGGAGTATGCACACCTTTTAAGCACGTTGAAAGAGCGTTTCCGCAGATCGCAGATAAAGGCTGCGGTTAAAGTCAACACATTTATGCTGGAATACTATTGGTATATGGGACGAGATATTTCAAGGCTTCATGAAGCCGCCAAATGGGGAAGCGCGTTCTTTGATTGTCTAAGCCTTGACCTAAAAACGGCTTTCCCCGGTCAAACGGGATTTTCCGTTACCAACATCAAGTATGCCAAACGGTGGTATGAGTTTTATAATCAAGCGGATATAATTCGTCACCAACTTGGTGACGAATTTGAAATGCTTGCTGATTTGTAAATCGAAAGATGATACCGTAGTTGAATGGTCTTTCCGAGGCATGAATCAACCGCTCGGAGTTGCCGAATATCAGCTTAAAGAATTTGTTTCCGAGAAAGCTGCAAAACTGCTTCCTTCCGAAGCAGAATTGCAGCATGTCATAGATACATATGATGAGGTGTCTGACGATTGAGAGTGGAAGCCGGTGTCAGTTGCGGATTGTCAGGATGAACGACGCTCCTGTCCGTATGCTTGGGTCGAGGGTGAGGTTGCCGTTGATTTTCTCTGCGCGTAGCGCACATATCGGAAGCCCGAGTTTATCGCCGTCGGCGAGGTCGGAGGTCGTCGAGAAGGCCTTGAACAGGGTCTCGCGTTCTTCCTCGGGGATACCGGGACCGGAATCGGTCACGATAAACTGATGGCTCTTCGCTCCGCGCTTCTTATATGCAAGTGTGATTTTGCCACCTTCGGGCGTGAATTTAGCGGCGTTTTCGAGCAGATGGGTCAGAATCTTCTCCACTTCCGGGGCATCGATGCGTGCATAGCCCTTGGTGCCGTCCAAGGTGAGCACGACGCGTGATTTTAGCTCCGGCCTGATTTTCGCTGCGATTGCCTCGCAGAAGGGTTCAAGGTTCACGTCCTCGAGAGAGTCGGTTTCACGCGGTTCGGCATTTTCCACATCGGAAAGCTCTCCCACGCGCTTTACATAGCCACGGAGATTCTGCACTGCGGGGTCGTTCTGGTCAAGCCGTTCGAGCGTTGGCTCCATCTGCGACGACATATTGTGGAGTATCGCGCTTTTAGCTGCGCTTTGGGCATTGGCCGCCTCGACACTCTTGCGCATACGGCGGTTTTTCGACAATACGCGCCAGTAGAACAGTCCGCCTACCGCGAGGGCTCCCAGGGCTATGGCGAAGAGGGTGACGAAGGTCACAATCCATCCCGTGCGGGCTTTTATGGCGCTGTCCTTTTCGGCGATTGTTTCCTGCGATTCGGCATATTCCTTTTTCACCTTTCCGAGTTCGGTGTTGGCGTTGGCCGCTTCGATTGAGTCAGACCATTGCATATAGCTCTCGTAGGTGTGCTCCACGAGTTCTGCGTCGTTGGCCGAGACGGCCTTGCTTATAAGTTTGCGGTAGGCCGTGTCGGCAGCCTTGTAGTCCTTTGAATTGTCGAACTGTTTGATCAGCCTCGCTATGCAGATATCGCCCTTGGTTTTCTGGTCGGTTGCATAGTAATATTGTGCCTCGTTGAAGAGCATGTCGCCCACGACATTCTTATTTCCCGATTTTTTTGCATAGTTCCCCATCTTCGACAGCGACCTTGCAGCCGAAGTGTTGTTGTCGAGCTTACGGTATATGCCGAAACGGGCCTTTTCGATTGCATAATAGACTCTCGGAAGCGAGTCGGGGGTGATGTCCATCGACGCGAGAGCCTTGTCTACGTTTGAAAGCAGGCGGAAAGCCCCGTCATAGTTCCGCGCGTCGCTACAGACTTTGGCTGCCGCTGCAGCAGAGCGTGCGGCTGGTAGATATTGTCGGGAGGCCATCTGAGTGTTGTAGTCTTTCAGATAGCGGTTCAACTCGTTTTGACTGTCGGCCCACATCCCGAGGGCCGCTGCGGTCAGAGTCAGGACCAATGTGAGTATGCGTCTCATAGTTTATAAATAGTTTGCGTGTTGCAAATTAGGGCGGAAATCCCGCCATTCTGACTATTAAACACGCAATCCCCGATAAAAGTTAATCATGTACGGTATTTTAAAAGTTTCATGGAAGGGTTTTAAATAATGTTATTAACATATTTTAACAATGGGGGGGGTAAATAGGACTATTATGTATATTTTTGTAAAAACTTTAAAGTTGACTTGCCTACAGTATATAACCTTAATAATTAATATATTTATGAAGCGAATTTTACTCAGTGCATCACTTATCGCCACGATGTCCCTGACGTCCGTGGCCGAGATTATTCCCGGAGTGTCGATAGGGGAGTTTTACTATGATCTTGATACCGAGGCCAAGACGGCAACAGTTACGCGAGAGATAGGTAGAAAATATATAACTTATGAGATTCAGACTCTTAATCTTTCTACAACAGTATCATATGAGGGTACCGGATATTTAGTGAAACTCGGAGCGGGCTGTTTTTCAAACTCTCCCAACTTGACCACTGTGAATATTCCTTCAGGAACTATTTCGATTCCGGAATATTGTTTCTCCAACTGCAAGAAGCTCACAATGGTTAATTTCCCTTCATCTTTGGATTCGATTTCAAGAGGGGCTTTCGGCAATTGCAGTTCCCTGAAAAATGTGAGTCTTCCTCAGGGTTTGGTTTATCTTGATGGATTCAACGGAACGTCGATTTCGGAAATCACCTTACCGTCAAGCCTCAGGCAGATTTCTCTCGCTGCGCCGATGTTTCATAATGAGCCTTACGGCGACGGCGCTTTTGCCGGAACTCCACTGAAGAGAATAAATATACCGAAGGGAGTAAAGATTCTCGGCGATTTTACTTTTTCAAAATGTAGCAATCTGACTGAAATAATTTTACCGGAAGGCTTAAAGCATATGGGACATATGTGTTTTGAGTCATGTCCGATTAGCTCTATAAACTTACCCTCGACTGTGGAGACAATGCAGAGGGCTGTGTTCAATCGCTGTTCTAATTTGACTGGGATTGTTCTCCCCGCAAGTCTTCGTGAACTTGGGTGGAAGGCGTTTGACAGCTGCCCATTGACATCATTTGAATATCCCGAATCGCTGTCGGTTTTGCGTACAAGGTTGTTTTATAATTGTAAACTGGCTGAATTTTCTGTCAAGCCGTCGGTCAAGGAGATTAATCCCGGTTGTTTTTATGCTCTGAAAGAACTGAAAAAGTTTGTCATAGAGGATGGTGCTGAACCGTTAGTGATGAATTATACTTCGAAGAAATATCGTCAGCCTGATGGCTGTCAGGAGTCCGATATGGAGGGACGATGGTTTGACGGGTCGACAAAAAATCTCGAAGAATTATATATCGGTCGCGATATCACGGTTGACGGATGGACGCCGGAGCCGGATAGTGTTTCGCGGGCCGGCGATGTTGCGTCCGAGGATGGCAATCCTTTCAAGGATTTCAAGGCCCTCAAGCGTCTCACGATAGGTGAGAATGTAACGGACGCGTCATTGATTAAGATTTCAGAGTGCGAGAACCTTCAGACGATTGAAATAAAGGCTGCAGTTCCTCCATCAATCGGACAGCTTACGGAAGCCCAGAAAGCGACTGTGACCCTGGTGGTTCCGGAAGGGCAGGTCGAGGCCTATAAATCGTCGGCAGCGTGGGGCGGCGTGAGCAACATCGTGGCTTCCTCGCCTGAAAGCTCGATTGAGGACATAACTGTCGACGCGGACTCCGAGGTGGAATACTTCAATCTCCAGGGAGTGCGTGTCGTCAACCCCGCCTCCGGTATCTACATCCGCCGCCAGGGTCATAAAGTGGAAAAGGTCGTGCTTTGACCCCCTGACAATAAACTGACTATTATAAGAATCTGATTCATGCGGGGTATGGCCATCGTGTCGGCTATGCCCTGCATTTTTATCTATGTTTTGTCGGGGAGAGTGACGGGCATGGCCACTTATTAACAATCAGTGTGAGTTTTCAACATTTTAACACGTTTTGATAGTTGAAAACGTGGCTGATAGCGGGAATTTTTGTTACTTTGCAGCGTTGAAACAAATCTCCCTCGCCAGAAGCTTTCATGTAGGGGGATTCCTAATAATCTCCTATGGGTAAAATAATTGCAATCGCCAATCAAAAGGGCGGTGTAGGAAAAACCACCACGACAATCAACCTTGCGGCCTCGCTTGCCTCAGAGGGTAAAAAAACGCTCATCATCGATGCCGACCCCCAGGCCAACGCCACTTCCGGCTACGGCATAGACCCCAAGTCAATGCCCTCGTCGATATATGAATGTCTCGTCGACGATTATCCTATGGCAGGTTCCCAGGTGGCTACCTGCTGCGAGGGGCTTGACCTCGTAGGGTCGCGAATCGACCTTGCGGGAGCTGAAATAGAACTCATCAACAAGCCTTCGCGAGAAAATGTCCTGAAAAAGGCAATCGCCCCTGTCGCCGGTCAATATGACTACATACTGATAGACTGCTCCCCTTCGCTCGGACTCATCACCGTCAACGCCCTTACGGCAGCAGACTCGGTGATAATACCCGTGCAGGCCGAATATTTCGCCCTTGAGGGCATCACCAAGCTTCTCAACACCATCCGCATCATCAAATCGAAGCTCAACCCGCAGCTCGAAATCGAGGGATTCCTGCTGACCATGTATGACGCGCGCCTGCGACTCGCCAATCAGATCTATGAGGAGTTGAAGGGTCATTTCGGCCCTATGGTGTTTGACACGGTGATTCCCCGCAATATCCGCCTGAGCGAAGCCCCGAGCCATGGACTTCCGGCCCTGCTCTATGACCCGATATCGCGTGGCGCCACATCCCACATAGCCCTTGCCCGCGAACTGATATCCAAAAACAGTTAATACTTCCCCGCTCCGCAGTGCAGGCGAAGTCTGCCCACCTCGACTTAAAACTTTAAACTCAGAGATTGTCTAAATTTTATAAATAATTAATCATGAGATTTCTAAATCAAATTTCCGGCCATCTTTAAAAGCCTTATCGGCTGATTTTGCCAAGCCTCATCGGTCATAATGCCCGCATTATTCCCTCTTCGGCTCGCAAAATCACCTCGATAATCCATTTAAATCTGTCGCGGATAAAATTTAGACAATCTCTCAAAACCCGAATAATCTGTGCAGCCCAAACGTCCGGCCCTCGGCCGCGGATTAGACTCGCTTATAGCGATGGACGATGCTCCCGCCCGCGGCACCTCGGCAATCAACGATATAGAAATCTCGCGCATCTCGCCCAACCCCGAGCAGCCGCGAAGCATCTTTGATGAGGAGACCCTTGAAGACCTCTCCCGCTCGATACGCGAGCTTGGCATAATCCAGCCACTTTCCCTGCGAAAGACTGGCCCGGACTCCTATCAGATTATCGCGGGGGAACGCCGATACCGCGCGGCAATAATGGCGGGGCTGACAACCGTGCCCGCCTACATACGTACGGCCAATGATACGGAGCTGACCGAAATGGCCCTTATCGAGAACATACAGCGCGAGGACCTCAACGCTATTGAAATCGCCCTTACGTTCAAGAAACTCATAGAGCAATATGAACTGACTCAGGAGCGTCTTAGCGAAAGGATAGGGAAGAAGCGCACCACGATAGCCAATTTCCTCCGTCTGTTGCGTCTTCCGGCCGAAGTGCAGCTCGGACTTCGCGACAAGCGTATCGACATGGGCCACGCCCGTGCGCTGCTCAGCATTGAGGACCCGAAGTTGCAGCTCAGGCTCTACAATGAGATTCTGAAACAGGGCCTCTCGGTGCGTCGCGTAGAGGAACTTGCCAAGAAATATCAGCAGGCAGCCCTTGAGGGAAAGAAACCTGACGACATATCTAAAAGGTTTTCTAACAATGATTATGATATTTTAAAAAATCATCTCTCACAGCGTTTCTCAACCCCCGTGCGCCTGACCTGTGACGCCTCAGGCAAGGGGAAAATCTCATTTTCTTTTAAAGATGAGGCTGAACTTGAAAGATTAATTGCTATCTTTGACACTGCAAAGCAATGAGACGTTTTCCCGATAAGGGCTGTCGCGCCGACGTGTGCGTGGCAATCGGGTGAGCATCAGGATAATAACCCAAATGCAGTTGAAATCGGAAAAAGCAGCGAGCAGCTTCTCCCCACTCATAAGTGTGATTGTCGGCATGATGATAGTCATGTTGGCATGTCCTTTTAACATTTTTTCCGAAAACAGGGATTCTACCCGGACGGCACCCCCTGACCGCCATGCCAAACCGGTGAAGCCGTCGCGTCGCCATTCGTCGCCAATTACCAATCTCCCTGACAGTTTTCCTATCGGTCAGCCTCTCAATGCACCGTCGTTGGTAGTGCTCGACAGTGTGGCCCTTTCGGGGGATTCACTCAGCATAGTGCCGATTGACTCCGTGGCCGTGGCCAATGCGCCTTTGGTCAATCCCGACGATTCTGTGGCGGGATTGAAGGCCGAGAAGGTGTTTACCTTTACTCCCAATCCCACTAAAGCCGTGTGGATGTCGGCACTTTTCCCGGGGCTCGGACAGCTCTATAACCGCCGCTATTGGAAACTGCCGATAGTGGTGGGCGCGTATATGGGGCTTGGCTATGCCACCAACTGGAACAATACCATGCTCCGCGACTATACACGCGCCTATTCCGACATCATGGACAATGACCCCTCGACCAACAGCTATATGGATTTCTTCGCGCCTACGGTCAAGGAGGAGGACCTCGACAAGCGCTGGCTGACCGACCTGCTTCGCCGTCGCAAGAACATGTACCGCCGCAACCGCGACCTCTGCATCATATGCATGGTGGGTGTCTACGCTCTCGCCATGGTCGATGCCTATGTGGATGCGTCGCTGTCGCATTTCGATATAAGTCCCGACCTGAGTGTGGACATTGCCCCGACCTTGATGCCGAACGAGATGAGGCAGTCGAGGCCGGGAATCGGTCTTTACTGGGCCTTGAATTTCTGATTGTCGAAACCGTAGAACGTTTACCGAAATATAATACCGAACTATAATACCAACTCTCCACTATCATATCTCATCATAGTAATGAATAAGCCAATCCTTGCAGCAATATTAGCCCTCGGGCTTTCGGCCTTCAGCGCGATGGGGGCTCGCTCGATTCTCGAAATAAAAAATTCGATTACCGACGATAATATCATAGCTCCCGAAAGCTTCGAGACCCAGACCCGCCTGCTCGAAGAGAACTTCTATCTGAAAAACTATGTGGTTCCGGGTGTTGACCTTGGAAACACTCAGCCAGCGTCGCCTGCGGTCTATGAAGAGAGGCTAAAGAAGCTGCCAACAGAGATTGAATTGCCCTACAACTCGGTCGTAGGCAACTACATCAATATGTATGTCAACAAGCGCCGTTCGCTTGTGGCCGATATGCTCGCCCTCCACAGTTACTACGGGCCGATTTTCGTGGAGGAACTGCTCAAAGAAGGGATGCCGACCGAACTGCAGTATCTGCCTGTGATTGAGTCGGCGATCAATCCTAACGCAGTGTCGCGCGCAGGAGCAGCCGGTCTGTGGCAGTTTATGCCGGCCACGGCCAAGGGACTTGGGATGGAGGTCAATTCGCTTATCGACGAGCGTCGCGACGCCCGCCTGTCGTCGCGCAATGCGGCGCGCTATCTCAAGCAGCTCCATGAAATCTACAATGACTGGTCGCTCGCGATTGCGGCCTATAACTGCGGGCCGGGCAATGTAAACAAGGCTCTGCGACGTGCGGGTGGCGACGGCAAGAAGGATTTCTGGGAAATCTACAACTATCTTCCCGCAGAGACCCGTGGATATGTTCCTGCCTTCATCGCCGCTAACTATGTGATGAACTATTACGGCAAGCATGGCATCTCGCCTACGGTCATAAAGCGCCATCTGACGACCGACACGGTGGTCGTGAACAAATACATACACTTCAACCAGATTGCCGCCGTGCTCAATATCCCTGTCGATGAAATCCGCATGCTTAACCCGCAATACCGCAAGGATATCATCCCGGGTGACTACCGTCCGTATGTGCTGACGCTTCCGACCCAGCAGTGTCTCAGCTATGTGATGAGCGAGAAGAGGATTGTGGACTACGACGCACCTCTCTATGCCCGTCGCAGTTATGTGGAGCCAGGTGAGACGACTGAGCCTGAAATTCCTGTAGGCGACAACGGTGTGGCCAACCTTGAACGTGTGGCGCATCAAACCGCCAATGCCGAGACCAACAATGAGATTGCGCAGGCTCAGGTGACTGAAAAGATGGTCGTAAAGTATCATGTGGTCAGCCGTGGCGAGAGCATACGTGACATAGCCCGTCAGTATGGCGTTTCGGCCACCGATATCAAGCGGTGGAACCATCTCCGTCGCGGTAAGGTGAAAGAGGGCGACAAACTTACAATCGAGGTTTATGAGCGTGTGCAGCCCGACAATGTCAAGGTGGTCGCCGCTCCCGAGGTGGCGCAGGTGACTCCGCAGGAGCTCCGCCAGTCGGCTTCGGAAGCTAATGAGACGCAGCCTTCATCATCCTCCAAGGCTACTCTTGAGAGGGATGCGGAGACCCGCTCAAATGCAAGCAAGTCCTCTGCATCCAAGGCTCCTGCCCAAAAACAGGCTCCAGCCAAGGCAAAAGCCCCCGCGAAGGCTGCCGCTCCCAAGACAGTAAACCACAAAGTGCGCTCGGGCGAGAATCTTGGTGCCATAGCCCGCAAGTATGGCACGACTGTAGAGGCAATCCAGAGGGCCAACGGTATGAAGAGCGGAAATACGAATATCCGCGCCGGTCAGACTCTGAAAATTCCGCCGAAGTCAGCTGCCAAGAAGCCTGCCGCCCGCAAATCGAAAAGGCGCAGGCGATAAAATATTACAAGGATAAAAGGCACAGAATGTACATTCTGTGCCTTTTTTTATTATTTCCTGGTGCAAGGTTATCGCGCCTGCAGGAGGCCCAATGGGGCGGATGGGGGTGATGGGTCTAATGGGCTGAATGGGTCTAATGGGTCTAATGGGGCAGATGTGGCGGATGGGGCGGGTGGGGCGGATGCTAAAGCTAAGGTTTGGGGAGTTCCATGCCTTTCAGGATGGCATCCTTGTTTATCGGCAGAAGATGGTGGTGGCGTTCCGGCAGAGTCTTTTTCAGTCCTTTCATCACGGCTTCCACCGGCAGGAGATTGCGGATTTTCAGCAGGGAGCCGAGCAGCACCATATTATACGCCTTGCTCGACGGAAGCTCGAACGTGGCCTCCATGGCGTCGACAGGATAAATCTTGATGTCGGTGCGGGTCGGTGCGTGGTGTATGCTGTAGGGGTCATATATCAATGTCCCGCCCGGTTTCACCTTTGATTCGAATTTGTCGAGACTCTGTTGGTTGAGTATCACGGCTGTGTCGTAGGTGTTGAGCACGGGACTGCTGATCGGGGCATCGGAAAGAATCACGGTGACATTGGCTGTGCCTCCACGCTGCTCGGGACCGTAGGCGGGCATCCATGTGACTTCAAGACCGTCCATGAGTCCGGCATAGGCAAGAATCTTGCCCATTGAGAGCACTCCCTGTCCACCGAATCCGGCTATGATGATTTCTTCTTTCATTTTCAAGTCAATTGTTGTTTTATTGGTCGGCTGTGGTGTCCTTGAGGTCGCCAATCGGATATTTGGCAAACATATGTTCCTCCATCCACTCGTTGGCCTTTGCAGGTGTCATCTTCCAGCCGGAGTTACAGGTGGATACCACCTCCACGACGGAAGTTCCTCGGCCTGCCATGGAGTTTTCAAAGGCTTTGCGAAGGGCTTTCTTAGCCTTGCGCACGGATGCCGCAGTGTGGACGCTCTGGCGCGTCACATAGCATGTGCCGTCGAGCATGGCGAGGAGTTCGCTTATCTTGAGGGGATAGCCGTTGAGTTCAACGCGACGCCCGTAGGGGGTGGTGGATGTCACCTGGCCTTCAAGCGTAGTTGGCGCCATCTGTCCGCCGGTCATGCCATATATTCCATTGTTGATGAATATTATGGCTATGTTTTCGCCACGGTTTGCGGCGTGGATTGTCTCTGCAGTGCCGATTGCGGCAAGGTCGCCGTCGCCCTGGTAGGTGAAAACAAGTCGTGACGGGTTGAGACGCTTTGCTGCTGTGGCGATTGCCGGTGCGCGTCCGTGGGCGGCTTCAATCCAGTCGATGTCGAGATAGTTGTAGGCCATTACGGCACATCCTACCGGGGCGATGCCTATCGCGATATGTTCCGCGCCCATTTCCTCAATGACCTCGGCCACGAGTTTATGGACCACGCCATGGGAGCATCCCGGGCAGTAGTGCATTGTGTTGTCGTTGAGCAAGCGGGGCTTGGTAGCGACTATATTGTCTGCTTGTTTGATTTCTTCGCGGGTCATAAGTAACTATTCAATAATATTGTTGAGAGCCTCGAGTACGTCGGCAGGGTCCATGACGATGCCGCCCATACGTCCGTAGTGATGGACGGGCACGCGGTCTTCGAGGCTGAGGCGCACGTCCTCTATCATCTGTCCGGCGTTGAGTTCGACAACGAGTATCGCTTTTACTTTCTTGCTCAGGCGTTTCACTTCCTCTGTGGGGAAGGGCCAAAGGGTGATGGGACGCAGGATGCCTACCTTGAGACCACGTTCGCGTGCCTCTTCCATCGCTTTCTGGCATATTCTGGCCACCGAACCGAAAGCCACGATAAGATATTCGCAGTCGTCGGTGCAGTGCTCCTCGAATCTCACCTCGTTTTCGCTGATTCGGCGGTAGGTCTCCTGGAGACGGATATTGTTGCGCTCCATGGCCACGGGGTCAAGTTCAAGAGTGGTCATTATGTTGGGCTTCCTGCCTTCGGGACGGCCTGTGACAGCCCAGGGGCATTGCTGAGCGATTTCTTCATCAGTGCGTCGCGGACGCATGGGGGGGAGCACCACTTTTTCCATCATCTGTCCGACGATACCGTCGGCAAGCATCATGACGGGGTTGCGGTATTTGAAGGCAAGGTCGAATCCGAGTCCCACGAAGTCGGCCATCTCCTGAACCGAGGCCGGGGCGAGGACTATCAGATGGTAGTCTCCGTGGCCTCCTCCTTTTGTTGCCTGGAAATAGTCGGCCTGTGAGGGCTGGATGGTGCCAAGGCCGGGGCCTCCGCGCATGCAGTTAACAATAAGAGCCGGAAGTTCGCCGGCGGCGATATATGATATTCCTTCCTGTTTGAGGCTTATGCCAGGGCTTGACGAAGAAGTCATGCAGGCCTTGCCTGTGGCGGCTCCGCCATAGACCATGTTGATGGCCGCTATCTCGCTTTCGGCCTGAAGCACTACCATTCCTGTGCTTTCCCAGGGCATGAGCTCCTCAAGAGTCTCGAGAATTTCGCTCTGCGGGGTTATGGGATAGCCGAAATAGCCGTCGACACCGTAGCGGATGGCCGCGTGGGCCACGGCCTCATTGCCTTTCATCAGTTTAACTTCGTCTTCCATATATGTGATGCTTTCCAATTTGACGTTATCAGTTCCTTATTTCTCTATTACTCGGTAGACGGTTATACATCCGTCGGGGCAAACCGTGGCGCAGGCGGCGCATCCGATGCAGTTGTCGGGATTCTCGTCGTTGACAAAATGGTAGCCCCTATCGTTTACATCCTTTTGCTGTAGCCTCAGCACATCACAGGGACACGCCACAACACACAGGTCGCATCCTTTGCAACGCTCGCGGTTGATTTCTACAGCTCCTATAACTTTTGCCATGATGTTAAGGGATTAGTTCGTGAGGCGGGGAGAGAAACCCTCACATAAAACATACTTATTGAACACAAATTTACAAATTATTATTCGGATGATGGCTTATTTAATAAAACTTTAACCTATTGCACACTCGCTCTTTTGCTGTGTAAATTGTCTAAAAACACCCATGATAGTGGTTTATCATGGGTGTATAGGTTAATTATTCTTTGTGAATGTGAAAATATCCTTATCGAGATTCGAGTTGGCCACATGGATTCTTACTCCCCTGAGATTTTGTCGTGTCCAAAGCTCCCCGATGTCGAATGACGCAAGGTAAGCGCGGTCGTGATAGTCGGTTTCCTTGGCCATTATATGGACGAGATATATGTCGGGGATGTCAGACTCTATTGTCGAGGGGTCGGCAACAAGCCGGAAGAGCCTTGGCTCGGTGTCGTAGGTGAGACGCACATGGAAATTTATATAATTGCCGGAACGCCAGACGCTGTAGACGTAGACCTTGTCGCGCTTCCATTCATCATATTCCTCCTTCCACTCAATCTCCACAGGGCTTTGGGTGATTTTTGACGCCGAAAGCAGCCTTATAGCTCCGCTTGTATAGGCTTGGCCACTTTCAGGAATATAGCGCACTGCCATCCGTTCGCCTTCCTTGACGTCTTTCAGGGAGGATGTGGACGTAAGGGTTATCAGCGGGGAGTCGTCGACCTGTTGGAAAGAGAACGTAGAGCCGCCCCCTGACGGGGAGCCTTCATAGGTGACGATGTCCCAGAACTGCATTTCCACGGGTCCGTCGACTCCGCTGTCGTCAGAACAAGACGGAAGTGTCAGGGCGAGTGACAAGACTCCGAGCAGAAGTGGAATTGCAGAGAAAGAGAATATGTGGCGTGGTCGGTTTTTGCTGTTCATTGAATGGAAAATTCAGAGTATGAAACCGTCCTGCATGCGGATTACACGGTCGGAGTTGAGAGCGAGAGTGTCGTCGTGGGTCACAATTATGAAAGTCTTGCCGGTGGCTGTGCGGAGGTCGAAGAAGAGCTTGTAAAGTTCCGCCCGGTTCTGGCTGTCGAGGCTGCCGGTAGGTTCATCGGCGAGAATCACTTTAGGGTCATTGACGAGCGCGCGGGCCACGGCTGCACGCTGCCGTTCTCCGCCGGAGAGTTGCGACGGACGGTGGTTGAGCCGCTGTCCG
The DNA here is from genome assembly GCA_021768245.1 of Bacteroidaceae bacterium. Classification (GTDB taxonomy): domain Bacteria; phylum Bacteroidota; class Bacteroidia; order Bacteroidales; family Muribaculaceae; genus Duncaniella. Next base: position 192,010 of record JAETNO010000004.1, on the reverse strand, counting down.
AGACCGAGTTCATCAAGCAGACGCCCTGCGCGGTTGAAGGCGTCAGCGCGTTTGTTGCCGGCTATGAGTGAGGGCAAGGCCACGTTTTCTTCCAAAGTGAACTCGGGCAGGAGCTGGTGGAACTGGAATACGAAACCCATGTTGCGGTTGCGGAACTCGGCGAGTTTCACTTCCTTCAGGCGGGTTATGTCCTCGCCGTCAAATTTCACGGTTCCGCTGTCGGGACGCTCAAGGGTGCCTATGATTTGCAGGAGCGTTGATTTTCCTGCTCCACTCGGCCCCACGATGGTGAGCATTTCGCCATCGGTGATTGTGAGCGAAACGTCATTGAGCACCTTGAGTTTGTCGAAACTTTTGTTTATGTGGCTGACTTCAATCATTGGTCGGGTTGAAAGTGATGAATTCCGGTGGACTAAAGACCCTCGAAGTCCTTCCTGAAATTAAATGGAGAGGCGGCGCAGTGTCTCGAGAAGTTCGCGGTTGATAGGCTTGTCGTTTTTGATGGCTTTCGAGAATGGCACATATACGATTTCGTCGTTGCGTATGCCAATCATCACATTGCGCTGCTCTTCGAGGAGGGCGTCAATCGCTGCCGCGCCCATGCGGGAGGCGAGGATACGGTCGTAGGCTGTGGGGGACCCTCCGCGCTGTAGGTGGCCAAGGATTGAAACACGCACGTCGTAGCCCGGATATTCGGTTTTCACGCGCTGTGCGAGTCCCATCGCGCCGCCGGTTACAGGGCTTTCGGCCACGAGGACTATCGAAGAGTTTTTGCTTTTGCGGAAGCCATTCTCAATAAGTTCGGCAAGCTGGTCGACTTCGGTCGAGATTTCAGGGATAATCGCGGCTTCCGCTCCCGAGGCGATAGCACCGTTGAGGGCGAGGAAACCGGCGTCGCGTCCCATCACCTCGATGAAGAAGAGACGTTCATGGCTCGTGGCTGTGTCACGGATTTTATCGACACACTGCATGATGGTGTTAAGCGCTGTGTCGTAGCCGATTGTGGAGTCGGTCCCGAAGAGGTCGTTGTCAATAGTGCCGGGGAGACCTATTATAGGGAAGTTGAATTCATTGGCGAAGATGCGCGCACCGGTCAGTGAGCCGTCACCGCCAATCACCACAAGGGCGTCTATGTCGTGGCGTTTCAGATTGTCGAAGGCGAGCTGGCGTCCTTCGGGAGTCTGGAATTCCTTGCAGCGGGCTGTCTTCAGTATGGTGCCGCCTGCCTGGATTATATTTGATACGTTTTGGGTCTTGAATTCCTGGATTTCATCGGTGATGAGTCCTCGGTAACCGCGATAGATTCCCTTTACTTTAAGACCGCCATAGATAGCTGAGCGGGTTACGGCGCGGATTGCGGCGTTCATGCCGGGGGCGTCACCTCCAGAGGTGAGGATACCTACGCATTTGATTTCTGCCATAACGTTTAGAATTAATTGATTATGTGTATTCTTTGATTGTACCTTATTGGATGTCGTTTTTTACCTTATCATAAGCCGTTCAGCCTTTGTTTCAAGGCTTTGCGGGAAGGACTGTAGCTGAAATGATGCGGATGTCTTCGATAGGGCGGTCGTTGCCGTCGGTTTCCGCTTTCTGGATTTTATCGACAACGTCCATTCCGTCAAGTACGCGTCCGAACACCGTGTAGGCCCCGTCGAGGTGAGGGGTGCCTCCTTCCCGCATGTAGACTTCGCGCTGCTCCTGTGAATAGACCGTTGAGTCATTGGCTGTCAGTCGCTCTGTCTCTGCGGCAAGTTTGTCGCGTAGCGCATCGAGTCCGGCCTGATCGCGGTTGCGGCGCATGGAGATTATGCTGTCGCGATATTCTTCGGAGAGACGGTTGAACACATCCTGCTTTTTCTGCATCACCGCTTTGCGCTCCATCTGGTCTATTTGTGCGGGGGAATATTTCTTTCCGGTCACAATATAGAACTGCGATGCCGACGATTTACGGTCGGGATTTACGGCGTCGCCCTGACGGGCTGCTGCGATAGCGCCGCGATGGTGATAGTGGGTCGGGAAGAGAATCTCAGCCTCAATGTTATAGCCCATGTCGCCTGAGCCAAGCATACGTCCTTTTGGCGCGTTTTTAGAGTCGGGGTCACCGCCCTGAACCATGAAATCGTTGATTACGCGATGGAAAAGCAGGCCGTCGTAGTGGCCTTCCTTCACGAGTTTTACAAAATTTTCAGTGTGGCGTGGAGTGTCGCCGTAGAGCAGGATGGTGATATCGCCCATCGTTGTGTGGAGAAGCACTTTCACGTCTCCCGGGTTAGTCTGGTTTTCGTTCATTTCTTGTGAGGGCTTGGCTTTTATTCCGAATAACACGGCAAGGGCCATTAAAGTTGTGATTATAAACCTCATTGGATTTTTTGAGAATTACTTGTCGGTAAAAACAGATAGCACAAAATTACAATTTTTTGAGCAAATTACCTTCAAAATAATCTCTAAAAGTTCAAGGTGGGTGTTATCGGTAGTCCGCGAGAATTTTGTCAACGAACTGCGAATAGTTCATATTGGCGAGAAAATACTCTTGCCCGGCTTTGGCAAGCCGCTCACGATAGGGGAGATTGTCAATCAGGCCGGCGATTGCCTCTGCAAGGCTTGCGGCATCCGATGGCGGGACAAGCAGCCCGTTCTCACCGCTGCTGATATATTCTACCTGCCCCCCGTTGTCAGTGCTTATCACGCATGTGCCGGCCTGCATGGCTTCGATATTGGAGAGCAGGCAGGCATCCTTGCCGGCAGACGGGGCGAGCGCGATGTCGGCCTGAGGGAAGAATTGCCGGCCATGCTCTGAAAACCCGTAATAATGGATGCGGTCGCTTATGCCTCCTTCTTCGGCGAGCGTGTGTAGTTTTCTGTAATAGCTGTCCTTCGCGCATTTCCCGACAAAGACCATAGCGAAATCCTTGTCGCGAATCAGGCTGAGGGCCTTGATGATTACATCGCATCCCTTTGTCTTTTTTATACGTCCGCAAAACAGGAGGAGCGGCGTTGACGGGGCGATGGAGTATTTCTCGCGAAGCGATTCCATCGGTCGTTGTCCGTAAGTAGGGATGCTGTTGAGGACCACGCTGCATTTTTCAGCCGGAAACCAGCGGTTTGCACCGTGCCATGAGCGGCGCGCGAGGTCGGATACGAAAATCGCTTTGTGGATTTGCTTTATGAACGGGCGATAGAAGATGTTGGCCGGAGTCCGATGGGCATCATGGCGTGTCATGACAATCCTGGCCTTGCTCCCCGAACGGCGCTTTGCCAATACGGCCAATGGCGCGAACATCACGTCGTGGACATGGACGACGTCGGCATCCATCATCTCTTCTGCCAGTTTCCGGATAGAGGCCATGTCCAGGGCCCAGCGGAATGGAAGTGTGGTGAATCCGATTCCCGATTTTTCCAGCCTTGATTTGACGGCGTCGGCATCGCGGGCGATGTAGGTCACTTCATGGCCGCGTGAGGCGAGGGCACGTCCGAGGTCGAGCACATACTGTTCAGCTCCACCCCATACCTTTCCCGGAAATATCTGGATGATTTTCACTGGCTTATCTAATATCGGTTGAAATACGGGCGGATGCACCACGCTGCATCCCTACGAGCGGTTACATGCAGTCGGAAGGGGTGATGCGTTTATAGATGCGGCGGAAATTATCGTCGCTTGCGCTCAGCGTCTCCGCGCGGTCCGCATAGTCGGGTCCCCAGATTGCAGTGATGAGGTCGGGGAGGTAGCGGCGTTCGCGGTCCTTTTCGATAGCGGTGGCTATTAGGCGAGAAATATGGCCGGCGTATAAATCGGGATTTATGGCCGACAGATAGCGCGCGGCGGAGGCTACGAACTGCCCGGTAGAATCGACAAGTATCATATTATCGACAAGTTCCCCCATGATATCATCGCAGTTTCCGATGTGGTTAGCTATATATTCATATGTGAGAAGCCCGTCGGGGTCTTGTGACAGTTGTTTTTTTAATTCCTGGTCCATTGCGAAAATTGATAGTGACGGATTTGCCGGCAGGAGAAATACCGTTTCAATTCTGCAAAATTACAAACATTAAACTTATAATCCAAATTGTCGCCTTGCAGTCGGCGATTTTAAGCGTGCAGGATATGTTTGGTTGGTCGAAAAGGGAAGTTATTTGCTCTAAAAGGATTAAATGGTGGTCATATATGGCAAAATATGCGCAAAATAGCTAATTTTGTGGGTCAATATATCAGAAAATCCAATGAATAAGACTTTCAGCCTGTCGCAGCTCATCTCGATTGAACGGTTCACGACGGAATATTCGATGCTCGGTGACGATTATGTGTTCACCCATATCACGGAGGCCAACCGTATGCCGGTGAGGTCCGACGGCCCGGTGAGGTTCGACGGTATGTCATGGCTGCTGTGTTTCAGCGGCAGTATGGACATAGAAGTCAACCTCGTCCCCGCGCGGCTTCATGCAAATTCGATTGCCGTCACGCGTGCGGGTTCCTTCGTGGAATTGAAGGACATTGACTGGGATAATCTGGATTGCTATATGCTCTTCGTATCGCGCGACTTCATCCGCGATATAAATTTTGACCTCAATATCCTGAGCGCGCTGCCTCCGGTCACCAATCAGGGCATGTATGACAAGCCCGTGATTGATATAACTCCTGCGGAAGCCAAGCTGCTGCGCGGGTATTATGAGATACTCAACCACAACACCCGCAACACCGATACCCTCTACGGAAAATCCATTGCCCGCTGCATAATCGCCGCTTTGACTTATCAGCTGATACAGATAGTGTCGCGCAACCTTCCTTCCGACAAGGAGGATCGTCCGAAGTCACGCCGTTCAGGCTACGTGAGCGATTTCTTCCAGCTTGTCCACGAATATCATCGCCGGGAGAGGTCGGTGTCGTTTTATGCCGACAAGCTTTTCATATCCCCGAAATATCTTTCCCTTATAATCAAGGAGGCTACAGGTAGGTCGGCTGCCGATATCATTGATGACTACGTGATTCTTGAGGCCAAGAATCTCCTGCGTTTTTCAGGAAAGAATATCCAGCAGGTGAGCTATGAACTGAACTTCCCAAATCAATCATCTTTCGGGAAATATTTCAAGCATCTTGTAGGGATGTCGCCGTCGGAATACCAGCGGACAAGCTGACCGTCCCCCCATGCATCTTCTCAAATCCTGCGGGTTATGAAAACCCTCAGCCCGCATGCTTTGTTAGGAGTTTTATGAGAGCCATATCTACGATCATCATTCTGATTTTTTTGCTTGAAATTCCTTTGGAATCCGCGGCGCAGCCGACCGACTCCATTGCGATGTCACCACAGGCTGATTCCGTATCGGCTCCGTCTGTGCTGAACCGTGCTGTGGCCCTTGGGGCGGGTGCGGCTCTGTTCGGAGCCGGACTGGCGGGGCGTTATAGTTATTCGCGTGACTATAGGGTGCCGCACGATATCGTGCGCTCCGACAGGGGAACCGATTACCTGCAGTTCGCCCCGATGGCATTGCCGTGGGTGATGAAAATTGCCGGGCAGCCTACGCGTTCGGGCTATGGCCGTATGGCCGTGTCGCAAGGTATTGCCGGCCTGATTCTCGGAGGGTCGGTCTACACTCTGAAGCATTGGGTCGGGGCGACGCGTCCCGACAACTCAGATGCCCGTTCATTCCCTTCCGGCCATTCAGCATGGGCTTTCATGGGTGCTACGGTAGTAGCCCACGAACTTGGATGGCGCTCTCCATGGTATACGGTCGGGGCCTATGCTTTCGCCACGGGGATTGCCGTAGAAAGGGTCGTTGACCGCCATCATTTCCCTACGGATGTAATAGCGGGAGCGGGCATCGGGATTATGGCTACTGAAATCGGCTATTATCTCGGAGACCTTATCTTCGGCAACCGTCAGCTCGACTACCGCTATCGCCGTTCGCATGATTTGCGCGTGAATTCCAATTTTTCATACTTCTCCCTTTCAACAGGCCTGTCTCTTCCGATAGGGCGCGTAAGGGCCGGTTCGACCGTGATAAGCCGTCTGCCGGCTCTTTCGGCGGCTCTGCGCGGCGGTTGGGCGATAGACGATAACTGGGGACTCGCTGTCGAGCTCGGGCTTCTGTCGACCCCGTTGGTGACGGATGTCAACGGTTACCGCACGTTTGTGAAGTCGCTCAGCTCACTCGGATTTGTCGTGATGCCATATTATAACCACGTGCTTAGTTCCCATGTCAGTTTCAGTGGCGAGATTGGGGGCGGCTACCGTCATAACTTCGCCCTCAATGCGCTTGACCACGCTATTGAGGCAGGAGGGGGTACGCCGTTGGGAAGAATCAATTTCGGAGTCGGTCTGAGGCTGAGCGACCATTTCACCGCAAGGGCAAGCGTAGGATATGAGGTGAGCCGGTATGAGTTCACGGTCCATCCTTCGACGGCCTATATGACCACATCCCCGGCAGCGTGCAAGGGAACTGCTTCGTCGATTCTCATCAACCTCTCATCGCGATATGAATTTTAGGGCATGTTATGATGCATACCGCCCTTCCCACCTTAATAAAATAGTGGAAAGGGCAGTATATGAATCAGAATTGTCCTTAGAAATTATAAAAGTCTGTTTTAATACTTTATTTTAGCTATGCGGTTTCCAGATTTGATTATATATAATCCTTTTGCAGGGAGGCGGAAAGAGGATGCCCGGGTTGAGAGGACGAGACTTCCCGCCGGATTAAAAACCATGGTTAAGCATCTTTCTTCTGCGTTGAGGATGGAAACCTCTCCGTCATAGATACGGATGTCGATTGCCGATTCGCCTGGTGTGATGTTGTCGATTGAAGTTGTAGGTGAGTACATGTGCTTATTGAAAAATTCCATGTACCGATTTGTCCAGTCAGGTGCGGTGGAATGTCCAAGGAATGAATTTATCGAATATTCTTTCTTGGTCTCGTCAACATTTGTCAGAAGGTTGTAGGGTGATATGTTGACATGAGGAGGATCGGTGGTATCCTGAAGGGAGAAGTTTGTTGTCACGGCACAAGTCACATAGGGGGCAAAGTTTTTTACGTCAAAATAGCTGAGTTTCTCAAACATCACGTTCTCGTCCATGTCGCTGTTTGCTATAAGCGTGTTGAACTGATCGGCCGGCCATGAGACAATCTTGAAATCGTCGACAAAATCAGCATGTCCGGTGATTCCGGCTGCCGCTGCGCGTATACGGCCCCGTCCCAGTCCTGCTGCGGCATAGGTAAACGCTCCCCCCTGACTACTTCCTTCGACAAATATATTGTTACGGTCACACTTCTCACGGCTCTCGATGAAGTCAATGGCACGGACGCAATCAAGATAGGCTCCGTAATAATAATGCTCACGTTTGTCTTGGTTGAGGAAACCGAAGGTGTAGTAGCTGAATTCTCCGGATGCAGTATAGATGTTTCGGTCCTTATAAGGGTCTCTATTGTTAAGCATCTGTCCTCTGACGGACAGGATAAGCTCACACCAGTCCGGATTGTCGTCACCTTTGATACAGGTAGGTGTGGAGGTTCCTCCGTCAGTACCGAGATAGTGGATGAGGGTGGGATATTTACCCTCAGCTGTCGGTTCCGCATAATAGCCTGATATCGTTACCGGACTCCCGCCGTAGCTATCGGGTATGGATTGCATTTCGACATACCAAACCTTTCGGGTTGCTGTGGAGTAGTCCGTCATTTCCTTTACCAAGGAAAAGTTAGGTGCGGTTGCTGCAAGTTCGGTGAGCCCGCGCTCCCAGAATTCCTCAAAATCTTCCTGTCCGTCGTAGGGTGATTCTATCGAAGTTGGGTCATAGCCGATTACGTAGCTGCAGATGGATTTACCGTTGAGAGTGGCGATGAGGTTATAGAATCCGGGTTCGAGGTCTCCGAGGCCTACAGTTATATTTTCAGCTTCCGCGCTCTTCATCTCAAACTCTTTTTCAATCAGGCGGTAAATTTCCGTGGGACTCACGTCCTTGGTGAGTTTCACTTCCAACGGAAGTGTATAATCATGTCCCTCGAGACTTTGGATGTCGAATCCGATTTCAGGAGTTTCGCCCGGTTCCCATGCGCGGATATCGTCACGGTTGACGGTCGCTATGAAGTTTATATCCTCATCGGGATTATAGAGGGTGACACGGTTGAGGTTGTAGTAACATCCGGTCAGACGTAGGCCATTCTGTTTCACAAGTTCAATCATGGCATCGTCAAATACTGCCTCATTTATTTCTGCTCCTTTGAGTTGAATGTTATAGACAGGGTCAAACTGGGTATAGTTGGCTTGTAGACGCAGTTGTGCGTTCGATGCGACTCCACTCATTTCCACCCTGACAATATCGCCTGCACTCATGTCGGCAAATTTCGATTTGTCGATGAGAATACTGTTTTTGTTGTCTCCGCTCCAGCTGATGGTTTCATCCCCTGTCCAAAGTTCCACGGGTGCCGGATTTTTTTTGTTGGTAGAAACTTTTGCGTTATGGAGAAGGTCGACTGATGCGAGGGTGAAGCGTGTCCCTGAAATCCTGCATCCTCCGTTTTTGAGGATGGAAAGTGTTTCGGGGGTTATTTCAAATGAGAGTTTATATGGAGTGGCGAAACTTTTCCCGTTCTCGTAAAGGTTAAAGGATTCATTTTTATCGTTTGGCTTATAGAGAGCCTTGTAGGATTTGTCAAGAATTCTGAATTGCGGCCATTCGGATGCATCTCCGATTTGGGAGATTGTCACTTCTATTTTATCGCCGGCTGCGGCATGGTTGAAGAATGATGCGTCGATAGCAGGACCGTTCCAGTCGATTTCCTGAGAGCCTTTCCATAGGTTTGTGGTGACAGTGATATATTGCCCCGGGTGGAGGGTTTCATCGAAAAATTTAAGATAGGTGTCGTACCATGTTGACGGGACGGAGTGTGCGTTCAACGGATTGACAATGTAACTTTTGTTGTCACCGGGAACATTATTGAAAAATGCCATGTTGGTGTGGGGTGGGCACACGTTGTCCTGAAGTCCGAGTGCCATGAGGGTTGGGCAGCTGATGCGCTTTGCAAGATTCTTTGTGTCGAAATAGCTGAGGAAAGAATACATTTCGCTGGCACTCATGCCTTTCTCTTGCTGTTGCGCGAAAGCGACGCTTGCGGGCCATGAGGCGACTTTGAAATAATCGGGAAAATCGCCCATGAATGGGACTGCGGGTGCTATAGCGGCGATTTTTCCCGAGAGTGCTGCTGCAGCTATTGTAAACGCTCCACCCTGGCTCTGTCCCTGGGCACAAATGGCGTTTTTGTCAACTTTGTCACGTGAGGTGATAAAATCTACCGCACGTACGCAATCCATATAGGCACCACGGTAATAATATCCTCTTTTGTCGCCGAAATTGAACGCGAACCAGTCACCGTAAATGTTTTCATATGGCTCACGGTTGTTGATGCTTTGTCCTCTTGTTGAGAGGATGAATTCTGCATAGTCTGGATTGCTGTCAGCTTCCGGGCAATAAGGGTCTGTAGCTTTTCCGTCAGGGCCGTATTTGGCACTGTCATACCCTTGATAGGTGATAATTGCAGGGAACGGGCCTTTACCGGTCGGTTCGAGATAGTAGCCGCGAATCGTTACCGGTTCTCCATCGTAGCCGTCGGGTATGGATTTCATCTCAACGAAGTATACCTTGCGTTTGGACGAAGATTTCTCCGTCAATTCAGTGAGTGTGTAGTCAGGGTCTATGGTTTCAAGTTGAGTCAGGGCTTCTTCCCAGAATTTATTGAAATCATCTTCAGTGTCTGTCTCAGATTTGATACCTGTTAGGTCGTATGCGATATTGAAGTCTTTTACTATGGAGTTGTTCGCAATTAATGTCACATGATATACCCCGGATGTGATTTCGGGTGAAAACGAAACGGAGACGCTGGAGGATGCATCGATTTCCGCCGTGCGGTCGTAGATTGCCATATTTTCTCCGCTATCTCTTGTAAGGATGAGTCTGGTGTCTACATTGACGGGGTCATTCCTGTGATTGTTCTTTAAGGTGAGGGTCAGATTAGGCATCTCCCCGGCTTTATATTCGCGTATTTGATTTTCGTCGAATGAAGCCGTGACATCAGGGATTTTTGTTGGGTCGATAGCTTCGATTGATGTTAGCGTGAAGCCTATACCTGTCAGGATTATACCGTTAGTCTGAAGCTCGGTGATCAGTTCATCGTTGACCTCGAATTCAAACCAGGGGGCACTGACGGGTAGGTAGCCATTGTATCCGTCCGGCAGTCCATTTGAAGACCAGTCCGATTTATTGAGATGAGCTTGTGCGCCGCCTTTTACATTCCCGATGTTGAAACGTAGGATATCACCTTCCTTCACATTCGCGAACAAGGCGGACGGACAGTTAAGAAAATCGTTGCCTCCGGTTGACCAGTCGATATTTTTGCTCCCTTTCCATAATTGTGTGGCAGCGGCATCTGTGGGCGGAGGTAGTTCCGTCCCTGATTTTGCCACTATGAGTTGGATTTTTGTGACTGTGACACCGATACCTTTAAGCTGCACTCCATCGTTTTTGATGGTGGTACATGTTGTTTCGTCGATATCGAATGTCACGTCTCCCTCCTGAGCGGAAAGCACATCGGATTTAAGGAACTCCGTCCACTCGTGCTGGAGATGGATTTGTGGCCATTGGCTTACCGATGTGTTAAGGTCCTTATAAGAGATAATGATTTTGCTTCCGGGGGTGAGATCCGAAAATTCCGTGCCGGGGAATACCTTATAGACATCCCATCCCGAAAGTTCGAGTTCCCCCTCCCAAACCGTGCGTGGGTCCGACATGGTCGCCGCCCATGAAGCGGAGAGAGCCGCTAACAATAGGCAAAGAGAATAGATGATTGATTTTTTCATGTGTAGAATTATTGATTGGTTATTGTAATGATAGTTCGGTAGCATTGTGGCCTTATCCGTATCGCAAATTTATTATTGGAGAGCCTTCCTTTATGTGCCGTAATCGTTATTTTATGTGCTCAAATGTTTCCTGAACCCCTTTGGATGTATTTGTGGCTAATTTGTCGCAAAATGTCAGAGAAGAGAAAAATTTGCTTATCTTTGCGTTCATAGAAAAAACATGAAAAAGATATTCATCCTGACATATTGTGTTTTGGTGCCACTGTTGCTGACTGCGGCGGAGAAACTTATGTTCGAACGTTTCAATATGGATGATGCCCTGCCGGGCATGGATATCACTTCTCTCGAAATGATGCCGGGCGGTATGTTGCGTGTCGTGACGAATAAGGGGTGTATACTTGTCGACCGTGATTTTACTGTCAGTGATGGGGCCCTCCGAGGTACATCAGACGGTGTGGTACGGGAAAAATCTTTTAAGGATGTGATGGGGCGCACATGGCGGTTTTCCCGTTTTAAAGCGGGCTTGGAGTTGACTGGCGCTGACGGAAAGCAGTGTCCCGTGACTCCTGAAATTCTTCAGAAGGAAATCATAACGGATATATGCCATATAGGAAACAGGAATATCGCTATCGCGACAAATAATTCCGGGCTGTATTTTCTGGACTTGCGCAGTGGGATTCTTGATAACTTCAGACGCGGGATTCCGGGAGGAAACGGTCTGCCGAGCAATCATCTGTCATCTTTGGCTTATGATTCGGCTACGGCTACACTATGGATTGGAAGTTATAACAGCGGACTGGCATACTGCCGTCTACGCGATATGGCTGTGAAGAAATATGCGCTCCAGGTTAGGGAAGACCCGTCGGGGTTTGCCTGGGACCGGTTCGGGCGAATGTGGGTTTCTTTTGACGGAGATGGCATAGTGATATATGATGCCGCGATGCAAGAATTACGTCATTTGCGGACGGAATCCGACGGACTTCCATCCAATGTGGTGACGTCTATTACAAATCTCGGAGATTCCACAATGTTGTGTGCGACATATGGAGCTGGCCTCTTCACTGTAGGAATCAATGATTATGCAGTGTCACCTCTCCCCGGTGCAGGTTCCGGATCTAAAGTGGCTTTTGCGCGTGCCAATGCATTTGACCGACAGGGAAATCTGTGGATAGCGACTTTCTCTTCCGGTGTAATCCGAATGTCCCCATCGGGGGATTTGACGGATTTTAAAACTGCCAATAGTGAATTGGGCACTGACTATATCACATCGCTATGTGTTTCGCATGACCGAGATTCGATATATGTTTCTACCGGTTTCGGCCTTTATGTGTTTAACACAGTGACCCTAAAATGCAAACCTATAGATTTTGGCAATTATTCAAGTGGGGACCGTCCGTCAATCCGTCAGGTCGCAGTCGCTGCTGACGGGGTCATATGGTTGGCTATGGACGACGGACTAAGGGCTATAGGAGGAGAATCACGTCTGTTTTTCCCTGATGTCCGGTTTCAGGCGGTGGTTGCCTCGCGCGACAGTTCTATCTGGGCTTCTGCGGATTCGTTTATCGTGCGTATAAAGCCTGATGGACGCAGTTCAATATTCAATGCGGCGGATTCAACAGACCATTTCTGCCGTTATTCGCTTGCTGTGACACCTTTCGGGGAAGCTGTGGCAGGGTGTTTCGGGTCTGTATATTTATTGGACGGGGATTATCTTCCACTGGAATTCCCTGCGGGGAATGAAAGAAATGAATTGTTGCGCGGATTCAATCTTTGGGTGGGTGTGATGGTTTTTGGTATAATCCTTGTTATCTTTTTGCTATTGATTATAAGGCATAGAAGGACTCGAGTAATTTCAGGGTTAAGTCTGGAGCGCTCATGTGCTGATTCGGACTCGTCCGGAGGTATAGCTATCTCAGACATTGTTTTGCCCGATGAAGCTTTTTTGAAAAAAATTAATTCAATCGTTGAGGATAACCTATCCAATTCAGATTTTACGATAGATGATTTCAGTACCGCAGCAGGCATGAGCCGCAGTAGCCTGTATAAGAAAATGATGCTTCTTACCGGCCAGTCACCTCTTGATTATTTGCGCAACAGACGTCTGGACTGCGCCCATAGTCTAATCACCGAAGCTGCGTCTTCACGACTACGACTGACAGTGGGGGAGGCTGCATATCGTGTCGGGATGTCGCCACGGCAATTCTCCCGTTTGTATAAATCCCGTTTCGGAGTTCTTCCGTCACAAAAATAATCAATATCCAATGAAACTCACTCTTCCTCCACGCATAGGCGGCGCGCCACTTGAGGTGGATACCGCCGATAACAGACAGATACTCATCATCGGAGCCAACGGTTCTGGAAAAACGCGCTTTGCCAACCGCCTGATGGCTGACCTCGGGCCAAAATCCTTTAAGATGTCGGCTCTGAAAGCTCTTTACGGTAAAGAGGACGAGGACCTGTCGCCCGGATCGATAGATTCGCTCTATCGCGATGCGACTTCATCCGGCTCCGGAATAATCCGCCAGGACATAAAGGGGGAGTTGGAGCGCATGCTCGCTTTGATGCTCAACGAGGAGATGCTCAACCTGATAGCATTTAAATATGGAGGGGATGAGGACGATGATTCAGAGGTCTCACCTAAAAGAAACGCGGTCAGGAGGGCTGCCCGCGACCGTCTTCCCTTCACGCGCCTTGACCGGCTTATACGCAAATGGCAGGAGGTCTTTCCGGGCAACAGGGTGTTGATTGAAAGCGGGAGGATGATTTTCGGACGCGAGCTGACGGAAGATACATATTCGTCCTCGAAACTTTCGGCAGGGGAGCGGGCCGCGCTCTACTATCTCGGGGCTGCGATGTTTGCCCCTGAGGGAGCTGCGATTTTTGTCGAGTCGCCCGACATGCTGCTGCATCCTTCGTCGATACGTTCGCTGTGGGACAGCATAGAGCAGATGCGTTCCGACTGCACTTTCATCTATATAACCCATGACCTTTCGTTCGCCTCCACGCGTGGCGACGGTGTGACTGTCTGGGTCAAGGGGTGCGACCCACGGAAAGGGGAGTGGGACTATGATTTCATGACCTCTGCCGACGGTCTCAACGATGAGGTCTATCTTGCCATCCTCGGTGCGCGCAAACCGGTGCTCTTTATCGAGGGGGATGGGGTCAATTCGATTGACGCCAAACTTTATCCATTGATTTTCAAGGAATATACGGTGAAATCACTCGGTGGCTGCGACAGGGTGATTGAATCGACGCGCACGTTCAACAGCCTGAGGGCTTTCCACAATCTCGACGCTTTCGGAATAGTGGACCGCGACCGTCGCGACCAGGGGGAGGTCAATTATCTCAGGGGGAAGAGGGTGTTTGTCCCCGAGGTGGCCGAGATTGAGAATATATTTATGATAGAAGCGGTCGTAAGGGCCGTAGCCCGCCATTTCCGCCGCGATGAGGAGAAGGCTTTCCTGCGTGTCAAGAAGTCAATAATGCGTCTCTTCGAGACCGATTTACGTCAGCAGGCCCTGATGCACACCCGCCATATCGTGAAAAAGACGGTTGAGCACCGGATTGACGGACGTTTCGCCAACATCAATAAACTTGAGGAGCATATCAACGACCTTTGCCAGTCCATAAATCCGCGCGGCATCTATGAACAGTATTGCCGTGATTTCCGCCGCTATGTGAGCCATGGCGATTACGCGTCGGTGTTGAAAGTCTACAACCGCAAGACCATGCTTTCGGAGAGCCATGTGGCCCGGGCCTGTGGCCTCCGCCGTGACGACAAGGACAGTTATATCCGTGCCATACTTTCGATACTTAAAGAGGACCGGGCTGACGCCGACACCATCCGCGAGGCAATCCGCTCGACTTTCAACCTTGAGTGAGCAAGCGTCCGGACATGGAGGCGGAGAGGGGCTATGGGCCTATGTATGAGTGAGGCACATATTTTGAAACAGGAGTGAAAATTTAACATAATTCCGAAAACTTGCTTTCGGGGAGCAACGTTTTATGATAAAGGATGTTACAAACCTGTTACAAATAGTATGGATATGACGATTTACTCACGCTTCAAAGAGCTCGTCAAAAATGACCCCGACCATCCTGCTGTCATCGACGAGCGTACCTGCGTCAACTATGCAGGTCTCGACCGCCTGGTCGACACACTTATCTCACGTTTCCCCTCCTTCATTCCCGCACGTGTCGGAATTGTGATGGACCACAGCGTGGAGATGGTGGCCGCCATCATGGCGGTAATCAAGTCGGGTGCCGCATTTGTGGCAGTTGAACCTGACTTCCCTCCGGGGCGCCTCACGGCTTTCCTTGTGGAGAATGGAATCGATTTTGTAATCACCCAGGAGCATTATGCCAGTTTGCTTAATGATTTCAAACGCCTTATCATCGGTCCGGACGTGTATGTCGATCCGGCCCTCCATCCATTGCCTGACCGTTCGCGTTCGGACCGTCCCGCCTATATAATGTATAGCTCCACCCCTGACGGCTATCCTCTTGGAGTGGCCGTGGGCAATAGTCAGGTGCTCCATTTCGCGGAGTCCTTCAAGCTTACATATAATATAAGCGGCGACGACATACTGCTCCAGTTCTCGGCCTGCATAATAAATATCTTTATTCAGGAGGTGTTTGGCGCGCTTCTCAACGGCGCTGCGGTGGCCATTCCCTCGTCGGCGACACGCAATGATGCCGAAAAGCTCGTGAAGTTCATCGATGAGCAGTATATCACCATAGTCAGCGGTTTCCCCTTCCTGATGATGGAGCTGAACAATCTTGAGGCTTTGCCGGTGACGGTAAGACTGCTCATCAGCACCGGTGGCCCTCTGCACGCAAGTTCAATCGGGAGATTACTGGAGCAGGTGCCGGTCTACAATACCTATGGCCCCGCGGAAGCCACGGTGAGCGCCACGTGCTATTGCTGCAATCCCGGGCTGATGCTTCCCGACGGGACTTTCCCGATTGGCAAGGCCATGAACGGGACAGATGTAATGATTCTTGACGATGATCTGCATGAAGTGCCGTCCGGTTGTGAAGGTGAAATCTGTCTCGTAGGGGATGGACTGGCTGATTATTATACGGGTGACCATCGCGAGGATGTGAAGCCTTTCGCTGTTATAGGCGATGGACGCCGTGTTTTCCGTACGGGCGACTGGGGATGCCAGATGCCGGATGGCAATTATGCTTTTCTGCGCCGTAAGGACAGCGAGGTCAATATTCTCGGCAAGAAGGTGGTGACCGGTGAGGTCGAGAGGGCCATGAAGAAGAGCGATGAGGTTGAGGATTGCGTGGTGGTCCACTACATCGACGAGCAGGGCTCGGCCTATCTTGTGGCATATGTGGTGCCGAGAAGCAAGTCGTTCCGCCTGTCATGGGTCAAGACAAGGATGGCTCAGTATGTGCCGGCCTATATGATTCCGGAATTTTTCGTGCTTCTGAAGGCTTTGCCTACCGATGCGACCGGGACGGTCAACACTCTGGCTCTTCCCGTTGTGCTTAAAGACGGCAAGGCAGGTTGATGGGATATTGTCAAAAAAATTGTACCTTTGCGGAGGTACAATTTTTTTGGATTAAAGATGATTCTGCAATGTGCTGTCCTGTTCGCTTTTTTAGCGATGGGCGAATTTGTTGTGTATGCCACGGGCATACCGGTTCCATCGAGTATCATAGGGATGCTCTTGCTGACCGCCGCTTTGAAATTGCGCTTGGTCAGATTGATGTGGGTCGACAAAATTTCTGATTTCCTTGTCAGGAATCTCGGCTTCTTCTTCGTGCCGGCCGGAGTGGGGCTTATGCGCTGTCTCGGCTTGATTTCCGAGCAGTGGCTTCCGATAGTCGGTGCTTCTGTGATAAGTACGGTAGTTATAATTGCGGTTACCGGCTGGACCCACCAGGCAGTGCGCCGCGCAATGTCCTCGCATCATGAGTTATCTCGAGAATAAGTTTTTTCTGATTGCCTTGACTTTTGTGGTCTTTCTGGCATCGCGTCTGCTGCAGCGTCGCACAGGGGTGGCTCTGTTCAATCCGATACTTCTGTCGATTATAGTCCTTATAGTGATTCTCAGTTGCATAGGTGTTGACTATGAGACTTATGCTGCCGGGGGCGAATATATAGATTTCTGGCTTAAACCGGCAGTGGTGGCGCTCGGTGTGCCTCTCTACCGTCAGCTTGAAAGTATCCGTAAGCAGATGCTCCCGCTATTGATTGCCGAGGTGGCGGGCTGTGTCAGCGGGGTTGTGTCGGTGGTGCTCGTTGCAGAATTCCTCGGTGCGAGCCGTGATGTAGTGGTGTCGCTCGCGCCAAAGGCGGTCACTACCCCTATAGCCATGGAGGTCTCACAGGCCATGGGTGGCATACCGTCGCTCACAGCAGCTGTAGTGGTCTGTGTTGGCATTTTCGGCGGCATGGCCGGCTTCAGGATTGTTAAGATGAGTCATATAAAAAGCCCTATTGCGGGAGGACTTTCCATAGGCACTGCTTCCCATGCCGTAGGCACCGCCTCTGCGATTCAGAAAGGCGGAGAACGCTACGGGGCTTTCTCTTCTCTGGGCCTCACAATCAACGGACTCCTCACTGCACTGCTCGCACCGCTGATTCTTTCCCTTATGGGCTATAATGTCTGAGGAGGATTGAATCCGAGTGTACTGACAGTTATTCAGTATACATATAATAAGTAATAAGAGGGTATTCCGCGATATCGATTCAGCGGAATACCCTCACTGATTAATGTCTCCACGGATACACGTGGAGATCATTGCTTGATCAGTCGCCTACGATGCCGGAGCAGTTGGTACACATCGAGCAGTGGACGGGAGCAACAGTGGCGCGTTCGCTTGCAACTTCAGCTGTCATTTTCTTAGCCTCTTCGAGAGTGGCCATACCAATCAGTTCTTTCATAATGGTTGGAGGTTAAAGTTAATAAAAAGATAATTAATATAGATGAGTGATTAGCGGGAATCACGCAAATTCAAATTTTGTGTTGTGGACGAGTTCATAGCCTTTGGTTACGGCATGAAGCTTTTCGAGCGACGCTTTGTCGAGACTGTCTTTCCGTTGCATGAAATATTGAATCTGGAAACTTGAGATAACCTGCATCTCTACTAAAAGCATCTTGCATTTGGTCATATTCCGGTTTCTGACATCGCCCCTGTCGAGCAGGTTGTAGCCATAGCAAGTCCTGCACAGTTTGGCAAGCGGACATTTGAGGCAGTCGCTGTCTATCAGGGAAGCATCGTCGTTGAAGTCTATTCGTCCGTTTTCAATCTTGTATTCGTCATTACCTCTGACAATCGGGATAAACAGATGGCAGGGATATGGAGTCCCGTCGGTGTCATATGTCAGGGTCTTTGTGGCGCATCCGCAATTTTTGGGTGGAATATCCACATTGTAGAGCAATCGTTCGAATGGCATGTCGAAAGGTTGCTCAACTTTATATTGCGGATTTGACAGATAGAATTCTCCGATTTTCAACAGTTCGCGTCGGTAGATTTCAGCGTCGTTCATGTCCCAGTCGATTCCTTCGGCCAGCGACGAGGTGATGCGATAGCCTTTTCTGGTCAGGGATATCACTCCTTTGGCATAGTCGGGGAGAGTGTCTTTCGACAGGGTCATTTTGAAATAGGAGTTTGGCCAGTTGGCCACTATATAGTCGGTCGGGAGTTTCACGGCCGAGATGCCTCTTGTCGCCTTGTGCATCTCCTCATCGCCATCGACTGAGAGCACAACGCGGAAATCCATCCTGCGCTCTGTGAACCAGTCGAGGATTTCGGGTGTGAACAATGTGCCGTTAGATGTCATTTGAAACATCACCGGGAAGTCCGGGTCGTTGTCGCGCACCCATTCATACACCTCCTTGATGAGAGGGAAATTCATGAGTGGTTCGCCGCCGAAAAATTCTATAGCCAGTCTGTCTTGCGGTTTGCGGTGGCTTTTTGCGAAGTCTTCGAACTCCTTGCGGAGTATTCTTTTGGCTGTGTCAAGAGTCATTGACTTAAGCCCTTTCTCCTTATGTTTTTCGAAACAATAGGTGCAGTTTAGGTTGCATCCGTGAGTGACAAGCAAGGAGATTATTCGTTCGGTCTTATATTCTTTTGATGTCGTAATCATAATTTTAAAGCCTTTTTGTGTCTATGGTTGGCGGTTTCCCTCATCCATGATGTCGAAAAGTCCGGTCTGGTCGATTTCGTTTTCAGTCTGTGCTTTTTGGAGCCATCTCTCGAGTTTGACTACCGCTTTGAAACGGCACTCTTCGGTTAGAGGACATTCGCGGCAGTTGAAACAGGTGGGGAAACGGAAGTTTCTCATCACGTCAGGTTCACTTATCTCTTTCCCGACCTCCTCGCTGAGTTCTTTTGGGTATGCCTGTGAAATATGCTCCCTTAGTTCATTGTTGTCGGGAGACGCTTTAAGCATGAGTGTGTCGCGCCAGCATTTGAAGTAATCATTGTCGTTTAGCCCGACTTTTTCACGTTCGCTGATGAACCGGCTGAGCCACTCCGCCGCTTTGTCATAGCTGCGGTCATGTGTGTTCAGGAGGAAGAGGAGGAGATTCTTGTTTATACGGTTGCCCGCGGCTGTGTTCCACGGGGCGAGTTTGATTTCTGTATCATTGGCATATCTTTCCTCGACGAAACCGGCAAGCTTAATGGCGTCGCCCGTGACTTTAATCCGGCCTTTAATGTTATATAGCGGCCAGATGTCACTGGCGTCTTCACTGAGGTTCCCGTCGGAGTCGCGACTGAGGGAACCGAGATAGTCCTCCACTACCGGCATGAGGTCAGGATGTTGTTCAGACAATCCGGGGATATATACATGATACGTGCAGAATCCGAGAAACGAATTGTCGCGCACAAGCAAGCGGAATCCATTGCGTGAGAGACGTGAAATTTCCTCCTTTAAATCTTCGTCAGAACTGTCTGACCTCCTGTGGGTCCATTCTGAAAGAGGATAGGTCGGTTCGGACATTAACAGCTCCTCAGGGTAGCGTCCGGTGCCGTCTTTAAGGCTTTTTCGGTATTCATGACGGAAGGTGCTGAAGCTGTTATCGCGGTCGGTCAGGGGAGGGGTATTTATGTAATCGATAAAGGCTTTTTCAATTCCCCTGTTGTCGCCCTGAAAGATTTCGGTTATGCATCGTTCGAGGGCGATACCCGCGTCGGGGTCGCTACCGAGCCGCACCATCGTCGCTCCATTCGGGCCTGTCAGAATCAGGCCTATCACCGGTAGATTCTTTCCGAGCGACATATCCTTGACCTCAAATGCATATCCCTCCCGGCGGAGCCCTTCAAGCCTTTTTCCCGCTTCAGTCCCATTGAAATAGTCTTTAGGAAAAGAGGGCGGTGTGACGGGCCTGAGGTAAATCTGTTGAAGCACATAGCGTTCATAGATTTCACAGATGCCTTGCATGATTGCTTCCGAGGGTGTGTTTCCGGCACACATCCCGGTTGAACTGTTTCCCCTGATTAATGTGATGGGCAGATATTCAAGTCTGCACTGCTTTTCGCCCTTGTCTTCTTTTGGGTGTGTATGGGATGTCAAACAGGCATATGGCAGTTTGCGATATTTGATTTTAGCCCCACCAGATTGCCGTAAAAAGGTTTCAGCCTCATTTTTGCAGGAAGGGAATATTTCGGAAATAAGGTTTGTGAACTCGGTTGTATCTGATTCCGATGTCAGGATTTCGTCGGGGAAGAAGCGGAAGGGTAGAGGCTGCTCGCCTTCAATTCTGCCGGCGAAGCGCATGGCTTCGTTGATTAGAAATTTATTCTGCAAACGTTCCATGAATTCGGCGTAGCCGCTGGCAAGGGCATACTCTTCGGTAAGTCCTTTGCCATTGGTGCCGATGTTTAGTTCGGAAAAGCCCGGATTGTCGACGGTGATTCTGCATGAGAACGAGAGTCTGTTGTGGGAAAACATGGTCTCTTTCACTCTTATGCCGATGCTGTCGAGAATCTTACGGATTCTTCCGATGGTTTCTCCGGGAGGCGAGTCTTTGTAACGCATATGTTGTGTCAGATGTGAATTGTGTCGCCCCAAGGTTTTTTGTTAATATAAAAGCGCAGGGGAGGACGCGCACTCGCGCGTCCTCCCCTGCGCGGGCATTGTTAGCAATGGTTATGGTACTATACAAGAAAAGCGTGGGTGACTGTATTCTGTCGCTCGTTTCATTTCTTGTCGGGGCGTCTCGCATTGCCCATCTCAGTATTGAAACGAGCAACGCATAGAGGCCCACGCGTCTATGTATGACGAAACCCGAAGGCTGCTGTCTCATATTTTTAAGACAAACCGGCCTTGGGCTATCCTACATAACCATGAACGTCATTACGCTGCTTCATTCCCGACTGAGATTATTATAAAGTTTGCGAGACTTTGACAAGTCCGGAATCAAGCGTCGAATAAACGCTTTACTAAGAATGTCCTGTCGCAGAAGGCTCCGTTGAAAAGCCTAATCGACTCCGCAAAGATAGAGCAAGTTTTTCGTTTTCACAAGCGTTTTTGCGATAATCGAGAGAAATTTTATTTGAAAAAGTTTGGATTTTATTTGACGGCTATCAAAACTATTATTAATTTTGCCACTGAACTCATCCCGACTGTTCTCAAATGTCATGATGGGTTCACTGACATATTCGCGCAGTAGAGCGCGAAACCGGTATTACATTATTTAAAGGAAAAATCATCTTTATGCCGCATGCAGATATGCGGCCGATGGTTTTTATGCTTTATTATTCACCTTTTTAATGTAATATCCGTATGTCAAAAAAATCCTCAATCATCTATTTAGCCGACCTTAAGGCCCGTCCTTTCGGTAATTCAGACAAGCTGGCACATCAGTTTCCCGCTGCCGGTCTGTTTGACCGTCGCCATCATTTCCTCTATAATTCCAATATCCGGGAATTGGCGGTATATGCAACTTTCATCAACAAGCTGTCACTCCGTAGCGCCAGCTCGCGACGTCGGGCAAGGGCCTCTGTCTGTTTCTCCCTCATAAAGGTGGATGATGGAGTCATTGTGTCTGAACGCGGGTTTGATATGTCAATGGCCGGCGGAGAGGCCGTATGCGGATTGCGCGTGGACTTACCGTTGGAGCATATCACTGTAGAGACATCCTGCCCTTACAGGCTGATGGTGGAAATCGACGGCGTCGAGCAGTCGGTAGGGTTTGAATTGTGTTTCTTTTCCGCCTCGGAGTTCGGGCTCCCTCCCACGAGATGGTTCTATCCGCTTTCCGGTGGAGTGATGGCGCCTGAATTTCAGGGGGACAGGCTTGTCAGGTCGCTCGGCGATTTTGACGGCGATTCCGCAGTCATATGCTTCAGGCTCGAAAACAAATTGCCACGGGGCTTGAAAGTGATGCCCGAGCTTGAGGTGTCGCTGACCAATCCGCTGGGGCGTACGGAGACGAATCTTGTGGAGGTCTTCTTCGGGGAGCCTGTTTCAGGCATGTCCTCTGATGGTTCCGTATGCTCCGTCATGACAAGGATGGAGATGTTTCCCGGTCTTAAGGGCTATTATTATGCGGAGCTCAGATGTATGGGCTATCCTATAGCTGCTTTCCTTTTTTCCAACGCCGGAGGGATGGTGGGCGGACAATGGACCAAGAAGGAGCTGACACCTATTATCGCTTACAGTCCGGAGGCGGGGGAGAGGCGCTTTCTCCATCTTTTGGAAAAACTCGCCAGGCGCAGGCCCTCTGACCCGAAAAGTCACAGGCTATTGCGTATTGCCTGATTCCGGCGTCTTCGGAGTCGGTTTCCCGACGGGTGCGGATGATGTCGCGGGACGGATTGCGGGCCTTGCGTCCGAGAGGTTCACCGTGGTCACATCCGTGCCCGACGGGTCATTGAAGAGGCGCAGTCCGAAATCTACGGCTGTGACTGCCACATGCTCCATTATGGCGCTTTGGATTGCCTCATAGGCCGTCCATGCTGTCGTTGCCGTGAAGCAATAGATTTGCAGAGGCAGTCCCTCGCCGGTGGGATCCATGATACGGACGAGAATCTGCTCGTCATTGCGGATTGCCGGATTGTTGAGGAGCCATTGGCACATATAGATGCGGAAGAGACCGAGATTCGTTTCCGTGGTGCCGTTGACTGTGGCAAGTCCGGGATTGTAGTCCGGATGTCCGAGGTTCTCAATATGGCTTATATAGCTCTTCATTATCGGATATTTCCCGCTCAGTTCAGCTATCATCTGCGGAGTACTTGGAGTGATAGTGTCGGAATCTATAATCACGGAGCGGGCTATCCTTCGGCAACCGCTGTCTTTCATTCCCCGCCAGTTCTGGAACGAGGAAGATATAAGAGTGTAGGGAGGGAGCGTCACAATCGTATTGTCCCAGTTCTGCACTTTCACCGCCGTGAGGCTCACGTCGGTAACCACTCCGTTGGCGATTGTGGAGGGAACTACAATCCAGTCGCCCACGCGGAGCATATCGTTCTGCGACAGCTGCAGCCCTGCGACAAGGCCGAGGATACTGTCCTTGAACACCAACATCAGCACTGCAGCGAAGGCTCCGAGTCCCGTCAGGAGTTTCACAGGCGATTTATCTACCAGAATGGAGATACTGATAATTATCGCTATGAACCATAATATGCCAAGAATAGTGTCGAGGATTCCCCTCAGAGGCAGATTTTTGCTGTTGCGCGTCTCGTCGAAACGGAGCCAGCAGAATGAGGTGACCGAGCAGATGGCCTTGCACACTACTAAGGTCGTGTAGATGAACAGCCCGCGAAACACTATGGTGAGCAGTGTCGAATCACGTGTAAATGCGAAAGGCAGCAATGCAAGTATGACCAGTGGCGGGATTATATGGCTGCAATGAATCAGTACACGGTGTTCCACGAGTTCCTTCCCGAGGTCACTGTGGCGTATCATGACGAATCTCCTCACTGACAAGAGAATCACCTTTCTCACCGCCCATCCGAGGAAAAGCGCGAAGCATACGATTATTGCGGCATATATTATATCCTCGATTGTCTTGTCTTTTTCAAGGCCTATTGCGTCGAGCAGACGGTGGATATGGACTAATAGCCATTGTGCCACCTGATTTGAGGGGATAAGAGCGGTAATCATAAGCGTGGTAGTTGAACGTGTATAATTAAAACGTTTAATTCCCGACTGCTGTTTGCTCGGTAAGCTAAAGCTTATTAACTTTGTGTCCGGTATGCTGTTAGACGCCGTCATATTATCCCTTATATCGCTTTCCGTGTTTCAGAGCGTGGAGTTCTATGTCATATCTGCAGTGGTGGCTGCCGCGGTGCTTGCCTTTGCGTCAAAAGGGGAGAGCCGGGGGCCGGTACGGCAGTATCTTCTTCCCGGGGTGCTGTCTCTTGAAGGTTCACTCCGGACTCCTTCGGTCGAATTTCTATGTAATGATGACGGTACGGTGATTCTGCGCCGTCATGGCATTGACGGGGTGTCGCTTTCAGGAGCTGTAAGCATTGCGGTCAATGTGAAGGGTTTCGATCTTGAGATAAAGGAACGCGTAGTGACCGGAAAAGCCTCTGATGAAAAAATCGATACCGCCTCTTTCATCCTTGATTTTATGGCTGCGGAACGGTATTTCATAAGTTATCGGGCGGAAGATTGCGGTCTTTTCTGCGCGACAGCTCTCCACAATCGTCCGGGGATACATGTCGTGAAAGCTATGCAATAGCTCATTGCATGCCTGGTATAAAAATCAAACAGGGAGGCGCCATTTTTTTACGCCTCCCTGTTTGATTTTAGAAAGAATGTTGTCTATTTAAGTTCGAATGGCACTGTGGCCCTGATGTCGGTTGACGACGAGCCTATGTAGGCCTTGAATTTGCCGGGTTCTGCCTTCCAGGAGCCTGTGGTATCATCATAGAACTTCAAATCGTCCGGCTTTACGGTGAAGCATACCGTCTTTTCTTCACCGGGAGCGAGGTCTATCTTCTCAAAGCCTTTAAGCTCTTTAAGCGGACGGACTACTGAGGCCGCTTCATCGCCTATATAGAGCTGGACCACCTCTTTGCCCTCGACGGAGCCGGAGTTGGTCACCGGGATGGTGATGGTGAGCGATTCACCGTCGGCTATGGTCTTGGCTGAAGCCGTTGGTTTGCCATATTTGAATGTGGTATAGCTCAGTCCGTGGCCGAATGGATAGCGTGCGGGGATTTTCTTTGTGTCATGCCAGCGGTAGCCTACGAGGACATCTTCGAGATATTCCTGCTTGATTGAGTCGCCGGGATAGGAGATAGTGCCGAAATGGTGGGCACCATTGTCCTCAAGTTTTGCGGGGAAGGAGAATGGAAGCTTGCCGGAGGGGTTGGCCTTTCCGCTAAGCACGTTGGCAAGTGACTTGCCGGCCATTGAACCCAGATACCATCCCTGCACGATTGCGGGGACATCCTTTGCCCAAGGCATTTCAACGGCATTGCCCGAGAGAAGCACAACTACGATATTGGGATTTACTTCCTTAATTGCTTCGATAAGCTCCGGCTGGCCGAAGGGGAGGCCGTAGTCCACACGGTCGCCTGCCTCGCAGTCCTGAAGATGATTCTTGTTGAGACCGCCGATGAACACCACTACATCTGCGTCGCGTGCCATAGCCACCGCCTCTTCGCGCAGGGAATCCTGTATGGCCTGGGGAACATCTTCAACGTGGGCATACATCGGGCGTCCTGCACGGTAGCCCTGCGCATATTTTACGCGGTCGCCATATATGGCTTTGAGGCCTTGGAGCGGAGTGTAATTATCCTTGACTTTAAGCTCGCTCGAACCGCCACCTTTCATAAGGTCGCGTGTAGCGTTGTCGCCGACCACGAGGATTGATTTCACGTCGGGCGACAGAGGAAGGAGTTTAGGCGATTTTTTGCTTACTGGGTCGTTCTTGAGCAATACAACGGCTTCGTTGCCGATAGCCTCGGCCACGGCATAGTGTTCAGGTGTAGCTACAGAGCCGAGCGGTTTGTTGCGTTTCATCGCCGTCAGGAAGTTCAGACGCAACATCCTGCGGGCTTTGTCGTCGAGCGTCGACATGGGCACTTCTCCCTTTTCGAGCATTGCGAGGTAGGGCTTGGCCATATAGTAGTCGTCGGTTGTAAAGGCCGATTCCGACGTAAGACCGTTGGTGTATGAACCCATTTCGAGGTCAAGTCCGTTGAGGGCGGCTTCGCGTGTGTCGTGGGCGCCTCCCCAGTCGGTCACTACCACGCCTTTGTAGCCCCAGTCTCCTTTTAGGATTTTATTGAGGAGGAGGTCGTTGTGGCAGGCATGTTGTCCGCGCACCTGATTGTATGAACCCATTATTGTCCATGAGTCACCGTCGACAACCGCGCTTTTGAAGGCCGGAAGATAGATTTCATGGAGTGCACGGTCGGAGAGCTCCACATTGATGTGCCCACGCCACAGTTCCTGATTGTTGAGTGCGAAATGTTTCACTGAGGCCGCTACGCCGTTCTGCTGCATACCTTTGATATATGGCACTACAAGCACTGAGGCAAGATAAGGGTCCTCGCCCATATACTCGAAGTTGCGGCCATTGAGGGGCGTGCGGTATATATTTACACCGGGGCCGAGCATCACATCCTTCTCCCTGTAGAGGGCCTCCTCGCCGAGGGCATTGCCATAGTCGTGGGAGAGGGTCGGGTTCCATGTCGCTGCGAGGGCGGTAAGTGCCGGAAAGGCCGTGATGGAGTCGTTGGTACGGTTTGAGTATCCCCAGTCGTTCCAGTTGATTTCAGCGCGTACGCCGTGGGGGCCGTCGCTCATCCAAAGGTCGGGAATTCCGAGACGTGGCACACCCGGCGATGAAAACTTGCCCTGGGCATGAATCATGTTGATTTTTTCCTGGGTTGTCATGCGAGAGAGTGCATCTTCCACTCGCTCGTCCATAGGACGGCTCTCGTCCTGATAGACAGGGAGCTCGTTTGCCGCCCATAAGCCTGTCCCTGAAAGGAGCAGTGGGAATGAAAGGAGAAAACGGAAAGTTATTTTCATGATTTAAATCAGTGGATTAATGTTTAAGTAAGTAATCAATGTTATCGGATGGCGTTGACGGTAGTGGTAAACGGTTTCAAACCATCGGAGGTGGCCTTGACGGTAATCGGGCCGTCAGTCCCGTCATTGCGCACTATGAGCATCGCTTTGCCATAGAAGGCTTTGCGTTTGGAGTCCTTGAACCGCTCGAGTGAGATGGGGGAGCCGTTGTCGACACCTTCGTTGCGCCCGGCCCCGCTGACTTCGAAGTTGACGAGATTTTCAGCCCATGGACAGAGATTTCCATCCTTGTCGAGGATTTCAACGAGCACATAGCTAAGGTCGGAGCCGTCGGCTTTAATCGACGTGCGGTCGGGTGTCAGGCGAATCCGATAGGGTTCTCCTGCCGTTCTGATTTCCTTTGTCGCAACTATGCGTCCGTTTTTGCGGCTGACAGCCTTGACTGTGCCCGGTTCGAATTTCACACGCCAGCTGACATGGTATTTTCCGGGTTCTTTTGTCTTGACACCCTGCGACTCACCGTTGATGAAGAGCTCGACTTCGTCGGCATTGTTGTAGTAGGCCCACATGTCAATCTCCTCGCCCTCTTTCCAGTTCCAGTGGGGGAAGAGATGGAGCACGTTCTTGTCGGGACGCCACTGCGACTGATACATATAATATACATCCTTGGGGATGCCGGCGAGGTCTACTATGCCGAAATAGGAACTGCGGGCAGGCCAGCCGAAAGGTGTGGGTTCGCCGAGATAGTCGAAGCCGGTCCAGATGAACTGACCTGAGATGAAGTCCTTGGTGTCGACATGCTTAAGTGTGCCTTCATGGCTGTTGCCCCAGGGCACGTGGCAGTTGTCGTAGGATGAGCAGGAGAATGAAGGGTCTTCGAAGGGTATGTCCCATCGTTTCGGCCAGATGAAGACGCTGTCGGACGGCATGCGGTAGTAGCCGCGTGTCATGAGGCCCGACACACTCTCCGAGATGATAAATGGCTTGTCGGGAAACCATTTTGGCACTGAATCAAACCAGTTGTCATGATAATTGTAGCCGATTACGTCGAGGGCGTTGGAGCGGAAGAGGTGATTTCCGGGATTCGGCTCGTTGCAGCCTGCGGTCACGAGAGCCAAGGGCTCATAGGAGCGTACGAGGTCGGCGAGTTTCTTTGTCAGCAGTGAATTGACGCTCATTTCTTCTCCTTCGGCGGCAAGCATGTCTTTGCTATGGCCGAAATTGAGAATAAGGTTGGCCTGTTCGAGCGAAAGTGTGTCAGCCTTGGCGTCGCTCCATTGCTCGAGCACTTCATTGCCGATGCTCCATATGACGATTGACGGATGGTTGCGGTCGCGTTTCAGGAGCATTTCGAGGTCTTTTTCATGCCATTCCGGGAAGTAGCGCGAATAGTCGTGGGCTGTTTTCTTTTTGCGCCACATGTCGAATGTCTCATCCATAACGAGCAGGCCCATCCGGTCGCAGAGGTCGAGGACTTCCGGTGCAGGCGGGTTGTGGGATGCGCGATAGGCGTTGACTCCCATTTCCTTCAGGATTTCGAGCTGGCGTTCGATGCCGCGTGTATTGACGGCCGCTCCTAATGCTCCGAGGTCATGGTGCATGCAGACTCCGTTGATTTTCATCGGTTTGCCGTTGAGTGAGAAGCCTTTTTTCGCGTCGAATTTATAGTAGCGCAAACCGGTGGTAGTCATATAGGTGTCGAGAATCTCCCCTGACTTTTCATCTACAACTGAAGTGACAAGAGTGTAGAGATAGGGGTCTTCGGTGCTCCAGAGATGTGGCTTGTTTACTGATATCGTCGACTCTACCTTTGCGTCAGGGTGTTTTTTGCTGAGCGTGACTGTGCGGGGCGTTGATTTTTCGACCATTTTCCCGTTGGCGTCAATCAGCACGGTGCTTACGTTGACTTTGGCCGTCTTTTTGTCTTTGCTCACGATGTCGGTCGTAAGGCGTATCTTGGCGGCGAAGTCGGTGACGTCAGTCTGCACATGCTGTCCCCAAAGAGGGATATGGATGTCGTTGAGAGAACGGAGCCATACGTTGCGATAGATGCCGCATCCGCTGTACCAACGGGAGTTAGGTTGCTCGGCGTTGTCCACTCTCACTGCCACGACATTCTTTCCATCCCTATTGAGATAGGGGGTGAGGTCGTAGCTGAAAGACGCGTAACCGTAAGGGCGGGTTCCGAGTTCATGCCCGTTGATGAATACGGTGGAATTCATGTATGCGCCGTCGAAATCTATGAACGTCTGTTTGTCGCGCGCGTCTGCCGGAAGAGTGAATGTCTTGCGGTACCATCCCACTCCGCCTGGAAGAGCTCCTCCACCGGTGCCTGACGGATTGTCTTTACTGAAATCGCCTTCGATGGCCCAGTCGTGGGGAAGGGAGAGCCTGCGCCACGAAGAGTCGTCGAAATCCGGTTTGGCCATTTCCGGCGAGTCTGCGAGAGTGAAACGCCATCCGTCGTTAAAACTGACGGCACGTGAATCGGCCGCTGCTGCGGAAAAAATGGCTGCCCCACCAATCCAGGTGAGGCAGGCCATAACAATCAAGTTTACCTTAGATAACATGACCTATTGTGTTCTTATATTTTGGTCTCATCAAAGTTTTATGGACTTGGCTTCTCCGTTGTAGGCCACGGTTACGCCCTTGTTGTCGCGTGCATAGCCTACGGGGTGGTCCTTGGATACTTTGATGATATTGAACTTACGGTTGCGGATCATGCCGGGATATTGGCCCGTACGCTCGCCGATGGCAAGGGTCTGGGTCTTGTCGTTCCAATGGAACGGTATCATGGCGAACTGTCCTTTCTCGTAGTTATAATTGGTGTTCTCGTCTTCATAGAGAGTGAAATCGCCGTCTTCGCCGGCATAGACATAGAGGTTGATTTCCTCAGCGGGCTTCTCGTCGCTCCACTGCATCGCAGGGCCGAAGGGTACGATTGAACCTGAGCGCACGTAGAGAGGTATGCGTTCGTAGGGTGCGGCTACTTTCTTGGTCTGTCCACCGTCGGTCACAGCTCCGGTATAGAAGTCATACCATACCGAGCCTGCGGGGAAATATACATCGCGTGAGGTGGCTCCATAGGTATATACGGGCGCTACGAGGAAGGCGGGGCCGAACATATATTGGTCGCCTATGTTGCGGGTGGCCTTGTCGGCGGTGAAGTCCATCACCATGGGGCGCATGATGGTGTAGTCATTGAAGTGGGTCATACCTGCGAGAGAGTAGAGGTAGGGCATCATGTCATAGCGCAGATTGGTGTAGTAGACCACTGATTTATATGCGGGATGTCCTTCGGGAGCGATATTGAAGATTTCGCGGTAGGGCCACTGGCCATGGGCGCGGAACATCGGGGCGAAAGCTCCGAACTGATACCAGCGGGTGTTGAGCTCGCGCCATTCCTTCATGTCGGGATTCTCTTTGCCTGTCTTGGCAAATTCAGCGGCGGCTGCCACATAGCGGTCCTCTACGCAGAATCCGCCGATGTCCATACTCCACCAGGGTATGCCTGAGGCCGCGAAATTGAGGCCTGCCGAAATCTGCGCTTTCATGTCCTCCCAGCGAGTGGCGATATCACCGCTCCATGTGGCGGTCGAATATCGCTGCTGACCGGCGAATCCGGAGCGCGTGAGCAGGAATACACGGCGGTCATTGTCCATGCCACGCTGTCCGTCGTAGATAGCTTCGGCGTTCATGAGGCCATAGGCGTTGAAATATTTTGTAGAGGGACCGAGGGCGGTCGGGGTGATAAGGTCCTTGCGGTATTGAAGGTCTGTGCAGTCACGTATGTTGGGTTCGGAGGCGTCCATCCACCAGGCATCGATGCCAAGGGGCACATAGTGGTCCTGCATCTGCTTCCAGAAGAGTTTGCGTGCGTCTGCACTGTAGGCGTCGTAGAAGGAGCCGAGATAGCCCGGGCCTACCCAGTCGCGGATGCTGTCGGTGACGGGGAGTTTGTACATCCAGCCGTTTTTGTCGAATTCCTTATAATGTTCGGTGGTGACGTAGAATTTCGGCCATACGGAAATCATGACGCGACCGTTCATGTCGTGGATGGAGTCTACCATGCCCTTGGGGTCGGGGAAGCGTTCGGGGTCGAATTCGTGGCTGCCCCATGAATCCTGTTTCCAGTGGAGCCAGTCGATAACGATGTTGTCGATAGGTATGTTGCGTTTGCGGAATTCTGCGAGTGTGGAGAGGACTTCGTCCTGGGTGTTGTACTTCTCACGGCTCTGCCAATATCCCATCACCCATTTTGCCATGATGGGAGCCTTGCCGGTCAGTGTGCGGTAGCCGCTGATCACATCGTCCATGTCCTCACCATAGATGAAATAGTAGTCAATCTGATCCTGCATTTCGCCCCACCAGCTCATCTGCATCTGCTCTTTGTCGTCGACCGGAGAGTAAACGCGCAGACCACAGTATGCTACTACGCCGTTGGGCTGCCATTCGATTTTAAGGGGCACACGCTTGCCTTTTTCAAGGTCAACGGAGAATTTGTAGGAGTTGGGGTTCCATGCCGTGCGCCAGCGTTCGGGCACAACCTCTTTGCCGTCGATGCAGACAGACATATATCCGGAATAGTAGAGTATGAATTTGAATTCACCGCTTTCTTCCGGCTCTATTTCTCCTTCGTAGGTCACGTGTGAGCCATTATAGTTGAAATCCTGTGGGAGATTCACAACGTGTTTGAGTTCCTTGCGGATGAGGTGTTCGAAATAGATGGAATCCTCGCGCTGAACGAGTGTAGGTTCTTCAGGCTTTGCCGGGACATAGGTGCCTGTGAGGGCGCCTTCCTTGCCGTCCTTGTCATAAAGCTTGAACACCTGGCCAAGCTGTTTGTATGGTTCGGGATTTCCGAAGCGGCAGAGTGAGTAGCTGTCCCAGAGGATGCCGTAGTTATCAGTCGATACGACGAAAGGCACAGATACCTTGGTGTTGTACTGGAACAGTTCCTCGTTCATTCCCTTATAGTTGAATTCGTCGCTTTGGTGCTGACCGAGACCATAGATGCCTTCCTCGTCGTCGAGCGATTCGAAACGCTGGCGGACTGTGTAGCCCTTGGTACCTTCAACTTCTATCGGTGAGAACTCACGGCCACCGTCGGCTTCAGCTACTATGAGTTTGCCGTTCTTGTCATAGAATTTGACATCTCCGGTCGATAGCGAGACTGTAGCAGTCACTTCCGCTGTCACTACCGATACGGTCGAATCCGTTTCGGTGACTGAATATTCAGTCTTGTTTTCCTGCGGAACTGTTATGAGGCTCGCGTCTTCGGCAAATTTTTTGTCGGGGGTGGCCGAAACTCGGATTATCTTGTCGCCCAAGACTTGCAGGCGTACTTTCTTGACGGAATTTTCACCCGTGGAAGCGACGTTGACAGTCACACCGCGGTCAGATTTCTCATATTTGCCGGAGGCGCATGCCACAGCAAGCAGGCCTGCAAGCAGAGAGACTGAAAGGGTTCTAAATTTCATAAAGACAGGGTTTAGTATTATATTTAAAGTAATTTTCCGAAAATTGATGAATAAAAGCAGTTGATGGAAGAACTGCGACACGCATAAGGAATGTCGATGTGTTGACATGGATGTCGGAGGGGTCTCCGATTTCTACTTTACAAAAGTAGTAAATAGTTGGGAGATA
This sequence comes from Bacteroidaceae bacterium, assembly GCA_021768245.1. Classification (GTDB taxonomy): domain Bacteria; phylum Bacteroidota; class Bacteroidia; order Bacteroidales; family Muribaculaceae; genus Duncaniella. Next base: position 159,560 of record JAETNO010000004.1, on the reverse strand, counting down.
AGTAATAGCCGATGTTGAGACAGACGGTTTAAAATGATTAATAATGGTGCTGAAATGTTAACTTATACGGGATAATTTGTTGCCTTCGCCTCTTTGTCCTGATAGACGGACGGGAGGGCGCCGAATTCTTCCTTGAAATATTTACTGAAATATTTGGGGTTGTTGAAGCCGAGCTGGAAGGCGATTTCGGAGACATTGAGCTGGCTCTCGCGGAGCATCTGCGCTCCCCGTTTCAGGCGGATAAGCCTTATGAATTCAACAGGGGTTTTCCCCGTGGTTGCCTTTAGCTTCTTGTAGAGGTGGACACGGCTCATGCCGAGATGGCTGCTCAGCTCCTCGACTGACAGTTCCGGACGTTTTATGTTGGTGACAACATATTTCACTGCTTTTTCCACAATTTTTTCGTCAAGCGGGGTTATCTTGATGCTTCCGGGGTCGGGATTGATTAGCGATGTCCCGTTTTTGCGCGTCAGGCTGACGAGTTTCTTCATTTTTAGAAGAAGAAGCTCTACGTTGAAAGGTTTGGTTATATAGTCGTCGGCCCCGATTGTGAAGCCTTCGAGCTTGGCGTTTATATCGTGTTTCGCTGTCAGGATTATTACCGGTGTCGATGAGTGGGCGGCAGTGGCTTTAATGCGACGGCACAGCTCGATTCCGTCTATTCCGGGCATCATCAGGTCGGTCAGCACTATGGCCGGACGGATTGAATCGAGTAGTCTTATGGCTTCCGCTCCTGACCCTGCGGTGATTACATGGAAGTCATGACGGAGCCCGTCGCGGAGAAATTCGAGCATGTCGTCGCTGTCGTCGACCACGAGTGCTGTCGGTTTGTCTGAATGGTCTTGATTCGTAGGAAGTTGGCGGTTTGCCGGATTTGTTTTTGTGCTGTCGGATAGCGGGTGTGGTTCTTCCTGTTTGGCCGTGATTGTCGTTGCGATTGTATTGGCTGCGGTTGGATTTACAGGGACGGTTGATGTGACAAGTGGAAGTTCGATGATAAACACGGTGCCTCCTCCGGGATTGTCGGCAACGCTTATCGTGCCGTTATGCAGACGGATGTACTCATAGGCCATACTGAGCCCTATGCCGTTGCCGGTCATTGAGCTGTCTTTGGGAGAGCCTTCCGCCTGGTAGAAGCGTTCGAATATGTGGGCTTTGTCGGCGTCGCTGATTCCTATTCCGGTGTCGGCGATTGATATCGTCACTTTCGACCGGCTTGAGCGGATGCCGACCGTGACGCTGCCCCCTTCGGGCGTGAATTTAAAAGCGTTGGCGAGAAGGTTATTGATTGTTTTTGAAAGTTTGTCGTCGTCAAACTTACAGTTCAGTTCCGGGATTGACGTGTCGAAATTCAGGCTGATGTTCTTGCGCTCTGACAGGTTGGCGAAGGATTGACATGTGTTCCTGACAAAGCTCACCATTTCTCCTTCGGAAAGATGGAGCGTGAGTCCTGTCACTTCATTCTTGCGGAAATCAAGGAGCTGGTTGACAAGCATCAGCAGTCGCAGGGCGTTCTTGCGCATTATGTTCAGCCGGCTAAGCTGGTGCTCGTCGGTGGTTTCCTTTATCATGTTTTCAAGCGGAGCGACAATCAGCGTCAGGGGAGTGCGCAGCTCATGACTTACATTGGTGTAGAATTTGAATTTCAATTGGTTGATTTCCTCCTGCTTGATAAGCGCGTCCTGCTTGCGTTTAAGGTTGAATCGCCGGCGTTCGCGTTGGCGTATTATCCTGTAGGTCGCATAGATGGCGAGAATAATCAGTAGCGAGTATATAGCTTTGGCCCAAGCCGATGCCCAGAAGGGGGGATGCATGACTATCGCCATTGTTGCCGGCTCCACGCTTTCGTAGCCGTCGCTGTTTACGGCCTTCACAAGCAGTCGGTATTTTCCGGGTGGCAGGTTGGTGTAGTTCAAGCGGTTGGTGGTCGGCGGGGCCATCATCCAGTCGCTGTCGAATCCATCGAGCTTATAATAATAGGTGGTCTTTTCGGGGTGGACATAATTGTCGGTGGCGAGGCTTACGGTGAACGATGTGTTTGATGGCCATAGCTCGAGTTGCCCTCCATGGTTGGGGGAGGCTGAGAGGAGCACTTTCCCATCAATCTTGTCGCCGACGCCGATGGTGTGGGGGCCGACTGTGATATCCGAGAATATCACCCGTGGGAGAGACCGGTTGTGGACTATGCGGTCGGGGGAGAAGGTGTTGATTCCATAGAGCCCTCCGACGAGCATCTCGCCTGATGGGAGAAGGGCGAAGGAGCGTTGGTTGAAGTCGCAGTCCTGTAGCCCGTCGCTTGAATCGTAGGTGCGCGAGCTGTAGGATAGGTCGCCCGTCTTGTCGTCGAACTTAGCTGAGAAACAGATGATTCTGCTCCCCTCGGTCACCCACATGTCGCCACGGCTGTCCTCCTGCAGTCCGAGAATGAATCCCGACGAGCCGTTGGGTGACTGTGCCGTATGGACGTCGTAGAGTTTTGACCTGCGGGTGTCGTAGAGTTTCAGGCCCGATGTGGATGCAATCCATAGCAGGCTGCGTGAGTCCATATAAAGGTCGTTGATTTTAGCTTCGTCAATCCCCGGGATGGATGAGAACTTCTCGGTGAACGGATTGAAGGTCGCGACTCCGCGTGATGTGGCGAGATAGAGGGTGCCGTTGCTTCCATGGGCTATGGCATTGATGAAGTCGGAGCGCAGTCCCGAATTGGAGCTGTCATAGACTATGGTCTGTAGAGTGGCCGGATTCAGCAACATGAGTCCTGCACCGAGTGTCCCTACCCATATCCTGCCATCGCCCGCATCGGAGAGGGCCCATGAATAGAAATTGTCGAGCCTGCTGCCTGTCTGTAGCATGCTGAATTTCCCATCCTTGAACTGCCGCAGCCCTCTTGAGAATGAACCGATGAGCAGTGAGCCGTCGGTGAGTTCGAGCATGGAGGTTATGGCGGGAGAATTGTCTCCGTCGGTAGGGTTGGGGAAGAGGCGGGAACTGCCGTCCTTGGGATTCCATTTTATAAGGCCGTCGGCGTCGGTACCAATCCATACATGAGTGTCGTTGGCAGAAGGGAGTATGCAGTTGACATCAGGGAAGGGAACGAGTGTGAATTTGTTGGCACTCTTGTTGTGGTAGAACACTCCTTTCTTGTATGTCCCTATCCAGAGGGTGCCTCCTTCGTCCTCATAGAGGGCTGTGACTGTATTGGTCACATGTGAATCGGTCTCTACCGGGAGGCGCCTGAAGCTTATTTCACCATGTTTTTCGATACTTTCCAGCCCCTTGTGGTCGCGTCCGAGCCAAAGGTCTCCCGAGTGGTCCTGAATCAGGATTTTGACAAGCTGGCGCTTCCCGTTGTCGGGAAGGCGGTCGTTGAGCCATCTTCCTGCCGCTATGTCATAGAGCCAGAGGTCCTCGTTGTTGAAAATCCATACAAGTCCCTCGCGGTCATAGACTACTGTGAATATATAGGTGTTGCTTCCGGGGAGTGAGCCTGCTATGCTCGTGTCGCGACGGACTGTTTTCAGCGATTCCCTGTCGATAATCCGCAGGGTGCCACGGTCGTCAATGGTGATGAGAGTTTTTGGTGATGAGATTATATCGGTAACCTTCGCTTTGGCGAACTCGGGGTCGTTGACCTTGTCTGCCCTTTTCCCGTCGGGAGAGATTCTGAACAGTCCCGAACCGGCGAGGTGGACCCACATGTTCTTGTCGGGGGTGATGTGGATAAGGCTTGGCTCTTCATTTATTCCTGCAGTGGTGAGAAATGGACGGATATCCGAGTTTAGACGGTCGGTGACGGGGTCATAGACCATATATTTTGTACCGAGCAGAATCCACAGCCGCCCTGAGGAATCTTCCTCTATGCTTTCGACATAGCTGTCGTGGATGGCGGTGCCTGCTGAATCGGAAGGATGGTAGGTCTTGAAGGTGTATCCGTCGTAGCGGCAAAGCCCTGATGAAGTGCCTATCCAAAGGAATCCGTCGGAGTCACGGTGAAGAGTGTTTATTTTATTGTTAGGCAGTCCGTTGTTGGTGTCAAGATGTTTCAAGTGCATTTCCTCGGCATGGACGCTTATGAAACATATGATGATGGTCAGCAGGGTTGAGAGCCGCATGGTAGTTAACATTTAAGGTTGTAAGGTAGATGCAAAGTAAGCGAAAGTTCGTGTGAAAAGCAACTTTTGAGGCGCATTTCTGCTTGTTTAACATTTGGTCTATATGATTAAATCTCTGTTTTAATGTGTATTATGCGTGATATATGAAACATTTAAGACTTCTTAATATAACAAATTACCCCCCCTATGTAAAATTTTAAACATATAAAAGCACGCGAAAAAATTTGTCACAAATAAAGCTTTCTTTACATTTGCTCACTATTATTTAGCTAAAAAACAAAAACGGGTCAATCAACCACTGACAAACAGAGTCAACGCGCTGCCTTAAACCTAAGAAATAACTTCTCAGACCACGCTCTGCTTCCTAACCGCCACCGAAAGCTGCATAAAACCGACCCGAAGCTGCCTTAAAACAAAATTGCGGATAAAGACCGCATAGTTTCTTGAATCTACGAATAATCTTAAATAATTAACCTGTTAAAAACTAAATCAATCTATCAATGGGAAAAAATCTATTGGGACGATGCGCATCGCTGCATCTGCTCCGGACAGCCCTCCTGGCGATATGCCTCTTTGCCGGCATAGCCGCTTCGGCTGCTCCCATGACTGTTTCAGGAACGGTCACCCAGGCCTCTGATGGCGAGCCCCTGATTGGTGTAAGCATCCAGATCAAGGGGACCAACCAGGGTACCTCGACAGACATTGACGGTAACTATGTCATCAAGGCTGAGAAGGGTGCCGTACTCGTGTTCTCCTACGTGGGATTCACTCCCCGCGAAATCACTGTGGACTCCGAGCGTATCGACGTGGCCCTCATCGAGGACTCCGAGGTGCTTGACGAAGTGGTGGTTGTCGGCTACGGTGTGCAGAAGAAGAAACTTGTCACCGGGGCCACCGCCCAGATAAAGGGCGACGAGATTCTGAAAATGAACACCACTTCTCCTCTCCAGGCCATGCAGGGCCAGCTGCCGGGTGTAAGTATTGCCAGTGAATCAGGTCAGCCCGGTTCAGGCATGAAAGTTACAATCCGCGGTCTCGGTACTATCGGCAATGCTTCTCCACTCTATCTTATCGACGGTATCGGCGGTGACATTTCCACCCTCAATCCTGCGGATATCGAGAGCATCGACGTGCTGAAGGATGCCGCCTCGGCCGCTATCTACGGTGCCCAGGCCGCCAACGGTGTCGTGCTCATCACAACCAAGCAGGGCAAGGAAGGGAAAGCCAAAGTGACATTCGACGGCTATTTCGGATGGCAGAGTGCTCCGCGCAAGCCCAAGCTGCTTAATGCCGAGCAGTTCATGACGATTATGGATGAGCAGCAGGTCAACAGCGGACTTGCCCCCTATGATTGGGCGTCAATGAACTCTATCTGGCGCACTAATGAAGAAGGCGAACGTCTCGGCACCTATGATACTGACTGGCTTGACACCATGTTCCATGACAATGCCAAGACCCAAAGTTACACGATAGGTGTGACCGGTGGCAGCAAAACTTCTACCTACGCTCTTTCTCTCGGTTATATCAACCAGGAGGGTATTGTCGGCGGACCGGAAGTGTCCAACTATAGCCGCTATAACTTCCGTATCAATTCAGACCATAAGCTTTTCGACGGCATCGTGACCATTGGCGAGCAGGCCTCATTCATCTACACGAAGAATACAGGTATTCCGGTAGGGAATATATGGAACAGCAAGCTTCGCGGCGCTTTCGGTACAAGCCCGCTCACGCAGGTTTATGCCAACGGTACTCCCACATATACTATTGATGGAAAAGAAGAGGTCATAAATAAAGGCCTTTATTATGACGCATCCAATAGTGATTGGAATTCAACTGACGGCAATCCCTATGGCAATATGATGACATATACCAATAATGTCAACAAAAATGCCGTTTTCAACGGGAATGTCTATGCCCAGATCGAGCCGATTAAAAATCTCCGTATCCGTACGGTTTTCGGTGCGGTCTACGGTTCAAGCGACTATCGCAGTTTCACTCCGCTCGCTCATTTCAGCACGCTTGACGCCACGCCTGAAACACGCGTGTCGCAGAACGCCAACCACTCTCTCGGCCTGACATGGACAAACACAGCCACATATGACTGGAATATCAAAGAGCATCACTTCAACGCTCTCATCGGTATGGAGTCATATCGCTACAGCGGTTCATATCTCGGTGGTGGCCAGGGTATGCTCAAAGAAGGATTCGACGACTGGGCGCATGCCTGGATCAACAACGGTACCGGTTCGACTCTCGGACAGAACGGGGTCAGCGTAGCCGGCAATCCTCATGATGATGCCCGCTCTGTCAGTTATTTCGGACGTCTCGGCTGGGACTGGCAGGATAAATATATGGTAAATGTCACCGTGCGTCGCGACGGTTCTTCGCGTTTTGCCAAGGGTCACCGTTTCGGTACCTTCCCATCAGTGTCGGCAGGCTGGAATATTTCCAACGAAAAATTCATGGAACCGGCACGCGGATGGCTTGACTTCCTGAAGATACGTGCAAGCTGGGGCCGTGTAGGTAACCAGAACGTTGACAATTACCAGTATCTCGCTCCTATAAAAAATGCAAATACCCATTATTATTTCGGTCAGTTCATGGGTCCGAACGGTCAGCTTACCAATTTCGCGCCTATCCTGTCGGGCAACTGGGGAGCCTATCCCTCACGTCTCGGCAATCTTGACCTTACATGGGAAACTTCAGAACAGACAAACTTCGGTTTTGACGCACGTCTTTTCAACAGCCGTCTCGCTGTCAACTTCGACTACTATATAAAGAAGAACAAGGACTGGCTCGTCAAGGCTCCGATTCTTGCCACAGCCGGAACCGATGCACCGTTCATAAACGGTGGTAGCGTCAAGAACACGGGTGTTGAGCTGTCGCTTACGTGGAATGATGTAATCGGCAAGGATTTTTCATATAGCATCGGCATCAATGGTGCCTATAACCATAACGAGGTAGGATCTATTCCTAACCAGGACGGTATCATACACGGTTGGGATAAGAATGGTAATGCCGATGAAATCTATACCAATTCCGGTGAGTTCTACCGTGCTGAAAACGGTAAGCCAATCGGCTACTTCTGGGGCTACAAGACTGCCGGTATTTTCCAGAACCAGCAGCAGATAAACGATTGGGTTGCGGCAGGCAACGGTGTGCTTCAAGCAAATGTGCAGCCCGGCGACGTTATTTTTATCGACGTCAACCATGATGGCGTGCTTGATGAGAACGACAAGGTGAACCTCGGAAACGGCATGCCCAAGTTCACCTATGGTTTCAATATCAATCTCTATTATAAGAACTTCGATTTCGGAGTTGTTGCCACCGGTGCTGCCGGTTTCCAGATAGCTCAAAGCTACCGTGACTGGGATAACACAAAGGCCAACTACACGTCAAGCATCCTTGACCGCTGGACCGGAGAGGGAACATCCAACCGTATTCCCCGTGTCACCAACCAGAACATCAACTACCAGTTCTCCGACCTCTTCATCCAGAACGGTGACTACCTGAGAATCTCGAACGTGACACTCGGCTATAATTTCGCTCCTCTTATGAAGCAGAAATGGTGCTCACAGGCCCGTCTTTACGTTCAGGCCCAGAATCTCTTCACATTTACAGACTATGACGGTATGGATCCTGAAATCGGCTACGGTAACCAGTCATGGGTGTCAGGTGTAGACCTGGGTTATTATCCCCGTCCCCGTACATGGCTCATCGGAGTCAATCTGACTTTCTAATCATTTCTTAAAAGTTTAGAACCATTTGAAAAATGAATAAATTTAAATTCAATATATTGACTCTCGGTGTCGCTGCCATGGTCGGACTTAGCGCCTGCTCCGACAGCTTCCTCGATGTCTCGTCGAAGACAGATTCCGATACCGATTCGTTTTATAAGACAGAGGCAGACGCATGGCGAGCCCTTTTAGGATGCTATGACGGTTGGCGTAAAATTTCATCATGCCCCGGAATAGGTTTCTATGTGGCTTCCACTGTGATGAGCGATGAAACTTACGGTGGTTCAGGTGTGCCTGACGACCGCAAATACCAGATGATCGACCGTTTCGACCGCGCGGAATCACAGTCAACAATGAGCGTCTATGAGGCAGACTGGAAAGCTTACTATGCAGCAGTCTATCGCTGTAATATGCTCATTTCAAAAGAGAGCCAGATTCAGTGGCTCAATGATGATGTCCACGCACGCTATATGGGTGAATGTCGCGCCCTACGCGCAATTCTCTACTTTGATATGGTGCGCCTGTGGGGCAATATTCCTCTATTCCTCGAACCGGTTAATGAGAACCGTTCGCAGGCCGATCCCGCAGAAGTATATGCCGCTATATTTGAGGACCTCAAGTATGCCGCTGCAAATATTCCCGCTGATGCCGGCTTCAAGGACGGCTCCATGGTGGAAGCAGAAAGCGGTCGTGTGACCAAATATGCTGCTGAGGCTCTGCTCGCACGCGCTTATCTGTTCTATGCAGGTTACTACGGTAAGGAGCCCGGTTTTACCGATGCGGAAGGCAATACAACCGGAACATTCACAAAGGCAGAAGCACTCGCCGCTGTCGAGGATGTAATCAATTCAGGTTACTACGGCCTTCTGAGCGATTTCGCTACACTTTGGCCCGCTTCCTCTTTGGTGCCCATCCCCGGCGAGGTCGGTTGGGATGCTGAAAAGTCTACCTATGCCGGAGATGCCAACAAGGAAATCCTGCTTGCACAGAAATTTACTCCTACACAGGATTATAACGGCAATGACGATTCCAACCGCTGGTTGGTAATGATGGGTATGCGTAAAATCAATGCCAGTCCTTATGGAAAGGGCTGGGGAGCATGCACCGTATGCCCGTCATATCTTAAACTTTTCCCGAGCAATGACAAACGCATGGTTCCGTCGGTGATTGACCTTCAGAAAGAGGGCGTTGTTGCCGAAGCTGACTATGAGGCAGGTTATAAGGATTGGCGTGAATACACGGGCTATACCGTGAAGAAATATTCTCCACTCTGTTACGGAAACGGTTCTCCGGGTACCAACGCTGACGGTACAGCCGGTTTCCAGGAATGTAACCCTCAACAGTGGGTGATTGTCCGTTATGCCGACGTGCTTCTTATGGCCGCAGAACTCGGTTCTCCTAAAGCCGCTGACTATATGCATCTTATCCGAGACCGTGCCGGCCTTTCAGACATTCCCGTCACCAAAGACAATATCATGGCTGAACGTGCACGCGAACTTGCTTTCGAAGGTATCCGCTATTGGGATCTTCTACGTCAGGGGCTGGATGTGGCAGCAGATGCTATCGTAGCTTCGGCCGGTACAGTCTATAATGGAGGTATCGAGGCGGAAGTGACTTTTAAACGTGAGAAGATTATTGAGACCAAGGGTCTCTCGCAGATTCCCCAGAATCAAATAACTCTTTCCAACGGAGTCCTCAAGCAGAACACCGGTTGGTAATCTTCCATGGAGTTCAGAGTGTGATTCCGGGAAATGAGGTTTATTATAAAAAGTTAAAACATAGAAATATGATAATTTTTAGGCAAATATGGCGTTGTATCAATACGATAACCGTGAATGACACACGCACACAAGCCTAAATGCAATATCAAGGACTTTCTATAAGAATCCCCGTTTATACCGGACACACTCAGCAATTCCAAATAAGGACTGATTCACAATCAAAGAATCCGGTCCGATTCATAAACCAATTTTAAGAAGATTTCATACACCGAAATTTACCAATGAAAAAGCAATTCAACTACTTTCTTTCGTTAGTGGTAGGGGCGGCTCTGACTCTTTTCCCGTCCTGTACTCCTGACGACAACGAGATGCCGGGCAAGACTATCGCTCCCGAGGATCTTGTTGAGGGTATTGCCTTTACCGTGACTCACGATAACGACAATCCCAACATAATCCACCTTCAGAGTCTCATGCCTTCGCAATATACCGTGGCCTGGAAACACCCGCAGGGAAATGCTACGGCGACAAACTGTGACCTTAAAATCCCTTTTGCCGGGGAATATGAGGTTCAGTTCGGCGTTAATACCCGTGCCGGTCTCGTGTGGAGCGAGCCGGTCACGTTTACTGTCGACGATATGTGTGAGGATTTCATCAAGGGCGAGCTTTGGTCAATAATTACCGGGGGTGTTGGAAAATCCAAGACCTGGGTACTTGACCTTGATGAGAACGGAAAGACATATTCGATGTTCGCAAGCCCAATCTGGTATTTCAACACCGGATATACGTGGGATATGCTCCATAATGCAAAGGGCGAGAACTATATCGATTCTAACCCATGGGACCCTGCAACGGCAATCAACACGAACTTCCCTCTTAATTCAGACGGTGCGGCATGGTACTGGCAGGCTGATTATGCAGGTAATTCATGGATGTGTACCGCCGCAGACTATGGTACGTTTACGTTTGACCTTATCGGAGGCGCCAACCTGACAACGAACAATCAGTTTGACGGCGAAAAGAAAGGCCTGTTCATGATAAATGAGGACACGCGTACGATGAAACTGTCAGGAATCAGCTTCTATCCGATTGACAGCCGCGTGGCTGACTGCTATGACTTCGATATCCTTTACGCCACAGAGGATTTCCTTCAGCTTCTATGCCATACTGGCGACGGAAACACTTCGGTATGTCTCAACTTCACATCGAAGAATTATCGCGACAACTGGCAGGAACCCGTACAAGTTGGTCTGCCAACAGGATGGTTTGAAGTGTTCTCTTATCAGAACATATTCGGGACCTATCAGCTGTCAAGTGATGATTCATATGATTATTTCGCCCTTGACGATGCCAAGACGCGTCAGAACCGTGGCGGTTCGATAGACGAGACCGAAGGCTTTACCCTTAAGTTCGAGTGTCCTACGGTCGACAAGGTGTCGAACAAGGGCTCATATATCGCGACTACCCCCGACGAGACCATTGACGGAAGCTTTACGGCTGATTCACTCGGGTTCATAAATCTCGCAAAGGGAATGGGACGTGTTGAAATCGCACCTGAAGTATCATATGAGGGCTCGGATCTGGAAGTGCTCGATGTCACTCTGGAAGACGGTAAGATTACCGATATTTGGCTCGGACGCAAACTGTATGATTTCACCGGTAAGGCTTATCAGTATATCGGCTATCATTATGTTGCTGTCCTTGGCGGAGCTCCCCAGGCAGAGACATTCAAGGCTTACGCCCAGTTCTTTGAGACGGACGGGTGGTCGATAAGCGACTCATATTCCGATTATGTGAAGTGTGAGGACGGAAAGCCTGCGACAATTACGTTCGAGAATTTCAATATGACCTCTTTCAGCCATCTCGGTCTCTATGTTGGAGTTGAAAAGGTCTATACGAAGTATCCCAATTGTGACGTAATCATAAATTCAATTTCTGTAGACGGTACGCCGGTCTCAATCGAAGACCAGACATTGTTCGGCTACAGTGTCGAAGGAAAGGACTTGAGCGATAATCCTTCGGTGCGCCGTACTATCCTCAATGCATGGGCATGGGATGGCGACACTGACAATAACGTAATTCCTACCACTTCTTTCAAGTGTACTTCCACTCTCTCGGTGACATTTACCGTTGTCTTTGACTCCGGCGAGCAGCACTTTGGAAAAACAGAATAATTTGTTAACCCCCAGTTTAATCAGAAAACACGATAATGAAACTGAATAAATTTCTGATGGGTGTCTTCTCCGTTGCCATAGGTTTTTCTACCGTGAGCTGCAACGATGATGATGACTACTTCATCAACACCACAGGAATAATAACCGAGGTGACTACCGGAGGCGCACAGACTACCGCCACCACCGCAGTTGTGACGGGCACGGTGAAGGATCTTTCCTCTCAGGACAAAGAGAAGGCTTACACCGTGGGAGCTGTCTACGGGACAGATGAGCAGTCGCTGCTCACTTCCGGTACACGCCGTCAGGGAACACTTGAAGAGGACGGCTGCACTGTGACCACTTCCCTCACCGGTCTGCGTGACGGAGTGACATATTACTATGCCACATTCGTCACCCTTCAGGGTAAAGTTACCGAATACGGTGACATCAAGGCTTTCGTCACAACTGACTCCCAGATAGGGACTGCCGATGCGGCCTCCGTGACCGGTGTCTCCGCCAATCTCGGCGCTACACTTAACGGAGTCAACGACCTTCTTGAGCAGGGCATGGAACACGGTATAATTCTTGCTTCCGACCCGTCGAAGATTGCCGATGGTGTGCGCATGTCGGTGACAGATGCGTCAAACTCATATACCGTTGAGGCAAAGCAACTCATTCCCAATACGCAGTATCACTATGCCGCTTATATGGTGATGAACGATGCGATTGTCATCGATCCCGCCGGAGCGAAGACATTCACCACCGAGAAGTTTTATGACCCCTCAAATGAAGAGTCAGCTCTTTATGTGGATATGGGACTTGACAAGGACTGGGCGACATGTAACCTCGGAGCCGCTACACCTTCAGAGCAGGGTGCACTTATCGGTTACGGTGATATCACAGGTCTCATGCGTTCGACCTCTGCCGACGATTACGCAAAAGGCATGTCAATTTCCGACAGTGACAATGATGTGGCCAAGGTCGCCGGCGCAGGCATGATGCCTACGGCCGCCGACTGGCAGAACCTGCTCGCGAACTCTGACGTGACTACCGAAGATGTGGAGGGCGCTAAAATGCTTCGCGTGACCTCGAAGATAACCGGCAACAGCATCCTTTTACCCGTGATTCCCGCCCGTGAAGGAGAGAATTTCAACACAAACTACGGAGGCTATTGGACAGGAAGCATAAGTAATGAAAATGAGACTTACGCTAAGATGTATGTAGCCGGTGACGGTCTCTCTGAAAATCGTGCCACTGTCAATACCGGACTGGCAGTGCGTCCTGTGCGAACTGCTCCCTACAGGGCTCCCAAGATTGACAATAACAAGATTGTTTTCGGTGACCTTGAGAACAACGGAAAAATCCGTATCGAAATCTTCAATCAGTATGGCACTACAGGCTCCGCATCTCCGCTCAATACAGCGCTTCTCAGCTTCTCGAAGAATATGACCGTAACATTCCGCATCAGCGGCCTTTCAGGAACAGCTGCTTCCGGAACTTACAAAGCGGGTCTTTCGTATGCGTCAGGCGACTGGAGCCAGCAGACCTGGGGTGATTCTTCCGTGGATGTGAAGGGCAATGGCGTCTATACCGTGTCATGGAACGCTGCGGGCCAGTGTGACGGCGCAGCTGTATGGGTGATTGATATCGATGGCCTCGGCACTGCAATAGGCGACGACAAGAGCGCGCTTAAATGTGAGGTGCTCTCGATAGACCTTGATTATGGAAAGGTTGAATTCGTAGGCAAGAATGTGTCGGGTGATGTCGTTCCGGTCTTCGGTTCGTTCAACAATGCGAAGATGCCTCTTGGCGACATTGAGGGCAACGGAAACTACCGCATTGAACTCTACAATGAGTATGGGGCTTCGAAAGCCAACGGTACTGTAGACACTTCGCTTCTCAGCTTCTCAAAGAATATGGCAGTGACTGTCGAGATTTCCGGTCTCAACGGAGCCGCAGCAAGCAAGAGCTATCAGGCAGGACTGTCGTATGCGGAAGCTTCATGGGGCTATCAGATCTGGGGCGATGATAAGATTACTGTTGAAGGTGACGGTGTCTACACATTCACAATCAATCCTAATCAGGCTTGTAGCGGTGCTGCCGTATGGGTTATCGATATTCCCGGTATGAGCAGTGACCTTGACAATAAGGATGCCGTGATAGTGAATGTCAAGAGCATCGTCCTTGACGACGGAGCTACCGTGATTCGCGGCCATGGAATCTCGAAGGCTATCTTCGACAATTCAAAACTGCGTTTCGGCGACCTTGAGGGCAACGGAAAAATCCGTCTGGATATCTATAATGAGTATGGCGACACAGGCAGCGACTGCGGTCTCGATAAATCGCTTGTGAACTTCAGCGATGTCATGACTTTGACTTTCCGCATCAGCGGACTTTCCGGTGCCGCTGCCTCGGGTAGTTATACCGCCGCATTGTCATATGTTTCCGACGGCTGGGCTTTCCAGGACTGGGGCACTAATATTGCCACTGTCAACGGCGACGGAGAATATACCATTTCGCTCTCCCCAGGTCAGGCCTGCACGGGCGCAACAGTATGGTGTGTCGATATTGATGGCCTTGGTGCGGCGATTGGCGATGATAAGAGTAATCTTAAGTGTGAAATCGTGTCAATCAAGCTTGATAATGGCTTCTCTTTTGTAGGTAAATAAAAATCAAGTCTAATATCCGGCCGGATTGCAATTATAATATATAAATGTGTCCGGCCGGTGTTATCAACCAAGATTTATCCATTTAATAAAAATGCTAAAAATTCAATCATTATTTCTTTCGTTGCTCCTTGTCGGAAGTGTCGCTTTCACCTCATGCAGTGACGATGATGACAATGGAGGCCCGAACTGGGCGCAGGCTACCGATCTTGTAGTAAACAAGGAGGCGGTGGCCCTTGCGGGTACGGCTCCGGCTAAGCTTGTGGTGAAATCCCCTTCGATTCCTGAGGCTTCATCTGATGCCGCTTGGCTTACGGTCGGTGATGTCGCCCACAAGGACGGTTCCAAATCATTATATGAGATAGAGCTCACCGCTGAGCCTAATCCAGCCTATGAAGCCCGTACTGCTACGGTCACGGTAAAATGTGGGAACAAGTCGAAGTCTGTCACTGTCACCCAGTATCAATGTGAGGCGGTCAATATACTTTCGGTTACACCCGGAAATGAACTTGACGCCAATGGAGGCACGCTGAAAATCACGTTTGAAGCTACTGCGGAGGTAAATGTCGTTTATCCCGAATGGCTGACCCGTATGGAGCCGCGCTCTATTGACGAAGGTTCTGTTGAG
Organism: Bacteroidaceae bacterium; assembly: GCA_021768245.1. Classification (GTDB taxonomy): domain Bacteria; phylum Bacteroidota; class Bacteroidia; order Bacteroidales; family Muribaculaceae; genus Duncaniella. Next base: position 144,546 of record JAETNO010000004.1, on the reverse strand, counting down.
TTCAGCTATAACGCCAATGTAAGCTCTGAGGCCCGTGGCGGTGATATCGTGATTTCTCTTGTAAAGGATGCATCCGTTTCAGCTGTCGTGGCTGTCACTCAGGAGAAGGCGGAATCTTCGACCAATATGAGCAGCAACGCCATGCAGTTGGCCGCTAAACTTTATGCCGGAGTGAATATAGGCAATACTCTGGAGGTGCCCGGCGGAGAAACCGGCTGGGGAAATCCTGTGGTAAACGAAAATTATATCCGTGGCCTCAAGCAGCTCGGATTTAATGCCGTGCGTGTCCCCTGCGCATGGGACAGCCATGTGAGCGATGCCGCTTCCAATACAATAGACCCCAAGTGGCTTTCACGTGTTGATGAGGTGATCGGCTGGATTGTGGCCAATGATATGTATGCAGTCCTTAATATTCACTGGGACGGCGGCTGGCTCGAGGAGAGCTGTGTCAACGGCTATGATGAGGCTGTCGATAAGAAGCAGCGTGATTACTGGACTCAGATTGCGACCAAGCTGAACCATTATGACGAGCATCTGCTTTTTGCCGGGATGAACGAGCCCGGTCAGCAGAACCAGTCACAGGCTGGTAAGGAGAAATCAGTGAAAGCCATTATGGCCTATCAGCAGACATTTGTCGATGCTGTCCGCGGAACAGGTGGAAACAATGCTTCCCGTGTGCTGATTCATCAGGCTCCTTTCACTAACATAGATGAAAGCACCAAGGGGCTTTATGCTCTTCCCGAAGATAAGGTGGCTGACCGCTCGATGGTTGAAGTCCATTTCTATGACCCGTCAGACTATACCATTATGGACAAGGATGGCGCATGGAGTCCTACAATAAAACTTTACTGGGGCTCGAAATTCCATGTGGATGGTTCTGACCGCAATTGTACCTGGGGTGAGGAAAGCCACGTGGACAGCCAGTTCAAGAAGGTGCAGAATTACTATGTGAACAAGGGTATTCCCGTGATTGTCGGTGAGTATTCCGTTTCACACGATCGCTCCGGCGTTCCCGGTATCGATATTGCCCGCTGGAAAGACAGCCGCGCATATTGGACTGAATATGTCACTGCTTCGGCAAAGAATCATGGCTGTGTGCCCTTCTATTGGGAGACCGGTGGCGATATTGTCCGTATTAACGGTAATGCCAAGAACTCATATGTAATTGACGCTCTTATGAAGGGTGCCGCTGCAGGCAACTATCCTTTCTAAGACTGTTTTGTCAAGGTATCATAAATCATAAGAATCTAAAAACGCCCGGAGTTCATTGCTTCGGGCGTTTTTGGATTCGGTTGCTTTCTTTTCAGTGTGATTGATGAAACATTCCTTTGCCGTCTTGTGTTTTAATTCAAAAACGGTTTGACTGCTATGAGGGAATATTTTTTACGACTGACACTGATGCTCGCGGGGATTGCGGCCCTGTGGGCATGCTCGCGCACTATGGAGAGCTATAACAAGGCCAATGCCGCCTGGAATGAGACTCTCGCTATCGCGGGGAATGGAAATGCCACGATGGCCACATCGGCTTCAAAGACCCTATCGGGTGAGGAACTGATGCTTGAACTGCCTTTTATTCCGGAGACTATCTCTTCGCCGGAGGATAAGGCGGGATTCATTGCCATACATTTTTGGGACAATCTCGATTTTTCCGACCACAGCCGTGCGCTTAATCAGAAGTTCATGGAGCAGAATTTTGTCGACTATCTGTCGGTGCTTCCCGCTGTGATGAGTTCCGACAGGGTGAGGGCTTTCGAGTCGATGTTCGCACGGGCAGTTGCCACTCCGGAGACTTTTAAACTGATTAAGGCCCTTGGCGACAAGTATCTCAACGACCCGAGGTCTCCTATGGTCAACGGTGAATATTATGCCGATTTCGTGAAGGCGTCGCAGCGTCAGGGGCGTTGACCTCCGGTGGGCGTTGCGCACGGTGGTTTTATCAGATTCCGAACTCTTTGTGCAGGTTCATGAAGCGGCTTAGGGTGGCAGGTGATATTTTCTCCATCGAACGGATTACTTTGTCCAATGGTTTACGCTGCATGGAGCCGCTTTTGGAGTAGAATTTATCGGCGTAGCATATAAGCCGTTCGAGTCCGGACGACGGCATGTAGTCTACGTCGAGAGGAAGGGGCAGGTCCTGGTCTATGATTTCTTCCCGGCTTATGCCGGCTCCGGTATGGCACTCGGCTACACGCGCAATCGTTTCGCTTACGCCTTCCGTGCGCAGGAGCTTTGCGCCGAGTATACCGTGGAGTATGTATGGCTGTGTGCCCCGACATTCAATCGACGGAGCTTCGGTCAGGAAGATACCGATATCGTGGAGCATCGCTGCGGCTTCGATTTCCGATGGGTCGATATCAAGATTCTTCTTCTCCGCGATTTCCGATGCGAGTCCGGCCACGCTTTGGCAGTGGCGCATATAAATATCCCGAAGGCGTGTGCCCTCGGGATAGTATTTGTCGATGATGTGCTGATAGTCCATCGTCTTTTATCGTTTATTCCACGATTGTGCACCATCCGTGGCGGTCTTCAATTTCGCCGAGCTGGATCCCGCGGAGGATGTGGTAGAGTTTGGTGGTAATCGGGCCGGGTTCGCCGTTTTTCGAAACGATATATTTCTTGCCTGTGTCAAGGTCGTGGATTTCACCTACGGGCGATGCCACGGCTGCGGTGCCAACGGCTGCCGCTTCGTCGATTTCACTGAGTTCGTCGACTGTGATGTGGCGGCGTTCCACCTTTACTCCCATGTCCTCGGCGAGCTGCATGAGGCTCTTGTTGGTGATGGAGGGGAGGATTGAGTTGGAAGCGGGAGTGATGTAGACTCCGTCTTTGATTGCCATGAAGTTGGCGGGGCCACATTCGTCGAGATATTTCTTTTCTTTGGGGTCGAGATAGAGCACTGCGGAGTAGCCGAGTTCATGGGCGTGTTCGCCTGCGGTCAGTGATGCGGCGTAGTTGCCACCCACTTTCCAGAGACCTGTGCCGTTGGGTGCCACGCGGTCATACTGGCGCATTATGCAGATGTTGGTGGGCTTGAATCCTGTCTTGAAATACGGGCCTACGGGGCTCACGAGAATCATGAACACATATTCCTTGGCGGGTTTCACTCCAATCTGGGCGGAGATGCCGAGTTCGAGGGGACGTATGTAGAGCGATGCGCCGGAGCCGTATGGGGGCACGAAGCGTTCGTTGAGTTTGACCACTTTTAGCACCATCTCCTTGAATTTTTCTTCGGGAAGCGGTTCCATGAGTATGCCTTTTGCGGATTCGCGGATTCGGCGGGCATTTTCATCGAGGCGGAACACACGCACTTTTCCGTCCTTGCCACGGAAGGCCTTCAGTCCTTCGAAAATTTCCTGTCCGTAGTGGAGGCATGTGGCTGCTATGTGGAGGTTGATTTCTTCGCTTTGCGACACTTCAATTTCACCCCATTTGCCGTCGCGGAAGTAGCAACGTACATTATAATCTGTTGGGATATAGCCGAATGAAAGGTTGGCCCAATCTAATTCGTTGTTCATGATACGTGTTGGTTTTTATATTTTCAGCAAAATTACTCAAAAAAGTGCAATTCCGTAAGCAAAATGTCATTAAAAAATATCATTTGTTGGATATACAGGGATAATGAGTAATTTTGCATTGTGAAAATCGAATTTACCATGAAAAGATTTGCTCTGTTGATATCGATGGCAATATCTGTCTCGGTCATAAACGCTGAAACGAAGGCTCATTTCAGCCATTTTGATTATGAAGGCAGTGACAGATATTACAGTTCGTCGGAATTGCCTGAAGGAGGCGGATATTTCAATCCTGTCATAAGCGGATGGGCTTCTGACCCGTCGGTTGCCAGGAAAGGAGGGGACTACTGGCTTGTCACTTCGACGTTCGGTTATTTCCCCGGTATCCCGCTCTATCATTCCACCGACCTGGTCACATGGACTCAGGTGGGTAATGTGCTTTCCCGGCCTTCACAGTTGCCATGGTTGGAGGGGGAATCGCTTGGTAAGGGTGGCATCTATGCTCCCGCTATCAGCTATAATCCCGCTAATGATACGTTCTATGTGATAACTACATGTGTCACAAAGAAAGGTTCGATAAATTTTTATGTGACAGCGAAAAATCCCCTTGGCCCGTGGAGCGAACCGGTAGTGTTGGAGGATGTCGATGGCATAGACCCGTCGTTTTTCTTCGATGATGATGGCAAGGCCTACATTGTCCATAAGGCTGAAGAGCATAGTCCGGTGAAATGGAGTAATTCAAGAGCTCTTGCCATTATAGAGTTTGACACCGCGACCGGTCAGACTGTAGGGAGTCCGCGCAAGTTTAAAGAGGAAGGGGTAGGCCCTGAAGAGCGGCTCGAACGCAATGAAGGAGCACACATATATAAGATTAACGGGCATTATTATCTCCTTGCGGCGGAGGGCGGCACGAGTTGGTGTCATTCAGAGGTATGCTATAGGGCAGACAATGTCTGGGGTCCTTACAGACGTTGGAGCCGCAATCCGATGCTGACCCAACGTTTGCTCAAGCCGAAGCGCAGTAATCCGGTGACATGCTCCGGCCATGCCGATATGTTTCAGGATTCAAAAGGTGACTGGTGGGCGGTGTTCCTTGCCTGCCGTCCTTGGATGGACGCAAGTGAGCATCTCGGACGCGAGACTTTCATGCTTCCTGTGAAATGGAGTCATGACGGATTTCCATATATCACGCAGAATATCGATACCGTGGCCCTGACAGTCAATAGGGCTGACATGCCGGCACAGCGGTTTGTTAATGCCGGGAATTTCAGCTGGAGTGATGATTTTTCATCGTCGAAGCTACGTCCTGAATGGTTATCGTTATGGGGGAGTGTCGACGGGTTGGCTTCAACCGGTAGTGGTTTGACATTGCTATGTGCCCAGGTCAACAGCCACAACGGGAAAACTCCGGCTTATATCGGTCGACGCATACAGCATCATGATTTTAAGGTGTCGACGACCGTGACACTCCAAAAGGATGCGAAGGCTGGAGATATGGCCGGGATATTGATTGTCAAAAGCGAACAAAGACAGATATTTTTTGCCGTAAGCTCCACGGGCATAAGCCTTATGCAGCCTGGAGGGAAGATTTTGGCTGACCAAAGATTGAAAACCGATGGACAGCCGATTGAACTGACTGTGGAATGTAAGGACGGCAAGTATAGTTTTGCCTATGGTTTTAAGGGTGGAAAGGAGCGAGTGCTCGCTTCCGGCATTGACGCCTCATATACGGCTTCTTCCGCAGGTGGTTTTACAGGAACAACAATCGGATTGTTTGCTACTTCTGCGGAATTCTGAAAGCAGTGTCTTGTAAACACAGTATTCTGAGAAATTAAGGAACCGTTTAAATTTTAAGCAGTTCCTAAGTATAAAAAGCGCGTTGTGTCTTTTGGATTGTTTCCGTAAAAGACTCAACGCGCTTTTTATGGACTTTATAAGGACTTTATTTGACTTCTGTCAGGCGCAGGACGCGTGAGGAGTAGTCGGAGTTTTTGTGATAGTCCACCTTGTGGGTCAAAGGAATCTCAAGGCCGTTGCTCATAAGGTATTTGCCTGTGAATGTCTTACCCTCGAAGCTCAGGGGCTCGTTGTCGATTCGGTTGAGCTCGGTCACTTTATATGTCTTGTCGGGGTTGAGGCCGGCCATGACCACGCGCGGAAGCTGCTGGTTCATGAATGTCTCGGTTTTCCACCAATAGAACACGGCATCGTCTTTCTCGGGAGTCACATACATGAGGGAGGCCACACCTTTACCGTCATAGGGTGAAACCAGGCGGTATATATCGCCGAATTGAACTATCGGGCGTATGGCCTTGTAGTCGGAAATAGCCTGCTTTACGATGCCTTTTTCCTCATCGGTCATATTCTTGGGCTGTAGTTCAAGGCCGAGACGTCCGCTCATGGCTACATCGGCACGGAATTTCACCGGAATACGGCGGAAAGTCTGATGGTTAGGCGAGGCGGAGATGTGGGAGCCCATGGCGATTGCCGGGAAGAAATAGCTTGTTCCCCACTGCATGTAGATGCGCTGGAGGGCGTCGTTGTTGTCGCTTGTCCAGAATTCATCAAACCAGGGGAGTATGCCCCAGTTGGCGCGGCCGCCTCCACTTGCGCATGCCTGTATGGTCACGTTGGGATGTGCGGCACGTATGCGGTCGAGGGTCTTTTCAAGACCTTTATGGTAGTCGATATAGAGATGGCTCTGGTTATCGGCGGTGAGATATTGGGAACCGTGGTCCATGATAGGTGCGTTGGCGTCCCATTTTATGTAGTCGATGCCGGGGTATTTGGTCGTCAGTGTGTCTACAACCTGGAATACTATATCCTGCACTTTGGGATTGGCGAGGTCAAGCACAAGCTGTGTACCTCCGCGTCCTTGGGTCGCGGGGCGCTTCGGGGCTTTGATTATGTATTCGGGATGCTTCTCATAGAGTTCGCTGACAGTGTTTGTCATTTCGGGTTCAATCCAGATACCGAATTTTATACCGTTTTTCTCTGCGGTATCGATGAGTGACTGGATGCCATTGGGAAGTTTATCAGTGTCCACCACCCAGTCGCCGAGTGATGTAGAGTCATTGTCGCGAGGATACTTGTCGCCGAACCATCCGTCGTCCATCACGAACAGTTCGCCACCCATGGATGCTATATCCTCCATCATCCCGGCCATTGTCGGTTCGTCAATGTCGAAATAGACCCCTTCCCATGAGTTCAGGAGGATTTTACGCTCCTTGTTGCCGTCGTGGAGGCGATGGTTGCGGCCCCAGCGGTGGAAATTACGGCTCACTCCCGACAATCCTTCATCGGAATAGGTGAGGGCGAGAGGAGGGGTGACGAAGCTTTCACCTTTTTTAAGGTTGTATGCGGAGTTTTCTTCATTGATTCCCGCGAAGAAGTGATGGTAGTTGCTGTCGTCGGTGTCAATGAAGAGTTTGTAATTGCCTGAATAGCATAGGGCGGCACCGATTGTGCGGCCCGTGTTTTCCTGTGGCTTCCCGTCGAGGGAAAGCATGATTTCGCCATGTGAGGTATGTGAGTTGCGGGCGCCATCTTTGTTTTTAATCATGCGGACTCCATGGGTGAGAGGGGTCTCAGAGACACGTCCTTCGTTTGCCCATGAGCCATAGAGCTGCGAGAGCCAGACGTTGCCATAGCGCACAGGGAGGTAGCCCGACATGAAGCGGTTGAGTTTTACAGTGCCTTTTTCATTGTTCTTGACGTCGACCCATGTTTCGATTACATCCTCTCCGGGATAGGTGCGGTAGTTGACATTCAAATCAAAGGGATAGACTTTGTCGCGCATGCTTATGGTGGTGACTGTAGAGCCGTCGGTGTCATTCTTTGTTTCTACTCCTGTCACCTCGACATCGGTAGTCATATTGCCGTCGGCGTGGGTCACACTCATGGCTGCTTCGCCTTGTGGCAGGATTCCATAGACCGGGTAAGCATCGCGCCATGAAGCTCCGGCTTCGGACAGTGAATTCAGGTCTGTGGCGGAAAGGCGGTCGCCGTAGTGGAGTATCTTAAGAGAGCCCCCTTTTTCGGCGTTAAGGATTAAAGAGGTGTTCGGGGTGGAGACATTGACGATTTCGGCGTTTATGGTCGCGGGGAATCCTAATGTCAGCATTGACCCGAGGATAAGCAAGGATTGTTTCATAGGGATTTATAGTAAGATTGGTTGTGCGGGTTTTCACGGTTTTATAATTACAAAAATAAGAAATTCCATCAGTTTTTTCAAACTGTGGATTGACTGAACAACGAAAAAGATAAAAAAGTATCTATATTTCCTTCGGTATTCACATTCTTTTGACATTCGGTTTTACGTTTCAGTAAGATAATTGTGGGCGACATTGCAGAAAAATTACTAATTTTGCATGCAAAACCAATCCAGTAACACAGATTTAACCTACAGTTATCACCATGAGAAAGCATGCGTTTTCGCTAATCTTTATCCTGACAATGGTCTGCTCTACGGCTATGGCTCAAATTATGACGCCTGTGAAATGGTCGTCGAAACTTGAGATGACCGGCGATGCCGAAGGTCAGGTATTGCTGACTGCCTCAATTAGCGGCGGATGGCATATGTATTCTTCCGATGTAGACCCTGATGTGGGCCCACAGCCGCTCGAAATTACTTTCCCGAAGCTTGATGGGGTGGAACTTCAAGGGAAGCCAGTGCCATCCAAGGCTCCTCATAAGCAGTATGACGAAATGTTCGGGGCTGACCTCTCATGGTGGACACAGGGCGTGACTCTCACTCAGAAGTTCAAAGCGACAAAGCCTGAGTTCAATATAGATGTGATGCTGCGTTATTCGGCATGTAATGATGAGAACTGCGTGCCTCCAGCCCGTTCCCAGTTCTCGCTCTCAGGTACGGCCAAGATAGCCGCCGCTCCTAAGGAACCCGCAAAGGATGAAAAAGCCAAGGCTGCGGAAGATATAAAGGCCAAGGAGGATGCCGACAAAATAGCCGAAGCTGTTGCGGAGATTGTGGCTGAAGAGAAAATCGCAGGAGACACTCTGGCTCTTACTGCTGATTCCGTAGCGTCTGATTCTCTCGCATCAACCGCGCCGGAAGGTGTCGGTGCCGACCTTTGGGCACCTGTGTCGTTTAAGGATGCAGATGAGGCAGAGGACTTTTCTTCCTCTTCATTATGGTATATATTCTTCACTTGTTTCTTAGGAGGCCTCGTTGCGCTTTTCACCCCCTGTGTGTGGCCGATGATACCCATGACGGTGAGCTTCTTCCTTAAAAAGGGAAAGGACCGCACAAAAAGCATTGTGGATGCCTGCACCTACGGGCTTTCCATCATTGTAATATATGTGGCTCTCGGCCTTCTGATAACCGGTATTTTCGGAGCCAGCTCGCTCAACGCACTTTCGACATCAGCCGTATGCAATATAATCTTCTTCCTGCTGCTTGTCGTTTTCGCCATCAGTTTCTTTGGCGCGTTTGAGATTAAGCTGCCCTCTTCATGGTCAAACAAGATGGATGCCACAGCCGAGAAGACCACCGGTCTGCTATCGATTTTCTTCATGGCCTTCACGCTGACCCTTGTATCTTTCTCATGTACAGGCCCGATTATAGGCACACTTCTTGTTGAGGCTGCTTCCCAGGGTGACCTATGGGGGCCGGCAATCGGTATGCTCGGCTTCTCGACCGCTTTGGCTCTTCCGTTCATGCTGTTCGCTATGTTCCCGACCATGCTACAGGCTGCGCCGAGTTCAGGCGGGTGGATGAACACGCTTAAAGTTGTGCTCGGTTTTGTCGAGCTTGCTCTTTCATTGAAATTCCTTTCAGTCGCCGATTTGGCCTATGGCTGGCATATCCTTGACCGTGAGGCTTTCCTCGCTCTTTGGATTGTAATGTTTGCCCTCCTCGGCCTTTATCTGTTGGGTAAATTCAATTTCTCTCACTACGGGCCTGCTGACGGCAGTATCGGGGTGGTAAGATTCTTCCTCGCATTGGCGTCATTCTCATTCACAGTGTATCTGATTCCGGGTCTCTGGGGTGCTCCGTTGAAGGGCGTAAGCGCTTTCGTCCCACCGCTGTTTACTCAGGATTTCAATCTTTATGGAGAAGGATTCCATGAGTATGATGATTTTGAGGAAGGCATGAAGGCCGCACGTGAAGCCGGCAAGCCGGTGCTGATTGATTTCTCAGGATTCGGATGTGTCAACTGCCGTAAGATGGAAGGAGCAGTGCTCGATGAATCGAATGTGAAGGCGATGATTGAGGATAACTTCACGGTGGTCAAACTTATGGTTGACGAAAAGAAGGAACTCCCCGAGCCTATCACGGTTAAAGAATATGGTAAGGATGTGACGCTCTATACCTATGGCGACCGCTGGAGCTATCTGCAACGTTATAAGTTCAATGCAAACGCACAGCCTTACTATGTGATTCTTAACGATAATGGAGAGTTGCTTTCAGGCCCTTATACCTATGATGAAAATGTGGCCAAGTTCTCGGCTTTCCTTGAGAAGGGAATCAAGGCCTACAAGAAATGATTACATGTCGAAATCATCTGTCAAAAAATCTATAAAGGATTTTGAGGCTCCTCAGTTGCAGGAACTCATCCTCGATTTATATGGAAAAAGCAAAGAAGTCAAGGAAATCCTTGACTTCTTTGCTAATCCTGACATTGAGAAGAAAAGTGAGGATTATAAATCTGTGCTCTACAAGGAGGCTACACGCTATTCGCGTAGGGGATACCGTCCGCGCATGCCGCGATTGCGTGCTACAATCAAACGCTTCCGTGTGCTTCTTGAACCCGGTGACGAAGCTGTCGCCGACATGATGGTCTTTGTGGCTATTGCTCTTATCGGCCTCGGGGAAGAGGGGCGTCACCGTGACACTCTTTATGATAATATAGGAAAGTTTGTAGGCGAGACCTTTGTTTTCCTGTCAGAGCGCGGTATGCTTGACGATTACATGCCGCAATTTCGCAAAGCGATGTCAAGATTGAAGCCTTTAGGTATAGGAATTTTAAAGAATCCTATGCTCCGGGTGGTGGAATCTGAGTTTGAAAAAGTGGGGAGGCGGGTTTGACGTAGAACTATTCAATCAATGTTTATTTCGGTTTCGGCCATCTCGTCATATTCTTCCCATGAGGGGTCGTTTTCCGTATAGATTGTGAGTGGAAGCAGGGGGAAGGGGGCAAGAACCTCGTTTAGTTTGCGACCGAAGATGTGGGTGGAAAGTGTGTAGAATATCCAGTCACGTTGGTTGTCACCCGTAAACACTCCTGTCAGAACTGCTACGGGATCCTTTTTGAATTCTTTCTGCAAGGCATCCTGAACTTCCTCCATCATGGTGGATGTTTCCTTGTCGGGCATGCCTTTATCATCGCCGTCATATTTCCATGTCACTTCGACGCGTATGCTGAAGCGTGGATTGGTCCGGAATTTTTCAATATCTTTTCTTCCGGATACAAGAATAAGGTGTCCGTCCTCGCTTTCAGTCGGAGCTGTCCACCATGTGCCGATTTCAATTTCCATAGTTGTTTAAATTATATCTGACGGCAAAAGTAGCAATATTTACGGAAATAGAACTATCGTTAAATCGGGATTGTTTTCTATAATATCACGGTAACAGTTTTACGGTAGTCAATATGTCGCCTCACGGTTTTCAACAACGGGATGAACAGCGCGGTCTGATTGACAGATTTCTGCGTTGGCGCGAACGCCGCATTTCCGACAAGGCTTTCATCTTTATCCTTGCTACGGTTGTGGGGATATTGGGCGGTGTGGGCGCATTTGTCCTCAAGAGGCTCGTCGCTACCGTATCACGTTTCCTGACGGGGCATTTTCATGCAGACTCCGCCAACTGGGCATTGTTGCTTATACCCTTGGCGGGAATTGTTCTCACCGGCATATTCTGCCGCTACATATTGAAAGCCCGTCTTGCCCACGGTGTGGCGCAGCTTATGAAGAGCCTTTCGAATAAGATATACGCCCTTAAGGCCTATATAATGTATTCACCGATTATAGCGAGTACAATTACGTTGGGATTCGGCGGTTCGGCCGGTTCTGAAGGGCCTATAGCTTATGCAGGGGCTGCGATTGGAAGCAGGATGGCGCAGATTTTCCGTCTTTCTCCCCGCATGATGATGATAATGGTCGGTTGCGGAGCCGGAGCGGGGATTGCCGGAATTTTTAAATCGCCTCTTGGAGGTGTGCTTTTCACTCTTGAGGTTTTGAGGGTTCCTATGACAACGTTTTCTGTCCTGGTGCTTTTGGTCACTGCAATCACAGCAGCCATGACCGCTTATTTCCTTTCCGGATGCACACTTGACATTCCGTTTGACCAAAGTGTCGGATTCGATGTTGGATTGTTGCCTTATGTAGTGGCTCTCGGGGTGTTTTGTGGGGTTTATTCGCTCTACTACAGTTTCATAATGAAGAAAGTCTCACAGTTTCTCAACTGCCTCCGAAATCCATGGGTGAAAAATATCGTTGGCGGTACTATACTTTCCGTGTTGGTGTTCTGTTTCCCGATTCTTTATGGGGAGGGCTACGGGACAGTGGGGAAAGTGATAAACGGTGATTTCTCCACACTGTTTTCCGACAGCATTTTTGCCGGTCATGTCGCAGGGTCATGGGGGCTTGTCGCAGTTGTTGGCGGCGCTCTCCTTGCCAAATGCTTTGCCACTTCAGCCACTAACAGTGGCGGTGGCGTCAGTGGCGATTTTGCTCCCACGCTTTTTGCGGGGTGTATGGTGGGATTTGTTTTCGCGTCTGTGCTCAATGGTCTTTTCGGGTTGAATCTCCCTGTTTCACATTTCGCTTACTATGCCATGGCGGGGGTGATGGCCGGAGCGATACGCGCTCCAATGATGGCGATATTCCTCACATGCGAGATGGGAGCGGCCTACGCCTATTTCCTCCCGTTGACGCTGTCGGCAGCAATTTCATTCGGAGTTGTCAGGCTTTTTACTGCCGACAGTTTCTTTACCTGGCGTTCAGACCGCAGAAACGGACTTTTGGCAAGGCTCAGAAAGAAGCTGTGAAGTCGATGCGGTGGTAGAAATATTCTGACTTTCTTTATGTAGTCTATGAATTTTTGTACCTTTGTCAATAAATATATTAACGAGAATTCATCGCTATGTTAGACTTCATAGTTTGGAACACCGATCCGGTCCTGTTCCATATCGGCAGCTATGCCTTACGGTGGTACAGCCTTATGTTTATGGTCGGGTTTCTTATCGGATATGAGATTGAATCAAGAATCTACAGGCATGAGGGCGCGCCTGAAAAGTGGCTTAGCATCCTGTTGGTGTGGACCATTGCCGGGACTATAATCGGTGCCCGTCTCGGTCATGTGTTTTTCTACGAGTGGGATATGTATAAGCAGGATCCTATAAGCATCCTTTATGTCTGGAACGGAGGTCTTGCGAGCCATGGTGGGACAATAGGTATAATACTGTGTGTGATTCTCTATTCGATTTTCACCACCAAGCGCAATCCTTTGTGGACATTTGACCGGCTCGTGATACCGATAGCATTAGTCGGCGGTCTGATCCGTCTCGGCAATCTTTTCAATTCGGAAATTTTCGGCCATGCTACGGATCTGCCATGGGGATTCATGTTCGTACGCTCGATGGAGTGGCGTCAGCTCTATTATGGTCAGGCATGCCATCCAACGCAGATTTATGAAGCGCTTTGCTATTTCGCCCTGTTTGCCATTCTGATGTGGATGTATTGGAAGAAAAATGCAGAAGAGCGTCCCGGATTGATTTTCGGAGTGTTCTTTATAGGTATATTCCTACCCCGTTTCCTGATAGAGTTCATAAAGAATCCTCAGGTGGAATTCGAGCAGACAATGACTCTCAATATGGGGCAATGGCTTAGTGTGCCGTTCATAATTATCGGGGTGCTGTTGATTGTATATGCCATGAGCCGTCCGCGACAGCAGATAGCTTTCCCGAACCGTTTTGCCGATGAGGAACCGAAATCAAAAAAACGGGGCTGACACTCTGAGTTTTGCGAAAAAATGCCTAATTTTGTAGCCTTAAAATCTGAATTTCTAAATTGCTTCTACATACGAAATGATTGAAAAAATAAATCAGCTTAAAGCTGAAATAGAAACGCTTTGCGCAGCAAACGCGCAAGAGGTGGAAGCCCTCCGCATAAAATATCTGAGCAAAAAGGGTGCTATATCCGAGCTTATGGCTGATTTCCGTAGTGTGCCTGCGGAGCAGAAGCGTGAACTTGGGCAAAAACTCAACGAACTCAAGAATCTTGCTACAGATAAGCTTAACTCTCTCCGTGAGGGTATAGAGACAGCCGATACGGCCACAGCTGATATCGACCTCAGCCGTACGGCGGCTCCGATGCCGCTTGGCACACGCCATCCGCTTTCGATAGTAAAGAACGAAATCATATCAATTTTTTCACGCCTCGGATTCACGATTGCCGAGGGGCCTGAAGTAGAGGATGATTGGCATGTGTTTTCCTCGCTTAATTTCGCCGAGGACCATCCGGCGCGCGACATGCAGGACACTTTCTTCATTCAGCGTAATCCTGATGTGCTTCTTCGCACTCACACCTCATCGGTTCAGAGCCGTGTGATGGAGAAAACGCAACCGCCTATCCGCATTATCTGTCCTGGTCGCGTTTATCGCAATGAGGCAGTCTCGGCCCGCGCCCACTGCTTTTTCCATCAGGTGGAAGCACTTTATGTGGATAAGAATGTGTCGTATGCCGACCTCCGTCAGACTCTGCTTTATTTTGCCCGTGAGATGTTTGGCCCAGAGACGAAAATACGCCTGCGTCCGAGCTATTTCCCATTCACCGAACCTTCTGCCGAGATGGATATCTCCTGCAATCTCTGTGGCGGCAAGGGCTGTTCGTTCTGCAAGCATACGGGATGGGTCGAGATTCTGGGATGCGGTATGGTCGACCCCAATGTGCTTGAAGCCTGTGGCATAGATTCCAAAATCTATAGCGGTTTCGCTCTCGGAATGGGTGTGGAGCGCATCACCAATCTTAAATATCAGGTGAATGACCTCCGACTATTCTCTGAGAATGATGTCCGCTTCCTCGAAGAGTTCAAGGCTGCCCACTGATGACGGTAAAAGAACGCTACCAACGGGTCATAGAATGGTTTTCATCAGCGATGCCCGTTGCGGAGACAGAACTCAGGTATGACAATCCTTTCCAACTGCTTGTAGCCGTGATTCTTTCGGCACAGTGTACGGATAAAAGGGTAAATATGATTACACCTCCTCTTTTTGAGGCTTTACCGACACCGGAGGCGATGGCTGCCGCATCGGTAGAGGAGATTTTTGAGTATATTAAATCCTGTTCCTATCCTAACAACAAAAGCCGTCTGCTGAGCGGCATGGCAAAGAAGCTTGTTGAGGATTTCGGAGGGGAGGTACCGTCAGACCTTGACGCATTGATGAGTCTTCCGGGAGTTGGAAGAAAAACGGCAAATGTGATTCTCGCGGTGGTCTACAATAGGGCCACTATGGCTGTTGATACCCACGTGTTCCGCGTAAGCGAGCGCATTGGACTGACCACGAATTCAAAGACCCCGCTTGCGACGGAGAAAGCCCTTGTGAAGCATATCCCTGACGAACTGATACCGAAGGCACATCATTGGCTGATACTCCATGGGCGTTATGTCTGCAAGGCGCGCAGGCCCGATTGTCTGAATTGCGGTCTCACGTCCGTGTGCCGTTACTATCAGAAAGGCGGCGATGATAAAATCTCAGGGAAATAAAGGCTGGGACGCTAATGGTTGAAGAAACATTCATATTCATAATCGAGATGCTCGGCACACTGGCTTTTGGAATAAGCGGCGTGAGACTTGCCGCCAAGAAGAGGTTTGACTGGTTCGGCGCCTACACTATAGGGGCTATTACCGCTATAGGGGGAGGAACGCTCCGCGATGTGATGCTTGACGCGCCGGTGTTCTGGATGCAGACATGGATTTATCTTGCAATCACAGGCGTGGCATTTCTGATTGTTCTGGCCTTTACGCGGGTGTTGACATCTGATTCCAAACTGCTTTTTATGTTTGACGCAGTCGGTCTTACGCTGTTTGCGATTACGGGCATACAGAAGACATTGGCTCTCGGTTTTCCTATGTGGGTGGCGATAATCATGGGTATGATAACCGGTGCTTTCGGGGGAGTGCTCCGAGATGTGCTGATAAATGAAGAGCCTTTGTTTTTCCGTAAGGACATATATGCCACTGCATGCATAGCCGGGGGAGTTGTCTATTGGTTCACCGCGATTGTAGGTGGCCCCGTATGGCTGCAGCAGTCACTCTGTGTCGTCACGATACTCTTCCTTCGTTGGGGCGCTTTGCGCTATGGATGGCATCTGCCTGAAATGAGGGAGCGTTCGCTCGAGGAAAAGGCTCCCAATCACCGTGGCAACGGGAAATGGGGGCGCAGGTAGCGGCCTCTTGACATACTGATAATATTTGAATAAATAAGATAATTAAATGACGATTCCGGGAATTCACCGAAGGGACGCGAAGCAGTTTGCAAAATATATCCTTGTCGGGGGAGGAAATACATTGGTGACTCTTACGGTGATTCTTTTATTGAAATCCGTGCTTGGCGTCAATCCTTGGCTGTCTAATGCAATAGGTTATGTGGCCGGTATGATTAATTCTTTTCTGTGGAACAAACTATGGGTGTTCCGCTCGCGTTCGCGCCGTTTTCATGTCGAGGCCTTTCGCTTTTTTGCCGGATTTTTAATTTGCTATGCCGGGCAGTTTGCAGTGACCGTTGCCATGACTTCTGTTCTTGGTGCCCGTGAATGGTTGCTTCCCGGCGGTTTTACACTCAGCGCTTATGGCGTTGCTACTATAATAGGCATGGGCTTCTATACGGTTTGTAATTACATATATAATCGGGTAGTAACTTTTAAGTCATAGGTCATTAAAAAACAACACCCGCATCAGCTTGTGATTTTGCTGATGCGGGTGTTATTTTTGTCTGTATGATTTATTCTTCGGCCTGGATAGGAGCCTGTCCTGCATGGGAAGGATATGCAGGCCGGATGGAATCTCCGTCAGCGGCCGGGGCGGTCGCAGCAGATGTCTCGGAACCCGGTTTCAGCCATTTGTCAAACCAACGGAAGAAGAGGCGTTGCCACATGATTGCGTTCTGCGGTTTGAGAATCCAATGGTTCTCATCAGGGAAAATCAGCATCTCGGCAGGTATGCCACGGAGTTTTGCGGCATTGAAAGCCATCTCTCCCTGCGAGGAGAGGATGCGGTAGTCAAATTCTCCGTGGGTAATCATGATTGGAGTGTCCCATTTGTCGACGAAACGATGGGGTGAGAGTGCAAAAGTGCGTTGTGCGGTAGCGTTGGCTTTATTCCAGAAAGCACCGTAGTCAAGTGCGTCCTTAGTGTCGACCGGAGCATTTGCGGCTCCACCGCCCATATCCCAGTTGGCAAACCACATTTCCTCAGTTTCAAGATACTGGGCCTCCATGTTGAATATGCCTGCATGTGCAAGGAAGGCGGCAAAGCGCTTGTCGTGGTTGCCGGCAAGCCAGTATGTCGAGAATCCACCGTAGCTTGCTCCCGTACACCCGATATGGTCGGCATCCACGAAGGGGAACTTCTTCATATAGTCGACCGCGCTCAGATAGTCGCGCATGTTCTGGCCTCCGTAGTCTCCTGAAATCTGGGCGTTCCATTCAGTCCCGAATCCGGGGAGTCCACGGCGGTTAGGAGCAATGACAATGTATCCGTTAGAGGCCATCAGGGCGAGGTTCCAGCGGTAGCTCCAGAACTGGCTTACGGCCTGCTGCGGGCCACCCTGGCAGTAGAGGATTGCGGGATAAGTCTTGGTGGAGTCGAAATCCTGCGGATAAACGGCCCATACGAGCATTTCCTTGCCATCTGTCGTCGGCACCATATTGCGTTCAACCTTTGGCATCTTAACAGATGCAAGAAGCTCGGTGTTGACATTGGAGATTTGCTTTACTTCACCGGAATTAACGGCGAACACCTCATTGGGATAGAGCATTGAATGGCGGAGGGTGATGAGTGTATTCTCGTCGAGGGGCGCGAGAGCCGCATAGTCACATTCGCCATCGGCTACTACTTTGATTTCTTTTGTGGCTATATCAAGTGAAAATACGGGTATATCACCGTTTTTAGGAGCGAGGAAATAGAGCGATTTTCCGTTTGGATTCCATGCGATGGCATCGGCTGTATAGTCCCATCCGTCAGTAAGGTCGGTCTTTTCGCCGGAAGTCATATCCATCAGGAAGATGCGGTTCTTGTCGCTTTCATATCCGTCATGCTCCATCGAGAGCCATGCCACATATTTTCCGTCGGGAGAGAAGGTGGGAGCGGTATCATAGCCCATCATGCCTTCAGTGAGGTTGCGGGTCGTTTTCGCTTCGATATCGTAGAGATAGAGGTCGGAATTGGTGGAAACCGCATAGTTCACGCCTGAATTCTTTCTGGAAACGTAAATTATCGATTTGCTGTCAGGCGCCCATGCGAAAGACTCTACTCCGCCGAATGGACGCATCGGGGCTTCATACATCGGCTCGTCAGTCATGATGTCGGTAAGGTTGCTTACCTTGGAACCGTCAAATTCTCCGATAAACGGATGGGGGATTTCAGTGACCCACTGATCCCAGTGCTTGTACATGAGGTCGTCGATAACACGGCCTGTAGCTTTGGGGAGATCGGGATAGATATCCTTTGCCTCGCGGGAAAACTTGATTGCGGATATAATCATCACGCTCTTTTCATCGGGTGAGAAAAGGAAACCTTCTACACCTTTTTCAATTTCTGTCACCTGCTTGCGTCCGCTGCCGTCGGCATTCATCACCCATAGCTGCGGAACTCCGTCGACAGCATAGGTGAAAGCAATCTGTTTGCCCTGGTTAATCCAGACAGCATTGCCTTCGGAGCCTGCCGTACGGGTGATTCGCTCAAGGTTCGAACCGTCAGAATCCATGACGTAAAGGTCATTGTTTGACTTGTTTTGTTCGACGCTTTCGTAGGATATACCGAAGAGCACCTTGCGGGTGTCGGGCGATACGCTCACGGCTGATACGCGACCGAGAGCCTCAAGAGCATCAATATCGAATATTCCGGTTTCGCTCTTGAAGTCGGGCTTATCGATGAGTTCGCCTTCGTTTTCACCTCCTGTGGAGCAGGCGGCGAGAGTTCCGGCCATGAGGACTGATGCCATAATGTATTTAAAGTTCATGGAAGATGTCTGTGTGTGATGAATGGAGAAATGAGGTGCTTATTTGATTAGATATTGCGACGAAATCGATTCGTGGGTGTGGACACGGCGGATTGTATCGGCAAATAGACGCGCTACCGAAAGAATAGTGGCTTTCTTGCAGTTCTTGTTGAAAGGAATTGAGTTGGTAAACATCATTTCGGTAAGGGCGCAGTTGTCGATGCGTTCCGATGCCGGATCGGACATGATGGCATGTGAGCAGAGTGCTCGCACGGAGCGGGCGCCGTTGGCCATCATAAGGTCTGCGGCTTTGGTGATGGTGCCGGCCGTGTCGACCATATCATCGATGAGAATCACATCTTTGTCCTTTACATCGCCGATTACGGTCATCTGGGCCACGACGTTTGCCTTTGCGCGCTGCTTGTGGCAGAGCACAAGGGGAACGTTGAGATATTTCGCATAGCTGTTGGCACGTTTCGCTCCGCCGACGTCGGGAGATGCTATTACGAGGTTCTCGAGCTTCAATGACTGTATGTAGGGGATGAACACGGAAGATGCATACAGGTGATCCACCGGGATATCAAAGAATCCTTGAATCTGGTCGGCGTGGAGATCCATGGTGATTACACGGTCGACGCCGGCTGTGGTGAGAAGGTCGGCCACGAGTTTGGCTGCGATTGACACACGCGGTTTGTCCTTGCGGTCCTGCCGGGCCCATCCAAAATAAGGCATCACTGCAATGATAGAATCGGCAGATGCTCTTTTGGCAGCGTCAATCATAAGGAGGAGCTCCATAAGATTGTCGGTGTTGGGGAAAGTTGACTGTACAAGGTAGACCTCACATCCGCGGATGGATTCCTCGAATGATACTTCAAACTCGCCGTCGGCAAAGTATTGAATGTTCATCTTTCCGAGTTCACAGCCTAAGTCACGGCAAATCTCCTCGGCCATGTAGTGGGATTTGGTTCCCGAGAATACTTTGATTGGTGGAAGGTTATCAATCATGATATGTGGTAATGATGAGTTTGGGTGCAAAATTACAAAAAATCCCCCGTGTTTTTTGTTAAAACATGAGGGATTTTTATGGATTTTTCAAGACTCTTTAAAATGCTTTATGAAATGCATTTGAGAATATCTTAGAAGAAACAGAGTATGAGCGCCTGGGCCGCTACCACTCGCAGGAACATGGTGAGAGGATAGACAGTGGAATAGGCCACAGCAGGGGCGTCGCTGCCCGTAGAATTGCTCGCATAGGCAAGTGCGGGTGGGTCGGTGCATCCTCCGGACACAAGACCCATAATCGTCAGGAAGTTGATTTTATAGACTCCACGAGCTATTATTCCGACTGTGAGCAACGGGACGAATGTGATTATAAAGCCCCATATAACCCACCACATACCGGTGGAGTTGAACACCGTGGCTGCAAAGCCCTGTCCGGAAGAGATTCCCACGGAAGCGAGGAAGAGACAGATGCCGAGTTCGCGCATCAGCAGCGAGGCCGACGATGAAGTGTAGGTGACAAGTTTGAACTTGTAGCCGAAACGGCTCAGAAGGATTGCCACCACGAGCGGGCCGCCGGCAAGACCGAGCTTCATTCCGAAGCCGACGTTTATTGAGCCGAGGATAATACCGAAGAGAATCCCGACGAAAATAGTGATGAGGTTAGGCTGGTTAAGACGCTTCATTGAGTTGCCGAGGCGCACTGAAAGGCGCTCGATATCGTTGAGGTCGCCGACTACCACGAGGCGGTCACCCATCTGAAGACGCAGGTTGGGGGAGGCGAGGAGGTCGACGCCGGCACGGTTAACGCGGGTGCAGTTGAGGCTGTATGCCGTGTGCAGACGCAGCGCTGCGAGCGGGACCCCGTTGTATTTGCTCTGTGTCACTACGATACGGCGGGAATAAACCTGACTTTGAACTTCTTCCCAGTCCATTTCGATTTCGTGGCCAATCACACCGGTAAACTTGGTCTCGGCCAAAGGTGAGAGCACCACGTATATTTTGTCGCCTACATGAAGTTCGGTCTTCGACGTGGGGATTATGACCTTTCCGTCAGCGCCCATCAGACGGGAAACCACGAAGTCGCAGTCGAGTATCTGGTGGAGTTCATAAAGGGTTTTGCCGTCGATAAGCTTATTGGTGACCTCGAAGGATATGATAAGCGGTTTCTGCTGGCTTCCCTCGATTTCCTGTTCGATAGCGTGGATTTCATCCTCCGTCTTGATTTTGAACACCGCTTTCACGACAAGCATTGACAGGATAATGCCTATGACACCGAGAGGGTAGGCTGCTGCATAGCCCATGGCCATTATGTTGATAGCCTCCGTCGTCCCGGCCGTCTGCTGTGCGGCGGCGAGACCGGGAGTATTGGTCACGGCTCCCGACATGACTCCGACAAGGGCTGAAATCGATGTGTTGCCGTCGATGAAGAAGATTGCGAGCACTATGCAGACGTTGAGCACGATAATCAGCACTGCAAGGGCGTTGAGCAACACTCCGCCTTTTTTAAATGATGAAAAGAAGCCGGGACCGACCTGTATGCCGATTGCGAAGATGAACAGAATCAATCCGAACTCACGCACGAATTTCAGCACTTCGGGATTGACGATGTAGCCGAAGTGGCCCATCAAAATTCCCACGAACAGTACGAAGGTGACCCCCAGCGATATCCCCCCGACTTTTAGCTTCCCGAGGAAGATGCCCGTCGCTATGACAAACGAGTAAAGCACAAGAGTGCTTGCGAGCTCGGTATGCCCGGGACCGATTAAGTCAATTAACCATTCCATAAATAGAAAATAGAGTTTTAATGTCGAACCATCTTTTTTACGGCTGCAAAGGTACGGCTTTTTTGCGTTTCTTAACGCTATGATAGGCGGATTTTTTAGAAGTTGGCGGCTTTTTCGGCAAATTGACGCTCTTTATTGGCCATGACTTTGCGGAATGAGC
The DNA here is from genome assembly GCA_021768245.1 of Bacteroidaceae bacterium. GTDB lineage: Bacteria > Bacteroidota > Bacteroidia > Bacteroidales > Muribaculaceae > Duncaniella. The sequence goes on along the minus strand of JAETNO010000004.1, from coordinate 122,909 downwards.
GCAGCAAAAGTACTGAGGCTACGAGCAAGGCCCCGGAGAAACTGTAGTAGACTCCGATATTCTGCATGTCAAGCCAGCTTGCGAGCAGCAGTAGGAATGGCACTCCGACCAATATATAGCTTACCAACGAAATCCAAAGGAGGGGCTTTACTTCGGATGTGCCACGCAGGGCGTTGGCATATGTAAGCTGAACGGCATCGCCATATTGATATAGGATAAGGGGGGCGATAAGCAACATCGCGGCCGAGGTCACCTCCGGGTCGGGCGTGAATATGTGAATGAGGTTTGCTCCGCCTATAAGGAATATGGCTGAGGCTATGGTGCTCAGGACGAGGTTCAGGTGAAGTCCTGCGGATGTTATGCGTCTCATCCCGACTGTGTCGCGAAGGCCGTTGTAGTTTGCCACCCGGATAGATGTCGCCACTCCGAAACTCATGTAGGTCATGAAGCCGAGTTGGGCGATAGTGTTGACCACCTGGTAGGAGGCAAGCTGTATCTTCCCGAACCATCCGCAGACGATTGCGCCGAACGACCATAGGAAACACTCCACTCCGCTCTGAATCATCACGGGATATGATGTAACCCAGACTTTGCGCCGGACTGAGCCTGTTTTTGCCGAGCCTTTTCGGAGACCGTCGATATACGGGCGATAACGGCGTGATGTCGTGAACATCACGATAATGCCTGCCATCGCAAGATAGCGTGCGGTCAGCGTGCTGAAGCCGGCACCTGCGAGTCCGAGTTCAGGAAAGCCTAATTTGCCGTTTATTAGCACATAGTTGCCGAATATGTTGACTACATTGGCGGCGAGTATCATCCACATCGGTGTTGAGGTATCGGTAGTGCCGTTCGCCGTCTGTTGGCAGCAGTTGAAGATTGCCATCGGGACGAGGGTGGCAAGGACTATAAGATAGTATTGTCTTATCAGAGGGAGCAATTCCTCGGGCTGCCCGAATTTGTCAAGAAAGAAATATAGGCCTCCCATTATAAGGGTGAATCCTATCGAGACAAGCAAGTTGATTTGAAGTCCGGCACGTAAGGTCACACCTACACCGTCGTGCTCGTTGCGGCTATACAGGGCTCCGACAAGCGGTGTCATACCTGCCGCAAAGCCTATTTGCATCACTGTGGCTATTATGAAAAGGCTGTTGACAAACGCGGCAGCCGCAAGTTCATCGGTTCCGTATGCCCCTACCATCATCGTGTCCGCGAAGTTGACGATTATTATGCCTACTTGCGTCACCAGGACCGGTAGGCCAAGTCGCCACAGGCTACGGTATTCGTTCTTGTAAGCTTTCCAGAATGATGGTTTGTCTGCAAGTCGCATTGTTGATGGATTTGGCGGTTAGAGAGTGTGCAAAGGTAGTCATAATAATGACGACGCCTATGTCTTTTAATGAAAATTTAACTTTTGTGGGATGAAATGTCACCCACGTTGTGTCGTAAATTTGCATATCCCACATCAAAAGGAAATAATCATGACTGAGGCTACTCTCGAAAAACTGAAGATACTCGCTGCTGCCGCCAAATATGACGTCTCGTGTTCGTCGAGCGGCACTGTCAGGCGTAACGATGGCAAAGGTGTAGGCAATACCGTAGGAGGCGTCGGTATATGTCACAGCTTTGCGGCTGACGGGAGATGCATAGCGCTGTTGAAGGTGATGCTTACGAATTATTGTAAGTACGATTGCGCATATTGTATCAACAGAAGGAGCAACGATATCCCGAGGGCTACACTCTCGGTCTCCGAGCTTGTCGGGATAACCATGGAGTTTTATCGGCGTAATTATATAGAGGGCCTTTTCCTGAGTTCGGGCGTGGTAAGGAACCCCGATTATACCATGGAACGGATAGCGAGGATTGCGAAGGAACTGAGGACGGTGCACCGTTTCAATGGCTACATACATCTCAAGAGCATCCCCGGTGCTTCTCGGGAACTGGTTAGCGAAGCCGGACGCTATGCCGACCGGATGAGTGTCAACATTGAGATACCCAATGAGGAGTCGTTGAAGTTTCTTGCCCCTGATAAGGACTATAGCAGTATCTATCAGCCTATGAATTTTATAAGGCAGGGTGTGCTTGAATGTGAAGAGGACAGGAAGAAGTTTGTGAATGTGCCGCGTTTCGTGCCTGCCGGACAGAGCACGCAGATGATTGTCGGGGCTTCGAGGGATACAGACAGGGATATACTGCGTGTGTCCTCTTCGCTTTATTCGATGCCCACGATGAGGAGGGTATACTATTCGGGATATGTTTCGGTCAATAGCTATGATTCACGCCTGCCGGTTCTTAGGCAGCCTCCGCTTGTCAGGGAAAACCGTCTTTATCAGGCTGACTGGCTTATGCGGTTCTATCATTTCAAGGCCGATGAGATTACCGATGGCGACAACCCGAATCTTGACCTTGAAGTGGACCCTAAACTTGCCTGGGCCTTGCGCCATCCCGAGGCTTTCCCGATAGACGTCAACCGTGCGCCTTATGAGATGATTCTCCGTGTCCCCGGCATAGGGGTCAAGTCCGCTACCTTGATTGTCAATGCACGTCGCTACAGGCATCTCGATTCCGGCCATCTGAAAAAAATAGGCGTGGTTATGAAGCGCGCCCGTTATTTTATAACTTGCGGGGAGTTGTCGGCTCTGTGTATAGCCGACAGTTCTCCGGAATATGTGCGGAAGCAGTTGACTGTAAAGCCTAAGGTCAGTCCCTTGCAGCTTTCGTTTGATTTTTCATGATAGGGAATATCGGGTGCCTATGATAATATACCGCTATGACGGAAGTTTTGACGGTCTGCTGACAGCCGTTTTCGACATGTTTGTCCGTAAGGAGGAGCCGGATATGCTTGTTGCCTCTGACTGTGCCTTGCCTTTGTTCTGCGATGTGCTCTATGATGTGTGTCCTGACCCGGAAAAGGCTTCGAGGGTATGGAAAAAGATGCGCGGGGTGCTTTCGCGGGGTGCTGCTTCGGCCTATATGGCCGCTTCGTTGTCGGATAATCCGGACTATCCTACTCATGCTATGAAGTTTGCAAGGCGCGCCGTGTTGTCGGAGAGTTCTATCGAGAATGATTTTTCGGACCCGGCCGTGCTCGCGGTTGTCAGGGAAGCCAGGCGGGTGAAGGGTGAGGCCCACCGTCTCCTCCAGTTCATTCGCTTTCAAAAGGCTTGCGACGGTACGTATTTCGCGATGATTGAGCCTCTTTTCGATGTTCTGCCGTTTGCCGTAAATCATTTTGTAGACCGTTTTTCCGACCAACCTTTTATCATATATGACAGGATCAGGGACTATGGCTACCATTACGATATAGAGGATGTCAGGCGTATAGTCCTCTCGTCTGAAGGCATGCATGTGCGTACAGGGCAGCTTGATTCCTCCATCATGGATTCTGACGAAATGCTTTTTCAGAGTCTTTGGCGTGGCTATGTCGATGCGATAGCCATAAAGGAGCGTTCCAATCCCCGGAAGCAACGCGCGGACATGCCGGTGAGATATTGGAAATATCTGACGGAAATGAACAACCCTCTGTCGGAATGAAGTTCGCGACAGAGGGTTGTGTCTATGCTTGCTTTATAGAAGTCTGTTATCAGGCTTCCTGGGCTATTTTCTTGAAATCGTCGAGGCTTACGGTCTTTTTGTCGAGAGCTACGGTCTTTTCGATAGTGTCGTAGAGTTTCGATGTGAGCACCTGCTGTGTGAGCTGCTGACGGATTTCGGGCTTCTCAAGCTGCTCTTTGGCGTAGCGGGTGATGATTTCATCGTCGATTCCTGCCATGCCGTATTGTGCGAACTGACGGGAAGTGAGGAATTTTGCCATCTGCATCACTTCGTCAGCTTCAACTTTGATGTCAAGGGCCTTGAGGAGGTTCGTCTCGATGATTTCATGCTTGATGCCGTTTTCCTGTGCCTTGTAGGCTTCATCAGGATTCTCGGCGTCGGCAAAGAACAGTTTCTTGATAGTCTCGGCGGGAAGCTGCATGTCACCGTATTTCTCCATCATGGCCTTGTCGAACTGGTTGCGGAAGAGGATGTGGCTGTTCTGGCTGAGTTCGCCGGCAATCATTTCCTTGACAGCTGCGCGATATTCTTCTTCATTGTGGACCTTGTCTTCGCCGAATACCATCTTGTAGTACTCTTCACCGAGTTCGGCGGGAACGCTGACAATGATTTCAGAAATTGTCATTTCGAAGTCGCTCTTGACGTCAGCGGCGATGTTCTTGTCGATGTGGAGCATCGAAGCGAGTTCGCCTGCGTCGCCAGCGGCAGCTTTCCAGGGATTGAACACCACTTTGTCGCCGGGCTTTTTGCCTGCGAATTTTGCGGTTTCTTCCTTATCCTTGAAGTAGAGGGGGAACACGATACCGTCCGTCACCTGGATGGCTCCTTCATTGGAGTTGATGCTTCCGTCTTCGTTAAGCTGCATGAGAGTGCCTTTGACAACTCCGTCCTCTGTCATTTCCTGGCCGGGTTCCTGCTTGCCGAAGCGCTTGCGCATATTTTTGTCCTGCTCGTCAATCATCTCCTCGGTCACTTCGATTTCATAGAAAGGATAGTGGTCGTCGGCGGAGGGTTTCACGTCGAGCTGGGGTATGAGGGCGAGGTCATATTTGAATTCCTGATTTCCGTCTTCAATGACTTCCTTAACCTCTACAGGCAGCGGATGGCCCATGACAGGAAGTTTGTTTTCGTCAATGAAGTTGACCACGGCACGGTAGACAACATCATTGATAACGTCGGAAGTCATTTGCTTGCCGAAGCGACGTTTGAGTTCGCCGAAAGGCACGTGGCCCTTGCGGAAACCGGGGATAGCGTGGGTGCGGCCGATTTCCTTGAGTTTTTTTGTTACCTCGTCCTTATAATCGTTTTCATCAATCGCCACGGTAAGACGTACGTCTACGGGTGAAATCTCGTCCTTGGTAATTTTCATTTTGTTTCTACAGTTATTTATCTGTGTGATTAATATTTATGCGTTATCTCGAATGGCCTGCATGCTCGCTTCGCGCGCGTGAAGCCCAATCAAGGCGCAAAATTAACAAAAAATTCCCGAAAAGCAAAATCTCCTATGAGCTTATTTGTCTTCACATTACTGCTACTTTAACAGTATAGGAATCTACGTTGACGATATAGATGCCTGGGGCAAGTTCCGATTCAACGGGAAGGCTGACACCTCCGAGATTGTAGATTGAGAAGGTTGTGTAGGGGCTGTGGACATTTATCCGTCGTCCGTCAACGCTTATGACAGGGACTGTTTTCCCACAGTCATTTTCAATATCGTCGATTCCTGACTCGAGGTTGGCTCCGTAGACAGCGAAGGCTCCTGCAGGGAGTGTCACCCCGTTTGGCGTCAGAGACGGCTCAACCGAATAGCTCTTGGCTAAAAGGGAATATTTAGGGTCGTTTAATGCCGCAGTCTCTCCTGTCGACGGATTTTTGGGGTAAGGAATAGTAGCTGTATTATCCGGTTTTGCTGCTGCGGGATTGACCACGAGATACAGTTCTTTTGAGCCGGATGAGAGGCAGATATATCGGGCTGTCATTGAACTGAGGTCGACTGTAGTCGCAGCTCCTTCACGGAAAAGTTCGGGATATTTTTTGCGCAGGTCACACAGCATGGCGTAAGAGTCGTAAAGGCCCCGGCGGTCAGGATTGTCAAGAAGTTTCCAGTTAACCTTTTTGGGGTCGGTGTTGTTTCCGCTGCCGTTCTTGGTGCTCTGTTCGTTGCCGAGTTCCTCGAACTGCCATATCATATGTGCTCCGGGACAGAGGAGCATCTGCGCTGCCATAGAGCCGATACGGCGACACATATATGGTGTGTTCCCTCGAACGATGCTAGCCTTGTCGGAGTACATGCCGTAGGCCACTCGCTGTTCGTCGTGGCTCTCCGCATAGCTGACCGTGGAGCCCCATAGACGTTTGTCGTCAAGAGGGGCATAGAAGCGGTTGAGAGACGAGCCATCGGCCTGTCCCATCACATACTGGCGTGCCCCGTAGTTGACATTGGCCCAGTTGATTTCACCGTCGGCTGCCATAGCGTTTTCTTCTTCGGCATAAGCGAGGTTTTCATTGATGAAATAGGAGTCGGGATTTATTGTCGCCATATAGTCGCGCAATTCTTTCATGCGGGCGATGCGCGATGCGTTATATCTGTTTGTGTTGGAGTCGTCAGGAGTGCCCCAGGTGTTTGTTTCGGGGTAATATGTATTGCTGTAGCTGTCGTTGTTGCCGAGGCCTTTCACGAGGTCGAAGCGGAAGCCGTCGACTTTGTAGGCTGTCATCCAGTAGTTGAGTGCGTCGCGCCACTGTTGCTGCACGAGGGCGCAATCCTGGTTCCAGTCGTTGAGTACACTGTAGGCGTGGGGAGATGAGCCGTTGAAGAAGGGAGTGATGTTGCGGCGGTACATGTCATACCACGGATGCATCCCGTCAGCCTGGTTGAAAACTATGTCGAGTATCACTGCCATGCCGAGCTGGTGGGCGCGGTCAATCAGTTCGCGATAGTCGTCGGGAGTTCCATAGGCCTTGTCGGGAGCCATGTAGAAATTGGTGTTGTAGCCCCAGGAGTTGTTGCCGCTGAACTCCATTATAGGCAGAAGTTCTATGGCGTTGACGCCGAGGCCTTTGATGTAGTCGAGCTTTTCAATCACTCCGCGCACTGTGCCTTCTCCATTCGACTGCCCTTCAGTGCCGGTGAAGTCACGGATTAGAAGCTCGTAGACAATCAATTCACTTTGACCTACGCCTTTGAATTCGCTGACCTGCCAGTCATAGTCGTTGAGTGATGAATTGTATACGGCGAGGGGAACTCCGCTGATTTTTTCAGCAGGATATGCTGGGAGGTTCGGAAATACGGACTGAGGGATGTAGCTGTCGTTAAAATGGTCTAATACGAGATTGGCATAAGGGTCGCCTACGCGCACGGTTCCGTCTACGAGATAATAATATATATAGTCCTTGCCATCCTCAAGACCGCGGACGTTTGTCCAGAAGTATCGTGTCCCCTGATAGTCCTGATAGTTCATAAGTTGTTCGGGCTTTACGGAGTAGCCGTTCCATGAACCGATAAGGACGATATTCTTCTTTTCAGGTGCGGCGATGCAGAATGTCACGGTGCCGTCTCCGTTTCGCTGAGCTCCCATTCCGGGGATTCCTCCGGGGTATTCGGCAGCGGTCGATTCCTTTGGGAAGCCTGAGGGAAACACTTCAACGAAGATGTCACCCCCGAGCGAACTCTTACCTTGCATATCACCGGACGCATCGCGGAACACGAACGCGAGCTTTTCCACCACCTCTGTCGGGTCGCTTATACCGTAGAAACTTCTGATATCCGGAATGGTAAGCTGCCACGTGAAAGGAGCTACATAGGTGAGTTTGTGTTTGGCGTCCGGAGTGTCCCAGTTTGTGGCATATCGCCATGCCGACAGGTCTTTACTCTTGTTGGTTATCACTCCTGTATGGGCATAGATTGCTGTCGATTCCGTTGCATTGACAAGTCCTCTGTTGCCTCCGTCGGAGTGGAATGTGATGATGATGTCTGAACTGCCTTCCTCGATGGTGACAGGATTGGTTGTTACGCTCTGGGCCGATATGGCCAATGCCGACAGCGCTATCAGTGCCGACAGGAGCGGGCGGAGTGAGAATTTCATGTAAGTAAAAATTGGAAAGTGAAGTGAAAAGAATAAAAAAGTGTAAGTTGGATTATCAGAATGACTGGGATTCCTTCATTTGAGATTCAGTCTGTTATGATATCATTGGGTCGAATTCGTCGGCGGGGATTTCATCCGTGGCTTTCAGCGCGTGGATGATGTTTTTGAGTGTATCGATATAGCCTTTGATCATCGCTCCTGTCGATGCCGGGGTGAGACGGAAAAGAGTGCTCAGTTCGGTGTTGGAGTGTGATTTGCGGTAAGTGCGGATTGAATTTAGGATTTCCTTTGCCTCTTCGAGTGCTTCCGTGCGTCGGCCTGTGCGCACGAGGCTCATGAGGAAGGGGAAGGATATGGCCGGAAGATAAGGCCATGTGTTGCCGAGAAATTTCTTGCGGTAGACTCTGACCACATCGTCGAACCGCAATCCGAAGTAGCACACTTCCATAAGGAAGGGCACATCGTTTTCTATCCCTTTGATTTCATCGTATATGAGGCACACGAGCGCTGCGGAGGCGAACTGTCCGTGGACCACATGCCCGCGCGCCCATTCGATGGCGTCTTTTTCGCTTATGAAGCCTGACGATATGATGCTTCTTACGTATGGCTCAGCCTTTTTGCGGTCAATCACCAGTAGGACATCTATAGCCAAACGTGAGTTGAGGTGTTCTGCGAGATATTTGGTAAGCATTTCGACGGCTTCCTCCTGCCGTCCACATTCCATCAGGGCTGCCGCGAGGGTCGACACATCCGTGTCCTCGGCCTCATTTGAAGCTACTATTTTGGAATAGATTGCCGCCACGGCATCATGACTGCGTTCAAGCCGGTAGAGGGAGGCTCCTTTTATGCGCATGCCCATCATTGAATTCGGGTCAATGGCAAGGGCGTATTCAGCCGACGACAGTGCTCCCTCGTAATCGTCGCGGTTGAGCTGGACTGTGGCGAGCCTCAGCCAGAAGTCGAGAGTGAAAGGCTCAAGCATTGTGAGCTCTTCAAACAGTCTGGCTGCGGTCGCAAGGTCCTCGTTTTCCTCCGAACGGTCGGCGAATTCATAGAGAAATGTCTGCGGATAGGAGCATTTGCCTTGTATGAGTTCCTTGTTTGACGCGAGCCATTCGCTAAGCCCGGTTTCCATGGCATAGTCGGTGAACTGGATGATTTCTTCATCCTGAAAATCGTCAGTGTCTGCAAGGATTTCCATGAAGGCCATTTCAAGGTCTTCGCGGCTCATCGAGAGATTGGAGTTGCGGGCGCGAAGGTCAAGAAGCCTGTTGAGCACACCTCCTGAATTGACGCGCTTGTTAAGCTCGGACGTAGCCTCTACATCGCCAAAGGAGTAGTAAAGCCAAGCGCGGCGGGTGGCCAGCGCTTCGCTTTTAGGGTAGTGGACCGCTCCGTAGAGCAGCACTTCCATTTTGACGATGTAGTTATCATAGTCCGAGGCGTAGTCGAAGATTTCGATTAAGTCGTTTTCGTCAAAGAACGCTTCTGTATTGCCGTTCTTGACTACTTCCGACTCAAACTCTTCGTATAGGTCGCGACGTTCGTTTGGTTCATCCATTCAGTGATGTCGGTTCAATCAGGTATCTTGACTTTGTTATTTGTTGGCTTTTTCCCAGCTGTCTTTCAACGCTATCGTGCGGTTGAATATGAGCTTGCCGTCTTTCGAGTCAGGGTCGAGTGTGAAATATCCTATGCGCTGGAACTGCAGGGGCACTCCGGGCTTGGCTATCTCTGTCAGATAGGGTTCTACCTTTATGTGTTCAACAACTTTGAGTGAATCAGGGTTTAGCATCTCGCGGAAGTCGCGGTCAGGCTCGGCTGCGGGATTTTCCACATTGAACAGACGGTCATAGATGCGTGCCGTCGCGTCTACCGCATGGGCTGCCGACACCCAATGGAGTGTGCCTTTGACCTTGCGCTGGCTTCCGGGAAGACCGCTGCGCGTCTCAGGGTCGTATGTGCAGTATATTTCTTCAATATTGCCGTCGGCATCTTTTTTGACACCCGTGCATTTGATGATATAGGCTCCCTTGAGGCGCACTTCTGCGTCCGGAGCGAGACGGAAGAACTTTTTGGGAGGATTCTCCATGAAGTCGTCGCGCTCGATATAGATTTCGCGTGAGAATGGCATCTTGTGGGTGCCGCTTCCCGGCTCTTCAGGATTGTTTTCCATCTCTACGGTCTCGACCTGGCCTTCGGGATAGTTCGTTATCACGAGTTTTACGGGATTTATGACGGCCATGCCGCGTGTCGCTACCTTGTTGAGGTCGTCGCGCACGGCGTGTTCGAGAAGTGAAATGCTGTTGAGAGCCTCATATTTCGTATATCCTATGGCATCGATGAAGTTTCGGATTGAGCGGGGGGTGAAGCCGCGGCGGCGCAGACCGGAAATGGTCGGCATGCGTGGGTCGTCCCATCCTGCCACGAGCCCTTCTTTCACGAGCTGCAGAAGTTTGCGCTTCGACATGACGGTGTAGGTGAGGTTGAGTCGGTTGAACTCAATCTGGCGCGGGCAGTAGCTGTCGTCGGCAAGTTCCTTGACGAAATATTCGTAGAGCGGACGGTGGACCACGAATTCAAGCGTGCAAATAGAGTGGGTCACACCCTCGAAATAGTCGCTCTGGCCATGGGCGAAGTCATACATCGGGTAGACTTTCCATGTGGTGCCGGTGCGGTGGTGGGGTGTCTTTATGATGCGGTACATGATGGGGTCGCGGAAGTGCATGTTGGGGCTTGCCATGTCGATTTTCGCGCGTAGCACACGTGCGCCCTCTTCGAATTCCCCCTCATTCATCCTGCGGAAAAGGTCGAGGTTTTCTTCTACCGAGCGGTTTCGGTAGGGGCTTTCAGTGCCGGCTTGTGTCGGGGTCCCTTTCTGAGCCGCAATCTGCTCTGAGGTCTGGTCGTCGACATAGGCTTTGCCCTCCTTGATGAGTCGGACGGCGAGGTCGAAAAGCTGGGGGAAATAGTCGGATGCGTAGTATTCGCGGTTGCCCCAGTCAAAGCCGAGCCAGTGGATGTCCTCGCGGATTGAGTCGATATACTCAACATCCTCTTTCACGGGATTGGTGTCGTCGAAACGGAGATTGCATGTGCCTCCGAATTTCTCCGCTACCCCGAAATCCATGCAGATAGCCTTTGCATGGCCTATATGGAGATAGCCGTTTGGTTCCGGTGGGAAACGCGTGTTGAGCCGTCCGCCGTTTTTGCCGGCCTGAAGGTCTTCAAGCACTAACTGTTCAACAAAATTGAGTCCCTTGGATTCCTGGGGTGTGGGTTGAGTATTGTTTTCCATTGCAGGATGTATATGTTTATGAGAGTTTTTAAAGTGCAAAGGTAGTCAGAAAATTTGTAAAAAGTCGTCTTTGAAAATAAATTCTTACCTTTGTCGGGTGCAAATCGATTTCAAATTTTTATCAGTAATGTGCTTGTCATATGGATTCTGCCGTTAAACCGAGGCTTCAGTGGCTCGATGTGATGAAAGGACTTGGGATAATAGCGGTGGTGGCGGGTCATGTGGCCGACACCCGTTTCGTCTATGTTTTCCATATGCCTTTGTTTTTCATCATTTCGGGTTTTCTCATGAAAGCCGGACGCTATACCGACGCCGGCATGCTGCGTCATAATGCCATGCGGCTTTTGGTGCCATACTTTGTGTTTCTCCTCATTTTCTACGTTCCCGAGGCTCTCCATGCTATCAGGAAAGGGCAAGATTTGCCGGGCCTGGAGCTGCTCTATGGAGGTAGCATGCTTCAGGGCCGTCTCACGGTATTCTGGTTCATAACCGTGCTCTTCCTCTCGTCGTGGATTTTCAATTTCATGCTTAACCGTGGATGGCTCTCCGCGTTTTTGTTTGTCGGGATTCTTTTTGCGGGCTATGTGGTCGGCTATAAGCACGTGGATTTGCCGTGGGCGGCACATGTCGTTCCTGTGGCCGTGTTTTATCTGTGGATAGGAAATCGCTCCGCTTTGCTCTATGGGAAATTGATGGCTGTGAGTTGGCCCCGCATTTACGGGTGGATTATCGCGGCTCTTATCATAGCGAGTTTCGTGGTCGCTTGGATTTGGCGTGGGAATCTCGCGATGGATATGAAGGTGGGTTACTATGGAATCCCTGTGCTTTCTGTCGCATTTTCCATATGGCTTACATTCTGTATCGCTATAGTCTCCATGTGGATATGTCGGACCCGGCACCTCGGGAGCGTGCTGGCGCTGATTGGCGAGGCGTCCTTGATAATAATGTTTCTTCATATGGCCATCCACCGCACGATGCACACCCTTCCGTGGTGCATCACGATTGTTCCTGCAATCGCTATCCCGTTGTTGATATATGTGATTGTGAAGCGTTATCCTTTGACATCGCTGCTTTTTCTCGGTGTCAGGAAAACAGGGAAAGCCTCCGGTGGAAAAACGAATGATTCCAAGCCGAAGTAAAAAAATAATTTGGCGGAACGGAAAAAGATTATTACCTTTGTCCTCGCAAAGCCCGGGTGGCGGAATGGTAGACGCGCTCGTTTCAGGTGCGAGTGCTGCGAGGCGTGCAAGTTCGAGTCTTGTTCCGGGCACCAAAAATAGCTGAAAACCGTAAGGTTTTCAGCTATTTTTTTCTTGTGAGCTAAACTGGCGTTTTTCAACGCAAAAATTTCTCTACCTCAATAATATCAGACTGCGATTATGCTCTGTATAACATATCTCATATTCGGAAATGTAAGCAAATATTGTGTAAAATACCGATTATAATCGGTAAAGTCGGCAAATCGAGTGTGTATTGCCGATTATAGTCGTGGAATTCCATTTGCTGTGGCTTTTGTGCTTGCGATTTAAAGTGCTAACTTTGCAAGCGGAAACGAATAAAAACGGATATCGATATGAAATACCAGTATGCAACGACGGGTACGTGTTCGCGCCTGATAGATATAGAGGTGGAGAATGGAGTGGTCAAGGATGTGCATTTTACAGGCGGTTGCCACGGCAATCTTCAGGGAATAGCGGCTCTTGTAAGAGGGATGAAGGTTGAAGAGGTGATAAGCCGCCTTGAGAATATCCGTTGCAAGGATAAGCCCACATCCTGCCCCCATCAGCTTTCTCTCGCGCTGAAAGAGATGGCCTGACGTCGCCGTTTTACAGCTTGAGGTATATATATGACACACAAAGGAGGAGCTAAGACCAAAGTCTTAACTCCTCCCCTCACGTTTCAACTATTTATTTATGAGAGCCTCATTATCTGGTTTCACAACCCAATAAAGAGGACGAGGGATGTAAATTCAGATATTCCTGCTTAGAGCTTCTTTATCGTTACTTACACTAATAAAACAACTGAAAACGGGCTTTGAAGTATCTCGCTCAGCTAAAAGACATTAAAAAACGTCAATCCGGGAGCCTATTTCGGCTCATATGTTAATTTGTTGACTTAAACCGTTTTCCACAATGGGGAAAACGGCCCGTATAACTGTTGCGGTGATGTGTGATACTATGAGATTCTTGACCAATCATGGATGCGTGTGGTAAGCAAGTCGAGCTGGCTGCGGAGTATGGAATGGTTCGGGTCCTGCAGTTCAGGGTCATTGTCGAGAATCTCGCAGGCGGCGTCGCGGGCAAGCTGCACTATCTGCCCGTCGGTTGCAAGATTTGCTATATGAAGCGATATTGGCATCCCGCTCTGCATGGTACCCTCTATGTCACCCGGCCCGCGCATCTGCATGTCGGCTTCCGCTATGGCAAAACCGTCGGTAGTAGAGGTCATGAGTTCGAGCCGCTTGCGTGTGTCTCCGCTGATTTTGCGTTTCGACATCAGTATGCAGTAGCTCTGTTCGCCTCCACGGCCCACGCGTCCGCGTAGCTGATGGAGCTGCGACAGACCGAAGCGCTCGGCATTTTCAATCAGCATCGTTGTGGCGTTGGGCACATTGACGCCTACCTCAATCACAGTGGTGGCGACAAGGATATGCGCCTGGTGCGATGCGAAGAGGCCCATCTGATATTCCTTTTCCTGCGGTTTCATCTGTCCGTGAACAAAGGCTACCTTATAGTCACGGAAAGTTTCACAGATATTTTCATATCCTTCCTCCAGTGATTTCAGATCAAGTTTCTCATTCTCCTTGATGAGCGGATAGACGATGTAGACCTGACGCCCTTTTCGGAGTTGGCGTCCGATGCCCTGATAGGTCGCGAACCGGCTTTCCTCATATCGCAGCAAGGTCTGCACCGGCTTTCGCCCGGGGGGAAGCTCATCAATGACCGAGACGTCAAGGTCGCCGTAGACAGTCATGGCGAGTGTGCGCGGAATCGGTGTGGCAGTCATGACCAGCACATGGGGAGCGATGATATTTTTTGTCCACAGACGTGCGCGTTGTGCCACGCCGAAGCGATGCTGCTCGTCGATAACGATAAATCCGAGGTTTTTGAACTTCACATTGTCCTCAATCACGGCATGCGTGCCGATGAGTATGTGGAGTGAGCCGTCGAGAAGTTGACGGTGGATCTCCTCGCGCTCTTTTTTGCGGGTAGAACCGGTGAGCAGTCTGACATTGATTCCCATAGGGGCTACCATCTTGCTTATTGTCTCGAAATGTTGCGTGGCAAGAATCTCGGTAGGAGCCATGAGGCAGGCCTGCGTCTCGTTGTCGAGCGCTATGAGCATGCAGAGCAGGGCCACAAGGGTCTTCCCTGAGCCGACATCGCCTTGAAGCAGGCGGTTCATCTGTCGTCCTGTAGCCATATCGGCCCTTATCTCTTTTATAACCCTTTTTTGGGCACCCGTAAGGGGGAAGGGGAGGAACTGGGTGTAGAATGTGTTGAAAAAATGCCCGATTCTGGGGAAGAGGAAGCCCCGTATAGCTCCGCTTCTCCGCCGTGCATAACGCTGGATGTCAAGCTGGAGATAGAAAAGTTCCTCGAATTTAAGCCTTAGGCGTGCCTGCCGAAGCTGTTCGGGTGATTCGGGGGAGTGGATAGCGGAAATAGCTTCGCGCAAGCCTATGAGTTTATAGCGGTTTATGACCTCCAAAGGGAGCGTCTCTGCCATTCCTTGGCAGCCCGACAGGATTTCAGTTGCCGCGTTGGCAAACGAGCGCGACGTGAATCCTCTGTTGCGCAGTTGCTCGGTGAGTGGATAGACCCCTCTGAATCCACCCATTTTGGTCAGTATGGCTGGAGAATCGACTTCGGGGTGCACCATGCTCCATCGTCCGTTGAATTGCGACGGCTTCCCGAAAAGCACATATTCAACCCCGCGATGATAATTCTGTTCGACCCAGCGCACGCGATGGAACCACACTACCTCCATAGTTCCCGAACCGTCGGAAAACAGACCGACCATTCTCATTTTCGCTCCTTCGCCGACGATGTTGAAACCCACGAATTGTCCCCGGACCTGTAGCGATGGCATATCGTCGCCGGCGAAGTCTCGGATGCGGTAGACTGTACGGCGGTCAATGTAGCTTGTGGGAAAATGGTACAGGAGGTCATAATAGGTCTTTATGCCGAGATTCTTGTCAAGGAGCTCGGCACGCTTAGGCCCTATGCCACGCAGAAATTTTATGTCAAGTCTCCGCAGGGAGTTCATGGACTTCGTCGGGGGATGAATCTGTCGCGTATAAATTAAGATGATCTCTTAATCGGTGATAGTTTGCAGATAAAGCTCAGCGATTGCCATGTCACCGGGATTTGTCACCTTTATATTGTGTGGGTCTCCTTTGGTAAGCCTTAAATCTGTATAGCCCGCTGCTTCCATTACTGAAGCATCGTCGGTGAATTTTTTTGAATCTACGGATTCATCTTTCATCATGCGTCGGTTCGCATCGAGAAGTTTACCTGCGGGGAAAATCTGAGGTGTCTGCACCGAGCGGAAATAACTACGGTCAACCGCGACAGAGGAGCCGTCTTCGTTGATGCGGCGTATGGAGTCTGTGACAGGACAACTCGGGATAGTGCCGTCAGCTCCGTCAGCGAGTCCTTCGGTTAAGGAGTCTATCATGGCTTTTGTCACTACCGGGCGCGCTGCATCGTGGACACCTATATAGCCGTCCACATCCTGAGGCAGTGTGTCAAGTGCGTTTTTCACGCTCATCGCGCGCGTCGCACCTCCCGCTACTATATGGTGTTGAAGAGTGAAATCATGGTCGAGACACATTTTCTCCCATTCACATATCATATCTTTGCTTAGCACTACTATTATATTCCAGTCAGGACGACAGGCATTGAGACGTTCAAGTGTGGTCATGAGCAACGGGCGCCCGTTAAGGTCGCAGAACTGTTTGGGGAGATTTCCTCCATAGCGCGAGCCACTTCCTGCGGCGACCACGATATAGTGGTTTTTGACAGCCATAGTTTTCGAACGGAGTTTCCTGATAAAATTCAGACAATATCTAAATAAAAATCCCGGCGGTTTCCCGAAAGGGGAACTCGCCGGGACCGGTTTTTTCAGTGATTATTTTGAGGCTTATGACAGCCTCTTTCATTTAGGGTTAACTAAGAGTGCAAAAATTAATCGTTATGTGGGATTGATTTAAGACTCTGTTTAGTTGCGCGGTTCGCGGGGACCGTGGTTGTTGTCGCGACGCGGTCCGCGATCTCCGTCACGGCGAGGTCCACGGTCTCCGTCACGACGGGGACGGTCTCCATCGCGGCGAGGTCCACGTTCGCCACGGGGAGCGCGCTCACGTTCCACATATCCTTCCGGTTTCGGCTGGAGGGCACGCATCGACAGACGGTATTTGCCGGTCTTCTTGTCGATTTCGATGAGTTTCACGTCGACTTCGTCGCCTTCTTTCAAACCTGATGCCTCCATGTTTTCAAGACGGTCCCATGAGATTTCAGAGATGTGGAGGAGTCCGTCGCGGTTAGGCATGAATTCAACAAAAGCTCCGAATTCAAGGATTGAACGGACTTTGCCATGGTAAACCTTGCCCTCTTCGGGAAGTTCCACGATAGCGTTGATCATGTCGAGGGCTTTGTCGATGGAAGCCTTGTTGGCTGCCGCAACCTCGATATAGCCGCCGTCGGGGATTTCGTCGATGCTGACTGTAGCGCCGCTTGCTTCCTGGATTCCCTGGATGATTTTTCCGCCCGGGCCAATGACAGCGCCGATAAGCTCTTTGGGTATGAGCATTGTGACGATGCGTGGCACATGGGGCTTGTAGTCTTCGCGGGGAGCGGGTATGGTTTCCTGTATCTTATCAAGGATATGGAGGCGTCCTTCCTTGGCCTGGTTGAGGGCCTTTTCAAGGATTTCATAGCTAAGGCCGTCGCACTTTATGTCCATCTGTGTGGCTGTGATGCCTTCGCGTGTTCCTGTTACCTTGAAGTCCATATCGCCGAGGTGGTCTTCGTCACCGAGGATATCCGAGAGGATGGCATATTTGGTGCCGTCAGAGATAAGACCCATTGCGATACCGCTCACGGGGCGTTTCATTTTCACGCCTGCGTCAAGAAGTGAGAGTGTGCCTGCGCATACGGTGGCCATCGATGACGAACCGTTTGATTCGAGGATGTCGCTGACAATGCGGCATACATAGGGGAAATCATCGGGGAACATGCGCTTGAGAGCACGGTGGGCAAGGTTGCCGTGTCCTACTTCGCGACGGCCTACGCCACGGGGTGCACGGGCTTCGCCTGTGGAGAAGGGGGGGAAGTTGTAATGGAGGAGGAAGCGTTCACGGCCCTGGTTGAGGACGTCGTCAAGAATCTTCTCGTCGAGTTTTGTACCGAGGGTTACGGTTGCGAGCGACTGGGTCTCACCACGGGTGAAGACTGCAGAGCCGTGAGGGCCCGGAAGGTAGTCGACCTCACACCAGATAGGACGGATTTCGTCAGTCTTACGGCCATCGAGGCGGATTCCCTCGTCGAGCACGCAGCGACGCATAGCTTCTTTCTCCACATCGTGGTAGTAGCGCTTCACCATTGCTTCTTTCTCCGCACGCTCCTCTTCGGGGATGCTTTCAAGATATTCTTCGCAAATCTTGTCGAAGCTTTCCTGACGCCAGTGTTTGTCGGCGCATCCCTGCTTTGCGATGGCATAGGCTTTGTCGTAGCATTTTTCATGTACGTCCTTGCGGAGCTCTTCGTCGTTGGTCTCGTGGCAGTATTCGCGTTTCACGGTCGAACCGACTTCTTCCGCGAGTTCCATCTGGGCCTTGCACTGAACCTTGATGGCATCGTGGGCGGCACGGAGCGCGGCGAGGAGGTCGGCTTCTGAAACTTCGTTCATTTCGCCTTCAACCATCATGATGTTGTCGTAGG
Source organism: Bacteroidaceae bacterium (assembly GCA_021768245.1). Classification (GTDB taxonomy): domain Bacteria; phylum Bacteroidota; class Bacteroidia; order Bacteroidales; family Muribaculaceae; genus Duncaniella. Next base: position 105,030 of record JAETNO010000004.1, on the reverse strand, counting down.
TAGCGCCTACCATCAACTCCATGTCGGCTTTTTCGAGCTGCTCGAAAGTCGGGTCAATTACAAATTCACCGTTGATGCGGGCTACGCGGACTTCCGAAATAGGCCCGTTGAAGGGTATATCGCTGACCGCGAGGGCTGCCGATGCGGCAAGGCCTGCGAGAGCGTCGGGCATGTCGACACCGTCGGAAGAATACATCGTAATCTGTACGATTGTGTCAGCATGGTAATTGTCGGGGAAAAGGGGGCGGAGCACACGGTCAACCAGTCGGGAAGTTAGGATTTCATAGTCGCTGGCACGGCCTTCACGTTTGAGGAAGCCGCCGGGAAAGCGTCCGTTTGATGAGAATTTTTCTTTGTACTCTACTTGAAGGGGCATGAAGTCGACACCTTCGCCGGCTTCTTTTGCCGTCACTACTGTCGCAAGGAGCATAGTGTTGCCCATGCGCAGTTCTACCGCTCCATCGGCCTGCTTTGCAAGTTTGCCGGTCTCAAGTGTGATGACGCGGCCGTCAGGCAACTCGATGGTTTTTTTGATTGGATTCATAAATTGTTTGTATTTTCAGCTTGATAGTTATATCGTTTTTGCAGCTTGTGTAATTTCAGTTTGCAAAGTTAGCAATTAAATTGCAATAAATAGGTGAAATTCATTGCAAAAAATGCCAAAAAAGAGGGCGCAAACAGAATTTTGATGAAAAATTTCGTACATTTGCATGCGTGTAATCCTTCATCCGGTACAATCATGGATAAAGTGTCTAAGACAAATGCAGCGCGTCTGCTCGACAGGGCTAAGATTGCTTATGAACTCATTCCCTATGAGGTGGATCCTGACAACCTTGCCGCCGAGCATGTGGCCGAGGAGCTTGGGGAGGATATCCGTTGTGTGTTCAAAACCCTTGTGCTCCATGGTGATAAAGCGGGATATTTCGTATGTGTGATTCCCGGGAACATGGAGGTGGATTTAAAGAAGGCCGCAAAGGTGGCTGGCGCGAAAAAAGCGGAAATGATTCCGATGAAAGAGCTGCTTCCGCTGACCGGCTATATCCGTGGAGGTTGCTCTCCACTCGGGATGAAAAAGCCTTTCCCGACATTTTTCCACTCGACAGCAATGGATTTTCCGTTCATATATGTCTCGGCCGGACAGAGGGGATTACAACTTAAGGTCAGCCCCTCGGAACTCATTGACTATTGCAAGGGCAAGGTCGCTGATGTCGCCGTGGATAAATGACTCCGCCACTTAACATTCAAAACCCAACACTTAACACTTATCTCCGATGAATACTATAGGTAAGATATTTACTTTCACCGGCTTTGGAGAAAGTCATGGCCCTGCTATAGGCGGGATTATCGACGGTATGCCCGCCGGTGTCAGGATTGACCTCGAAAAGGTGCAGCATGAACTTGATCGCCGCCGTCCCGGTCAGTCGGCAATTACTACCACACGTCGTGAAAGTGACACCGTAGAAGTGCTCTCAGGACTTTTTGAAGGCATGACCACGGGGTGCCCTATAGGATTCATAATCCGAAATGAGAACCAGAAATCGCAGGACTATGGCCAGTTGAAAACCGCTTTTCGTCCCTCGCATGCAGATTTCACATACACTTCGAAGTATGGCATACGCGACTATCGAGGGGGCGGACGGTCGAGCGCGCGTGAGACTGCGACCCGTGTGGTGGCCGGAGCTTTTGCAAGACAGGCCCTCGAACAGCTTGGAATCACGATTCAGGCCTATACTTCACAGGTCGGGCATATAGAATTGACGGAGCCTTACACGAAACTTGATTTGTCGCTTGCAGAAAGCAATCCTGTCCGTTGTCCCGACGCCGCAAAGGCCGCCGAGATGGAGGAGCTTATAATGAAAATCAAAGGGGAGGGCGACACGGTAGGCGGCGTGGTGAGCTGCGTTGTCAAAGGTCTGCCGGTCGGATTGGGAGAGCCCGTGTTCGGACGGCTCGGTGCCCGTCTGGCGGAAGCGATGATGAGCATAAACGCGACCAAGGGATTTGAATATGGCATGGGGTTTGCCGGAGTCGGTTGTCGCGGCAGTGAGGTGATTGACCGTTTCAAGATTGATGAAGACGGTCGGGTGTCCACTGCCACTAATAATTCAGGTGGCATACAAGGCGGTATCTCGAACGGTGAGGACATTTATTTCAGAGTGGCCTTCAAACCGGTGGCTACCCTTATGCAGGATATAGAGACAATTGATAAGGATGATAATTTTGTCCTGCTTAAGGCCCGTGGCCGTCATGATCCATGTGTGGTGCCGCGTGCGGTGCCCATCGTGGAGGCTATGGCGGCGATAGTGCTCCTTGACGCATATCTGATTAACAAGGCTTCAAAGCTTTAGTCCGGCTGACGGCATTTCTACAAAAGAATTAGACTCTTGCCATGCCCGCAAAATTTTATCGTGATTACAGCGATTTCCTTTCTGAACACTTCGGTTGCAAGGTGCAGAAATTGACGGTCAACGCAGGCTTCAGCTGCCCGAACCGCGACGGGACCAAGGGCTATGGGGGGTGTACGTATTGCAACAATCAGACCTTCAATCCTGAATACTGCGCGCCTTCGTTGAGCGTTTCCGACCAATTGAGAAGGGGACGGGAATTTTTCGCCCGTAAATATCCCGACATGTCCTATCTCGCATATTTTCAGGCTTACACCAATACCCATTCCGACGACATAGAGCGCTTGATGGGTCTTTATGAGGAAGCCTTGTCGGTTGAGGGTGTCGTCGGTCTCATCATTGGCACGCGTCCGGATTGCATGCCTCAGACCTTGCTTGACCGTCTTGCGGCATTGCCGGCCTGGGTGATGATTGAATATGGAGCCGAGAGCGCATGCGATGTCACTCTCGAGAAAATCAATCGCTGCCATACATGGGCCGATACTGTGGACGCGGTCAACCGTACCCACCGCGCGGGGATTCCATGCGGGTTGCATCTGATTATGGGACTTCCGGGTGAGGATGAGGAGTGTATGCTGACAACCGTCGGGCGTGTGAACGAACTTCCTGTAGACACCGTGAAATTTCATCAGCTGCAACTTGTGAGAGGAACGCGTATGGCCCGCGATGTAGAGCAAGGACTCTATGATATCCCTCGCTTTACGGCTGAGGAGTATGCTGACTTGTGCGTGAAAATGCTTGCACGCTTGCGTCCTGACATAGCTGTGGAACGCTTCGTGTCGCAATCTCCGTCGGATTTATTGATTTATCCGCGATGGGGGCTCAAAAACTATCAGTTCACCAATATGCTCAACAACAGATTACGTGAATTGCATGAATTCAAATGAAATTTTGTAATTTTGTTGAAAAATATAATAGATATGGAAGTTATTAATTTTGCGGAGCAACCGTCGCTTGTAAGTCAATATATGAGTGAATTGCGTGATGTCAATGTGCAGTCAGACATGTTGCGGTTCCGTCGTAATCTTGAACGCATAGGTGAGATCATGGCCTATGAGATGTCGAAACGGATGAAATTCAAGACCGTCGATGTCACTACGCCTCTTGCAGTCTCCAAATGTCAGAAACTTGATGAGGAGGTTGTGCTCGCGACAATCTTCCGTGCCGGCATACCTTTCCATAAAGGTTTCCTGGACTATTTCGACCATGCGCAAAATGCTTTTGTCTCGGCCTACCGCAAATATCGCGAGAAGGAGAATTTCGATGTGTTTATTGAATACATCGCCTCTCCGAAGATTGACGGTAAGACTCTGGTGATTGCCGACCCCATGCTTGCCACAGGGGCATCGATGGAGCTGAGCTATCGTGCATTGCTGACAAAAGGCGAACCGGCCCATGTCCATGTAGCTTCTATCATCGCGTCGAGCAAGGCTATTGATTACATAAAGGCCACATTCCCGGAAGATAAGACCACTATATGGGTAGGGGCAATCGATGATGTTATCAACGAACATTCCTATATCGTCCCCGGACTCGGAGATGCCGGTGACCTCGCTTACGGAATCAAAGAGTGAACCGTATAGAAGGGTACATAAGTTCATAAATAACAAAAATTACAGGCTAAGATTCAGCGAAAATATACTGAAAAACAGTCTGTAATTTTTGTTATTTATGAACTTATGTACCCTTCTGTCGTGGGGTGCTTGCTTCCTATATTATTCCGAAGGCTTCTTTGACTGCGGGGACGGCGTCGAGTTTTTCCCAGGTGAAGAGCTCGACAGTCCGGCTTATCGGAGCTTCATATTTAGAATGGAAGTGTTTGGTGACAGTCTGAGGGGTACGTCCCATATGGCCGTAGCTGGCTGTTTCACGATAAATGGGGTTGCGAAGACCGAAACGCTTTTCGATTGCATAAGGAGTCATGTCGAAGCATGGCATTTCCCGGATTTTTGCCGCTATTTCAGTGTCGGTCATATCGATTTTTGCCGTTCCGTAAGTGTTTACGCAGAGACTCACCGGTTTTGCCGTGCCGATGGCATATGCCACCTGTACGAGGACTCTGTCGGCTACACCTGCGGCCACGAGATTTTTCGCTATGTGGCGTGCGGCATAGGCTGCCGAACGGTCGACCTTGGATGGGTCTTTGCCTGAGAAGGCGCCTCCGCCGTGTGCACCATGTCCGCCATAGGTGTCGACAATGATTTTACGTCCGGTCAGACCTGTATCGCCGTGAGGACCGCCAATCACGAATTTCCCTGTAGGGTTTACAAGAAGTTTGACATCGTCGCCAATCAGTGCGGCTTCTTCGGGGCGCAGCTTTGCCTTGACGCGTGGAATTAGGATGTTGCGGACATCGTCGGTGATGCGCTGCTGCATGGCTCGGTCTGCGGCGGCCTGCGAGCTTGCGGATTCATCCATCGGACGGATAAATTCATCGTGCTGTGTGGAAATTACGATTGTGTCAACCCTTAGGGGACGATGGTTTTCGTCATATTCCACCGTCACCTGGCTTTTGGAGTCAGGGCGCAGATAGGTGAATGTGCGTCCGCGTTTCTCCCATGTCATATCTTTTTCCTCACGGCGAATGTCGGCGAGTTCCTGGAGCAGACGGTGGGAGAGGTCGATTGTGAGAGGCATGTAGTTTAATGTCTCGTTGCAGGCATAGCCAAACATCATGCCCTGGTCGCCGGCACCCTGCTCTTCCTGTTCGCTGCGCTCGACTCCACGGTTGATATCGGCGCTCTGTTCATGAAGGGCGGAGAAGACGCCGCAGGCTTCGCCGTCGAATTTCAGTTCGCTGCGGTTATAGCCGATGTTTCGGATAACTTCGCGGGTCACGTCCATAAGGTCGATGTAGGCTTCGCTTTTGACTTCACCGGCAATCACGACCTGCCCGGTTGTGACAAGGGTCTCGCATGCTACTTTCGACTTGGGGTCGCGAGCGAGGAATTCGTCGAGTATGGCGTCTGAAATCTGGTCGGCCACTTTGTCGGGATGGCCTTCCGATACGGATTCGGATGTGAAGAGATAAGTTTTCATATTCAGATATAAAAAATAAAATGTCGAAGTCGGCTTGGAAAATGCGTGGGGGGGACACGCTGCCTGCTTCAACATTTCTTTCATCTTTAAACCATAGCCCGAAAGGCGTTGGCGTAAAGGATGAAACTCAAAAGTCCAAAGTGCGGTTTTAGCATTTTTTGAAGTGGTTGCAAGCAGCCAAATTTGTCCACTTTTTTGATTTTCCGTTGCAAAGGTATGAATAAATCGCCGTAAAACCAAATAAAAATCATCTGGTCTTACGGCGATTTGATGTCAGTTATATATCAAGCTTATTTCTCGGTTTTGCTCATGTGGGTGTCGGGAGTGATTGTCCCTCCTTCACCCTCACCGGGCTGCTCTTCGTTGTTTTCAACAATAACGACCGGGAATTCTGTAACGGCGAAGCCTATTGACTTGTCGACCTGAAGCACATTGGCGTAAACTCCAAGGGTGTGTTCGCCAACTTCCATGTCAGTAGTGTTTATGCTGACGGGGAAGGGGGAAAGGATGGTGCGGAAAATAGGACGTCCGTCCCAATAGTAGGTCGCCGAACTGATTGTGGCAGCTTTGGTCCCCTCGACAGGTATCGCGCGCAGGGCGCTGATTTCGAGTGTCTGTCCCTGAACCACATAAAGGGCCTCTTCTTCCATCGTGGCTCCAGTGTAGTCAATCGACAGATTTACCTGGGGGACATTGTCATCATCGTCACACGATGATGTTATCAAGCCGAGAAGCGGTAGTGCTAAAAGCAGATAAAGAAATCGTTTCATAATGTTAATAATAATTGTTTAGTTTGTTATAAATAATTCTGGTTTGTGGATATTGGTAGGGGGTAGGGGGCGGGTCAGTTTTTAAACACAATGTCGTTGCCGTCGAAATCGATTATAATCGGGTGCTCGCGGTCGACTTTCTGTGCGAGGATGTCCTTAGACAGCTGATTGAGCACCATGCGGTGGATAACTCGCTTGACCGGACGTGCGCCGAATTCGGGGTCATAGCCTTCTTCGGCAAGAAACTTGAGCGCTTTTGGAGTAACCTCAAGAGTGATACCGTTTTTGGCAAGCATCTTCTGGATTGACTTAATCTGCAGACCGACGATTTCTTCGATTTCCTGCTCGTTGAGCGGGGTGAACATGATGATTTCGTCGATACGGTTAAGGAATTCCGGACGGATTGTCTGCTTGAGCAGTTCGATAACTTCCGATTTGGTGTTCTCTATAACCTCTCCACGATTCTCCGGAGTCATCTTTGCGAAATTATCGCGGATGAGATGGGAACCCATGTTGGAGGTCATTATTATTATGGTGTTCTTGAAGTTGACCATACGGCCTTTGTTGTCGGTCAGACGGCCATCGTCAAGCACCTGAAGGAGGATATTGAACACGTCGGGATGGGCTTTCTCGATTTCGTCGAAAAGCACTACCGAATAAGGTTTACGGCGCACGGCTTCGGTGAGCTGTCCTCCTTCATCGTAGCCTACGTATCCCGGAGGCGCTCCTACGAGTCGGCTGACGGAGTGTTTCTCCTGATATTCACTCATGTCGATTCGTGTCATCATGTTCTCGTCGTCGAAAAGATATTCGGCGAGGGCCTTGGCGAGTTCGGTCTTTCCGACACCTGTCGTGCCGAGGAAGATAAACGAGCCTATAGGGCGACGCGGGTCGTTGAGTCCTGCACGCGAGCGGCGCACGGCGTCGGCGATAGCTGCGATTGCGTCATTCTGTCCGACGACACGGTTGTGGAGTTCGGCCTCGAGATGCAGAAGCTTCTCTTTTTCGCTCTGCACCATCTTGTTGACCGGTATTCCGGTCCAGCGTGAAACGACATCGGCGATATCCTCGGAGTCAACCTCTTCCTTGATGAAGGCTTTCTCGCCCTGCATCATTTTGAGCTGTTCCTGGATTGCAACATTCTCCTGCTCTTTCTGCTGCACCTTGGAGTAGCGAATCTCTGCCACTTTGGCATAGTCGCCTTCGCGCTCGGCACGCTCTGCATCGAAGTTGAGCTGCTCGATATCAATCTTGTTTTGCTGAATCTTGTTGATAAGATCCTTTTCCGCTTTCCATTTAGCGGTAAATTCCTTTTCCTGGTCGCGGAGGTCGGCGAGGTCCTTTTCGATTTCCTTCACCTTCTCCTTGTCACCTTCGCGTTTGATGGCTTCGCGCTCAATCTCTTTCTGGGCAATCAGACGGGTGATTTCGTCAAGGGCCTGGGGAACGGAGTCGATTTCAAGACGAAGCTTGGACGCGGCCTCATCGACAAGGTCTATTGCCTTGTCAGGGAGGAAACGGTCGGTTATGTAGCGTTCGGAAAGAGTGACAGCCGCGATAATCGCCTCATCACGGATGCGCACCTTGTGGTGGTTTTCATAGCGCTCTTTCAGGCCACGGAGGATAGCGATGGCGGCGGCCTCGTCAGGCTCATTGACCATCACTTTCTGGAAGCGGCGTTCGAGGGCTTTGTCCTTTTCGAAATATTTCTGATACTCATCGAGCGTGGTGGCACCTATTGAGCGTAGTTCACCTCGCGCGAGAGCAGGCTTGAGGATATTGGCGGCGTCCATCGCTCCTTCACCTTTGCCGGCGCCCACAAGAGTGTGGATTTCGTCGATGAAAAGGATGATTTCGCCATCGGCTCCCGTCACTTCATTCACAATAGCTTTAAGGCGCTCCTCAAACTCACCCTTATACTTCGCTCCGGCGACGAGGGCGCCCATGTCGAGCGAGTAGATCTGCTTTGTGCGGAGATTTTCGGGGACGTCGCCACGGACAATCCTCTGAGCCAGCCCTTCGGCAATCGCGGTTTTACCGGTGCCCGGTTCGCCGATAAGCATAGGATTGTTTTTGGTGCGTCGCGACAGAATCTGCAACACCCGTCGGATTTCGTCGTCACGCCCGATCACAGGGTCAAGCTTCCCTTCCCGTGCGCGCTCGTTGAGGTTGATTGCATACTTTGAAAGCGCCTGATAGGTATCTTCCGCGCTTTGGTCGGTAGCTTTCTTCCCTTTTCTAAGCTCTGCGACTGCCGATTCTAACTCACGCTGGCTCAATCCGGCATCTTTAAGGATGGTTGCTGCCGGAGAGTTGACCGTGAAAATGGCTAACAGCAATGCTTCGAGGGTGACATATTCGTCGCCCTGTTTTTTTGCTATGTCGAGGGCTTTCTGCAATACGTCGTTGGAGGTGCGACTGAGATAGGGCTCGCCGCCTGACACTTTAGGTTCGGATGCGATTTTCGCGTCAACCTGTCGCATCAAGGTGGCGGCATTTGCGCCGACCTTGGAGAAAATGAAGTTGATTAGCGATTCCCCTTCAGTCATGACTCCTTTGAGCAGATGCACGGGTTCAATGGCCTGGTTCCCGGCTCCACGGGTAATCTCTATGGCCTTCTGGATTGCTTCCTGCGACTTGATTGTGAAATTATTGAAGTTCATGAGCTATGTTGAAGTTGTGAGTTTATGTTATTTATCGGATATTCAGTTGCGGTAGTGTCGGCTACCTTCATATTATTCTAACAAAAATCATGCCAATTGGTTTGTGTGTCTGATAAAAGGGAAAAATATGACATGAACATGTGTCATGAAAAGGAGCGTCCGCCATCCCGAAATGGGAATGGCGGACGCTGCCGTAGATGGGTTCGGATTCTATTATACACCCTGGAGCTTGAAGGTCACGGGGACAGTGTACCATACGTTCACTGAGTGGCCGTTCATCTTGCCGGGGACGAATTTGGGAAGAGACTTCACGACGCGTACAGCTTCCTTGTCGAGGTCGGGGTCCTTTGAACGGAGCACCTTGACTTCGCCTACGTTACCGGTCTTGGTAACGACGAACTGTACTACCACGCGACCCTGAATTCCGTTTTCAGCGGCCATGGCCGGATAGCGGATGTGCTCGCTCAGATATTTGAGGAGGGCTGCGTCGCCACCAGGGAACTGAGGCTTCTGCTCAACCACGGTAAATACCTGATTGTCGTCAACGGGTTCGGGTTTCTTCTCTTCAACGATAACTTCTTCCTTATGTTCACGCACCACATTGAGGTCGTCGGTACCTTTGTCAAAGTCGGTTGTACCTACTGCGGTGTCAGTTTCCTTCAGGTCGTCCTGCGATTTGATTTCTTCAACAACCTCTTCGTCCTTTGTAATCTGGAGCTCGGTGGCTTTTACAGTGTTGAGAATCTCTTCGGGGAGAGCTTCGGGCTGCTGTTCCTCAACGCGCTGGTTCTCTTCTTCCGGTTCTTCCTCTTCTTGCTCTTCTTCAGCGGAGTAGTCAATCATTGCCTGTTCAATCTGGTCTTCAGGGCGGGCGTCAGCCTGCTTGAGCACAGTGTTGGCGAGAAGGCCAAGAACGGCTACGACGAGGAGTACGATAAGGATTACGAGCATTGCGCGGTTGTGGCGCTTTGCGGAAGCCTTGCGGAGCTCATAGGCTCCGAAGTCTTTATTTTTACCTTCAAATATAAGGTCAATCCATTCTGATGATGAAAGATCTACATCTTTTGCCATATTTTCGATAGAAATTTTTCAGTGGTTAATATATATATCAGTCATCAAAAGATTACTTTTTAGGGTTCTTGGCGAGATAGTCAAGAATGAGCACTGAGTCAGTCTTGTTGATGTTGTCAATCTGATAGCGTGAAATCTGATTGATCTGCATTTCATCAAGAGCGCTGATCAGGCTTTCCCATGAAGCTTCGGGAGTGGCCTTGATAATAACTACAGGACGGGTGAGAGTCGAGTCATTACGGATTTCGCGTGCACGGGCCTGATAGATGGAGTCGTTAGCTGCAGAATTGCCGGGAGCGAACTCTTTATTGCGCCATTTAGCTTTTTCCTTATCGATTCTTTCGAGTACCTGCTTGTTACGGTCATGGAGAATCTTGCGGATGCCTTGCTGGATGTGACCGTCGTTGCCTACGAAGTATTCAGCTTTAAGCTTGTTGTTGTCGATACGACCGTCGCCGTCGGCGTCGGTTATTTCGGGCATACCTTCATAGTAGTAAACGGTGCTCATCGGGCGGCCGGTATCATCTTTCTTGATTTTACCGTCGGCATTGCGTTCAGTTGTCAGGATGAGGGTGATGGCCTCTGATTCCTTGGCTTTGTTCATCTGATTCTGCTCAATTTTCTCATTCGAAGGGAGTGAGATAGTGAGCGTCTGAGACTTAATCATTGTGGTACAAAGCATGAAGAAGGTAATCAGAAGCATGTTCATATCCACCATCGGAGTAAAGTCCACGTGGATAGACATTTTTTTCTGGGCGCCTTTTTTCTTTTTGCCGCCGTCTGATTGTTCTATTTGTGCCATAATGATTAGTCTTGCTCAGTTTTTAAAGCGGTCATGATACTGAAGCGGTTCATCTTCAATGTCTGGAGGTTGTCAAGCACATCATGGACAATGCTGTAGGGGGTGTCTTTGTCGGCTTTGACAGCGATACCCTCGCCTTTTTTCATCGCTTTCTGAAGGTTGTCGTTTCCTGAATTGTAGATGGCGCGCATCCAGATTTGGAACTCATTGAGACGCTCCATGTCCTTGTTGTCGTTGATAGGAATACCAACGCCCTTTTGAGTCATGTCGGTAATGAACTTGTCCTGCTCGGTCTGAGACATAGAGAGGAACTGGGGGAGAACCTGGAAAGGAACGCCAAACATATTTATTTTAGAGAATGCGTCGCGCTGTGCTACAGTGAGCTGCACCGGGTTGGAGGGATGCTGCTTGTTGTAGAGCGTTACTGCTTCATTGAGGATCGTCTTGCGGAGAGCCTCAGAACCCCATGTGTCTTTGGTTTCAGCGTCAGCGTCACCGGCAATGGAGATGAAGACTTTCCCTTCGGGGCTTACGAGCACCGAGGCCAGGTTGGCTGTCGGGACTTTCTGCTCCGATACAGAGGAGGGGGTCAGCACAGTGACCGGTTCCTTCTGCAGGAAGGTGGATGTCAACATGAAGAAAGTAAGCAAGAGCACAGTCACGTCACTCATCGCGGTCATGTCGATGAGGGTGCTTTTTCTCTTCATTTTTACTTTTCCCATATTACGATTATCTTGTTGTTAGAGGTTTTGGTTATTGTCTTGGTTTAAACCTTGATTGATATCGGTAATAGGGATTAGTGGGTAGCAGTGAATGTCTGCACGATAGAATAGCCAATCTCGTCGATAGCGTAGGTGAGATTGTCAATCTTGTTAGTGTAGAAGTTGTAAGAGATTACAGCGAACGCACCGGTTGCGATACCGAAGGCGGTGTTGATAAGTGCCTCGGAAATACCGGTAGAAAGTTCGGTTGAGTCAGGAGCACCAGAAGCTGCAAGAGCCTGGAATGATTTGATCATACCCATCACAGTACCGAGAAGACCGACGAGAGTACCGAGAGTGGTGAGGGTAGCGACAATGGGGAGGTTCTGCTGAAGAGCGGGCATTTCGAGGGCGGTTGCTTCCTCAACTGTCTTCTGAAGGTTGGCGATTTTCTGCTCTTTGGTGAGAACGGTGTTCTTGTCCATTTCTTCGTAGCTTACGAGAGCTGCGGCAACAACAGCGGCAACAGAACCCTTCTGATTTTTGCAGAGGTCTTTTGCACCCTGGATGTTGTTGGCGGCGAGGCATTTCTTAACGCCTGCTACGAACTTCTCGATAGAACCTTTGCCCTTGGCTGAAGAAAGAGCGATCCAACGCTCAACAGAAAGAACAATCACAGTGAGGAAGAGGGTCTGGAGGATAGGCACGATGAAACCGCCTTTGTAGATAGTACCCCAAAGGTCGATCGGGTGACCTTCTTCAAAGTGAGATTCATGACCGAACCAGAAGATGAAGAGGCAAACTGCCACTACAAAGCAAGCGAGAATCACCAAGAAAGCGTTCTTGATGCCGGCTACATTGCTTCCGGAGTTGTTCTTAGCGTTAGCCTTTGCGGGCTGGGTGGGATTGGGCTTTTGAGCTTCCATAATTTGTAATAACTAAAGTTTTTAAGTTTATTGGTTTATTTGTTATTAGTTTTTGATGATTGTGCTATTGTTGAGGCTTTAAGTTTTCCACGGTGTGTGTGCCCCACCGACCGGACACGTTGCATTGATGATTTAGACGAATTTAATTTTATTCGGTATGGTATCAGTTTAGGGCATACCTATGGGTATGGTCTTTAAACGATATTGCAAAATTATAAGGAAAAACTCGGTTATGCAAACGTTTCGCCCCTTTTTTTGACCATAAAAATGCCAAAATACAAATTATAACATTCTCTTTGCGCTAAATATTAAGTTTTGCGCTTAATTCACTTAAAGGATATTAATAATTATTCAAATATATTTATTAACTTTGCGCTTTACATTTTCTAATTAGGTCAAAACACATTAACTAAGGATGAGAAAGACTGTCAGCCTGAAGAAAGGCTTAAATCTTAATCTCGCGGGTGGTCTGGGCGACGATGCCCCTGTAGTGGCTGTGACGCCCTCCCGTATAGCTATAGTGCCCGACGATTTCCCCGGTTTTACTCCTAAACTTGATGTTGCCGAAGGCGATTGCGTGGTGGCCGGCACTCCGCTGCTCCACGACAAGTCGGATTCGCGTGTTAAGCTCGTGTCGCCTGTGGGCGGGACGGTAGAGGCTGTCGTGCGTGGCGCGCGTCGAAAGATTGAGCGCGTGGTTGTAAAGACTGATGCCGCTTCCTCCGGGACAGCGGATTCTTTCGGCTCCCTTGGCTCAGCGAATGGAGAGGCGCTAAGGACTGCTCTTATGGAGAGTGGCCTTTGGGCGATGATGCGTCGCAGGCCTTATGACATAGTGCCCCTTCCCTCCGACGAGCCTCGCTCGATAATGGTGACTGCCATGGATACAGCTCCTCTTGCCCTTTCGCTTGAGAAGATGGTGGCGGGCTGTGAGACAGATATAAAAGCTGGTGTGAAGGCTTTGAAGAAACTGACATCCGGCATTATATATATAGGTGTCGGGGTAGGTTCGGCTATGCCTGATATCGAGGACGCTGAGATTGTGGAATTTCCACATATTCATCCGGCAGGAAATGCCGGCGTGCAGATTGCGAATATCGAGCCTGTCAATAAGGGGGAGGTCGTATGGACTCTCGATATCGTGACACTCGCACGCATAGGCCATCTAATCTCAACCGGGAGTGTGGACTGGTCGGTAAGCGTTGCGGTCACCGGTAGTGAGCTTGTCACGCCTAAGATTGTAAAGACAGTCGCGGGTGCGGATATGGCCGACGTTATAGGTGGCGACATAAAGGAGGATAGCCGTCACCACAGGGTTATTTCCGGCAACGTGCTTACGGGTGTTCCCGTAGGGACGGATGGATTCCTCCGCTATCCATACCGTCAGGTGACGGTTATTCCCGAAGGCGATGATGCCGATGAGTTCATGGGCTGGGCTTCGATGAGCCCGTCGAAGATGAGTGTCAGTCCTTCGTTCATAGGGCGTTTCCTCAGGCGTAAGTTCGCTCCCGACGCCCGTCTCAACGGCGGTCGCAGGGCTATGATTATGTCAGGTGAATACGACAAGGTTTTCCCCATGGATATCCTTCCCGAATATCTTATCAAGGCTATTATCGCTAAGGATATAGACCGCATGGAGGCTCTCGGCATTTATGAGGTGGCTCCCGAGGATTTTGCCCTCGCAGAATACGTCGACCCCTCGAAACTTGAGCTTCAGAAGATTGTACGCGACGGTCTCGACTATCTCCGAAGCGAAGTTTAAAGTCAGCTGTCAGCAATAATTTGTAAGAATCAACAATCAGATAATGAAAGCGCTAAGAAATTATCTTAACAGAATCAAGCCTAATTTCGAGCCTGGCGGCAAGCTTCAGGCTTTCCAGAGTGTGTTCGACGGGCTTGAGACCTTTCTATATACTCCCAACACTACTTCAAGTTCGGGAGTTAATGTCCACGACAGTCTTGACTCCAAGCGAGTGATGATTATCGTGGTGCTTGCTCTCATGCCATGTCTGCTGTTCGGTATGTATAATACGGGCTATCAGAACTGGCTCGCGGCAGGCGCGACGGAATTTCCTTTCTGGCAATTGATGGGTTACGGCTTCCTGGCCGTTATCCCTCGCATCGTTGTGGCCTATGTGGTGGGACTTGGAATAGAGTTTGTGGTCGCCCAGTGGCGTCACGAAGAGATTCAGGAAGGCTTCCTTGTGACCGGCATATTGATTCCTCTTATATGCCCGATTGAGACTCCTCTGTGGATGCTCGCTGTAGCCACGGCTTTCTCCGTGATTTTTGTCAAGGAGGTTTTCGGCGGTACGGGCTATAATGTGTTCAATGTCGCTCTCGTCACCCGTGCTGTATTGTTTTTCGGTTATCCCGCTCAAATGAGTGGCGATAAGGTGTTCGTGTCCTCCAATTCTATCCTCGGCCTCGGTTTTGACCTTCCCGATGGATTTTCAGGTGCCACACCGCTCGGTCAGATAGCGTCGTTCACCGGAGGCAAGCTCGAATTGTTGAATATCCAGGGTAACGCGGTGAGTGCCTGGGACGCTTTCCTCGGTTTGATTCCCGGTTCTTTCGGTGAAACTTCGACATTGGCTATCCTTATAGGTGCAGTGCTTCTTCTTGCGACCGGTATAGCTTCGTGGCGCATTATGCTGAGCGTTGTTGCCGGTGGCCTGCTTATGGGATGGGTGGCAAATCTGTTTGCCACTCCGACATATCCTGCATCTTTCCTTTCGCCGGTCGAGCAACTCCTGTTCGGAGGCTTCGCTTTTGCTGCAGTCTTCATGGCAACCGACCCGGTGACGGCAGCGCGTACGAACGCAGGAAAATATTTTTATGGTCTGCTCGTGGGGGCCATGGCGATAGTGATTCGCACATACAACAACGGCTATCCTGAAGGAGCGATGCTTGCAGTGCTCCTTGGCAATGCCCTGGCTCCATTGATTGACTATTGTGTGGTGCAACTCAATGTTGCCAGACGCATGCGCCGTCTGCGTAGGAGCGCCGAGTGACATCAATGTTTCAATCCGACATATAAACGCCCAATTTATTCAAGTTTATGAATAAGCAAAGCAATACATATACAATTATCTATATCATCATTCTTGTGGTGGTGGTAGGTACGGCACTCGCTGCGACCTCGCTTGCCCTGCGCGGACGCCAGCAGGACAATGTAAATGCCGATAAGATGGGACAGATTCTCGCTGCCGCCCTTATCGCTCCGGAAAAAGGGAAAGTCGTTTCCGAATTTGACCGTTATATCACGGAGCAGTTCGTGGTAAATGACCGGGGAGAGAAAATTGACGGCGTCAGGGCTTTCGATGTCAATGTCGCGGCTCAAAGCAAACTGGCCTCCGATCGAAGGGAGCTCCCGGTTTTTGTCTGCACGACGCCAGCCGGCGACCGTAAATATATCGTTCCTGTCTACGGAGCAGGACTTTGGGGTCCGATATGGGGCTATGTGGCATTTGATGAAAATGGTTCCACAATTTATGGCGCATATTTCGCTCATCAGGGTGAGACCCCCGGTCTGGGTGCCGAAATCGAAAAACCTGCTTTCAGCAGCCAGTTTGAGGGAAAGAATGTGTTCAAGGATGGCCGTTTCCGCCCGATTGCTGTCGTCAAGGCCGGTCAGCAGCCTCTCGACGGAGAGGACTATGTCGACGGGATTTCCGGTGGCACCATCACTTCGAAAGGAGTGGGGGCTATGCTCTCAAACTGCCTGACCCCTTACAAGAAGTTCCTTCAGAATCTCAATCAGTAAAAAAACAAATAGTATAAATCTCATTTATCTCATCGCTCATGGCTGATAAGATTAATAATAGAGAGGTGTTGTTCAACCCTCTGTCGAAAAACAATCCGGTCGTTGTCCAGATTCTCGGCATCTGCTCGGTGCTTGCTGTCACGGCCAAGCTTGAGCCGGCGATTGTGATGGGCGTTTCGGTGATTGCTGTGCTTGCGTTTGCCAACGTCATCATCTCGCTCCTGCGCAATACTATCCCGACCAATATCCGCATCATCGTGCAGCTTGTGGTTGTGGCAGGTCTCGTGGTCATAGTCGACCAGGTGCTCAAGGCTTATGCCTATGATGCATCAAAGCAACTGTCGGTGTTTATCGGACTGATTATAACGAACTGTATCCTCATGGGGCGCCTCGAGGCCTTTGCCATGGCCAACAAACCATGGCCTTCATTTCTTGACGGCGTCGGCAACGGCATAGGCTATGCTGTAATCCTCGTGATAGTCGGTTTCTTCCGCGAGCTCTTCGGCAGCGGGACTCTTTTGGGCTACACTGTAATCCCGCAGAGTTTCTATGACGCCGGCTATGTCAACAACGGTCTCATGATTCTTCCGCCGATGGCACTTATCCTCGTGGCCTGCATCATATGGGTGCAACGCAGCTACAACAAGGATTTGCAGGAGGATTGATTCAAAAAACGATTTGTTAACTTCTAAGTTTCTATCCTGACGTGGAAAATCTGGATATATTCATACGGTCGATTTTTGTCGACAACATGATTTTTGCCTACTTCCTTGGCATGTGCTCCTTTATCGCCGTGTCGAAGAATGTCAAGACCGCTTTCGGTCTCGGTGTGGCGGTCACCTTTATGCTTGTGGTGACACTCCCTGTCAACTATCTGCTTCAGACCTATGTGTTGAGTGCAGGGGCTCTTAAATGGCTCGGGCCGGAGTATGCTGAAGTCGACCTCAGCTTCCTTTCGCTCATCATGTTCATAGCCGTTATCGCTTCAATGACACAGCTTGTGGAAATGACGGTCGAGAAATATAGTCCCGCGCTTTATTCGTCGCTCGGTATCTTCCTGCCGCTTATCGCTGTAAACTGCGCGATTCTCGGAGGCTCTCTGTTTATGCAGCAGCGTGATTTCCCGAGCGTTTGGACTGCAATCTGTGCAGGTGGGGGCTGGGGCCTTGGATGGCTTCTCGCCATAACCGCAATCGCGGCAATCAGGGAGCGCCTTGCGGAATACTCCAACATCCCGCGTCCGCTTCGTGGCGTTGGCATCACTTTTATTCTCACCGCGCTGATGGGAATAGCCTTCATGAGCTTCCTCGGAATAAAGATTTAAATTTGTAACCACCCTCTACAACTGATATTATGCTAACGATACTTTCAGGAGTGGGCATCTTTTTGATTATTACCCTGCTTTTGGTGATGATTCTCCTGCTCGCGAAGAGATATCTTGTCCATTCGGGCAAAGTGAAAATTACGATTAACAACGATACCGTGGTAGAAGCCGATTCGGGTAAATCGCTCCTTTCGACTCTTGCCGACGAAAATATATTCCTTCCTTCGGCCTGTGGCGGCAAGGGCAGTTGCGCTCAGTGCAAGTGTCAGGTGTTTTCCGGTGGCGGCGATATTCTCCCTACCGAGAAAGTGCATTTCTCACGCAAGCAGCAGCAGGACCATTGGCGTCTCGGGTGTCAGGTGAAAGTGAAGGAAGATTGCAGCATCGGAATACCAGCGTCTGTCCTTGACATAAAGGAATGGGAATGTGAGGTAATCTCAAATAAAAATGTAGCTACGTTTATCAAAGAGTTTATCGTGGCTCTTCCCAAAGGTGCGCATATGGATTTCATTCCCGGCTCATATGCTCAGATTAAGATTCCCCCCTATGAGATGGACTATGACAAGGATATCGACAAATCATCCATAGGTGACGAATATCTTCCGTCGTGGGAGAAGTTCGGGTTGTTTGGCCTGAAGTGCCGCAACACTGAAACAACTGTTCGCGCTTATTCGATGGCCAATTATCCCGAGGAGGGCGACCGCATTATGCTCACTGTCCGCATAGCGACTCCTCCGTTTAAGCCAAAACCCCAGGTAGGATTCATGGCCGTGATGCCCGGTATCGCTTCAAGCTATATCTTTACGCTTAAACCGGGCGATAAAGTGCGCATGAGCGGCCCTTATGGAGACTTCCATCCGATAGTCGATTCCAAGGCAGAAATGATGTGGATTGGCGGCGGTGCCGGCATGGCGCCTCTGCGTGCGCAGATTATGTGGATGACAAAGACGCTCAACACCCATGACCGTGTGATGAACTATTTTTATGGTGCGCGTGCGCTCAATGAGGTGTTCTATCTCGATGATTTCCTTCAGTTGGAGAAGGATTTCCCGAACTTCAAGTTCCATCTCGCGCTTGACCGTCCCGATCCGGCAGCTGATGCTGCGGGCGTTAAATATACTCCCGGTTTTGTCCATCAGGTGATTTATGAGACCTATCTGAAGAATCATCCCGAACCGGAGGATATTGAATATTATATGTGTGGCCCCGGCCCGATGAGTTCTGCCGTAAACAAGATGCTGGATGATCTCGGGGTGGATCCGGAATCAATCCATTATGATAATTTCGGCGGTTAGTATCGACCGCGACTGTATAAAACATGGGCACGCGATGTTTCTTCGCGTGCCCATGTTTTTAATGGCTGCTTATTACATTATCTTACCAATCGTCAGTTCTGAACGGGATTAACGGCAGATAGTTGGCGGCATGTAGATTGCCGGGAAGGAAATCTTTCCAGCAGTAGCGGACAGCGACGGGTTGCGGTACATACTTACTCGACACAACCATTTCATTTGTCTGCCAGTGAAGCCATACGGAATCAGCCGGATGGAAAATCCTGTCATTGCCTGCCACTTCGAATCCTTTTATGTCATAGTTGCGGCAGATGCCGTCAGATGGAGAATCTATGGCTACCCATGCGGCTCCGTCCTTGAATCTATGGCTCTTATAGCGCGGACTTTCTATCGGGAACTGCTTCTGTCCATATGTCTTGTTTAGTGCGAGGTCGCAGAGCCTTTTACCCACTGCGTCCTTGTTGGCCGGATGGATATTGAAGCGCTCATATGGCTCCACGAGGTCATTTATTGAAATCATACCGCTGTTAGGTATCAATTCAATAGCTTTCCATTGCGCCTCGCGAAGCAGGGGGGCTTTCCCTTGTTCTTCGGGAGCGCCATATTCATAAGGAGCGATTTCCACTGCGTAGAATGGGATATCGCCTATCGCGATGTCGTCGCGCCAACGTTTTACCATTGCGGCGAGACGTTCGGCATAAGTGTCATAGGTCGAAACGTTGGAGCATCCCTGATACCATATGATTCCTTTATAGGTGAAATCCTTGATGGGATTGAACATCGCGTTATACATCAGCAGCGGGCGATGGTAGTGGACCAATGCTTCTATATCCTTGGGGTCGAGCGATACGTCATTGTATTTTTCGAGCATGTCACGGGAAGTCCAGCTCTCGACTTTAGCACCTCCATATGCCGCACTCACAATGCCGACAGGAACATTGAGCACATCGCTCATCCTTTTGGCGAAGTGCCATGCAAGAGCGCTGTATTCGGGAGATGTTTCAGGAGAGGGCACTGTCCATCGTGAGTTGACTGTGTCGAGTTCCGTATAGCTCTGAGTCAATGGTACGGTGAAAAATCTCACCTTGTCAGCTTCATCCCGTGAGGTCGCTATCTCGTCATATCCACCTAATGTGCAACATCCGGGGAAACCTTTGAGTGGCATCTGCATGTTGGATTGTCCTGAGGCAAGCCATACTTCGCCAATGAGCACATTGTTGATATCCACGGGTTCTCCGTCGGAAATCGTTATAGTGTGCTTTTTGAAGCTTGCCTCAGGGGTGTAGACTGCAAGACACCATTTTCCCTCACGGTCAGTGGTGGTAGTATAATTTTTGCCGTCCCATGATGGAGTGACGGTGACTGAACTTCCGGGGTCGGCAAAACCGAAAATCCTAGCATTGGAGTTCTGCTGTAGCACCATATTGTCACCTATCATGGCATGTGGCTTGACCTTTGCAGAGCCTGAGAGGGCAACGAATGAGATTGCCGTCAATAATAAAAATAAGCCTTTTTTCATGATATAGTTATTTTCCGGGTTCATAATCAAACCATTTGAATACACCTTCCCCCTTGCCTGCAGGAGAGGTGGCATAGAGACCGATGAGCGTGCCGGTGAAGCCGCCTGCTGTCTCTGTCGAGAGATAACGGGTGTTTATATCGGCAAGTTTTTCGAAAGATTTCCCTCCATTTGTGGAATAGTAGAATGTATATACATTGGGAGAGCCTTGCACACGGAGTTCCACGTTGTTGGATTTCCCTGAAAGCTCGACAGTCTTTTCAATGTGGGTTATTTCATTCAAGCGATAACGGAGTACAATAGCCTCGTTGCCTTTTGATGTTCGGGTTAGATACAGATCGTAGTGCGACGGCTCGGATGCGAATACGGTGAGACCTGCTTCGCTTCCGTCAGAGGCGTTTTTAAGCGACACTGATGTCGTGGCAGTGAAATTGATATGCTCCTGACGGCGCAGCAGCATGGATGGTGATTCAAGTTGGTTGTCAAGTGTGACGGATGTGGCTTTCATTATGAGTTGCCCGTTGCCATACTTATAGTTGTCCATAACGGGATTTCGCATCCATACCCACTCATATCCGAGATTCTTGCTGTCGAATTTATCTCTCACTGCTTTTTCTCTCACCGGAACCAATGGAAGTGTGGGTACATTCATATCAAGGGCGATAGTGCCGTTGCCGTTCACTACCGGCCAGGCATCCTTGTCCCATCTCATTGGGGCGAGGTAGGTTTCCCTGCCAAGCAGATGATGGTCTCCGTTCTGCGGACGGAAAGCAAGGCATACGAGCCACCAGGAGCCGTCCGGGGCTTGAACGAGGTCTGCATGGCCGGTTCCCTGAATAGGGTTTGATTGCCCCGTCACGTTGAAATGGGTCAATATCGGATTGGATGGATTCGGAATGTATGGTCCGTTTATATTGCGGCTTCGGGCGATTGTTACACTATGACCCATTTCGGTCCCACCCTCGGCGATGAGTAGGTAATACCATCCATCTTTCTTGTAGAGGTGTGGAGCTTCAGGATATCGTCCTCCTGTCCCGTCCCATATGCGTCGGCTTTCGGTGAGCTGTTCTCCGGTCAGCGGGTTTATCTCACACAGCCATATTCCGTTGTCGGGATTGCTGACCATGTAGCATTTGCCATCCTCGAAATAAAGTGACGGGTCGATGCCTTCCTGTTTGAGCCAAACCGGGTCGCTCCATCCCTTCGCCGGGTCGGTTGTATGTACGAGAAAGTTGCCACCGTTGGTCACATTTGTAGTTATCATATAGAATCGACCGTTGTCATAGCGGATAGTAGGGGCATATATGCCACCCCAAACCCCGCAGTTTTCGAGGTTTAGCTGACTTTTACGGTCGAGCACATGCCCGATTTGCTCCCAGTTAACAAGGTCCTTGCTATGATAAATCGGAACTCCTGGGAAATAGCAGAATGATGAATTTACGAGATAGAAATCGTCGCCGACAGCCACTACCGACGGATCGGGATGGAAGCCGGGGATAATAGGATTCTTATAGCCATCGGCAAACATTGCATTAAAGCATGTAACGATAGCTAAAGCAAAAAGCAGACAGTGTCTCATGTGAAAAATTTAGGGTTAGATGATGGTTGGTGTGATGAATTATCTTATTTCAATAGAGAGGTCATTGGCAACGGTCCATTTGGTCGTGAATGAGAGGGTAGAGCTTGAGTGCTCATATTTCCATGCTCCACGCGAGAGTTTCTTGCCGTTTATTGTCACGCTTGCAGGGTCGCCGTCTATGAGATGAATGTTGAATTTAAGGGTCTTTGTTTTGGATGCTCCGGGATAGGTGCCCTTCGCGGAGACATTTATATTTATTCCCTCCATATTTGCATCCCCACGGAAAGTTATTAGAGAATACTCTCCTTTATCAATGGATGACGGACTTGACAAATCATCCTCATACATCGTATACTCCGATTCCCCGAGATAAGGATAATAATTTATCGTGTAGGAATCCGTACGGTAGTCACCGGTTGAGTCCATTCTATAGTCAGCCTTTGGAATAAATGCTCCTGTGCGTACGAAAAGCGGAATCACGGATAATGGGGCATCATATTTTATTGTGTCGCCACCGTGGTAGAACTTGGAGGGTTTGTTATAATCCACCCAAAGTCCGTCGGGAAATATTATTTCACGTTCTGTAGCTCCCTGCTCCAAGACGGGGGCCACGAGGATATCGCGTCCCCACAGATATTCGTCGGTGATATCGTCATATTTGGTTGACCCTTTGCTGTAATAGTTCAGTGGTCTCACAAGAGGTTGACCCTGTGAGGCGTTCTCATATGCGAGAGTGTAGTTGTATGGAAGCCACGCATAGCGCTCCTTGATTAGTGGGAGTATTATGTCTTGTTGCTCAGGATAATTGTATGGTTCAGCCGTAGCTTGTGCGTGGGTACGCAGGATTGGGGAGAAGAGTCCGAGTTGCAGCCATCTGACATAGAGTTCAGGGTCATAAGGCGCGGCGGGGTCAATCGCGAAACCGCCGACGTCGTGGCTCATATATCCGAGGCCGCTGAGTCCGGAGTTCAGCATAATGGTTATCTGTGGTTGCAGACCGCCCCATGAACGGGAGACGTCTGTTGACCATGGATAGACATTATAGCGTTGAAGACCGGTTGTGCCTCCGCGCATCATTGTCATTAGTCGGGTATCCGGAAATTCTTCTTTGTATAGGTCTGAAATTATTGAGCTCCAGTCGTTCCCATAAAGATTGTGGTATTCACGGGCGGTCAACCCGTTGGCATGTATGCCGGTCTCGGGATGGACTTCGGGTTCCCCGAGGTCTCCCCACCAGCCGCCTACTCCTTCAAGTGTCAGTTGTTTGTATCGTTCGCGTAGCCATTTGCGGGTGGCAGGATTGGACATGTCAAACATTCCTCCTTCGCCTACCCATATTTTAACCTCTTGCGGTCCTCCGGTAGAGTCTTTGACAAGCATGCCGTTGGCGGCGAGTTCATTATAGTTGGATAGTCCGTGCCCGTTACGTAATATATAGGGCTGTGATATGATTATTGTGTTGACTCCCTTGTTTTTAAGGTCGGAAAGCATCTTTTTATGGTCAGGCCATTGTTTCGGGTCCCATGCAAGCCGTCCCATATCCTGCTCTTTCCCATACCAGTACAGGTCAAGCACTATGCCGTCAAGTGGATATCCTGCACGTTTTAACGTATCGACCACCCCTAAGGTCTCGTCGTGTGTATGGTAACCATATTTTGAAGTGATATATCCCAAGGCCCATAGGGGAGGTAGCTTCTGACGTCCTGTGAGTGCCGACAGTTCACGTGTGACGTCGGCGAGCGAGCCGGCTCCGTTGATGAAATAATAGGATATCGGTGAGCGCGATTCCGATGTGTAGACGATTGGGTCGCTCATCACCATTTCAGCTGCGGCAAAGTCGTCAAAGACCACTGCATATCCATTTGAGGACAGGAAAAGAGGCATGGTTATGTTCATTTGCCTGATACGTTTCTCACCGGCTGTATATCCATAGTTCTGCTTGTTGTACATGACAAGGGTATCGCCGGCAAGGTTGAAACTATATCCTCTTTCTCCTGCTCCGTAGAACGAGCCGCTACCCATTGTCGAAAGTTCGATTTGCTGCTTGTCGTCGCTGACATTGCGCAATCCGCTGTCACTGATGCCACGTTTCGGGCCGGCTGTAATATCCACACTTCCGCTCAGGCTGTCAACCCTGACAACAATACCTCCCCGGGTGGTCATTACGCTTACACCTGGAGCCGAGCTAATCGTATAGTCTTCAGAGTTTGTTTTTATCACCGAAGTCGAGGTTTCCGGAACGGATGCCCCTTCAGGGATGTTGGTGACTTTTATGATATTATCGTTTATGACGCTCACAATTACCTCACGGCCAGATTTGGTAAGAACGTCGATAGGTGCGGCTTTCTTTGTCCCGGTGTCTGCCGAAAGGACATTTGGGGTCGCCCCTATGATTATTGAAAACAAAGCTATGGCTTTAATGAAGTTTAATGTTTTCATGAGTTATGATATATCATTATTGGAAAAAGAATTCTCTACTATTCTAAACGTCTTGAAAAGAAAAAGGTTATCTGAAATTATCAGATGTCAGCGGAACGGCTCTACATGGATATTGGTGATTATGTCTTCGCCGAATTCTTTACGCAGGGCTCTTTCTGCCGCTGAAGCTATTTCGTGGCCTTCTGCCACATTGATTAGGGGGTTAACCTTTATATGGGTGTCGATTATCGATGAATGTCCGTTGCGACGCGTGCGTAAGCGATGAAAAGCCATCACTCCGGGCACTCCTGCTATCACTTCTTCCGCTCTCTTGACCTGGTCAGGCGGAAGCGACTTCTCCAGAAGTTCGTTGATTGAGGGGAGGGCAATCTGTATGGCCGAAAGGGCAATGAAAATTGCAATCAAAATCGATGCGATAGGGTCGAGTATGCGCCATCCTTCTCCAAGGAAGAATGAGGCTGAAACACCTACGAGAGTCGCTATTGAAGAGATTGCATCGCTGCGGTGGTGCCAGGCATTGGCTATCAGTGCTCCGGAATTGATTTTCTTGCCGATTCTGACCGTGTATCGGAACAGATATTCCTTGCTTGCTATCGAAAGAAGTGCAACTATGAGAGTCCACACATCCGGACGGGGGAGTGTTTCTCCTCTGATTGAGGCCGAGATGCTTTTCACTCCTGAAATCCCGATGCCGATTGCAACTACAAGCAGAATTAATGCTATGAGCAGGGAGGCAAATGTCTCGAACTTCCCATGGCCGTAAGGATGCTCGCTGTCGGCACTTTTATAAGCGATTCCGACAAAGACGAGCACAATCAGGTCTGTGGCGAAGTCACTTAGTGAGTGGATACCGTCGGCAACAAGGGCGTCGCTGTGGCCATAGAGGCCAAAAGCGATTTTAAGCACCATCAGTATGGCGTTTACCCAAAAACCAACCCACGTGACATGACGGATGGTTTTCACCTCCGACCTGTCAGTGGGTTGGTTTGTATGCTCCATTTCTACTTGAAAATTTTTAATACATTTTTTGACCGTAATAGGCGTTGGGCCCATGTTTGCGGGCATAGTGTTTCTCGATGAGGTGGGGATTCATCGTCAGGTTGGGGTTTATGCTGAGGGCTATTACAGCCATTTTTGCAACCTGCTCCATGACAACTGCATTATGGACAGCATCGCCCGGAGTCTTGCCCCACACGAACGGCCCGTGATTCTTCACAAGCACTCCGGGAGTATCCATCGGATTTGTGCCTTTCAGCCTTTCCACAATTACATTGCCTGTCTCCAGTTCATAGTCCCCTTTGATTTCGGCTTCCGTCATGTCGCGGGTGCATGGGATGTCACCGTAGAATGAATCAGCATGTGTGGTGCCTATGTTGGGAATGTCGACGCCTGCCTGAGCCCATGCCGTCGCGTAGGTGGAATGGGTGTGGACAACGCCTCCTATTGCAGGAAATGCACGGTAAAGCGCAAGGTGGGTGGGGGTGTCTGACGATGGACGGAGTTCGCCCTCTACCACATTCCCATCCAGGTCCACTACTACCATGTCGTCTGACTGCATGGCTTCATAGTCAAGTCCGCTCGGCTTTATGACGACAAGACGTTCCTTAGGGTCGAAACCGGATACGTTTCCCCATGTATAGATTACCAGTCCGTGTTTCACTAATTCGATATTGGCGCGAAACACCTTTTCTTTGAGTTCCTTAAGCATTGCAGGAATATTATTTAGTAGGGTTTGATTGATTGTTTATGTAATTGCTTTAACCAGATATTTTTGCTGAGGTAATATCGTTGAGTTTAATTTGTAAAATTAATGTTTTTTGAATAAATAGCCCGAATTTGATTTTATGTTTTATAACATAAAAATTGAATATGAGATAGGGCCGGGTTTGAATAGTCCGGCTCTACTTTGAGAACCATATGGAAAGCAGTCTGTTTATCTATGTACAGCTAAAAACTCAATTATGAATAATGTCATTAAAGTGAAACGGGCATATGACGAGGCATCTCCATCGGATGGCTATCGCATATATGTAGACCGTCTTTGGCCTCGGGGACTGTCACATGAAACATTCCATTATGATTTATGGGACAAAGATATAGCCCCGTCAGATGAGTTGAGGGAATGGTTCCATGCGGAACCCGACACGCGTTGGGAGGAATTCTGTCACAGATATATGTCGGAACTCTCTGCCAATCCGGCTTTCCCCTCCCTTTGTGCGCTCGTGGCTTCTCATCCTACTGTCACGCTTCTGTATTCTTCCCGTGACCATGAGCATAATAATGCCATTGTTCTTGCCAATGCGTTGCGTGAGCGTGCTATGGATTGACTTTTTCACCGTCCATCCTGAGTATTATTTTCACGAATGATTCCGGCAGTATGACATTGTAAAGCTTGAGTGCGTCAGCGAAAAGAGGGGCAATTTCCTCGTCGGTAAATCCTGCTATTCCACAGCCGATTCTTGTTACATAGAAGGTGTTCTGGTCCCATTCAGAGGCGAGCTCTATAAAATCATCCACGTATGGTTTTATAGTTTCGACTCCGCCTTGCATTGTCGGGATTGCATATGAACGGCCCTGTATGCCGACACCCTGTCCCATTTTTGCACCGAACTTTTCTACGGCTATACGTGCGGCTCCACCACAATGCATGCCCGCAAGATTGCTTCCGAACACGAATATTTCGTCAGGCCCGAGTTCGGTGATATTCTCAGGTGTATATTTTAAGTTGCTATACATGATTTATATGCCATTTGTTTGACATCCGCTAAATTACACATAATATTTCAAAACAAAAAACGTCCGGCTCTACGACTCATTATCGTAAAGATTGGAGAGCCTTTCTTCACTCAAAGCCTTATATTCCGAAGCGATGTATCGCTCGATAAACTCATCAAACAATTCTGCCTTAAGAGAATACTCATCAATCGGCTGAATTTCATGCCCATACCATTTGCCGCTGATATCCGTAGGAGACATTGTGTCAAACACAAAGCCGGCAATAGGATATCCCATGCAGAGAAGCTCTGCATAAAAAACGCCATTGATGTCGGGGCTTGTCTCAAACGGACATTCAATTGTCCAGCGATTGTCGTCGTAGTTCTCCAGGCTGCGGCAAAAAGGCTCCCTGAAAAAAGCCTTTACAGTTTTCCTGTCAGGATAATAAAGCCTTATTTCGAGTTCGGGCATTATTGTCGGAAGCTTGCGTCCCATATTTGGGGCAAGGTTGAATTGCACGTAGTAGTCGTGGCTGTCGACGGTATTGAGCGACTTAAGGAGGTCGGTCTTCCACGCGGGACGGATACCTCCGTCACAGATTTCATACCATTCTGTCGGATTTTTCATTGTCGATTTGTCGAATAGATGAAAAATCCTTTCGGTAAGCGTTTCTGAGGCCGTTTCGTCGCAAACCAGCAGCTTATATGTGTGACCGCCGACAAGACCCGACGTTTCGGCGGGGAAATAGGCATAGCAATCCTTGAAGCCATCTATGGCGAGGCAAACCTTGATTTGTTGAGTGGCCACATCGCATCGGGCTGTCATATCGACGAGCGATAACGAAACATTTCGACGTGCTCCTTTGTCGTAGCGTTTGTTACTGATTTTCAATTTGATAGCAATGCCGCCTAAGAATTTATCCACGAGAAAATCATGGCGGTCTTCATAAAAGAATTGGTCGATGAATACTAAATCTTCTGTTTCGTAACATTTATAGGCGCAGAATTGGATTCTGTCTATGGATATAGGGGATTTTCTTTTCATATGATTCTATTTAGACAATGCTTTCAGGATGGCTTTTTCCGCTTCCGGATGCGTATCATATAATGATTTAATTTCACCGGTTATTAGTTGACTGAGATATTCCTTGATTGAGATGCCGTCTTTGGTTAGATTTTTACTGCAAAGTATGCGGGGATTGCCTGATTCAAATATAGGATTTTCAATATGTAGATTGATGCACATGTTAAAGCGCGAGGTGATGTCTGTTTTAAGCAGTCTAAAAGGAATTTTTGATTTCAATGCCGCATATAGGGCATCGATTAATTCATAGCGGTCTGTTCCGCCCGATTCTGTCGGATGTCCGTTTACAAACGATTTTATAATGCCAGGTTCGCGATCTGTTGGGGCTATGGCGATGTCACATCTTTCATTCTTGATGTATATTAAGTTGCCGGAATCATTACTTCCGATTATCCCGGATAGGAGGTCTTTCATCCCGTCAGGTGCATGAAAAGTCATGTCTCCAAATTTTAATCGCAGTCCCGGGTTACAAACGGAATACTGTTTTAACAGGTCTATGATGTGCTTTTCTTGGATAGAGTAATTCCCAAAAATCAGATTATCGGGTATGAAACTAATGGAAACACCATCCCGTTCTTCTGTCGGAATGGCCTCGTCAATGGCGACGGTTTTACCCCGAGATGTCGCAATGCGTTTCATCAGACCATTTTGATAACCAGTAATTGTCATGTCGGATGACAATGATACTACTGTTATAAGCCCGAGACTGCTTAATCCTATAGTTTTGTTTGCTATATGATTCTTATCTCCAGTGCTTATAAGTCTTTCTGGAAAATGCTCAAATCTGTCAAAATCAATACCTCGGCCAAAATCGCGCACAGTGAGCTGGTTATCATCAAAATTTATAATTATATCATCACCGAAACCGGCGCGGAATTCATCGACGGAATTATCGATTATCTCTTTCAACAAAACGTACAGCCCATCGTTGGCATCAAATCCATTTCCGAGCCTGCCAATATACATACCCGGACGACGGCGTATATGCTCAATATAATGAATCGCTTTTATTTCATCTTTTTCAATCATAGAGCATAAGTGAATTCATATCATCGGTATGACCATATTCTGTCATAAGCCATCATTGCCTCAGCAAAGGGCATATAGTGGAGCTGGAGGGATTTGAACCCTCGTCCAAACGCGGAACTAATGAGCTTTCTACATGCTTAGTCTCTACTTGGTTTTCGAGCTGTGGCAGGCAAGAGACCACCAACCGCAACCTTATCCTCTAAGTGTCTCGGCGAGTCGCGAGGCTTTCATCGCCATATTTCCGATTTAACTGCACCACCGTTTCGATCCGTCTCGGAAAAAGGACAATCGGGTGATGTCTCGTTGCGGCAACTGTTGCCGCAATAAAGCTAATCTACTGTGCTTCGATTAGGCAGCGAGAGCGTAGTTGTTTTCGCCATTTGAAATTTTGATGTCCCTGATTATAGAGCGTAGCCATCATTGCTCTGCATGCTTACTCACCACCTCTACACGCTGTCAAAACCGGTCAGCCCCGTGGTTGTTGCGTAAGTACTTGCCTCCGCCGAGGCAACTAATTTACAAAATTATGGGCTATGGATGATATGGCCAAATCGTGTTGCGATATTTATCAATATTTAACATTTGAAGAGCCTGATGTAACTATCAATTTAGGATGCACCGTGGGTGAATTCCTAATTTGAAGACCGGCCAAAATAGATTATAGTTTCTGCTTTTCGAGCCATTGGAATATGAATCGATAGAGGGGCTCGCGCACGGTAGGAGCGGAGAGCACAAGGTCGTGCATGCCGTTCATGACTTTCACGCATGTGACATGCGGCCCGAGCTCCATGCCATATTTCTTGATGTCGTTTACGTCGAGCACCGCATCGGCTCTCTGAAATTCGGGCGTCCATTCCGAGCAGTTTACGCTCCGAGAGGAATAGAGCAGCAGGATCGGTACTCTGATGTCGGCCTTTCCGTCGCGTAGGTCATGTTGGGCAAGCGAGATGGCACGTACCCACCCGGCTGTCACATCCGGAGACCGGGGCATTTTCCAGCGGGTGTCGAAGGTCCACTCTCCGTGTGCTCCTTTGAGCAGGCTTTCGCCATAGGCGGTCGACTCTCCCTGGGTGATTTTCATGTCGGGGACAATGCGTCCCAGCAGGGTGACGGCGGGGATTATGCGCTCTTTCCATCCGAGGTTCCAGTCGAGGAATGGACTGTTCAATATCAGGGCCTTGATTATGGCCGGATGCTGTCGGCTTTCGAAATACGATGCGATGAGTCCGCCGGTGGAGTGCCCCATCAAAATCACTTCCTTTATCCCGGCCTGCTTCATGGCTACGAGGGCGGAGTCTATGTCGGGGAAATAATGGGAGAGGTCGCGCACGTCGAATGGCTTCTGCCCGGGCAGGAGCGAACGTCCGTAACGGCGTAGGTCTACGGCATAGAAATCATAACCGTGCTCCACGAAGCGGTCGCCCATCTCCGCCTGGAAGAAGTAGTCGTTGAATCCGTGGATATAGAGCACGCCACGGGTGATTTTCGCCTCCGTGCTGTCAGTGGGGTGTGTCTTTCGTATGATGGTGGAGATTGCAGGTCCGGAAAAGGTGTATTCCTGCTTCACATGGCGCATCTCGTAGCCGTCGCCGAGGATGTCAGGTTGCCAGTTCCAGTCAATCTGTGCGCTTGCCGCTGTCCACACCGATGAAAGCAGCAGAAGGAGTAGCAGCAGATGTTTCCTCATAGTCTGTTACAGATATTTTTTCATTAAATAAAATTCACCGGACCGATGCCCGTATCGGGCACCGGTCCGGGTGGGATAAGTTTTTTCGCCATAGTCAGTGGCGAAGTGGGATGTGTCAGTTGGCCGATTCGAGCTCGGGCGCGATAAGTTTGTAGCCTTTGCCGTGGATGTTGATGATTTCGATTGACGGGTCGTCTTTCAGGTGCTTGCGGAGTTTTGTGATGTAGACATCCATCGAACGGGCGTTGAAGTAGTTGTCGTCAATCCAGATTGTCTTGAGCGCGAAGTTGCGTTCAAGAATCTCGTTGACATGGGCGCAGAGGAGGCTGAGGAGCTCGGATTCCTTGGTGGTGAGTTTTGTCACCTTGTCATCGATGAGCAACACCTGCTTCTGGGTGTCGAAAGTGAACTTGCCAATCTTGTACATGGTGATTTCCTTCCCTTTCTTTCCCTTCACGCGACGGAGGATGGCCTCGATACGGAACACGAGTTCTTCCATCGAGAATGGTTTCGTGATATAATCATCCGCTCCGATTTTGAAGCCTTCGAGGATATCTTCCTTAAGCGATTTTGCCGTGAGAAAAATAATGGGCACTTCCGAGTTTACGGTCCTTATTTCCTGAGCGAGTGCGAAACCGTCTTTTTTGGGCATCATCACATCGAGGACGCAAAGGTCATATTTACCCTTGAGGAATGCCTTGTAGCCACTTTCCCCGTCGGCGAAGAGGTCGGCGTTGAATCCCTTGGCCTGAAGATACTCCCTGAGGAGCATGCCGAGGTTCTCGTCGTCTTCGCAAAGTAGTATGCGCAAACGTTCTTCCATAGTTCTTTAGTTTTTAGTTATTGGTAATGTTATTGTAAATTTTGTTCCTACATTCAGTTCGCTGTCGACGGTGATTTCACCTCCGAGTTCGCCCACAATTTTCTTGACATAGGCGAGGCCGAGCCCGAAGCCTTTGACATCATGGCGGTTTCCGGTCGACACACGATAGAATTTCTCGAAAATCTTTTTCAGGTCCTCACGCTTCATGCCGATGCCGTTGTCGGCCACGGTGACCGATATGCGTTCCTCTCCGTGGAGATTGACGTTGCAGGTGCTGACCGTCAGTTGGAGGGGCACATCCTCGCGACGGTATTTCACAGCGTTGTCGAGAAGATTGAACACCACGTTGGTGAAGTGCATCTCGTCGACGTTGACTGTCGACTCCTCGGCATCGAGTATGGCGTCGATTTTTCCGCCATATTTCTCCACTTTCAGCTTGAAAGTACTCGTGATATTGGCAATCAGCACATTGGCGTCCACAGCCTGAAGGCGTAATGTCGCTTTCTGCCTGTCGAACATCGACATCTGGAGCACCTTTTCCACCTGGAAGCGCAGGCGCTTAGTCTCGTCGTTAATCACCGTGGATATATGCGACAGCATCGCGGGCGATTTGAGCACGGCGCTGTCGTTGAGCATCTGTGCGGCCAGCGATATTGTCGATATCGGAGTCTTGAACTCGTGGGTCATGTTGTTGATAAAGTCGTTTTTCATCTCCGTCAGCTTCTTCTGCCTGAAAGCCAGGATGATTGTGCACACGAAGGTGACAAGCAGAATGAAGGTGAAGATAAACGACGGTATCATGAAGCGTATGGAGTCAAAGATGTAGTCGCTCTTGGTCGGGAAGTAGACCTTGAGGTAGTACATCTTGTTTTTCGGGTCGTTGGGGAAGAGGGTCTGGATGAACATCGAGTTCTCGTCGCGGAGCGATGGCTGATAGCCTGCCGAGCGGTAGACGATTGCTCCCACGCGGTTGACTACCGCGAATTCATAGGGGAGTGAAAGCCCGTTGTTGTCAAGCTCGGAGCGAAGATAACTGCTGACTTCGGTCGAGTCGGCGCGTTCGCTGATGGGACGGTTGCTCGACTGGGTGATGATATTGAAAATCACTTCGTCAAGCAGCCCTTTCTGATAGAGGTATTTTCCCCTCATGATTTCCCTCATGGAGGTGTTGGTGCTCCGCTGGTCGATGTTGCCTTTGAGTGTCAGGTCGTAGTTTATGCCTTCAGAAGTAGTGAAGTTATAGTTGATTCCGACCGAACCGTCGGAGTTGGTGCGTGGATAGAACTGGGTCTCCATGGTCGCCATGTCCTCTTCGAGAAAATGCTTGGTCTCGTCCTGTTCAAGGCGGGTGGTGACGGCATAGAGGGAACGTTTCACGCCCTCCGCAAACTGGTCGTCACGCATTTTCTTCATATTGTTCATGTACATTATCTGTACGTAGAGCAGGCCTATGAAGGTAAGCGCCATTATTATGGTCAGAAACCATATGGTAGACTTTTTCATTTCCTAATATATCGGTTGTCGTTTCCCGCACGGGGGAATACGGTGTGCTTTAGAGTTGATCTTAATATGTTAACAATTGCAATGTATAATTGTTGTGAAAATTATAAAACAAGTTGCAATTTGTGAAGAATCGCCTTTAACATTTTCCGTCAAAATTAACATAAAAATGTGAAAACTCCAAATTCTGATGCAGGAATATGAATATTTGTCCCCCGATAAGGCTCAGCGGTAGTTACAGTCTATAGGGATGCACCGTGGGTGCATCCGCCTTATAGGCTTTATAGGTTGTATTTAAGCCGAATGGTATTGTCAGAGCGAATTGACAAGCTCGGAGAGGGTAGGGTCTTTGAGTATCACCCTTCCCGATTGGTCAAGCAGATAGAGCGTAGGCATAGCGGGGAGCACATATAGCTCGTCGTCGAGCACAGGGTCGGTGGCGAATCCCACAACCCAGTCCTCCGGCAGTTCATCGAGTGAGGCTTCCCACAGCCCACGGTCGCCTTCGGCATCGACGGCAAGCACTCTCACGTCGCCGGGTAACTTCAACTCGCCCATCTGCCCCATCACTATCTTGCAATTGTCGCAGTCAGGGTCATAGAAGACCACTATTGTCCTCCCCTTGTGCTGTCCTACCGTTTTCAGCAGTCTTGTCTGCCTGCCGTTGCGGTCTGTCATGCTGAAATCCGTAGCGATGGTGCCGGGGCGGTTTTTCAGGGCTATGCGCAGAAGCTCGCCGGCGCGTTGCTTTTCGGCATCGGAGAGGGCGGGGGAGGAGATGTCGCGTCTGAGGAAATGGATATAGGTCTCCTCGTCGCGCATTGGCGAATCCGGATTGTTGAGATATTTTTCAACAATCGTTGAAATGAAATCCCGCGCCTCGGCCGATTTCTCAGCCCGGCTCATCATGGAGTCGACGGCATCAGCCATGGCCGCGCTGTCGGCATAGTGGGTCAGCCCGGCGAAATTGGCGAAACTCTGCTCCATGAAAGCCGTGTCGAGGCTCAGGCTATGGTCCGTGAAATCCATCCTGTCCCAGAAATGACAGAGTGCGTACTCAGCGCGTGCCTTGGGGTCTGTGATGGTTACGGGCACTGTCGGGAGGGGGAGTTCGGTGGGATTATCTTTCTGAGTTGCAAGCCTGGCGGAGGCGGGGGGTGAGGAAGCCTTTATTTCAGCCGGCTTTGGAGTACAGCTGAAACAAAACAATATGGATAGTAATAGGAGAATGGCTTTCATCAGTCCTTAACCGTCAATTATTCTTCTAATCTTTACTGTCGGGTTGTGTTGACCACATCGCGCACACAACGGACATATTTATTGGTATTGTCCTCATAGTTAGCCGTGCTAAATGCGGTTACGACTCCGCCATTAGTTCCCATAAATCGATAAAAAATGGGAACAGGGTCGGTGCCTTTTTTCCCTCCCATAAGATAAAACTCTTGACTGCAGGATACATGGAAACTATCATTAACTTTATCGCTATTGGTCATATTGAATAATATGGTCAGTTCCTTTTGGTTGGGGACACGCCATCCTATTTCACCATTGATATTATACTTATCGCATGGATTTTTTTCGATTTCATTAATCATTTTATCATTTGTATTCAATCCCGTTGAGATTTGAATGCTTTCTGTCTTATATTCCCACTGATAGGCCATTGTGTTACCTCGCTCATTTATGTGATGAATTTCAATTGGAGCCGAAGTTGGGGAATGGAGATTGCGTTGGTCGTAATATGTCATTGTCACCATATTTTTGACAGAGTCAATATGGTATGCTACCGGGACTGGATTTTTTTCAAGAAGGTTTTTTGGATTGTTTCCGAGATTTCTGATACAACGGATGTTCCAAAAATGGCGTGTTTGTCCCGCCGGATTTGATTTGGTTACGGAAAGTCCTTCTTCACCCCAAATATACCATCCGTTACTTGATATAAAATGGTATAGAGAGTTATTCTGATTGTCAGGCCAATAACTATATGGCATTTGGGATATTGCTGTTGAGTAATTTATGAGAGGGTCAGGCAATGATGATGCTCCGGCAATGATACGTCCATATGTGGCATATGTTGGGAGAACCCAGCGGAGTTCCTCCGGGTCAATGACATGATTGCCGTTTAGGTCGCGGTTGCGCCCCATGCAGATTGCCATTGGTTCGAAACTGCGATTATCAGATGGATTTGCATCATATACATTTGGTGTATACGTCCTTCCTTTTAGAGCAAAAGTATAGGCCGGTTTATCTTCGGGACTCATATAATAGGGGGCTTCGGGATGATTGATGCCAGGCACAATTTCCTCCTCAAGGAAGATTCGTCCTCCATATGTTTCATTGACGCGTATTTCGTTCCATTGTGTTTGATTGTTTGTGGTGGCTTTGAAATAGGTTGCCATATTCTGGCGACCGTTCTCTTTGTTCCAGCCTCCGCAGTTCTCATCCTTATTCCAGCCGTTCGGATGAGAGGCTTTCCATTCAAGGTTAAGCCCGAGGGTTTCGTTGGTGTGTTCGACACCGATGGCCATTTCCGCGGTGGTGCCGGTGGTATTGTAATATGTCTGTATGCTTTTCTGCGAGACTATGTATTTGGCTCGGATATATGTACTGTTGCCGTCGGTGGATATCTGGCGGTTATCCTCGTTCATGAGCCATATCGTACGGTTGGGTTTGTTCGCGAAATAATACCACTTGGAATTCTTTCCGTCAACCAGCATGGATTTGCCGTCTAAGTCACGGGTATAGACATATTCATTGATAAACATCGTGTAGTAGTGTTCGCGGGCGAGCCATTCCTGATATTCCTTCGATGTCACGTCAGTCGGCATCTTATCCTCGACAAGGTCAGCGCCCGACGACGTGCAGTCCATCAGTCCGGGATATTCCCTCGGATTCCCGAGCTCGTATAGCTTCCAGGCTTTGTCCTCCACATGAGTTCCGGTATAGGTCGCCATGTAGTCTTTATCTTTTGAAGAGTCGTAGATGCCGGGACGGAATTCGACCCAGTCGACGAATTGCTCCTTGCCTGTCGGGGCTTTGAGTCCGCCATCATTGCTGCTGTAGTCCCACACGGTGTTGTGGAAAGGTGTCTGAATCTGATAGGAGAGATTGAGACGCTCTTCGTTGGAGAGCTTGATATTGAATTGCGAATAGTGTGCGTCGAGTTCGATGTAGATGGCTCCGGCGTCGCTGACGTCCCCTTCGAGTCCGGGCTGTGGCTCTCCGTTGGCTTTCAGGGCTTCCACGCGGATATTGTCAACGCCGTTCACTATTACATTATATGTGTATTTCGTGTTGCGGCGTATGTTGAAGTCGCGGGCTTTCTCTTCTTCAGTCTCGCCTTCGCAATAACCCATGTGGACTGTGAAAGTGGCTATGGCCGAACGGCGCACGGCTCCTGCAGTTCCTTCCGCCACAGGACGGTTGTCGGCGTCGACATAATAGTCGAGCTGGGCTTTTATGACTACATAGGTGGCATTGTTATTGTCGTCGTCCTTATCTGCGAGGTCAGCCACAAGACTGCTGAAAATGCCCGTGTTCCTGCCGTCGGCGTCTTTATACTCTTTCTCGCGGTCATTGTAGCTCTTGACCCAGTCGAGTGCGGTGTGTTTATTGCCGAACGAATAGAAGTCAAACGACAGCCCTTTGGCCTGTGTGCCTCCAGGCGCTGATGTCGACAGGTTGCCGGCTGCGTCTTTCCCGACAGTCACAGCCTTTCCGGTCGCGGTAGTGAGTTCGCCCGATTTGAATTCACGTTGCTCGAGCGATATGTTGTAGTTGGAATAGTTGTAGTGCTCGAGTTCTTTCAGGGCGGTTGATGTCGAACCTGAATTGCCGAAGCGTTCCGACAGGAACGACAGCGACGGGAGGTTGAACACCTGCCATGTCATGGGGGTGACGGTGATATTGGGGTCGGAGATAATATTGAATTTTGTATATGACTCCTGACGGCGCAGGTATATGCATCCTTCGAGAGTGGTTTTCCCTGATGGTATATCGGCCCATCCCGACGGCTTGCCTTCGTCGTCATAGAAGCGCGACGGGGGTGCCGTGCGCGATGTGTGGTAGACACCTGACATCGGGAAGTTGGCCGAGATTCGCTCCACCATGGTCGGCTCTGTAAGCACCGTTGAGATGTCGAGGTAGTCATCGAGGCTTTCAACATGCGAAAGGATATCATCAAGACGCTGCACGGTCTTGGTGCCGACGCCATAGTTCCATACTCCATAGTTGTTGACAGGGTTTGCGACGGCTACAATGTTCTGATGTCCTGACAAACATGTGAGGGTTATGTTGTAGGTGGTGGGATGCATTTCTGTGGCCGCGTTAAATCCGCTGTCACCTTCTTTGAAAAGTTTTTTGAAAGTGCACTTGCCGTCAGTGTTGAACATGGCGATCCACAGGGAGTGGACGCGTGTCGTCACTTCGTCATCGGCCATGGCGCGCGACACGTCGGCGGCTTCCACGAGATTCAGTCTCAGTGTAAGCTCTGTCGGCAATCCTTCGGGCACGGAACCGGGCTCATAGTCGATTTCATCGCTGCATGCCGAATGCATTGCCGCGATGATGAGAAGCGTCAATTTCAGTATGTATATGTGCAGTCTATTGTATGTCAGAGTCATGAGGCGTAATCGTCAATGGAAATTTATGTCGCCGGAGATTCTTTCGTCCCACTGGCTTACGGCATAGAGGATTGTTGGGGTTGTGGCGATGCCTGCTATGGTATAGCGGTAGATATGGTTGCGCACTATATCGTACTGGGTTCCTTCAACTGAGCTTCCTTCAGAATAGTTTCTGAAATAAAGTGTTACCGACGCATTGCGTTGATTGTTGGTCCGGCCTGTAGGATTATAGTAGTTCAGCGTTATGTAGCGTTCGTTTCTATCGGTTCCGTTTTTAACTTCCGGAAGATAAATCCATATCTTTGAATACTGGTTTGAATTGATATCTTTAGTGGAAAAAGCGTCAAGAGTGCTCCTTGATGTCCCGTATTCTCTGAGACTTCCTGAATGTAGCATTTTCCCTGTCGATGAAGCGGTGTTCCATCCATTTGGAAGGACATAGCCATACTCAGTGAATTTTGCGGAAGCGTTTGTGCCGCCATTGCAGCTTGACCCGGGTCTGATATAGTAACCTTCATCAATCAGGTCGCCCGACATCTCGATTTCTATTTTCGCGCAGGCGCGAAGAAGGTCGATGTTCACGGGATTCTCACCGTAGAAGGGGAAGTCTATTGTCGTCACTCCGAAAAATGGTATGCCTTTTTCGGGCAGGTCTTTGTAGTTATATGTGAGGTCAGATGATTTGGATATGTCGTCCATAGCGCAGTTGGCTGTCATCATGACGCGGAGTTTGCGTTCGTAGATCGGATATGAGATATCCTCAAGGTTTATCTTGAATACATAGTCCTCAAGCGAGGCTCCCGGTGTCATTTCGGGAATGACGCTCCGGATGAAAGTCGGTGTCGTACCGTCCACGGAGTAGATGTGGATTCTGATTGAATTGAGGTCGATTCTGTTCTCGAATTCATCTCCCTCTTCCGAGGGACGGAAATTCTCCCAGTGATAGTCGTC
The DNA here is from genome assembly GCA_021768245.1 of Bacteroidaceae bacterium. Taxonomy (GTDB): domain Bacteria; phylum Bacteroidota; class Bacteroidia; order Bacteroidales; family Muribaculaceae; genus Duncaniella. The sequence continues at coordinate 66,324 of JAETNO010000004.1, read as the reverse complement.
AGTGGCCCTGGAAGTTTTGGCCAGACGCAGTTTGAAATAAAGCTCATATCCCTCCTTCACGGCAGGCTCCTCCGGCTCGTCGCATATCGCACCGTGGGAGCATCCCGTCAGGATAATGGCCAAAAGCCATCCCGCCAACGCCCGCCAGAGGCGGGCATTGGGGAGATGTGGCCTGTATGCAGGGATAGGGCTTAGGGTCATTTCGTTGTTTTGATGTTTATTGCAGGGAGCAGTTTCTTATTTGCCGAGAATCACACTGTTGTTGACGATATGCCAGGAGAGGATGTTGATTCGGGCTGCAATGTAGGAATATTTTTCTGCGGGAAGCTCGGGAATGATGAAGAGTGTCGGGTCAAATACGGGAGTTCCGAGACCTACAACCTTTGTCACGGAAGTCTTGTAGACATGGTTACGCACGACTCCGTATTCGCCGGGCTTATCTTTTGTGCCATAATGTTTAATATCCACATAGTAGTAGCAATGACCGTCTTTCCAGATCATGGTTGGCGCCTTGGCGAGGTTGGAGTTGTAATTTGCAAGCTCAGTCTCTGTCAGGGCTGTTACCGTCTCACCGGTCTTTTTATAGTAGGTAGCGTCTTTCAGTTTCGGAGTGACGGCATAGCGTCCCTTGGCAATGTTTTGGTCTACAGGCTTGAATTCAATATTTGTGCCGTTTACAGCAGTCGTCCCTTCCGCATCAGTGTAGATTTCGTCTTTAATAAGACCGGCGATGCGTTCGGGGAGTTCACTGAGGAGGCAGCGAGTTCCGTTCCATTCCGCGATTTCAACGGCCTGTGCGTCCGCTCCGGTTCCATTCATCAGCTGTGCGACCACGAGGAGCTTTGTGTGGTTGGTAGCGGATGTGTTTTCGAGGCAATATTTTTCGCCCATCTTGCCTTTGGCGTCATTGAATGTGAACGGATTTATGAGCTTGTCCTGTACGTTGGAGTATTTAGGGTAAATATTCGCGGTCTCAACATCGAGTGAAGTGGCCCAGAAGCAACGGTAGCGTGAAGGGCTGTTCCAAGTGAATCCGAGTCCGTCTTTCGTCCAATCGGTGTCTATCTTTTTTACTATATATGTACGGTCGGTGAGTTCTGTGGGCACGAAGCCGAGAATCTTGGCATAGATTTTGTTTCCATCGAATTCAAACTGTTTTTCTTCGCCACCCTCGCCTGTGGGGGCTATTACGGGGAATGTCCAATCGGTTATTTCGGTGGCTTCGGGATCAACAGCAAGTGACATTTTTACAGCGATGCGCTTCACATAGACATCGACAGGGTTTTCTTCCGCGAGTTCTATCGACGTCTGGATTGCGTCTGAATTTATGCTTGTCTCACAGGCCTCATTTCCGGCTGCATCACGGTAAACGGAATTGGCCATGAGGAATCCGTTGGTTCCCGGAGCGAACGATTTAAGTTCATCAGTGCTATATTGGGCTATCTTGGCTTTAAGCTCGCTTATTGATAGGGAGGCGTCAAAGGAAGCGTCGTCATTCGGAATGTTGATTACGACAATCATCTTTTCGGGAAACTCGGTTGCATCTGATTTGTCGAAAGCCATCACGACTGTGCCCTTGCAGACTACAGATATGTTATCGTCTGTATTGTCTACTTTTTCTGTAGGAAGGAAATCGCTCCAGTTGAGACTGCCGGTAGAGCTTACCGTGAACGGGTCGCCGTCGTTTTTGAAGAAATAGCAGCGTGCATTGGTCACTTTGTTTTCGGTTTCAGTCCCTTCTTCATACTGTGAACCGTCAGTTTTACTGTCAGTGTCGCCGTTCGAGTTATCTCCGGTCGGTTCGCCGGCGCGTGAACGTGGCCCGGAGTTGGCGTTGACGATATTGAGAGCGATGAATGATTCACCCTTCCCGTCACCCTTGTCGTCAGGTTTCCCACCGGCGTTTGGCTCGTCGCCCGAGCAGGCTGTCATTGCGAGACCGATAAGTCCGCATAACAGGAAATTAATCTTTCTCATTGTAGTAAAGTTATGGTTGGTTAATTTATTGATTTATTCCGAGGATGAATTAAAGTGATTCGCTTCGTGTTGTCTTTTAGTTGCTGTTGAGTTCCGTGTTGTTGAGCACTACGTGCCACGAGCTTACATATATCCCCTCCGTAGTTTTCCAGTCGTTGTTCTCGTCGAGGAAAAATGTGAGTGGATATTCGTCCTGCCGGTCGAGGTATTCCTGGTCGCTCATCTTGCGGTGGTATTCTCCTTTGACCATCAGCGCATAGTCTATCACGGGAAGAGTCACAATCGGTTTGGTCGCGCCCCGGCGCGTCACCGTAAGCGTGACAGGTTCGCCTTTGACAAGTCGCGCTGTTGTCATTTCGGCTACTACCGCCGAAAGTGAGGTGATTGTCCCGTCACCGCTTCTCCCTTCAAGTTCGGGCATCCCTGCGGTGCCGGAATTTTTCGACCATGCCCTGTAGTCTATGGTCTCATTGTCATTCAGACGGTTGAAGTGGTCCATCGAACCGTTGGCCGAGGTTAGGTAGAAGTCGAAATCATCCTTGTCAAGCGGCTTGCCGTTAATCTGCTGGAGCATGACCCGGACTGTATTGGTGTTTTTTGTCAGTGAAATCTTGAAATCATGCCGTCCTTCCTTTTCGGGAAATTCAACGGATTTCAGGGAGCCGTGATAGAGGGAATGGAGGTCGGAGCGTGTATAGGCTTTGCCGGAGGCATCACGCAGGCGGTCGACCGTGCAGTGGAGATCGCTCAGGGTGCTGATGGAGTTCTGCCCGCGGAGGGTGAAGCCTGTCGCTTTGTCCTTATAGTAGTGACACCACGCGATTACATCGTAGGTGCCGGGTGCTACGGGCACTTCCATGGCATAGCCGTCGGTTTTCAGGATTTCGCCGCTTTCGGTCTTTTCCCATACGAGATTGCCTGCCTTGTCAAAGACATAGAGCGACACTGAGTTTACCTCGTTTTTGAAAGCGTCGGCAGACTTGATGTTGCGGTCATACGTGAAACTGACCATATAGTGCGATGAGCAGTCTCCTTCATCGTCATATATAAGCCCGCTGCACGAAGACAGCTGCAAGGCCACTGTGGCGATGAATGTAATGGCGATGAGTCTATGTAAAAGCTTATGAATCATGTTCAGGTGTGGTTTTCGTATAAGTTCTTCTTAGTCCCAGTCAGGCAGTTCGTTGAGGCGGCGGAGCGCTTCGGGGGCATCGCTGACTTGCATGCGTGCGGCGCGGGTGAACAGTTCCCTCGCTTTATCCCTGTCGCCCTGGAGGGCGGCGAGATTACCCTTGGCATATATGACTTCGGGCGATTCGGGGTCGGCTTCCTCGAGAAGCGAGTGGGCGACGAAGAGACGGCCATCGGCCATGGCACAATTGGCGGCATTGACCTTGGCTACAGTCGATTCCGGGAAAAGGCGTGCGGCGTTCTCCCATAGCGTGGCATAGTCCTTGGAACCCTGCTCAAACGATTCGGATGCAGCGCATATCTCGTTGTAGCTCAGTTTCGTCGGCGCGTTCTTCGCTATGTCTACTATCTCTGACGGATTGTTGAAGGAGCGGACACGGTAGTGAATCCTGTAGTCGCTGTGGCGCAATTTCGGATAAATCATTTCCCTTACGGCTGCATAGGTCTGGGGATATGTCTCGCGGAACTTGGCTTCGCGTGTGTCGGGAGCGAGCCTGCTGTCCGTCACGAGTTCCATGACCTGGCGTTTGTTGTCGAACGTCATTGTTTCAAGAGCTCTGGCGAGTCCTTCCCAATCCTCAGGTTCATATGAACTGTGGATGATGCCGTGGGGGAACGAGTGGAGCTTCTCGACATAGGCCACCAATGAGGCCGTGCGACCCTTGGCGAGACGGCTATTGTTGCTGTAGGAACCCTCAGGCGATGCATAGCCGCGTATGTGAATTGAATCGATGGTGATGTCGCGGTCGAGTTTCACGGAGTCGATTGTCCTGTCGATTGAGGCGAGCTCGCGGCTGTTGTCGCTGTAGGTCGGGTCGATGTCGGTGCGGTTCACGCGGAAGTCTATATAGGCCTTCCCCGATAGCGAGCGTGATTTCACCCTGTCCTCATCAGGGTCAGGGACGGGACGCATATACTGGTAGACGGGCTGAAATTTTCGGGGAGTGTAGTCAAGGGTGGCGAGGAGCTTTTCACTGCTCTGCGCCGGCTTGCCGCAGCACCCCTTCTCCTCGAGGCGCACGTTAAGGGTGGAGTGTTCCATCCATGGCTGATAGTCTATTGTGTTCTCATATGATAGTTTCATCCCTTTTCCTGCGAGGGTGAGATTGTCGGCGGTTGCGCGGTTACGCAGAAGGGTGTAGTAGCGGTTGCGTCCCGCTATTGTCCCGGCAGGTAGCTTGAGGGAGTCTGTGCCGGCCTGGGAACGCAGCACGGGTACGTATGTGATTTCGCGGTTGGCGTCCACGCCTCGGGGAGATTCGAGATTGAAGCTCACCGTGACTTGCTTTCCCTTGCGTGATGTCTGCACGTTGCTGATGTCAAGCTCGTGTGCCCACGAGCTGTAGGTGAAGAGTATGATTATCGGGATTATTATCAGTCTTTTTATTGTCACTGTTTTTGTAGTCATGGTCGGTTGGTGTTTGTCAGGTTGAGGAGGCTAAAATACATAGACAATGTTGATGGCCGCTTTCGTGGGGCCGAAGTAGTGACCATTCTGGCCGCTCTTGATTTTCTTGCCGCAGCCTGCGCATTGATATTTGTCATATCTGCGGAATATGTAGCCAAGCCCTATTTCGGCTTCAAGGTTCCAGTGTCGTCCGAGTATCCACGAGTATCCGTAGCCTGCGCCGAGTCCCGCGCCCCATCCCTGATAGCGGTTGTCGTGCATGCGTCCGAGCCATCCGCTCTTCATGGGCCATGCTCCGGCGTTGAACTGTCCGCCGATGAGGTGGCCTGCGAAGAAATGGCCGTGGGTCGGCTCGCAGAGCCAGTAGCGCGCTTCGGGCTGGAGCATCCAGTGTTTCCATCTGCGGTGGTCGGAGAGTGTCCACAGATTGAGGTTGCCGGAGATGTCCAATGTCCATTTGGGGGCTATCTGCATCTCGACGCCTGCGTTGATTGTGAGAGTCGCGTCGTAGAGCAGGTTCGTTTTTATGCCGAGGTTTTGCGCCGACATGGATATAGAGGCAACAAGCCACATTATCGTGGCGATAATCGGATATTTCATACAGATATAGATGTCGGGTCGGACAATGGCTGTCTGACGGGATGAATTTATACGGCAGTAGTGGGGAAAGCTAAAGGATTCGGGTGTAATCCATTGAAAATCAACAATATAATGTGGGGGGGTAATTTTGTTACCTTCCTGCTCAAAAATTGTATGTTTTCTTTGCGTTTTCATGAGTTGATTCCGTTTTGGAGTGCATATCCCTATAGGATTATAGGAAATGGAGTGTCATGTATGGCAAATTAAGTATTATCTATGTATGTGGATGAAATTATTTGTTATCTTATTATCGTGATGTCCGCACATGACGATGAGGGTGTGTCTGCCTCTGTCCATGCATTGCAAAGACAAAGATATTGATTAAGATAGAATCTTGCAAAAAATTGAAATGGATTTTTGCCTACATAGTCTATTGTCCATTGATTTGTCTATTGGAAATGGACAAGGGAATGACCCTAATATACTATATTGCGTTAAAAAATGTTGTTCTGTCTATTGTTGTCCATTGCGGTTTTTGCCTTTCGCCGGCTTGGATTTGCCGTCCATCCGTGGCTTTGTCCGTGTTTTACCATATGAATGGAAACCACCTTTTATACCTGATGCAGGAACCTGTCTGTCGGGGAAAAGTCTGGCTGCAATGTCGGGTCGGTGGAGTTTCATGAGCGAACGCATGAGGTCCGGACGGTAGGCCCGGTCATACCAGAAGAAATATTTACGCTGGGCCAGTTTCTCTTCGGGGGTAGTGGCGGTGAACACTCTCTCCCCGGTATACGGATGATAGCCCGTATAGTAAATCTCGGTCGAGAGTGTCATGGGGGTGGGCGTGAAGTCCTGCACCTGCTCGAGATGGAGATTCATCTCCTTGGTCTCGGCGGCGAGTTCGGCCATGTCGATTTCATGGCAGGCGGGGTGCGACGAGATGAAGTAGGGGATGAGCTGCTGTTTGAGCCCGTGGCGTGAGTTCACGCTGTCGAAGAATTTGCTGAATTCATGGTAGAGCTGGAAGGAGGGCTTGCGCATGAGATTAAGCACCGTATCCGAGGTGTGTTCGGGGGCCACTTTCAGTCTTCCCGAAACATGGCGGACTATGAGTTCCTCGTTGTATTGCCGGTTGGCGCGGTCAATCTCGCGGTCACCTGTAGTGTGCATGGAGAGGTCGTAGCGCACGCCGCTTCCGATGAATGATTTTTTCACTCCCTCCACGGAGTCTACCGCATGATAGAGCTCGAGCAGCGGACGGTGGTCGGTGTTGAGGTTGGGACACACCTTGGGATGCAGGCAGGATGGACGCAGGCATTTCTCGCAGATAGTGCTGTCCTTGCCTCCCATGCGGTACATGTTGGCGCTCGGGCCTCCGACATCGCTCAGATAGCCTTTGAAGTCGGGCATTTTTGTTACCTGCCTCACCTCGCGGATTACGGACTCTTTGCTGCGTGATGCGATGAATTTTCCCTGATGGGCCGAGATGGTGCAGAAGGCGCATCCTCCGAAACATCCCCGGTGGATGTTGACAGAGTGGCGTATCATCTCGTAGGCCGGTATGCGTTTGTCTTTATAGCGGGGGTGTGGCAGGCGCGTGTAGGGAAGGTCGAAGGAGGCGTCTATCTCTCCCGTAGTCATGGGGGGATACATCGGATTGACCTTTACCCAGAAGCCGTCGTGGCGTTGCCATAGGGTTTTTCCGTGCATGGCATTGCTCTGCTGCTCGATATGCTTGAAGTTTTCGGCCTGCTTGTGCTTGTCGCGGAGGCAGTCGGCGAATGAATTCAGTATGATGCCTTCGGTGAATGTCGCCTCAGGGATTCTGACGGCTGTCTGCGGCAGGTCGGTCAGATCAGTGATTTTTTCCCCGTTCTCGAGTCTCCGTGCTATTTCAAGTATGGTTTTCTCTCCCATACCGTAGCTGATGAGGTCGGCTTCGCAGTCGGCGAGGAGTGAGGGGCGTAGTCTGTCCTGCCAATAGTCGTAGTGTGAGAGCCGTCGCATTGAAGCCTCTATGCCTCCCGCCACAATCGGTGTGTCAGGGTAGAGTTTGCGCAGAATTGATGAATAGACGATGGTTGGGTAGTCGGGACGCGCGCCGTGACGTCCGCCGGGTGTGTATGCGTCGTCGCTCCTGCGCCGCCGGGCGGCTGTGTAGTGGTTGACCATCGAGTCCATGGCTCCGGCGGAGACGCCGAAAAAGAGACGGGGGGCGCCGAATTTCTTGAAATCACGCAAATCGTCCTGCCAGTTGGGCTGGGGGACTATCGCAACATTGTAGCCTGCGGCCTGTAGGGTGCGGCCCAGTACGGCTGCACCGAATGAGGGATGGTCGACATATGCGTCTCCCGAGAAGAGAATCACATCTACATGTTCCCATCCCAAGGCTTTCATCTCCTTGACGCTTGTCGGGAGAAATCGGTCATTAAAATTCGGACTCATCTCTGATACAGTGATAATATATGAACAACCTTATTAGAAATTATTTAAAAATTTATCGTGAATTTTAAACAGTTTCTATTCCGTCTCTTTGTTTTCAGCAGGCATTTTGGCAAGTTGCTCCTCCATTGCGAGGACTTCGTCGCGCAGACGGGCGGCTTCGATAAAGTCCATGCGCTTGGCGGCATCGACCATCTCCATGCGCCGTTTGGTGATGAGTTTCTGCAGGGCGTCGGCTGACAGATAGGCCATGACGGGGTCGGCGGCAAGGTTGACTTTGGTGCTGTACTCTTCGCCGTAGGGTATGGATTTCGCGGCTGCCGACCGCCCGGTCTTGACTTCGCGTCCGGAACGCTCACGGCGTGAGTGGCGTGCGTCCTCGTCGGCTTCCGTCTCGAGTCCGATGATGGCGTTGCGGGCTTTGACGATTGCCTGGGGCGTGATACCGTGCTCCTCATTGTAGGCGAGCTGCAAGGCGCGACGGCGTGATGTCTCGTCGATTGTCTGCTGCATAGAATCGGTGATTTTGTCGGCATACATGATTACCGTGCCGTTGAGATTGCGGGCCGCACGGCCTACAGTTTGGGTCAGCGAGCGGTGGCTGCGCAGAAATCCTTCCTTGTCGGCGTCGAGAATTGCCACGAGGGAGACTTCGGGGAGGTCAAGGCCCTCACGGAGAAGATTGACTCCGACAAGCACGTCGAATTCTCCCGCACGGAGACCGTCGAGGATTTTTATTCGGTCGAGAGTGTCGACATCGCTGTGGATATAGGCGGTCTTTATCTTAAGCTTCGTCAGATAGTCGTTGAGTTCCTCGGCCATGCGTTTCGTGAGGGTGGTTACGAGCACTCGTTCGTCACGCTCAATGCGGTCGTTGATTTCGCTCAGGAGGTCGTCAATCTGATGGAGCGACGGACGCACTTCAATTATCGGGTCGAGCAGACCCGTAGGACGGATAATCTGTTCCACTACCACCCCTCCGCATTTCTCCAACTCATAGTCGGCAGGGGTCGCGCTGACGTAGAGCACCTGTGGTGTCAGTTTTTCGAATTCTTCGAATTTCAGAGGGCGGTTGTCGAGTGCGGCGGGGAGACGGAAGCCGTATTCCACAAGATTCAGCTTGCGTGAAAGGTCGCCTCCATACATCGCACGGCACTGCGGGAGGGTCACATGGCTTTCGTCGATTATTGTCAGGAAGTCCTTGGGGAAGTAGTCGAGCAGGCAGAATGGACGCATCCCCGGCTGCCGCCCGTCGAAATAGCGGCTGTAGTTTTCGATGCCGGAGCAATGGCCCACTTCGCGCAGCATCTCCACATCGTAGGTCACGCGCTCAAGCAGGCGCTTCGCTTCGAGTTCCTTGGCTTCACGCATGAAGTAGTTGTATTGTTCGCCGAGGTCGAGCTCAATCTGTCCGATAGCGGTGCCCATGCGTTCGGGAGAGGTGACGAAGAGGTTTGCGGGATAAATCTGGAAGAGGTCGTGAGTTCCGAGTGAGGTATTGTCCTCGGGATGGAGCGTCTTGATTGATTCTATCTCATCGCCCCAGAACGTCACCCGCACAATGATTTCCTCATAGGCGAGACGGATATCGACGGTGTCGCCTTTAACACGGAAAGTGCCTCGTGATAGTTCAAGCTCGTTGCGTGAATAGAGCGATGCTACGAGAGAGCGCAGAAATTTGTTGCGCGTGATTTTTTGTCCCACTTTCACTGTGACCACATTGCTGTCGAAGTCCTCGGGATTCCCCATGCCGTAGAGGCAGGAGACGGATGAAACCACAACGACATCCTTGCGCCCTGAAAGGAGAGCTGACACTGTCGAGAGGCGTAGCTTGTCGATTTCCTCATTAATCATGAGGTCTTTCTCTATATATTTGTCGACAGTCGGGATATAGGCCTCGGGTTGGTAGTAATCGTAGTATGACACGAAATACTGCACGGAGTTGTTAGGGAAAAATCCCTTGAACTCGCTGTAGAGCTGGGCGGCGAGAGTCTTGTTGTGGCTCAGTATCAGGGTGGGCTTCTCGATGCGTTCTATGACGTTGGCCATCGTGAATGTCTTACCCGAGCCTGTCACTCCAAGAAGAGTCTGGGCTTTTTCTCCGGCTTTGATGCCGGCCACAAGTTTTTCGATGGCTTGCGGCTGGTCACCCGTCGGCTCATATTGCGAAGATAGCTGAAATTTCATAAAATCAGAAAAAGAGGCTTGTTAACTTACAAAGTTACGAAATCTTCCCGACATAGCCAAGCGACAGTTGAATGACATTTCCCTTGTGAAGCTGTCGCCTATAGATACAATGGGAACAATTCAGTCTTTATCATCGTTAATATCTCAAAAAAAGTTTCAGTTACGTCTCCTTTTCATAGGGAGCTTGATATAATTACGTTTCAATTAGATGACAGACAAGCCGGATTTAAAGACTACTGCCATACACAAAGTCACACTGACTGCTTTACTGGTCACGGTCGGTATCGTTTTTGGTGATATCGGTACGTCCCCCCTTTATGTTATGAAAGCCATAATGGGCGTCCATTCAGGGGAAGGGGGTAACGGATGGTCACTTGAGGACTATGTTGTCGGTGCGGTGTCGTGTGTGATATGGACTCTGACGCTTCAGACCACCGTCAAATATGTGATTGTCGCCTTGCGTGCAGACAACAAGGGTGAAGGAGGGATTCTTGCGTTATGTTCCCTCGTAAAGCGTCTGCCACGCAAATGGCTTTTCATCCCCGCTGCCGTGGGGGCGAGCGCACTAATAGCCGACGGGGTGATAACTCCGGCAATGACAGTGACATCGGCGGTGGAGGGCTTGCGTGATTTAAGCCCGTCGGCACCGGTGCTTCCGATTGTACTGGTGATTATCGTTGCGATTTTCCTCATACAGCAGCTTGGCACGAAGGCAATCGGGAAATTTTTCGGGCCTTTTATGCTGGCATGGTTTCTTATGCTCGGTGTGTTGGGTGCGCTCCATCTCGGGGACTGTCTGTCGGTGTTGAGGGCTTTTAATCCATGGTATGCCGTGAAACTGTTGGTCGATTATCCGGGATGGTTTCTGATACTTGGCGCGGTGTTTCTGTGCACCACCGGTGCCGAGGCCTTATATTCAGATCTCGGCCATTGCGGACGTATGAATATCACATACAGTTGGATGTTCGTCAAGCTCATGCTGATTGTCAACTATCTCGGACAGGGTGCGTGGATTATTTCGCATCCTGATATGGCCATGGCGTCCGGCGTCAATCCGTTTTATGCGGTAATGCCACGGTGGTTTCTGCCTGCTGGGATTTTGATGAGCACCGGAGCTGCCATCATAGCGAGTCAGGCTTTGCTTAGCGGTTCGTTCACTATTTTCAGTGAGGCGATGAGTCTTGATTTCTGGCCCCGTCTGCGCATCAAATACCCGTCGACGCTCAAGGGGCAGCTGTATATACCGCTTGTCAATACTTTTTTATTGGTCGGTTGTGTATTGACGGTTCTTATCTTCCGTTCGTCGGGCCACATGGAAGCCGCCTATGGACTTGCCATCACAGTCACTATGCTAATGACCACGGTGCTGCTCGCGTTTTATCTCCATATGAAAGGTGTCAAATTATGGATTGTAGGGCTTTTCGCCGTAGCTTTTGTTATGATAGAAGGGGCCTTTTTCGTGGCAAATATGTTTAAGTTTATCCATGGCGGATGGTTCACTCTTCTGATTGCCGGGCTAATCGGTTCGATTATGCTCCTGTGGCGCCGTGCTTCGGAGATACGTTCCCATTATATCACTTACAATAAGTTCAGTGATTACACTGACATCATATCGGATATAAAATCAGACGGAGAGATTCCGAAATATGCTTCCAACGTCGTCTATCTCAGCCGTTCGCGAAGGGCCGATGAGGTCGAGAGCAAACTCGTCTATTCGATAATCAACAAGCAGCCCAAGCGCGCCGACCATTATTGGATTATAAGGGTCGAGTTTACCGATAGCCCCGATACGCTTGAATATGAAAGGACGGTTCTGATTCCGGGCACACTTATAAGCCTCAATATGCGTATCGGTTTCAGGATTCAGCCACAGGTGAGCGTGTATCTGCGTCAGGCTGTGGAGGACATGGTAAGCGAAGGATTGCTCGACCTTACGAGCGATTATCCGTCGTTGAGGCGTCACGGGATAGCCGGTGATTTCCGTTTCATAATTATCCACAGGGTCTTTTCTCCTTCAAGCCAGTGCAGTCCCCGCGACCGCATGTTGATGAACCTCCATGCCATGCTTCGGAAGATGGAGATGAAAACAGAGGACGCTTTCGGACTTGACACAAGCAGTGTGAAAGTCGAAAACGTCCCCCTGATAATAAACAACCGCACCGGCAGGCGGATAGAGCGAATCAAAAGGAAGTGCGGCTTATAGTGCGAGTTCGTAGATGGCTTTTGTGTCGAGGGGGGAGAGGGGGATATATGCTCCGATTTTCTCCCCTTTGTTCTGATGGAGTTTGCGCACAAGGAGTTCGATGTCTATATGGTCATCTATGCCGAGTTCGCTGATGGAGGTCGGCAGTCCGATGTTATGGAAGAATGTTTTCAGCATGTCGACTGTCCTGAGCACCGCCTGTCGGTCGTCGGACGTGTCAATCCCGAATATCCTGCGGCCGAACTGGGCGACTTTCGACGGTTTGCTCGTCCCTACGAATCTCATCCATGCGGGTACTATGACTGCAAGTCCTGCTCCATGGGCTACCTGAGGATAGAGCGCGCTGATTTCATGTTCGATGAAGTGGGATGCCCAGTCTTCCTGCCGTCCGCATCCGCAAATTCCGTTGTGAGCCATGGTCCCGCTCCACATGATGTTGGCACGGGCGTCATAGTCCATAGGATTGCTCATCACAACGTAGGCCTGGTCGATAATGGCCTTCAATAATCCTTCGGCAAGACGGTCGGTTACTTCAACGTTTTCTGTTGGAGTAAAATAACGCTCCATTATGTGGACCATCATGTCGCATATTCCGCATGCGGTCTGGAATGGTGGCAGAGTGAAGGTCAGTTCCGGATTGAGGCATGAGAATTTGGGCCGAAGTGCCGATTCGGTGCGTAGCGACAGCTTGATGAGGCCGTCTTTACGGGTGATTACGGAATTGCCGCTGCCTTCGCTCCCGGCTGCCGGAATCGTAAGCACGACCCCTACGGGAAGTGCTTTCTCCACTACCTTTTTACCGCAATAGAAATCCCAGAAGTCACCTTCGTAAGGGACTCCGCAGGCTATGCCTTTGGCTGTGTCTATCACGGAGCCTCCGCCTACGGCAATCAAGGCGTCTATATTTGTTTCACGGGCTACGGTTATTCCTTCATAGACACGGTCGTCGGTAGGGTTTGGCCGGATGCCGGACAGTTCGACATGGCTGATACCTTCAGATTCGAGTGAAGCCTTGACCCTGTCGAGAAGTCCGCTGCGGACGGCGGAGCCGCCTCCGTAGACAATCATCACTTTCCGCCATCCTTCAAGTTTAGCCAATCGGCCTACATGGGATTCTGCTTCACGACCGAAAATGTATCGGGTAGGGGTATAAAATGTAAAATTATTCATGATTAAATGTTGCATTAATGAAAAGACATAAGCGACATGTCCTTGAATTTATGTTTCGGGGAAATGTCGCCTATGTCCTTTATGGATTAGGAGTATGGTTGAATTCAACGCACTCCAATCAGGTGTTTATTCTTCAGCATTGAGGATTTCGAGCATCTTTATTGCTGATACCGGGATACGTGTACCGGGACCGAAGATGGCTGCTACGCCTGCTTTATAAAGGAAGTCGTAGTCTTGGGCGGGAATTACGCCACCGGCTGTCACCATGATGTCCTCACGGCCAAGTTTCTTTAGTTCCTCAATCACTTGCGGGATGAGGGTCTTGTGGCCTGCGGCAAGGGAAGAGACGCCAAGGATATGGACGTCGTTTTCAACTGCCTGACGGGCTGCTTCAGCGGGAGTCTGGAAGAGGGGACCCATGTCAACGTCGAAGCCGCAGTCGGCATAGCCGGTAGCTACGACTTTCGCGCCACGGTCGTGGCCGTCCTGGCCCATCTTGGCAATCATGATACGCGGCTGTCGGCCTTCACGTTTGGCGAACTCCTCACACATCTGCTGTGCTTTGATGAAATCGGGGTCTTGTTTGGTCTCTGATGAATACACGCCTGAAATGGTTCTGATTACAGCTTTATAACGGCCTACTACCTCTTCGCAGGCGTCGGAAATTTCACCAAGGGTTGCACGGAGACCGGCAGCTTTGACAGCGAGGTCGAGGAGGTTGCCCTTCTTGGTGCGTACACACTCTGTTATGTCGGCGAGGGCCTTCTTGACAGCAGCTTCGTCGCGATGAGCCTTGAGGTCGACGAGACGTGCCACCTGGTCCTTACGGACTTCAGTGTTGTCAATCTCGAGGATGTCGATGGGGTCTTCGTGTTCGAGACGGTATTTGTTGATGCCGACGATTGTCTGACGGCCTGAGTCGATGCGGGCCTGAGTGCGCGCCGAAGCTTCTTCGATACGCATCTTCGGCAGACCTGACTCGATGGCCTTAGCCATGCCGCCAAGTTTCTCGATTTCCTGGATGTGCTCCCATGCGCGGTGTGCAATCTCGTTGGTAAGAGCTTCTACATAGTAGGAACCTCCCCACGGGTCAACCTGCTTGGTGACCATGGTCTCTTCCTGGATGTAAATCTGGGTGTTACGCGCGATACGTGCGGAGAAGTCCGTAGGAAGAGCGATTGCTTCGTCGAGGGCGTTCGTGTGAAGCGACTGGGTGTGGCCGAGAGCGGCGCCCATAGCCTCGATACAGGTACGGCCTACGTTGTTGAACGGATCCTGCTCCGTGAGCGACCAGCCCGAAGTCTGGGAATGGGTACGGAGTGCGAGAGACTTGGGATTTTTCGGATTGAACTGCTTTACAATCTTTGCCCATAGCAGACGCGCGGCACGCATCTTGGCAACTTCCATGAAGTAGTTCATGCCGATTGCCCAGAAGAATGACAGACGCGGTGCGAAAGCGTCGATATCAATGCCGGCATTGATGCCCGCGCGGAGATATTCAAGACCGTCGGCAAGAGTGTAGGCAAGCTCGATGTCGCAAGTAGCACCCGCTTCCTGCATATGGTAGCCCGAAATTGAGATAGAGTTGAATTTGGGCATATTCTGCGAGGTGTACTCAAAAATATCGGCGATGATTCGCATTGAGAATTCCGGCGGATATATATAGGTGTTGCGCACCATGAATTCCTTCAGGATATCATTCTGTATAGTGCCTGCCATCTCTTCGAGTTTGGCTCCCTGCTCAAGGCCTGCGTTGATGTAGAAGGCGAGCACTGGGAGCACGGCTCCGTTCATGGTCATTGAGACTGACATCTTGTTCAGAGGTATACCTTCGAAAAGAACTTTCATGTCCTCAAGTGAACAGATTGACACACCGGCTTTGCCGACGTCGCCTACCACGCGTTCGTGGTCAGCGTCGTATCCTCGGTGTGTAGCGAGGTCAAAGGCTACGGAGAGACCCTTCTGACCGGAAGCAAGGTTGCGGCGGTAGAAAGCGTTTGACTCGGCAGCGGTAGAGAAGCCTGCATACTGACGGATTGTCCAGGGGCGAAGCGGATACATCGCACTGTACGGGCCACGGAGGAAAGGTGGAATACCAGAAACGTAGTTAAGGTGTTCGAGACCTTCGAGGTCTTGCTTCGTATAGATTGGCTTGACGGGTATAAGCTCAGGGGTGAGCCAGTCTTCCCCCTGAGTTTCGGGGACATGGAGGTCGCCGAAAGCGTCGTTAACTATATCGATTTCTTTGAAATTGGGTTTCATATGTCTTTAGGGGGTTGACGGGTTACTTTTTGAGAAGTTTAGCGTTGAACTCGCGGAGTGTTTCGAGTACGTTGCAGCGAACATGGACATAATCGTTGATGCCGATTGCCTTGAGGTCGTCCATGCATGCGGGAGCTCCTGCAACTACGAATTCGGCACGGCCGTTGAGGTATTTGAATGCTGCGGGGGCGAGTTCTGCATATTCATCGTCGCTTGAACAGAGCACCACGATGTCAGCCCCTTTTTCAAGAGCTGCGTCGACGCCTTGTTCCACAGTGTCAAATCCGAGGTTGTCTATAATCTCATAGCCTGCGCAACCGAAGAAGTTGGTTGAGAACTGAGCGCGGGCGAGACGCATTGCGAGGTTGCCGATTGTCAGCATGAACACTTTCGGGCGGTTGGATGCGGCCTCGGTAGCGAGACGGAGCTGCTCGAAATCGCTTGCGGCGCGCTTGGTAGGAAGCCCGGCAGGAGATTCGCAGGCATTTGCGTCGTGACCGCAGCTGCAAGTGAAAGCGCCGTTGAGATTGACAATCTTGTCGGCAGCCATTTCGTTGACGTTGGGATACTGGTTGGTGCCGAGAAGGATTTCCTTACGACGTGCCACGTCAGTGTGGCGTTTTTCGGCACTTTCGCGAATAGCTTTCTGCACCTCGTCGTCATTGCAGCATGCGAGGAAGCCTCCTTTGTCCTCCACTTCGAGGAAGAGCTTCCATGCCTCTTTCGAGATTGAGACGGTGAGGGTTTCCACATAATAGCTTCCACCGGCAGGGTCAATCACCTTGTCGAGGTGGCTCTCTTCCTTGAGAAGGAACTGCTGGTTGCGGGCTATGCGTTCAGAGAATTCATCAGGAGTCTTGTAGGGGACATCGAATGGTGTCACGGTGATTGAGTCTACTCCGGCAAGGGCTGCGGACATAGCCTCGGTCTGGCTTCTGAGAAGGTTGACATGGGCATCATAGAGAGTCTGGTTGAAGCGCGAAGTGACGGCGTGGGCCATCATCTTGGCTGCTTCTTCAGAGGCACCGTATTGAGCCGCTATCTGAGCCCAAAGCATGCGGGCCGCACGGAATTTCGAAAGCTCCATGAAGAAGTTTGACGAAATACCCATGTTGAATTTGATGCGGTTTGCCACTTCGTCAGCTGAACGGCCTGCGTCGGTAAGGAGTGTCATCCATTGTGCTCCCCATGCGAGGGCATATCCGAGTTCCTGGAAAATATAGGCTCCGGCATTGCTGAGCATGTCGCTGTCGACGGATAATACCCGTAGAGAGGGGACATCCTTGACTGCATCGAGAATCTCACATGCCATTGACGATAGGAGTGCCGCGTCGAAAGCCACGCCTTTGCGAAGGGGCTTGCGGAACGGGTTGAAGTCAATCGAGCCACGGAAAGTGTCGGCACAGCCTTTGGCTTTGACGTAGTCAACAAGAGCTTTTGCCAATGGGAGCGCTTTCTTGATGCAGCAGCTGAAATTGATTTCTACTTTTGAAAGGTCGATATCCTTGAGCATCACTTCGAGGGTCTCGATTGTGGGCTCGTCAATATGGAATCCCAGGGAGGTCACGCCTTTGGTGAGTACATCAAGGGCTTTGGTGTTGGCCTCGGCAGGGCTTTCAGCGAGAATTTCCTGACGGGTAAGCCAGTCATTGTCGGTGCGGGTACCGCGGACATAGGGAAATTCTCCGGGAAGTGAGTTTGTAGTCTTGAGGTTTTCGATATCTTCAAGCCTGTACATTGGCTGGACATTGAAACCTTCATTTGTGCGCCATACTAATTTTTTGTCAAATGGTGCGCCTTTTAGGTCTGCTTCCACCTTGGCTTTCCACTCAGCCGTGGTCACCGGGGGAAACTGTTCAAACAATTTTTCTTTCTTTTCTGCCATGGTTATGGTATATGAATGTACTTTAGTTGTTTCTCTGGTAGTAGGTTAACATATAATGCCACAAAATTACTATTAAAGTTCTAAAAACCCAAGCAAAAATGTAAAGAAAAACATGCAGGGTTATTGCTGTGGCGTTCCCTTTTGTCCGTTTGGCTTTTTACCGGGTCTGTGATTGCGACGGGAAGCGTTTGCCCCTCCATTGCCGCGTTTGCCGTTCCGATGGTCGTTGCGTCCCGGTCGCCTGCCTCGATTGCGGTCTGAGCCCTGACGCCGTTCGGGGTGATATTCGGGGCCGTCACCGAGTTCCGCCGGAATTTCCTGTTTTCTCACCTCATATCCGAGGAATTTTTCTATCTGGCCGAATTTTGATTGCTCTTTTGATGAAATCAGGGTCACGGCCATTCCGTCGGCATTGGCACGTGCCGTTCGTCCGATACGGTGAACATAGTCCTCGGCTTCGCGGGGCACATCATAGTTGACCACCATTGAAATGTCGTCGATGTCGATACCACGGGCAAGGATATCAGTTGCGACAAGGACATCTATGCGGCCTGCACGGAAAGCGAGCATGGCTTCGTCGCGTTGTGACTGGTCGAGGTCGGAGTGCATCTCGGCCGCCTTGATTTTGGCTCTGCGGAGCTCGCGTGTCAGTTCCCTGACTTTCAGTTTTGAAGCGGAGAAAACAATGACCCGTTTGGAATGGGCTGTCTTCAGGAGGTGTTTCAAGATTCCTTCTTTCTGCCCTTCATGACAGACGAAAGCAGACTGGTCGATTTTCTCGGTAGGGCGTGAGACTGCAATCTTGACTTCAGCGGGATTGTTGAGGATTGCCTTTGCCATCTGTTGGATCTTAGGTGGCATGGTAGCCGAGAACATCAGGGTCTGGCGCTCTTTGGGGAGAAGTTTGACAATCTGCATGATATCATCATAGAATCCCATGTCAAGCATGCGGTCTGCCTCATCAAGAATAAAGTGTGACACTTTCGACAGGTCGACATAGCCCATCTGAAGGTGGGCGAGCAGTCTGCCCGGGGTCGCTATCACAACGTCGGCACCCATCTTAAGCCCTTTCTGCTGTTGTGCAAAAGTGGCGCCGTCGGTTCCGCCATAAATCGCCACGGAACTGACGGGCACGAAGTAGGCAAAGCCTTCCATCTGCCGGTCAATCTGCTGTGCGAGTTCGCGGGTCGGCGCCATGACTATGCAGTTGACATAGTCTTTTGCCTCGGGCATTTCGGCAAGCCGGTCGATTACCGGGAGGAGATAGGCTGCGGTCTTGCCTGTCCCTGTCTGGGCAACGGCAATCAGGTCGCGTCCCTCGAGAATCACAGGGATAGCCTGCTGCTGGATGGGTGTGCACTCGTCGAACCTCATGGCGTCGAGTGCGTCGAGTATATCGTCGCTTAGGTCAAGCTCGTCAAATCTCATAATAAAGGTGTTTAAATAAACCGAAAAATCAAACGCTTTAGGTAAGCCCCATGCGCCGTCTGTAGAATCATGGGGCTTACTTAGTATATGTTTGGATTTAATCTTTCAATGCAAAAATACGAAAAAAAGGCTAAACGGCAAAACCGATTGGCCTTAAGCGAGGAGCGATAAGAATACGCTCATGTTTCGGGATGTCGGTATCCAAGACAAGTGATAGTTCCTCTCCGGATGGTGATTCTACGGAGGCGAGCCTCATGGCCATTGCGGGTATAACCCGTGTGCGAATCAGATTGACCACATAGCGGGCGTTGCCGAAGTCTTCCGTGCGTGATGCCCAGTCTGACTCGATACGTTTCCGCATGGCTTCTTCGGCTTTTGCCGTCAAACGGAAGCCGTTGGCTTCAAAAAATCGCAGAGCGATTTCCATGAGTTCGTCTTTTGAAAAGTCGTCGAAGTTATAGATGTTTGAATCCGGGATGCGTGAACGGAGTCCTGGATTCATGTCAAACATCTTTTTCATCGGTTCGGGATAGCCGGCCAGGATGAGCATCCAGTCGTTTCGCTTTTCGTCGGCAAGTGCCGTGAGGAGTGACTCTATCACGAATCGGCCCGGGTCGCGTGCATCGTTCGGCTGATGGAGCTGATAGGCTTCATCGATAAACAGTATGCCGCCCTGTGCTTCTTCAAGTGCTTTAATGGTGTTTTCGGATTCAGAACTGTAGTATTGTCCAATCAGGGTGGCCCGCTCACACATTACGACATGTCCTTTTGACAGGACTCCCGCTTCATGAAGCAGTTTGCCCATGATTTTTGCTACTGTTGTCTTGCCTGTGCCGCTTGAGCCGAGAAACATGCAGTGGAGGGGAGTGTCGAGCTTGCATAGGCCGGCCTGCGCGCGCAGGCGGTTGAAACGTGCAAGGTTCGTATATTCCATGACCTTGCGCTTCACGTCGGCAAGACCTGTAAGGCTGTCGAGGGTCGGCTCGCCCGGTAGGTGGGAACGCTTGTAGAGGATAGGACCATTCGTGTAGTCATAGTTAGGGATATGGTTCAGTTCGTCAGGGAGAAGGGTCCCCTTTTCGGCTTCTTCGCTTGTGTTGAAGAGGAAGCCGGCGAAGGCATGGCCCATGCATAGGATTTCGGCGTAGTATACCCCTCTGTTTTCTTTGGAAAATGAGAAGCATCCACGATAGCTCCATGTCGGTTCTTCGTCAGAATCGTGGTTTCGCTTTTGTGGCATTACTGTTCGTTTGACCACGTTTCCTTCAGGGTCGGTTACGCGCAATTCCATTTCAGGAAGATTCCCGAGGTGATGTCTCACATTGGATTTCAGCGTGAAGCATAGATCCTGTTCTACGTCGTAGTCGATATTCGGGTTTCTGTATGAATCAAGGGATTCGTCGCGTAGCGGTATGAAACAGGCTTCAACAGGAGATGCCCATTTTGTCGGAAGCATTTTGATGTAAGGAAGGTTATAGAGAAGAATCGTCTGTCTTCCACAAAAGTATTCGTCACATCCGTCGATATTTACAGTCACTCTTATGACGTCGTTTATGCCCTGTTCACCGTTGGGATGTAGATTGTCATAAGAGAGTGGGAGGGTCGTTCGCCAAAGGTATCGGTAGGTGCCGTGAGGTATGCGGACCTTGACTGTCTTAGAAACGATGGTTTTTTCTTTTATTACATCATAGGCATCTACGTTTACCTTGAATGAGCGTTGGCGTAGATTGCCTGATTCGATTCTTTCGTTAAGGAAATTTGTCTCTATAATCAGGCTTGAGGTGTTCTTGAAAAGGAGGAATTGGGTACGGTTGTCAAGTTGGATGTCGCTCTCAGGCGTTTCGGGGTTGTGGCATACAGGGCGGACCTTTAAGTTTTCGATGTATATCTGCTTATTGTTCATAGTGGATTTTCAAATTAACGGTTAGAAAAAAAGTCGCATTGTCGGAATAATGTCCGATAACGCGATAAAAAAATGCATCCGTTGGCAGAGGTCCTTCCTCCGCTCCCGGACGCGTAACCAGTATTTCAAAGAGCTCCGCCAAGCATCGGATGGACATGTCTGAAAAAGACACACCATCTGCTGTCAGCCTGGTTTCCGTTACGGAAAATAATTTGGGAAAAATGACTATGGCTCAATCTCCCGGCCGTCGGTGTCGGCGGTCAAACTCATAAAGCTTGATGAAAGATTGGAGCGATAACATAGCGGAGCTAATTTGAAAAGTTAGAAAATCCACTTTGACGCAAAGGTATCAACAAAGTCGCAACATTCCAAATAAAATCAATCAAAAAATGTAGCGATTATGAAAAAAGTGGAATATTGCGTATGTACACTATATAAGTGCGATGCATATAAAATGAGTGCCTAAAACAATGGCATGAAGCTCTCGTTGTCAACGTATTTCATCCGGAATTGTTGGTCACTCAAGGTAAGCATTATTATTCCCTGCGCAAGCATGACTATCTGCCATATGCCACATGTGACGAGCGACAATAATATTGTCACTATGCCGGCCCCTATTTTACCGAGGTAGAAATAATGGATTCCGAGGCCGCCGAGGAGTATGGCAAGAATTCCGGCAGTGGTTTTGTCTTTCGCTGAGGGAATGTAGGGTTGCTGGCAGCTGTAGTTTGGCGGAGTTCCATATGCATGACTGTCAGGCACTGGTGGCGGTGTTGCCGCACCAAACAGATAACGGAGCTCGGGAACTTGAGATGCGGGAAGCCATTCGGCCATCCCTTCCCTCCATACCAATGTATCAGGGGTGATGCCCAATGCCGTAAGTTGACTCTCGTCTACAGGTCCTACCTGCATGTTGCCTTGAATGAGATACCAATCTGCCATGATATACGTGTTTTTGGTTAGTATTGAATTTTTATTGTCGACTGAGAAGGAAAGCCTTGAAATCATTGAAATCTGATGTCATATCCACTGACAGTTTATCTCCTTTCATGAAGGCTGCAAGCCTGTCGGGGATGGTGACACTATCGTTGATTGCGGCTTCGACCGTTTCCTTGAATTTCGCGGGATGGGCTGTCTCGAGGAAAACTCCGGTCTCCCCTTCGCAAAGACCTTCTTTCAGGGCACGGTAGCCACATGCCCCATGGGGGTCGAGGATATACCCTGTATTGTCATAGCAATCCTTCATTGTCTGACGGATTTGGGTGTCGCTGTAGCTTGCGCCGCTTATGAGTGAGCTTATACGTCCGTGGTCACCTCCGTAAAGGTCGAGGATGCGGACAAAATTGCTCGGGTCGCCCACGTCCATGGCGTTTGCAATGGTCTGAACGCTCGCTTTAGGCTTGTAGAGGCCTGAAAGTAGATAATTATAGAATATATCGTTAGCGTTGTTGGCTGCGATGAAGCGATGTATGGGGAGCCCCATACGGTGGGCGAAAAGTCCGGCGGTGATGTTACCGAAGTTCCCGCTCGGGACACTGACCACAAGGCGGCCGGCCTTTCCGAGGGCTTTCATCCTTGCGTAGGCATTGAAATAATAGAAAGCCTGGGGGAGAAAACGGGCAACGTTTATGGAGTTGGCCGATGTCAGTATCATCTTTCCGCAGAGTTCGCTGTCCATAAACGCGCTTTTCACGAGCCTTTGGCAATCGTCGAACACTCCATCGACTTCGACGGCTGTGATGTTGCGTCCAAGGGTGGTGAACTGACATTCCTGGATAGGGCTTACCTTGCCTTTAGGATAGAGCACGTAGACATGGATTCCTTCTACTCCAAGGAAACCGTTGGCCACAGCAGAGCCGGTGTCGCCGCTTGTAGCGACAAGCACGTTGACCTCACGACCGTCAGTCTTCCCTTTGATGAAATATTGCAGCAAGCGGGCCATGAAGCGGGCCCCCACATCTTTAAAGGCGAGAGTCGGGCCATGGAAGAGCTCGAGGCTGTAGATTGTCGGTTCCACCTCGGATACAGGGCAATCGAAAGCGAGGGTGTCGCAGACAATTCTGTCAAGATCTTCTTTGGGAATGTCTTCGCCGAAAAATACTTCGGCTACCGTGCAGGCTATCTCATGAAACGTGAGCTTTTCGATGTTCTCGAAAAATTCTGCAGGGAGACGTTTTATGTTTTCAGGCATGAAGAGTCCGCGGTCGGAGGCCAGACCTTTGACCACCGCTTCCTCGAGCGATGCCTGCGGTGCTGTATGATTGGTGCTGTAATATTTCATGATTTCGCTTTTTGTCAGTCTTTCATAAATGTTTCCATGAACTGCCGGAGATGCAAGGTCCCATATGAGCCGTCGGAGCATGCAGATTCATCATATCTGTCGACAGCATCGGCGTCGCCCCCGGGGGTGAGGATGGCAAACGGCACCGGTTCGGCAAGATGTATCCTACGTTCCACGGGGGTTGCGTGGTCAGGCAGCAGGGCGATTCTTACCGGCTCATCCCATGTCGACAATTCACGTAGGATTGGTTCGGCAATGCGTTTGTCGAGATATTCGATTGCGCGGATTTTCAGGCCGATATCTCCATCGTGGCCCGCTTCGTCAGTTGCCTCGAGATGAAGAAATACGAAGTCATCGGTGCGCAGTGCTTCTATCGCTGCTGCGGCTTTCCCTTCATAGTTCGTGTCGGCGAGGCCTGTCGCCCCCGGCACCTCTATGATTTTCAGTCCCGCATAGTGCCCGATTCCTTTGATAAGGTCGACCGCTGAAATCACCGAGCCGCTCTTAACCGAGGGATACATCTGCTGAAGTGTCCTCATTTTCGGTCTGTAGCCAGGACTCCATGGCCATATTGAATTGGCCTGTAGCTTTCCATCCGCTTTTCTTTGAAGATTGAGGGGCTGGGATGCAAGCAATTCCTGCGAGCGTAGAATCAGTGAGTTGAGCAAGTCGGCAGTCTCTTCCGGACTCATGCGCCCGGCGTCTTCGGCAATCCGGTTTTCAGCCTTTACCATCAGCGCTTTCCACTGCTCCCCCGGATGGTCGTGTGGAGGATTGCACGCTATATGCTTGTTCCCTCCCTTAATGACAAGCAGATGGCGATATTGGATGCCGGGGATGAATTTCACTCTTTCGTCGCCAAGTCTGTCGTTCAGATAGTTTATCAGTTCCGTTCCCTCTGCGGTTGTCAGGTGTCCGCCATGGTGATTGGTGATTTCACCGTTTTCGCCGAGGGTGACTATATTGCAGCGTATAGCCATGTCGTCAGGGCCCATTTCGTAGCCTATGCTTGCCGCTTCGAGGGGGCCACGGCCTTCATAGACTTCATTGAGGTCATAGCCGAGTATAGCTGTGTTAGCGACCTCGCTCCCCGGAGAGAAGCCGTCGGGCACAGTGACGAGCAGTCCGGTGCGCCCTTCGCGTGCGATGCGGTCGAGCGAAGGGGTGTTGGCATACTGTAACGGCGTTTTGCCACCGAGGCTTGCGATGGGGTGGTCCGACATCCCGTCGCCTAATATAATAAGGTGTTTCATGGCGGCATCAGTTGTTGACGGTCGACATGATATTGGCGAATACTCCTGCCGCTGTCACTTCGGCACCGGCTCCATAGCCCTGTATGAGCATAGGGTATTCCCGGTAGCGTTCGGTGGTGAGCAGGACTATATTGTTTGAGCCTTCAAGTCCGTAGAACGGATGGCGGCTGTCTACGGCTTCCAGACCGACGCTCATACGACCCATTTCCATGCGGGCCACAAACCGCCATCTTTTTCCCTCCGATTCGAGCACTTTGCGTCGGGCTTCGAAATCCGCGTCGAGTTTGGGAAGGCGTTTCCAGAAGTCCTCAAGACTCCCTTTAAACATGTCTTCGGGGATGAAAAGATGTTTCTCCACTTCCGATTGCTCGGCCTTGTAGCCACCTTCGCGGGTTAGAATCACGAGTTTTCTGACCACGTCGTGTCCGCTGAGGTCTATGCGCGGGTCAGGCTCACTATATCCGAGTTCCTTGGCAAGACGTACGGTCTCCGAAAATGGAGTTTCTGCGGATATGGCGTTGAATATGAAGTTTAGTGTGCCTGAAAGCACGGCTTCGATTTTCAGTATTCGGTCGCCGGAGGATATGAGGTCGTTGATTGTGCCTATGATTGGCAGACCGGCGCCAACGTTGGTCTCGAATAGGAATTTGACCCCTCGGCTCAGGGCTGTGTCCTTCAGGCGGCGATAGGTGTCATAGCGGCTTGACGCGGCGGCTTTGTTGGCCGCTACGACAGAAATATTGTGTTCAAGGAGTGTCTGGTAAAGTTCTGCCACGTCGCTGCTTGCCGTGCAGTCGACAAAGACGCTGTTGAATATGTTCATCCCTACGATTTCTTCGCGCAGACGCTCTATGTCGCTTTCAGGGCTTTTCTCAAGGAGGTCGCGATAGGCGGTGAGGTCAATGCCTGCGCGGTCGAAGATGGCATGGCGGCTTGACGCGATGCCGACTACGTTGAGTTTCAATCTGTGGGTCTGACGCAGTTTCTCCTGCTGGGAGCGGATTTGTTCTATCAGCATGCCGCCGACAGTGCCTATGCCACAGATGAAGAGGTTGAGTTCCTTGTATTCCGACAGGAAAAATGAATCGTGGATTACGTTGAGCGATTTGCGGAGGAAGTTTCCGGGCACCACAAACGAGATGTTTGTTTCCGATGCTCCCTGTGCGCAGGCAATCACGCTTATGCCGCTTCGTCCGAGTGTGCCGAAGAGTTTTCCGGCTATGCCCGGCGTGTGCTTCATGTTTTCGCCGACTATGGCCACTGTGGCGAGTCCTGACTCGGCATGCATCGGGTACATGGCACCTTCTTCGATTTCTTTGGCGAATTCACGGTTGAGCACATTGATGGCCTCCTCTGCATCCTGGTCGCGGACACCGATTGAGGTAGAGTTCTCGGATGATGCCTGGCTGACCATGAACACGGATATGCCGTTTTCCGCGAGGGCCGTAAAGATTCGTCTGTTGACGCCGATTACACCTACCATCGAGAGTCCGGTCACTGTGATAAGAGCCGTCCCGCTGATACTTGATATGCCTTTGATGGGTTTTCGGTCGTCTTCGATTTTATTGCGTATGACAGTACCTTTAGCCTCGGGGTTAAAGGTGTTTTTTACCAATATGGGGATATTCTTTACGCAGACGGGATAGATTGTCGGAGGATAAATCACCTTTGCCCCGAAGTTGCATAGTTCCATGGCCTCCACATAGCTGAGTGTGTTTATGGTGTAGGCCGTGGGAATCACACGGGGGTCGGCTGTCATGAAGCCGTCTACGTCGGTCCATATTTCAAGGGCTTCGGCGTCGAGACATGCGGCGATTATCGAGGCTGTGTAGTCGCTTCCTCCTCGTCCGAGGTTTGTCACCTCTCCGGAATGTTTGTCGGAACTTATGAAACCCGGCACGACGTGGATGCTTCCGTTGAGTTTGCCGGGTGTGAATTCCTCGAGTACGAGGCGACGCGTCAGTTCGCTGTCGAGCAGGGAGCGTCCGTGTTTTCGTTCGGTTTTTATGAATGAGCGGGAGTCGTGGAGCACACTTCCGGCGATGAGACGGCTGACTATCCTGCTGCTTAGTCTCTCGCCATAGCTCACTATCGCGGCCTGCGTCTTGGGGCTGAGGTCTCTGATGAGATAGACCCCCTGATAGATTGATGAAAGTTCAGCGAGAAGGCAGTCGATTTCGGCTCGGAGTTCCTCTCTGCCGGTTGAAATGACTTCTCCTATGATATCATGGTGACGTTTTACTATGGTCTCGAAATGTGATTTGTAGCTTTCGTCGCCTTCAGCAGCCGCGCGGGCTGTGGTGATAAGAAGGTCTGTGACTCCTCCAAGGGCACTGACGACTACTACTGTGGGCGCTTTCTGGCCCTCTACGATGCTCCTGAGATTCAGGATTCCTTTTGCGGAACCTACGGATGTCCCGCCAAATTTTAATACTTTCATTACTGGGTTTGAAGGGAAAATCTGCCGTGGCTTCTCAATGGAGGCCTTGGCTTAACTTTACGAACAGTTGTTTATTTTTATTTGGCAAAATTAGTCAATTTATCTGTCTGAGCCAATGTTTTCCTTAAAAACTTTAGCTATTTTTGATGCTCGCGTTTTTTTCGTACCTTTGCGGTATAATACACCACTTTGATATATGGCAGAAAATTCTCTTTTGAGCCGTCTTGACGGCATAGACGCCCGCTTCGAGGAGGTCGGAACTCTTATCACCGACCCTGAGGTGATTCAGGATATGAAGCGCTATGTACGTCTGACAAAGGAATATAAGGACCTCGAAAAGCTTACGGCTGTAACCCGTCGCTACCGCAATCTTCTCGGCAATGCCGACGAAGCCCGTGAGGTGCTCGCGTCGGAAAGCGACCCGGAGCTGCGGGAGATGGCGAAAGCCGAGCTTGATGAGGCCATGGAGGCTATTCCCGCTATTGAAGAGGAAATCAAGCTGCTTCTGATTCCTGCTGACCCTGAGGACGGTAAGAATGCCATATTGGAAATCCGTGGTGGTACCGGAGGTGACGAAGCCGCCATCTTTGCCGGTGATTTATATAAAATGTATGTGAAATATTGCGAGTCGAAGGGATGGAATGTCGCTGTGACGAGCTTCAGTGAGGGAGCTGCCGGAGGATTTAAGGAAATCGTGGTGGCGGTTACGGGCGACAATGTCTATGGTACTCTGAAATATGAAAGCGGTGTCCACCGTGTGCAGCGTGTGCCCGCTACGGAAACTCAGGGACGTGTCCACACTTCGGCTGCTACCGTAGCGGTGCTGCCCGAGGCTGAGGCCTTCGATGTGGAAATCAACGAGGGTGAGATTAAGTGGGACACTTTCCGCTCGGGTGGCGCCGGCGGACAGAACGTCAACAAGGTGGAGTCGGGTGTGCGTCTGCGCTATATGTGGCGCAATCCAAACACCGGAGAAACCGAGGAAATTTTGATAGAGTGTACGGAGACCCGCGACCAACCGAAGAATAAGGAACGCGCACTGAGCCGTCTGCGTACTTTTATATATGACAAGGAGCATCAGAAGTATATTGACGATATCGCTTCACGCCGTAAGACCCTCGTGTCTACCGGAGACCGCTCCGCCAAAATCCGCACATATAATTATCCGCAGGGACGCATCACTGACCATCGCATAAACTATACCATATATAATCTCCAGGCTTTCATGGATGGTGAGATTCAGGATGTCATTGACCAGCTCATCATCGCTGAAAACGCCGAGAAGCTCAAAGCCGCAGAGCTATAGAAAGTACTTTGGCTCATAATATCACTATGTCTCATCGATTCTCTTCCAAGACATGAATAATGAAAATGCTCCCGAAATAACCCCTCCCCGTTTTGACGGACATAAGCGTGGTAACCGGGTGTCGCTTTCGAGTGGACTTATGGTTGCTATAGTGCTGCTGTGTGTGTTCGGTGGCGCTTTGTTCGGATTCCTGGCCGGGATGAGGGTAAACGCCTTTCTAATGAATAAATCTTTTCTGGAGAAATTGGCATATGATTTACCATCTGGAAGAAGAACGGGCTCCTTGTCAAGTAGTTCTGTTGAGGCTTCCGATGGTAACGACTCGCTTAAAATCGATAAGGTGGATAGCGATTTGAAGGTATCCCACTATGACGGCAACAGGCAGATTAGCTATGCTATGAACGACCACAACAGATTCGTAAGTATACCTCATGGTTCAGGATGGGTACAGTTTTTGCACTATTATGAAAAAGTAAAAATAGACAGTGCCGGCATGATTACCTTGCATCCTGATAGATTTGTGATTAACTGTAGCCTTAGTGAACTGAGCCGCCTTTCTGGTACGGGTACTGGAAAGCGGACACTGAGACTGAGGGCTGCTTACGGCAAAAAAGACAGTGTGGATTTCCGTTTGATTGGTCTGCTTGTCAACTATCGCTCTGACAGTATTTGTGATGTAAGTCTTAGTGGCTATGTCTTTCATAAATAAATGATTCGAGCAATTATAAACGAGAACATAAAAAAACTATAATATGAATCGAGAAGCTATTATCGAACAGATTCGTAAAAAGGGTTCTTTCCTCTGTGTTGGACTCGACACTGACATTAAGAAAATCCCGCAGCACCTCCTCTCGGAAGAGGATCCGATTTTTGCTTTCAACAAAGCGATAATCGACGCTACCGCGCCTTATTGTGTGGCCTATAAACCTAACAGCGCTTTCTATGAGAGTCGCGGTGCGGAGGGTTGGAAATCCCTTGAGCGGACAGTTGAATATATCCGTGAGAACTACCCCGAGCAGTTTGTGATTGCCGATGCCAAGCGTGGTGATATTGGCAACACCTCGTCGCTCTATGCGCGTGCCTTCTTTGAGAATATGGGTGTTGACGCAATCACTGTCGCTCCTTATATGGGTTTTGACAGTGTAAAGCCTTTCATGGATTATGAAGGGAAATGGGTGATTCTGCTTGCCCTTACTTCAAATCCCGGTAGCCGTGATTTTCAGTTTATTACTGATATGACAGGTAGCCGTCTCTTTGAGCATGTGCTTGAAACCGCTCAGAAATGGGGCACAAAAGACAATCTTATGTTTGTCGTAGGCGCTACGCAGGGAGCGATGTTCTCGGAAGTGCGCCGTGTCGCTCCTGACAGTTTCCTCCTTGTTCCGGGTGTTGGCGCTCAGGGCGGAAGTCTTGAAGATGTCGCGAAGTGGGGCATGACTACTGACTGCGGTCTGCTGGTCAATTCCTCGCGTGGAATCATCTATGCATCGACCAAGGAGGACTTTGCTGATGCCGCAGCGGCCGAAGCGCGTAAGCTGCGTGACCATATGACTATCCTCCTCTCTACCTACGGGGTGATTTAGGCAATCTCTAAGATTGTTTTTGCTCTTATTTAATGGCTTTTAGTGGTTTCCTCTCTTGACATTGCCGCTAAAAATCCTTATCTTTGCGGAGATATACTTGCAATGTGACTATATATTTGAAAAACTTGAACCTTATTGTCAATAATTCATGAAAAGATTTGCAATCTTAACTTTGGCTGCTTTGCTCTTTTCTGCCGTAGGTTTTGCTCAGGAAGATAAACTTCCCGCATTTCCGGGGGCTGAAGGCTATGGCCGTTATGTGACAGGCGGTCGCGGTGGCGCGGTCTACCATGTCACAAATCTTGAGGATGAAGTGTCCAATCCTCCCGAAGGCTCATTCCGTTGGGCCTGTAATCAGAGCGGTGCCCGCACAATCGTTTTTGACGTTGATGGTACTATAATGCTGAAAGGCGAACTGAAACTTAAAAACGGAAATGTAACTATTGCCGGTCAGACAGCTCCCGGAGATGGTGTCTGTGTGGCCAATTTCCCCTTTGTGATTTCTGCTCCCAATACAATCATCCGTTTCATGCGTTTCCGTCTTGGTAACGAGGCCTTGAAGACCAATAATAAAGCTCATGAAGGAGATGGTCTTGGTGGTATGGATGGCCGTAATATAATGGTTGACCATTGCTCTGTGTCGTGGTCTATCGACGAGTGTCTATCGGTTTATGGTAGCCGTGATATCACTGTTCAATGGTGTATCGCTTCCCACTCTCTTGTCAACGCCGGCCACTCTAAAGGAGCCCATGGCTATGGTGGCAACTGGGGCGGTTCAGGTGCTTCCTACCATCATAACTTTATGACCAATCATGGCTCGCGCACACCGCGCCTTGGCCCGCGCCCCGGTACTCAGAAAGATGAGCGCATGGATCTCCGCAACAATGTGATTCATAATCCCGGCGGAAATGCCATATATGGTGGTGAAGGTATGACTGTCAATATTGTGAATAATTATTTCAAGCCGGGTGCTGCCACAAGTACCGGAAATAAGGGCATGCGTATAGCCAAAATTGACGCGCGTACATTTGAGTATTGCTTTAACAAAACGGCATTTATCAATGATTTGTATAAAACCACTGGCATAAGTGGTATTCCTGCAAATAATATAGGTATAAGGGTTAATTCTGATGCTACTATAGACTTGCGTGTTCCTGTGCCTAAAAAAGATGATGTTCCTGCCAGGACAGTTTACTGTCGTGTAGACATGGAGGCCATGACCTGTGATTTTGAGGGAACTCCCATTAAGATTACCGGTAACGATTGGTGGCCTATGGTTCATAAGTATGGTACATTCTTTGTCGATGGCAATACTAATACTAAATATCCCCAGGTCGATGAGGACAACTGGGCAAACGGTATCTACAATCAGTTCAGTTCATATGAATGTGACCGTGTCTTCCCTGGAGAGAACAACGTCGTGAAGAATGGCTTGAAACGTGAAGCCCCTCTGGAATTCCTATATACCACTACCCATAGTGCGGCTGATGCTTATGAGCGTGTCCTTGAATACGCCGGGGCGAGTCTCCATCGCG
This sequence comes from Bacteroidaceae bacterium, assembly GCA_021768245.1. Taxonomy (GTDB): domain Bacteria; phylum Bacteroidota; class Bacteroidia; order Bacteroidales; family Muribaculaceae; genus Duncaniella. The sequence goes on along the minus strand of JAETNO010000004.1, from coordinate 35,291 downwards.
ATGAATATGACGTAATGCTCGTCGATGAATGTCGTGAGGGTAAGACCCTTTTTACGCGCAATGGCTTGATTAACTCTCAGGACGATGTGGTTTATGCAGATGGTTCAAAAGGATGGCCGAAACTTGAAAGCAAGGAGGCTCTCCTCGATACTGACGGCGATGGTATTCCTGACGTTTGGGAACGCGAAAACGGTCTCAACCCCGACAATGCCGAGGATGGCAATGAGATTGCGGCTTCAGGATATACCTATCTTGAGGAATACATGAATTCCTTGGTCGCACACATCATGGAGGGTGGAAACCAAGGCGGAACTCTTCTTACCGGAACTCAGGTCTACGGTGAAAGTTCAGGGATTGAGGATATCGTAATCAATCCGTCTGAACGTCCTTCTGACGGTAAGATTTATAACCTTATGGGTGTTGAAGTCCGTGAACCTCTCGCTCCTGGTGTCTATATCCGCGACGGCAAGAAGTTCATAGCAAGATAATTCTTTCTCGAAATAAATCATAACAGGAACGCGATGTGTGGCTTCTGTCACATGTCGCGTTTTCAATAATTAGGATTGTATATCTTTATATTATATTGTATATCTTTATATTATTATGTGTATATCAAAGCAATGCCTTGTTGCGCTTTCTCTTTTGACCTCATTTTCATCGCCGGCGGTTGATTTCGGAAAAGTTTTTGCGGACTCTACCTTGCGCCTCGATTATATATTTGCTGCCAAACCTTCCGGCGAGCGGTCTGTCTATCTTTCAGGCCAGTCGTCAACCGGAGCATGGGCAGGCCGGAGGCATAATCTTGACCGCCTACCTCTCCAAGGTGCTGGAATAGTCACCGTGCGTTCCGTCGCTTCGGGCGACACTGTCTATCGTACATCATTTTCATCCCTTTATCATGAATGGCTTTCCACAGAGGAGACTACAACGACGCCGAAGGCTTTTGAGCATACTGTGCTTGTGCCTTTCCCCAAGGACTCTGTCGATATAACAGTTGAGCTTCTTGACAACCGTCATTCCACGATGGCTTCAATGACGCATCGTTTCAATCCTGCCGACATACTTGTGGTAAATAAGAATCGGAAAGAGCTGCCTCCCCATCGCTATATTCATAAGGGCGGTGACCCGTCAAAAGCGATTGATGTAGCTATCCTTGCCGAGGGTTACACCGTGGCTGAGATGGACAGCTTCTATCGTCATGCCACAGTTGCAGTGGAGGCGATTCTTTCCCACGAACCCTTCAAAAGCAGGAAGGACGATTTCAACTTTGTGGCGGTGGCCTCCCCTTCGATTGACTCCGGTGTGAGTGTGCCACGTATTGGAGATTGGAAATCCACTGCGTTTTCATCGTCGTTTTCTACTTTCTATTCCGACCGCTATCTCACATCACTTCATTTAAAGGATATTCATGATGCCCTTTCAGGTATTCCATATGAACATATAATCATCCTAGCTAACACGCCTGAATATGGTGGAGGCGGGATATACAACAGTTATACTTTGACTGCTTCGCGCCATAAACAATTCCGTCCGGTTGTGGTCCATGAATTCGGTCATAGTTTCGGTGGGCTTGCCGATGAATATTTCTATGAGGGTGATGTCATGGACGATACATATCCGAAAGATATTGAACCGTGGGAACCGAATGTGACTACACTTGTCAATTTTGATTCGAAATGGAAATCGCTTCTTCCGGCAGGGACTTCTGTGCCTACGCCTGTAGAGAAAGCATCCCAATATCCTGTCGGGGTTTACGAGGGTGCGGCCTATTCCTTCCACGGGCTTTACCGTCCCGCTGACCATTGCAGGATGCGTGATAACTCGTGGCCCGTATTTTGTCCTGCATGTCAGTCGGCGCTCAATGCCCTCATCGACTTTTACACTGTCCCCTGAACTCGAAATTTAAAACTCAACACTCAACACTCGAATTAAATCGGTGGTTTCAAAGAAAATCGCGGATTTTCTTTGAAACCACCGATTTAATTCTTACCTTTGCACCGCCATTACGAATCTACGCGTCCTACCAACGCATTTCGTCATCATAGAGAAACAAAAAATCCTAAATAAGAAATGAAAGCAGATCTCCATCCTTCAAACTACCGTGAAGTAGTGTTCAAGGACATGTCGAACGATGAAATCTTCATCACCCGTTCTACCGTAGCCTCTAAGGAAACTATCGAAGTTGACGGCGTGACCTATCCTTTGGTCAAGCTTGAAATCACCAGCGCTTCCCACCCTTTCTTCACAGGTAAGCAGAAGCTCGTCGATACAGCCGGTCGCGTGGACAAGTTCATGAGCCGTTACGGCAACCGCAAGAAGAAGTAATATTCTCCCTTCATCTGCAACAACTCAACGCATTTCAGCGGGCATCCGATACTCCTTGGATGCCCGTTTGTTATTTCCGATAATTCTGCGTAAATTTGCGCTTGGATAATATCTAAAATTATGCAAATCCGCAAAATCTCAATATTGGCCGCGATGATGTTTGCGGCATCTTTCTTCTATGTCGCTGCTGCTGTCAAGGATTTACCGGTCAGGATCGTTAACGGACATAGCTATCACTATTATGAGGTGCAACCCAAGGAGACGGTCTATTCTCTTTGCCACCGTCTTGACATCTCAAAGGAGGAGCTTATAAGGAATAATCCTGCGGTTGCCGACGGCCTTAAATCCGGTATGCTGCTTTTCTTCCCGGTTGAAGAAGGCGAGACGCTTACACCGGCAAACGCTTCGGCCAACGGAGTAATGATGATTACCCATAATGTGGAAAAAGGGCAGACCATCTATGGCATTGCAACTAAATATGGCATATCTACAGATGAACTGATTGCCCAGAACCCTGTGGTGCGTGAGGGCCTTAAAGCCGGACAGCAGCTTCATCTCACAATTCCGGTTGCCAATAATGCCCGGTCTTCATCCGCGCTTTCATCGACGCAGGATAATGCTGTCTCCAATGAGGTATCATCGGAGCCTACCGGATATATCGTCAAGAAAAAGGAGACATTCTATTCGATAGCTCGTGCCCATAATCTCACTGTGGCTCAACTCGAGGCTGCAAATCCCGGAATAACCACTCTCAAGGAAGGTCAGGTGCTTAGTATCCCGACGGCTGACAGTACTGGGGGCGCGGAATCGACATCCGCTACAAATCTTTCCGATTCGATAAAGGTTTCTTCTCCCGAAAAAGCTTCACACGGTTCCCTCGCAGCCGTTGATTCAATCCCCGTTTCTGAGCAGAGACTTTCGATTGCAGTTATGCTTCCCTTTATGCTCGGAGAGGAAACGCCATCGAAAAGCGCCCAAAGATACACGGAATTCTACAAAGGTTTTCTTATGGCTGTAGACAGCCTGCGCAACAACGGTACGCCCATACATATCAATGCCTATGACACGGAAGGGTCAACGGATAAAGTGCGTGAGTTGCTTGCCAATACCGAATTGAAAGGCAACAGCCTTATTATAGCCCCTGACAACGCCGAGCAGTTGCATTTGCTCGGAGATTTCGGCAGGGAAAACAATATCAAGGTGCTCAATACTTTCATAGTCCGAGATGAGGCCTACCTGACGAATCCGGCCATCATGCAGGGTAACATTCCGAGCCAGCTGATGCTCGACAAAGCAGCCGATGCGATTGCCGAGCGTGTAAGTTATTCGGTCCCTGTTTTCATCAATCTTGCAGGCGGGGCTAATGATAAGACAGATTTCACCGATGCTCTTAAAAAACGTCTTGATGCGAAGGGGATTGCCTATAAAACAGTCAATATCGAAGGAAAACTTACGGCTGCTGACTTGAAGAGTCTGCCGTCTGACGAGTCATATTCATTTATTCCGACTTCCGCCCGCCAAAGCGACCTTAACAAGCTCCTTCCCGGTATTATAGAATGGCGCGATGAGGCTGTGATGCCGGCGGTTAAGGTTATCGGTTATCCCGAATGGACCACTTTCCGTGGTGAGACGCTTACGAATATGCACAATCTCAACACGATAGTCTATTCCCGCTTCTTTACTGACGATGACAACATCCGCACCCGCCGTGTTGAGGATAGATATAGGTCCTGGTACGGTTCAAGGATGGAAAATGCCGTGCCGCGTCAGGGCTTGCTCGGCTTCGACACCGGTATGTTTGTCATAGGCTACCTTAAGAATTCAGGTACGAGATATGATGGTGCGCAGAACGGCTATTCTTTCCCCGTTCCTGAGGATGCAGAAGGCTTGTGCAACAATGTGCTCTATCTGATTAACTACCGTCCCGGTGGTCTGATCGAAAAAATCAATCTTTGAATTGAACGTCTTTTTGGAACGTTCTCTTAAATCTCCTGTTGGCCCTGATGAACAGATTCATTATACGGATACTGCTTGTAGTCTCTGCGCTATCCTTGCCGTCGACGCTTATGGCCCAGCGCGAATATTCGCCTAATTTTGCGATTGGCGGACGCGCCGGAGTAACTATGTCGCGTATGTCATTCTCTCCTGAAGTCCACCAGAAGTTTGCCAACGGCATGACCATGGGCGTTGCCGCGCGCTACACCGAGGAACGTTTCTTTGGCCTTATAGCCGAAATCAACCTTACCCAAAGAGGTTGGGCAGAGGATTTTGCACGTGACGAGGCTCCTGAATTCTCTTATACGCGCACATTGACCTATGTCTCAATCCCCTTGCTTACCCACATATATTTCGGCTCGAACAAAGTGCGCGGTTTCTTCAACCTCGGGCCTGAGATAAGCTTCATGATATCAAACTCGATTGACGCCAATTTCGACTATACGGATTATAAGAATATCGAGGGTTTCCCGCAGGGATACCGCACGAACGAACAGCTCAACATGCCTGTTGACCGTAAGTTTGACTATGGCATTATTGGAGGTGCAGGTGTGGAGTTCATCGTGAAGAGACGTCATTCATTCATGCTTGAAGGCCGCTATTATTTCGGCCTTGGCAATATTTACAAGGATTCGAAGCGCGACTTCTTTTCCGCCTCGCGCAATCAGTCGATAGAGGTCACATTGAAATATATGTTCCGTGTCCGTTAAGAATATATTTTTGCTTTTACTTGGTCTCCTTACGGTGGCCTGCAATAGGGATGGTGTCATAACCGACCCTGATGCCACTCCCCCTGAAATCACTATTGACAGTGAGGATGGTGTCTACGTGGTGATGCTTGGTAATTCTCTGACTGTTTTCGCTTCTGTCGACAACGCTGTCAATCCATCTTTCCGTTGGGTCAACGATGAGGGGAAAGTCGTGAGCACATATGAGTCGCTTACGTTTGAAGCCTCGGAGATAGGGGAGTACTATTTCACTTTTTATTGTTCGGCATCTAATGGGACATCATCCGTCGATATAAGGATTGATGTTGTTGAGACCCTGCTTCCCTCCGTGTCGCTTCCTGAGGAACTGTCGCTCTCAGTCGGAGAGCAAATCCGGATAGAACCTGCGCTTGCCAATGCTGAAGGCGCAAATTTCTCTTGGTCGCTTGACGGCGAGATTATCTCTACCGACGAAGTCCTTCTGTTTTCATCTTTAGCCATAGGCGTCCATACTCTTACTCTGTCGGTCACTAATTCCGAGGGGACATCCGAAGCTTCTACTGTTGTCAGGGTTACGGAGCGTCCTCCGCTTTCAGTCAATTTCGACAAAAAGGAATTTACCGTCTGCCTTGGACGCGGAATCTATCTGCAACCCATCGTTGAAGGGGCATTGTCGACTGATGAGTATGTCTGGACTGTTGACGGGAATGTGCAGGCCGACGCTTCATCATCGTATTTTCTATATAAGCCTCTTGCCATAGGTCAGTCTAAGGTGTGCTTGACAGTAAAAACTGTCTCCGGACTGTCTCGGAGTTCAGAAGTGACGGTCAATTGCGTAGACCAAAGCGAAATGGCTTTTTTCCGTCCGGTCGGACAATCATCGAGCGCTGACAATGTGAAAGTTTTTGAATTCATGCCCGCTCCCGGTCAGTTTGTTGGCCGTATACAGGCCGGTACAATGACTGACGCCTGTGTGATGGCTGAAAGTGCTGTAAATTCTGGCGAGTTTGTGTCGTTGGGAGCTTTTGGAGGATATATTGTAGTCGGCTTTGACCATAGTATATCGCGAAGCGAAACTATTGATTATGAATTCGGAATCGCCGGCAATTCCTTTGATACGAGTAATGAGCCGGGCATAGTCTATGTGATGCAGGATGAAAACGGAAATGGCCTTCCTGACGATACCTGGTATGAGCTACGTGGAAGCCAGTGGGAGTCTCTCGATACGTGGCATGACTATGCTGTCACTTATTTCCGTCCTTCGTCTTCGAATATGCCTGTGGCATGGCGTGACAACCGCAACAATACTGGGACAGTCTCCCCCGCGCCTTATTGGCCTTCGTGGCAGACTGCCGACAGCTATACCCTCCGAGGGTCCAGGCTAAAGGAAACAGTGCGCCAGCATGGCATGATGTGGCGAAGCGACCCTTATCCGTGGGGCTATGCCGACAATCTCGGCAGTGACATAGTGAGCGGGGGTGCAAATAATGCAGGCGGAAGGAACTTCAACGGGTTCAGTATCTCCAATGCCGTCTATCCCGACGGGACCCCCGCTGATTTACTTTTCATTGATTTCGTGAAAGTGCAGACTGCTGTTAATTTCAATTCTGGGATACTCGGAGAGGTGTCGACCGAGGTGATTGGTTTTGTCGATTACACTATGTGAATTCAATCGGATAGCAGTTAATAATTATATGTCGGCTTCAGTATGCGTAAATCCGTTTATATAGCGTTCATCCTTTTATTTTTTGTCGCCACATCGTGTATGAAGTGGGACTATGGTGATGTCGAGAATATCGAAGCCGCAGGTGAGGGTCTGTTTATTGTCAATGAAGGAAACTTTCAATATGGCAATGCCTCCTTGTCATACTATGACCCGTCGACCGGTGAGGTTGAAAACGAAGTCTTTCTTCGGGCCAATGGCTATAAGCTTGGTGATGTTGCCCAGTCAATGACGCTCTATGGCGGTCTCGGATGGATTGTGGTCAATCGTTCTCAGGTCATTTTCGCTATCGACCCTGTCTCTTTCCGTGAGCGTGGGAGGATTACCGATGTGCGCTCTCCTCGCTATATTCATTTTATTTCAGATAAAAAGGCCTATGTCACACAGATTTGGGACAATCGTATAGCTGTTGTCAATCCTTCTACCTACAGCCTTATATCTTATATCGAAGTGCCGCGCATGGAGATGGAATCCGGGTCTACAGAACAGATGGTACAGGTCGGCAGATATGTCTATGTCACATGTTGGTCCTATCAGGACCGTTTGTTGAAAATCGACAGCGAGACAGATATGATTGCAGGCGAGCTGACTCTTGGACGGCAGCCTCGGAGTCTTGTTGTGGACAGCAGGCAGCGTTTGTGGATATTGTGTGATGGTGGTGCCTACGCCGATAATCCTTCGGGCTATGAGGCCCCGTCGCTGTATCGTGTCAATCCCGAAACCATGGAAATTGAGCGTCAATGGCACTTCAGACGAGGCAGTGAGGTGTCATCTCTCGCAATATCAGGCGACGGGACGCAACTTTATTGGCTGAACGGTGATGTCTGGAGCATGACAATCGATTCGGAGCGTTTGCCGGTCAGACCCCTCGTAAAGCGTCTCGACACGATTTACTACGGACTTACCGTGAGTCCGCGTGACGGTGATATCTACGTAGCTGATGCGATTGATTATCAGCAGCATGGAATGGTTTACAGGTATAGTCCTGAGGGAGAGTTGAAGGATAAATTCTATGTAGGCATCACTCCATCGGCATATTGCTGGAAATGAGCCGGAAACCATATCGGGACCGGATATGTTTAAATATATTGGATATGAAAAAATTTTTAACCCTGACAATTGCGATTATTATGGCGATTTCTACTACGGTAATGGCCGGTGATATCAAGCTTCCAGCTCCTCAACGCATGGGAGGCATGGCTTTGAGTGAAGCTCTCGACAAGCGTAAAAGTCAACGGGAATTTGACAATTCCCGAAGTGTATCTCCTCAGCTTCTGTCTAATCTTCTGTGGTCTGCGGCAGGCATAAACCGGCCGGAAGACGGCAAGCGCACTAACCCTACAGCTCTCAATACTCAGGAGATTGACATCTATGTGTTCACTCCCGAAGGAGTATATCTCTATGATTTTAAGGATAATTCCTTGAAATTTATGGTGGAAGGCGACCATCGTGCACTTGTGGCAGGCACTAAATCCTTCTCGCAGGACTATGTGCTTGATGCGCCGGTATCGCTCGTCTTGGTGGCCAATATCGGTAAGTTTGAACGCAAAAATGATTTCAATCCAATGATGGCCATGGCTGATGCGGGAATAGTGAGTCAGAATATCAATCTTTTCTGTGCGGCCAACGGACTCGCGACCGTGCCACGCGCCTCAATGGATAGTGACGGCATCCGTGCGCTTCTGAATCTTGACGAATCTTTCCTTCCGGCCCTGAACAACCCGGTAGGGTACGCAAAGTAAAGTTACATATTAAAAAATCACCAATGATTAAGCCTGTGGAGTTGCCTTAACTGCCACAGGCTTAATCGTTGGTGAAAAGTCCGTAAGATTCCCTTTATAAAGGGAAGAGAATCATATGGGAAGAGTAAATACGAATCGTGCGCCGGTTTTACCTGCCTCTGCGGGATAGGTAGTATCGAGATAGAGCGTACCGCCGAGTGTTTCCGCCGTCTGTTTTGAAATGAAAAGTCCCAAGCCTACGCCGGGGGAGAAAGGATTGAGTTTTGAGAAACGTTCAAATATTTCATCTTTTTTCTCGGACGGTATGCCACAGCCTGTATCGGTGACGATGAAGCTCAGTCTTTTCGCATCCATGTCGACTGTGCATTGCAATTCGATGGAGCCGTCGTGGGTGAACTTCGCCGCATTATTTAAAATATTTGACAAGACCTGATTCGCACTTTTGAGGTCAGTGCGTATTTCGGTGTCGGCATCTTCGGTCGTGATTATTTTGAATTCAACTTCCGGTGAAATCTTGTCAGATATTCCGGCCGAAGCTTCCTCCATGATTCGCAAAGCAGTTACAGGCTCAACTTTAAGGTCGAGCTGATGGGGGTCGAGTGATGAAAGATAGAGAACATCATCGATTATTTTTTCGAGTTGCCCGGCGTTGCGTGCGATGATGTCGCAATATTTGTCCATCTTTATCCTTGATTCTTCCGGGAGTTTACGCACTATCTGCTGCGAGAATCCGAGTATAGCGTTGAGCGGAGTGCGGATTTCATGGCTCATGCTGTGGAGAAATTCATCTTTAGCACGGTTTGAAGCTTCCGCCTTGTTGCGTGCCTTGATGAGGTCTGCCTGCATCCTTTTTAGTGAATCACGCTCTCTTTCGAGATTTTCGACTGTGTTCGAGAGCTTTATTGACAACAGATGGGCCCGCCGGTAGTATCTGAAAAGCACGACAAGGAGTATTATCACTATCACAAGACTGACTATGACAATCCACATTATGCGATGTGCGAATTTCAGGTGGCTGTCACGCTTCTCAAGTTCGAGCATGTCGTTGTCGGCCTTGAGTTGGTGTACCTCATACTTGATTTGAAGTTCACGGTATTTCTGCGCCGCGTTTTCCTGATTGTATTTTTCAAGCATCGAGTTGTAGTCGCGCAGGGCTTGGAGCAGTGTCTCCTGGTCTCCGCTTGTTCTCGCGGCTTTACGGAGCATGTCGAGCAGCCGCAGGCGGCGTCCCATGGAGTTTTGTAGCGTGAGCTGCTTTTTTATGGCCGTGATTGCCTTGTCGTAGTTCCCTGTTGCCATGTTGTAGTAAGCCTGAGTCAGGTCGTCTTTGGCGAATATGTAGGCAAGGCTTTTGTCTCTTTCGGCAAGAGCTTCTAATTTAGAGTACAGGTCCTCAATCTCATTTTTGCTCAGCGCTTCATAATTGCCGAGCATCCGGCGGTAGCATATGTAACGGAAACGGTCGTAGGAGGCAAACTTTCTACCTTCTGCCTGACGGCTCTTTTCGAGAGTCTCTATGACTTCGAGCAGATGGCGGTCAGCTTCGATAGCCTTTGAATGTTCACCGATTGCCGAATATGTGTTGGCTGCCTGAGTATAGAACTGGTTGCGAAGGGCATAGATTTTTATCCCTTTCATCATTTCTCCGAGGCGGTCGATATACTCCGGAAGTATTGAACTGTTGAACTCGTTGGTCAGATATATGACGAGGGTATAGAGTTTCCGTATATTCTCAAGGTCATTATGAGAATTTTCTTCATTCTCTTTCTCCAAGGCATTGTCTTCCGCAATTAACTGGGCTATCTTCTGCAGACGCTCCTCCTGACTGAGGGTAGTGGCTTTCATTATCGCGCGTTGCACTTTCATGAACAGCACTGTTTCATCCCTTTCCCGGGACTGCGGGAGTTCAAGCAGCATCGACTCTATCCTGTTGCTTATGGAGTCAGTGCTGAGATATGAGGTGGCGAAACGTCGGGCTGCGTCGAGCTGCACTTTTTCATTCCCGGCCCTGCGGGCTACATGGAAAAGTGTCCGCAGTATCTGCCGGTGGCTGTCGGTAGGCGACAGGTCATATATGTCATAGAGAGTCTTTACGGAATCGGCTGCGGTTGTGAGCTGCGAAAGGCGTGTTTTCGCGCTGTCGAGCTGCGATGTATTATCCGTTGCATATATTGAGCCTAATGAGGAGGCGAATATCGCTAAGAGGGCTAAGATTTTGCGTATGTTACTCATTGATGTGTGTTTGGATAAATTTTACGGCTGCCGGTTCAAGGTTGGCATTTCTGGATTTCGCTCAGGAGACGGTCTGCATTGACCGGTTTGGATACATAGCTGTTGAACCCGTTCTCCATTATGCGTTCCTTATCGGAGGAAAATGCATAGGCGGTTACCGCGATTATGGGCACTTCCGTGTCGGATTTACGGATATTGCGGGTGGCTTCATAGCCGTCCATATAAGGCATTGATATATCCATGAGGATAAGGTCGGGGCGTTGTTGCTTGAACATGTCGACAGCCTCGCGTCCGTTCCAGGCATGAATGATATTGAAATCGTCCTCAAGGATTGACTCAAAAAGCAGATAGTTGCTTTCATTGTCCTCTGCGACCATGATTGTGGGGCGATGCTTGCGTGGCGTTGTGGCGACCGGAGCTACAATCTCATCAAAAGCCGGTTTTGGCATAGGTGGAGTCGTGACGGGTGCGCTTGCGGCTTCAGGAGTAGTGATGCCTATAAGCGGAGCATCGGCAGGAGCGGTCGCCTCTTCGGGTGTTTCTCCGGGAAGCACGAGAGGAATTGTGAACCAGAAAAGAGAGCCTTTTCCCTCGCCCCCTGATTTCATGCCAACTTCGCCATGCATGGTTTCGATTATGTTCTTGCATATCGAAAGGCCGAGGCCGGTGCCCTGTTTCCCGTCGTTTTGCTTTGAGAAACGCTGGAAGAGAAGGTCCTGCTTTTCTTTGGGGATGCCGATGCCTGTGTCCTTGACAAAGAAGTATATTTTGTCGTCCTGCTCTTCGTAGCCGAACGTGATGCTCCCGCGCGGGGTAAACTTGCAGGCATTGGTAAGCAGGTTGATTAGCACCTGCGACAGCCGGTCGCGATCGGTGACAATCTTGTAGTCGGCCATGCCAAGGACATGGTTAAGAATTGTGTTGGGTTGCACACGCATCCTGACAATGCTGTCGACAGATTCTATAAGTTCGTTGAGGTCAACGGTCTCATAGTGATATTTTAATGTGCCTGATTCCATCTTCGCGATGTCGAGCACATCATCGATGAGCTGTTGGAGCATATGGGTATTGTTCTCTATCACCTCGCAGTATTTCGCCTGCTTTGCAGGGTCGTCGGTTCCCATAAGGAGCTTTGAGAAACCAAGGATTGCATTGAGCGGCGTGCGGATTTCATGGCTCATGTTGGCGAGGAACGAGGATTTGCAGATGGCCTCGTTTTTGGCTTCGGAGATGGCGTGGCCATATTCATTGCGCTCTTCCTTGATGGATGTGATATCGGTAATGGTAAGGACGATATATTCACGGCTGTCCATCACCATGTATTCACCCTTGACCCATACGTCAATTTCGCGAGGCTTGAAGTCAGTGACATTAGGAACCATCATGCGTGATTCTTTTGCATCAAATGATTCCTTTTCCCTGAGAGCCTTGGTGACGGCCTCAATCAGGAAGGGATTATCGAGTTTCATCCCGCTGTCGCCACGATTGTTATAGACGACCGTAAGATTGCGGTCGACGACAAGGACATATGCACGGGTGTATCGTAAGATAAGTTCGTAGTTCATATCTGTGTATTAGTGGGCTAAAAAAGGTGGTTGTTTAGGTGTCTTATTATTTGTCGCTATTTTAAATTCATTAATATGTTTCAAACGGTTATACCAACACGAAGCGGTTGCGAATCATCGATTGAAGTTCCTGAGTCAGTTTCTCGGGATTTACGGGCTTCGAGACATAGCCGTTGAATCCGTTTTCGAGAATCTTGTCCTGATCGGATGCATAGGCATAGGCCGTCACGGCGATGATAGGCACAGTCTGTGACAACTGGCGTATTTTACGCGTAGCTTCATATCCGTCCATGACCGGCATGTTGATATCCATGATGATGAGGGCCGGACGGAACTGGTCATAGAGCTTGACGGCCTCATCTCCGTTCCAGGCATGTATTATCCGGTAGTCGTTTTCAAGGATTGACTGGAATAGCAGATAATTGCTTTCATTGTCCTCGGCTATCAGGATTGAGAGTTCTTCGCGTCTCATCTCTTCTTTGGGAATATCGATAGTAGCTACAGCCTCTTCAATTGCGGTCTGTTCGTCTGCACGATAAGGAACAGTGAACCAGAATGTGGCTCCTTTGCCCTTGCCTCGGGATTCCGCACCGATTTCACCTCCGAGTTTTTCGACGATATGTTTGCAGATTGAAAGGCCGAGGCCGGTTCCCTGCACGAAAGTGTCCAGCTTGACAAAGCGGTGGAACAGTTTTGGCAAGTCCTCTTCACAAATTCCTACGCCGGTGTCTTTGACAAAGAAATATACTTCAGAGTCACGGAGTTCGTAGCCGAAGGATATGTTGCCTTTGGTCGTGAACTTGCAGGCGTTGGTCAGCAGGTTTATGAGCACCTGCGAGAGACGTTTCTTATCGGTGTCAATTATAAAGTCAGGTGCTCCCGGAAGCACGTTGAGGGCTACGCCGGGCTGCAGTTTCATCTGCACGGTGCTCTCTATCGAGCTCATAAGTTCATTGATATCGGTCGGAGCGAATTTGAAGTCAAGAGTGTTTGATTCCACTTTCGACAAATCAAGCACGTCGCTGATGAGTTGGAGCAGGAGCTGGTTGTTGTTTTCGATAATGTTGATGAACTTGTCGCGCTTGGCGTGGTCCGGATTTTTGGTAAGAAGGTTCGAGAATCCTACGATAGCATTGAGCGGCGTGCGGATTTCATGGCTCATGTTGGCGAGGAAGGCTGATTTAAGCCTGTCGGATTCCTGCGCCCGTGCCCGTGCGGATACGAGCTGTTCTTCCTGCTGCTTGCGCTGTGTGATTATCAGCATAGAACCGATGATGCCGGTCGGATGGCCGTATTCGTCGCGTGAGTTTATGCCGGCGTTGACTTCAAACCATTCGGTATGCAGTGAGCCGTGCTTGTCCCATAGATAGCGGTATTCAAGTTTTGCGTATTGCAGTTTACCGTTGACAAGCTGGTTATAGGTCTCCCTTACTCTTGCGATGTCTTCAGGATGGACATGTGAGAAATACTCTTCCTCGTCGATTATGTTTATAATCTGTGACTGATCCTGTGGCGTGTCGAAATCCGTGTGGTTCAGCACTCTCTGCACTTCGCATGATATTTTCCCCGAAGTAATGTCCCATCTCCATGGGATAATGCGTGCGACATTGAGTGTTATGTCGAGCTTGCGTGCAAACTCACGGAGCTCGTTTTCCGCCTTGCTCTTGTCGGTGACGTCAATAGCGAATATATTCAGATTGGAAATCCTATCCTTGACTTCGGTGTCGGGGATGGACAGGATTATTTCATAGTAACGGTCAGAGGACTTGAAGTAGTAATTGAATCTGACCGGTACGTGCTTGCTTATCATCTGTTCGATGATGGAAGCTATGTGTTCGCGATAGAAAAGCTGTCTGGACTCGGTGTTGGAGCGGTTTTCAAGTATGAGTTGAAGGAATGCTTCATTGCTGTTGGTGTACTCAATATCCTTTACGTTGCCATTTGAGTCATAGATGACTTTGGCATCGGTATAGGCAATCGGCATTGACGAGACAAGGGCTTTCTGGGCATTGAGAAGCCGGATTTTCTGTCTTTGGAATACCATGTAGCCGATTGCAAGCGCAATCAGGGCTATGAGTCCGGTCACATTTGAAATAATCAGTGCGCGGTTCGCTTCCCAAAAAGATTCCGGACGGTCCTTAAAAACGGTGTCCGGCGGACATATGCCGGCTGACAGTCCGTCTTTTGTCAGTTGGCTGTAATTGACTATAGGAAATGATTCCTTCGGATAGTAAAATGGCACGTGTCCCATATCGTAGCCTGCTACGAGGAGACTGACCGCGTCGGTAATATTGGCAAAAACTTCTTCTGGCGAAGGAAAATATCCTCCGGTAACACCGAGCTGGAAATATGCGCTCCGTAATGAGAATATCGGACGACGTGCTCCTGAAATCATGCGGGCGTCGCCCGATACGAGGGTCGGATATCCGAAAACGGATGTCTGTTCATAGAACCATGTCGAAAGCAGCAATCCGACATTGAAGTCAAGATTGTTGAGATAATCATTCATCTTCGACCCGTTATAGCGATTGCCCATAAGCCATTCATATTTCAGTCCGGGATATTTCTCGGCAACATAGCTGCTTATGTCGGCGTTTAGCCCGTGGTTTATATATATTTCGTCGGCAAGGAACACAAGTTTCTTCATGTCGGGAAACATATAGAGCATCATGTCGATGGTCTGCTTGTAGAGGTTCGGGATATGGACCAATGTGAAGTTATATTTCCCCTGTAATGGCTCCAGCGGCTGCATGTCGGCTGACGAATAGGGATATATGCTGTCGGAGTATGTATAATAGAAGTCCTGTGGCCCGTACTTGTCGTTTTGGGCGATAAGAATCATCGGGACACGTCCCCAGTTTTTCTCAATGCGGTCACGCAGAGAGAACGACATATTTCCGATTAGAATGGCATAGTCAGGCGCACTTCCTTGTGGATAACGCATGAACACCCCCTGAGCCATCTGCTCGAACTGTTCGGCATCATGGATAAGAGCGTTGTTCAGATGAATCACATCTGTCTGCACCAGGGTGTCGAGCGTAGAGATGTAGTTCATGATATGGGCTGTGATGTCCTGTGACCATGCGGCACTCTCGTTGTAGGAGTTTAGAATCACAAGTTTTTTGGGCTGTGCGTCGGCTTTCAGCGACAGGCTTGCCGCCATGAGCACTACACATGGGATTAGAATTAAAAGCCTGATGGCGGCTTTCAGAATTGATTTCGACATAAGTCGCGTATTAATAGTTGAAGAACTGTGTGAGGGGGCTGTATGCTAATGATGGGGATGAGCGGCTTTTGAAAGGCCTACATCGATACCGTCGGTAGTGAGGAGTTCGGAAACCGGAAGTTTCTCAAAGCATTTGTGGTGGGTGCAGCGGACAATCGCGTCGAAGGGCGCACGCGCTTTGACAGATGCCGGTTCGGTCGTTATTGAAAGTCCGTTATAGTCGCGCATCACGTCAAGCGGGTTGACCACCGGGTCATAGATAGTGACAGTCGGGCTGACAGCGGAAAGCGCCCGGTAGACGTCGTGACTTTTAGTGTTGCGTATGTCGGGGCAATCAGGCTTGAATGCGAATCCGAGAATCAGGATATTGGCTTTCGCCGGATTGATGCCCAGCTCAATGAGGGATTTCACGGTCGTGTCGGCAAGATATTCCGACATCTCTTCGTTGACCTTGCGGGCCGTGGCTATCAGCTGGGCCTTTACTCCATATTCCTCTGCCTTGTGGATAAGATAGTAGGGGTCTACGCCTATGCAATGTCCGCCGACAAGACCGGGACGGTATGGGTGAAAGTTCCATTTTGTAGCTGCGGCTTCAATAACTTCGTCAATGTCGATATCCATGGCGTTGAATATACGCGTGAATTCGTTGACGAGGGCTATATTGACATCGCGCTGGGTGTTCTCTATTATCTTTGCCGCTTCGGCCACCCGGATTGAGGAGGCCCGGAATGTCGGGGCTTCGAGCACCGAGTCGTATAGATACTCGACTTTGTCGGCAATATCGGGAGTCGAGCCGGAGACGATTTTGCGGATATTGCGTACGGTGTGTCGGCTGTCGCCCGGGTTTACCCTTTCGGGAGAATAGCCGGCAAAGAAGTCCTTGTTATATTCCATGCCTGACATTTTAGTCAGGATAGGGACACAGATTCCCTCTGTGGTCCCGGGAGAGACAGTGCTCTCGTAAATTACTATGCAGTTATGAGGCATGACTTTGCCGACAATCTCGGAAGCCCGTTCAAGCGGCCCGAAGTCCGGAATATTATCTGAGTCGACAGGCGTCGGCACAGCTACGATTATAACTTCACAATCTGAAAGGTCATTTGCATTAGATGTGCATCTGAGACCGTTATGAAGAGCTTTGGCGAGTTCCGACGGGCTGATTTCAGCTGTGTGATCCCTTCCGTTGTTAATTTCATGTACCCTGAGCTGATTGAAGTCATAGCCGATTACTTTATAGCGCTGTGAGAACATGCATGCTATTGGAAGACCGACGTAGCCAAGTCCTACGATACCGATTTTTAGGTCTTTATCAAGCATAAGTGCAAGAAATGATTAGGGGTAATTGGAATTTCGTTTAAGGGGGTTATACCATATTTTATGGGCGTATCAGAGTCCTTCGGCCTGAGCTACGGACGAGGTCTTTTCGGGATTCCATTTGTCGCGATATGACGAACGGAAAAACAGTTCCATCGTGTGGCCACACAGGCGCGCGATACGCATGAAATAGCCCATATACAGAGAGTGGAAAAGCAACAGTGAAAAGAGACGCCGTTCCGAAGAAGCGCGCTCCGAAACGCATTGCATCACCGCGAATGAGGTTATGGAGAAGGCAAGGCGTATCATCCAGCCGACTATCATGATGTCAATAAGACGGTCTGTCGCGGCGAATATAAGAGTGATTATATAATAAACCCAGACATAATTGAAGATGAAATCATAAAATATGCTGTCGAGGTTTGAAATCATATTGGAGAAGGAGAAGTTCTTGTCGCTCCACAGGATGTCGCGGTGTTTGCGGATACGGAAACGGACGAGGGATTTGCTCCACCGTAGCCTCTGCTTGAAAAGCGCCTGCCA
The DNA here is from genome assembly GCA_021768245.1 of Bacteroidaceae bacterium. Classification (GTDB taxonomy): domain Bacteria; phylum Bacteroidota; class Bacteroidia; order Bacteroidales; family Muribaculaceae; genus Duncaniella. The sequence goes on along the minus strand of JAETNO010000004.1, from coordinate 17,919 downwards.
TTTGACGGGAACACTTGTCATGCAGATTGCATCCATGGCGAAACGCACTTTGTAGCCAGCCTTGCGTATTTTTTGAGTAATATCGCCGTCAAGGCCTGGGCCTATGTCCCATCCTCCTATTTCACGCAGGGTCTGTGTCTCGAACGCGCCGAACGCGCCTGAAATTATATGGTAGATACCGAGCATGTCGGTTACCATGCGGCCAATCTGGATTGAACGCAGATATTCGAGCGCCTGCATGGAGGTGCACATGGAGTCGTCCATGTTGCGAACCTTGATACAGCCTCCGACCCCGCGTACATATCGGTCAAGATAGAAAGGAATGAGAATGCGTTCGATGGCATCGCGGTCGAGCGAAGAGTCGGCGTCGATATGGACCACATATTTTCCTTTCGCATGCATGAGACCGTAGTTGGCGGCCGAGGCCTTGCCGCCTCGTTCGGCCATGCGGTAATACTGGTGGATGCGTCCCGACTTCAGAAGGTCGCGGCATATCGACGGGGTGGCGTCGTCAGAGCCGTCGTCGACGATTATTATTTCAAAATTGTCGTAGGTCTGTTCGTGGAGCGACTTCAGAAGTCCGTAGATGTTCGGGCCTTCGTTCTTACCGGGGACAAGGATTGACACCAGCGGACGCTCGAGATAGAGCATCCGGCGTGCGAGGGCTTCCTTTCGATGGCGGGAACGCCACGTGAGACCACGATGGATTCCGGCTATGATATCGAGCAGATAGTAGCGCGGGAATTCTATGAATATCAGGAACCAGAAAGTCGTGACGAGGTAGCTCCACGACATGTTTGCCGTGAAGCATGCCGCCACTCCGTCAATGATTCCGAATACGTAGTCTTTTATCATTCCGTAAGTCTCCTAATTGCGTTCTTCTTCAATACGTTTGATGAATTGTTCCACATCGTCGCCGGGATGGTAGAGATAAGTCTCTATCAGTTCATGCTGGAAGCCGGGCGAAACATCGTTATAGTCGTGGAGCTGGGCTTTGATTTCATATTCCATCTCTCCCATGGCTTTGGCCACTTCCCCTTCATGGACACGGCGCATGAAATAGTAGTTGTTGCCCCAGGTCGCCTGCTTGTAGTTCAGGAAGCGACGCATGGAGGCCACAAGCGGTGGCAGAGCGTCGCTGTCGGTAAGATAGTCTATCGCCGGGTCAAACACATAGAAACGGCTCACGATGAGGACATAGCCGCTGTCGGGGTCGGGATTGGCATGGAGGCGCAGATAGTCCATGAAGTCACGCATTGACGAGTAGCCGTAGAATCCTACATGGCTGAGGGTGTGGGTGACATCGTTGTTGGCGAAAGCACGTATGCCTTCCGGCGTAAATTCATATTCCTCCACATCGACCGGCCGAAGCTGGTCGGGTCGCCAGACGTGTTGCTCCTCAGTGCAAAGCACCCGCATGTCGGGATACATGAAGGTGTTGTCGCATTGCTTGCATGTATAGATTGAGGATGGTTTGTCGTAGTCCACACCTATGTGTCGCAGCATATGTTTGCATTTGGGGCAGCGCAGTTCGCCATCCCATTCATAGGTGGATTCGGGCGAGACGTTTGCGCAACGGAAATGATGTATTACCGGTTCTTCGTGGATGTCGGAGCTTCCGCACTTCGGGCAGCTCTCGAAGAATAGCAGGTGAGTGTTGTTGCATGAAGGGCATACATGCATGCGCTCGATGAAGCGGGTGCGCCGTATGTATCCGAGTTTAAGCAACTGTTTGTGAAAATATTCGCGTTCCTGTGACTGGATAGCCTGCTGGCCAGGTAGCCATAATGTATGATAGTAGAGCGACATGTAGCCCTGGCTCAATCCTTGTGCGGGTTCGGAGGAGAATGTGTAGTGGCCGCGCGAGATTGCATAGCGGCAAAGGCGCACCACTTCTTCAGCATGTGTGGCTACCGGTTCGGTTCCGAGGAGGAAGTTGAGACGATGGAAATTTCCATAGATTTCCTCTATGGTGCGGCTCATCGAGGAGTCCTCGGGGGTTGATGCGTAGCCGTCGATCAGGACCTCGAACTTACCCAGCCATCCGGTCAGGCGACGTGTCACGAAACACGGTTTGAATCTGCATTTCTCGCTGTGAAGGGGAGAGGCGAGGCGGATGGCCAGTTTGTTGCGGTCCATCACACTGTCGATGACATTGATGAATATGGCATCGAAATCCTCGAAGGAAAGGTCGGGGGTGTGGTCCACATCGACGACGTCGCGAATCACGAGTATCCGGCGATGGGACGGATTGGTGGTTATATAGTATTTTGTGTTGTCTTGCATCGTGTCTTTCATTAGTTAGCGTTTGTCTGCTTTTTGGCGTCGGTGGTTTTACTGCCGCTTTTAGATGCGGCTGCACGTTTCGCTTCAATTTTCTTGGCTTCGGCACGGCGGTTGGCGTTTTCAGTGCGTGTGGACACTCTTTCAGGCTGGCCGGCGAGCGGACGGAGGTCTGGCGTGACGGCTGCGCTGTCGCGACGGGTTGTCAGGGTGTCGTTGATAAGGGAGTCCGTGTGGTGGAGGAATTCGCTCAGCGGCACGAAGTGTGTATCGTCGGTTACGGTGTCGTTGACGATGGTGCTTACGCCTACTCCTGTCGTGAACCATAGATAGTCAGGTTTTGACGGAGAGTGTTCCCATTTATGGTAATTCCTGATTCTGACAGTCACCGGGAGACCTGACGCTACTGTCCAGAACGGGATTGTCTGTCCGGGGTCAATTTGGAGCAGGGCTATGACCGCTGTGTTCTTTTTGGAAAAATAGCTGCGGAGGTTTTCCGGTATGAGTTCAGTGCGCATGCCGAGAATGGAAACCGACGCGCTGTATTCATAGTCATCGTTGACTATTATGATTGCACGGGAATTATTGGTGACATAGCGCATCTTGTCGATGGGCACATAGGCTACGATGTGAAGGTTGTTGGCTTCGAGGTTGAGATGCTGCTTGGCCATTACTTCCTCTTTTTCGAAGAATATCATGTGGTCAGGAGCGAAGACTTCGGTGATGATTGATGAGTCGGAGGCAAGACGGTAGCTCACTGCACGGCGCATGTCTGTTGCATTGCGGTTGTCGTAGAGCTGCTCGCGGACGCCTCCGTCGGCTTTAAGACGCCCTGAGGGGAAGTAGGTGTCGGTGTCGCGTTTCATACGGCCAAGCACAGCCAGTTCGTGGCGGAGTGCGCGCAGGCGTGCAAGAGCCTCGCTGAGGGCCCGCTGGAGGTCGAGCTTGTGGGAATTCTGACTCAGTCCGAAGGCTATGTTGTGGTCTTCGAGCGCTATCTGTTTCTGAAGTTCGGCAATCGTTACTTTGAGCACCGAAATTTCAGCGGCTATATTCTCATACTGTATGGAATAGTTGCGGTTATGGACAATAATACCGGGCTCTTCATTGGGATTGGCTTGCTGGACAAGCATGTCGAGCATATAGTAGGAATAAAGAGTGTCGCCCGGCACTACTATGTCGCCGGTCTTGACGTAGACGCTGTCGAGGTAGATGTCGAAGGGAGTGCGCACTTTATTTGCATCTACGTGGACATATCCGTCAAGTTCGGTGTAGAATATATGGTGGGCTATATACAGGCCTATCGAACCGAGCACTATCGCTAGGATACATCCTGATATAATTTGCTGACGGTTCACCTTTCGGCGCCGCTGCCTGATGATGGCTTCAATATTTTCTTTTTCCTCGAAGGAACGGTATGTGAAATTTTTCATATTATTTCGTGGAGAGGTTTGGCAAGACAGAAACGCATCACAGGTACGTCAGGCACGAGGGCCTGGAGCTCGGCAAGGAGTGTGTCGCGCCGGTACTGATAGTCGATTAGTTTTTCGAGACAGAAAAGATAGAGATTATATTCTTTTGTACGTGCAAGGCGGTTGAATTCGCCGACGCGGTTGGCATATGCGTCAGTGCGCATTGCTATGTATTTCTTGATTTCCACTATGCGTCGTCCTTCAGCTTCGCTTTCACGGTTGAGCCGGTTGAGCTCGCGTGCGATAAATGCCACTTTGTCGGCCATGCGTGCATTGACATAAGCCTGCCGGGCTCCGAGCACGTCGCGCTCAGCCCGAAGGTTCTCGCGTTTGCGTTTTGCCTCCGTTGAGAGCGGTATGGTGAATGTCATGCCGACGTCGACATTACGTGAGTTGGGAAGGTTGTCGCGGCCATAGTAAGAAAACCTTACGAATGGGGCGAGATTAACATTCTGCCAATAATGGATGTTGGCCGCCTGGCGTTCGAGCAAGTCCATGCGGAGCTTGAGCAGGGTCAGGTCTATTTGAGTGTCTCGCACATGGCTCATCATGGCTGCGGTGTCGATTGTCACTATGTAGCCTTCTACTTGAGAGAGGTCGGAAGCGAAAGGATAGGAGCCGTCGATGGCCGACAGCTTTCGTTCGGCTTCCATGCGGTCGTCAAGTATCGGCAAGAGTTCATCGCTGGTGATATTTTCGTTGGAAAGAAGGTAGGACTGAGCGTCGTTGATAAGATTGAGGGCACGGAGGCGATGCTGGAGCACACCGGCCATCAGGCTGTCATAGTAGGCACGGAGGTTGTCGCGAAGGAGGTAGTCGGAAACGTCTTCGCGGTCCTTGCGCATGGTGGCGCGTTCAATCTGTTCTTTTATGGTGGCTTCGGCGCGACGGCCTTTGCGGCCGAAGAGTGAGCTTTGTAAGAAATACCAGCGCAATTCGGCCTGAATCTTGGCCCGATAGCGTGACTCGGCGTCATCTTCGTCAAAGCCGAGATTGTTGTCGAGACGATAGTAAGTCTGTCCGGTCAGCGAGAGGCCTGTCCGGCTGTTCCCTTCACGGATTTCGGCTGCAGTCCTTTGGCGCAAGGCGGTGTCGAGTTCCGGAGTGACAAAGACAGTGTCGGCAGGGCGGAAAAATGATGAGATGTCGCTGTGATATGGCTTGGATAGGGTAGAAGGTTCTTTGAAAATGAGAGAATTGAATGTGGTGAAGAGTGAGTCGAACTCGCCGAGAATCTGACTGCTCCTGTCGGAAGGCTGCTGGGCCTTTCCCGACAGTGGCGCAAGGCAGATTGCGGCAAGAAGAATAATGATTGGTTTCATAGTAAAAAATTTACATAAATCTGACCAAAGCAGGGTCTATCTCGACAGCGGCTGCGAGAAGCCCCGGGATTTCTACAACCAGCCGTCTGGAGCGGGCTCCTCTGATTTTTGCGATGCGTCCTTCCACTCCGTCGAGAGTCCCGCCCATGATGCTTATCCTCTGTCCGGGTTTGAATGCCGGCAATTCGGATGGCGACAGGTAGATGGGACGGTCAGAAGACTTGACGGCGCGAATGAAATCAGACATCTGCCTTTCAGGGACCACTATCGGTTCGTGTTGAGAGCCCCCGCGACGATATATGTGCTGGAATTTTGAATTGTCGTCCATCAATGGCAACAGTTCATCACGGGATGCATGGACAAAAATCAAATTGCTGACAAGCGGGGTGAGCTGTTTGATTTTCCGTCCTGCTTTATCTTCGCGCACTTTCCATTCGAGGGGCAGAAAGTTTTCGATGGATGCCGCGTCAAGAAGTCGCTTTGTTTTTAGCTCGGTGTTGAAAAGGGAGCGCATTGCGTACCATTTCTTCGAATCGGCAGCCAAGGATGAATCGCTGTCCGAAAGGCTTGTGCGGTCAGTCGGGTTTTGATGGTTGTTGGAATTGGGTGACTCAGTCAAATCAGGAAGTCTGATAGAGGGTTAGGCGGATGAATAAAATTGTGTGAAGATTGTTGCAAGGCATATTTCTGACTCCCCGCGCGGTTTGTAATGCAATGAATGTTAATTACTTACGCGCGGAATGTGTAAAAAGCAACCATGTCGGAGTGTCTTTGAGGCAATCCGAGACGGGCTTTTTCATTAGTCCTTAATGATACAAAGTTACGAATTATTCAGAAAATAAGCAATATAGCCATGTTTTTTTAGCTATGGTTGGATATATTTGGAAAAAAATAATCAAAAGAGAGTCATGGCCTATAACTGAAACACGCAAGGAGCCTGTCATCGCGACTGGCCCCTTGCGTGTTTTATACTTAAACCCTTTCCTGTCAGCAGGAAGCGGGCTAATTACAAATTGGGAAGCTTTAATCTATTTTCTACTGTTTCTATATTTATGACGCACAGATGTGGCAAATAGTTACGCTTCAACTATGTATTTAGTAAAATTTAACTATCGGGGCGTTTCTCTCACTTTCTCACATGGATGGGAAGTGAGGAAATGAAAATTTCGGTCAGTTGAGGGTCCGTGAGGCGATGAATTCAGCGAAAGAATCCTTATAGCTTTCTGAAACGGGAATCTGGGTTTTGCCGAAGATGATGCGGTTGCGCTCGATGAATCGGATTTTGGACAGGTTGACGATATATGAGCGATGGACGCGCATGAATGACGATGAGGGGAGGGTCTGTTCGAGGGTTTTCATGCTCAGCAGTGTCATTATAGACTTGTCGGAGCCTTCCACATAGATTTTTACGTAGTCTTTAAGTCCTTCGACGTAGAGGATGTCGCGTACGGGTATCTGCACGAGCTTATATTCGCTCTTTATGATTATGAATTCTCCATCGGTCGAGGCAGTGTCTCCGTCGGCCGGTCGGGAGGGGGTTGAGTCCGCTCTTGAATTCAGTTCATGCCATTCGAGGGCTCTTTTTGCCGCGGCAAGGAACTCTTCATAGGATACGGGTTTCAACAGATAGTCGAGGGCATTTACTCTGAAACCCTCCACAGCATAATCGGAATAGGCTGTCGTGAAGATTATGCGTGTGGTCTGAGGGATGATTTTTGCGAATTCTATTCCGTTGAGCTGGGGCATCTGGATATCGAGGAAGACGATGTCAATCCGAGAGTTGAGGATGGTCGATATAGCATCGCGTGGAGATGAGTATTCTCCTGCGAGTTCAAGGAACGGTGTCTTTTCGATGTATGAGGCGATGAGTCCTGATGCAAGGGGCTCGTCGTCGATAACGCAGCAGCGGAGAGCCATATTGTTGTCAATTTTTAGATGGTGTTCAAGTTTCTTTATTAAAGCCTTCCTGAGATTTCGGCGCGCCGGTTATGGTGAGCTTCAACCTGTAAAGGGTAGGGGTCGTGGTGATTTCAAGGTTGGCGTCTTTGCCGTATATCAGGTCGAGGCGGCGCCGGAGGTTTGAGAGCCCTATCCCTCCGCTTCCGTTGCCATTGTGGTGTGGTTTGCCGTTTTCACAATCCTGCCGGCCGTTGGAAGTGATGCATGATATGCTTGTTTCGTCTGCCAGGATTTCAATCCGTAACGGAACTGAGGGGGTATGGATTCCATGTTTGAATACGTTCTCAATGATTGTCACGAATAGCAGTGGCGCAATCCTGTAGTCCTCATGCCCCTTTGTGTCAATAATGAAATCAAGTTTTATCGCCGGGTTGAGACGCAGTCTCATGAGGTTTACATAATCAGAGATGAAATCGGTCTCCTGCCGCAGGCTTACGGTCGCAGGGCTGTCGTAGAGCATGTATCGCAGCAGTCGGGAAAGTTCATGCACGGCCCCCTGGGCTTTTTCAGGGGATATGGCTATTAACGCATAGATTGAATTCAGTGTGTTGAAGAGGAAATGAGGATTAAGCTGGCTTTTTAAATTTTTCAGCTCCTCCTCTCTCTGGGAGCTTACGAGGTCGCGCTGGCGACGGTCGAGTCTGAGCCATTTGTCGCCGAGCCGCAGGGCCGCGGCAAGTCCGATGATAAGCACGAGCATTACGAGGTCGCGCGATGCTTTTACTACCCATTTGGCTATGTAGGCGCTTTCGGATGGATTGATATGATGCCTCATCGGGTCTTTGCCTCCCATGAGGCTTCGGAAGCGCCATAGCAGATAGAGGATGAACAGGGCACATGCGATTACTATGAGGTTGTAAGCGATGATTCGGAAGATGCGACGCGGTCTGTCAAGGGATTTTTCGATTATAACGTAGTAGTTTATATAGAAAACGGCAAGATAGACAATGGCCTGAGTGTAGACCCATGGACGTATTGGCCTTGAAGAGGAGAGCGTGGTCAAGACTTCCGGGATTATAAGGAGTATGGTGATGCAGAGCAGATGGGTGAGAAATGTGGTGACTTTTTGTCGGGTTATCGTTTCGCTCATGGCGTGAGGCAATATTGTTGTGTGAATCTTTGCAAAGATAGTGTATAGGAGGAGCAAAAGCAAATCCAATGGACAAGCGCCGACCTTTTGCCGACAAAAAGACAGGCGGTCGTCATACACGGGTGTATGACGACCGCCAATGTCGTATTGTGTTGTTATGACTTGCGTCTTAGAACCTGGTTTTTAGTCTTGGTTGAGGTTTACGCGCTTGAAGTCAATTGCGATAAGACCTTTACGGGTCTGTTCGAGGAACTGTCCGACAGTGATTTTGCTGTCCTGTACATATTCCTGCTCCATAAGGCAGCTTTCCTTGAAGAACTTGTTGAGACGTCCGTTTGCAATGTTCTGAATCATCGCTTCGGGAAGATTAGCGGCCTTGGCTTCAGCTGTTTCTTTCATGATCTGGCGGGCCTTGGCTGCGTCGTCTTCTGTAATCCAGCCTTTGGTGATGTTGGATTCGATATGGTCTTCGGAATCGAAGTGGTTGGGGTTGAGACCTGCCTTCTTGAGGGCTGCTTCAACGGCTTTCTTGATTTGTTCCTGCTTGGTCTTTTCTACAGCTACGGCGATTTCCTGATCGATAGTGGCCTGTGGAACATCTTCACGGCTGCAGGCAACGGGGTTCATGGACGCAATCTGCATGCAGATTTCACGACCGACCTGAGAGTCAACATCGGGAAGGTTGAAACCTACGATAGCAGCGAGCTTATTATTGAAGTGGTTGTAGGCAGCGGTTGAAGGAGCTTCAACTACTTCATACGCACCGATTTCAGTCTTTTCGCCTGTTTTGCCTGATTCTTCAGTGACGAGGTCTGCTACAGTGATGCCGTCTACGGTGATAGCTTTGAGCTCGTCAACGTTTTTGCAACGGTTTTCAACAGCGATGTCAAGAAGCTTTTTTGCAAGAGAAACGAAGCCTTCGTTTTTAGCCACGAAGTCAGTCTCGCAGTTCAGGGCAAGGATTGCTGCGAAGTTGCCTTCATTCTTTGAAAGGACACATCCTTCTGCAGCATTGCGGTCTTCGCGCTTTGCAGCGACAGCCTGACCTTTTTTGCGGAGGATTTCAACAGCTGCTTCAATATCGCCGTTAGTTTCGGCGAGGGCTTTTTTGCAGTCCATCAAGCCGGCACTTGTCAAGTGACGGAGCTTGGTGATTTCTGCCATTGTAACTGCCATAGTTATTTGGAGTTTTAAGATTTTGAAATTGTTGGTTGGTATAAATTGAAGTCATTTTCAGTTCATTTATAATCCCCGAAAATGACTTCAGCAAGTTTTTGTTGGCTTTCAGACGAAAGTCGGAGAAATGCTATTATTCAGCGCTTTCAGCGGCTTCTGCTGCGGGAGCTGCTTCGGTTTCCTCAGCTTCTGCTTCAGACTTGCGGCTTACGCGGCGACGTTCGCGGCGGGGAGCTGCTGCTTCAGCGTTCTCGCTTGAAGCCTTCTCGTCGGCTTTTTCAACCTTGCGCTCTTCGAGGCCTTCGTTGATTGATTCGCAGACGGTGTTGAGGATAAGCTCGATTGACTTTGATGCGTCGTCGTTTGCGGGAATAACGAAGTCGATGTTGCTGGGGTCGGAATTGGTGTCGACAATGCCGAACACGGGGATTCCGAGACGGTTGGCCTCTGCTACAGCGATGTGCTCCTTGCATACGTCAACCACGAAAAGGGCGGAGGGAAGACGGTTGAGGTCTGCGATAGAACCGAGGTTCTTTTCAAGTTTGGCGCGCTGACGGGTAATCTGGAGTTTCTCGCGCTTTGAGAGGTTGTCGAATGTGCCGTCCTTTGTCATCTTATCGATTGAGGTCATCTTCTTGACAGCCTTGCGGATGGTCGGGAAGTTGGTGAGCATACCACCGGGCCAGCGTTCGATAACGTAGGGCATGTTGACGCTCTGGGCTTTGTCGGCGAGGATTTCCTTAGCCTGCTTCTTGGTTGCAACGAAGAGGATTTTCTTGCCGCCCTTTGCGATGTTGCGGAGGGCTGCGGCTGCTTCTTCGAGCTTGGCCTGGGTCTTATAGAGGTCTATGATGTGGATACCGTTGCGCTCCATGAAGATGTAGGGCGCCATTGCAGGATTCCATTTTCTTTTCATGTGGCCAAAATGGCAGCCTGCTTCGAGGAGTTGGTCAAAATTGGGTGTTGACATTTCTGTTTTTGGTGTTGTTTACGTTCTTTTGAATGATTACAACCGGAGAGTAGGGAACGTGTCCATCTCAGCGGTTTAGATACTAAACACTTGAGGAGGGAGACGGCTATGCCGCGAATAATATTAACGCTTGGAGAACTGGAAGCGCTTGCGTGCTTTGGGACGGCCCGGCTTCTTGCGTTCTACGACGCGAGGGTCGCGTGTCATGAAGCCTTCCACGCGGAGTGCATGCTTGTCCTCGGGGTTGATTTTCACGAGGGCGCGGGCGATTGCGAGGCGGAGGGCCTCAGCCTGTCCTTTGTAGCCACCACCGTCGAGGTTCACACGGATGTCATATTTCTCAGTGACGTCGAGGGTCGAGAGGGGCTGCTTTACGATATACTGAAGGATGGAAGAGGGGAAGTAGACTTCGAGAGGGCGCTTGTTGATGATGATTTGACCGTTACCTTCTTTAACGATCACGCGCGCTACGGCTGCTTTACGGCGGCCAACTGCATTAACTGGTTCCATTCTTCGAATTATTTAATTTTGTTAATGTCAATAACTACGGGATTCTGTGCCTCGTGGGGATGGTTGGGGCCATTGTAAACGTGCATATTCTCGATGATTGCACGGCCGAGACGGTTTTTGGGGAGCATGCCCTTGACAACCTTGATGAAGAGGGGGTGGTAGCCAGGTTTGATGTGCTTGTTGAATGATTTCTTCATCATGATTTCGGGAGTGGCAACGCGCTGTCCGCCGGGGTAGCCGGTGTATGACAGATATTCGCGGTCAGTCCACTTTTTGCCAGTGAGACGGACCTTGTCGGCATTGATGATGATTACGTTGTCGCCACACTCCACGTTGGGGGAGTAGCTGGGCTTGTTCTTTCCACGAAGAATGAGCGCGACTTTTGCGCAAAGGCGACCGAGCACCTGGTCTGTCGCGTCGATGACTACCCAATTGCGTTCAACGCTCTGTGCGTTGGGCGTAAGGGTCTTGTAGCTTAAAGTATCCACTTTAAATGTTTAATTAATAGATAGTTACTTTTGACTGCTCCTCGGCTTGGCTCGGCCAAAAGCCTAAGTGTCGGGCTGTCGGGTTTATTAATTGGACATAATCGGTCTGCAAAGGTAGTCATTTTCTGTAGATTGACAAAAATGTTTTATAAATCTTTAACACTTTGCCGCTTCGCTTCCATTATGGTGGCAGTTTGCGAATAAGCGGGAGGACGGGCCGCACAAATCATAACGAAAATCCTGCATTTGCTTTCAGTTTTATATATTATATAAGGTGACTGTCGGCTCCTTGTCCGGCAGTGGTGGCTGGTGCAGTTTGGACGTGACGTAAGTTTGTTTTAATTTTGCTGCGGAATCAATTCATTAACACTATGACTTTCTCACGGAAAAAACTTTGGATGTCAAGTCGCGACTATGTGATGATTACCCTCGCGGCCCTTATCTATGGCTTTGGGTTCTCGGCTTTCATCCTTCCCGAAAAAGTGGTGATAGGCGGTGTCACGGGTCTCGGCACTATCGTCTATTTCCTCACCGGCAATCCATATTCAATCGGTATAACGCAATATGCGATTAACCTCGTGCTGCTCGCGATTGCCTGGAGGATTGTAGGCAAGACATTCGTCTACCGTACTGTGTTCGGCGCCACGGTCATTTCACTCGTGGTCATGTTCATGCCGCCTCTTTTCGACGGGCCGCTTGTCCCGGGGCAGCCTTTCATGAATGTCTGTATCGGAGCGGTGCTTTCCGGCCTGGCCTTGGGAATAGTCTTTATCCATAACGGTAGCACGGGCGGCACGGATATCGTCGCGGCCATTGTCGCGAAGAAATCAAATGTAACCGTCGGGCGTACGATGCTATATGTGGATTTCGCTATCATTTCGTCGAGCTACATATTCTTCCACGACATTACCACCGTGGTCTACGGTTTCATCGTCCTCTTCGTCCTTACTTATATGGTCGACCTGATGATTAACACCAACCGTCAGGCGGTGCAGTTCATCATCATCTCCAAGCATTGGGAGAAGATTGCCAACGCAGTGAATAAATATGGCCGTCGTGGCGCTACGGTTATCGACGGAATGGGATGGTATACCAAGCAGCCTGTCAAGATTCTCCTCGTCGTGTGCCGTAAGATTGAGTCGGTGACAATTTTCCGTATCGTGAAAAATGTCGATCCCAACGCGTTTATCACTCAGGCCAATGTCAACGGTGTCTATGGTCAGGGTTTTGATCAGCTTAAGTTCAAGGCTGACGATGAGCTCAATAAGAAGCTTGATGAGGAGGCCGGACTTGACGGCGCTAAAGCCTAATGTTAAAATTTTTGGTAATTTGTAAAAATTATGTATCTTTGCGCCGAATAGTAATATTCGCATCCCTATTCCCCGACCTTTGTCTTAATTCTAAATTTTGTTTATGGATATTTGGATTGTCTATGATTCACTTATTTTTATTGATATAAATTGACAATCATACATAAGCAGTCAGGAAAAGGCGCTTTCCCGGATAATGGGAAAACGCCTTTCTTGATTGCCTTTTTTATGGACGAAAAAAGCGACCGTACCTTTGATGGCTGCGGTCGCTTTGTTATTGTAGGTCGCTTTTTGTCTTATTCGATAATGCCGTGTTTGCGGAACACCCTTGTTAGTGTTTCCAGCGCACGGTCCACTTGCTCCATGGTGTGTGTGGCCATCAATGAGAAGCGGATAAGGGTGTCCGTCGGGGCTACAGCCGGGGAAACGACGGGGTTTACAAAAATTCCATCCTCAAGAAGGTCGCGTGTGATTGCGAATGTCTTGAAGTCGTCTCTTACGAAGAGCGGAATGATGGGGGTCGAAGTGTTGCCGATTTCAAATCCAGCCGAGCGGAAGCCTTCGAGGGCGTGCTTGGTGAGCTTCCAGAGGTTCTCCTGGCGCTCAGGCTCTGTCTTCATGATATCAAGCGCCTTGAGTGCCGCAGCTGTGGATGCAGGGGTTATGGACGCTGTGAAAATATAAGAACGTGAATGATGGCGCAGATAGTTGGTCACCTCCTTGCTTGTGGCGATAAATCCTCCGAGTGATGCGAATGATTTTGAGAATGTTCCCATTATTAGGTCGACATCGTCGGCTACTCCGAAGTGGTGGCACACGCCGCGTCCACCTTCGCCGAACACGCCTATGCCGTGGGCTTCGTCCATCATCACGCTCGCGTTGTATTTCTTGGCGAGACGCACGATTTCACGGACGTCGGCCACGTCGCCCTCCATTGAGAACACGCTGTCGCTGACGATGAGCTTTACCTTGTCAGGGTCGCATTTCTGGAGCTGCTTTTCAAGCGACTCCATGTTGTTGTGCTTGTATTTGAGCTGCTGGCTGAATGAAAGGCGTCGTCCCTCGATGATTGAGGCGTGATCCTGCTCGTCCCAAAGTATATAATCCTCACGGCCTGTAAGGGCGGAGACCACTCCAAGGTTCACCTCGAAGCCGGTAGAGTAGACCATCACGTCTTCCTTGCCCATATATTCGGCAAGCTTTGCTTCGAGCTCCTTGTGTATGTCAAGTGTGCCGTTTAGGAAGGGAGAGCCTGCGCAGCCTGTGCCGTATTTTCTGGTGGCCTCGATTGCTGCCTCCTTGATGCGGGGGTCGTTGACAAGTCCCGAATAGCAGTTCGAGCCAAACATCAGGACTTTCTTGCCATTCATGATGACTTCCGGGTCTTGTTCGCTCGAGATGGCACGGAAATAAGGGTAAACTCCGGCGGCCTTGGCCTCCTGTGGCGCTGTGTATGCGGATAGCTTCTTTTGTAGTAAATTCATAGTCTGTGTGACGTAGTGCCGCTGTTAAACTATTCTAAGTCATATTTTGCAGAGCGCAAAGTTAGATATTTTTTCACACTTTTGAGGTTTTTGTGCCGTATTTTAATGTTAATTTTGTGAAATGAGGCTCGCTTTTGCACTTTTTTGTTATAAAACTTAGTCTAATTGGCTACAATTCGCTCGACTTTTGGCGTAATTTTAGTAATTTTGTGATTCATATGCCGTCTCCGGAAGGGGCGTGATTGTTTGATTTTTAATCAGTCGCCATATTGTTGGCGCCTATATAATATATGTGTATGGAAACGACCGAAACCGCCACAGTGAAGCGGACCGTGCTTGATTATGATGATATCGTCAAAATGGTGCCCGCTTTGAAAGGTAAGCGTCGCCTTGTTGAGTGGGCGATGAAATTGCTCGACATCGACAAGGTCAACTGGATTCATGACCACAATTTTGATACTCCCGGTCCCCGGTTCTGCCGCGGGCTTCTTGAGGATTTGAACATAAAACTTAGGATCGACAACGAGCAGGTGCTCGACCATCTTCCCAAAGGCGCTTTCATCACGATTAGCAATCATCCCTTTGGTGCTCTCGATGGCATAACTCTTATAGACATAATAGGCCGTCGTCGCCCCAAATTCAAGGTTATGGTCAATATGATTCTTAACTACATAGTGGCCATGCGTCCCAACTTTATTGCTGTTGACCAGACCGCCAGCGATGATCCCGCCAAGAAGGCCGTGTCGATGAAAGGGATAAAGGAGGCTATCGTGCAGGTGCGCCGTGGCGAGCCGATAGGCTTCTTCCCGGCTGGGGCTGTCGGCAATTATAACAGGCATTTGAAGTTTGAGGACCGTGAGTGGAGGGAGTCTATCATACGTTTGATTCAGCAGTTGAAAGTTCCCGTTATTCCCATCTTCTTCCATGGATATAACAGTTGGTGGTTCCGCTTCCTCGGCATTGTGAGCTGGCAGTTGCGCACGTTGCGCCTCCCTGCCGAAGTGTTCCGCCGCAAGAACGACACTCTCCACATTTCTGTCGGCAATCCGATTTCTGTCGATGAGATTCAGGCTCATTCGGCTTCCGTCAAGGATCTTGGCGATTTCCTTCGCGAACGGACATATTCCCTGCAATCAATCAAGTAGTCGTCCCTATGCAGTTGAATCTACAGGAAATTCCCTCTGAGATTGTTCAGGCCAAGCAGCGTTACGGGATTGTCGGTAACGCTCCGGGGCTTATTGCCGCTATATCGCGCGCCATACAGGTCGCGCCTATTGATTTGTCGGTTCTCGTGACGGGTGAGAGCGGTACAGGCAAGGAATTTTTCCCTAAAATCATCCATGGCTTTTCTCCCCGCAAACATGCGAAATATATCGCGGTTAACTGTGGCGCGATTCCGGAGGGAACTATTGATTCTGAATTGTTCGGGCATGAGAAGGGCTCTTTTACGGGGGCGATTTCGTCGCGTAAAGGCTACTTTGAGGAAGCAGACGGCGGCACGATATTTCTTGACGAGGTGGCCGAGCTGCCTCTGACCACACAGGCTCGCCTGTTGCGCGTGCTTGAGAGCGGAGAGTTCATAAAAGTCGGGTCGTCTACTGTGCAGCGTTCGAATGTCCGGATTGTTGCGGCTACGAATGTTGATATGGTCAAGTCCGTCGCCGAAGGTCGCTTCCGCGAGGATTTGTATTATCGCCTGTCGACAGTCTCTATCCATATTCCTCCGCTACGAGAAAGAGGAAACGATATTGTGCTGCTCGCGCGTAAATTTGCCGCTGATTTTGCAGAGCGTTATTCGATGCCTGCCGTGTCGTTTGACGATTCGGCGCGGGCTATGCTTCTCCGTTACCGTTGGCCTGGCAATGTGCGTCAGCTTAAGAACGTTGTTGAGCAGCTCGGATTGTTTGAATCCGGACGCGAGATTGATGCTGACGTTCTTGGCTCTTTCCTTCCGGCTGGTTCTTTCAACTACTCTCCGGTTGCTATGCATGCTGAGTCTTCTCATGAATATTCCACGGAGCGCGATGCCCTTTTCGGCATGATTCTGAGGATGCAGCGCCAGATTGAAGCGCTCAATGCGCGCATTGATGAGCTTGGCAGGGATGGCTCAATCCCGCCATCGGAACTGAGGGAGGTGGAGGATGTCGCTACCATGGGCGCCGATGATGATGGCTCTCCAAGGTCTATTGTGAAATTCCAGCCGTTCTCATCTCCGCTGAGGCGTGACGGCATTTATGGTTATGAAGCGGGTGGCCGTGAAGCGTCGATGTCTGCAACTCCTCCTGCTACATTGGAGGAAACGGAGCGGGATACTATCCGCAAGGCTCTTGAGCGCAATGGCGGTAAGCGTAAGGATGCGGCTAAGGAGCTTAATATCTCGGAGCGCACCCTGTATCGTAAGATAAAGGAGTATGGAATAGAGATGTAGTGCGGATTTTTCTACTGCTCTACTAAGCGGACCACACGGAATCCTGTCAGCTGATGGTTCTTTTTCATGTAGTCGGCGAAGTTGAGCGGATCGATTACTACTTTCCCTGCTTTTGACGACGCGTGCATCATGTGCGGGCCGTCTTTTTCTATGACTATGATTCCGAGGTGACTCACGTCGAGGCCGTCGGTCTTTGTTGTCAGCGCGACGATGTCGCCGGCTTTCAATGCCTGGACTACGGGTTTGCTGTAGAGCCTTCCTGATTTTATGTAGGAATATCGGTGAGAGCGGTAGCCCACTTCCATGTTTTTGATTCGTTCATATTCTGTGGAGTCGGCGAGGGCAGGGTAAGATTGCCTGTTGCGCGACATGTAGTCAAGTGTTTTTATTTGTGAGTCCGATGTCGGGAAACGGTCGCTTACCTCGCGTACATAGCCTCGGTGTGTATTGTTGATGATCCAGTCGCTGATGTAGTGGAGTCGTGAGGCGTAGCCGTCAATCTGTCCGTTTCGGTAGCGGATTTCTTCAAGCATGTTTGTGAAATCCTGCCATGAGCATCGGCGTGAGCTTACTGTTAGTGCCATAGCTGCGACAGTTTCCACATATGTGGTGCAGTCCATTTCTTCGAGATTCACGGTTAACTGTTCATGCTCTCCTTCAAGTGTGCCGCCTTTGTATGGTGTGCCGATGAATTGACGCCCGATAAACTCCATTAGCTCGTTTGGCGTTGATGCGTCGAAATCTGTGGCCAGAATGAGGATTTTGGTTATAGTGGTGGTGTCCGTGGCCTCGTTATGCCATTTTATGTCCTCGGGGGAGGCCGCTTTCGTGGCTATTGAGGCGTTTAGTAATGCTATTATATATATAATATAGGTGCAATATCTTCTCATGGCTCTATTTTGCTTGCTTTGTCTGTTTGTGAGGCTATGGGCGCCTTTGGTAAGCCCAAAATTACTCAAAACTTTTTTTACATCAAAATGAGCGGTGAATTATTTTGTGGCGTGTTGTTGGACCAAAATCTGTTGATAACTTATAAAGTTCTTATCCATAGAATGATGCGATTCTACTGCGGATATGGATATAAATAAAAGTGTTAAATTTATGTTAAAATGATACGCAAAATTTGGTGGGAATACGGAAAGTGCCTACCTTTGCACTCGCTTTAAGGAAATAACCCCAGCGGGGGACAGTGCAAAAGAAGTTTTCGAAAAAAAAAGTTTTGAAAAATTTTGCGGTTCCGATAAAAAGCCGTAACTTTGCATCACTTTCGCCTCAGTTTTTGAGAAACGGGGTTTTAAGAAAGCACAGTGTACATTGACATGTTTACAATGGATAAAGGAAGAAGTACAGGAGTCACGCAGGAGCGCGGCTCTGTCGGTTCCAAAAAAGAAACAGGAAGCTTTAATTGAACGGGCGTCCGGGCACAG
>JAETNO010000009.1 GCA_021768245.1 Bacteroidaceae bacterium | reverse complement strand
TCCGAAGATTTACATTTACTCATTCTCCTCTCTCCTCAGCGGTATGGACGGGACTCGAACCCGCGACCCCCTGCGTGACAGGCAGGTATTCTAACCAGCTGAACTACCACACCAAGGTTTTTGAGGCGTAACGGCGTATCGCTGTTTTGCGAGTGCAAAGTTAAGAATGATTTCAGGAATGAGCAAATATTATAGAAATAAATTTCAATAAAATTGAAATATTCCGTGAAAATTGTGAAATATTGGTCTGAATATCCTCTGAGTATTGGGCCAGTATGTTTCTATATCATATGTTTACGAGAGTTCTTATATAGTTATGAATTTTGATTATTTTTGCTGAGAAAAGTAAACAATGGGATTCTCTTGAAGTGGCCTTTAGAGCTGTGCTGTGTTAAATGATGTTTATTTGGATACCAATTTGGATGCCATTTGTTATATTTGCAATAAAAAAATAAAGTTATGCAGATAGTATCAGCAAGAGAATTCCGCTCAAATCAGGGCAAATTCCTGAGCGCGGCGATGAATGGGCAGTCGGTTGTGCTCACTTCAAGGTATGGTAAATTTAAGATAACTCCTGTGACGGAGGAAGACACATTGACATCGAGGATTTGCCATGGCCTGCAGGAGGTAAAGCTCATTAGAGAAGGTAAATTGAAAAGTTATACAATAGAAGAAGCTCTAAATGAACTTTGAAATTCATATCACTCCTGATTTTCTCAAAAGCCTAAAATTATTGGCAAAGAGACATAGGTCCCTTAAAAATGATTTTGATGTGTTTGCTAAATCATTGAAATCAGATCCCTTTCAAGGGGTAGAACTTGCTCCCGGTATCCGAAAGGTACGGTTGGCGATAACATCCAAGGGTAGAGGAAAATCTGGTGGTGCCCGGGTGATAACCTATACTGTCGTTGCTGCAGAAAATAATGGAAATGTATATTTAATAGATATCTATGATAAATCGGACTATTCAACGATAGATGTCTCTGTAATACAGTCGGTAATTGAGGATTTGGGCATATAAATAAGATTTTTTATGTCTTTTAGGCTTTGTCTTCTTCGCGGATGATGAGGAGGGTGTCGCCGGGAAGGAGGCGGCGGGTGCCGTTGGGTACGATATAGCGTTCGCCACGGCGTATCATCATCACGAGGGAACCTTCGGGAAGTTGCATGTCGCGCAGGGTGTTGCCGTTGGCAAGATGCTGTTCGGTAAGCAACATTGTGTGGAGGGTCGACGGGATTTCATCGGCGAGTTCCACCCCGAAATCATCGTCATCGCGGGCATCAGTGTCTATGAGCCGTAGGCGTCGGGCCGAGGCAATCACAGTGGTGCCCTGTACGAGAAGGGAGATAATGGTGACGAAAAAGACGATGTTGAAAATCTGTCCCGCCCCTTCAATCTGTGAAACCACGGGGTAGGTGGCGAAAATAATGGGAACCGCTCCGCGAAGCCCTACCCAGGAGATGAAGAGTTTGGCGCGGTCAGGGATTGAACGCATGGGCAGCAGCGAAAGGAATACGCTCGCCGGGCGTCCTACAAGAATCATGAACACGCCTATTATAAGGGACACTGCGGCTACGCCAAGCATCTCGTGGGGGTTGACGAGGAGGCCAAGCATAAGGAAGACCACTATCTGGGCGAGCCAGGTCATGCCGTCGAGGAATTTGCCTATGCCACGGTGGTTGGGAAGTTTCGCGTTGCCGACAACAATGCCACAGATATAAACGGCAAGATAGCCGTTGCCCGCGAGGGCTGTAGTGATTGCAAATGTGAAGAATACCGAGCCTATCACGAGTATTGAAAT
Source organism: Bacteroidaceae bacterium (assembly GCA_021768245.1). Taxonomy (GTDB): domain Bacteria; phylum Bacteroidota; class Bacteroidia; order Bacteroidales; family Muribaculaceae; genus Duncaniella. Next base: position 88,795 of record JAETNO010000009.1, on the reverse strand, counting down.
CATGGATGTGGCCTGTGATGCATCTTCTTTAGCTCCGGCTTTGAGCCCGAGTCGACGGTAGGCATCAATAAGTTTCAGCGTGATTTTCCCCATGCCGAGGCCGAGCGCGGCTCCTACCCCGAACTGCAATAGAAGTTCGACTGCTATTGAGCCCGCTGAGAGCTCTCCTCCGAGGGTGATGGTCTCTATAAGGATTATGGTAAGCATGTAGGCCATGGGGTCGTTAGAGCCGCTTTCAAGTTCGAGCAGAGGGCGCAGGTTGCATCGCAATGCGACTTTCTGACTTCCGAGGATGCCGAACACGGAAGCTGAGTCGGTCGACGACATTGTTGCCGCCAATAGGAGCGAGGGGATGAAGGCGAAGTGGATGTTGGTCCATTGCATCCCTGAGAGCCACCAGATGAAAAGGCCGGTCAGGAGGGCCGTAAGCAGAACCCCTACTGTCGAAAGCACCAGGCCCGGAAGGATTACAGGGCGTATGGCCGACAGTTTTGTGCCCATGCCTCCCGAGAAGAGGATTATACACAGGGCTATCATGCCGATAAACTGGGCGGTGTGCATGTCGCTGAACTGTATGCCCAGTCCATCGGTGCCGAAAATCATACCGACGAAAAGGAAGATAAGCAGCAAGGGAAGCCCGAACCTGTAGCTTGACTTACCGATTAACACTCCGGCTATAAGCAGGGTAGAGCCGATCAGGAGAATATTTTCAGAAGTGATGAGTTCCATTTGACGATTGCCGAGCTATTGCTATTTTCGACAAAGATAGTGCTTTTGGGCGTCGGATGCAAGTGATTGCTTTGCCTGCGATAAAATAATGGACGAGGGTGAACTTTTAGACGATTGCTTTGTTATATAGCTTGTAATACCTATAAATTCTAACTACAGTCACATCAGCTATGAAAAGTGTTAAGGAAAGCATATTGGACAGACGCAGTGTGCGGCGCTATGAGCGCGACACCATAAGCGAGGAGCAGATGGCTTTGATATATGAAGCCATACGCAACACTCCTACGAGCTATAATGGCCAGCAGTTCTCGGTGATTGACGTTACCGACCAGGCCGTAAAGGAGCAGATTTACATGCTGACGGGTCAGAAACAAATCAAGACCTGCAACCATTTCCTCCTTTTCCTGATGGATTACAACAAGATAGAGCTGATAGCCGATGCCAAGAATTTGGATATGCCTGATTTCACTTCGACTGTCGACGGTGTTATCGTAGGCGTTGTCGATGCAACTCTCGCGATGATGAACGCCGTGACGATGGCTGAATCGCTCGGACTCGGTTCATGTCCGATAGGCTATGCGCGTACTGCCGCCCCCGAGGCGCTTGCATCGCTGATGAAGCTTCCCGAGAAGACTTTTGTTGTTTGCGGGCTTGCGATAGGTGTGCCACGCGAGCACCCAGATTTGAAGCCGAAGCAGCCTGAGTCACTTGTGATACACAAGGGGTATTACCGCTCCGACAGGGATGCAATGACCGATGAACTTCTTGCCTATGACGCGGAGGTCGGGGAATATAACCGTACGCGCGAAGGCACGAAGAGCGACAACGACTGGGCCTCACACATCGTGGACTATTATCGCGAGGCTATGAACTACCGCATGCTGCGCGCTCTTCAGCGCCGTGGTTTCGATGTCGCTAAATGACGTTGAAATCCGTCCGTAAAAAAATCAGATAGAAGATTATGAAAATCTCCCTGCTTTATGCGAGCAGGGAGATTTTTGCACGGGTATTCTTTATTTTTTCTGTGGATAGCTGACGAATGAGCCTTTGGGCTTCGGATGATGGGACGGCTACGAGCGCCGAATGGTCGCGCAGCGCGATTCTCCCGATTTGAGAAGCTTCGAGGCCTCCTTTGGCTATAAGGAAGCCCACTATATCACCACGTGAAATCTTTTCTTTTTTCCCTACATTGAAATAGAGTGTGGCCGTCGTGGTGGTGATAGGTCTGTCGCTGTGTCCCTGTGGCACATAGTCGCGGTCCCATTCCACATAGTCGGGTATGTTTTCGCCGTCGGAAGTTATCACGTAGACTTCGCCAGTGGCGTCCTGTCGCGCCGTGCGTCCGTTTCTATGGGTCCACGCTTCGGGCGAGGGGGGGAGATGGTAGTGGACAACAGCCGAGAGGTCGGCAATGTCAAGTCCGCGTGAACCGAGGTCGGTTGATACGAGTATGGGTGTGGTCCCGTTGTTGAGGAGCTCGATTGCGTTTTCGCGTTCGTGCTGCTCGAGGCCGCCATGATAGATTCCTGCCGGAAGGGCGGCTTTGCGCAGGGCTTCATATATGCGCTCCACGCTCTCGCGATGGTTGGCGAAGACTATCACGCGCCCGTCAGGGAGTGAGCGTAGGAGGTCGATGAGGGTGTCAATCTTGTCGCGGACGGGTGATGGCACATGGACAATCTGCATTTTCTTCCTTGGCGAAGATGACTCGCTGAAATCTATGGTTTCCACGCTTTTTGTCGGGGGAAGGTAGGATGGAAGTTCCGCGAGCCGTGTAGCCGAGGTAAGGATGATGAAGCTGACCGAAGGGAGGCGTTTGCACACGCGTTTCATCTCGTCGGCGAAGCCTAATTCAAGGGATTTGTCATATTCGTCAAGCACGAGTGCCTTTACTCCTGATGTCTGCATGCTTCCGCGTTTCAGGTGGTCGAGGAGACGCCCGGGAGTCGCTACCACAATGTCGGGGGGGACGGACAGTGAATTGATTTCTTCCTGCATCGGATGTCCGCCATAGAAAGCCACTGTCTTATAACCGGTGGCTATCCGTCGGATTACTTCTGCAATCTGGAGCACAAGTTCACGCGAGGGGGCCATCACAAGAGCCTGGATATTCCCGCAAGGTTCCCGCAGGCTTTTAAAAAGAGGGATTGCGAATGAAATTGTCTTTCCGCTGCCGGTAGGGGCGAGCAAGGTGACTGTCCCTTTTGAGGGGAGTTGCGCCATGCGTTTCTGCATGGCGTTCAGTTCTTCGATGCCGAGCCTTGAACGGATATTATCTTTGATTTCTTTTTCTTTCATTTGAAAATGTCATTGTTGCTTGTTTCAGGACTGTTGTCGTCCGTTGTGTCCGACTCCACGTCGTGGGGTGTGTCGATGTCGATGAAATCGTCCTCATCGCCGTCGAGCATATCGTCGGGGATGTCCACTCCGATAAACATGACTTCCTTTCCGGATGCAGCCCGCGCGGCAAGTCCGGAATATATGCGCATGATGTTATGTCCGTAGCGCGGGTTCATGGCCCATCGTCCGGCCAGTTTCTCCCAGGTCGGCGCGCACCCGCGTCTGACGTATGAGAATCGCGGGTCTATCACTTTTTCACCGGCAGGAAGTTTTCCCGAGCATGCATAGGCATAAAGATGCTGAATCATGGCTGTCACTCCCTCCTCGACAGAGGAGAAGGTGCATCCTTTATCGCCACGTCTTTTCACTCCGAGCCCGCAGTAGTTGTGGGCGTCGGGCGACACGGCAGTGCCGTTGTCGAAACGGAACCATCCGGTCTCGATTATAGCCTGGCAGAGTGCGATGTCGCCACGGATACCATAACGGCAGCCGACATTGTAGAAGGCTTCCGCTACCTCACGGTTGAAGTCGGGGTTGTGGCGACTCACGTAGGCGTACATATGGTCTATGCTTACTTCGGGGGCGCCGAATATTGGAGTTTTCCCCAATGATATGAAGGGGAGTGTGAGAAGCAGGCTACAGATGAATGTTCGTAGGATAGTGTTGGTCGACATTCCGGCGATAAAATGGATTTACGGATTTACAGACACTATAATTAACGCGCAAGTTAGCAAAATTCCTTCAGAATACGAAAAAATTCACTTATCTTTGCCTCTATGAAGTATTTTTTCTCGGCCGGCGAAGCGTCCGGCGACATTCATGCATCACAGGTAATCAATGAGTTGCTTAAACTTGACCTTGAGGCACAGATAGCCTTTCTCGGAGGCGACCGCATGGCGGCGGCTTCGGGTAAGGACCCGCTTATCCATTACAGCAGGATGGCCTTCATGGGGTTTATCGATGTTGCTGCCCATCTCCCGCAGGTGCTCGGAAATCTGCGACTGGCCAAAAAGGCGATACGCGAGATGCGTCCCGACGCCGTGGTGCTCGTAGACTATCCCGGTTTTAATCTGAAACTCGCGAAATATGCAAAGGGCTTGGGGTTGAAAGTCTATTATTATATAGCTCCGAAACTTTGGGCTTGGAAATCCTACCGCATCAAGCAGCTGCGACGCTATGTCGACCGTGTATTCTCCATATTGCCTTTTGAGCCTGAATGGTTTGGTGCAAGGGGTGTGAAGGTTGATTATGTGGGCAATCCTTCGGTGGAGGAGGTTGAGGCTATGCTTCGGTCGCTCCCTCCTAAAGAAGAGTTCTTTTCGGCATATGGCCTTGACGGGCGTCCGATTCTGGCTCTTGTACCCGGTAGCCGTGTAGGAGAAATCAAGGCTAATTTGCCGGTGATGGATGCAGTGGCTTCCAGGCATAAGGATATGCAGGCGGTAGTGGCCGGAGCGCCGTCGATGGAGAGGGAACTTTATTCCCGTTTTTCGGATTTGCCTGTCATTGATGCGGCGACTCTTGAACTGATGGCCCATTCACGTGCCGCGCTCGTGACTTCGGGCACGGCTTCGCTCGAGTGTGCTTTGGCCGACTGTCCGCAGGTGGTATGCTACAGGGCCGTGGGGTGGAAATGGGCTCACGATATTTTTCTTCACATATTAAAAATACCCTATGCGTCTCTCCCAAATCTGATTGCCGGGAAAATAGACCGCAAGACGCGCGATGAAGTCAACCGTGAGGCGGTGGTCACCGGCGTCAGGGGCTGTGTGGTTCCGGAAATGCTTGTCCACAACTGCACTCCCGACAATGTAGACCGTGAACTATCGCGCCTGATTCCCGACGGGAAGGCGCGCGAAAAGCAGCTGAAAGGCTATGCTGAAGTGAGGTCTATACTGCACACCGATAGTTCGGCGGCAGCGAATGTCGCACGACTCCTCTATGATTCTTTGAAATAAGTGCTTGGCGGGATGAAAAGCGTTGCGGGAAAGGATGTCAAAGACTGCTGTAGGGGATAGAGAAGGTGTCGCCACGTGAGATGTCGCCCGTAGACAATCCACGTTTTAGCCACCGTGAGCGTTGCTCGGATGTGCCGTGAGTGAAGGAATCCGGCACCGAGTATCCTCTCGCTTTCTTTTGCAGATAGTCGTCGCCGATTTTCATCGATGCGTCGAGGGCTTCCTCTATGTCACCGTCCTCGATTGAGTTGAACATCTTGTTGTCGTGGTGGGCCCAGACTCCGGCAAGGAAATCGGCCTGTAGTTCGATGCGCACGCTGATATTGTTGGCCTCGGTCTCGTTTGTCCTGTTCATGGCAGCATGAGCATTGTCAAGTGTGCCGAGAAGATGTTGCACATGGTGGCCTACTTCATGGGCAATCACATAGGCATATGCAAAATCGCCGTCGGCTCCGAGAGTCTTGCGCATGTCCCTGAAAAATGACAGGTCGATATAGAGGCTTTGGTCGGCCGAGCAATAGAACGGCCCTACAGAGGCTGTGGCATTGCCACACCCGCTCTGCACGGCATCGGTGAACAGTACCAGTGTGGGTGCCTCATATTCCTTTCCCATCTCGGCAAAGAGTTTGGTCCATACGTCCTCGGTCCCGGCGAGAATCTGGCGGGAAAAGCGTGCGAGTTCCTCCTCTTCCTCCGTGGGAGTGTAATTCTCGCTTGTCTGCTGAGTGGAGGTGAATGAGCCGGCGTTTGACATTAGCACTTCAAGTGGATTGCCACCTGAAATCCATGCGATAATCGCTGCGATAATCACTGCACCTATTCCGGCTCCTATCTTTTTGCCGCCACCGCCGCCACGGCGGTCGCTGATGTTTGAACTTTCGCGTCGTCCGTTGAGGTTCATAAAATTTGTCTATTGTTGAACGGGGACGCTCTGTATGCCTTTCTGAAGCAGAAAGTGCGGGCTGCGGCGTCCCCGGATTGTTTTTGAAGGGCGTCAATCAGACGCCCTTCCGGTTTTTAGGTTTCGGGATGTATCAATCGTTTGTGCGAATAGCTTTCCATACGCATGAGCTGAGGAGGGCGCCGATGAAGGGTGCCACGATGAAGAGCCAGAGCTGCGAGATGGGGAGGCAGTTGCCTTCGATTGCTGCGAAGATGGCGGGGCCTACCGAACGGGCGGGGTTGACAGATGTACCTGTGATAGGGATACATGCGATGTGGACGAGCACAAGGGTCAGGCCGATGGCGAGACCGGCGAAATTGCCTGCACCTTTCTTTTCGTCAGTGGAACCGAGAACCACGAGGACGAATATGAAGGTGAAAATCAGTTCGGCGAGGAAAGCGGGCACTATGTTGCCGTCCATGAACGTGTTGGCACCGGTGGTGGTAGTGCTGTTGAACACTGCGTTGATGCCTGCCTCATTGCCTGTGTGGACAAGAATCCAGAGCACGAACGATGCGATGATTGCGCCGATACACTGGAAGAGCATGTACATGCCTGCTTCCTTACCGCTCATGCGGCCGCTCGACCATACGCCGAGAGTAATTGCGGGATTGATGTGGCAGCCTGAAATGTTTCCGATAGTGTAGGCCATAGCCACGACCGAGAGACCGAAAGCCATTGCGACTCCGAGGGTGGTGACACCGTAGCCTGTTGTGCCGAGGCCGATGCCTGCGAAGATTGCGCTACCGCAACCCATGAGGACGAGAACGAATGTCCCGATCATCTCTGCGAGATACTTTTTCATAAATAAACGTTGGTTGTAGTGAATAAAAATAATAATGATTTTAGGGTCTTGAGATTGAAGAGACCTATGGGGGCCTTTATTTTAATAGGGATAATCCTAAATCTTAACATGTTTCATGTCCCGAATGTTTGGCGTGGCAAGTCAAAACATGTTGCCTTGATTCGCCATCTCCCGACAAAGGGGCCATTTGCAAAGATATGTAAAAATTTGAAAAGCCCCTAAAAACTGGGTAAAAATAAAGAAATATATTCTCTATGAGGCGAGTTGTGCTTGTTTTTGTCGGGCGATTTTATTATTTTTGCATAATAATCGCCCTTATTTTTGCGGATATGACTGTTTTAGACTTTTATGTGGGGTTTAAACGAATGTTATGATTCGGATTATGCGGGGCGTTTCTAAAAAGCTAAGTAAAATCAAAATCATAATAAACCAATCATGAAAGTTTTAAGCAAGATATTTTTAGGGCTTCTCGCTCTCGTGCCGGTTGAGGCGCTCGCCTGCACGAGCCTCATTGCCGGTAAAAACGCGACTGCCGACGGTTCGGTGCTCGTAACCTATGCCGCCGACAGCCATACGCTCTACGGTGAGCTTTACAATACTCCCGGAGGCAAGCACGCTCCCGGAGAGATGCGTAAGATTTTTGAGTGGGATACAGGCAAGTATCTCGGCGAAATTCCTCAGGTCGCAGAGACTTATACCACCATCGGCAATATGAACGAGCACGGGCTGACAATTTCGGAAAGCACCTGGGGAGGCCGTCCCGAACTGGCCGACACCACAGGCATCATGGACTATGGCTCGCTCATATATGTAACGCTTGAGCGTGCCCGCACTCCTCGTGAGGCGATAAAGATTATGACCGACCTTGTCAATACCTATGGTTATCATTCGAGCGGTGAATCCTTCTCTATCGCCGATTCCGAAGAAGCCTGGATTCTCGAGCTTATAGGAAAGGGCGGCAAGGAGAAAGGAGCTGTGTGGGTGGCACGCCGTATCCCCGACGATTGCATTTCGGGCCACGCCAATCAGCCGCGCATCCATAAGTTCCCTCTGAAAGACAAACAGAACACGCTCTATTCTCCCGATGTGATTAAATTTGCCCGTAAGATGGGCTATTTCGACGGCAAGGATGAGGATTTCAGCTTTTCGATGGCCTACGGAGAGAATGATGCGGCCACATGCCGTGGTTGCGACGCACGAGTGTGGAGCTATTTCAACCGTTTCGCTGACGGGATGGATGCATATCTTCCATGGGCAATGCAAGCCGAGGGAGAGGTGATGCCCCTTTGGGTGAAACCTGACCGAAAAGTCAGCCTCAACGACATGAAATGGATGATGCGCGACCACTATGAGGGCACTCCGATGGATATGACGCAGGATATAGGCGCCGGCCCTTATTCGGTGCCTTACCGCTGGCGCCCCATGACATTCAAGGTTGACGGGAAAGAGTATCTCAACGAACGCGCCATCGCTACACAGCAGACCGGGTTCTCCTTCGTTTCGCAGATGAATTCATCGCATCCCGAGATGATGCGCGGGATTCTTTGGTTCGGTGTCGACGATGCCAATACATGCGTATACGTTCCGATGTACAACTCCATCACGTCCGTTCCTCATGAATTCGCCAAGGGTAACGGTGACCTGCTTACCCTTTCATGGGATGCCGCTTTCTGGGTCAACAGTTATGTGGCAAACCAAGCCTATCACCAGTATAGCAAGATGATAGACGATATTCGCCGTGTGCAGAAAGCGGAGGAAGATACTCTTGAACGTGAAGTCAAAGCGTTTCTGACGGAAATCCCCTCCCTCGACCCTGATGCCGCGCGCAGCCTGCTGAACGACCATTCGGCAATCGCATCGCGCCGCTATCTCAAACGCTACAAGGATTTGGGTGATTATCTGCTTGTCAAATATATGGACGGGAATATAAAGCGCGAAAAGGACGGTGAGTTCGAGCGCACTCCCGAGGGGATGCCGGTGTCACCCATCTATGGCGGATATGACGAGCGCTATTACCGCTCCATCGCAAAAGAGACGGGCGACCGTCTGCTTGTGAAATAAAATGGAAAATTCATATCTTGACAAACTGAACCCTCAGCAGCGGTCTGCCGTGGAGTTTTGCGACGGCCCACAATTGGTGATTGCCGGCGCGGGCTCGGGCAAGACCCGTGTGCTGACCTATAAGATTGTCCATCTTCTTCAGCTCGGTTATGAGCCATGGCGCATACTTGCCTTGACGTTTACCAACAAGGCGGCGCGGGAGATGCGCAGCCGCATCGAGGAACTTGTCGGGACGGCTACGGCCTCGAAGCTGTGGATGGGGACATTCCACTCAATTTTTGCCCGCATACTTCGGGCCAACGCCGAGCGCATAGGTTTTAAAAGCAACTTTACCATTTATGACACGGCCGATTCGAAAAGCTTGGTAAAGACTATCATAAAGGATATGCAGCTTGACGATAAGGTTTATAAGCCTTCGGCTGTGCTTTCCTCGATTTCAGCGGCAAAAAATGCGCTTGTCTCTCCGGAGGATTATGCTCTCAGCCGGGATGTGATGGAGGCTGACGTCAGGGCCAAGCGTCCTGAACTTCATGTCATATATCGCGCATACCGTGACCGCTGTGTAGTGGCGGGTGCGATGGACTTTGACGATTTGCTCTACTATACGAATGTGCTCTTGCGCGATAATCCCGATGTGCTGCGGCATTACCGTGAGTTTTTCCGCTATGTTCTGGTCGATGAGTATCAGGACACCAATTTCGCGCAGCACGTGATAGTGACGCAACTTACGAAAGATAGCGGAAAGCTTTGTGTGGTGGGCGACGATGCCCAAAGCATCTACTCTTTCCGAGGGGCCAATATCCGCAACATCCTTGACTTGCGCAAGACATACGGAAATCTGTCGACCTTCAAACTCGAACGAAACTACCGCTCGACCCGCAACATAATCAATGCCGCAGGTTCACTTATCGACAAGAATCAGGAGCAGATTCCTAAGAATGTGTATTCTGAAAATGAAAACGGGGCTCCCGTAGAAGTTGTGAAATGTTACAGCGATTTTGAGGAAGCCTATCAGGTAGCTTCGCGCCTTTCGCAGTTGAAAATGCGGAGTGGCGACAGCGCGGAAGAGTTTGCGATACTCTATCGCACCAACGCTCAGAGCCGTGTGCTCGAAGAGGCCTTGCGTAAGCGCAATGTCCCTTACCGTATCTATGGAGGCCTTTCGTTCTATCAGCGCAAGGAGGTGAAAGACGCTATAGCATATTTCCGCCTCGCCTTGAATCCCGACGATGATGAAGCTCTCAAAAGAATAATAAACTTTCCCGCGCGCGGGATAGGGGAGACGACTCTTAACAAGCTGACCCGTGCGGCAATCGACTCCAATGTGAGCATCTGGGAGGTGATTAACAATCCTCAGGCTTATGACCTTGGATGTAATTCTGGCACGTTGAAGAAACTTGCGGCCTTCGCGGAACTGATATCGGAATTTGTCGAGTCGAACCGCCACGGGAGCGATGCGCTCACTCTCGCGAAGAAGATAATCGACCGCACAGGACTTTTCTCTATGTTGCTGTCGGATTCCACGCCTGAAAACCTGTCCAAGCAGGAGAACCTACAGGAGCTTATAAACGGAGCGAAGGAGTTTGTCGAGAACCGTGTCGAGGAGGGGAATGATGAAACATCCCTCGGCGATTTCATGGCGGAAGTCTCATTGGCTACAGACCAGGACTCGGATTCGAATACCGACGAGGAAAGAGTGACGTTAATGACCGTGCATGCCGCCAAGGGATTGGAGTTTAACAATGTTTTCGTGGTCGGAGTGGAGGAGGACCTTTTCCCGTCGGCTATGTCTCAGGACAGCCCGGCTCAGGTTGAGGAGGAACGGCGTCTGATGTACGTGGCCATCACCAGGGCTCGTAAATTCTGTATGCTCAGCTACGCCGGCTCACGTTTCCGCAACGGACAGACTGTGATGTGCCGCCCGTCGCGATTCCTGGGCGATATAAATCCGGCCTATCTGCACCTTGACACTAATGACAGCCTTGTCTACGGCGCTCCGAAAGTAAGGCCGACGCAGAACTATTATGCATCGATGATGGCTTCCGCCCGTAGCCTTAATTCAATAAGGCGTACTGAAGGGAGGCCCGTATCTACCATCAATAATAGGCCTCCGGTGGCGGCTTCGCCTCAGAAATCATCGACAGGGGGGATTTATACACAGCATCCTGCTGCATCTCTCTCCGAAGGTATGAGGATAGAGCATGCGAAGTTCGGGAAGGGAACTATTGTCAATGTTGACAATTCAGGTCCCGATGCCCGCATAACGGTGGATTTCGACAGTTCGGACAGCCGCACCCTGATGCTTAAATTCGCTAAGTTCGCAGTGCTTGACTGACAGTCAGTTTGTTGTTGTGAATGATAGAAAAATTCTTTAAAGATTACAGACAATGAAGCAAGAGGAAATCCCAACACCGTATTATATAGTGTATGAAGACAGGATGCGTCGCAATCTGGAACTCATCACGCGTGTGGAGCGTGAGGCCGGTGTCAATATAATAATGGCTTTCAAGGCCAATGCGCTATGGAGGAGTTTTCCGATTGTGAGGGAATACAACCGGGATTTCACGGCAAGTTCTCTTAACGAACTCCGCCTTGGAAACGAGGAACTCGGAGGAGAGGCCCATGTCTATTGCCCTGTCTATACAGAGGCTACGATAGGTGAATTCCTTTCCCGTGCGACTCATTTGACTTTCAATTCCCTCAACCAATGGGAGCGGTATGGAGAGCGAACTATTGCCGCCGGGGTTTCGCCGGGGTTGAGGGTGAATCCGCAGTGTTCGGTAATCGATACGGAAATATATAATCCCGCTCTTCCCGGTTCCCGTTTCGGAGTGACTGCCTCACAGCTTACTGACGGTCTTCCTGCGGGAATAGAGGGTTTGCACTTCCATGCCTTGTGCGAAAGTTCAAGTTTCGACCTCGAAAAGGTGCTCGAGGCATTTGAATCGCAATTCGGGAATTATTTATCTCAGTTGAAATGGGTGAATTTCGGTGGGGGCCATCTCATGACCCGTGAAGGATATGACGTCGGACATCTGATTTCGCTTCTGAAAGATTTCCGTACAAGGTATCCATGGCTGAAAGTGGTGCTGGAGCCTGGCAGCGCATGGATGTGGCGCACGGGCGATCTCATCACAAGTGTGCTCGATGTCGTCGACAATCATGGAATAAAGACCGCCATTATAGATGCAAGCTTCGCATGCCATATGCCTGATTGTCTTGAGATGCCTTATAAGCCCGCCATAACGGAAAGCGTCAGTGAAGCTGAAGGACTTCCGAAATATCGTCTTGGGGGAAATTCCTGCCTCAGCGGTGACTATGTCGGTGACTGGTGTTTTGAAGTGCCGTTGAAGGAGGGCGACAGATTGACGTTGGAGGATATGAACCACTATACAACGGTTAAGACCACCATGTTCAATGGCATACAGCATCCATCGATAGTGCTTTGTGACGTCTCCGGCGATTGTTCCTATCTGAGACGCTTTGACTATGATGATTATAAAAACCGAATGAGCTGATGGATAAACCCCGTTTTTCAATCATAGTTCCTGTCTACAACAGGATAGATGAGGTAAAGGATCTTCTCGGTAGTCTCGAAAATCAAACCTTGAAGAATTTTGAGGTAGTGATTGTAGAAGATGGCTCCACTCTTCCTTGCCGGGAAACCGTCGAGACAACCAAGGGGGTCGACGTCCGTTATTTTTTTAAGGAGAATGAAGGGCGTTCGATAGCACGTAATCATGGCATGGAGCATGCGCGCGGTGATTATTTCGTGTTTTTCGACAGCGATTGTGTAATTCCCGAAAATTATTTCGAGGTGCTTTCTCGTGAACTTGACACTAAACCCGTGGACTGTTTCGGAGGCCCTGATGCCGCACACGAATCGTTTACTTCCACTCAGAAGGCCATAAACTTTGCCATGACCTCCTTCCTGACCACCGGTGGAATCCGTGGCGGAAAAGTCAGTATGGAAAAGTTTGTTCCGAGGACATTCAACATGGGCTTCTCGCGCGAGGTATATAATAAGGTGGGAGGTTTCCGCGAAATGTTCTCCGAGGATATCGACATGTCGACCCGAATACGGGAGGCCGGGTTCAGCATCGCGCTGATACGTCCGGCTTATGTCTATCACAAACGGAGAGTGGATTTCAGAAAATTCCTGAGGCAGGTGTATGTCTTCGGAATGTCGCGCATCACTTTGAAACTTCTTTATCCCGGTTCGCTGAAACTTGTCCATGCGCTGCCTGCGGTGGCTGTCATAACGGGCTGTGTGCTGCTCGCATTGGCCGTGACTGTATCGCCATGGTTTCTGTTGCCAATTGGAATCTATCTTTTGGCCTTGTTCCTTTCGGCCTTGATGTCGACGAAATCCATGCTCATCGCAGTCAAAGCAATCCCCGCGAGCATTATTCAGATATGCGGTTATGGCTGCGGTTTCATCAAGGCCTATGTCGTGAAGATTCTTTTGGGCCGTGGGCGCAATGTAGAGGAAGAAGTGCTTATTCGTAAAGGAAAGTAGTGTTATGGGTGACGGTGATGATTTCAGACAGCCATTTTCCGCAACGAGGATTCAGGATCTTAACGACGATGATAAGCCCCGTGAGAAAGCGCTTTCACAGGGCATACGTGCCCTCAGTGATGCTGAACTTATAGCCTTGATTTTCGGAGGAGGTCTCCCGGGAATGTCGGTTGTCGATATGGCGCGCCACATTTTGCGCGATTGTGACAACCGTGTTGATTTCCTTGCACGTATGAGCATTGAGGAGATGATAGCGAAATATAAAGGGGTGGGAAAGGCCAAGGCGGTGTGTCTTGCCGCAGCTTTCGAGCTTGGCCGGCGTAACCGCGAGCAGACGAAAGAGAACCGCGACGTGACAATCCGTTCGAGCAAGGATGTGTATGATGTCATGCAGCCTAAACTGGAGGCTTTGGAATATGAGGAATTCTGGGTGATGATGCTTTCACGCAGCAATCGGGTGAAATTCGTGCGCTGCATCTCGCAGGGGGGAGTGGCATCGACGATGGTGGATATCAAGCTGCTTCTTAAACGCGCGATAGACTGTCTGGCCGAAGGCATCGTGCTTGTGCATAATCATCCGTCCGGGGCATTGACTCCGAGCGCTGAGGACGACAGGCTTACACGCAACATAAAAGACGCCGCCAAACTTATCGGAATACGCGTGCTTGACCATGTGATAATAGCACGTGACCGTTATTATTCCTATAATGACGAGGGGCGTCTGTGAACCCTCTTAGGTCTGTATCCGTTAGGACAACATAGCCTTTAAATAAAAGCCATAAGGGATAACGAAAAATTCGTTACAAACTTATTTTCAAGAGTTACTTCTAACAATCAATTCCGATGAAAAAGATAGCGGATTCAATTATCGAGACCATAGGCCATACTCCTATAGTCAGACTTTCGGCCTATGACCGGGTACAGGAAACTGTGGCTGTTATTTATGCAAAAATAGAGAGTTTCAATCCGGGTGGCTCGGTCAAGGATAGAGTGGCCCTTAATATGATTCTTTCAGCCGAAAAGTCAGGCCTTCTATGTAAAGGCGGCATCATAATAGAGCCTACTAGCGGTAATACCGGGATAGGACTTGCCCTTGTCGGAGCGGCACGAGGCTACAAGGTGATTCTTACCATGCCGGAGACAATGAGCGTAGAGCGTCGTAAGCTTGTCGCCGCTTATGGAGCGGAAGTGGTCTTGACGCCGGGCGACAAGGGAATGAAAGGAGCTATCGCCGAGGCTGAACGTCTGCAGCGGTCGATGCCCGGTTCTGTAATTTTAGGACAGTTCGTGAATGCTGCCAATCCTGAAGCCCATTATCGTACCACAGGGCCGGAAATATGGGACGCTATGGATGGAAAGGTTGACTTTTTCGTTGCCGGAGTTGGCACGGGTGGTACTGTGAGTGGAGTAGGGCGCTATCTTAAGGAACACAATCCTGATGTTAAGATTATAGCGGTAGAACCTAAGGACTCACCGGTACTGAGCGGCGGCCTTGCAGGCGTTCATAGGATTCAGGGAATAGGGGCCGGCTTTATTCCTGATACATATGATGCAGGTGTGGTCGACGAGATTTTAACGGTAGGGACTAATGAGGCATATGATGCCGCCCGCAGTCTTGCCGCTACCGAAGGCATACTCGCCGGCATTTCATCGGGGGCTGCTCTTTATGCTGCCACCGTGATTGCCCGAAAAACGGAGAATGTGGGTAAAAACATTGTCGTACTTTTACCTGATACAGGCGAACGCTATCTGTCAACCGACCTTTTTGTCACAGTGTGACTTCACCGCATATATCGGTGTTGAGCCTTGTGCACACAGCCGTGGGAGTCAGTCCGAGACCGAAAAGATACATCAGTTTTGTGATGGCAGCCTCGGAGGTCATGTCATGACCGGAAATTACACCTGCATTCGCCAGTTTGTCGCCTGAGACATAGCGACGGTGGTGGACGCCTCCGTTGACGCATTGTGTGACGTTCACGATTACTATACCTCTCGATATAGCCTGAGCTATTTCTTCGATGAACCATCCTGCCGTCGGAGCATTGCCTGCTCCATAGGTGCGTAGCACTATACCCTTTATGTCCGGGGTATTGAGAAGATGATGAAGCGTTGACTGCGGCATGCCGGGGTGCAGGTCGATGAACATGACCCCGCGGTCCATATTGGTGTTGACCTGTAGTGGCTTTATTTCTTTCGGACGCCACAGGGCTTCTTCCGCAAAATGGATTCCGAGGCCTATTTTTGCGAGCTGGGGATAGTTGTTGCTCTTGAAGGCGTTGAAGTTGTCGGCGCTCATTTTTGTCGAGCGGTTGCCGCGCCATAGGTAGTTTTCGAAGAGTATTGCCACTTCCTGCACCATGGGTGAACCGTCGAAGGTTGTGGCTGCCGCTATCTGAAGGGCGGTTATGAGGTTTTCCTCCCCGTCAGTGCGTACTTCACCGATAGGTAGCTGGGAACCGGTTATGATTACCGGTTTATGGAGATGGCCGAGCATGAATGAGAGCGCGGATGCTGTGTAGGCCATCGTGTCGGTGCCATGGAGCACTACGAATCCGTCATAATCATTATAGTTGTCGCGAATCGAACGCGCGATTTCTCCCCAACCCACCGGATCCATATCGCTCGAGTCAATCGGGTTGAACTGTATGTTGTCGATATGGAAATCAAGCATCTTGATTTTCGGCACATTGTCAATGAGGTGGGAAAAGTCAAAAGGCTGAAGCGCATGGGTCTCGGGATTCTCTATCATCCCGATTGTTCCTCCGGTATATATAATTAAAAGTCGTGGCTTATGTGTTTTTGTCATTGATAGAAAGGTTAACTGGTGTTTTCGTGGATTAGAGAGGGCAAAGGGGTGCCTTATGGCACTCCTTTAACCTATTTTTGCGCCTGGAGCCACCGGGGCTGACGGCGAGAGCAATACAATTGAACCGTCGGAGTTTTCTGCCGACAGAATCATTCCTTGTGAGACAATTCCTTTAAGCTTGCGCGGGGCAAGGTTCGCGATGAAGCACACCTGTTTCCCGATGAGGTCTTCGGGCTTATAATATTTTGCAATGCCGGATACGATGGTGCGTTTCTCGAGCCCGTCGTCAATAAGGAAGCGCAGAAGTTTGTCGGCCTTTGGCACTTTCTCACATTCGAGCACTGTGCCCACGCGGAGGTCGCATGCCGTAAATGTCTCGAAAGTCACCTCCTCGGCTTGCGGGGCGGCTTTCCATGCGGCAATCTTGTTAGCCTCTTTTGCGTCTGCGAGACGTTTGAGCTGTGCCTGGATTGCATCGTCCTCGACTTTGTCGAAAAGGAGTTCTGGGGTGGAGAGCTGGGTCCCTGCGGAAAGAATATCGAGTTTGCCGAGCATATCCCATGAGAGGGGTGCGTTCAGTCCGAGCATTTTGACAAGTTTATCGGACATGAAGGGGGTGAAAGGCTCAAAGGCCACAGCGATATTGGCGCATAGCTGAAGGGCGATGTTCAGAATGGTCTTTACCCTCTCCATATCGGTTTTAGCGAGCTTCCAAGGTTCTGTCTCCTGAAGGTAGCGGTTGCCGAGGCGCGCTATCTCCATGGCCTGTTTTAGGGCTTCGCGGAAGTGGAAACTGTCAAGAGCCGCAGTGAGGGCTTCGGTAGCGACTCCAAGTTCTGTAGCAAGCAGTGTATCGGTCTCGGTAAGCATGCCTGCCTCGGGAACGATGCCGTTGAAATATTTATGGGTGAGAACCATCGCACGGTTGACGAAGTTACCGAGAATGGCCACAAGCTCATTGTTGTTACGCGCCTGGAAGTCGGCCCAAGTGAAATCGTTGTCCTTCGTTTCGGGGGCATTGGCGGTAAGCACATAGCGGAGCACATCCTGCTTGCCGGGGAAGTCTTTCAGATATTCGTGAAGCCATACGGCCCAGTTGCGGGAGGTGGATATCTTGTCCCCCTCAAGGTTGAGGAATTCATTGGCAGGGACATTGTCGGGCAACTGGTAGTTGTCGCCATAGGCCATAAGCATGGCCGGGAAAACTATGCAGTGGAACACGATATTATCCTTGCCGATGAAGTTTATGATGCGGGTTTCCGGGTCTTTCCAATATTTCTCCCAAGAATCCGGCAGGAGTTCCTTGGTGTTGGATATATAGCCGATAGGGGCGTCGAACCATACGTATAGCACTTTGCCTTCAGCTCCTTCAACTGGAACCGGTACGCCCCATGAGAGGTCGCGGCTTACTGCGCGTGGCTGCAAACCTGCGTCAAGCCAGGATTTGCATTGGCCGTAGACATTGGTTTTCCATTCCTTATGGTCTTCAAGAATCCATTGGCGGAGCTTGGACTCCCATTTGTCGAGGGGGAGATACCAGTGGGTGGTCTCCTTCATTTTCACGGGTTCACCTGTCAGTGCGGAGCGGGGATTGATAAGGTCGGTCACGTTGAGCGACGACCCGCAAGCCTCGCACTGGTCTCCATAGGCGTTTTCGTTTCCGCATCGGGGACAGGTGCCTACAACATAGCGGTCGGCAAGGAACTCACCGGTTTTCTCATCGTAGGGCTGTAGGGCTGTCTGCACGGTGAATTCATTTTTGTCATATAGATGGCGGAAGAATTCCGATGCGGTCTTATGATGGAGTTCTGAGGTGGTACGTGAATATATGTTGAAGCTCACGCCGAGTTCTTCAAGCGAATCCTTGATGATTTTGTGATAGCGGTCTACGACCTCTTGCGGAGTGATACCCTCCTTGCGTGCGCGCAGGGTAATAGGTACACCGTGTTCATCGCTGCCGCCTACCATCACCACGTCTTCTCCCCGGAGGCGGAGGTAGCGTGCGTAGATATCGGCTGGGACATAGACTCCGGCGAGATGTCCGATATGGACCGGGCCGTTGGCATAGGGGAGAGCTGTTGTGATTAGTGTGCGCTTGAAGTTCTTTTCCATTGTGGATGTTTCAGGAAATGTATGGGTTTGGCTTGTTTTGATGCCACATGCGGACGAAGGTCCGGTGGCCCTTTAAAAGTTTTGCAAAATTAGTGTTTATTGGCGAAACTACACAATATTATATGGGAAATCTACTGCTGCGATTATGGCTTAAGAATGGATTGTAAAAGTTTGCATGATGAACTGGGTTAACAATGTTAAAATGTCGCAGAAATGTTTGGCAGTTAGGAAAATAAGTTGTAATTTTGCAACGCTTTTAGGAGCAAAGTGTCGTCTCGGCGGAGTTAACTGTTTGATAGTCAACGAAGTCGATGGCGTAAAAATGTGTGTAATCGAAACGATAAAATCACTAATCATTATTAAAATAAACCAAAAGAAACTAAGATGCCTACTATTCAGCAATTAGTAAGAAAAGGACGCGTGGCTCTCGAAGACAAGAGTAAATCACCCGCACTCGATTCATGTCCCCAGCGTCGTGGCGTGTGCGTGCGTGTGTACACCACCACCCCCAAAAAGCCTAACTCGGCTATGCGTAAGGTGGCTCGTGTGCGCCTGACCAACGGAAAGGAAGTCAACAGCTACATCCCCGGTGAAGGTCACAATCTTCAGGAACACTCAATCGTGCTCGTTCGCGGTGGCCGTGTCAAGGACCTCCCCGGTGTGCGTTACCACATCGTCCGCGGTACGCTCGATACAAGCGGTGTCAAGGACCGTACCCAGCGTCGCAGCAAATATGGCGCAAAGCGTCCTAAAGCAGCTAAGAAATAAATAATTTCACACGCTATCCCTTTTCTGAAAAATTAATCAATCTAAAAACAGAGTCATTAACCCTCGTTTTTGATTTGATTGGAAGGCTAAATCACAGGTTGAGTAAATGGTCCCGCAGAGGCGCCCGTTGAAGATGAAAGATGCAGCAACCAAGCAACCAAAAACAAAACATTTCCTCAAAAAATGAGAAAAGCAAAACCTAAAAAGCGGGTGATTCTTCCCGATCCCGTGTTCAATGACGTGAGAGTGTCGAAGTTCGTCAACCATCTTATGTATGATGGCAAGAAGAACACTTCATATACAATCTTCTATTCGGCTCTCGAGCTCGTGAAGGGTAAACTCCCCAACGAGGAGAAGACCGCTCTCGAAATCTGGAAGAAAGCTCTTGAGAACGTTACACCCCAGGTTGAGGTTAAGTCGCGTCGTGTCGGCGGTGCCACTTTCCAGGTGCCTACCGAGATTCGTCCCGACCGCAAGGAATCTATCTCGATGAAAAACCTTATCCTCTACGCCCGCAAGCGCGGCGGCAAGACAATGGCTGAGAAGCTGGCTGCCGAAATCGTAGACGCATTCAATGACCAGGGCGGTGCTTACAAGCGCAAGGAGGACATGCACAAGATGGCTGAGGCCAACCGTGCTTTCGCTCACTTCCGTTTCTAAGCCGAGTGTTTTCATTGATTAACCAATAGATTCAAAATAATAAAATGGCTAAATCAGACGCACATTTAAAATATACGCGCAACATCGGCATCATGGCCCACATCGATGCCGGTAAGACCACTACATCCGAGCGTATCCTCTTCTACACCGGTCTTACACACAAAATCGGTGAGGTTCATGACGGCGCTGCCACTATGGACTGGATGGAGCAGGAGCAGGAGCGTGGTATCACTATCACCTCGGCTGCCACTACCACTTTCTGGAAGTATGACGACGAGAAGTTTAAAATCAACCTTATTGACACTCCGGGGCACGTCGATTTCACTGTCGAGGTAGAGCGTTCGCTCCGTGTCCTTGACGGTGCTGTCGCTACATTCTGTGCCGTTGGCGGTGTAGAGCCCCAGTCGGAGACAGTTTGGCGTCAGGCCGACAAATATAACGTACCCCGTATCGGTTATGTCAACAAGATGGACCGTTCGGGCGCAAACTTCTTTGAAGTCGTACGTCAGCTCAAAGAAGTGCTTGGCGCAAATCCTTGCCCCATCCAGATTCCTATCGGTGCTGAGGAGACTTTCAAGGGTGTGGTTGACCTCATCCGTATGAAGGCTATTTTCTGGCATGACGAGACTATGGGTGCCGACTACACTGTTGAAGAGATTCCCGCAGGCCTCGTTGAAGAAGCTGAAGAATGGCGCGACAAGATGCTTGAAAAGATTGCCGAGTTCGACGATGCCCTCATGGAGAAGTATTTCGACGATCCTTCTACCATAACAGAGGAGGAAATACGTCGCGCACTCCGCAACGCTACCCTCAAGATGGAAGTTGTCCCCATGATTTGCGGTTCTTCTTTCAAGAACAAGGGTGTTCAGTGTCTTCTCGACGCAGTCTGCGCATATCTTCCCAGCCCTCTCGATTCCGGTGCTGTTGAAGGAACTAATCCTGACAATCCCGATGAAGTCGAGACCCGCGAGCCATCTTCCGAGGCTCCTATGTGTGCTCTTGCATTCAAGATTGCTACCGACCCCTATGTTGGCCGTCTCACATTCTTCCGCGTTTATTCCGGCGATGTCATCGCCGGTAGCTATGTACTCAACAGCCGTTCGGGTAAGAAAGAGCGTGTCAGCCGTCTTTTCCAGATGCATTCCAACAAGCAGAACGCTAAGGAATCTATTGATTGCGGTGATATAGGCGCAGGTGTCGGCTTCAAGGATATCCGCACCGGTGACACTCTTTGCGATGAGAATCATCCTATCGTGCTTGAGGCAATGGAATTCCCCGATCCCGTAATCGGTATCGCAGTAGAACCCAAGACTCAGAAAGACCTCGACAAGCTCGGCGTAGGCCTTCAGAAGCTTGCTGAAGAAGACCCGACTTTCCGTGTTGAGACCAATGAAGAAACCGGCCAGACCGTTATCTCGGGTATGGGTGAGCTTCACCTCGATATCATTATCGACCGTCTCCGTCGTGAGTTCAAGGTAGAATGTAACCAGGGCCGTCCTCAGGTAACCTACAAGGAAGCCATCACCAAGCCTGTAGAGCTCCGCGAAGTCTTCAAGAAGCAGACCGGTGGTCGTGGTAAGTTTGCCGATATCATCGTGCGTGTAGAACCAGTTGACGAAGGCTTTGAAGGCAACCTCCAGTTTGTTGATGAAGTCAAGGGTGGTAACATTCCTAAGGAATTCATCCCCTCAATCCAGAAGGGTTTCACCAACGCTATGAAGAACGGTGTTCTCGCCGGTTTCCCCGTTGAGCAGCTTAAGGTGACTGTAATCGACGGTTCTTTCCACCCGGTCGACTCCGACCAGCTCTCATTCGAGCTCTGTGCAATACAGGCCTTTAAGAAGGCTTCTGAAAAGGCATCGCCCGTGCTCCTCGAGCCTATCATGAAGATTGAGGTCGTTACCCCTGAAGAATCAATGGGCGACGTTATTTCCGACCTTAACAAGCGCCGTGGTCAGGTAGAGGGTATGGAGACAAGCCGCTCAGGCGCACGCGTGGTGAAGGCTAAGGCTCCTCTCGCTGAAATGTTCGGTTATGTGACCGCCCTCCGTACTATCACTTCGGGCCGTGCCACTTCTACCATGACATTCAGCCACTATGCGGAAGTCAGCAGCTCCATCGCCAAGAATGTGCTCACAGAGTGCCAGGGCCGTGTAGACCTCATCAAGTAAGATAAAATACTTTCATTCAACAAAGATATGGACCAAACAATCAGAATCAAACTTAAATCCTATGATTACAACTTGGTTGACAAGTCGGCCGAGAAGATTGTGAAGACCGTAAAAGCGACCGGCGCTGTCATCAGCGGGCCTATACCCCTGCCGACCCACCGTCGCATCTTCACCGTCAACCGCTCGACCTTCGTCAACAAGAAGTCACGCGAGCAGTTCCAGCTTTCGTCCTACAAGCGTCTTATCGACATCCACAACTCGACCGGCAAGACAGTTGATGCTCTCATGAAGCTCGAACTTCCCTCAGGCGTTGAAGTTGAAATCAAGGTGTAATTTAAGTAAAATCAAAACAACAGTTCACATTTTTTAAATCAAAGAGAAATGCCAGGATTATTAGGAAAGAAAATCGGAATGACATCCGTTTTCAGTGCCGACGGCAAGAACGTGCCGTGCACTGTTATCGAAGTAGGCCCCTGCGTAGTTACTCAGATTAAAACGGCTGACAAAGACGGCTACGAGGCCGTGCAGCTTGGCTTCACTGAAAAGAAGGACAAGCACACGAGTGCTCCTATGGCCGGACACTTCAAGAAAGCCGGAGTAGCTCCCCAGCGCCACTTGGCCGAGTTCAAAGGATTTGACGGCGAGTACAATCTCGGTGACACCATCACGGTCGACCTCTTCAGCGAGAACGACTTCGTTGACATCAAGGGTGTGTCGAAAGGTAAAGGCTTCCAGGGTGTGGTAAAGCGTCACGGCTTCGGCGGTGTCGGCCAGAGCACCCACGGTCAGCACAACCGTCTCCGCGCTCCCGGTTCGGTCGGTGCCTGCTCATATCCCGCTAAAGTGTTCAAAGGAATGCGCATGGCCGGTCAGATGGGCAACGAGAAAGTGACAATTCAAAACCTCCAGGTGCTCAAAGTGATTGCAGACCACAATCTGCTCCTCATCAAGGGCTCAATACCCGGAAGTAAAGGTTCAATCGTTTTAATTGAGAAATAATGGAAGTCGCAATTTACAATATCAAAGGTGAAGACACCGGTCGCAAGGCACAGCTCAGCGACGCAGTTTTTGCAGTAGATGCAAACGAGCACGCCGTTTATCTCGATGTGAAGCAGTATCTCGCCAACCAGCGTCAAGGTACTCATAAGTCCAAAGAACGTAGCGAAGTTTCAGGCTCGACCCGCAAGCTCCACAAGCAGAAAGGTGGCGGCGGCAGCCGTATCGGTGACATCAACTCGCCCGTCCTCGTAGGTGGCGGCCGCGTTTTCGGTCCCCGTCCCCGTGACTATCGCTTCAAGTTGAATAAGAAAGTGAAATCGCTGGCCCGCAAGAGCGCGCTGACCTATAAAGTTCAGGATTCCCAGCTCATCGTGGTTGAAGACTTCAACTTCGAGGCTCCGAAGACTAAAGATTTCGTAAATTTTGCTAAAAATCTTAAAGTTGACGGCAAAAAAATCCTCCTCGTTTTAGCAGGTCAAAATAAAAACGTAACTTTGTCGGCCCGAAACGTTCCCGACGCTAACACTATGGTAGCATCGGATCTTAACACTTACGCGGTCATGAATTCAAACGCTGTTATCCTTACCGAGAGCAGCCTTGATTTCATTAACAAACTTTAACCTCACCAGAGAAAACAGCAAGACAATGGAAATCTCAATCAAACCCATCGTAACAGAGAAGGCAAGCAATCTCATCGAGAAGCTCAACCGCTATACCTTCGCCGTTTCTCCCGAGGCTAACAAGTATCAAATCAAGAGCCTCGTAGAGAATATCTACGGCGTCAAAGTGGTTCGCGTAAACACCATCAATGTCCGCAGCAAGAACAAGAGCCGCTGGACCAAGAGCGGCCTGCTCCGTGGCAAGACCGCAGCTTGGAAGAAAGCGCTCGTGACTCTTGCCGAAGGACAGAATATTGACTTCTATAGCAATATCTAAATAAAATGGCAGTAAGAAAATTCAAGCCCACAACACCGGGGCAGAGACACAAAGTTATCGGTGTATTCAAAGGTACCATCACTGCTACTACACCGGAAAAATCTCTTACAGTCGGCAAAAAGGCCTCCGGCGGCCGTAACGCCGAAGGTCACCTCACCACCCGCTACCTTGGTGGTGGCCACAAGCGCAAATACCGCATCATTGACTTTAAGAGAACCAAGGACGGTGTTCCCGCTGTAGTGAAGAGCATCGAGTACGATCCCAACCGTTCGGCCCGCATCGCCCTCCTTTACTACAAAGACGGTGCCAAAGCCTATATCATTGCACCCAACGGCTTAAAGGTGGGTGACGAACTCCTTTCAGGTCCCGAGGCCCAACCCGAGGTAGGCAACTGCCTCCCCTTGGCCAATATTCCTGTTGGTACGCTCATCCACAACATTGAGTTGCGTCCCGGCCAGGGCGCTTTCATGGCCCGTTCAGCTGGCACTTTCGCACAGTTGATTTCGCGTGAAGGCACCTACGCCATCGTCAAATTACCTTCGGGTGAAACCCGTAAGATTCTTGCAGCATGTCGCGCCACTATCGGTGTCGTAGGCAATTCCGAGCACTCACTCGAACAGTCTGGCAAGGCCGGACGTTCACGCTGGCTCGGACGTCGCCCCCGCAACCGTGGTGTCGTTATGAACCCTGTCGACCACCCCATGGGCGGTGGCGAAGGCCGTGCTTCAGGTGGTCATCCCCGTTCTCGCAAGGGTCTCTACTCAAAGGGTCTCAAGACTCGTGCCCCGAAGAAACATTCTTCGAAGTATATTATTGAAAGAAGAAAAAAGTAATCTGATTTAAATTAGCAACACTTATCATGAGTCGTTCATTAAAAAAAGGCCCGTTTATCAGCGTGAAGCTCGAAAAGAAGGTCGCTGCAATGGAAGAGAGCGGTAAGAAGTCGGTCATCAAAACCTGGAGCCGCGCTTCTATGATTGCTCCCGAATTTGTAGGTCACACTTTCGCAGTTCACAACGGTAACAAATTTATCCCTGTCTACGTTACTGAAAACATGGTCGGCCACAAGCTCGGTGAGTTCGCTCCCACCCGCACCTTCCGTGGTCACTCCGGTAACCGCAAGAAATAATTTGGGCCCTGATATAACTAATTCATTTGTAAAAAAGAAAAGAATTACAATAAAATGGGTGTAAGAAAAAGAAATTCAGCCGACCTCAGGAAAGCCGAACAGAAGACGGTAGCTTTCGCAAAGCTCCTCAACGTCCCCACCTCCCCCCGAAAGATGCGCCTCGTCGCTGACATGGTGCGCGGGGTAGAGGTAAACCGTGCACTCGGCATCCTGAAATTTTCAAACAAGGAAGCGGCTGCCCGCCTCGAAAAACTCCTCCGTTCGGCTATCGCCAACTGGGAGGCCAAGAACGAACGCAAAGCCGACGCCGGCGAGCTCTATGTAAGCACAATCTACGTTAACTGTGCTCCCATGCTCAAGCGTCTGCGCACCGCTCCCCAAGGCCGCGGCTACCGTATCCGCAAACGCTCAAACCACGTCACATTGATTGTTGACACAATTGATAACAAAAACGCTAAAGCTTAAACAATGGGACAGAAAGTAAATCCAATCAGCAATCGCTTGGGAGTTATCCGTGGATGGGACTCTAACTGGTATGGCGGTAAGAACTACGGCGATACTCTGCTCGAGGACTCCAAACTCCGCAAGTATCTCAATGTCCGCCTTGCAAAGTCAAGCGTTTCGCGCATCGTAATCGAGCGCACCATGAAGCTCATCACCATCACTGTCTGCACCTCCCGTCCCGGTCTTATCATCGGTAAGGGCGGCTCCGAGGTCGACAAGCTGAAGGAAGAGCTCAAGAAAATCACCGACAAGGATGTCCAGATCAACATCTACGAAGTAAAGCGTCCCGAACTCGACGCGCAGATTGTAGCTTCTACCATCGCACGTCAGATTGAAGGTAAGATTGCTTACCGCCGTGCTGTCAAGATGGCTGTGGCTTCCACTATGCGTGCCGGCGCAGAGGGTATCAAGGTGCAGGTTTCAGGCCGTCTCAATGGCGCTGAAATGGCACGTTCGGAGATGTTCAAGGAAGGCCGTACACCCCTCCACACACTCCGTGCCGATATCGACTACGCTCTCGTAGAGGCCCACACCAAAGTGGGTGTGATCGGCGTGAAGGTATGGATCTGCCGTGGCGAAGTCTACGGAAAGCGTGACCTCGCTCCCCAGTACACTTCCAACCAGAAGGACTCCCGCGGTGCTTCATCAAACGGTGCTCCCCGTCGCGGCGGTTTCCGCAAACCAAAAAACAACCGTTAAACCCACAATTGATTCAACAAAACAATGTTACAACCTAAGAAAACCAAATTTCGCCGCTCGCAGAAAGGCCGCATGAAAGGCACAGCGCAGCGTGGCAACCAATTGGCCTTCGGTTCGTTCGGCATCAAGACTCTCGAGTCTAAGTGGATCACCGGTCGCCAGATTGAAGCCGCCCGTATCGCTGTGACACGTTATATGCAGCGTCAGGGTCAGATCTGGATTCGCATCTTCCCTGACAAACCCATCACCAAGAAGCCCGCTGAGGTCCGCATGGGTAAAGGTAAAGGTAATCCCGAAGGATTCGTTGCGCCTGTGACTCCCGGCCGTATCCTCATCGAGGTTGAAGGCGTTTCCTATGATATCGCCAAGGAAGCACTCCGCCTCGCGGCTCAGAAACTCCCCGTGACCACCAAATTTATTGTCCGTCGCGACTATGACCCAACTCAAAATGTGTAACCCGTCATGAAGAAAGAATCATACAAAGAAGTCAGCACTCAAGACCTCCGCGACCGCCTGGCTGAAATGGAGAAGGACTATGCCCAGCTCAAAATCAACCACGCAATCTCGCCTCTTGACAGCCCCGCAAAGATTACACATGCACGTAAGGCTATCGCTCGCGTAAAGACTGAGTTGCGTCAGCGCGAACTTAACAACAAATAAACTCCCCACATCAAATGGAAAAGAGAAATTTAAGAAAAGAACGCATCGGGGTTGTTTCAAGCAACAAGGGTGACAAGACCATCACCGTAATGGTGAAATGGAAGGAGAAGCACCCCATCTATGGCAAATTTGTCAATAAAACTAAGAAATATCACGCCCACGACGAGAAGAATGAATGTTCTATCGGCGACACCGTCCGCCTCATGGAGACACGTCCCCTCAGCAAGACTAAGCGCTGGCGCCTCGTGGAAATCATTGAAAAAGTGAAATAAACTATGATACAGACTGAAAGCCGTTTAACAGTAGCCGACAACAGTGGCGCAAAGGAAGCGCTCTGCATCCACGTCCTTGGTGGAACCGGCCGTCGTTATGCCTCTGTAGGTGACATCATCGTCGTTTCTGTCAAGAGTGTCATCCCTTCATCAGACGTTAAGAAAGGCACAGTGTCGAAGGCAGTGGTTGTCCGCACCAAAAAGGAAATCCGCCGCCCCGACGGTTCATACATCCGCTTCGACGACAACGCTTGTGTGCTCCTCAACAATGCAGGCGAGCTCCGCGGAACCCGTATCTTCGGCCCGGTTGCCCGTGAACTCCGCGCGGCAAACCAGATGAAAATCGTTTCACTCGCCCCCGAGGTCCTCTAATCATTCTTAACCGTCAAAAACAGCAAACGTAATGAGCAAATCACATATCAAAAAAGGCGACATCGTCTATGTTCTTGCCGGCGAAGACCGTGGCAAGGAGGGTCGTGTGCTCAAGGTTCTCGTGCAGAAGCAGAAAGCCATCGTTGAGGGCATCAACGTGGTGACTAAAGCTACCAAGCCCAACGCACAGCACCCTCAGGGTGGCCTCGTGAAGATGGAAGCACCCGTCCACATCTCCAACCTTTCACTCATCGACCCCAAAAGCGGAAAGCCGACCCGCATCAGCTGCCGCCGCGATGAGAAAGGCCAGTTAATAAGAATCGCTAAAAAATCAGGGGAGGAAATTAAATAATGAGTACCCAGACAGTTAAAAATGACTATAAGGAACGCATCGTTCCCGCCCTGACCGAGAAATTCAGCTACACCACTCCCATGCAGGTGCCCAAGCTGAAGAAGATTGTAATCAATCAGGGTCTCGGCGCCGCAACACAGGACAAGAAAATCATTGAGACAGCAATCAACGAGCTCACTGCAATCACCGGTCAGAAAGCCGTTGCTACCCTCTCAAGGAAGGACATCTCCAACTTCAAGGTCCGCAAAAAGATGCCTATCGGCGTGATGGTGACTCTCCGTCGTGATAAAATGTATGAATTCCTTGAACGCCTCATCCGTGTGGCTCTCCCCCGTATCCGCGACTTCAAGGGTATCGAAGGCAAGCTCGATGGCCGTGGCAACTACACTCTCGGCATCACAGAGCAGATTATCTTCCCTGAAATCAACATCGATACCATCAGCAAGCTCATGGGTATGAACATCACTTTCGTGACATCGGCTAACACCGACGAAGAAGGTTATGCTCTTCTCAAGGAATTTGGTCTCCCTTTCAAAAACGCTAAAAACTAAGCATCCCCTATGGCAAAAGAATCAATGAAGGCACGCGAGGTGAAACGCGCCAAGCTCGTAGCCAAATATGCCAAGAAGAAAGCCGAACTCAAAGCCGCAGGTGACTATGAAGCTCTCCAGCTTCTTCCCAAGAACGCTTCGACAGTGCGTCTCCACAACCGCTGCTCGATTACTGGCCGTCCGAAAGGCTACATGCGTCAGTTTGGCATTTCCCGTATCCAGTTCCGTGAAATGGCTTCAGCCGGCCTTATCCCCGGTGTGAAGAAAGCTTCCTGGTAAGCCACGCTTTTTCCTTCAGAGTCCGACGGCTCGAGAGTCGTTACCTCTAAGCGGTTATCTTCTCCCGCCCGCCTGAAAAGTTACTCGACAATCCCATAGGGCAGGGGAGCCGCAGCCGTCCGACGAAAGGAAAATCCCGCCACTCTCTTCCTCTCCAAAGCTCCAACGAATCACAGTGAGTATTAAATATTGTTGGGAAAATCCCAATCAATTTAAACATTTTTCAAAATGACTGATCCTATAGCAGATTATCTGACAAGATTGAGAAATGCAATCAAGGCCAACCACCGTGTGGTCGAGATTCCTGCCTCAAACTTGAAGAGAGAAATCACCAAGATTCTCTTCGAACAAGGCTACATCCTCAACTATAAGTTTGAGGAGGGCGAAAATCCCGCGGGCACAATCAAGATTGCCCTCAAGTATGATCCGGTTGACAAGGTTAACGCCATCAAGAACCTTCAGCGCGTTTCCCGTCCCGGTCTCCGCCGTTATACCGGCTACAAAGATATGCCTCGTGTGTTGAACGGACTCGGCATCGCCATCCTCTCGACCTCGAAGGGTGTGATGACTAACAAGAAGGCCCGCGACCTCAAGATTGGTGGCGAGGTCCTTTGCTACGTTTACTAATCAATAAGGAGGATACAGAATTATGTCACGTATAGGTAAAGCTCCCATTGAAATCCCTGCCGGTGTCACTGTCACCGTTGACAAGGATAATGTAGTAACCGTAAAAGGTCCTAAAGGAACCCTCACACAGAAAGTCAACTCCGACCTTGAAGTTAAGGTTGAAGGCAACCACCTCGTAGTCACCCGTCCGAGCGACGACCGCGAACACCGCGCTCAGCACGGTCTCTACCGCGCCCTTCTCCACAACATGGTTGTCGGCGTGTCGACAGGCTATCGCAAGGAAATGGAATTAGTCGGTGTGGGCTACCGCGCAGCAGCCACAGGCCAGGTTCTCGAACTCTCGCTCGGTTTCTCACACGCTATATATATCAAGCTTCCCCCCGAAGTTAAGGTCGAAGCCAAGAGCGAGCGTAACAAGAATCCTCTCATCATCCTTGAGAGCGACGACAAGCAGCTCCTCGGCCAGGTTTGTGCAAAGATCCGTTCACTCCGCAAGCCCGAACCCTACAAGGGCAAAGGTATCAAGTTTGTGGGCGAAGTTATCCGTCGCAAGTCGGGTAAGTCGGCAAGTGCTAAATAATTAAATTGATTAAAACTATGGTTTCTAAGATACAGCGTAGAAATAAAATCAAAGCCCGCATCCGCGGTAAGATTTCCGGCACCGCCGCACGTCCCCGCATGACGGTATTCCGTAGCAACAAGCAGATTTATGTCCAGCTCATCGACGACCTCGCCGGCACTACTATATGCGCCACATCGTCAAAGGGCATCGAAGAGGGCACCAAGTGTGAAATCGCAGCCAAGGTCGGCGAAGCTATCGCTCAGAAAGCTCTCGCAGCAGGCGTCACCGAAGTCGTTTTCGACCGTAACGGTTACCTCTTCCACGGCAGAGTAAAATCATTGGCTGACGCCGCACGTAAAGGCGGCCTTAAATTCTAAGATAATATGGCAAATAAGAACAATAAAGTTAAATCCACTAACGATCTCGAACTCAAGGATCGTCTCGTTGCCATCAACCGCGTCACCAAGGTGACAAAAGGTGGTCGCACCTTCACTTTCGCAGCCATTGTCGTTGTCGGTAACGAAAACGGCATCGTAGGCTGGGGTCTCGGAAAGGCCAATGAAGTTCAGGCTGCCATCGCCAAGGGCGTTGAAGCCGCTAAGAAAAACCTCATCAAGGTTCCCGTTCACCGCGGCACCATTCCCCACGAACAGGAATCCAAGTTCGGCGGTTCGCGAGTGATTCTCAAGCCCGCAAGCCACGGTACCGGTGTGAAGGCCGGTGGCGCTATGCGTGCAGTGCTTGAAAGCGTCGGCATCACTGACGTGCTCGCAAAATCAAAGGGCTCATCCAACCCCCACAACCTCGTGAAAGCTACCATCGCCGCTCTCGGTGAAATGCGCTCGCCCGCACAGGTGGCTCAGAACCGCGGTATCTCTATCGAAAAAGTGTTTAACGGCTAATCTTCCATAATATCAGATGGCAAAAATTAAAATCACCCAGATTAAGAGCCGCATCAACGCTCCTGCCGTACAGAAGCGCACTCTCGATGCTCTCGGCTTGAAGAAAATGCACCACTCCGTTATCCTTGAGGACACCCCCTCGATAATGGGTATGGTTAAAGCAGTACGCCACTTGGTAGAAGTGACCAACGCCTAATTTCTAAAAATCATCAACACAACTATGGATTTAAGCAATTTAAAACCCGCTGTAGGCTCAGTCCAGAAGAAAACCCGTATTGGCCGTGGTCCCGGTTCCGGTAAAGGTGGAACATCCACCCGTGGTCACAAAGGTGCTAAGTCCCGTTCTGGCTACAGCCGTAAAATAGGTTTTGAAGGTGGCCAGATGCCTCTTCAGCGCCGTCTCCCGAAATTCGGTTTCAAACCCCTCAACCGTACAGAGTACAAGCCTGTCAACCTTGCTGACCTCGAGCAGCTCGCTGAGAGCGCCAACCTTGAGAAAATCGGCGTTGCAGAACTCGTTGCGGCTGGCATCGTGAATGGCAAGCAGCCCGTCAAGATTCTTGGCAACGGCAAGCTTACCAAAAAACTCGTCGTGGAGGCAAATGCCTTCTCCGCTTCTGCCGAGAAAGCTATCGTTGAAGCCGGCGGCTCTATCAATAAAATTTAATCCCCCTTCTCCTCGAAATGAGATTTATTGAAACAATCCGTAACATCTGGACCATTGAGGAACTGAGAAAGCGTATTCTCGTCACCCTTCTGTTGGTACTCGTCTATCGTCTCGGGTGCTACGTCGTCCTTCCCGGCATCTCGCCTGAAGACCTCGACGCACTCTCGAAGTTCACCAATAAGAGCGGTCTGATGCAGCTTCTCGACATGTTCTCGGGAGGTGCATTCTCTCAGGCCTCAATCTTCGCCCTCGGTATCATGCCCTACATCACTGCGTCAATCGTGATTCAGTTGCTCGGCATGGTGCTCCCTTCTTTCCAGAAGATGCAGAGCGAGGGCGAAAGCGGACGCCAGAAACTCAGCCAGTACACACGCTATCTGACCGTGCTGATTCTTCTGCTCCAGGGTCCTGCATATCTTATAAATCTCCAGGTCCAGGTGAGTGCCGCCACAGGCGGTGCCCACATGGGCTTTTGGACTATAGCTTTCCTTACTGTAATCCTTGCGGCCGGCTCTATGTTCATCATGTGGCTCGGCGAGCGCATCACTGACCGCGGTATCGGCAATGGTATCTCCTTCATCATTCTCGTTGGTATCATTGCCCGTCTTCCGGGAGCCCTCTTCTATGAATTCACAAGCCGTCTCCCGGGTGCGACCGGCAGCCAGGGCGGTCTTATCATGTTCGTGGTCGAGATTATCCTCCTTTTCGCTGTCACAGTCGGTGCTGTCCTTCTCGTTCAGGGAACCCGCAAGGTGCCCGTGCAATATGCCAAGCGTATTGTCGGAAACCGTCAGTATGGAGGCGCCCGCCAGTACATCCCCTTGAAGGTCAATGCTGCCGGTGTGATGCCGATTATCTTTGCCCAGGCAATCATGTTCATCCCCATCACGCTCGCCGGTTTCGGAAGCTCTGAAGGCTCTTCAGGTTTCTATGCCGCTTTCTCTGACATCAACGGATTCTGGTACAATCTTGTTTATTTCATTCTTATTGTAGCCTTTACATATTTCTACACAGCCGTTACGGTGCGTCCCACCCAGATGGCTGAGGACATGAAGCGCAACAATGGTTTCATCCCTGGTGTGAAACCCGGAAAGAAAACTGCAGAGTATCTCGACTCAATCATGTCGCGAATCACTCTTCCCGGTTCACTTTTCCTTGGCATCGTGGCTATTCTCCCGGCTTTCGCGCGTTTCTTCGGCATAAGCCAGAACTTCGCGCAGTTCTTCGGTGGAACTTCGCTCCTGATTCTTGTCGGAGTTGTCCTCGACACACTCCAGCAGATTGAGAGCCACTTGATGATGCACCACTATGATGGCCTTATGAAAGATGGCAAGATTAAGGGCCGTACCACAGGCTCTGCCTACTAATCCACCAGTCCTCCGATTATCGCAGATTCATTCTTTAGATAAATGATTTATCTCAAGACACCCGAAGAAATCGAAAAGATGCGACAGGCATGCACGCTTGTGAGCCGCACACTTGGCGAAGTTGCCAAGTGGGTGGCTCCGGGCGTGACTACCCGTCACCTCGACAATATTGCGCGCGACTTCATGCGCGACAATGGAGGTAAACCTGCCTGTCTCGGCTACGGAGGTTTTCCGGGCACACTGTGTATTGAAGTCAACGAAACCGTTGTCCATGGTTTCCCTTCGGGCTATGAGCTTCGAGACGGCGATATAATAGGTATCGATACCGTGGTGGAGCTTGACGGTTACAATGGCGACATGTGCTATACATTCCCTGTCGGTGAAGTTGCCCCTGAAGTCCTTGCCTTATGCAAGGTCACCAAGGAATCCCTTTACAAGGGAATTGCTGCGGCCCAGGAAGGGAAACGTATAGGGGATATCGCCAATACGGTCCAGACCTACTGCGAGCGTCATGGCTACACCGTTGTCCGCGAGATGTGCGGGCATGGCATCGGTCGCAAGATGCACGAGGACCCTGAAGTCCCCAACTATGGTCGCCGCGGATGTGGCCCCGTATTGAAGAAAGGCATGTGCATATGCATAGAGCCTATGATTAACCTCGGGAGCCGCAACATCGTAATAGAGAAGGACGGTTGGCAGTGTCGCACCAAAGACCGCAAGCCTTCCGCTCATTATGAGCACACCATAGCAATCGATGCCCAGGGGCCCGAAATCCTTACGACTTTCGATTACATCGAGGAAGCTCTCGGAGATAGATTCATCTAATCATTAAATTGTCTGTATATCATATTTATGGCAAAACAAGCTGCAATCGAACTGGACGGAACAATCGTCGAAGCCTTGTCAAATGCAATGTTCCGCGTCGAACTTGAGAACGGTCATGAGATTACTGCCCATATCTCCGGCAAGATGCGCATGCATTATATAAAGATTCTTCCCGGCGATAAGGTGAAAGTGGAGATGTCGCCCTACGATCTCTCGAAAGGACGTATCGCTTTCCGTTATAAGTAGCCTTTCAATGCAAAATGCGTTTTTATCCGCAGTTTTTTAGGATGGAAATGCGAAGCAAACAACACAACAAATCAATATCAATTCAAAAATACAATGAAAGTAAGAGCTTCAGTTAAAAAGCGCACTCCCGACAGCAAAATCGTGCGCCGCAAGGGACGTCTTTACGTCATAAACAAGAAAAACCCTAAATACAAGCAGCGTCAGGGTTAATAGGGTTGGCCGTGTTCAGGTCAGCTCAATTATAGGCTCTTATTGGTTAATATTTCTCAATGATTCCTAATAAGTGTTTCATATTGGCGCCTATCTGCTTCGCGGTCAGCAAAAAAGTATTACCTTTGCAAAAATTTTAGTCAAGTAATCAAGTAATTATATGGCAGTAAGAATCGTGGGAGTTGACCTCCCCCAGAACAAAAGAGGTGAAATCGCCCTGACCTATATTTTTGGTATCGGACGCAGCGCAGCCAAGTCGATTCTCGACAAGGCCGGCGTTGACGTGAATATCAAAGTCAAGGACTGGAGCGATGACCAGGCAGCCAAGGTTCGTGAAGTTATCGGCTCTGACTATAAGGTTGAAGGCGATCTCCGCAGCGAAATCCAGCTCAACATCAAGCGTCTCATGGACATCGGTTGCTATCGCGGCATCCGTCATCGTAACGGTCTCCCCGTGCGTGGACAGAGCACTAAGAACAATGCCCGTACTCGCAAGGGTCGCAAGAAAACTGTTGCTAACAAGAAAAAAGCTACTAAATAATAAATCAACATGGCAAAAAAGACAGTCGCAGCAAAGAAAAGAAACGTCAAGGTTGACGCCGCCGGTCAGCTTCACGTTCACTCGTCTTTCAACAACATCATTGTGTGCTTAGCCAACTCTGAAGGTCAGGTTATCTCTTGGTCTTCCGCAGGCAAGATGGGATTCCGTGGCTCTAAGAAGAACACTCCCTATGCCGCACAGATGGCAGCTCAGGATTGCGCTAAAATCGCTTACGACCTCGGACTCCGCAAGGTGAAAGCCTACGTCAAGGGTCCCGGCAACGGTCGCGAATCAGCTATCCGTACCGTTCACGGTGCAGGCATCGAAGTTACTGAAATCATTGACGTAACTCCGCTTCCCCACAACGGTTGCCGTCCTCCCAAGCGCCGTCGCGTATAATAATCCGCGCTCACTGGACGCGTCACAATCATCTCCCGCAGGTTTCTGCCCATCCAACACGGCCCTCGGCTCTCACTTTCTATCAAATCAAGGGTCAAGAGTAGAAACTCCGCAGGAATTAAGTAAATTTTGATTATTCAATTTTACACCAAGGTGCTTCCCTCCATCAGACCGGAGATTCACTGTCAAAAGGGAATCAAGGTTTGAAACTTTAGGAAGACAAGGTTTCATAGTGAAATAGACCACATTTTTATTCACCTCTCTGTGGTCGCGGCTGTCACCACGCAAGCCTTTTCCTTCAAAGTCTCTGACGCAGGAAGCGCCGACAATCTCAAACATCAACTAAAATGGCAAGATACACAGGTCCACGTACCAAAATCGCCCGCAAGTTCGGCGAACCAATCTTCGGTGAAGACAAAGTCCTCGCCAAGAAGAATTATCCCCCGGGCCAGCACGGACTCAACAAGAGAAGGAAAACTTCCGAGTATGGTGTCCAGCTCCGTGAGAAGCAGAAAGCTAAATACACCTACGGCGTGCTTGAGAAGCAGTTCCACAACCTCTTCGACAAAGCTTCGCGTTCTAAGGGTATCACAGGTGAAATCCTTCTCCAGCTTCTCGAAGGCCGTCTCGACAATGTAGTCTATCGTCTCGGCATCGCTCCTACCCGTGCAGCTGCCCGTCAGCTCGTGCTTCACCGCCACATCGTGGTCAACGGTAAGGTTGTCAACATCGCATCCTATGCAGTTAATCCCGGCGACGTTGTAGGCGTACGTGAAAAATCCAAGTCTCTCGAAGTAATTGCCGACGCTCTCGCCGGTTTTAACCACAGCAAATATCCTTGGCTTGAGTGGGACGAAAACGTTAAGGCAGGTAAGTTCCTCCACGTTCCCGCCCGTGAAGATATCCCCGAGAACATCAAAGAGCAGCTTATCGTCGAGTTGTATTCTAAATAATCAATAAATTAAGATCCATGGCTATTTTAGCATTCCAGAAACCCGACAAAGTCCTCATGTTGGAAGCCGATAATCATTTCGGTAAATTTGAGTTTAAGCCATTGGAACCGGGATATGGTATAACCATTGGCAACGCCCTGCGTCGCATCCTTCTCTCCTCGCTCGAAGGTTTCGCCATCTCGTCGATTCGCATCGACGGCGTGAAACACGAGTTTGACACTATCCCCGGCGTCAAGGAAGATGTCACAAACATCATTCTTAACCTCAAGAAAGTCAACCTCAAGCAAACGGTTGAAGATACCGATTTTGAAAAGGCTACCATCACTGTGTCAGGCCAGGAAGAGTTCACAGCCGGTGACATTGGCAAAGTCCTCTCAGGATTCGAAGTCCTGAACCCCGACCTCGTCATCTGTCATTTGGATCCGAGCGCCAGCTTCACTATCGATCTCACAATTAACAAGGGGCGCGGTTGGGTGCCCGCAGAGGAAAACCGTAACGCAAACGATGCTATCGACGTCCTCGCAATCGACTCAATCTACACCCCAATTCAGAATGTGAAATACACGGTGGAGAACTTCCGCGTTGATCAAAAGACCGACTACGACAAGCTCACACTTGAAATCACCACCGACGGTTCGATTCTCCCAAAAGACGCGCTTAAGGAAGCGGCAAAAATCCTCATCTATCACTTCATGCTATTCTCTGACGAAAAGATTACTCTTGAGACAGACGAGGCTGACGGCGAAGAGGAATTTGACGAAGAAGTGCTCCACATGCGCCAGCTCCTCAAGAGCAAGCTTGTGGATATGGACCTCTCTGTCCGCGCACTCAACTGCCTCAAGAGCGCTGAAGTCGAGACCCTTGGTGAACTCGTGGTCTTCAATAAGACCGACCTCCTGAAATTCCGTAACTTTGGTAAGAAGTCCCTGACCGAGCTCGACGAGCTCCTGGCAAACCTCAACCTCTCGTTCGGAATGGACATTTCAAAATATAAACTTGATAAAGAGTAATTATAACGATGAGACACAATAAAAAATTCAATCACCTCAGTCGCAAGAAGGCTCATCGCGACGCTCTGCTCGCCAACATGACGATTTCGCTGATTATGCACAAACGCATCTTCACAACTCTCGCCAAGGCCAAAGCCCTCCGCATGTACGCTGAGCCCCTCATCAACCGCGCTAAGGAAGACTCGACTCCCAATCGCCGCCTCGTGTTCGCTCATCTCCAGAACAAGGAGGCCGTGACTGAGCTTTTCCGCGAAATCGCTCAGAAAATTGCTAACCGTCCCGGTGGCTATACCCGCATCCTCAAGACCGGCAACCGTCTCGGTGACAACGCTCAGACTTGCTTCATCGAACTCGTTGACTACAACGAAAACATGCTTAAGGACAACGGTGCTAAGAAATCAACCCGCACCCGCCGTTCTCGTCGTGGTGGCAAGAACGCCGCTCCCGCAGCAGAAGCACCCGCAGCAACGGAGACCCCTGCAGCAGAAGCACCCGCAGCTGAATAATTTCCGGCAAGAGAATATTCATAAAATCTCCGTCAGCCAATCGGCAGGCGGAGATTTTTTTATATGTTATTACTCCAGTATGAAAGTTACTCCAGGCGAGCGCCGAGGCCTCATTTTATTGTCAATCCTGATAGTTTTGCTTCTTGCTTATGGTGTTTATGTCCGTAGGGGCAATGCGGTTTCAACCGATATCATAAGTCCTGTTGACGACAGCGTGCTCCCGGCTGGCTCCTCTGTCTCTTTGGTCCCGTCAATGCGCGCCGACAGTGATTCCTTGTTCCCTTCTTCCAGTCCTGTCAAGGCTAATAAATCCGGTGTTAAGCAGGGCGTAAAGCGGAATAAGAAACCTGAATTATATTCTCCCCGCAGCCCGCTTGACCAACCGATTAACTGATGTCTTCCCGGGATAAGCATATTTTAAAATTCCGCTAATAAAATAATCAGCCACGACATGGCGCGTAGATGCAAATGTCGTGGCTGATTATTTTTGTTTTTCCTAATTATAAGTCCCTTGGGTCGATGGGCTCTTCCTCCACAGGAATGTCCGTATTGACATTCTTGCTGCCGATAAGGCCGTAGAAGAGCAGATATGCGAGCATGGCAACCACAAGCCAGTAGGAAGTCATATATCCGCTTGCCTTTGCGATTGCGCTTTGGATGAGAGGCATGACGCCGCCGCCGACTACCATCATCATGAATATGCCGGATGCCTGGGCGGTATATTTGCCGAGACCTTCCACTGCGAGGTTGAAGATGCCGCCCCACATGATTGAGGTGCAAAGGCCACACAGGATAAGGAGAAACGCGCTGACAGGCACCTCGGCTCCCCCTTCATAGAGGAATTCGGGAACGGGAAGAGTCGATGTCTTGGGAATGAAGATTGCCATGACAACGAGGACAATCGCTGTGGCCGACACTGCTATAAGTTGCTTGCGTGAGGATATGCTGCCGCTGATGAAACCTGAGAGCGTACGGCCGACAAGCATAAGCAGCCAATAGATGGCGACGATTGCGCCGGCGATTGTCGATGCGTCGCCTACCACGCCTGCACCCGTAGCCTTCTGGTCTGCAAGGTAGAAGTTTAGTGTGCCGGGAATACCGATTTCAATACCTACATAGAAGAAGATACCGATTACACCAAGCACGGTGTGGCGGAAATTCCAGGGTGAGTGACTGTAGGCCTTCTTTTTCCCTTTTGAAAGGTTTGGCTCAGGAATGGATACGAAGCTCAGAATCACGAACGCTACGGCAAAAATACCGATGCCGATGAAGAGCAGAGGGTTCACGTCGCCGATTTGTGTCTGCTTGCTGAGCACGCCGATGAGCATGCCGACGAAAAGAGGAGTCAGTGTGCCTGAAAGTGAGTTGAGGGCTCCTCCGAATTGCAGGAGCTGGTTGCCCTTGTTGCCGCCGCCGCCGAGGAGGTTGAGCATCGGGTTTACAACCGTGTTGAGCATGCAGACACAGAAACCGCAGATAAATGCGCCGAGAAGATAGATAAAGAAGTTAAGAGTGATAGGGTAGGAGAGGGCCACACCTTCAGCGTTGGTCGACGTGATTGTAGTCACCACATTGTCGGTCCCGACTACGCTCGACAGGAACTGGACAAGCAGTCCGACCACGCCTACGCCGAGCGCGAGGAGCGCGGTTTTCTTATAGCCGATTCTGACCAGTAGGTTGCCGGCGGGGATACCCATGAACAGATATGCGAGGAAGTTCATCATGTTGCCCATCATGCCGAGCACTGAATTTCCCTCGAACTGATACCCCCATATTGTTCCGATTGGGGCTGCCAGGTTGGTCACGAACGATATCATGGCGAAGATGAAAAACATCACCACTATCGCCACTACTCGCGTGTTGTTTTTTGCATTAGTTTCCATTTTTTTGATTTAGGTAGAAGAATATTTGTTATTTATTATTTGTTTTAGGGTCCGTTTATAACTGTATATGAACTATTGTTGTCGTCATGCGGAGAGAAAATCGGATTTAAATCCGTGCTTCCGCACTTTGTTCAGCAAAGTTAAATATTTTTTTTGTGTAATTTATATTATATGTCATTAAATGTGAAACCCGAATGAGCCTTTCACGGGCACTGATTACACGATGTAAAAAAGAGAACTAAAATTTGGTTAAATTTCCGTTTTTTGTTGCCGTATGGCTTCTGCATATGCCAGAACGTAAATTTTTATGAAAATTTTTTACAAACTATTGTTGTCAATTCAGCAACATTCCTTAAATTTGTGTCGCAATTCTGTAGACTTTTGAAGTCTTTAATCATTCAATCTGTAAAAACATCCTAATTAAAAAACATAAAAGCATCTGCAATAACATCTCATAATCTCGTAATAACAACCATAAATCTACAAATTCAAACTGAAACGATTCCCCTCCGCTGTCAAGAGGATTTTGCGGTACTCTCTCTTAAAAACTCAATGAAAAGCTTCGGACCGACTTCCCTTCCCCCCTCAACGGAAAGTCAGCCTTCCCCCCCTCTACCCGCGACTTGACAATCTTGTAAAGATATAGTCTGAGAGGCCGCCATGCGTGGAAAGTTTGTCTGCGTAGTGCCGAAATGCTCGTCGGATTCAGCCGGCCCCGGCTTTCAGGGGGCTTCAACTAACGAGCATATAGGATGAAAAGGCTTATAGCCCCATCCGAAGTCCCCTCCCCATTGTCTCCCTCTTTGCTCTCCGGGAGTATGAAGATTTTGATTCCTGCGCTTTTTCCGCAGGATCAAAACCCCATAGATGGTAATCCTCTTTGTGAAAAGCGGTGCATCTATTATTTGTTACTATTGTGTGTCGAATTCCTTGTCATTATGACAAGGAATTCGTTTTTAATTTGTATATTTGCAAGGCTTTCAGTGCGTTTTTAGCGGTGTTCCAGCCGTCCCCGTACAATAAGCCGTCAACATCTCTTTCTTCTGTCCGACAGCCCTGTGCCATTCAATCGTGCACATTATCACGCTTCAATGTAATAATCCATACATATTATATAAACCATGAATCTGACAGCAATAAACCACGCAGCCGACAATATCCGTGTCCTCGCTGCCTCGATGGTTGAGAAAGCAAAATCCGGACATCCCGGTGGCGCTATGGGTGGCGCCGACTTTGTAAATGTGCTCTATTCGCAGTTCCTTATCACTGACCCCGACGATGGAAAGTGGCTCGGACGCGACCGCTTCTTCCTTGATCCGGGCCATATGTCTCCTATGCTCTACAGCGTTCTCGCTCTCTTCGGGCATTATACTCTCGACGAACTCGCCCAGTTCCGTCAGTGGGGCTCTCCGACTCCCGGCCATCCCGAACTCCATCCCGAACGTGGCGTGGAAAACACTTCGGGTCCCCTCGGTCAGGGCCACACCATGGCTGTGGGCTGTGCTATCGCAGAGCGCTTCCTCACCGCGCGCTTTGGCGAGTGGATGAGCCATAAGACTTATGCGTTTATCTCCGACGGTGGTATCCAGGAGGAAATCTCCCAGGGTGCCGGACGTCTTGCAGGCTATCTCGGCCTTCACAACCTCATCATGTTCTATGACAGCAACCGCGTTCAGCTTTCCACCATGGTCGACGCTGTAGACCGTGAGGATGTTGCCGCCAAATATCGTGCATGGCATTGGAACGTGATTGAAATCAACGGTAATGACCCCGTTGAGATTGCCGGGGCTATCGTAGCCGCTCAGGCTGAAAAGGAGCGTCCGACTATCATTATCGGTCATACAGTGATGGGCCGTGGCGTGGTTAAGGCCGATGGCTCCAACTTCGAAGGCCAGTGCTCGACCCACGGACAGCCTCTTAGCGCGTCGGGTGCCGACTATGCTGAGACAATGAAGCATCTTGGCGCTGACCCCGAGAATCCCTTCGTGATTTTCGACGATGTAAAGGCCCTTTATGAGGCCCGTCGCAACGAGCTCCGTGAAATCGTCAGGGCCAAGCGTGCCGAGCAGGCCGCCTGGGAAGCAGCCAATCCCGAACTTGCAAAGGAACTGCACACCTTCCTCGACAACAAGCTCCCTGAAATCGACTGGAAGGCTATACCCCATAAAGCCAATATCGCTTCACGTCAGGCTTCCGCCGACGTCCTTGCTGTTCTCGCCGAGAAGGTCAACAATATGATTGTCTCTTCCGCCGACCTTGCCA
The DNA here is from genome assembly GCA_021768245.1 of Bacteroidaceae bacterium. Lineage (GTDB taxonomy): Bacteria > Bacteroidota > Bacteroidia > Bacteroidales > Muribaculaceae > Duncaniella. The sequence goes on along the minus strand of JAETNO010000009.1, from coordinate 47,210 downwards.
ACTCCGATAAGACTGATGCCTTCCTTAAGAAAACCCATCCTTTCACCAACGGTGACTTCTCGGGCGCTTTCCTTCACGCAGGCGTGTCAGAGCTTACAATGGCTGCCGTGATGAACGGTATCGTGCTCCACGGAGGTGTCATAGGAGCCTGTGGCACATTCTTCGTGTTCAGTGACTATATGAAACCCGCTGTCCGCATGGCCGCTCTCATGGAGCTTCCCGTGAAATACATCTGGACTCACGACGCCTTCCGTGTAGGCGAGGACGGTCCCACTCACGAGCCGGTAGAACAGGAAGCTCAGCTCCGTCTCATGGAAGAGCTCCGCAACTTCAACGGTCAGCCCTCTATGCTCGTTCTCCGTCCTGCCGACGCAGCCGAGACTTCCGTGGCCTGGGCTATGGCAATGGAGAACTTCGCCACTCCTTCCGCCCTCGTGCTCTCCCGTCAGAACCTTCCTGACCTTCCCGCAGCTTCAGGCGACCGTTTCGCGGAAGCCAATGCCGGTTGTCGTCGCGGTGGCTATACAGTGGTTGATGCCGCCGAGCCCGACGTTATCCTTGTTGCCAACGGTTCGGAAGTCTCGCTCCTTTGTGAGGTTGCAGCCCAACTCGCGGAGCAGGGCAAGAAAGCACGCGTGGTTTCAGTGCCTTCTATTGGCCTTTTCCTCAATCAGGATGCAGACTATCGCAAGGCAGTTCTCACTCCCGGTGTTCCGACCTTTGGCCTCACGGCCGGTCTTCCCTCCACGCTCCGTAGCGTAGTGGGTGCCGACGGCATGATTTTCGGTCTTGACCACTTCGGCGCTTCGGCTCCCTATAAGGTGCTCGACGAGAAATTCGGCTTCACTGCCGCTCATGTCAAATCGCTTGTCGATAAATTCCTTGCTTGATATATAAGCTCTTAGGTAATTGACAGATAACAGTAAGCGTCCTTGCCCCGCATTAGTGGGGCGGGGACGCTTTGCTTAAACAGTTTATTAGAGTTTATTTGACTTTTGCTATTAAACTCTATCTGAAACGGCATTTTGTTCTCCAATTTTGCCTAATAATGCCATATCAACGGTGTAAAATTGGTCAAAATGTCAGAAAATTAGCTTTTGTTAAAGAAAATTTGCTCTGATTTTAGAAAGTGTGAAAAATTTGTTATACCTTTGACCTCTGAAATACGATTCTACGAACAGAAAATCAAATTATTCAACTATTTACAATAATTTAATTTAAATTATTATGAAAAAAAGTGCTATCCTTGGCTTGGTAGCTGCTCTTTTCATGGGTCAAAGCGCTTTGGCTCAGAGCAACCAAGAAGTTAGCTATGTAGAGGATCCCGCTCAGGGCTATATTCTCAATAGCTTCTCAAACAATTGGTTCATATCGGTTGAAGGTGGTATGAACTACTACTTCCGTCATGACAATTCCGAACGTAATTTCTTTAACCGTTTCGCTCCCAACGCAGGTTTCTGGGTAGGTAAGTGGTTCTCGCCCATCGTAGGTCTCCGTGGAGGTCTCAACTTCACTCAGGTTAAGGGCATCTATAATCCTGAAAGGGGAGGCGTAGGCTACTATGCCGGTTGGGAAGGCGATAAAGTACGTGGCAAGCGTAATGAATTCGGCCTCAACTTCGACGCTATGGTCAACCTCACCAACTGGTGGTGTGGCTACCGTCCCGGTCGTGTCTACAACGGTATTCTCTATGGTGGTGCCGGCATGAATGTGCAGTATATTCCCGACTTCAAGTCAAATGGCGAACGCGACGGTTGGACCAACGGTCACAACAAGAACCTCACCGCCCATGTAGGTCTTATCAACAACTTCGCTCTCAACAAACATGTGAGCCTATATCTCGACCTCCGTGGCGTAGTCCTCACAGATGACATCTATCGTGGTGCTACCAAGCAGTATATGGATCTTCAGGCTTACCTCGGTCTTACCTACAACTTCAACAAGAGCACATGGTCAGCTCCCGTGGTTCCCGTGTGTCCTCCCGCTGCAAACTGCGACGAAGTTGAAGCCCGTCTCCAGGCTGCAAACGCCCGCATCTCCGACCTCGAGCGTCAGCTCCGCGACTGCCTCAACCGTCCCGTTGAAAAGGTTGAAGCCAAGGAAGGTCCTCTCTGCACTATCTACTACACTATCGGCAACTCACGCCTTTCCCGTGTGGACAACAAGGTGCTTGGTGCTGTAGCTGAAGTGATGAAGGCTAACCCCAACCAGAAATACACTGTGACAGGTTGGGCCGATAACTATACCGGTTCTGACCAGGTTAACGACCGTCTCCGTCACGCTCGTGCAAACGGTGTTGAAAAGGTGCTCCTCCGCAACGGTGTGAACCCCTCTCAGCTCGACGTTACTGTCAACAACGGCAACCTCAACGACATGGGCGAGAAGTTCGTTTCTCTCGACCGCGCCGTAACTATCGAAGCTCAGAAATAATCTAACGAAGTTTTCATAACTCTGCCCCGGTTCCCCCGCAGGAATCGGGGCTTTTTTGTGTTGTGTATCATGGCTATAAGATATCTATCCTTTGACAATAATTTATCTAAAAATATGTTACGCATACTCTGAGTGACTGTTTAAATTTTTAAAATGCGTTTTCAGCTATGGGTCAGTAATGGATTGGATTTATTATCGGTTGGCACTTCTGTAATTCTGATGTGGGATATATCTGTTAATAATATTTAACTAAATAAAACTAATAATTTAGTTGTGTACTTTAAATTTTAATTATAATTTTGCTGCGTAACTAATAAATTAGTAGAAAAATTAAAAATATAGTACTATATATAATTATGAAAGCTGGAAGAAAACCTCAGGCCTTGACCGAAAAAGAAAAAATCCTCATGCAGATGCTTTGGGAGAACGGCCCGATGTTCGTGCGTGAGATGCTTGAAATTTACCCCGAACCTAAACCTCACTTCAACACCATTTCCACCGTGATGCGTATACTCGAGGAGAAAGGCCATGTTGCTCATGAAGTGTTCGGCCCTACCTATCGCTATTACGCCGTGGCCAGGAAAGAATTTTTTATGAAGAAGTCACTTGCACAGCTTGTTAAGGATTATTTCAATAATTCCTACAAGAACGCTGTGTCAGCTCTCGTCGAGGAAGAGAAAATATCGGTTGATGAACTCCGTGAGATAATCGACCTTGTCGAAAGTAAAAATACCCCCCCCTCGACCCCCAACTCTTAAACCTCCTATCTTCAATTTAAGGTTTGGTATTCAATATTTGTTTCCGGCCTTGGATTCACTCAACCCTCAACCCTTAAAACACAAAACTCAAATTCCGATGGGCTCCATTCTGTCCTACTCTCTATATAGCTCGATAATTCTTGCCATGCTCTACCTCGCTTATAAGTGGATGATGGCCGGCGAGAATCAGCACCGCTTCAACAGATTCGCGCTGTGGTCAATATATTTCCTCGCGTTGATGGCCCTACCTTTGACCGGATTCGTCATGTCGGCCATAGCGCCTTCCGTGACCGGGCCTGCGGTTATTGATGTGGGTGATATTGAGCTTTCGTTTGCGGTTGACGATACGGAGGCCGGACACCCCGTCTTCATGTCAGTCCTTCTCTGCGTCTATTTGACAGGCATGATTATCGTCGGACTCCACACTCTGTGGATTCTTTTCAGGCTTGTGTGCCTGATATCGCGGTCGCGTATCGTCGAGGACGGCCACTATAAAGTGTTGGTCACCTCCGACCCGTCTATAGCCCCCTTCAGTTGGTGGCGTTTCGTGGTGATGTCAGCTGTGGATTGGGAGGAGAGCGGCTTTATGATTCGTACTCATGAATTCCGTCACCTCTCCCTTCATCATTGGGTAGACCTCCTTTTTGCCCAGCTCGTGTCTATTTTCCAATGGTATAATCCTGCGGCATGGCTCATGCGCGAGGAATTGAAAACCGTCCACGAATATCAGGCCGACAGCGCGGTTCTTGCTTCGGGCATCGCTCCCCGTGACTATCAGATGCTATTAATTAAAAAGGCTGTCGGCGCGAGATTCCCGTCACTCGCCAACAGCCTGAATCATAGTAAACTTAAAAAACGTATCACCATGATGTACAAATCAAATCCTTCGGCTTCACGCCGTCTTCGCGGGCTTGTTCTGGTGCCTGCACTGGCAGTCTCTCTCGCCTTGACCGGCATTGATGTCGTGGCCTCAGCCCTTTCCGATATATCGATGGCCCGGATTTCATCCGTGACCGTTGACGAAAGCAAAGTTAGTGAAAATGCTTCGGAAAATAAAAATGATGCTTCGCAAATGATTGCCGTCACTTCTGAATCTGACATTTCGGATGCCGGCGACATTTCGGATGCCGCCGATGAGTCTGGTTCACGTCCTGCGACGTCTGTCGAAACCGCACCGGTACCCGATGATGACTCTAACAAGTCATTCACCGTTGTGGAAATCAAGCCTGAATTTTCCGATAGAGGGGATAAGGGTCTTCTGGAGTACATATCGAAAAACATCTGTTATCCCAAAGAAGCCATGGAAAATAATATCCAGGGCCGTGTGATAATCCAGTTCGTCGTTAAGGCCGACGGTTCAATCGGTGAGGTGAAAGTGCTCCGTGGCAAATCCCCGGAACTTGATGCAGAAGCTGTCCGTGTGGTTAAGACGCTTCCTAAATTCATCCCGGGGAGAATGAACGGCAAACCGGTCAATGTCTGGTACACCATTCCGGTGTCTTTCAAACTTACCGGCGACGATAATAACGGGAAGTTTGCGTCGGTTTCAACTGTGCCTTCCGGAATTTCGTCGCAGCCGATATCGCTTAAAGACGAATCCGGAGAAAAAAATTGTGCCATTATCATTAATGGAAGCCCCGTCGATGAGAGTAAGATTAAAATCTATGTCAATGGAAAGCTCTATGAGGATGATTTAAATAAGATTAAATCCCAAGAGATAAAATCGATAACCATCGACAAGAAATCAGACCCCGACGGAAAGGCTATCATGTATATAGAACTGGACAAGTAATACGATTCCCCCTCTCTCCTCACTTTATTCTCCATTATGCTGTACGACGGAAAACTCAGTGGCTTAGCAACGGCTCTCATGGTCGTTTCATTTTTGACGCTTCCTTTTGCCATGCATTCAAAAAAGGAAGCAGAATTTCCCCGGGCTGATATAAAGGTCAGTTATAATTATCATAAAAAATTTGTCAGGGGAAGTGACGGTGTTGTGGAAACGGACATCCCCTTCATCCTGCTTGCGAATCAGAGGGAATCTAAATTCTTCAACCGTAAGACGGAATATAAGGACTCTTTGGAATCGACTCCGTCGGGCAGAGCGATTTCAAAACAGATTTTTGACGAGGCGTTCAGAAAGTATTGGGATACAAAAGACCTTTCGATTATGGACGCTGTGGTATATAAGACACAGCTATATGTATTCAAGTCAAAAATTAAGAATGAATATCGTGTCTATGACTATGTCGGTATGACAGGTAACTATTGTTATACCGAACCTCTTGACGATATCGCATGGGAAATTTCCGATTCTACCAGACTACTTCTCGGCTATGAGTGTGTCAAGGCTTACGCTCTTTACCATGGCCGTCAGTGGACGGTATGGTTCGCCCCGGAGATTCCCCTTCAGGATGGGCCATGGAAGCTGCATGGCTTGCCCGGATTGATTCTTGAAGCCTACGAATCCTCCAGCCAGCATCACTTTATGGCGGATGGCATCGAGGAAAGCGATGATGTGATTCGTCCGGTTTACGACACAAAGCGCTACGACAGGATATCGCGTATCGAAATGCTTAAAATGGAGCGCAATTCGCGTGAGAACGGCAACGCCATGCTTAAAGCTCAGATTGGTCTCAATCTCGGCCCGGATGCCCCCGTCACGGATGAAACGAGGAAATATGATTTTCTCGAAACGGACTATCACTGAAAGCACGGATTATTATGAAACGTATATTGTCATCTATCGTGTTCGTCATCGCTGTGATGCCGGCTATGGCGCAAGAACTCCCCGAGGCGACGCTTAAGGCTCAGTATGACTTCATAACCCTCTCGCTCAACGGCAAGACGGGGCAGAGGTCACCGTTTATACGGAGTTTTGTCCTGCAGATGGCTCCGGGAATGTCCTATTACTATGACCCTCGCACTTTCTACGTGGATTCCCTTGAGAATGACCCTCAGGGCAAAATCATCCTTCAGCAAGCCTGGGATGCCGCTATGCAGGCTTTTGTTGATGACAATACGAAACGCCCCTTTGATATCCTGAAAAGTCAGGGATTCTCCCGTGAGTCACGTTATAAATGTCTGAAGGATTTCAGTCAGGGCTCAATCAGGGTCTGGGACTCTGCGGGCGACCGCTATCGCTATGATGTGGAAATGGCCGACCTCCGGTGGGAACTTGGCGACTCGACCAAAACTGTTATGGGCTATGATTGTCAATATGCCACTGCCGATTATCACGGTCGGCGTTGGAGTGCGTGGTTTGCGCCCGATGTTCCGGTTCAGGACGGCCCTTGGCAGCTCTGTGGCCTTCCGGGATTGATTATGGAGGCAACCTGCGACGGAGCTTTGTATTCTTTCGTGATTACCGGTCTCCAGCAGTGCGATGAGCGGCTGAAACCTTCGTTTGAGGATGACCGTTACTTCATATCCAATCGTAAGGCTGTCCTCAGGATGCGTGATTATTCAAGAAAAAACCGTGCCGCCTGGATTGGTACGATGACCGGCGGTAAAGTCAAGTTGCCTGCCTCTGTCAATGCCGGAGAAGACAGCGACGATTTAATTGAAACCGATTATCACGAATGAGATTCTTTCTGTTGACCATATTATTTTGTATTGCCGCTGTCTGTGCCACGGCTCAGGTCAATGTGGCCGGCAAGGTGATTGACAAGGAGATGAATGAGGCTCTTGTCGGGGCATCGGTCATTGTGAAGGGTTCCGACGGGAAGATTAAGAAATTCGCTACTTCAAAATCCGACGGGAGTTTTTCAATCACCGTCCCTTCAGTGGCTTCATGCAGGCTTGAAGTCTCGATGATGGGCTATGCCCGTAAGTCAGTCGCTCTTGACAGTGTGCGTTTCCCTCTGACGGTTTTTCTTGAACCAGGAGCGATTCAGCTGAAGGAGGTGGCCGTGAAGGCCGACCGTATCCGCGAGCAGGGCGACACCGTCACCTACAATGTCGGCACTTTCGCTCAGGAGCAGGACCGCTCGATTGGCGATGTGCTCAAACGCATGCCCGGAATCGATGTCGAGAAATCCGGCAAGATTAAATATCAGGGTGAGGACATAAATAAGTTCTATATCGAAGGCTCCGACCTCCTCGGCGGCAAATACGGAGTGGCCACGAACGGAATCAACCATGAGGATGTCGGGGCTGTGGAGGTGATGGAAAATCATCAGCCTATGCAGGTCTTGTCAGGCATATCCTTCTCCGATAAGGCCGCCATAAATCTTAAGCTCAAGAATAAGGCTAAGGCCACATGGTCATTCCACGGGGATGCGGGTGCAGGCTATGGCCGTCAGCCCGACGGGCCGCGATGGGACGGAGAGCTGTTTGCGATGGCTGTTATGCCCTCGTTTCAGAACATAACGACATTTAAGACCAATAATACCGGCGAAGACCTGTCGCTGAACACGACAGATTTTTTCTCCTCGCGCCGTTCCACCGGGCTTAGCCGCTACATCGGACTCTCCTTGCCCTCGGTTCCGTCGCTTGATGCCCGACGCACGCTTTTCAACCGTTCGGCGATAGTCTCCACAAGCAGTCTGTGGAAACTCAAAGGTGGTGAACTGAAGGCTCAGATTGACTATTCCTTTAATCGTGTGACAGCCGATGCGACAAATATCACCACATATTTCAAGACCGGCTCAGGCGATAGTCCTGCTCCCGACCGGGTTATTACGGAGAACCGTACTGGTGTTGACCGTTGCCATTCTCTGTCGGGGAAGTTGACTTATGAGCTGAACCATAGGACGGCCTTCGTCAACAACACTCTCAAGACCAATATCGATTGGGACGATATGCGCCTCGGTGTCACAGGCTCGCTTCCCAACGCCCAGACAGCATCATTGCCAGACTATTATGTCAGCAATAACCTTAAGATTATAAAGCGTTTCAATAGCCATGCCTCAGGCTCCGGACGCGGGATGGGAACCCATCTCGTCACTTTCCAGAGCGATAACCAGTGGGAGTCGTTGCCGCAGACCCTTTCTGTGGCCATGGATGGAACCTCCGTCAGTCAGCGGGTCGGTGACCATGCCTTCCATACCAACGAAAGTGCCGCCTATGCTTTCTCGCTCATGGGGGTCACGGTCAGTCTTGAAGGGGGATTGAAAGCTTATTTCCGGACCATGAATTCTGACTGCCTTGGTGATTTCGATTTCATCAGCCGGGATGACGGGATGCACAATGTGATTAATACCGACTGTTTCACGGCCTACGCTGTCCCGAAGCTGGAATATTGGATTCGTAAAGTGGATTTGACCTTTAATGCCCCCTTGAGTTTCGCGCGCTACACTTTCGACAAGGCTCTTGCCAACCGTTCGGAATTCTATTTTTCTCCGTCGCTCAGCATGACGTGGAAACCCAACAACCGTTTTTCTATGAGCCTTCGCGGAGGACTGGGGCGTTCGCCGATGAATCTCAACCTCATTCATCCGGCCCTGATAATGACCGACTACCGCTCGTTGCGCCGGGGAGTGGATGATTTCTATAATTCAAGTTCCCGCAATGTCTCCGCGAGAATCTCATATAAGCACACGCGCCATGGAGTCTTTGCCGATGCCTTCGTGATGCAATCATGGTCTCATTTGCCCTACACGATGGCCCAGCAGCTCTATGGTGACTATATTGTCTATTCCTACAGCCCGGCTGAAAGCGATGGCAAGAACCTGATGGTGTCCGGAAAAGTAGGGAAGACTTTGGATTTCATGCGCGGGAGCGCCAACATAACAGGCTCTTTCAACCGCAGTGAGTCAAATCTCATTTCAGATATGCGCGATGTCAATTCAGTGACTGATTCATGGTCTGTAGGGGCGAGTCTCGGGGGTGCGCCATTCAGTTGGCTGAGCATCGATTATAGAATCGATTATTCTTCAGGTCGAATCTCGATGAACGGGATTCCGGCGTCATGGCTCGGCAGCATGGAGAATGAATTGCTTCTCAACATAATGCCTCACCGTAAGTGGGAATGGCATATCTCGGGAGAGTATTACAGAAACGAATTGAGCAGCGATGTTTTCAAGAATGTGGCCCTGCTTGACACGAAGGTGGTCTTTAAACCCTCTAAGCGTATTGAACTTTCGGCTCTCCTCAACAATATTTTCAATAAGCTTACATATAATTACATCACATACAATCAACTCAGTTCATTTGAATCGCAACGCCGTCTGCGCGGACGCGAACTACTGCTTTCAATCACATTAAGGAAATGAAAAAACTGCTTTTTTTACTTGTGTCGTGTATTATGGCCCTGGTCGCCGTGTCGCAGTCGAAGGCGGATATCGAGGTCTCTTATGACTACCGTTTTGTAAGTCCGCTTGGCTCGGGCGGAGAGAAGTCCGTCTACGGCTACCATCTTCTCACAAACGGGCGTCAGTCCAAGTTTTTCAGCCCCGTCACCGAGGCTATCGACTCTCTGGAATCTACCCCCGAAGGGAAGGAAGCCTTGAGTGTGATGCGTCGTGCAGCTATCGAAAAAGGCGACTTTAAAAATATGCCCCGTAAGAAAGGAAGTTTCTATGTCGTGAAGTCTTTCCCCGATTCCCGGATTGATTTTTATGAAGAGATTGGTGTGGGGAAATCCGTTTCGCCCGATTCGCTCGGCAATATTGCATGGTCGGTAGAGGCTGATTCAGTGAAAACTCTGCTCGGCTATGAATGTGTGAAGGCTACCGCTGACTACCACGGCAGGACGTGGACAGTATGGTTCGCTCCTGAAATACCGGTTTCGGATGGCCCTTGGAAGCTCCATGGCCTTCCCGGATTGATTCTTGAGGCGGTAGAGCCGTCAGGACAGCATGCGTTCTTTGCTACCGGATTTGAGTTGACTGACAAGGAGATTAAACCGGTCTACGGACATGAAAACTATGAGAAAATCGACCGCAAATCCCAGATGAAAAGCAAAAGGGCTTTTTATGATAATCCATTGGGGACGATAAATGCTATGTCCGCGGGTAAGGTCAAGATTGTCGGTGGAGACTTGAAGGTGGATAAAAATGTCGATTTCCTTGAAACGGATTATCGTTGAATATGTGTGGCTTTCTAATGGTAAACTATCAGAAAAGGTTTATGATATGAAAAAATTTATACTTGCTATTTTATCAATATGTGTAGCGTATTCATGTGTATATGCGCAAAAGGCATCGGTAAAAGTATCATACGACAGCCGGAGCCATTCCTACTCCCATAGTGCCGATGATGATATTAAGGTCTCGAAAATGCAACTTCTCACCGGTAAGGATGGCTCGAAATATTTCAACACGATGAGCCAGCTCGTCGACTCTATGACTTCAACTCCTGAGGGGAAAAAGCAGTTGCGCCAGATTCAGATGGCGGCTTGGGTCATGCAAGGTCCGGACGGGTCGATAACGGTCGACAAGTCCAAGGGCAACGCTCCCGATAAGACCGTCTACACGTATGTTGTGAAAGATTTCCATAAGGAAAGTCTGAAGGTCTATGACCGTTGGGCTGATGAACTTGGCACATATGAAGAGCCTCTTGGGGAAATCAGTTGGAAGATTGAAAGCGATTCTGTGCGCAATATTCTCGGCTATGATTGCATTATGGCTGAGAGTGACTATCACGGACGGCACTGGCGAGCATGGTTCACTCCTGAAATCCCGGTTTCTGACGGGCCGTGGAAACTTCGCGGTCTTCCGGGACTTATCCTTCTTGCGGAGTCGGACAATGATATCCGTCTGGAGGCGACAGGGATTGAAACTGTCGACGAGGCTATCCCGCCTATGTATTCCGTGGACAGTTACGGGACGGTTGACCGTAAAAAGGCCCTTGCCGACCATGAGTATTTTATGAACAACCGACTTACAATTCTTAAAGCCCGTTTCGGTTCCTCGGTCAGGGTCGAAAGCCGTGGGGGAAGCAGCGAAGAGCCACCTTACACACTCTCCCGCTACTCTTTCGAGACCGAATAAAGAACAGTTTCTTGGGAATAATTCATCCCTGATTGGGATTTTGGCGAAAAGTCGTAAATTTGCATTTGATTCAATGAATTAATGAATCATAGACGAATTATGAAACGAGGTCTTGTGCTTGAAGGTGGGGCTATGAGAGGGCTCTTCACAGCCGGCGTGATTGATGTCATGATGGAGCGTGGCGTTGATTTCGACGGCATGGTCGGTGTCTCGGCCGGGTCGAGTTTCGGCTGCAATTTCAAGTCGCGTCAGCCGGGACGCGTGTTGCGCTACAATCTCCGTTTCGGCAAAGACCCACGTTATATGGGATTGCGCAGTCTGTTAAAGACCGGTGACCTCGTCGGAGCAGAGTTTGCCTATCACACTCTCCCTCTCGAACTCGATATATTTGACAGTCAGACCTTCGAATCAAATCCGATGGAGTTCTATATGGTATGTACGGATGTCGCTACAGGCGATGCCGTCTATCATAGGATGGACAAAGTGGACCGTGATTCACTTGAATGGCTGAGGGCTTCGGCGTCCATGCCGGTAGTCACCCGTCCGGTGAAAGTCGATGATGGCCGGCTGCTGCTCGACGGAGGCATAAGCGATTCAATACCCTTGAAATTCTTTCAGGGACTTGGCTATGAGCGCAACGTAGTGGTTTTGACGCAGCCTTTGGGCTACAGGAAAAAGCCTGTCAATTCATGGCTTTTCCGACGCTTGCTGCGTCGATATCCGGCAGTAGCTGAGGCGATGGTTAAACGGCATGACATGTACAATTCACAGCTCGATTATGTTGAGGCTGAAGTGGAGGCCGGACGGGCTTTTGTGATTGCTCCCGCTCAGCCACTTCCGATCGGACGCGTGGAAATGAATCCCGACAAGATGCGCCGTGTCTACGCGATTGGTCGCGAGGCCTGTGCGGAGACTCTTGACAGTATGCTTGATTTTCTGAAGTAAACGGCTCCCTTGATGCGTATAATAGTTTCTAAGGATTCAACACCGTGTCATTGAGCAGTTTCCCTTCGAGCATGGCGAAATGGCGGTGAGCGTCTTTGGTAGTGAGATAGTCGTCGATGATATCTGCATGACGGAAGTTGTGCAGATCTGTCCCCAAAAAGTCGACATATCCTTTTTCAATCAGCTTTTCGGCCACGCGTTTTTCTTTTTTAGAATATGCTCCGGCGAGCGAAAGCACGTTGATTTGGAAAAGTGTGCCTGCGTGGTGGAGCTGGTCGTAGCGTTCGGGATGCTCCTCGAAATAATAGAAATAGCGTTCGGGATGGGCGAGGATAGGGCGGTAGCCTTGAATCTTCAGGTCGAAGAGGAATCTGTCGAGTTGCCAGGGCTCCTGGATGAATGAATTTTCGACAAGGATATAATTGTTGGGGAAGGTGGTGATGAAGCCGCCTTTAAGCTGTTCGCGGAAATAGTCGTCAATGCGGTTTTCTGATGCCCGGCTTACGGGAATATCAATCCCGCGGCTCTTTAGTGCGTCCAGCAGTTCGTCAAGAGCCGGGTCAAGCGTCTCGGGAGAGTTGGGGAAAGATGCCTCTGTTATGTGGGGTGTGGCGATTATGCGCTCTATGCCCCATGAGCGTTGACGCTCGACGAGGGCCACGGACGTTTCTACGTCAGGAGAGCCGTCGTCAACTCCCGGAAGGATGTGGCAGTGGATGTCGGTCTTTACAGGAAGCTTCGCGGGTTCACTCTTTTTAGACAGAAAGCTGAATAGGGACATAGCTTAAGTATCAAAACAATTATAATTATTGGAATAATCCCTGGATGGGGAGTGCAAAGTTACGAATAAATAGCAGACAGAGTGAGGAGTGCAGGGTTAAATATTGTTGGCTTCGGAAGGGGTGATATAGTCAGTGACCATGAAATCAACACCGCAGTCGCGCAGACGGATATATTCCTTTTCATCGTTGACAGTCCACACATTGACTTTCACTCCTGCATCATGATAGCGTTTCACACAGTCGGCGTCGACAAGGTCGGCGCGAATCTGTACGTCGAGCCCTTTTCCGCACGACCATTCGAATCTTTCCTCCCATTTGGCGTCGGCCTGATACTGGAGCTTGATTTCAGGATGCTTGAGCATGAGATAGTCGATATAGTCAGGCTCGGAAGTCAGGAGTATGCATCTGTCAGCAAGTTTTTTCTCTTCTACGAGTCTCACAAGGGGTGTGAGGAAGGCGCAGTCATGCGTATCCTTGTTCAGTTTCTTCAGGTGGAGCAAAGGGACTACCCCTGATTCCGAACAGATGTCTAAAAATTCACTGACAGTACATATGGAGCCACCGTCATAGCTGCCATGGTCACGTTCCTGGGCATATCGTTCGCTCCGCAGGCTGTCAAGCGGAGATTTCGCCACATTCATGCGTCCGCCGAGACGCGCGGTCTTACCGTCGTGGGAAGTCACGAAAACCGAGTCAGATGTGAGCCTCACGTGGGCTTCCATAATTTTGAATCCCCTGCGCGCTCCCTCGCGGTAGGCCTCAGCGGTATTTTCTATCGCATAACCGCAACCGCGCCGGCCTATCATGGTTGGAGATGCGGCGTTTGCAAACAGGGTGGACAGGAGAAAAATTGTGAGAATGGAAGTGATGGTTCGTTTCATGGTTATATCATATTTTTATTAACTCAAGAAGTATACTGTTGGATGTCAGCCACATTTTTTCAGGGATTATATATGCTCCCTCCGGCGATAGTTTTAGCAGTCCTTTTTTTTCGAGTGCTGACGCTTCATTTACGAAGCTTTCATAAATCTCACCCCCGAATTCCTGCTTGACCGATGATGGCCGGAGTCCGCGGAGCGTACGCAGGCGTGTGATGAGCATGTCGTTGTATCGGTTCAGCTCATTCTCTTCGTCGATGATTCCGAAATCTTTTCCTTTACATGCTATGTAGTTTTTTAGCGACGATGGATTGAACGACCGACTGACGCCGTCACAAGAGTGCGCTCCCGGGCCGAGACCTATATAGGGCGAACCGTCCCAGTAGGATGAGTTATGGATGGCCTCGCGTCCGGGAAGGGCAAAATTCGAGATTTCATAATGGATATAGCCTGCCTTGCGGGTGGTCTCGCACAGAAAAGCGTACATATCATCGATTATCGCCTCGTCTGTTTCATGGATTTTCCCTTTTTCAAGCATCACACTCAGTCTGGTGCCCGGTTCATAGGACAGCAGATAGGCGGATATGTGTTCAGGGCGTACGGCGATGAGGGTGTCAAGCGACTTTTTCCATGATTCAAGACTCTGCCCCGGAAGACCGTAGATTAAATCGCAGCTGATATTCCCTATGCCTCCTTCGCGCAGCCGGCCTATAGCTTCGATGGCCTTCTGTGCGCTGTGCCTGCGCCCTATCAATGCCAGTTCCTCGTCGGAAAACGATTGGATACCCATGCTGACACGGCGGAAAGGGGTTTCGTTGACGATGAAATCTACCCATTCTTTTGTCACATCCTCCGGATTGGCTTCGATTGTAGCCTCACGCAGATGTGGAGGATTATTTGTATACGTATTTATGCTACTGTTGTCACTTGTAAGCGTTTCGATTATCCGTTTGAGTAATCCTGTGGGGAGCGATGAAGGGCTTCCCCCTCCGAGATAGAGTGTGTCTATCGGTTCTTTAAGCCCTTTACGTCGTTGCTCCCATTCTCCGGCAAGCGCGTCTACATAGGCTTCCATCCAATCCTTCCGTGGGGTGGAATAGAAGTCGCAGTAGGCGCATTTCGAATGGCAGAAAGGTATGTGGACGTAGAGTTTCATGCTCTTTCTTTTATTTGTCAGACCCCTTTTCGGCAAATGGTTTTGAAACTGCAGAACGTGCATGCCTCCTCGTTGGTGGCTTGGGTGAATGGCACTGTCGGGTCAAACATCTCCGCCACAGTCTCACGGAAGCGCGTCAGGAACTCGTCGTTGACCTCATGGTAGTCTTCAAGGGGCCTTGAATTGTAGGCCAGAGGACTTAGACCTCGGGTCGAAAGTGTGCGGAACGAATAAATCTGCGGCATTATCGGCCCGTCATAACCGATTTTACCCGCATAGGCGTTGCAGTAAAACAGCAGCTGCAATATCGCTTTGCGCCGTTCTTTCATTTCCGGGTCGAAAAGGTCGTCGATTGATTTGAAATCCGTAGGATCGACGCCGGTCTTGTAGTCCACGATGCGCAGACGTCCGAATCCTTCGCCGTAGCGACCGGAGGGATAGATTCGGTCGATTCGGTCGATATACTGACGGATGTTGACCGTCAGCGAGTCATTGATTTTCATTGTCGCCCTGACCTCGTGTTCCCCGTCGATAAAATCGAATGGGGCGATTTTTTTCTCTTCGCGAAACATCATGACGAGGAAGTGCTTCATCACTCTGGCAAGCACCTTGCTTTCTCCTACAAGCGGAGAGCGGTCGCCCTTGGGATAGCGGTTGTATTTTTCATTTATCAGTTCGGTAATCACGGTGTCGAGCCTGATATCGTCCTTGATGAATGAATCAAGGATATCGCCGCTGATTTTGACCTCGTCGCGGTTGCCGCGCAGTTCCTTATAAAGCCGTTCGGCTGCTTCGTGGAGTATACTTCCGTAGGTCGACGCATCCATATAGTCCATGACATCCTCGTCGAGGTCAAGACGGCATATCTTTTTGAGATAGAACGATAGCGGGCAGTTTATATAGTCGTTTATCGAAGATGCGGAGAGCGTGCGGTCACCACCCTTTGGGGTGAAGGCCTTCATCTTTTCGCTTATGTCGGGAGTCTTTTCAATGACTATGGCTTCCTCCTCGCGGAATTCGTTCGGGAAAGTGGCGAGGTCGTGGTCGATATGGCACTCCGGGAAAAGATACAGCAGCTGGGCTATGTAGCGGGAAATCTCACTGTTCTTCCCGCTCATGGTGCGTGCGTCGTAGAATAGCCTTACATTCGTGGCCCTCGATATCAGGCGATAGAATGAATAGGCAAAGATTGATTCCTGAAGCTCGGTTGTGGCCATGCCGTAGCTGCGTCGCAAGGAGTCGGGAATGAATGAGCGGGAGTATTGTTTGCGTGGGAATACACGCTCGTTCATTGAGAGCATTATCAGGTTGTCGAAATCGAGGGCTCTTGTCTCGAGCACTCCCATCACCTGGAGCCCGGCAAGGGGTTCTCCTGCGAAGCGTATGTCGGCTGATGCTATGGTGTTTTGCAGGAGCTGGATGAAGGTTGTGTCCTTCATCTCTATTCCCCACCGTCGGCTCACGCGATAGAGCGTCCCGAGCTCCGTGAGATATGAGTCTATGACATAAGTGTCAATCTTTCTCGCTGAGTCGGCCTTTGTGAATGACTGGAGTGTCGACAGCAGGTTGAAGAAATAGGTGTAGACCTCCTCGATTCCGTTTGTGTCACGGATGGGAGTGAACACATATTCCAGCCCCGGGGTGGTTTCCGCTATTTTTGAAGCCGCCACCATATAGAGTCTCTTTTCGAGCATCAGTTTCAGCAGTGCGTTGCAATCCTCCGGGGCGCTTGCCTGCATGAGCGGATGGGTCAATACGGTGCGCATGTCCTCATAGAAAAACGACCATTCCTCCTTCGAGCGGGAACTGCGCATCTGTAGATTGACCACCGAGGCTATGAGCGAGGAGACTGCGGTGCTTTTTATCGGGAATCCCATGGTGACGTTGAGGGCTTCAATCCGCGGAGGGACGGCGTGAATCATCGGTATGAACAGGGATTCGTCGGGAAGCACTACTGCTGTCTCTATAGCATTGCCGCAGTCTTTTATCGTGCCGTCGTCAATCCACTGCTGCAGTTGCATCCCTGCCGTCTTTGTCTGTCCGAAGGCGCTTGGCACACCTGTTATGTGTATGTAGGGGAAGTCAAGCTTCTCAGGAAAAAGCTCCTGAAGGTCGTAGAGCGAGGGGAAACACTCTGCGTTGCGTTTCATGAAGACCGCAGCGCGGTTGCCCTCGGCTTTGAAGGCCGGCGAGGCGAGATCCCAGTAGAAATCGGCACATCCGCGGGCCTGCAACTTTTCGAAAATGCGTATCTCGGCGAGAGTCAGCACATTGAATCCAACGAATATATAACGGCTGAACGGCAGCGGTTCGTCATGGACCTTGGAGAGATAATTGACTGCATTGCGTGCAAACATGCCCCGGGTGGCCATCCCGCCGTCGAGCAATCTTTTCTTGAAGCGTTCGAACAGGGTGTCGAGCACTTCCCAGAGTTTGAGAAATTTCGATTCAAGCGGGGTGGGGGAGTCGTGGTGTATATGGTTCCAGAATTCATCCGGGCTTGTAGGGGTGTATTTTTCGCCCCAGTAGCGGCTGATGATTTCCTGCTGCTCTGGAGTAAGATAGTTGGCGCTGACCTCGCGGAACTGCTTTAGATTCACGAAAAGCTTGTGAGGGTCGGCGAGGTTGAGGTCTACGTCGTTGAAATCATTAAGCAGCATGTCGCCCCAAAAGAGAAAGCGGTCGAAGTCGCCGATGTCTCCGCTCAGTTCCTTGTATTCATTGTAAAGGATAAAAAGCTGGTCGAGTCGGGGGGCGTCGGTGAGGGCTGAAAAACGGCGTGTGACGTCGGATATCGTCGCTACTTCCGGCATTATGAACGCTTTCCCGGCTGCTTCCATCGAAAGATAGTGCTGAAAGAACACTCCGCTTCGTTTGTTGGGAAACACGAAGCAGTAGTCGGGAAGCTGTGTGATTTCGTTACTTATATATGCCGAGGCTACTTGCCTTAGGAATGGAATCATGGTAGACGCGTGAGAGATTGTCTGAGTTTCAGGTCGACGGACGGTCAGAAGTTCTTTATCAGTATTATCATCTTTATCGCGAGGTCGAAATTGACTATCTTGCCGTTTGCGTTGCCTGCGATGTCATTTGCCGCGCGGTCCATCTCTGCGATTATAGCCTCTGCGTTGTTCTCCGAGATGAAGCGTGCGAAATTTTTGCTGAACTGCGCTTCCGTTCGGTTGAGATAGAGGAGTTCAGGGACATTGAAATTATACACGAAGTTCTCCCTTATGAGCCGGCGGCAATAGTCGTAGAATTTCACCGCCTGCTCGCGTCCGAGGGCTGCAACGTCTGCGCTCCATTCCTTTAGTCCTTTGACGTCACGTTGATAGGCAAGGCGCATCAGGCGTACGAAAAGGTCGAAAAACATACGGCTTACGCTGGTGGCATCCATGGCCCGCAGGGCTGCGTTCACGTCCCCTGCTGCGATGTGGGCCATTGCCATGGCGTCCTGTGGGTCCATCGCAAGTCTATGGATGAGATAGTCAGCCACGGTTTCGTCGCTCAAGCGTTTCATCTCTATCGGGCGACACCGTGAGTAGATGGTCGGGAGGATTGAGGACGCGTCGTCCGACACGAGGATGAACACCGTATCGGAAAACGGCTCTTCAATCAGTTTCAGAAGCTTGTTGGCGGTCTGCTCGTTCATCTTCTCTGGCAGCCATATTATCACGGTCTTGTAGCGCGACACTGTCGTGGTGACCGCAAGCCTCTGTTCGAGCGCCTCGCTTTCGGAGACATATATGACGGGCTGGGCGTTTTTCTTTTCGAAAAATGTGGTCCAGCGGTCAAAATCCATAAAGGGACTTGACTCGACGAATTCCTTGAATTCAGTGATGTAGTCAGCCGAAACAGGAGCTTTTAGTTTGTCGGTCTTAACTACGGGATACACGTAGATGCTGTCGACATGGTTGAACCCTTCGTGCTGCATGCATGACGGGCACACTCCGCAAGGTTCCCCGTCGGCTGTAGGGTTCTGGCAGTGGAGGTATTGTGAGAATGTCCGCGCGAGCATGAATTTCCCTATCCCGGATGGCCCGTGGAGAAGGATTGCGTGTGGCACACGGCCATCGGCCACCATGTCGCGCAGCTGGCGTTTCACACTCTCATGTGATGGAATCTGACTGAATTTCATCGTGGTTTTTCTGTGTTTAATTGCAAAATTAATAAAATTCATCGTATATCTATTCCCCAGGCATAAATTATCATCGAATCAAGGAGCGGTGTAAAGCTTATTTTCGTAAATTTGCATCATATTGGGTAGAGACCCATAATAAATTCACATACCAAGAGGCGTTATGCATATTTCTTGCGAATGGAAACCTGAGAAATTTCTGTTGTAGCCCATAACCATGCTTATAATCAGTGATATTCAGATATTATGGTGTACGAATAGTGTACTTTTTGGGAAGTTGGTATAACCGTAGACAAAGGAGTTTTAAATATTTATACTCCGTTGATGATTTTTAATTGCGTTGATTTGCTGCTTTTTACTCGTCAAGACGTATTAGAGGAACCATATGTGTGCTACGATTTCCATATTTAAGCCATAGTATCATCACTTCGATTCTCATTCCAATCTTCCCCACCAGCACTCAATGGACGCCTGTTAAACCTTATTTTCGCAGAATAGCCTTAGAATTTGATGATTGAATGTCGTAAATCTCACTGAGAATGGTTAAATTTGTAATCTATTGATATAATTTAAACTCAACCTTTTTAAATAATTTTTCCAAAGGAATGAACATTTTACTTTATATAGTTGTCGGTGGTGTTCTTTTTTGTATTTTATTGTATGCCTACATTCAATTGATACAATCTCCACGCCGAAAGCGTTTGATTCTTGAGGCTTTATACGCTCAAGAAGAAAAATTAGAAGGCTTAGTTGTTTCAGAAAATAAAAAAATAGGAAATCTCATGGATGAGACCGGAGATTCTTTCAAAAAGAAACTTTTGAGCAATCTTTCAGATAATCATTATCGGAAAGTTATGGAGGATTTCTATAACTCTTGGCTTTCATGTATGATGGAACGACCTGATGCAAAAACTTCATACGTTAAAGCTGTCATTGACTTAACTTTAGAAAAATTAGAAACGCTTAAGTTTTCTCATCCACTTATAATTTTAGATTTATCAAACGATTATTCCGAAAATGTAATCTCTACGTTCAAAAGTTTTTCGGATACCGTTAAAAAAGTAAAACAATCAGATTTCAGCTCGCGAGACGGAAAGCCATATGTCTTTCCGCATCTTTCTTTTGGTGCTGTCTGTGTGGGAGGCATTGAAATTCCATCTTTTCAAGCATCCAGCTCTGATACCTTATTTATATACCCATCGTTCATAATTTTGCAAAAAGGCATTGTTAATGTAGAAATACTATCTATTTCTGATTTACAAATTAGCGTGACCGAGATGAAAGAAAGTTGGTATATGAAAAATGAGCCTCAGCCAAAAGACTCGATTCGCGTAGGCTCTTGCTATCAATATACAAAAAAAGATGGGTCTCCAGATTTACGTTATAGCTATAACCCGGCTTATCCAATATTTGGATTTTCATTAATACATTTGAAACCATTAAAGGAAAGTTTTGTGGTTAGCAATCGTATTGTTTCCATGAATCTGCAAACATCGTTGCTTTCTTTGAAAACAATAGTAAACACAGCAACTGTATTAGCAAATGAGACTCACCAACTTCCAACAAGCCGCAGTACATTGATGCAGACACAAGTGCAAATAGAAGATGCTGAGAAAAAAGAACTTGCAGCGCGAAATGAGCTCAAAAAGGTGCCGCATATTGTTGAAATTCTAAAATTTTTAAAAGATTACGATAATGTAGCTGTCTCCACAATTCAGCGGCAATTCTCCATATCTTATTCTAAAGCGAGTAATATTGTTTCCTTACTCAATAACGCATCTCTACTTCTTAAAGATGACTTAAATTCAACAACATACATGACTTTGGTTTTTGACCGAGACATTGAAGAATTTTCTGCTGTGTCGAAAGGAATGAAAAGCAAGCATGTTGTTGGCGAGAAACATCATTCCAAGCCGTGGGTATGGACGGAATACGCTCCTGGAAAATTTGATTGGAGAAAAGATAATGCAGCTTTTGAAGAAAAGGCCATCACGACTAAGACTCAACCCGCTAAAGTTAAAACATCAAGATATTCTTCCGAAACTCTTGATGAGTTAATTGGGCTTGAATCAGTGAAAGAGGAAGTAAAGAAACTATCTAACTTTATTAAAATTCAGCAAGTCCGTCTTAAAAATGGGTTGAAAACTTCTCCTATCTCATACCATTGCGTATTCATTGGCAACCCTGGTACGGGTAAGACAACTGTTGCTCGAATTATTGCGGATATATACCGAGAACTCGGAGTCCTTGAAAAAGGGCATCTCGTTGAAACCGACCGCGCTGGCCTTGTCGCTGAGTATATAGGTCAGACCGCCGTCAAAACCAACAAGGTTATTGATTCTGCATTAGATGGTGTACTTTTTATTGATGAAGCATATTCTCTTGTTCCCGGTTACTCTAATGACTTTGGACACGAAGCAATTGCAACACTACTCAAACGCATGGAAGATGACCGCAATCGTCTTGTTGTCGTTCTAGCTGGATATGGCAACGAAATGAAAACATTTATTGACTCAAATCCAGGCTTGCAATCTCGCTTCAACCGTTATATCAATTTTGAGGATTACACTTCCGACGACCTCTTTAACATCTTCATGTTGAATGCCAAAAAAGGGGATTTCCTCATTACCGATGAGGCTAAAGCAATTCTAAAAGAGAAAATTGAAAGGGTTATCACCAACAAGGATAAAAACTTTGGCAACGCTCGTTTTATACGTAACTTATTCGAAAAGGTTATAGAACATCAAGCCACGAGACTTTCTGAAAATCTGGATTTGACGAAAAGAAAACTCCAAACGATTGAGTTGTCAGATATTCAAGCCTTATCTTGAAATTAAATATTTTGGAGTTAATCAACGAATAGTCCTCAATGATATTTAACAGGTTGATTGTCTATCTTATAGAACAATTTATGTGTTGTGTAATCAACGTAGCCAAACGGGAAAGACAGATGTCTGGGGAATAAATTTGATATCAAATGAATCGCAAACGACAAATAGAAGAAGCCGTAGCTGCCTTAAAATCATAATAGCTAAATCGTCAAAATCTTCAAAGAAAGTTCAATGCAATTGGGATAGATTGGATTCGATATGATACTATCTAAAATCGAATATTTCGGCTTTGGGTGGTAACTACTACAAAGGAGCTGTGGAAGCTATGATTTCGAAATTGTATGAAGAAAATTCTCATGGCTGAAAAATCAGACAACGAATTGAATATGTTTCCCTTTCATTGAAACGCCAAATTTCCAAGTATAATTTCGCCATTTTTCCAAGTCGCCATCAGAAATGAATTGAAATACAAAGAAATGTATTATATTTGTATCAAAATACAATTATATGGAATATAAGAGCCGAATAGCAGACCAACTGCTACGTGATAAATTAGAGGCAATGGGAGCAGTCGTGATAGAAGGGCCTAAGGCTTGTGGCAAAACAACTACAGCAGAGCAACAGGCTAAAAGTGTTATTTATATGGATGACCCTACTAAACAACAGCAATACAAACAGATGGCGCAAACAAATATTAGCTTTTTGCTTGAGGGAGAAACGCCACGTTTGATTGATGAATGGCAGGAAGTGCCTCAATTTTGGGATGCCATCCGATTTGAGGTAGACCATAGAGACGAGGATGGACAATTTATGCTTACGGGTTCTGCGGTGCCTGCTGATGCCAAAGATATTCATCATACAGGTACTGGAAGATACGGGTGGCTTACCATGCGTCCTATGAGTTTGTGGGAGTCCGGGGACTCTACGGGGGAGATAAGTTTATCGGATTTGTTTCTTGCGCCAGATAAGATAGGAGCTTTGAATAAACTTACCTTGCCTATGCTGGCATTTGTTGTTTGCCGTGGAGGATGGCCGAAAGCTTTACAAAAGAAAACAGAAAAGGCAGCCTTATTGCAGGCGACAGAATATTATAAAGCTATTACGAATAGCGATATATCACGAGTTGATAATGTAAAACGTAATGCAGAGCGAGCAAAAAGAATTATGCGTTCATATGCCAGGCACCAAGGCTCTCAGGCAAGTATCGCTACGATTCTTGCTGACATATCAACAAATGAACCAGAGGATGTTAGTGACGAAACAATAAATGCATATCTTACTGCTTTGCGGAAAATATTTGTAATTGAGGATATGCCGGCATGGAATCCCAACTTGAGGAGTAAAACTGCTGTTCGTACATCGGATACAAGATATTATGTTGACCCCTCAGTCGGAGTGGCAGCTCTTGGCTTAGGCCCTAATGATTTGATTAACGATTTAAATACATTTGGATTGTTCTTTGAAACAATGTGTATTCGAGATCTTAGGGTCTATGCTGAAGCCTTAGATGGTTCTGTTTATCATTATAGAGACAAGAACGGTTTGGAATGTGATGCTGTGATACATTTGCGTAATGGCTCGTATGGCCTGATTGAAATAAAATTGGGTGGAGAGAAGTTGATTGAGGATGGCGCAAAAACATTAATAGCACTCTCAAATATTATAGATACATCCAAAATGAAGGTCCCTGCTTTTTGTATGGTGCTGACAGGTGTTGGAGATTTTGCCTACAAACGAACAGATGGAGTCTATGTTGTGCCTATTGGGTGTTTGAAAAATTAATTATGGAGCTAAATTAAAAACAATCCAATCATGCGCCAACATGTAAGTTTATAGATTGGGCATCTACTACATTCCGTGGATGTTGCGAAAAGATAAAGGTCTATCCATTCAGCTTTTACGGGTATTTATCTGCGTATATAAATTATTTGAATTGTTATTGGTGCGGAAATCACGGGATTTTATGTACCTTTGTGTTTCATTTGGGAAAATCCCGAGTGGAGAAGTTTATGCTCGATGTGCTAAAATTCAGCCGTAAGCCTTATAAGCTCGGGCTCGTCCTCAGTGGAGGAGGGGCTCGCGGTTTTGCGCATGCGGGTGCCCTCCAGGCCCTTGAAGAGGTGGGGCTGAAGCCTGACATAATCGCGGGCGTGAGCGCCGGTTCGGTGGTCACGGCGATGTATGCCTCGGGAATGGCCCCGGAGGAAATCGTCAAGGTGTTTGCCGACGCTAAGTTCGGTGATTTCGCCGAACTCGGAGTGCCACGCGACGGTTTCTTCTCGATGGACGGCTTCAAGAAATTCCTCAAAAAGCATATCCCTTTTGAGCGGATTGAGGATTTGCCGAGACCGGCGGTCATATGTGCCACCGACCTTGACAACAACAAGCCGGTAGACTTCACCGAAGGGCCGCTTTTCGACTGTGTAGCGGCTTCGTGCAGTATCCCGATTATCTTCAAGCCTGTCAGAATCAACGGCATCACCTATGTCGATGGCGGAGTCCTCGCCAATCTTCCGGCATGGGCTTTGAGAGACAAATGCAAGTATCTCATCGGGATAAACTGCAGCCCTATGCCGCGTCGCGGGAAGCCGAAATCGTTGATGGACATTGCCCACCGCACCTATGACCTGCTTGTGAAAAACAATTCGCAGTCCCAGATGCAGCTCTGTGACCTCGCTATCAGTATCGACGATATAGCGTCCTACAAGGTCTTTAACCTCAAGGAAATCCGCAGGGTGTTCCGCTCAGGCTATGACAATACCCTCTCCGCAATGCTCAATGAGGGTTTCAAACATCTTGGCTCACGCTCAGGCCTATAATAAAAACCGTTTAACTTGAAATAATACCGAACCACACACAAACGTAGCAAAAACTCAGCAGGAATATGGATAGAAAACCGATAATTTATCAGCTTTTACCACGTCTTTTCACCAACACCAACAATCACTGTATCCCGAACGGCACATATCTCCAGAACGGTTCGGGCAAGATGAACGATATAAGCGACAAAGTGCTTTCGGGCATAAAGGAGCTCGGTGCGACCCACATATGGTATACCGGAGTGCTTGAGCATGCCACCAAGACCGACTACAGTGCCCATGGCATACGTCCCGACAATCCCCACGTGGTGAAAGGTGAGGCGGGCTCTCCCTATGCCATCAAGGATTACTATGACATAGACCCCGACCTGGCGGTAGATGTGGATAACCGAATGGCAGAATTCGAGGCTCTCGTGGCGCGCACACACGATGCCGGCCTTGACGTGATAATCGATTTCGTGCCTAACCACACCGCGCGCTGCTACTATAGCGATGTGAAGCCTGCTGGCATCCGAGACCTCGGCGAGGACGACAATCCCGAGATGTTTTTCAGCCCAGACAACAACTATTACTATATCACGCGTCAGCTTTTCGCACCTTCCGTAGATATGGGGAGCGGAAAGAAGGCTTATATCGAATTTCCCGCCAAGGCAACCGGCGACGACTGTTTCTCTGCTTTCCCGGGTGTCAACAACTGGTATGACACCGTGAAGCTAAATTATGGCCGTGACCCGGGCAACTGGAGCACACACTTCGACCCGATTCCCGACACATGGATGAAGATGCTCCATATTCTCCGCTTCTGGGCCTCGAAGGGTGTCGATGCCTTCCGCTGCGACATGGTCCACATGGTTCCGCTCGAATTCTGGCAGTGGGCCATCCCTAATGTGAAGGACCGCTATCCGAGGGTGAAATTCATAGCCGAACTTTATGACGTCAACCTTTACCGCGACTTTATAAGCAAGGGTGGCTTCGACTATCTCTATGACAAGGTAAACCTCTACGATACGCTCCGTGGCATCCAGTGTTCCAACTATTCGGCGGCAATCATCACCAATTGCTGGCAGACTGTCGACGGGATATCGTCGCACATGCTTAACTTCCTCGAGAATCACGACGAGCAGCGTTTCGGTTCGAAATTCTATGCCGGCGACCCTGCAAAAGTGATACCGTCGCTCGTGGTCAGCTCGATGATTTCCACCGGTCCGATGATGATTTATGCAGGTCAGGAGCTCGGGGAGCAGGCTACCGATACGGAAGGATTCAGTGGCTACGACGGCAGAACCACGATTTTCGACTACTGGAGCGTGGCCACCCTGCGCCGTTGGTACAACAACGGCAACCCCGACGGCTCCCTCCTGACTCCGCGTGAGCGCTGGCTCCGTGCGAAATACTGCACTATCCTTAAGCTCTGTAACAGCGAGCGTGCCATCGCCCATGGGCGTTTCTTCGACCTAATGTATGTCAACTATCAGAATCCAACGCTCAACCCACACCGTCAGTATGCCTTCATCAGGAGCAACGACGGCGAGACTCTCGTGATTGCAGTCAATTTCTCTTCTGACTCCTGCGACCTGGCTATCAATATTCCACGCCATGCCTTTGATCTGCTGAATATTCCCGAAGGGGAGGTGGTGGCGACAGAGCTTATCACCCGCGAGCAGGATGTGAAGCAACTGCGCAGTGACAAGCCTTTCCGCACCATGATTCCTCCCTATGATGCCGTTGTCTGGAAAATACGCCACCGTCAGGTGAAACCCTCTTCCGACCGCACGCTGAAGGAATAGCGGACTTTTTTCCATATCTTTTGTATAATCGCAGTCGGAGGCGGTTTTTGGATTGTAACTTTGCGGATGTGAATAAGTGACTTTTATGAGTCGCTTTAAGTGAAACTTTTTAACTTAAACCGCATGAAAACTACCTTACAATCCCTGTTTCCCGCTATCCGTAAAAGACTGCTTGTATCCAAGAAATTCTACACTGAAATGATGGGGCGTGTAGAGTCCGCCCTTGAGTCTGTAAGTGACAATGAAATCCGCATGGAGGTCATGGTCGCCGTCAATTTCTATCTTCATGGCAAAGCCGGGTTGATAGGAGAGTTTTCCGGCGAGCTTTCATCCTCGTCTTTCGGACTTCTGAGACCGGAGATGGACCGCGCGATAGCCCGTTCGGCCCGTGCACGTGAGCGTGCGCGTCTGCGTAAGGAAAGCCTTCGTGAGAAGGATGCTGTTTTAAGCGACAGTGACGAGGCCGGGGATGCTGCATCTGACAATCCGTCCGCTGAATCCCGGGGAACAGTAGTGATGAACCGCAGGCAGCGCAGACAGCTGGAGCAGGAGCGCCGGCGTTCAGTGCGCCGTTCTTTGAAAGAGAAACTCCGCAGAGTGTTTCTTCCCTCGAAATCATCTATAACTGAAAAGGGGACGCACGAAGCGTGCATCCCCTGATATAATGAAGTCTTTATTTCCCTTATTTTGTAAGTGAGGGCAGTGTGCGGTACTGCTTGGAGTAGCGGAGCACCTGTGGGAGATAATCCTCCTCATAGCTGATTGTCACGTCTGTGATATTGCCGTTCTTGTCGGTGACGGGGGTATAGACTGGATTGACGAAGCCCTTATAGGGAGCGATGTTGAGTTTCGCATATCGGTCGAGCACTTCTTTGTGGAGGTCCGGGTCGACTTTAACCGCATATTTCTCCACGAGGTCGCGTCCGGCCTCATAGTCACCTTCGCTCTTTATGCGCTGTATCTCGGCGAGGAGTTCTCCGAAGAGTCCACGAAGTTTCTCGTAGTCATTAATCTTGATATAAGTCTTGCCGTCGCGTTTCACCATTTCAATCACATTGTCGGCTTTGCCTTTTTCATAAACCCATGCCGAGATGAGCTGGCGGTTGCGCATGTGGGCTTCCTCCACGTCCTTTCCGGGCTCTATGCGCATGAGCTGGGTCATGAGGCCGTTGAGGATGAACTTATAATATTCAGCCTTGTATGCTTCAGGGTTGTCGAGCAGTCCGAGTTCGAGCAGCTTCGGGTCGGCGAGGTAGTAGAGGGCGAAGAGGTCGGCACGCGTTTCCTCAAGTGTAGAGCCGTGGGCTTTGAGCGCGTCGGGGTCCACTCCCGGGAGCAGACGGCCGGAAGCATGGCCGAGACATTCGTGGAGGTCTGTGTGGAGATTGTCGGTGATGAAGAGATACTTGTCAAGAAGGTCTGAGGTCTCCTTGTCGATTACAAACTCCTCGTTGAAGCCGTTGCCGTGTGAGGCCTCGTCATAGGCCTGGGTGATGTTTTCAATAGTCACTGATTTGGAGCCGTGGGCTGCACGGATCCAGTTGGCGTTCGGAAGATTTATGCCGATTGGAGTTGCGGGATAGGCGTCGCCGGCAAGAATCGCGGCTGTGATAACCTTCGCGCTAACACCTTTCACCTTGTCCTTGCGGAAACGCGGGTCGACCGGTGAGTTCTGCTCAAACCATTCCGCATTGCCTGAAATCACCTCGGTGCGGTGGGATGCATCCTCGTTTTTGAAGTTGACGATTGACTCGAAGGCTCCGGTCATGCCGAGTGGGTCGCCATAGCTCTCTATAAAGCCGTTGATGAAGTCCACTCTCGATTTGGTATCCTCAACCCATGCTATGGAATAGTTGTCAAACTCCTTTAGGTCGCCTGTAGTGTAGTATTTTATAAGTTTGTTGATTACATCGCGCTGGGTATCGTTTTCGGCATATCCGGCGGCCTTCCCGAGAAGGTCGACGATTTTGGTGATTGATTCGGAATAGAGGCCTCCGGCTTTATAGGTCTGCTCGATTACCTTGTCGTCCTCTTTTACAAGCCTTGTATTGAGGCCCCATGATACGGGAGTGGCATCTGTGGTGTCCTTTAGGGCATTGTAGAAGTTTTCCACTTCAGCCTGGCTGACTCCGTCATAAAGATTGTTGGCCGATGTTGCGATGAGGTCCTGGCCTTCGGCCTGGTTGACGCGTTTGGGCATCACCGAGGGATTGAAGATTACCTCATAGATGGTCTCGATGTTCCCGGGCTGTTGGTCGGCGGGAAGTTTGGCCACATTCTCTGCAAGGAATTCGCGTGAGAACGTCGGCTGGAACTTATCCATCGAATAGTGGTGATGGATTCCGTTGGCAAACTCAATCTGTTTCAGATAAGTTTCAAGGCCTTTGAAATCGGCGCTCTCGCGGTCGCCGTCATAGGCCTGATAGACGTTTTCAATCAGGTCGCGGATAGCGAGATTGTATTTGCCGTTCTGGTCCCATATCATGTCGCGGCCGGTGAGGGCTGCTTCAGTCAGATAGTAGACGAGTATGCGCTGCTGGGGTGTAAGTTTGTCGAAATCGGGCACTTTGTAGCGTAGCACTTCGACATCGGCGAAGCGGTCTACGGTATAGTCAAAGTCGCCGTCGTTTCCCTCTGTGGTGGCTTTCGACGCACAGGAGGTGATGGCTAATGCTGCCATGGCGGGGAAAATGAATTTGGTTAGTGACACTGTTCTTTTGTATTAGATGGTTGTGAATTTATTCTACATAGACCACCAGCCCTTTAAGGTATTCCCCCTCGGGGTGGTAGATGTTGACGGGGTGGTCGGCAGGCTGGGTGAGCTGGTGGAGTATTCTCACCTTGCGGCCTGACATCGCGGCGGCGGTGAACACTGCCAGCCTGAATTGCTCTTTCGTTATGGCCTGCGAGCATGAGAAGGTGAAAAGTATACCTCCGGGAGCAATCTTTTCGAAGGCGGCGGCATTGAGCCTTCGGTAACCAATCATGGCGTTGCGTATGGCACTGCGGTGTTTGGCGAAGGCCGGCGGGTCGAGGATAATGAGGTCATAGCTCCCTTTTTCCATGCGGGCGAGGAACTTGAAGGCGTCCTCGGCATAGGATTTATGGCGCGGATCCGACGGAAAGTTTAGCTCCACGTTGGCGTCGGTCAGCATGACGGCCTTGGCTGAGGAGTCGACGGAATCTACACTCTGAGCCCCGCCTCTCATGGCGTAGACGGAGAATCCGCCGGTATAGCAGAACATGTTGAGCACTTTTGAGCCTTTGCTGTATTTCTGCAGGAGCATGCGGTTGTCGCGCTGGTCAACGAAAAACCCCGTCTTCTGACCTTTAAGCCAGTCAATGTTGAATTTCAGACCGTTTTCAATCGCTATATTCGTGTCATATCCCCCGATGAGATAGTCATTGACGGGGTCGAGACGCGCCTTGAAGGGTAGTGTTGTCTCGGATTTGTAGTACACGTTTTTTATTCCTGCGTCGGGAAGGCGTGTCAGCGCTTCGGCTATGATGTGGCGTGCGAAATGCATGCCGGGACTGTGGGCCTGTAGCACTGCAGTGTCGCCGTAGACGTCGACCACGCAACCGGGAAGGAAATCTCCTTCACCGTGGACGAGGCGGAAGGTTGAATTGTCCTGACGGATGAGTCCAAGTTTCTGTCGCAGGGTCCATGCCTGGGCAAGACGCTCGCCATAGAAATCCGCGTCGATTGTGCGCTCGCCGGAATCAAGCATGCGCACTGCTATTGATCCGACTTCATAGTGGCCTACGCCAAGCAGACGACCGTCGGAAGCCTCCACCCTTACGGTTTCCCCTTCCTCTATGTCCTGTGGAAGACTGGCGATTGCTCCTGAAAACACCCAGGGGTGAAAGCGGAGGAGCGATTCTTCTTTGCCTCGTTTGAGCGTGATGGTCTTTATCATGATTGAACTGTTATTTGAAGAAGGCACGGAATATATCGTTGCCGTTGGCGTAAATCAACAGAAGGAAGATGAAGGCCATGCCGATATACTGGGCCACGATGAGAACTTTCTCGGGAGCCTGCTTGCCGGTGATTATTTCCCACAGGAGGAACATCACATGGCCTCCGTCGAGCCCCGGAATGGGGATTATGTTCATAAACGCGAGAGCTACCGAAAGGAAGGCTGTGATTTCCCAGAAACTCAGCCAGTTCCATTTCTCGGGAAACATGTTGCCGATTGCGCCGAAACCGCCGATGCTTTCCGCTCCTTCGGAGGAGAAGATGTGTTTCATCGAACTTACGTAGGTGCTCAGCATGGTTGTCCCGAGTTCCCAGCCTTTGGGGATGGATTCAAGGACGCCGTATTTTATTTTCACGGCTTTGTATACATCGGTTATGGGACGTACCTGGAAGCCGAGTTTGCCATGTTCGTTCGGCGTGACCGGGACGGTGAGGCGCTGGCCGTCACGTTCGATAGTGACGGAGGTCGCCTTGTCGGCATATTTGAGAAGTGCCGGGGTGAGCTCGCTGAAAGAGGGGGTAGCGATGGTGTCGACCGCCACTATATGGTCTCCTTCGAGGAGTTGGGCTTTTGATGCGGCCTCACCGGGGACTATACGGTCAATGTAGACAGGGAGGCGGTATTGATAGAATCCGTCCTCATTGTCAAGTCTGAGGATGAAATCTTCGGGGAGATGGATGGTGACGGTGTCCTTGTGGTTACGGATAACCTTTACTTCCTTTGCGTCAGCTATTTTGTAGCTGACATTTGAGTCGGAAGCGTCGAGGAGCTGTCCGTCGGCCATATAGGGGATATCGCCGTTGCGGAATCCCGCTTTTTGGGCGGCTGTCGAGAAGTCGAGGCCTTCGGTTGCCTCATCGAAGGGGATGTAGGCCGAACCCCAGTGCATCGCTATTCCCGAGTATATGAGGATGGCGAGGATGAAGTTGAAGAACACTCCGCCGAGCATCACGAACAGGCGTTGCCATGCAGGTTTTGTGCGGAATTCCCATGGCTTGGGCGGGAGTTTCATCTGCTCGGTGTCCATCGACTCGTCAATCATTCCTGCAATCTTGCAGTAACCGCCGAGCGGAAGCCAGCCTATGCCGTATTCAGTGTCGCGCCATGAAGCTTTGTCGGGGTCGACTCCCGGTTTGGGTTTCGGTTTCCATTTGAAAAGAGAAAAATAGGGGTCGAAAAACATATAGAATTTCTCAACCCTTATCCCGAATATTCTGGAGAAGATATAGTGGCCGAACTCATGGACAATCACGAGCAGGGCGAGAGCTACAATGAGCTGTAGGGCTTTCAGGAGGAATGTTTCCATACAGTTGGTGGAAGGTTCTGTTAGAGTGGAAGTGCTTGGGTGTTTCGGTTAGTGTATGATGCCGCTTTTACAGCCGGTGAGCTTTTCGGCATATGCTATAGCTGCCTTGTGGGTGGCTACGTAGTCGTCGAGCGTCGGAGTGGCCACGAAAGGTATTTTTTCAAGGGTCATGGTGATGCTGTCGTAGATGCCTGTGAAAGGAATCTTGCCTTTCAGGAAGGCGCGTACGGCAACCTCGTTTGCCGCGTTTATGACACAGGCCGAGTTGCCCCCTTTAGTCAGCGCATAGGGTGCGAGTGTGAGACAGGGAAATTTTTCCGGGTCGGGTTTCTCGAATGTAAGGGTAGCGTAGTCGGCAAGCGACAGCGGACGTTCGGAGGAGGGAAGGCGGCTCGCGTCGCCGAGAGCATAGCGGATCGGCAGGCGCATGTCGGGGATTCCGAGCTGGGCTTTGACGGCTCCATCGATGAATTCCACCATGGAGTGGACTATAGACTGCGGGTGGACCACGGCCTCGATGCGTTCGGGGGCTATGTCGAAGAGCCAGCGGGCTTCGATGATTTCAAATGCCTTGTTGAGCATGGTAGCCGAGTCGATGGTGATTTTGGCTCCCATCTGCCAGCGGGGATGGTGGAGAGCCTGCTCTGCGGTGACATTGGCTATCTCTTCGCGGCTTTTGGTGCGGAAGGGACCTCCTGAGGCTGTGATTATGAGCTTGTTGACCGTTGCGCTGTCTTCTCCGACAAGACACTGGTAGATTGCGGAGTGTTCGGAGTCGACCGGTATGACTTTTGAGGGTGATTGTGCAAGGAGCCTGGTGACGAGTTCGCCGGCCACCACGAGGGTCTCCTTGTTGGCCAAGGCAATCTGCTTGCCGGCCTTGATGGCACGTATGGTCGGGAGAAGTCCGCTGTAGCCCACCGTGGCTGTGACGACGGTGTCGAAGTCATCGCGCTCCATCGCGTCGGCGAGGGCGTCGGAGCCTGCCGCACATTCTATGCCTAAAGGCGAGAGGGCTTCGCACAGGCGTCCATATTTCGTTTCGTCAGCAATGATTGCGAGCGATGGCCTGAAAGCGATGGCTTGCTCGATGAGTTGGTCGACTTTTGAGCCGGCAGCGAGTATGGTGGCTTTGAAGCGCTCGGGAAAGCGCGAAATTACGTCGAGTGTCTGCGTCCCTATCGACCCGGTTGAGCCGAGGATTGCTATGTTATGTGGCATTAGAGGGCGTTTAAATGGATGCTTCTTGTAGCTTAGCGGGCATGCAAATGCGCGCATTGCGTTTAAGATGTGCAAAAATACGGAAAATTCTTCATTTTTGGCATGATTTTTGCGGAAATAATAGTAAATTTGCTTAGCTATGAATCATCTGTTATGAATCATCATATTGACATTTCAAAAGATATAGAAAGGCTCCTGTCTGACGGCAGGGTCAATGAGGCCCTTGATTTGATTGACAATTCCGCGGCCACTCTTGGCGCCATCGCTGAAATCCGTTCGGCTACCGCACGGTTGCGTGAGAGCTACGGGCTAATGACCCACTACGCGTTGAAACTGATGCCTGATCCCTCGCGTGCGGAACTCTACGCCGGGATTCTCGATTCCGTGCGCTCGCTTGCCGACGAGCTTCACCGGCGTTCGCGGGTGGAGGATGCCCCGACTTTATATTTCAATACCCTGCGCTATCAGCAGACGAGCCGCGACATCACTATAGCAGCTTTGCTCGGTGAGTACCACCGTGTGAACCGACGCTTGCAGATGGCGATGCTTACCGAGGATGTGGAGCGGGCCGGCCGTGAGTTTACCCGTCGCGGGGAGGATTTGGAAAAGAGGATTTTCAATCTTATATGGACCACGCATCCTCTGACAGTCGACGATGCGGCAGCTATTGGCAATATCTTTTCAGACCCTTCTCTTCCGGTTCATTTCAAGGCCCTTTGCATCTCGGCATTGATGATGGGGCAGCTCGAATATTACGACGAGCGCCGGCTGCGCCTGTTGATGGACGCTTACGGTTCTGACGATGCCTCGCTTTCGGTGAGGTCGCTGTGCTCGTTGTTAATCGTCATGTCGGTGCAGCGGGGACGGCCTTTCTCTCCGTCGCTGATGAGGCGTTTTGACGCCATGTGTGAGAATCCGCGATGGCCATCGGATGTAAGGATGGCCATGTTGCAGTTTATCCGCACCCGAGACACGGAGCGTATAGGCAAGAAGCTTACCGACGAGGTGATACCCGAGATGATGAAACTGCGCCCTGAAATAGAAAAGCTCGGAGAGACGCCGCTTGACCCCGAATCGTTTGAGGAGAATCCCGAATGGGCCGAACTTCTCGACAAGTCGGGCATAGCCGACAAGCTCAAGGAGTTACAGGAACTTCAAGAGGATGGCGGCGATGTGATGATGGCCACATTCAGCAATTTGAAGACCTTCCCATTTTTCAACGATATGCCCAACTGGTTCATGCCTTTCCACAGCTCTCACTCCGTGATAGCCGAGAGCGATGACGCTTCCGTGCGTATGCTCGGCGATGTCGTAGGGGCGGCTCCGATGTTGTGCAACAGCGACAAGTATTCAATCATGCTTTCGCTTTCTCATGTCCCTGCCGCCCAGCGCGAGATGATGGCTTCGCAATTGAAAGCACATTCTGCCCAGATGGCCGGGATGAGTTTCGGCGAACTTGCGACTTCGGCCAAGGACCGTGAAGCCATTGCCAGAGCCTATGTGCAGGATCTTTACCGTTTCTTCCGTCTGTTCCGGCGGAAGGGTGAGTTCAGCGACCCCTTTGCCACTACACTTAACCTCGTGACCCATCCGAGGCTTGCGGAGGTGTTTGACGACGCAGACAGTCTTCAGTTGGTCGGTGAGTTCTATTTCAAACATCAGCATTTCGGTGATGCTTTCGATATCTTCCGCATGCTTTCTGAAAAGATGCCGCCTTCGTCGGAACTTTTCCAGAAGATGGGCTATTGCCGTCAGATGTCGGACGACCTTGCGGAAGCTATACGCTACTATGAGCAGAGTGAACTGCTGAACTCGGAGAGCGTGTGGACCATAAGGAAACTTGCCGTGTGTCACCGCCAGATGAAAAACTGGAAAGATGCGCTCGCTTACTACAGAAGGCTTGAGAGACATTCGCCTGAGGATGCGGGGGTGGCCTATAATATCGGTCTGTGTGAGATGAAGCTCGGGCATTTTGACCGTGCCATCCCCTGTTTCTATAAGGTGGAGTTTATCCGTGGCGAGTCGGACCGTTCGTCGCGTCCGCTGTTTGAATGTCACCTCATGCAGCGCAATCTTGAGAAGGCACGTAAATACTGCGACCTTGTCATGGGCCGATCACCCCTTGCGAACGACTATCTTTTTGCCGGTATGCTTGACATAAAAGAGAACAGTCTTGCAGCCGCCGTCAGCCGTTTTGCGATGTCGATAGCTTGCCGTAATTTTGATATAGACGGTTTTATCCGTGACTTCAATGACAATCTTGCAGACTTTCAAAAAGGGGAGGACGCGATTGCCATAGATGATTTGACAGTCAAGTTGATAATAGATTCCGCCATATCAGAGTCCGCAAACCTCGGTCACAAGATATAATAGTCGTAATTATATGCTTATGAAGCTTCATCGTTCATCTCTTAAAGTTTAAATACTATGATACCTCCTTTTCAAAATTATCTGTTGCCGTTCCTGCGGTTTATGGCTGACGGGAAGACCCGGAAAATCGTGGACGTTATCAATGGTCTGGCGTCCACAATGAATCTGTCTGAAGAGGACCTCAGTGAGACTTTGGATAATTCCGGCAAGAACCGCCATGCTGACAGATGCAGCTGGGCAAAGACTTATCTTTCAAAGGCAGGGCTTATCAGGTTTCCCAAGAGAGCCAATTTCGTAATTACTGCCGACGGTCAGAAGCTGTTAGCGTCGGGGATTTCTGAGATATCGCGGAGATATCTGCTTGAGAATTACCCTTCATTTGGCGCTTTCATCAAGAAGAAAGGTAAAAAAGGGAAGAAAAATAATGTCGATAAGACGGAGCAGAATGAGGAGGATACTCCTTTGGAAAGGATGGAAGAGGCATATAAGGAGTATACGAATAAGACGATTGATGATTTGCTGGATTCTATAAAAGGACAGACACCCCAATTTTTTGAGAATCTGGTTGTCCAGCTTCTCGTTAAAATGGGATATGGAGGCGATTTTGAGGATTCCGCAAAAGTGACACAGTATTCTTGTGACGGAGGTATTGATGGCGTAATTAAGGAGGATGCCCTCGGTCTCGACAGAATCTATATCCAGGCTAAACGGTGGAGTGACAAAGTTGTCGGCGCCCCTGACATCCAGCAGTTCATCGGAGCCTTGGTCAATGTCGGCGCCACCAAGGGTATTTATATCACGGCATCACATTTTTCGGAAGCGGCGAGAAAGGCCGCACGGACCGGGCATTTGAAAATAGTGCTTATTGACGGTGAGCAATTGGCCCGTTATATGATTGAGTATGGACTGGGAGTTATCACCGCCAGGTCTTTTGAGGTCAAGAGACTGGATTTCGGATATTTCCATCCTGAAGAAGAGTAAGATATATATATATGATAATCAGTAAAAATAATGCGTAAAATTTTCTTGGCGGCGGTTGCCGCGACAAGCCTTATGGTACAATCACAGAATCCGTTTTTTAAGGAATTTTCGTCGGCTCCTCACGGGGCCGCGCCTTTCGACAAAATCACTTTCGCCGATTATGAGCCGGCGATTGACCGAGGAATCAAGCTCGGTCTTGAAGCCGTTGACGCTATTGTCAACAATCCCGATGCTCCGACTTTTGAGAATACTATCGTGGCCCTCGAGCGCGCAGATACAGAGCTCAGCCGTGTGCTCCTCGTGTTTGAACCGCTGTCGGAGGCTATGAGCAGCGATGAGATGATGGAGCTCTCGATGAAAATCACTCCACGTCTCGCCGATTACTCGACTTCAATCTCGCTCAACCGCGGGCTATGGAAAAGGGTGAAGAGTGTCTATGACAATCGAGGAAAATTCAATCTTGACAAGGAGGACCAGATGCTGCTTAAACGTACTTATGATTCGTTCGTGCGCAACGGTGCTCTTCTTGAAGGTGCCGACCGCGACACGTATTCGAAGCTTTCGAGCCGTCTGAGCGAGCTGACCACGCAGTTCGGCCAGAATGTGCTCCGTGAGGTGAATACATATGAAATATGGCTGACTGCCGACGATTTGTCAGGACTCCCCGAGAGTTCGGTAGAGGCTGCGGAAGTGGCTGCTAAAGAGAAGGGCCGTGAAGGTGAGTATCTCTTCACTCTCGACCAGCCGGTTTATATGGCCTTCATGAAATACAGCGACCGTCGCGATTTGAGGGAGAAGATGTATCGCCTATATACAGGACGTAATGTCAAGGGCGACTACAACAATCTTCCTGTCATGAAGGAAATTGCCGAGACACGTATGAAGATTGCCAATCTCCTTGGCTATAAGACATATGCCGATTATGCGCTTGAAAAGACCATGGCGAAGACACCCGAGAAGGTCTATGAACTTCTCCACTCTCTCCGCGATGCCTATCTGCCGGCACAGAAAGCGGAGTTTGAGGAACTTTCGGCTTATGCAAGCTCTATTGAAGGAAAGAAGGTGGACTTGAAGCCGTGGGACTACAGCTACTACTCCAACAAACTGAAAAATGCGAAGTATGCCTACGATGAGGAAAAGCTGCGCCCGTATTTTGAACTCAACAATGTGATTGACGGTGTGTTCGGTCTTGCGACCAGGCTCTATGGAGTGACGTTCAAGAAAAATCCTGAGATTCCAGTCTATCATCCCGATGTCACCGCCTTTGAGGTGATTGACAAGGACGGTTCCTTCCTCGGGGTTATTTATACTGATTTCTTCCCGCGTTCGAGCAAGCGTCCGGGGGCATGGATGACTGATTTCAAAAGCGAGGAAATCACACCCTCGGGCGACAGTATACGTCCCCACGTCACTATCGTGATGAATTTCACCAAACCTACCGACACCAAACCGTCGCTCCTCACTCCTTATGAGGTGGAGACCTTCCTCCATGAGTTCGGACATGCCCTCCACGGTCTCTTCGCGAGCACGAAGTATGCATCCCTGTCAGGCACTAACGTGCTCCGCGATTTCGTGGAACTGCCATCGCAGTTCAATGAAAATTACCTGACTGAAAAATCATTCCTCGACGGTTTTGCCCGCCACTACCAGACCGGCGAACCTATACCCGCTGAGCTTGTGAAGCAGATTGTAAGTTCATCGCAGTTCGGGGCTGCATATGCCTGCCTGCGTCAGCTTAATTTCGGATTGATTGATATGGCCTGGCACACGATTACTTCACCGGTCGCCGACCCTGAGGCGTTCGAGCGCGAGGCCGGAGAGTCGGTGGCGATGTTCGACCCGATTCCCGGGTCTGTGACGGGTTCATCTTTCTCCCATATATTTGCGGGTGGCTATGCCGCAGGTTACTACAGCTACAAATGGGCCGAGGTTCTCGATGCAGACGCTTTCGCCCATTTCAAGGAGCATGGCATCTTTGATTCTGAAACTGCCGATTCATTCCGACGGAATATCCTAATGAAGGGTGGCACGGAGCAGCCTGACGAACTGTACCGTCGTTTCCGTGGACACGACGCTTCGATTGATGCCCTTCTGAAGCGCGACGGGATATCCGTACGCTCGACAGAACTTCCAATGCCAAAGGATAAATAACCTTAATATATACGGAGCTATTGGAGGAGTTTCGAGAAGGAGGAGGGGATAGGGGTTGAGAAATTCATGTCCTTGCGGGTGATAGGATGGACAAAGCGCAGGGTGCGTGCGTGGAGTGCCATTCGGTGAATAGGCGAACTCTGACCTCCATAACGCCGGTCGCCGACAATGGGGTGACCGAGGTCTTTCATGTGGACACGAATCTGATTTTTTCGTCCGGTATCGAGCGAGACTTCCATCAGTGAGTAGCCGTTGCGGCTTTTCAGAGTGGTGTAGCGAGTGATGGCAAGCTGCCCTTCGTCGGGATTTTCTGTCGAGTAGACTTCAAACCTGGAATTTTCGGCAAGATAGCTTCGGATTTCTCCTTCAGCCGGCTCGGGAGCACCTTCCACTACGGCAAGGTATTTGCGAGACAGCACCATATTGTTCCAGTTGTGCTGGAGCCGCTCTTTCGCCTCCTGTGATTTGGCGAAGACCATAAGGCCGGATGTGTCACGGTCGAGACGGTGGACGATGAAGAGCTTGTTGCGAGGGTCCTGCCATTTCAGGTAGTCGCGAAGTATGCTGTAGGCGGTACCTTCCTTTATTTTATCGGTACCCATCGACAGGAGTCCG
This sequence comes from Bacteroidaceae bacterium, assembly GCA_021768245.1. Classification (GTDB taxonomy): domain Bacteria; phylum Bacteroidota; class Bacteroidia; order Bacteroidales; family Muribaculaceae; genus Duncaniella. The sequence continues at coordinate 8,128 of JAETNO010000009.1, read as the reverse complement.
TAGCCTTTGTTGACAACGATTATGTCATCGTCCTCATAGACTATTTTGAGCCTCCGATGGTAGAATACGCGGAATTCGCGCGTGAGGTTGACTTTGACCTCGTCGCCGTCTGTCAGTTGGGTGTCAAACTGCGTTACCGGGACACCGTTGACTGCAACCTGATTATGGGCGAGGAGATTTTTTATGACAGTGCGTTTGCGATGCGGCATAGCGCCTACGAGGAATTCGAGCAGAGGAGCCGTCTCTGCCACATGGTAGGTCTCTATGACGTCGGGCCGGAATCCGTTGCGTTCGGCTCCGGGTTTGGAATGGTAGTTGCGTTTGGGCATGACGGCTTATTATGCTTTTTTTGCACGGGTGGTGCGTCGTGTGGTTCGTTTGGGAGCCTTGTCCTGCTCCTCGATTATTTCGTGAATCTGTTCGATGGTAAGGTCAGCCGGATTTTCAATGGATTTCGGAATCTTGTAGTTGCTCTTTTTGTAGGAGATATAGACTCCGTAGCGTCCGTTGAGAATCTGGAGGTCTGGATCTTCGGCGAAGGTTTTGACGACTTTGTTGCTGTCGGCCTTTCGTTTCGCCAATATGAGCGACTGCGCTTCCTCGAGAGTGATGGAAGTGGGAGAGTAGTCCTTTGGTATACTCACAAATTTTCCGTCATGGCGCAGATAGGGGCCGAAACGGCCTATAGCTGCCACGACCGGTTTGCCTTCAAACTCTCCGACTTCGCGGGGAAGGTCAAAGAGTTTAAGAGCCTCTTCGAGTGTGATGTCGAGCACGCTCTGGTCTTTGCGGAGCGATGCGAAGCGGGGTTTCTCCTTCGATTCGGCAGAGCCAATCTGTACAATAGGGCCAAAACGGCCTATTTTCACGGATACGGGCTCACCGGTGGCAGGGTCGGAGCCGAGGAGGCGTTCGCCCACCTTATGCTCAGTGCGCATTTCGTTGGCTTTTTCCACTTCGGGGTGGAAGAGTCCGTAGAAACGTGCTATTTCCTGATTCCAGTCGCTCTCACCTTCGGCAATACGGTCGAATTTCTGTTCCATATCAGCCGTGAAGTCATAGTCAAGTATGTCGGGGAAGTGCTGTGTAAGGAACTCATTGACTATTATACCGGTGTCGGTCGGGATGAGCTTGCCTTTCTCTGCCCCTACGTTCTCGCTTTTGGTTGAGGCGGAGAGTTTGCCGCCGGGGTTTAGGGTCAATACCTTGAATGAGCGTTTTTCTCCGGCTTTTTCGCCTTTGACTATGTATTCGCGGTGCTGTATGGTCGATATGGTAGGTGCATAGGTCGAAGGACGGCCAATGCCGAGTTCCTCCATTTTCTTAACGAGCGAAGATTCGGTGTAGCGTGGAGGGGCAAGAGTGAAGCGTTCAGTGGCCGTTATGCCGTCGTTGACGAGCTGTTCGCCAATCTTAAGGGGTGGGAGAGTGGTGTCGGCCTCACTGTCGGAAGCGTTGTCATCGTCACTGCCTTCAAGATAGGCTTTAAGGAAGCCGTCGAACTTAATCACTTCGCCTGTCGCACTGAAATGTTCGGAGCGGCCTGAAGGGGAAATGTCGACCGTGGTCTTCTCGATTTCAGCGTCGGCCATCTGCGAGGCCATGGTGCGGAGACGGATGAGGCGGTAGAGGCGCTTTTCCTGAGCGCTGCCGTCGATAGTTTCCTGTTCGATATATGTGGGGCGGATAGCCTCATGGGCTTCCTGCGCTCCTTTTGAGTGAGTGTGGTAGCGACGCACTTTGAGATAGTCCTCTCCGAGCTCGTCGGTGATGAGACGGGAGATTGATGAGATTGCGAGCTGAGAGAGATTGAGCGAGTCGGTACGCATATAGGTGATATGTCCCGCTTCGTAGAGTTTCTGGGCAATCATCATTGTCTGAGAGACAGTGAATCCGAGTTTACGGCCTGCTTCCTGCTGAAGTGTGGATGTGGTGAAGGGTGGGGCGGGCGATTTTTTCAGCGGTTTCACGTTGATGTCGCTTACGGTAAACACCGATGTCTTGCAGGCTTCGAGAAATTCGCGTGCGGATTCCTCGTCGGGGAGGCGTTTGGAGAGTTCGGCGCGTAGCTGACTGCCGCCTGGGATATCGAAGAGGGCGGTGACGCGATAGTAAGGTTCCGAATTGAAGTTGTTGATTTCGTTTTCACGGTCGACGATGAGGCGCACGGCCACCGACTGGACACGTCCCGCAGAGAGTGCCGGCTTAATTTTTTTCCAAAGCACGGGCGAGAGTTCGAAGCCTACGAGTCTGTCGAGCACACGACGGGCCTGCTGGGCATCGACGAGGTGGAGGTCTATCTCGCGTGGATTCTCAATCGCGTTGAGGATGGCGTTTTTGGTGATTTCATGAAACACTATGCGCTTTGTCTTCTCGGGCTTCAGGCCAAGCACTTCGTAGAGATGCCATGCGATAGCCTCACCTTCGCGGTCCTCATCGGAAGCGAGCCACACGGTCTGGGCTTCCTTGGAGGCTTTCTTCAGCTCCGCCACCAGGCTCTTCTTGTCGGCGGGGATTTCGTAGACCGGCTGGAAGTCGGAGTCTACTTTAATGCTAATGTCTTTCTTGCGGAGGTCACGGATGTGGCCATAGCTCGACATGACTTTGAAATCTTTGCCGAGAAACTTTTCGATGGTCTTGGCCTTTGCCGGAGACTCGACTATAACGAGGTTTTTAATCATATATCAAAACAACTAACGGGCACTCCGCGAAGAAATTGCAATTGATAAAAATGTAGAGGCTTTCTAAGTGTCGGATTGCCAATTGGAGCACAAAGGTAAGGAAATCTATTAAATAAGTGTTAATGATTTAACATTTTTTCAGGGCGCAGGAGGCTGATAAGCTCGGCCACCCCTTCTGTCGCCGGGCGTGCTATGACGTTGACATAGTCGGGTACGGAGGCCGGGCGCGGGTCGATGTAGTAGACCGGGACTCCGGGACGCACATAGTGGAGGAGACCCGCTGCGGGATAGACCGCAAGGGATGTTCCTATTACGGCGAAGATGTCGGCCTGCCGGGTCCATTCGATGGCGCGCTCGATGTTTGGAACCGCTTCCTGAAAGAAAACTATGTGGGGACGCACCGGGTCGCCATATTCGTCGCGTGACTCGGGTGATGTCTCAAGATGCTCTTCGTCGAGAGTATAGACCCGGGTTTCGTCGCGCATGGAGCGGACTTTCATCAGTTCGCCGTGGAGGTGGAGGATTTTGGAACTGCCGGCGCGTTCATGGAGGTTGTCGACGTTTTGGGTTATGACATATACGTCATACCACTTCTCGAGTTCCACAAGCCCTTTGTGGGCGGCGTTGGGCTGACATTTCACGAGGCCTTTGCGACGTTCGTTGTAAAACTGATGGACGAGGGCGGGATTTCGGGCGAATCCTTCCGCGCTACACACGTCCATGACGGGATAGTTCTCCCACAGGCCGTCGGCGTCGCGGAAAGTAGAGATGCCTGATTCGGCCGAGATGCCGGCGCCGGATGATATGACGAGTTTCGGTTTTTTCATTGGATGCTATAGAATTGGTGACTGGATTCCCTACAGGAGCAGGGGAACAATGGATAAGGTTCTAATCTATCTAACGTTTGGCCTTGAAAAAAGTGCGCATAAGTTCGCGACACTCCTCCTCGAGGACTCCGGCGGTGACCGTGGCGCGTGGATGGAATGGAGATTTCGAGGTGAAGGAGCGGTAGCCGCGTTTGTCGTCGGGGGCGCCGTAGACTATACGGCCAATCTGCGCCCATCCGATGGCTCCCGCACACATCAGGCAAGGCTCCACTGTGACATATAGGGTGCAATCCCGGAGATATTTCCCTCCGAGAGTCTGGGCCGCCGCTGTGATTGCCTGCATTTCGGCATGGGCCGAGACGTCGGCAAGTGCTTCGGTCAGATTGTGACCACGCCCTATGACCATGCCCCGTGGCGACACTATGACCGCTCCTATGGGCACCTCGTCGCGGTCAAGGGCCTCACGCGCCTCACAGAGCGCCATTCGCATATAGTGTTCGTCGGTATCAGAATTCATGTCTAAAAAATGATTCATCAGACTTCAAAGATAGTCAGTTTCGCTTTAAATCGCAAATAAAAACGTCAGGCGTCCGGGGAGGACGCCTGACGTGGTGGGTTGGAATCACGGAGCGGGTTGCCGTGATTGGAGGGTTGGTTTATTCAGGGAAGGTGTTGAACCAACCTTCATTTTGCTTGACGCCGAAACCAGCATTGATTTCGTCGTTAGGAATAGGATAGACGCAATCCGAGACCTTGAAGCCATTAATCATATATTTGATTTCGTCCCAATCGCCGGTAGCGTAAAGATTAGCTGTGATGTCCCAGCGACGGAGGTCCCAAAGGCGGTGTCCTTCCTGGAAGAGTTCGCGTGCACGTTCGTCCTGAATGAACTTCATAAGGTCGTCGGCAGTTGAAGGAAGGTCGGCAACTGAGGTGATAGCTGTGTTGCGCTTTGCTACTACGAGAAGGGCGTTTTGGGCAGACGCAATATCGGGAGTTGCCTGACGGAGGTAGCCTTCAGCCTGGTTGAGATACATCTCGGGAGCATTTATGAGGTAGTTGGTGCCAACCGCCGGGTTACCGTAAGTGAAGGCGCTGAATTTGCCACTGTCGAAGTATATATCTCCATAACTGTCAGCAGACCAGCTCCATATAGACGCGCGGACGTCTGTATCTGCCATCAGGGACTGAAGGTATCCGTTGGGGCCGTAGCTATAGCTTGACCACAGGGTACCGCAAGAGTTTGCACTCCAGTTGTCCATGGATGTGATTGCGAGATAGAAGAAACTCTCGGTGTTGCTTCCCCCTCCGTCGTAGAGGGCTGCATAGCTTTCAGGTGTATAAGCAAGCTGGGGATTGCGCCCTGCTGTCAGCGCATCCTTGGCGTCGTTGATTGAGCCCTGGAAGTCTTCAAGGTAGAGTTTCACACGAGAGCGTAATCCATAGACTGCGGCCGGAGTGAAGTATACTTTAGAACCCTGGGTCTTGCCTGCGAGATCGAAAAGACGGATTGATTCGTCGAGGTCATTGATGATTGCAGTGTAGGCATCACCGACTGTAGAGCGACTCACCTGAGTGTTTTCAGGGATATGCTTGTCAATCACGACGATACCGGGAGTATTGGAGAAGTCCTGACCGTTTACCTTCACCTGATGGCCGAAGACATTTACGAGATAGAAATGGCCATAAGCGCGGAGGGCATGTGCCTCAGCAAGGTACATCTGAAGGTCTTTTAGTTCGTCTCCTTCCACCTTATCAAGAAGTGCTTCGCCGGCTTCAATCACGCGTGCGCTGTTGTCGCAAACCTTGTAGCCGTAGTTCCATATATAGTACAGATATGTGTCATCGGCTGTAGGAGTGAAACGGTAGATATCTGTGAAGTGGTTTGTCTGCTGGTTCCAATATGTTATGTCCGAACCTATGTCGCCGAATGACGTAGCGTAGTTGCCGGCGAAGTAGTAACGGAACAAACGGTCGTAGCAGCCGTTAAGTGCATAGTGCACACGGTTGACACTTGTCAGTCCTTCGTTGATATCGAAACCGTCATATAGTTTCGAGTCGAGGAAGTCGTCACCGCAGCTCACGGCTGAACCACCGAGAAGCAGAGCGGCTATGGCTTTGATATATAGCTTTTTCATATGTTGAATTATGAATTGTTAAGTTGGTGGATTGATTTTAGAAAGTGAGCTGTATACCACCGGTGAATGTGAAGACTGCGGGATACTGCCATGCAATCACACCGTTTGAATAGGTTTCGGGGTTATATCCGACGAAATCGGAAGCAGTCCAGGTATGGACATTATCGAATGTGGTGTAAATGCGTACTTTTTCGATAAGAGCCTTGCGGGTGATGTTCTTGGGGATGGTATATCCGAAAGTGATATTGCTGAGACGTAGGTAGTTGCCGCTCATCAACCAACGTGAAGAGTAGTTGCTTGAAGTGGTGCGGTATGGGTCTCCATAGATGTACTGAGGATATTTTGCATTGGGATTCTCAGGTGTCCATGAGTTTTCCACTACAGTCTGAAGAGGAGTCATCAGGCTCATGCCCCAGCCGGTGAACGAGTGGCCGGTATCGTAGACTTTGCCACCGAGACGGTAGTTGAACTGCATGGAGAGGTCAAAGCCATAGCCGTTGGCGTTGAATCCGAAAGCACCGTATACTTTGGGTTCGGCTGAACCTACGTAGCGCTTTTCAGCAAGATTATAGTTGGTGGTAAGTTCATTGAGATCTACCGGTTCCTTGTCGGGATTGAGGATATTGTGGTTGGGTGCATAGCGGTAGTATAGAGCCTTACCTGTCTCACGGTCAACGCCTGCATATTCTTTCATATAGAACTGACGGTAAGGATGTCCTTCCTCGATGATAGTGTAAGTGCTTTCAACAGACCCGTCGGCGAGTTTCAACACCCGGTTCTGATTCCAGGTCATATTTGCAAAAAGATTTACGGTGAGGTCGCGGTTGGTAAAGACAGTGCCATTGATGCCAAGTTCGATACCACGGTTGCGAATCTTGCCGATGTTCTTGTACATAGACGATATACCGGTAGTCATTGACAGGGGAACAGAGTAGAGGGCATCGGAGGTGACGTCGTTATAGTAGTCAAACGTGAGGTTGACACGGTTGAAGAGTGAGAGGTCGAAGCCTACATCGAACTTGTTGGATGTTTCCCATGAAAGGTCGGGGTTGGCTATCTGCGCAGGGTTGACACCGGGAGCCTGATTGTAGTTATAGCCCGTTGCGTAGTATCCGCGTGCTGCATATAGAGAATTTAGCGACTGGTTGCCGACGGTACCGTAGGAAATACGGAGGGCGAGGTTGCTAAGCCATGTATAGTCCTTGAGGAAACTTTCCTGGGAAGCGCGCCATTTACCGCCTACCGACCAGAATGTACCCCAGCGGTTATCAGCACCGAACACGGAAGAACCGTCGCGGCGTACGGAAGCCGATAGATAATAACGGTTGTCGTAAGCATAGTGGAGGTCTGCGAAATAGGAGGCAAGACGTGATTCAGAACGATAGTAGCTGTTACCGTTGTCAGTACCGGCAGTCGACATGTCGCGGCGGCCTTCGTCAGCAAATGGGAAGTATGTGCGTGACATATAATTTTCGTGGAAATCGTAGCGCTGCATTTCCTGTCCGAGGAGAAGGTCGATGTCATGCTTCTCGTTGAAAGTCTTGGTCCAGCCGAGAGTGTTTGTCCAGGTGAGGATGCTCGTGCGGGTTTTGTATTCTTGACCGAGGCCATGGTAGTCGACACCCTGAGGGTTGGTCACACCGCTCCAGTAGTTGTATTCAGTCTGGTCAACGAGGTTGACACCGAAGTTGGTCTTTGCCCAGATGCCGAAGGGAAGGTCTACACGCAACCATGGGTTGGCGTTGATGGTCTGGTTGGTCACATCATTGAGATCTCCGAGATGCTTGTCGTTTACGGCCACCGGGTTGTATGAAGTGCCCATTCCTGCATAAGTTCCGTCTTCATTATATATGGGGTCGAAGGGGAGCATGGACGAAACTGCACCGGTAAGAGGGCTTGACATCGAACCGCTTGTGGATTGCGAGAAGTTGCTATTTTTAGACCAGGAGAGCGATGCGTTGACACCGGCAGAGAAATATTTATATTTGGTGTCGAGGTTCAGGCGCCCTGAGTAACGGGTGTTGCCTGAATTAATTACGATACCTTCGGTGTCGATATAGCCGAGAGATGCATAATAATTAGTATTACCGCTTGTGCCGGAGAAGCTGATATTATAATCCTGATAGTAGCCGGTACGTGTTACGGCATCAATCCAGTCAGTGTTGGTTTCTCCGTCCCAGCCTAGAGCATTTGACAGATAATCATAGCAAGCCTGGTAGTCATTGCCGGTGCGGGCTGCATATCCTTTGGCAAAAATATCCATAGTGCCCCATGCGTTGGCAAATTTCATATTGTTGTTGGCAATCTTGGTAAGGCCCTGCTTGATGTCGACGTTGAGCTGGAACTTGCCTTCGGCTCCTTTCTTTGTGGTTACGACAATCACACCGTTGGCGGCACGTGAACCATAGATGGCGGTAGCGGCGGCGTCCTTGAGGACGGTTACGCTCTCGATATCGTTGGGATTGTAGGCCGCCATCGGGTC
>JAETNO010000081.1 GCA_021768245.1 Bacteroidaceae bacterium | reverse complement strand
TTGTTCTGCGGTGAGTTTTCCGCTCTCGATGGATATGTAGGGCATATTATTTTCTTTTTATATAGTTAGTTATCAGCATTGCAAGGACGCCAATACATAGATAGGCTGCTGTGTATTGTAGGAATACAGGGTCATACATATCAAAGAATAACCAAGTACCTAATTGAATTATCACGGCTGAAATAATGGGAAGTTCCCATCGCCCTCTCATATTATTGCCAGCCAATATGCCAATAACGAGGCAGTAAAATGGGTTCACAATATAAAACAACAAAATACATACGGCCATTCCGAAATCTGGCGGAACGCATTTTGCCGCAACCAGTGGCAGAATGAACATAACCGCAAGAGTTATGCCTATCCATCTTATAAGTTTTCTATTGGATGCCTTACTCATTATTGTGTCGGTTTATCATTATCTGCTCAAAGTTGTCCTGTCCCCACTTGATTAACGCTTCGACATGAGGCAATAGTGTTTTGCCTAAGTCTGTGATGGAATATTCCACACGAGGCGGTACATCCGGGTAAAGCTGACGCTCGATTATGCCGTCAGTCGTAAGTTGTTTCAATACCTGCGACAGCACTTTTTCGGACACAGACGGGATATTGCGGTATAGCTCATTGAAGCGCACCGGTTCATTCTCGGAAATCTTCACGAGAACGACCAACGCCCATTTATTTCCGAGCCATTCAAGCATCGGAGCGGCTTTGCAATATTCGTAGTCTAATTTTTTTGCCATTTCGTGTCTGTTGAAAAGGATTGAAAATGAGTAAAACAAACTTTTCGGTAAGGGTCAAACCTTTCGGTAAGTTGTTGTTTAGACTCTGATTCTCACCTAATTTTGCACTACAAAGTTAATAAAAATCGACGAAATATGATATATCCTGAACTACATTTCACGGGGCAGGTGTGGCGACCGCCATACGAGGCAAACTCGCAGTTGCTCCAGATCACATCGGGCTGCACATGGCACAAGTGCAAATTTTGCAGCCTGTATCACGGCACCCCATTCCGCATGTCGCCATTGTCGGAAGTAGAGGCAGACTTGAAAGTAATCCGGCAGTGGCAACCACGGGCACGCCGTGTTTATCTGACAGGTGCCAACCCGTTTGCTCTCAGTTACAACAAACTGATGGATATTGCCATACTTCTGCGCAAGTACCTTCCTCACTTGGTATCATTCGGAATGTTCGCCCGCGTGACAGATATTGCGTCCAAATCGGTAGAGGAGTTGAAGAACCTGCGTCACATGAAGCTCGACAGTATAAATATCGGTATCGAGACCGCACATGATCCGACTCTTGAAAGAATGAACAAAGGCTATCATGCCAACGATATTCTTGAACAGTTGTCAAAACTTGATGAAGCAGGAATACACTACAACGTATTCTATCTAAATGGACTTGGAGGAAAGGGCAAAGGAGTTGAAAGTGCAATCGCCACAGCAGATGTGCTTAACAAACTGCACCCCTGTATCATCAATATCGTTTCATTGACTGTCTTTCCTGAGTCACAGCTATATCATGAAGTGCT
>JAETNO010000080.1 GCA_021768245.1 Bacteroidaceae bacterium | reverse complement strand
TCGGCGTTGAGAATATCGTCATACTCCACGGTAAGGGTTATGACACGTCCGCTTATCTGGTTCTCGGATATTTCGATGCGGAGCACCTTCTCGTCCGGGAAAGTCAGCTTGTCGAGAACAAGCACGTTGCGGTAATTCTTCTTGAACTTACTGGCACGGTTCAGCGAATATACCGGCGACAGCTCCACCGTCTGCGAGTTTGTGGCCTTGACCTCCTTCTTGTCGGTGAGCTTCACACGCACCTCGGCGATGTCGTATGCTATCTTCGTGCTGTTCTGAAGTGAATAGTCGATGAAGAAATAGTCGCCTATCGAATAGATGTTGTTGACAATCGCCTTCATGCCGTTGGCTCTGGAGACCACCTGATTGTATTTTCGACCGCTGCCATATACGGCCCAGGCATAACGTGCCATTTCCGACTGAGGCATGGATACCTCCGGATTGATGTAGGAGTCCAATCCGGCGTATGGCACACGGTGGATAGAGGCGGCACGCGAGGCTGCGGCGGTATATACCACATCGTACTGTGCCAGATGCCGCTCACCGATGAGTGTGAGAGTACCCATCAGCTCACCCTCGCGGTAATGAGCGGGTACAGAGTCAGCCTCGATGAACGGCTTGATACGCACTATGTTGTCGGCACACTGGTTGCCGATAATCTTTGTGGTGGATAGGTCCACCATCTTGATATTCTCAGGCATGACGATATGGGTTGTCACTTCCGAGTTGACAAGGATCTTCTCTTTGGCTGTCGCCGGGATTGCGACGGCGCATAGCGCGAGTGTCGCTGCAATTATTTTATCTTTCATAATAGGTTGGTTGATTACCGGTTAATATGCTTCGTCTGAATTGATAAGGTAAACGATTGTGTTGTATTTGATTTTCGCCTTGTTCTTGCGGATATTGGCTGACACAGCGGAAGTCGCCGAGTTATACATATTCTGGAGAGCCTGCAAAGCGATGGCCTCGCCGGATATTCCTGAGCCGTAGCCGCTCTCCGACTCAAAACTGATATTCTGCTGCACTGTGCTGGCACCCGCCTCTTTCATAAAATCGCGGAAAGCTGACTCCGGGACATAGAAGCCCTCCATGCCGTCGTTGTCGAACACCGACAGGTTCACTTTCAGGAACTTTCCGCCTACAAGAATTGAAGTGATGGCGGCGCGGACACGCTGTTGGCCGAAGCCGGTGACGGTGCCGTACAGATATGTGCCTTTTGCAAGCCTCACATCATGTATTGTCACATCGTCGAGCAACTTGAAGCGTAGCCTCGTGCCCTCATGCGCCTTTGTTGTCTTGTCGATCATGGCACGGATAAGCGGAGCATCGACATTATCGGCCGAACTCCCCACGGTATTGAACTTGTCGGCATTAGTCTCCCGTGATTTAAGCACCAGCAAGGGTCGGTTCTTCTCACGCTCTATCTCACGCGCTCTTGCTATGGAGTCGGCCCGGTGCTTGCGCATGGCTTCCTCCGGGTCGGGCTGTCCTATGCCAAGTCCGGCCTCGATAGCTTTCTGACGCTCGTAGCTGCGCTGCTGTATCGCCTCAAGGTCGCGTGCATATTCGC
>JAETNO010000079.1 GCA_021768245.1 Bacteroidaceae bacterium | reverse complement strand
CAATCCCACTACGAGCAGTTCAGGCTCCCGGAGGGCATCGACCCCAAGGGTATCCGTGTCGCAAAGGACAAGGAAGATGGAAAGTGGAAGGTGTCGGCCGACCTCGGCGAAGGACGTGGACGCACTTCCCGTCAGGAGCTGTCCTTCGACGACGGCTATTCGCTTTTCAAGACGAAGACCGCCACACGCGAGCAGATAGCCGCAAAATATCTCACTGAGGAGATAAGCACCAAACTCGCCGCTCCGCTATCTATGGAGAAATCAGCCTCCATGAAAATGTAAAACCGTTTCCCCACAACACTTAAAAGAATACCACTATGGCAAAATTAGAATATGACGAACTTGTGCAGCTCCTTCAGGACGGTACAATAGGCTTCCTCCGCTTCATGCTTGAAAGCGATAATGCGGAGTCCTACCTCGAATGGTGCGAGCTTCATGGCATCGAACCCTCTGAAGAATCCGCCGAGTTCTACTACGACGAGACCGAGATTGACATGATGGAGCGTCAGCTGATAGATGACGAGGATTATGGCATCTGGAACTAACGGCGCGTCCAACAGTTCAGGCCAGCAGGCTCTCGACCGCTTCGCCCAGATGATGATCGAGCGTATGGAGAAGATGAAGGGCTCGGACTGGGAGAAGGGCTGGATTGGCGGAGCCTCCTCCGCCGGCCTGCCCCAGAACATCATGGGGCGCAACTACTCCGGCTCAAACTCCTTCTTTCTCCAGTTGCACACTGCGGCGCAAGGCTACGAGCTTCCAGTGTTCCTCACATTCAAGCAGGCACACAACTTCAAGGCCCATGTCCTCAAAGGAGAGAAAGCCTTTCCGGTGATATACTGGGACATGATGGTGCGAGACAAGGACGGCAAGAGAATATCCTCCGACGAGTACCGAGCCATGAGCCGTGACGAGCGTAAAAATCTTGACGTGATACCCTTTGTCAAGGCGTTCCCGGTTTACAACATCGACCAGACCAATTTCCGTGAGGCACAGCCTGAGAGGGTGCAGAAACTACTCGACCGCTTCAAGGTGCCTGAAATGCGTGACACACAGGGTATGTACGCCCACGGGGCACTCGACCGCATGGTTGCCGAGCAGACATGGCTCTGCCCCATACAGGCCGACCGCAAGGAGAGCGGCGCGTATTATTCCCCCTCGCGTGATATTGTGGTGCTTCCCATGAAGCAGCAGTTCAACAAGGGCGCGACTCCGGAGGACATATACCGCGACGGCATGGAGTTCTACTCGACCATGCTACACGAAATGACGCACTCCACCATGACACCCGAAAGGCTCAACCGTGAGGCGGGCGCGAAGTTCGGCGACCCGAAATATGCGAAAGAGGAACTGGTGGCCGAGCTTACAGCGGCCATGATAAGCCACTCTATGGGCTTCGACTCAAAAGTCACCGACAACTCGGCGGCCTACCTCGATTCATGGATAGGCGCGCTCCGGCAGGAGCCGAAGTTCATCGTGTCGGTGATGGCCGATGTCAACAAGGCTTCGGAAATGATACTCGACCGTGTGGACGCACAGCGCATATCGCTCGGCGAACAGCCTTATCTGGCGAAGAACGA
>JAETNO010000078.1 GCA_021768245.1 Bacteroidaceae bacterium | reverse complement strand
TGCATCGGGCCAAGCGGCAGCGGCAAATCCTTCCACATGAACAGTGTGGTAAGACAGCTGTTGGAGCAGAACACCGATGTCGTGATGGTCGATACCGGCGACTCCTACGAGGGCATCTGCGGCTATTTCGGCGGCACATACATCTCATACTCAAAGGAGAAGCCTATCTCGATGAACCCGTTTAAGGTTACACGCGAGGAATACGAGCAGAACTTCGGAGAGAAGAAGAATTTTCTCAAATCGCTGATATTCCTGATTTTCAAAGGCAATGAGGCTCCCTCAAAAATTGAGGATATGCTTGTCAACCAGACCATCGTGGAATATTACGAGGCGTATTTCAATCCGTTCACCTCATTCTCCGACACCGAGCGTGAGGGCCTGCGCCAGAAATTGCTCGTGGCGGCCAAGATGGAGGACGACTACGAGAAGTTCGCCACCGATATGCGTGACATCGAGGAACAGATAAACTCCCCTGAGCCGGAGACAAAGACAACCGTCCGTGCACTCATACTCCCTTCGGAGGAACGGCGCAACAAGATTATCCGCCAGTGCCGGGCACTGCGGGCAATGATTGTTGACCGCGCCACTACCGAGGCAGAGAAAGAGAAAGCTGCCTCAAAGATTGAGGTGTATAAGAAAGAGCTGCACGAGACCTCGATGCTGATGAAGATTGACAAGCAGATAGACCACATGGAGGAGCAGAAACGCCGCCTCAAAGTACCGTCGCTCTCCTTCAACACCTACTACGAGTTCGCCCTTGAACGGATACCACAGATCACATCGCTGGAGAAGATACATTTCGACATACGAGACTTTGCCGCTATCCTCAAACAGTTTTACCGTGGTGGAGAGCTGGAGGTGACGCTCAACTCCGACCTTGACACCAATCTTTTCGACGAGCGGTTCATTGTCTTTGAGATTGACAAGATAAAGGATGACCCCGTGCTTTTCCCTATTGTGGTACTGATAATCATGGACGTGTTTCTCCAGAAAATGCGTATCAAGAAAGGTCGCAAGGCCCTGATAATCGAGGAGGCATGGAAAGCGATAGCCTCTCCCACTATGGCGGAGTACATCAAGTTCCTGTATAAGACCGTCCGCAAATTCCACGGCATAGCCGGTGTGGTGACACAGGAGCTTAACGATGTGATAGACTCTCCCATCGTAAAGGAGGCGATAATCAACAACTCCGATGTGAAGATATTGCTCGACCAGTCGAAGTTCAAGGACAGATACAGCGACATAGCGGCCATACTCGGACTGACGCCTATTCAGAAACAGCAGATATTCACAGTCAACGCCCTCAATAACAAGGAGGGTCGCAACTACTTCAAAGAGGTGTGGATATGCCGCGGCCAGAACTCAGATGTCTATGGCGTCGAGGAGCCGCCGGAGTGTTACTGGGCCTACACCACCGAGCGGGCCGAGAAAGAGGCTCTGAAAATATATCTCCGTCATTACGGCTCCATGCAGGAGGCGATAACCAACATCGAGGCCGACCGCAAGAGAGCCGGAATATCCAAATATCTTGATTTTGCCCGTAAGGTCAACCAACAACAGAAAGTAATGTCGCTATGGTAA
>JAETNO010000077.1 GCA_021768245.1 Bacteroidaceae bacterium | reverse complement strand
GTGCTTGCGCATGGCTTCCTCCGGGTCGGGCTGTCCTATGCCAAGTCCGGCCTCGATAGCTTTCTGACGCTCGTAGCTGCGCTGCTGTATCGCCTCAAGGTCGCGTGCATATTCGCTTCGGTGGTCAACGGCAGGTTCATAGTCGGCAGGATTGTAGCCGTCGCCGTAAGCGTATGAGTTGATATGCCTGCGCGATTCAGCAAGGGAACGCTCCAGTTCCTCAAGCTCCTGCTGCTGACGGATACGCTCAGCCTCGGCCGCGTCGAGACGGTTCAGCTCGTCCTCGGTGTAGCCGTGTTCCAGAGCCTCGCGTTCTTCCTGTTCCTCGCCGAGTGCGCCCACGGCGGTAAAGGCGTCCTCGTCTCCGAAACGGCGTGACATCTCGAACATCTTGTCACCGGGAGCCTCGGCGTTGGCCTCCGGCAGAGTGGAGTTGATACGGTCTGTCGCCACGGCCTGGGGGTCATCACCACCGCCGCCGAAAGTCTCCATAGCGAAATATATCAGTGCGCACAGCGGCACGAAAATCACCGCAGGGAAGATATACTTCGGTTGTCTGAAATTAATTTTTTTCATTGTTATCGTTATGTTTGAGGGATTTTACAATCTGTTCAAGCTGCCTGTACCGGCGTATTATGCCTATTGAGTCGGCATGGCTCTTGCGTGGAATGGCGATAAGGGAGTCAAGTTCATGCTTGACCGCCTGACCGTCGCCTGTTATCTCCATGAGCCGTCGGCGTTGTGCCTCCTTGTTGGCCTGAATGGTGCGGAAGCCGCTGAAGATAGGCTCGACCTTGGCGATGGATTGCAGCTCCGGCTCCTGTGATTCCATCCGCGCCCCGGTCACTATGATGTCGCAAACGAGTATCATCAGCAGGGAGCCGACGACATAGCCGAAAGTCCGGCGAGGGTGTCGCGTGGCCCATGAATTGGCCTTTCTGATCCGGGCGGCCAGACGGTATCGTGTGCCTATGGCACCCATCTTCGGCCGGAGCCATGAGCGCACCGCGCCATGTGCTTTCCTCCGGTTGTCACTGAAAGTTTGTCTGAGGGATTTCATATCGGGATTTGAGGGATTTGTCAATAGTCAAGGTCTTTGTTTTCAAGAGTACGCCAGTTGGTTATCATCAGTCCGTGGGGATTGTTCTGGGTACGTGGCACATTCTCCACATAGCCGGTGGTGAGCATGGTGCGTTTTAGATCGCGTGTGCGCCTCTTGATAATCTGCGTCCCGTAGTAGCTGAACTTGCGTGTATGCTCGTCGAACTGGATAGAGTCACAGATTATGGTGCAGACCGCCGAAGATGATATGATGTCGGAGTAAAAGCCGTTCTCGTCAAGGGCCTGCTTCTGCTTCAGGGCTGTGCCGTCAGCCATATACATGGCCTTGCCGACAGTCCACTTGATATAGTCGTTGTCGGGAGGGAGATTGAAAAAATACTGGTGGAAGAGCTGGATATGTGCTTTCGCCTCCATGATGAAATTGGCTTCAAGTCCGGCACGCTCGGCAAGGAACGGTATGTCGCCGTCAAGAATATATATCTGCTTGCGCTCCTCGGTCACGAGCGACACGCAACGCCACAC
>JAETNO010000008.1 GCA_021768245.1 Bacteroidaceae bacterium | reverse complement strand
GCACGCAGGGCGAGCGATGTCTTGCCGATGCGACGCCGACCGGTTATCACTGTCATTCTCGACCGGGATTCAAAGGCTCGCCCTTGTATCCGCTTTAATTCCTCTATTTCCTTAGTACGATTATAGAACTTCATATTTTGTCACCGTAGTAATTATTACCACGGTGACAAAGTTATAAATAATCTTTGAGATGACCAAATCAAATTAGGATATTTTCCTGAAAATCGCTATCTTTGCGGGTACAAAAACACAGGCCCGAGAGGGTCGGAAAAAGCGATTTTCAGAAGGTAAAAACGGCGCATCTTCGGGCTTTTGTACCCGAAGATTTGCAATCCGTTGAGCGGCAAGATGTTCTACGCCCTGCGTCGGCAAGTACACATTATGTATATTTCTGCATATCTATTTCTGCATTTCGTCAAAAGTTTGCTCCGTAAAATTTCGCGGTTTGCAGATATTGTTATATCCACGCAGCCTTTTGAGGTGGATGAAATAATATCGCTCGGTTGCCCCTTCTCCGATAATGGTGATTGTCGGATTTTTGAATTTACGCTACTTTATTCTTCGTGCCATAACCTTACATTCGGCAATGCGCCAAACTGACCGTTCATATATGCCCGATGGATTGACGGAATTAAAAGACTGCCGCAAGCGTTGAGTCCTATCCGTGGCCAAATGTGTCAGTTCCACCAAATGCTGATAGTCAGCCGATATCTTACCCAGGAGACCGCATCAAAGGCTTCCAAAAAGCTGTTGAATCGCGTCAAAATTATTACGAATACTGATAAGGAAAGTTTTATCGGTTCCTTTAATGAATGGTATGAAAAATATCGGGGGAGTCATCAACAAAAAATCGCATAATACGAGGATAAAGAGTAAAACGCCACCTTACATGCGTCCGAAATTTCGTAGTGCATATCTAAACGCAACATGCCGTTAATGTGGACTTTCTATGACTATCCTGAAACAGGCCTTCCGAATACAAACAATGCATTGGAAAGACTATCCTCCAATCTAAAGGCGAAAATCAGGGTACACAATGGCTTTAACAATGAGCATAGAAAGAAACTGTTGGATGAATACATTAACCGATATTACAACAGTTCAATATCCCGCTTGTTGTCCATTAGAGATATTTTAGAGTCTTTTCATCCTACTAAATGTCCACCCTGCCTCTTTTCCGGCGTGAACGTCGGGCATGATACGGATTTGGCATCCTTGAACATCGAATGATTTACGAACATACCATCAAGAGGGCCTTCTGCCCATCCAATATTGTCGATGAAACGGAGAATTACGTCAGTTTGAATTGTGAATCGGTTACCGGTAGCCTTGCGTACCCGTCACGCGCCAAGCGATATTGGTTTTACATGCTATAACAGCAGGAAGAAGGCATCCGATAGACTTATCAGATTGAGGAAATATTCATTTAATTCACATGACTATTAAACTCCATTTGCAAAGTTAATCACTTTTTATCTTATAGAGCTCTACGTTTTCAATTTTCTATCAATTAATCAATGGTCGACCTCCAATTTTTGTTTATACGTTGGATGACTTGAATTATAAGTTCTTGCAAAGCACACGCTCACGTTCCTCTCGTGACAGGAAGCTGTAGATGTTCGGCAGCAGCACATACTCCGATTCCTCCTTGGCAATCTCCGCCATTTGCTTGTTGAATTCGCAGAACATCGGAAATATATCTGCCATATGGTTTTTTCGGCAATATTTCCTCGGATTAAACCTAAAAAACCTTATCTTTGCCTGATAGAATTCCACAACAATTACAGGTATATGGACAAGAGGATTGATTTGCCTACATGGCTGGACTCTTTAATCTTTGAGCAGCTCGGCGCCAGATATGAGCGCCGCCCCGAGGATGTGCAATATAATCCCGACAAGGGAGCCGATTTTGTGAAAATATATCTCGGTACCTACTTTCCACGCAGCTATGCCGAAGCCTACTGTATAATCGGCCAATTGCTTGAAAATCCCGCATATCACGCATCTCTGATAGAACTTGAAGAAATCAGCGTGCTTGATCTTTGCTGCGGCACCGGTGGCGAAATCTTTGGTCTCATCTGTATCCTGCAGGAGAAGCTGCCCAATCTGAAACGTATAAACATTGATGCCTTCGACGCCAATATCCACGCCGTGCGTAAACTCGCGAAGCTATCCGGTGAAATTCCCCACATCGATGAAATTAATGTGGAGGTAAATCTCAATCCTCAGGCCCTCAATATATATGGCGAGCAAAATCTTGACGACATAATCCATTTCGCCGATAAAAAATATCACTTCATACTATCGTTCAAGGCTCTCAATGAATTCATTCAAAGCAAAACATTCCCTGACGAGAACGTATATACCAAAATAGCAGGACACTTTCTCCCTCTCATCACTGGCAATGGCGCACTCGTCATGACAGACCTGACCCATAAAGGCGACAGCGAAACAGAATTCTATCCACGAATAATGAACCATGGCATCAACAGCCTGCTCAGAAACATAAACGGGTATCGGACAATCTTCCCATATCCCTGCTTCTTTCACGAAGACCGTTGCGGCGGATGCTATATGCAGGATTTAATACAGGTCAACCATAGCGGAGCCGTGTCCGACAGAAGCAAGATAGCCTACCGCGTAATCTGCCATACAGACTTCGCCAATCACATAATGGAAGGCGTCTCCAGACGAAAATGCCAGATAAACTATCCCTCCTCCTGGGTTGACAAGGCCCTACCCTACAACCAATCAAGCTACCATCAAAACTGACCAGAAACATGAAACTCGACGACCTTACACCAGACTCATATCAAAAGCGGATAATCGACGACTTCACAGCCGAGCGCACCATCGTCGTAACAGGCGTAGCTGGTTCCGGCAAATCCCTCACCCTCCTAAAAAAGGCAAAACAAGTATCGACCTACTCTGACTCATACGCGATAATCGTCTATACGAAATCCCTCAAACAATTCTTTAGGGACGAATTGTCGGAAATCGATCCCAAGGGGGAACATGTCTACTATCTCGATGAATGGCGTCGCTCAAAGCAACACTATAAAATATCTCTTCATCGATGAATGTCAGGACTTCAATGCCGACGAGATAGCCGATTTCGCCGAACATGGCGAATATCTGTGGCTCTTCGGCGACAACAACCAATCCATAATGGCCTTCAAGGCAACAATCAACAATCCTGAAAGCTATCATACTGTCCAGTCTGTCGAGGACACCATCAAACAATTAAACGCCGAGCATCAGGACCTCTGCCTCAACCATCGCCTCACAATCGAAAATGCAGCAGTAGGTGAACATATTTTTCCCGACACAAACCTTCGTGACGCCTGTCTGAAACACGGACCGAAACCACTGCTGTTGACTACAGACGCACGTGCCAAGGAATTAGACGAAATCATAAGGATAATCAGAGACAACAGCCTCACCAACGTAGGCATCCTCAACCATTATAATCGAAATATCAATTTTATCCGTGAGCATTTCGCATCAAAGGGCATCGCTGTAGAATGGAAAACAAACTCTACCGAAGGTAACATCGATTTCAACTCCACCAACCCCAAGGTAATGACCATCCACTGCGCCAAAGGCCTGCAGTTCTCCTACGTGTTCATCCCTTTCTGCCACGAGCCGACCACTTATGATGACGAAAAGGCAACCCTCTATGTAGCCTCTACGCGCCCCCTCACCCAACTGATACTGACTTCCACCGGTTCGCCAAGCAAATTCCTCCCCCCGAAGGGTTCCGACATCTACGCATAGGTATAAACCCGGCAGTGCCCATCTCATTAACGCTTGCAGAGAATCATGAAATACTACATTCCGACCTCAAGTCTCAATCTCGACAATATACTCCAGTCCGAAAGCATCTCCCCGCTTTCGTTCTACCCGCAACGTGTTTCCGGCTATCGTTCATTGGAAATCCCGACCGCGTTCCGGGGAATCAATGCCACCATACTCTTCGACCGTCCGGTAGAATTCCGCACAGTCGACACCGGTCGCTATGACTATCCGATGCTGATTGAATTCGAAGACCCAATTTTGGCAGACAGCAAAAATATTCATCCGCTCTCCGACGGCGTCCATGCTTACACCGACACCATCCGCCTGACCCCGGCAAACTGCCGTATCTTTTTCTTCGACGAGAAAGCCTATAAACTCTCCCTCATAAACGTCCGCGACAATAAATCTATAAAATATCCTTCGGATTATAAAATCTATCCATCCGCCTCTTCGCTCCAGCTCTCCCCTCTCCACGAAATTCCGCCGACAGAGTTCCCCCTTGCCGAAAGCAAGGAAAATGTCACCGACAAACTTAAAGGAGCCGCCTTTGCCTACATTTTAGGACAGTATCATAAATCCACACCCGAACTCGCCCATCTCAAGAAACTCTCCCGCAACATCTATGACCATATTACAGGCATAATCTCGAACTTCGACTATGTCGACAGCCTCAGAGACCGTTTCAACGAACTCCTTAAAGAATTCAAGGCCATCGACCCCACAGAGAAAGCCAACCGCAAAGACTTCGACTCGAGACTTACAGCCGAAACCGCCCGCTTCGGACTCGACAAAAAGCAGTTCATTGCCATTCTTAACGAATGGGACTCATGGAAAATACAATATCGCCTCCTTGTCAACAAGTGGGGCTACCACCTCCTCCCGCTCGCATCCGAGCTCACCACCCCTCAAGATTTCCTCTCGCTGCGCGATGAAATCACAGGCCGCGTCGTTTCCACCATAGAGAATTACCGCAAAGCCCTCCCAATTCCTACGCTTGATGGGTTCCACATAAAAGGCACGATGGCAGAAATCACCGGCATGCCACTCATAACCGCCGCGCTCAACCACATCATCGACCGCCGCTATACCCTGAGCCAACTCCTTGCCGACCGCAGCGGCCTGTGCCGCGACATCTTCGAGGCAGTAAAAGCGAATAATCCCCAAGAAGCTTGGGATAGACACCTTATATATATAGATTCGCTCATAGCCCACATCGACAACCTCTCCCTGCCCTTCTCGCTCGATGCGACCGACAACCCCGAACTGAAATCAATCGCAACCTTCATCCTGCGGGCCCACAGCGCGGGCGACCTCTTCGCCTACATCACCGCTAAAGAGATTGCCGACCCAACGGCAACCCTGACTCTTTGGGGAGCCATCTCCGGATATTGCGAACTCAACCGCGAGCCACTCATCCCTATACTGACCATGCAGACCTATGGCGACATCTTCACTCTCCTTTTCGGAAGGGAAATGCCCGTGGTCAAATGGCCTGAAATCCGTCCGGCAAAAATCGCCCTCCCATCGCCCGAAGAAAAACCGGCACAAACCGGACAAACCAAGCAACGCAAGCGCAAGAAGGCCAAAACTGTCGAAGCCATCCGCTCCCTGCCATTCGCTTCATCCTCACTCCTCACCGACATTTCCTGGGTAGAGAAAGCCTCCTCTATGATTCCCGACGAAAAAAGTCGCAGTCAGTTCGAAAACGACATTCGCTGGTTCATATCCCGGTGCGAACCGACACTGACCGATTCCGAGGTCATTGACAATCTTTCCAAACTGCTCGACTCAAAACGTCGCGCCCCGCAGAAATGGGTCGTGAAACTCTACTCATCCATACCCGTTGAGGGAATAATCGCCCTACTCCGCTCACAATTCCTGAAATGAACGACCGCATCTCAATCCTGACCGACGAAGGGCTTCCCGCCGAAGCCCTCGCCCCTGTCATTATATCAGCGAGCCGCGCCACGGACATCCCCGCCTTTCATGCCCCGTGGTTCTTCGACAGGCTCGCCAAGGGCTACTGCGAATGGATAAACCCCTTCAACCGCCGTCGCCATTACATATCCTTCGCCCGATGCCGGGCCGTCGTGTTCTGGACCAAAAATCCGGCACCCATAATTCCATACCTACCCGAACTTGACCGGCGCGGCCTTCATTATTATTTCCAGTACACCCTCAACGACTACACGCCTGAGCATTTCGAACCGAACGTCCCCCCGCTTGACCGGCGCATCGCAACCTTCCGCCACCTCTCCCGGATGCTCGGCCCGCGAAGGGTCATATGGCGCTTCGACCCACTCATCCTCACCCCCGAGCTAACTCCCCGCGAACTTCTGACTCGTATATGGCACATAGGCAATCAGCTGCGGGGTCTTACCGAAAAACTCGTGTTCAGCTTTGTAGATGTCGCCACCTATCGCAAAGTCCGCAACAATCTTGTTAAAGACACCTCATGCTTCACTAAAGAAAATGTACTCTCAGCCGAACCGTCCCGGGAACAACAGGCCGAACTCATCGACGGTCTTGTAAAAATCCGCGAGGCCTGGCATGCCTCGGGATGGCCCGTCACCCTCGCCACATGCGGAGAAGAAATCGACCTTTCCGCCCATGGTATCGAACAAAACCGCTGTGTCGACGGACAATTGCTCGAATCCGAATTCTCCCATGACCGTGAGCTCGTCTACTATCTCCACACCGGCCGCCTACCCGAGCCCGACATTTTCGGCAATATGCCTGAAATACCTACCGGCTACATAAACCTGAAAGACAAAGGCCAACGCAAGGCCTGTGGCTGTATTCGCAGCAAAGACATCGGCATGTATGACACATGCCCCCATTTTTGCGCCTACTGCTACGCACGAAAATAAGTTTCCAGAAAATCACACATAATATTATATAATACAGGGCCATTCTAAACGGTCACTTTTCTTAACATATTAGCTCGCGACGAGTTAAATTCAGTTAAATATTGTTAAACAGTTGGGGGGGTAATTTTTTAACGTAAATTTGCCGAAAATATGCGCATTTTGCGCAATTTTCCCATCACATTACGGACCGACGCCGCTCCGCATCGTTTCCGCAAGTGCAAGTAACTGTTAGCTGTTCCGATTTTACTTAACTCAAAATCTTAATACATCACTTTTACTAAATCTAAACCATGCGTGTATGAAATTTAGTCAAAAAACGCGTTATTGGCTGGCATTGTTGCTGACCATGACATTCTCAGTTTCACTCTACGCCCAGAATATCACTGTCAGTGGTACCGTCTTCGACGATATGGGCGAGCCTCTCCTCGGGGCAACCGTCATGCAGAAAGGAACCTCCCACGGCACCTCCACTGACCTTGACGGCAACTTCTCTATATCCGTGCCCTCCAAAGCGACCCTCGTAGTCTCCTATATAGGCTACGATACAAAGGAAGTCCCCGTCAACGGCCAGACCAAGATTGACGTGACTCTCACCACCAACGCCACCATGCTCGACGAAGTCGTAGCCATCGGTTATGGTACGGTTAAGAAGAAAGACCTCACAGGTGCTGTCAGCTCTGTTTCTGGAACGGACCTTGCAAAAGTTCCTGCAACCACGGCTGCTGCAGCACTTCAAGGTAAGGCTGCCGGTCTTAACATTGTAAGTCAAAGTTCAGCGCCAGGGGCGAAACTTAATGTAACGGTGCGTGGTGGCACATCGCTCACACAAGGCACATCGCCACTTTACATTGTTGATGGCTTTGTGATGAGTGATGCCCTCGCAAATATTGACATAAACGACATTGAAACTATCGACGTGCTAAAGGATGCCTCATCAACCGCAATCTATGGTGCTCGTGGTTCTAACGGTATTATAGTAATCACAACAAAATCTGCTCAAAAAGGGAAAACAAGAGTAGATTATAACGGTTATGTCAGCTTTGATAAACTTTCTAAAAAGCTTGACATGATGGATAACGCAGCAGACTATGTCGGTTATCAGTACGAATTTGCGAATCTCCAAGATAAACTAACAGCATTTTCGACTGTCTATGACAATCGTATCGGCATTGATACTCCCGATTTCTATTCAGGGGCTTTCAATCGTATAGCTGAACGATATGGAGATTCATATGCCCTTGACTGGCAAGACCTCACATTTGGAGGTCACGCTACTACTCAGAATCACAATGTCAGTCTATCCACTGGTACTGAAAAGCTACGTATGCTTTTAAGTTACAATTTTACTGATCAGGATGGACTTCTTGAGAACCATGACTATAAAAGGAATTCTATACGCGCGAAAATCAATGGTGAACTTTGGAAAGATGTAACTTTTGATTTCAGTTCGTTCTACTATGACAATGTAACTCATGGAGGCGGTGCATATTCAGGAATGAAAAGCGTTTTGCTGCAACCAATCAATGGTGGCACCTACTTCACACGTGATGAACTCATCAACTCAGAATTTACATTCCGTGATTTTCGAGGACTTGATTCATATTATGACACCGGCAATCCGTTAGTAGCAAATCAGGCAAGCACATCCGAAAGCCACAACCGACGTTTTGAAGTCACTGGCGGTATCAATATCGAGTTCCTCAAACATTTTAAATGGAGAACGGCTGGTAACTATCATTCTTCTTGGGGTAAAAGCACGTCTTTTGCAGATAAGCGGTCCTCATCATACGTTATAGACCAAGCAAACACAGGCATGAATGGCTCTATCAGTAATTCTGAAGGAGACGGATGGGGTATAACCAATACTCTCAATGCCATGTTTACTATCAAAGAAAAGCATGAACTAAATATGCTTGTCGGACAGGAATACTCATCATCCGGCAGTTCAAAAAATGGCTTGAAATTAAGAAAATTCCCTGACCCCAACCATGGTCTCAACGATATTAGCAATGCTGAGTGCTATGAAAAAAGTTCAAGCCGTAGCCATGGCAATATGCTTTCATTTTTTGCTCGCGCCAACTACAGCTACGATGACCGCTACCTACTTACAGCAACATTCCGCGCTGACGGTAGCTCGAAGTTCGCAAAAGGCAACAAATGGGGCTACTTCCCCTCGGCATCCGCGGCATGGCGCGTTTCTCAGGAAAAATTCTGGCAGGAAAGTGGCATTAATAATTGGTTTAACAACCTTAAATTCCGTGTCGGCTATGGTGTCACCGGTAATAATGACATAGGTGCAAATCTATATGAGACGAACTTTTCTCTGACAACCTATCCGACCCATAATGATGAAAACTCCCCTGCTTATGTAGTTAGCACTACTCTCGGGAATGAGGATCTTAAATGGGAAACACTGCATGCAACTAATGTCGGTTTAGATTTTGGATTCTTCAATAACCGCATTATTCTTACCGCTGAATGGTATAATAATGAAATCTCCGACATGCTTATGAAATGTGTTATTCCCAAATCTACAGGCTATGCATATCAATATCAAAATGTCGGTAAAATGCGTAACCGTGGCTGGGAATTCCAACTCAACACAGTTAATATATCTACGAAGGACTTTCAATGGACGTCTAATTTTAATATCTCTTTCAACAAGTCTAAGGTTCTCAAACTCGAGGATCAACAAGGATTCAAGACATTTGGTGTAGGTAGTAACCGTGCGGGAACTGTCACATATTATGCAACCGTAGGGCAAGCTCTTGGAGATATGTACGGTTACAAATATGAAGGCATCTATACCACTGAAGACTTCTATACGGACGATAAAGGAAAAATCAAACTAAAAGACGGTGTCGTTAAACCATTCCAAGGTACGTCCTCAGACGCAGTAAAAGACCCTATGCCTGGAGATATTAAGTTCGCAGCAGACAATAACGACCCTGAAAATCCGGAGTTTACCCGTAAATTGGTCAAGATTGGTAATGGTACCCCTAAATTCACTGGTGGATTTGGGAATCAGCTAACGTTTAAAGGATTTGATTTATATGCCTTTATGAAGTTTTCATATGGCAATGATATATACAATGCTACAAAACATTCAATGTTGCCCTATGCATCCTTCCAAAATACACCGAAGGAGTTTGGAGACAATTATTATCGTTTGATTGACCCTGCTACCGGACGTCAGGCGACAACCCTTGAACGTATCCGTGAACTCAACCCCAATGAAAATGCACGTACATGGAGCTTGTCTCAAACAAATTCAGGCTACATCACTTACCCGAACTCATACTTTGTTGAGGATGGATCCTATCTGCGTCTCGCTCAAGTCACTCTTGGTTACACCTTCCCTGCGAAATGGATGAGAAAAGCACATATAGAAAAATTGCGTCTCTATTTCACGGCCAATAATGTCTTTACCATCACAGGTTATGATGGATACAACCCTGATTCATCATCTGCAAACGACAATGTAATCTGTACTCCCGGATATGACAGTTCTTCATATCCTCTCTCACGCAGCTACGTTGTCGGTCTAAACCTCTCGTTCTAACCTTAATCTGACATCAAGAATTTAACATGAACAAGAAAAATATATTCAATGTCCTGACAGCAACAATGCTCCTTGGTGCTTCCCCCATGCTGACATCCTGTGAGGACACTCTTGAAAAGCCATCTTTTACTAATGATAACGTCGACTTTGTCTTTGCCAATGAAAACAATGCCGAAGTGTATGTAAAAGGTTGCTATCGTGGTCTCATTCACGAAGAACAATATCGCCAATACAATTCGGGAGAAACAATCACTATGCCATGCGAAGAGGAACTTCGGAACTCATCTAAATGGCAGATAGGCAACTATTATTATGACCCGATTCTTCCCGCTACCCTCTCGACAACCTATAGTGAAAGTTATCGAATTATTGAAGCATGTAATATTGGCATCCCCCGTCTTTTAAAGATGGAACAGACAAATAAAGTGAAAGCGCTACTTGGTGAACTTTATACTATACGTGCTTTCGCATACCATAACCTTATCAAGTTCTATGGAGACGTGCCGGCACAATGGGAAGCTGTTTTTGACCTTGGCATTAAAGACCCCAATGTATATTTGCCCAAACGAACCTCTCGCGATGAAATTTATGATCGCGTGATTGGTGAAATGCAGGAATATATTCCATATATGCCCTGGTGGAATGAAGCTAAAGCTGATTACGGTATTGCACCGGAGCGCCTTACTCAACAGGCAGCCCTTGGCATCTTGGCACGAATATGCCTTCATGCAGCCGGCTATTCTCTTCGTTGGAATCTTGAGACGAATGATCCTGCCACTTTGCAGATGAGACGCCGTGACGATGAGGCCCGTGTAAACGAACTGTATAAAATAGCAGACAACGCACTACATGATGTTATTGAAAAAGGTGAAAATAGCCTTGTCCAGGCAAGTGGTGACATGAACGCTTTCCAAAACCTTTTCTATAATTACTGCCAGCGTAATTTCGATGTAACTTCTGGGGAAATGATGTGGCAGCAGGCATGCCTTGGCACAACCACGAATAGTTCTTTTGGTGTCTACAATGGACAGCCAGGAAGTGTAGGAGGCCTTTATGGACAACGCAAGACTCTACAAGGCAAGTTGCCAACATACTATCTGTCATTTGACGAAAAAGATATTCGCCGTGACGTATCTTGCTGTAACTATTCTATTACATTCAAGAAAACAAACGATATCAAAGACGAATGGGCAAATGTCGGCACCACATTCTCATCAATTATGGGAGGGAAGTTCCGTATCCAATGGGCAACGAGCCCTGCTGAGACATCTAAGCGAAATATAGACATCCCTATTCTCCGCTATGCCGACATACTTCTGATGTATGCAGAGACTCAAAACTATCTTGCCGGGCCAGGAGCTGGTGCCCCATATCTGAAACTTGTGCGCGACCGTGCCGGGATTGGAGACAAATCCATTGACACTTCAAGCAAGGAAGCATTTCTTGATGAAATCATTCAGGAACGTAAATGGGAGTTCGCAGATGAATTCCTTCTCCGTTCCGACCTTATCCGTACTAATCTGCTCGATAAGAACATTGCGCGTTGCAAGGAAGAGATGAGAGACCTCGCTGATGCATATGGAAAAAATGTCTACGGTTCAGCCCGCTCAAATAATATGATATATCGTATTTACCACTATGAGAAGAACGCTCAAACATACGGCGACAAATTCCTCACCGTTCCTTACTATGACGTTCCTTGGAGTGGATATGCCGATATCCGTGAAAGCACAAAATTCTCAAAAGAAAAATATGATGCAGCCATAACCAAACTACTCCAAAGCCATGGTGTTAAAAACGATGGTAATTGGTACGCAGTAAATATGTTCCAAAGCTGGACAAGCGAATATAATAAGGCTCGTAGAATGGAGGTCGGTTTTTCTGCGGAATCTTCAACAATGCTTCAGATTGGACAGGCCATTTATACTAAACCGACCTACAAACAATTTACGGACAACAAGGATATTCCCGAATGGATAAACGATCTTTTCTACGGATATCAACCGAACAAGACAGAGTTATTCCCCTTCGCTGCAAAGAGCGCGGGCCATCCTCTCATCGACAACCCCAACCTCACCCAGCACCCCGCCTATAAGTAGCAGACTCCACTCAACACTCTAAACTTTAAACTCAAAACTCAAACTCGGCAGTCTTTCATGACCCTGTGTTAAAGCAGCGGTCTACTTCCCGCAGCAGGAACGGAGTCCGGGATACTCCGTCAACGCGAAAAATCAGCGGATTCCGTCCCTGCTTCATATTTTCATTTATCAATTTGATTTTATTTACTAATTAAATTTAATTATTTATTAAACATTTCTGCACAATGAAAAAATCATTACTTTTCTCCTTGGCAGCCGTCTCTGTTATGTCTGTTGCCGCACAAACTAACAAAATCGTATGGGATTTTACTTCCCATGGCATTTTCAAACAGTTCTGTGATCCTAACAGTCAATTATTCGTCGATAAAGAAGCTGACATTATTGATAAAGCCGGAATGGATCGTGAGAAAAATGCCCTTATAGTTGCAAAAAAAGATGTCGAGAATTACCCTGACGATCCATATAAGGAACAATATGGTGTGACCAATAGGGTTGTATCTCTTTTTGATGGTAAGACATATGCTGTAACTCCGGATCCCGAATGGAATAACGGTACACTTGACAATCCTACCGAATTTATTCCTGGTGACGAGATTGAACCTGGAGTATTTACTGAAGATGAAATCAAACCTTTAGGAGAAGAATATGCAGCAAATCTAAAAAACAATCCTTTCATTTGTTGGATGGAAAGAACTCCTGACAACAAATACTATGGACCGGCTCGTATGCATTGGTATAAAAACTACGGTTCTATAGATAAATGGGTAGATGCCGATTATAATGCACTTGATGCAGCAAACTGGGTTTCTGATAAGGGAGCCTTGGTCTTCATCAAAAGTAAACAAGGTAAAGCTCCTCTCGCAGGCACATACGTTCAGTTCCCCGAAGTTCAGGGACCATGCAAAGTAACCTATTATGTTGGTAGCACAGATGCAACCCATAAATATTCTGTAATTCCGGTTGTTAACGGTTCTGCTGTAGAAGGTAAAACACTGCAGGTTAACGAAGACGCAACCGCTAAAAGGTATGTTAAGCGTGAATATAATTACGATGGCAATGATAAAGTGGCACTTCGTTTCATGACAGACGGTTGTGGCCTCGTGCTCCAACGCATTGAAATCGAAGCAAGTGGCGCAAGTTCTGCTATCGATAATATAATTGCTAACGAATCTGACGAAAACGCTCCTATCTACAACCTACTTGGGGTTCAGGTTGACGAAACTTACAAAGGCATCGTTATCAAGAACGGCAAGAAATACATCCAGAAGTAATCCGCTTCGATTGATTTCTTGATTCAGAAACTCACAGCCCGCAGGGTCTTATTTTCCCTGCGGGCTGTTCCGAATAATTAAAGGTTTCGAACAATCGAATATGTTATTCCCGCCATTTCTGAATTCATGTATATCATAATTTCATAATCTCATTTCAGTTATTTCTCAATCCATGAAAATTCTAAAAAAATTTGCGCTGAGCGCCTGTGCACTCACATTGGGCTTGGGAGCCTATGCCGCCGGAACTGACCTCCTCGCCTTCCCCGGAGCCGAGGGTTTCGGCCGTTATGCTAAAGGAGCACGAGCTGTGGCAAATCCCGAGATTTACCATGTGACCAACCTTAACGATGCCGGGGCCGGTTCCTTCCGTGATGCAGTCAGCAAGGAAGGCCGCATTATTGTGTTTGACGTATGTGGAACTATAAATCTTAAATCAGCCCTCGTAGTAAAAGGAAACAATACTATACTTGGACAGACAGCTCCGGGTGAGGGTATAAATATTTATGGCAACCGCACATCTTTCTCTGGAGCTAACAATCTTATTGTACGCTATATCCGTTTCCGTATGGGTACCAAGGGAGACAGCGGAAAAGATGCTTGTGGAGTCGCAAATGGTACGGATATGATTTTCGATCACCTTTCCGTGCTTTGGGGCAAAGATGAGAACTTCTCTATCAGCTGGGATAAAAAAGGAATCAATCCTGGTAATATCACTATCCAAAACTCTATAATTGGTCAGGGACTGCAGCCTCATTCATGCGGTGGCCTAATCCAGACAAGTGGAGGCGTAACCCTCTATCGCAACCTTTATATTGAAAACAAAACACGTAACCCAAAAGTCAAAGGATTGAATCAGTATGTCAACAATGTTGTCTATAACTGGGGGGACGGAGGTTGCTATATCATGAGTGATTCAAAAGATGGAAATCACTGGGCTGATATCCAAGGCAATTATTTCGTTAAAGGTCCATGGAAAGGAACAGCACCATTTACCAGAGGAGTTGAATCATTCCGATTCTATGGAAACGGAAACTACTATGATGAAAATGCAAGTTGGTATCTCGATGGTCATTTAATGACAACTGATGAAATGGTGGGGTCAAGCGGAGGTACAGCTCCATATTCCACTCCCATTGAAAGTTTTGAAGCTTTAAATCAAAACATCGCAGATTTTAATACTGCGAACAATTTGACTCCTGAAAGTGACGGATATATCAAACAAATTATACCTATATCCAATATAATGACCGCACAGGAGGCATATGCTTGGATGATTGAAAGTGTAGGTCCGGTACTACCTGCGCGTGACGCCATTGATGAATATTTGATTGATCTTATCAAGACAAATGGTAAAAAAGGATCGACAAATGGCATTTCGAGTGAGATAGAACTTTCTCACAAGGGAAATGCTAACATTTCCGGTGGTGTGAAGCCTCTCGATTCTGACGGCGACGGCATACCCGACGCATGGGAAATCGCCAACGGCCTCAACCCCAATGACCCCTCTGACGCCGTCAAGCTCAACGCCGAAGGCTACACCAACATCGAAGCTTATTCATTCACCATCACCGAGGCCTATCCCTATATCAAGCGACCCGTCAAACTTACTGTAACCGACCAACAGAAGGAGACCCTCACGCTCACATGGGATATCAACAAGAACACCAAATATGGTTTCGAGATTGAGACCTCTACAGACGGCACAAACTTTACAAAAGCTGCTACAGCTGCCGCCGGCGAAGCTACAGCTACTATCATCGGTCTCACCCCAAGGACAAAATATTGGGTACGCCTGCGCTCTGTAGGCCCCGATGGGCTCGCTTCCGACTATACCGACATTGTTGCTACCGAGACTATCGGTGACCCCGCGGCTCCCGCTCCCTCCACCAACCCCTTCCCCGCTATCGGTGCTAAGGAAGGAGTGGCAAGCGGAATCACCTTCACCTGGGTCGACGACGTGAAGACCTATGGAGGCGAGACCACCTATGCCATCTATCTCGGCACCTCAGCAGAAAATCTCGAAAAGAAAGCCGAAGGCCTTACAAAGAAGGAATGGGCATGCAATGAACTCGAAGCCGGTAAGACCTACTACTGGCGCGTGGATGCCACAAACTCAATCGGCACAACTACCGGCACCGTATGGAACTTCACCTCAACTGCCGGAGGCGTGCTCTTCTACACAGACTTCACCACAACTCCTGAAGAATATGCAACCGCCTATGGCGATGCGACAGCCAACACCGACATCTTCAAAAAAGGCTCGAAGAATGATTCCAAGACCTTCAACGGCATGGTTATCGGTGTAGGTGAGACTGCAAGCCGAATCGTGCACATGCCCGGCGTCTATTCTTCAGACAGCTCAGAGAACTACGGTCCCGCATCCGTTGACGACGAAGGCGCTACCGCCAACGCTGTCCAGTTCAACATCGGTAATGGTTACGTAACCACCCCCACCATTGCAGGCCCCTGTGTGATTACCTACTGGCTCGGTAATACCGGCACCTCCCAGCAGACCGCCAAGCTCGTCACAATAGCCGGTGGAGATGAATCGACCCAGGATCTCGTTATCGGCAACAAGAAACGCGTGTTCAAATTCACCGTCACCTACCCCAACGCAGGCGACGTTCAGTTCCGTCTTGAATCAAACGGCAAAAAGTTCAATGTCAACGATATCCTTGTAGAGCGTTATGTGGCTCCCGAAGGTGAGCAGACACTTGAACTCTCTGCAGGCAAGCTTATCAACGACGTAAGCTTCGAGGACGGTTCAATCTCCCTCAAGTTCAATCAAGAGGTAGTATATAAGGGCACTGCCACTATCTCCGGCATCCATCAGTATGAGGATATCGCAGTTAGCGCATCCGGCGCCAACCTCAGCATCGCATATACCGGTCTCGACATCAACTCTGCCTATACCGTGAAGTTCGCCTCAGGCGACCTCACCAATCTCACCGGCACGCAGTCGTTTATCGGAGAGGTACAGATTAACACCTCTGACTACGCACGCGCGGTAGCTTCAGGCGACAAGCACTTCGGAAAGGCAATCAAAAACCTTCCCGCCAACTTCGCTCCCTTCAACGTTGTGGCCCCCTTCGAAACTGTAGGAGGCAATGTTCAGACAGCCAACAACGACTACCCCCACTGGTGTCAGGTAGGCGGTGGCAACGACGGCACTGTTGCCGCTGACTATGTAGCTTTCTGCTCCGCATCTAAAAACGACAAGGTGATGGGCTACTTCGAAGGTCCCGCCAAGAAGATTGCCGTTGACCTCTCGGCAGAAGAAGGAACCTCCGTACTGTTCAAAGTTCAGGAATCACGCAATCCTGACCTCGCTCCCGCATGGCGCACAATCCGTGTCTTCACCGAGAAGGATCTTCCTTTCAAAGGCGAATTCGAGCTCAACCCTGAAAGCCGTTTTGTCAAAATCGTCCCCGCATCAGTAAGCGGTACCGCCAAACTCAACGGCCTGCGCATCTCAGACGCCAACGGCTTCTTCGGCGATGATTATGTTCAGAGCGGAATCGACGACATCATCGTTGATACTGACAACAATGCCCCCATCTACAACCTCCTCGGTATCCAGGTCGATGAAAACTACAAAGGCATCGTAATCAAGAACGGTAAGAAATACATCCAACGCTAACCCGCAAAGGGAATATCTATTCTCTACTCTTCTCTTTTAATATCTCCTCCCCCGATATTCCCTTATCACCCTATTACCAACCCGGCGCCCCCGCGCCGGGTTTTTCATTTCCTCAAGCCCAATTAAGCAGCCCATAAGGCTAATAAGTCTAATGGGACTGATGGGCCAACCCAATTAGCCCCTCAACTCAAAACTCCACACTTAAAACTCAAAACTCTTGAAAAGAGTAAGAGGGATGGCTTAAAAAAGCCATCCCTCTTACTCTTTTCAAGAGTTTTCCGTTGTCTTACCTGGATTCGAACCAAGACAGGCAGAACCAAAAACTGCAGTGCTACCATTACACCATAAGACAATCCTTAAAGCCCAAAAGCTGCGATTGCAGCCTCTAAAGCGATGCAAAGGTAGAAAGTTTTTGAATAATATCCAAATTTTTCTTTACATTTGCATCTCAAACATTCAATCAGATTCCTGAATACGCCATACGATAACAATGACCGACAGAGACATAGCATCCGAAGTGCTCGACTGCCTCATGGCAAAAGCAGATGAACGCCAGGCCGCGAACCTAAGCCGCTTTTTCAAGACATCACCCGGACAATACGGCCATGGCGATAGATTTCTTGGCATCCGTGTCCCCGAAACCAGGGCAATCGTCAAGGAAGCGAAAAAAGGCATGACTCTTACCGCCGCCATCGAGCTGATACACTCTGAATGGCATGAGGTGCGCCTCGCAGGATTCCTGTCGCTCATCGAACTATATCGCAAAGCCAAGAAACAGAAGGATGAGGACGCGCAGAAATCAATCGTCGACACTTATATCGAACTGATTCCTTACGGAAACAACTGGGACCTTGTGGACCTCGTGAGTCAATACATACTTGGCGACCGTCTCCTGACCCATCCTGACGAGCGCGGAATCCTATACCGGCTCGCGGAATCATCCAACCTTTGGGAGAACCGTGTCAGCATCGTGGCCACATTCGCGATGATTCGCGCCTGCAGTTTTGACGACACACTCAGGCTCGCTGAAATACACATGCATCATCCCCACGACCTCATGCACAAGGCCACCGGCTGGATGCTCCGCGAGATAGGCAAACGCGATGAATCCGTGTTGATAGCATTTCTTGACCGATATGCCACCTCACTTCCACGCACAGCCCTCCGATATTCTCTCGAAAAGCTCAAGCCCTGCCTCCGCCATCATTACATGACGCTGAAACAGTGAATCGGCTATTTGCTTTCCTGAGCTTTGCGGAGCACTATGTAGCTCGCATCTACGGTTGTGTTCAGGCGGAGAGTCGAATCATTGACGAAATCAATAGTAGCGACATTGGGAAGCACTTGCTTCAGCATGTCCTCCACAGCCATATTCTCACAGGCTATCTCAGTACAGAACATGTTTTCAAAACGGATGGAGTCACCCTTAACAGCATAGCTTCCACCAAGAGAATTGCAGTTGGTCTTGATGCCGACCACTCCGTCAACATCAAATATAAAACTTTGTGTTGCCTCGGGATCGATTTCGGCGGGACGGACTGAAAGAGTGTCGTTGACAACTATATTCTCGATGTTCCAGACTCCACGGACTGACTGCACTTCAGTAGAGTCAGAAGCCGTAGCAACCCCGTTTTCAGTCTTGCTACCGTTACTGTTACAGGCCGAAACCACAAACATTGCAGCCACTGCTGCGATAAATAATGATTTTTTCATAAAATTATAGATATTAGTTTCCTTATCTATCAGGAATTCAGACAACTTTAAGGCTCAAGTTCGCGGGGGCGGTCAATTACCGGAAAGCCCCAAAGGCCTCGTGAAACAGGAACATCAATCGTCATTCCGTTTCGCAGGCGCTTATATTTTTCCAATGGCAAAGTGAAATCTTTCTCCCTGCCTGCCGGAAACTGCATGCGGACTATATATTCATAGTATGGCTGACCGCGACGGTACACCTTCCTCGTCACCCTTTGAGTGTGATAACGCTTCTCACGGAAATGACCCACCACAGTCGCCTGCTCCGTATGAAGCGAAGATTTATCGGCGCACCAGCTATTGAGACCGAGAATCAGCAGCAACCATAAGCCCGTCGCTCCCGCAAAATGAATCAACAGGCGCAAAATGACATGATAGTCAGGCAATACGCAGCCATAGAGACCTCTGAGCGGGAACCACGACAAAAGAGACAGCACAAGAGCTATCGACCATGGAGTATGCCATTCCACAATCGTATCCCTATATATCATCATAGCCCATAAATATGCCACAATCACGGCAATTATTACTATAGTCCAGACTATCCCTCGTAAAATCCTGCGTGATACGGTGACTGAGGATGTATTATCGGATTCCATACACTACATTTAACTGCATTTTTCAAATTAAATTGCATTTTTTTGTCTAATTTTGTAGCTCAATCAAAGACTGACAACACCATTAAACACATAAGACATTATGAATAAGAATATTCTTAAAACTTTTGTACTTGCGCTCGGTCTTGCAGTATCTATGCCCGCAATGGCCCAGTTCAATATCGGAAAAGCCATCAAGGCCGGAGCAAAGGCAGCGAAAGCGGCGACACTCACCGACGCACAGATGGCAGCCTACGTAAAGGAGTCTGTAGACTGGATGGATGAGCACAACCCTGTCACTCCCGACGATGATCCATATACAATACGTCTTAAAAAACTCACCGAAGGGCTGACCAATGTTGAAGGAATTCCCTTGAATTTCAAAGTCTACCGTGTGATTGACGTGAACGCATTCGCGTGTGCCGACGGCAGCGTGCGCGTGTTCTCCTCTCTCATGGACATCATGAGCGACGATGAGCTGCTCGGAATCATCGGCCATGAAATCGGCCATGTAGCCAAACATCATTCCAAAAACGCCTTCCGCACAGAACTTCTTGCCGGAGCGTTGAAAGACGGAATCGCCGCCACAAGCAATACAGCTGCCGCCCTCACTGAATCACAGCTCGGACAACTGAGCGAATCGCTCATCAATGCCAGATATTCCCAGAAGCAGGAAAAAGAGGCCGACAACTATGGCTATGATTTCCTGAAGAAACATGGCAAGAATCCCTGGGGCATGGTTATGGCCTTCGAAAAATTCCAAAAGATGGAAGAAGAGGCCGGAGCCGCAGCAAAGTCAAGCTATATCAACAAAATGTTCTCGTCACACCCTGAAACCACAGCCCGCATCAAAGCTATGACCGAACGCTGTGAAAAGGACAAAATAGCCCGTCCGGCAACTGAAACGAAGTGAAAAAACGCGCACAATTCGCAACCCGGCTCGGAGTCATTGCCACCACGGTCGGTTCTGCCGTAGGCCTCGGGAACATATGGCGTTTCCCTTTCGAGGCCGGAGCCCATGGTGGAGGAGCCTTCCTGCTCATTGATTTGTTTTTCATTTTCGTGGTGGGAGTGCCGGTGGTCTGTGCCGAATTTATCATTGGACGTCATACGGGGTCAAATGTCCGCGGTGCATTCCGCGCCTTGACCCCTAATAAAGCCTGGGGAGCCATCGGCTACCTCGGGCTTTTTGCATCCGTGATGATTCTGAGTTTCTATTCCGTAGTGGCAGGATGGACTATGGAATATGTATACCAATCACTCTCGGGATTCGGAGGAGTCAGCTCCGTTGAGGGACTTCATGGTCGCTTTGACTCATTCGCGACATCCGACTGGCGTCCGCTCGGATGGACCATAGCTTTCCTGTTTATAAATTATGTGATACTATCACGTGGCGTTGAAAAAGGTATCGAGAAGATGTCGAATGTAATGATGCCATTGCTATTCGTGATTCTCATCGTGTTCTGTGTCAATTCCATCACGATGCCCGCTGCCGGCAAAGGACTTCGTTTCCTTTTCTCACCTGATTTTTCGGAAATAAGTCCTAAAGTCGTTCTTTCGGCAATGGGACAGGCATTTTTCTCATTAAGTCTCGGGCTTGGTTGCCTGATTACGTACTCGAGCTATTTCAAACGCGACACCCCCCTGCTGCGCACTGCCGGAGTCATGGCGTCGCTTGATACCCTCGTCGCAGTCCTCGCAGGCGTTATAATATTTCCGGCTGTGTTTACATTCGGCATGGAACCGGCAGCCGGGCCAAAACTTGTATTTGAAATCCTTCCGTCGATTTTCAGCCGCATGCCACTCAGCATGATGTGGTCAACCCTGTTTTTCCTGCTACTTTTCCTTGCATCACTCTCGTCGACCATATCTATGAGTGAAATCTGCATAGCCTACCTTACCGACGAGCACGGAATGTCACGCCGCAAAGCTACGATAATCAATATCGCGACTGCAATGATTCTCGGCGGTCTATGCGCGCTATCATTCGGCTCCCTCGGAGATTTTACCATCTGTGGCATGACACTGTTCAATCTGTTTGACTATGTGTCGTCAAATATCCTGCTCCCGGTCGGAGGCATGGCCATATCAATATTCGTCGGATGGGTGCTTGACAAATCAATCGTGCGACGGGAACTGACCCCGACAAATTGCTCTGCAATATCACGGCTAATGGTCGCAAGCGTGATTTTCTGCTTAAGATATGTAGCGCCCGTATGCATCGCACTGGTTTTCATCTATGGATTACTATAAACCCTAAAATACCTTGAATCCAGAGTAACTGACTGGCAGAATAGCTTGGGGAATATATTATAAACCGCTAAAAGCATGTTTTTAGAATAATTGTCCTATTTTAAACATACGCTTTTGGCGGTTTGAATTATTATTAGTAAGTTTGTAGATACATATATTTTATGCAAGTCGTATACGAAATCATCAATCTATGAAAAAAAAGACTCTCAATATCCTGAAAAACGATCCTTGGCTCGAACCATATAGCGAAGCTATCATCGGGCGACATGAAGATGCCGTGCGTAAGGAGAATGAACTCTGTGGCCCTGACGGGACTCTTGACTCATTTGCCAACGCACATAATTATTTCGGGCTTCACCGCACTGAAAACGGATGGGTATTCCGTGAATGGGCGCCAAACGCTACGGCAATCACCCTTATCGGAGATTTTTCAGGATGGAAACGTCTTAAAAAATATTCACTCAAACAAAAGTCCGGCGGGGTCTGGGAAATAAAACTAAAACCGGATGCCATCAAGCATGGCGACTTATATAAGATGATGGTGGAATGGGATGGTGGAGAAGGTGAGCGAATCCCGGCCTATGCAACCCGTGTGGTACAGGACGAGAATACCCATGTTTTCTCAGCCCAGGTATGGTCCCCCACCCCATATAAATGGAAAACACCTAAGCGATTCCGCCCGGACACACGACCACTGCTCATCTATGAATGTCACATAGGCATGGCCCAAGAACGTGAAGGGATAGGCACATACACTGAATTCCGCGACAATATCCTACCCCGCATAGCGGCTGACGGCTATAACGCCATTCAGATTATGGCGATTCAGGAACATCCATATTATGGCTCATTCGGCTACCATGTGTCAAGTTTTTATGCCCCGTCAAGCCGTTTCGGCACACCGGAAGAGTTAAAGAGCCTGATAGACCGCGCCCATGAACTCGGCATAGCCGTCATAATGGACATCGTCCACTCCCACGCTGTGAAAAATGAAGTTGAAGGCCTCGGACGCCTTGACGGCAGCTACAACCAATATTTTTATGGTGACGGACGGCGTGAACACCCCGCCTGGGACTCGCTATGTTTCGACTACGGGAAAAACGACGTAATAAATTTCCTGCTGTCAAACTGCAAATACTGGTTGCAGGAATTCCGTTTCGATGGCTTCCGTTTCGACGGCGTCACTTCAATGCTCTATTACAGCCATGGTCTCGGACAGGCCTTCGGAAGTTACGACGATTATTATAATGGCAACGAAGACACAAATGCCATTACCTATCTCACTCTTGCAAACAAGCTGATACATCAGATAAACCCCAACGCCATCACCATCGCAGAGGAAATGAGCGGCATGCCCGGCCTTGCTGTACCGGTGAAAGACGGAGGCATCGGATTTGACTACCGTATGGCCATGGGCATCCCTGACTATTGGATAAAACTCCTTAAAGAAAAAAAGGACGAGGACTGGCATCCGACATCAATTTTCTGGGAACTCACAAACCGTCGTGCTGACGAAAAGACGATATCATATGTCGAAAGCCATGACCAGGCTCTCGTAGGCGACAAGACTGTAATCTTCCGCCTGATAGACAAGGAGATGTATTGGCATATGATGAAGGACGATGATAATATGACCGTCGCCCGAGGAATGGCGTTGCATAAGATGATTCGCCTTGTGACCGCATCCACAATCAACGGAGGCTACCTCAACTTCATGGGCAACGAATTCGGACATCCGGAATGGATTGACTTCCCACGGGAAGGAAACGGATGGAGCTATAAATATGCACGCAGACAATGGGACCTCGTTGACCGAAAGGAGCTGAAATACGAAATGCTCAACAATTTCGACAACGCTATGATTCATCTTATAGCCGGGATATATAATTTCCAGGCTCTCCCAGTAGTGAAGCTATGGGAAAAGGATGATGATCAGGTATTGGCATATATGCGCGGTGACCTCGTGTTCGTGTTTAACTTCAACCCATCACAGGCTTTCACAGGCTATGGAATACTTGCTCCCGCCGGTGAATATGAGGTAGTTCTTTCAACTGATAACCCGGCTTTCGGAGGTTATAACAATATCGACGAAAGCGTGCATCACCTCACTCAGCATGACGAGCTTTTCGCTCCTACAGGCAGGGAATGGCTGCGTCTTTACCTGCCACCTCGTTCAGCACAAGTGCTACGCATATGCCGACAGCAGCCCAAAAAGAAATCACAAGCTAAAAAATAACCATCATTAAATTATAGAAAACAGGCTCGTGAATCCAATATCCATGAGCCTGTTTTCCATTATATCATATCAAGCAACAATCATAACAGTATTTCTATCCATAGAATATCTTAAAATCACCAATCCAAATGGCAAAACATATAACCGACAATCTTCACAATTGTTTCCCTGTGATTGTTTCAGATGAGGACCAGCCCATCGTAATGGAAATCCACATCGGATTCAATCCATCGGATGCTCTCACTGTCTCTGTCGATTATATCGACTATGATGAACCTGAATACAATTGTTCTACAGCAGCTGTTGTTAATGAGACAGACGCACATGAAATGGCGAGGCACCACAAGATTAAATATTCGGAACTTCCCCATTTCATAGCCGAATGTATGGCTCCAAAGTGGGATGTCATCATTAATCCCGATTCTCATCAGGTCAGAGAATGTTTCAAAGAAATTACCGAATGTCTACTTGATGAAGGATGCCGTTTCACTATTGAACGCACATATGGGCCCAACGGATTCATGTGCCTTTAAAGACTCACCACTTATATAGCACGTTATTGTTAATGATATTATATTATAGATGGTCATTCCGCGCCGTGCGGAATGACCATCTATAATATAGGACTCAGACTATTTAATAGTCACATTCTTATTCTTTCCTGTATATGATACTTTTTCAGCTGCCGGTGCGATAAGCTTGCAATCGGTCAATGTAGCATCGCTGCAATTGTTGATTTTCAAAGCTGCACCTTCAGACGAAGTTATGCTCACATTATCAAACTTGATACCAGTCGATTCTGAAAGCAGGCCTCCCTGACGGGCTGTAAAAGTAGAATTCGTAACAGTTATATTCTCAATCGGCATCTCGGGAAGTCCGTTGAACTTCACCGACATCCCGGAATTAAAAGATGTCACATTATTTATAGTAATATTCTTAAACTGCGGAGTAGTCTCATCGACAGGAGGAATTGTAGCCGGAGCGTTTTTCACCCAATAATACAAGTCAAACAGCAATGCCTCACCACTTATATCAAGCATATTGATGTTGTCTATGAATATATTCTTAACCACACCTCCACGGCCACGTGTGCTCTTGAAGCGGAGGCCGACATCCGTACCGATGAATTGACAATCAGTGACCGACACATTGTTGACGCCACCCGACATCTCACTTCCGACAACGAAACCGCCATGTCCCTGGAAAACGCGACAATCCTTCACTATTACATTCTCTGTCGGAATACCTCTCCGGCGTCCGTCCTCATCCTTTCCGGATTTAAGGCAAATAGCATCATCACCCACATCAAGAGTCGAACGATATATAATCACATTCTTACAGGATTCAACGTCAAGGCCGTCACCATTCTGGGCGTATTCGGGATTCTTGATATAGACATCGTCAACAATCAGGTTCTCACACATAAGAGGATGGAGATTCCACGCAGGAGAATTCTGGAAAAGCACCCTTTGCAGATACACATTCTTGCATTTGACGAACTTCAACATCACAGGGCGGAGGAAATGCTTGATTCTGTCAGCCTCTTCCTTAGTAATGGTTTTCAAACGTCCCTCTTCCTTAATTTTCTCTCCGTCTATATAATTCTGCGAAGGATACCATGTGTTCTCATTCTTAAGTATACCGCCTGAGGCCACAAGTCGTTTCCACTGTCCTGCGGTCATCTTGTCGCGCTTCACCTGACGCCATGCCGCTCCATTCCCATCGATTACACCATCGCCGGTAATAGCGACGTTCTCAAGGCCTTCACCGTATATAGGAGATATGACCCTATAAGCTTCATATCCTTCATAGACAGTATATATTGTCTCATATAAGTCCAAATCCGGAGAAAACAAAATGAGAGCGCCACCGTCAAGATGGAGATTTATATTTGACTTGAATTTAATCGGGCCGGTGAGCCAAATACCGGAAGGCACTTCAAGCGTACCTCCACCTTTTGAGGCAAGGGCGTCAATTGCCTTCGCAAAAGCTTGAGTGTTGAGAGTCTTACCATCGGCAATGGCTCCAAAGTCAGTAAGCCTCACACTCCTGTCGGGGAATGAAGGTTTATCAATCACGGGCATATCAAATGACAGACCCTCGTATAGATGGCTGTAGGAAGAAACCGGAGTAGCGGCACTGCTTGCGGCCACAGTCAGGCCAAGGCCTAAAATTGCAGTCAGTAATCTCATGGTATTTTCTTTATTCGTTTATATTATTTAAAATTCATTACAAATTTACGCTAAAACTACGACAATTTCCAAAACAGGGATAATGAATCGTCATAAAAAGTTCCACACTTTGATTAACAATAGATTCTTATTTAACTATATATACAGAAAACGACTGAGCAGGAACCGTCACAGACAAGGTTTCACTCGAAACATCCAAAATTGATTCTACGGGGATAATTATATCCGGATTCTCCAGACTATTGTCGGAATCCATGTCAGAGGAAGCCAAGGTTATGCAACGGCCTTCCGACAACAACCGGCCTCTCTTCAAACCTTTAAATCGCAAAGATATATTCCTTGCAGATTCCGATGTATTCACAATCTTAACGATATACTCATTCGTTTCATCATCAACAACGGAGGAAGCATAGAGCCCATGCTGCCCTTCAGCACCTGTCACAATTCTTCCACCCATAGTGATCGGTAGAGTCCTGCTTCCCTTATGGACAGAATAAATCTGCTGGACATAATAGCTTGTAGTGGCGACTGAATTAAGATTATCGAACCATATCATATCAGGTCGCCATTGCCAGCCTTCAACATGAGCAAACAGCGGAGCATATGTAGCCATATGTACAATATCAGCATTACGCTCAAGTCCGGTCATAAAAGCGGCCTCCATCAAAGAAGCGTT
The DNA here is from genome assembly GCA_021768245.1 of Bacteroidaceae bacterium. Lineage (GTDB taxonomy): Bacteria > Bacteroidota > Bacteroidia > Bacteroidales > Muribaculaceae > Duncaniella. The sequence goes on along the minus strand of JAETNO010000008.1, from coordinate 67,305 downwards.
GAAATGATTATATTTCTTACCTTTCGCATGACAGGCATATTCACCTGCAAAGACCTTAGGGCCTTTTCTGTCATAAGAGTCATAGCGTGTAGCCTGCGATAAGAAAAATTCTTCAGGAGCATAATAATGCTCGTCGACAAGATCCACTTTAAGACGCTTCATTTCAGGCCACAGATAATCAAATTTATCTCCTGAAGCCGTAGGACCAGACGAACCCACGATTCTTATTTCCGGATATCTATCACGCAAAGCCCTGACGAAAGGTTCAAGTCTTAATGGATATTCCTCTCCCCACTGCTCGTTGCCTATAGCGATAAATTTCAATCCAAACGGCTCGGGATGCCCCATACGCACACGCAAACGTCCCCATTCTGAATCTATATCTCCATTAGCGAATTCTATAAGGTCGAGTGCGTCGTCAATATATGGTTGAAGGCTGTCAACAGGGACATGGGCCTTCATATCATCATTCTGATATTGGCACGCAAGCCCCACGCTCAATACAGGAAGAGGTTCCGCCCCTATTTCTTCCGCAAGAAGAAAATATTCATAAAATCCCAGTCCATAGCTCTGATAATAGTCAGGAAAATGACGATGCCTGAATGTGTAATGCCATCTATTCTCATTCAGAGGTCGGTTCTCAACCGGGCCGACAGAATTTTTCCACTGATAGCGGGAAGCGAGATCCGTCCCCTCAACTATACATCCACCAGGAAAACGAAGAATCCCGGGCTTGATATCAGCAAGTTTCTGTACCAAATCCTTACGAAGTCCATTCTCATGACCATTCCATGTATCCACCGGAAAAAGTGACACATGCTCAAGGTCACACCCTTCCTCAGATTCAAGGAATATACGTAAACGCCCCTTGACAACGGTCGATTCAGGAGCAAGATTGACAGTATAGCGCTTCCACTCCTCAGAATCAATATCTATTGTCCGCGAAGCCATAGCCTGAGATTCTGATACAGCAGAAGGATCAATCAATTCCACACGGATTTTGGACGCTTTATCACCTGCGGAACGCGCCCATACACTGAAACGATAGCTCTCTCCTTTCCGAAAGGCAACTCCAAAGAACCCCTCATTACTTAATCCGGTAGACTTATGGGGATGATTGACCGCCTTCAGGCGTACGTAGTTCGGATTACGGTCGAAAGGGCCATCATCCATGACAGACACATTACCGAAGCTATCCCAGCCCATCAAAGCCTGCGGAAAATCGAAAGAGCGGTTCTTTATCATCTCGGCATATAAGCCCCCATCAGCAGCATAATTGATGTCCTCAAAAAACAAGCCATACATTGTCGGCTGTATGTACGCACCGGGCTTATCGACACGGACCACCATTTCTTCAGCAAATATCCTTCCGCACACACCTGTCAAGACAACAAACGAAAGCAATATAGTTTTTATATTCATGGTTATTTTGAAATAATTTATCAAATGGGATTCAGACACAAAGATAAGAAATTTTCAATCCGATGTCAAGCACAACCGAAAAACCTAATTTGTATTTTTCATAAGCTTTAACTATTTTTGCAAAGGTATTCATAACATTATCACATCTATAAGAACCATGACAAAAACTCAAGCTATCACTGCCGACGAAGCCCGTAAATGGGTAGAAAGCCGTGCATGGGCAAACGGATGGGATGCCGTTGCCGACGAAACAATAGACGCTGTCGAATTCGCTACCCAATATGCAGCCAATAAAGAACTTTGGGACAAACTTTTCAAATTTCTCGCAGAAACAGATCCATCGACTCTTCAACCGGGGAAGATAGTGCTCGAAGACGGTCGCCTTTGGCTCAACATACTTGAATATACTCCGAAGTCTGCAGAAGACACAAAAATTGAATCCCATAAGAATTTTATCGACCTGCAATACACATATGAAGGCAATGAAATTATGGGACTTGCCCATAACGTTATCCCCACAGGCGATTATGACCCTGTCAAGGACAAGACAAACTACCGTACGGATGAAGCAATAGACTATGTTCCTGCCGACCCGAAACGGTTCTTTCTATATTTCCCGGCTGATATGCACCAGCCGTCAGTCCGCTCAATGGAAAATCCGGGTATTTCCCATAAGATTGTAGGTAAAATAGAATATGTCAAATAGAGTCTGAAACTCGACATCCAAACCCAGACTCTGATATTTCAATAGATATAAACGGTCGGGCAACACCATCGCGTCGTTGCCTGACCGTTTGTCAAATGCGATTTTACACATATTTTCGGTGATTAAATTCTTCAATATAACTAATCCCGAAAACAGCAATGACAACATCAATCAAAGTTAAATTCCGGCCATCGACGGTAGCGAGTAAAAAAGGGACAATCTATTATCAGGTGATTCACGGGCGTAACGTAAGGCAAATCCACACTGAATACAAAATATATCCCGATGAGTGGCGACCAGGGAGCGCGATGCCGGTATGCAGACAAGGCCATAAACGGTATAAAGAAATATCGACTATACGTCAGAGAATCTATTGCGACATCAACCTTCTGACAAAAATCGCCAACAGGCTTGAGCTATCCGGTTCGATATACTGCATTGATGATATCGTAAACGAGTATCATATTCATGCTGAAAACCACTCACTATTCCATTTCATGAAGTCTGTCATTATCAGCCTGAATTCACACGATCATAGACGAACTGCCGAAAACTATGCCTCAACACTCTCAAGTTTCAGGAAATTCATGAAAGGTGAAGACATACTGCTTGACAATGTCACATCCGAATTGCTTCAAAACTACGAGACCTTTCTTACGGAAAACGGGATGGCTCCAAACACCAAATCTTTTTACATGCGGATCCTCCGTGCCACATACAACCGCGCAGTCGACAAGGGAATCATTGATGCCGCAAACCCGTTCAGACATGTAAGCACGGGAATCTACCGCACAAACAAACGGGCCTTATCAATCGCTACCATACGCCGCATACGAGACATGAACCTTAGTGACCTGCCAAAAATCGACTATGCCCGCGATATGTTCATGATGAGTTTCTATACACGGGGGATGTCGTTTGTAGACATGGCTTATCTGCGAAAGAGCGACCTCAAAAACGGTTATGTGACATACCGGCGCCGCAAAACAGGGCAATCGCTGACAATAAAGTGGACAAATGAAATGCAGATAATTCTTGACAAATATCCCGTAAATCCCACCCAATATCTGCTTCCGATTATACGCAATCCTAATTCAAATCCACTCTATTCATATCGTAACAAGGGTTATGCCATAAACTATAACCTCAAATTATTGGGCGAAATGGTCGGAGCGTCAATCCCAATCACCCTATACTGCGCGCGCCATAGCTGGGCCTCGGCGGCACGGACCACAGGCATACCAATAAGCCTTATAAGTGAGGGGATGGGACATGACTCAGAATCCACCACTCAAATTTATCTGGCGGCAATAGACACCACAGCCATTGACAATGCGAATTCGCTTGTAATAAAAGCCGTGGGGCAAGTATAATGCTCAAATAAACGGAGACTGCAATCGCGGAATATACACCGCGACGCAGTCTCCATATTTTTAATAGGACAATATATTTCCGTAAAGTCAATTACGGCAAGAACGCCATCAATAAGCCTTACCGTTGAGAGTGACGTTTTCAATCACACAATTCTCAATATTCCCGGGATTGAAGGCCCCTGACGGATCCACAGCCCAGATGTCCTTAAACGTGAAATTGGTGAGAGTATAATCGTCGGTCTTCCTGTCCCTATAGAAGTCACGGGTACATTCAAGATGGCCATTTACAAACGTAACGTTGTCCACTCCTGAGGGGGGCATAGGGTCACGGGCAACCTTGTCAAAAAATTGAGTCCACGTCTGAACCTCGACAGCGTTCCTAACCGTACCGGTAGCACCGTCGATAAACACGTTGCGATACTGCTGCGGGGTATCGGGACGCATCTTGAAGAGAAGGACATGATAGGTACCCTCAAATTTACAGTCTTTCATAATAACGTTTGAGCAATCCCAGGCTTCACTACCGAAAGTGACACCTGCATTTGTCTTGCCGAAAGTACATCTGTCAACAATCACATTGCAGACGCGACCGTTACCCGGAATCGTATCGACATATGTTCCCTTGCCTCCTTTAAGGCAAACGCCATCGTCGTTGACATTCATATAGCAACCGCTGACGAGGACATCGTTGCATACATCAAGGTCTATAGCATCCGTGCTCGGGCCTTTCGGATATCCGTCGGTAGGAGCGAGAATAGTCACATTGATATATTTTATGCGCTCGCAATTATAAAGATGATTGGTCCAGAAACCTGAATTCACCATTCTGATGCCATTGACGGTCACATCCTTTGAGTTCGATATGTATACCATACGCGGACGGAGGGCCTCAAGATTAGTACATTTGCGGTTCACCTTCCTGCGGAGCCAGAATTCGTCATAGAAACGATGTCCGTTTCCGTCAATCGTACCTTCTCCACTGATAGTGAATCCATCACATCCGTCGGCGTTTACAAGAGCCGCGAAATAGTCGATTGTCTGACCTTCAAGGCGGGTTTTGATAATTTTATAGTTGGTAATCGCATCGCTTCCTTTGAGACGCGCACCCTTGAGAAGATGAAGATGAGTCCCCGGCTTGAAAAAAAGCGATCCTGTGAGATATGTGCCCTCTGGAATAACAACCGTACCGCCTCCTGATTCAGCCGCGCGGTCAATCACCTGCTGGATAGCTTCCGTCTGTATGCATGTACTGTCGTTAACCACACCGTAGTCAGTAATGACATATTGCTTGCCGAATCCGTTTATTTCCACCGGCTTTACATCATTGAACCATGCCGGCACCTTCGAGCCGTCAGGGAAAGTTGTAAACTCGGCCTGCGCCGTCATCGCTGCCATTGAAAACAATGACAGTAAAAGAGTTTTCGCTTTAAACGTCATGATAATAATTATGGTTATTAGAGATAAGACGGTGCAAAGTTACAATTTTTTCGTGATATTATACATAAATAACCTAATCACATCATGGATTCAAACTTTTTCACTTTAATTGCAATTATAATAAATAAACACTCTTTTTGATTATTCATCATGCATGCATCACATCCATACACCTTTGACCGGGTGGTCCGCTACATCATCACTGCCGGCTTTATCGTCGGAGCGGTGTGGCTAATCAACACGCTGCGCAATGTGCTGCTTCCCTTCTGCCTTGCATGCCTTATCTCATATATCCTTGAACCACTCGTAGAGTTCAATCTAAAAAAACTGCATCTGAAATGGAGGATTGTATCCATATTTCTCACTCTTGCCGAGGTGACAGCAATAATCGTAGGACTATGCTATTTCTTCATTCCTTCCATAATCAAAGAAATCCATGAGATGGGACTAATGATAAAGGACTATGCCGCCCACAACAAGACGCTGCCATTCATCCCGAAAGAGATTCATGATTATATCGTAGGCTATTTTGACGATGACATGATGAAGAAACTCCTTGACGGTCAGCGCATGGAGACCCTGATTTCAAAAGGCACCTCACTGATTACGGCCTCAGTCGAATTTCTTATCCACACCCTTGAATGGTTTCTCACATTTATATATGTCATATTCATACTCCTTGACTACCGCCAACTGATGCGCGGATTCGGGAAACTTGTTCCACCTAAGTATCGCCCGATGGCTGCACGCGTAGGCAATGACATCAAAGGCAGCATGAACCGCTATTTCCGCGGGCAGGCCGTCCTCGCCCTCTGCGCGGCGGTATTCTACTGTATAGGGTTCTCCATCGTCGGCATACCACTGGCAATAGTGCTCGGAATCCTCGTGGGAATCCTCTACATGATTCCCTATTTCCAATATATCACCCTCATCCCCGTGGCTTTTGTATGCGCAATAGCTTCGATGGGAGGAGAATTCTCATTTTGGTCTGAATTCGGCAAGTGCCTGCTCGTGTATGTTGTCAGCCAATGTATCTGCGACTATATACTCACTCCTAAAATAATGGGCAAAGCCATGGGCCTGAACCCGGCAATCATACTTCTCTCACTCTCCGTATGGGGCACGCTCCTCGGCCTTATCGGAATGATAATAGCCCTACCGCTAACCACTTTACTGCTCGCATACTATGAAGAATATATCATAAACCGCGACAATAAGGACTAATTATCCATATGAACACCCTTAAACTGCCCTAAAAGATTAAACTTCAAATCAACGCCATCGGAAAGGCCTATTATATAGTTCCCCGATTTTTTCTTTATGCTTACGATTTTCACATCGGAATAGTTTTTTGAAACATAACGGACAATCGTCTTAGGAACAATCCCGGCAGGAACCTCGCGCGTCTTGCAATCGACAGATGTCCATTTTCCGGCATTGGAAAATTCCACTGTTGTCCCATTGACAAGCCTTACATCATAGTCGGTCTTCTTTAAAAGATGCTTATCCACTTTAATCATACCAACTTTGGCTTTAGGAAAATATTCCGTAAGAAAATCACGGGCTTCTTCAGGCAAATCCTCACGATTCAAGGTATATTTGTCGAATATAAATGCCGAAGCCGCACCGCAACATAGGACACACATTAAAAGCACAGATAATAATTTTTTCATAACAAACAGTTCTTAAAAATTACAATTCTTTTCAAAGAATAACAAATCCAAATATTAAATGCCACTCAAAGGTCTTATAAATAGCCTTATAAAAAGTTAAAGCTCAAATTTCATCCAAAATATTTGGAAACATCAAATAAAAGCACTAATTTTGCAAAGCTTTTCAGAAAGCACGACACTTCAGGAGAGGTGGGTGAGTGGCTGAAACCACCAGTTTGCTAAACTGACGTAGGAGCAATCCTACCACGAGTTCGAATCTCGTCCTCTCCGCCAAAACCATAATAAGACCCGCTTCCGACCAGCGGGTCTTGCTTTTAATATGCGTGCGCAGAATCTTTTACCATTTTAACCATGAGAATCGTATTCCATAGTTTGACCAAACTATTCATTGCATTAACAATCTCCGTTTCATCGACTGCACAGACACCCGTAAAAGTAGGCGATTTCATCGAATCCCGCTCGTATAATGATGAAAAACGCGGTTCCACCCGCACCCTCCAGTATTATCCGGAGGGTAATGATTTCGTATGTATCAATGGCAAAAACCGTTATACAAGGGCTCTCTACGGAGGGTATACCGACTACCGAATAGAGACAAGCGACCGCCCTATTTTTGCAATATTCAAGAAAAACGGACATCGCAACATCCGCTTCAGAGTCATTTACGATGGCCATGAATATCCACTTGAAACCACAGGAAATTGCGAGGCCCGTTATGCAGACGGTTCACGTCGTTACGAAATAACTGCCGAAGAGTGGGGTGAGGGAAAACTGCGAATTGCAGCAGTAGCCTTGACAGACAGCGAAGGGGCCATATGGAAGTTCAATGCCGAAGGGTTCGACAAGCCATTGAAAATAAAAGCGCTTGTATGCGATATCGCGGCGACCAAACTGCTGAGAAATGGAGACATGGGAGCCGAGAGGCCAGGTTGTTTTGAAGCCGCCCCCGATGAATCAGGGCTTCAGACTTCAGAATGGGATGCTGATGGAGACAGCTATTTCTATATGGACCGTTCTGAAATAGGGAAATTGGAATCCATCAATGCGGCTGAATTATTCTCACAAACAGACAAACGCAATCGCGAGACAGCTTCCCGAATCGTATTCAACACACCTGACGCTTATATAAATTCACTTGGCGGAGCACTCGTAATGGCAGCCGAAGGCAATTGGGACGGAAAGACATGGCTTCACGGATGCATCGGATGGCGCATGCCTTTGGCCGGATGGCGTGCCGGCTATCTCGGCGATGTACTGGGATGGAACGACAGGGCTATCTCCCATTTCGACGCCTATGCCAAAAGTCAAGTCAGAAATGTAGAGCCGATTATCCCCCATCCATCACAGGATTCACTGCTGAACCTTGCGAGAGCCGAGAAAAAATGGGGTACACAGATGTACAGCAACGGTTATATCTGCCGAAATCCCGAGCGCGACAACCAGATGCACCACTACGATATGAACCTCAATTATATCGATGAACTGCTATGGCATTTCAACTATGATGCGGACACAGCATATATGCGTAAAATGTGGCCGGTCATAACGGCTCATATCGAATGGGAAAAACGCAACTACGACCCTGATAATGACGGGCTCTATGATGCATATTGCTGCATATGGGCAAGCGATGCCCTGTACTACAACAGCGGGGCGGTCACTCACTCTTCGGCCTATAACTATCGATGCAACAAACTTGCGGCGCGCATCGCAGAAATCATCGGAGAGGACAGCAAGCCATATCGTGAGGAAGCGGAGAAAATAATCAATGCGATGAACAGTCGGCTATGGCTTGAAAAAGAAGGCCATTGGGTGGAATATGAAGATATGATGGGGCTTAAACGTAAACATAAAAGTGCAGCCGTATGGTCGGTATATACTCCTATCGACTGCGGAGCCGGCACTCCTGAGCAATTCTATCGGGCGACGCGATATGTTGACAATGAAATACCGCATATTCCCGTAATAGCCGACGGCAAACAATATGGCTCAACTATCTCCACATCCAACTGGCTTCCATATTCCTGGAGCATAAACAATGTCGCGGCAGCAGAAGTGATGCACACCGCACTGTCTTTTTTTGAAGCGGGACGGCCTGATGCAGGATTCAACCTTATGAAAGCGAATATCATGGATCAGATGTATCTTGGAGACAGTCCGGCCAATTTCGGACAGCTCAGTTTTTACGACGCAGCCCGTGGAGAATGTTACCGCGATTTCGGCGACTGCATAGGCATATCATCCCGCACTCTGATACAAGGACTTTTCGGGGTCACACCCGACGCTCTGAATAGACAATGCATAATCCGCCCCGGATTTCCTCAAGAATGGGATAGCGCGTCAATCCAGACACCGTATATAACATACAGCTACAAACGTCAGGATTCTAAAGATGTATTCGAGGTCACGCAGAATTTCACACGTCCACTAAAAATTGTTATCCGCCAAAATCTCGGAGAAGGAAAATACCGCGACGTCGAAGGCTCTGATGCGAAACATCAGGTTATAACCATTGACACTCAAAAACTTCAGCAGGAATCCATGCCTACAAACTTCAGGCATACGGTCGATGCTGCTGAATACGGACTTGAAGAACCCTCCGCCAACGGCAAGTTCACCAAGGTCAATATAAGCAGACTTTTCAACTCCAATGTCGACGACATATACAGGAATCGTTATCTTTCTCCCCGTTCACCTTACACCACCCTACAGATACCCGTGCAGGGAATTGGAGAATGGTGCCACCCTACGCTCACAGCAGAAGTCAATGATTCGGTGTTCCGCTCCCTCATCGTGAACGATGAATTCCAAGTAGCCGGAGTTCCATTCCAAACACCGTCAAAAGGCACAAACATAATCTACACCTCCCTTTGGGACAATTACCCCGATAGCATAGAGATGCCACTCAAGGGTAAAGCCTCAAGTGCCTATCTCCTGATGGCTGGCTCCACCAACCATATGCAAAGCAGGATTGACAATGGCATAATAACCGTAAATTATACCGACGGGACGTCGGACTCACTTCGACTTGTGAATCCCGACAATTGGTGCCCGATTGAACAGGACTATTTCATTGACGGAAATGCCTTCTTCACAACGAATCCCCGCCCCTACCGCATAGCTTTAGGCTCAGGAATGGTGAGCCGTGACTTTGGAGAGGCCCTCGGTATAAAAGAAGTTTATGGACGTCCTATCCCAGGTGGTGCCGCGCAAATGCTTAAAATGCCATTAAATCCGACAAAACAGCTGAAATCATTAAAACTGCGCACTTTGTCAAATGATATAGTAATAGGTCTGATGGGCATAACTCTGCAAGAGTAAGCTCCATCAGACCCTGAAAACCTCCTGAGGCAAGCTGTTATGGCCGCATCTCCCCGTGTCCGTCGATAAAGTACCGATACGTGGTTATCTCACGTAACCCCATAGGCCCCCTTGGCCCGAGTTTCTGTGTGCTGATACCGATTTCGGCCCCAAGTCCGAACTGCGCTCCATCTGTGAAACTCGTAGGGGCATTGACGTAGACGCAAGCCGCATCAACCTCAGCCTGAAACCTTTCAGCAGCGTCCATCTCAGCGGTTATGATACATTCGCTATGCCCTGAACCATATTGCGATATATGTTCGATAGCCTCATCAAGACTACCTACTGTCTTGATGCCCATTTTATAGTCCATCCATTCCGTTGCATAAGTTTCGGAATCAGCCTCTACAAGGAGACTTTCGGGATACAGGCCTTCAAGCGCAGCCTTCGATTCAATGTCCGCATGAATCTCTACGTTCTTATCCGCCAACTTAGAGCAAAGGGAGGGAAGGTCATTCAAACGGTCACGATGTATCAACAACGTATCAAGCGCATTGCAGACACTAACCCTGCGCGTCTTGGCATTGCTTATGATGTTTCGTCCCATTTCTAAATCAGCTGATTTATCGAAATAGGCACTCACAACTCCCGCTCCGGTTTCAATCACGGGAACACGGGCATTATCGCGCACGAAGTCAATAAGACGACGTCCGCCACGAGGGATGCATACATCCACATAGCCCACAGCGTTAAGCAGGGCAGCAGTCGCTTCATGAGTCGACGGAAGCAAAGCCACGATATCCGTGTCTACTCCACATTCAGCCAATACACCATGTATAAGGTCCACTATAGCCTTATTCGAATCTTCCGCATCACGTCCACCTTTCAAAATGCAAGCATTACCGCTGCGGAAACATAAGGAAAACACATCGAAAGTCACATTCGGACGGGCCTCATATATCACACCTATTACCCCGAATGGCACTCTTACACGCCGTAAATGAAGCCCGGACTCAAGATTACGTTCCTCAATAATCTCACCTACCGGCGAAGGAAGAGCCGCTACATGGCGCACGTCGCAAGCTATCGACGAAAGCCGTTCAGGAGTCAGCTGAAGCCTGTCGTAGAGAGGATTGTCCCTGTCCATCCTACGCAAATCCTTATCATTAGCACTCAAAAGTTCAGCATGAGAAGAATCGATTGCGTCAGCCAATTTCAAAAGGACTTCCGCACGCTTCTCATCTGACATACGACTCAAACGGCGAGATGCCGTTTTCACTTTTTGAAATATATTGTCAAGAGTCATAAAATCAATTTTTACGTATGCCTATTCTATGAAAAGATAATCATAGTGAACCACCGGGCGTCCACCACGCATACCAATCATACCTGTGACCTCATCGCTTCCGACAGATGCCCGTCCGACACCGATTACTTCCCCGGACACCGAGCGCAACGTCACGATGTCACCCTCCTCCCATTCACCTTCGGCAGAAGTCACACCAATCGGCAGAAGACTCACCGCATTGTCACTACGCAATGCCTTGGCTGCATTATTGTTTACCACTATCACGCCTTTAGCGAAACTGCCGCTATGTGCAATCCACCTTTTTATATTGCTGATAGGTTCAGGACGCGGTTCAAAAACAGTATGAGGAGTCTCTTCGGGTTTCGTCACGAGGTCGACAAGAACATTTGGCCTATCACCACGTGCTATACACACCGTGACTCCCTCTTCGGAAAGTTTGCGTGCGATTCCACATTTAGTACCCATTCCTCCTCTGCCGAATCCACTTTTAGCGGCTACGACATGAGAGCTGACATCTTCACCGGCCTCCACACGCGCTATCAAACGCGACTCCGGGTCTGCCGGATTACCATCATAAATTCCATCGACATTCGAAAGAATCACGAGCATATCGGCATCCATCATCGCTGCTATAAGACCTGAAAGCTCGTCGTTATCGGTAAACATCAGTTCCGTGAGACTTGCCGTGTCATTCTCATTGACAATCGGGATTACCCCGTTTTCAAGCATAATCTGCATACATGCACGCTGATTAAGGTAGGACGTGCGCGATGAAAAATTCTCTTTCTGAGTCAACACCTGACCTACCACATAGCCATACTCCCCAAACAGACTGTTATATAGATTTATCAGACGTATTTGGCCTATAGATGAAAACAGCTGACGTTGCTCCACGCTGTCGAGCTGCCGCAAAGGCGTTATAGCACCACGTCCACAAGCCACCGCGCCACTCGAAACAAGTATAAGCTCATGCCCCATAGAACGCAAAAACGCCACCTGATCAACAAGTGCCGAAAGATTGGTAACATTAGGCTTTCCGTCCTGACGTGTCAGCACATTGCTACCGACTTTTACTACAATTCTCATCCGTTTATTATCTGACGTTTTCATTTGACACATGCCTTGAGACCTCTAATCACAGCCGACGTGAAGCCCGCATGTTCCATTTCATTCAATCCCTTGATTGTAAGCCCACCGGGGGTAGTAACCTTGTCTATTTCACTTTCAGGATGGGCTCCGGGGCGTTCCAAGAGAGCACAGGCTCCGATAAGGGTCTGCGTCACCATTTTCTGCGCGATATCAGCCTTAAAACCAAGTTCAACACCGCCCTCTACAGCCGCACGCACATAACGCATGGCATATGCTATACCACACGACGCAAGCGCAGTAGCGGCAGGAAGATACCGCTCATCGATTGTCATTGTTTCTCCAAGAAGATTAAACATGGATGCCACGTCGGATATAGCCGACGAACCACCGGCGATATTCACAGGGACAAGAAAGGTCATGGATTTTCCGACAGACATCGCCGTATTCGGCATACATATCACAATCTGTGGCAATTCTCCATTACCCTTGTCAAACCAGGCCTTTAAATCATCACCGCTGACTGAGGCAGCTATTACAGCGACAATCTGACGCTTGTAATCGATTTCAGAACGAATCTCAGCAATAACCTCAGGGACGATCCACGGTTTAACCGCAAGAACTATAACGTCAGCCCCCTTTATACACACCCGGTTGTCATGGCCGGTCTTCGCTCCCTTAGATGCCAACATATCGAGCGCACTTTGCGATGGATTTGAAACTGACAATCCAAATTGCTCCCTGCTTCGCTCGAGAAGACCTTCAGCCAAAGCACCACCCATGGCGCCTGCACCTATTATAGAAACCTTCATAAACAATAATCCTTAAGAAATAACTGCAAAGATAATGAGAATTAATGAAATCTAACCTTATATTCATAACAAACTATCATATATGTCTTTTTAAACCCTCCTGATATTAAGAAACTGTTTAAAATTTTATCATAAATTTTAAACAGTTTCTTAGAGTCATCACTCATAGACGTAACGACGTATGGCTTCAGCCCATAAAGAATACGCTTCATCACGAAGATGGAGACCGTCAATTGTCAATTCTGCCGGAAGTTCCCCATTTCGGGAATAGACAGAATGAAGATCTATGAAACGACATCCCTTATTATTGGCAATCGTTTTTATATACCCGTTTCGACGAACAATATCGTCATTGTCATGATCCTTCCTAAAATAATTCACCGGCAGCATAGATTCAACATAAATACATTCGGCCGGTACCACAGTTAAAAGACTATCTATAAGCTCAGCATACTGCATCCTAAATTTATCATCGCTCGTTCCGCGGTTATTTATACCGGCCATGACAAAAACTTTCTCAGGCTTAAGACAACGTATTTGAGGCAATCTTTCCAGCATACCTTTTATATTATCTCCCGGATAGCCCAAATTTACCACTTCAAGGTCTTGAAAATACTTATTAAAATGCGCTCCATAAGTGATACTGTTACCAAAAAATACTATATCAGCATCATATCCGAGTTGTTCCAAAGTATTTGTCCATCCCCTGACAGCCCAGTAGTCCGGGTCCATAGGTTTTTCTATGACATTAAGTCGAATCAACACTTTCTGGAAAAAATTACCTTTTACCCCGGCTACAATAAAAGCTAAAAGAAAAATTAAACTTATCAATTTCCATAATAAATCTTTTTTCCAAAAACCATCCTTTATCAGGACCTTCTTCGTTTTCATTGGCGATTTTAACGAATAAACACTCCCGTGCAGCCAATACGAAAGCTAATTAGACAATAATGAAAGCGGGCTGCTATCCGCTCACGCTCGTTAGGTATCGCCAAACACCCGTATATACGCACAGATAACAGCCCACGGATATGAGCTGACACTGCGCCTCGTATATACGTTTTTGATAATTGGCGATTTCAACGAACGCAAGGCACTTTCAGAAATCAAAAAATATGCCGAATTCGGCTCAGCAAAATTAATAATAAAAATCCATCTCACGCATGTGATAAGAACTTTTTTATCTCATTGGCCTAAGAAACTGTTTAAATTTTTCAGCATGACATTTTCATGATATCTGAAAAAAAATGATTACCTTTGCACGCAATAAATTTTAGTCATTATCATGTCATTTATTGCTGATCGAGTTAAAATGGACGGACTGACCTTTGACGATGTCCTCCTTATTCCGGCTTATTCGGAAGTGCTTCCGCGCGAAGTTAATCTTTCCACCCGATTTTCACGCAACATCACTCTAAACGCCCCGATCGTGTCGGCAGCCATGGACACGGTTACCGAGGCGGCATTGGCTATTGCAATCGCCCGTGAAGGTGGTATCGGCGTGATTCACAAAAATATGCCAATCGCCGAGCAAGCCCGTCAGGTGCATGCAGTCAAAAGAGCTGAAAACGGAATGATTTACGACCCTGTGACCATCAAGCGTGGCAGCACTGTGGCCGACGCCCTAAATATGATGAAAGAATATCATATCGGCGGAATCCCTGTTGTGGACGAAGACCGCAAACTGGTCGGTATCGTAACCAATCGCGACTTACGTTTTGAGCAGGATCTTAACCGCCCGATAGATGAGGTAATGACCAAGGAAGGGCTTATCAAAACCAATCAGTCGACTGATCTTGAAGAAGCTGCGCAGATACTTCAGCAACACAAGATAGAAAAACTTCCTGTCGTTGATTCCGACAACCGTCTTGTAGGCCTTGTGACATATAAAGACATTACCAAGGCCAAAGATAAACCCAACGCGTGCAAAGATAAGCTCGGACGCCTCCGCGTGGCAGCCGGAGTCGGTGTCACTGCCGATTCGATGGAGCGTGTCGACGCTCTTGTTGAAGCCGGAGTCGATGCCATTGTAATTGACACCGCCCACGGACATTCCAAAGGTGTTGTAGGAGTTCTCGAAGCCGTAAAGAAAAAATATCCTCATATCGACGTAGTTGTCGGCAATATTGCTACCGGAGAAGCTGCGAAATATCTCGTTGACCACGGAGCTGACGGTGTGAAAGTCGGCATCGGTCCGGGCTCAATCTGCACCACACGAATAATCGCCGGTGTCGGTGTGCCCCAGTTGAGCGCAGTCTATGATGTTGCCAAGGCCCTTCAGGGTACAGGCGTTCCACTCATTGCCGATGGTGGCATACGTTACTCCGGTGATATAGTCAAGGCTCTCGCAGCCGGCGCTTACAGCGTGATGCTCGGCGGCATGCTTGCCGGAGTAGAGGAATCTCCCGGCGACACAATCATTTTCAACGGAAGGAAATACAAATCCTACCGAGGAATGGGTTCTCTCGAAGCCATGGAAAAAGGCTCTAAGGACCGCTACTTCCAGGCCAATGAGACTGACGCGAAAAAACTGGTACCGGAAGGTATCGCCGCACGTGTGCCATACAAGGGCCTGCTTTATGAGGTTGTCTACCAGATGCTCGGCGGTCTGCGCTCAGGAATGGGTTATTGCGGTGCTCGTGATATCGAAAGCCTCCATAAGGCGAAATTCACACGCATCACCAACGCAGGTGTAGCCGAAAGTCATCCCCACGATGTGGCTATCACCTCTGAAGCCCCCAACTACAGCGCATCGTCAAGATAAAACCGAGCGAATCATAATATCGCCCTAAATTTGACACAAAAGTCAATCTGACTTACAGTATTATCCGCCACACTCTCAGAAAACACCAAAGAGGATGTGGCGGATTTACTATATGACCGTCAGCCTTGTTGCCTAACTGAAATTTTCTTACTAACTTTGAACCCATAAAATCAGCCATGAAACCATAATTCCCATCCAATAATATCAGGATAAAAGATCAACACAGTAGATGCAGGGAAAGTCACGAACAGAAAAATCGTTTAAAAACAGCATAGTCGCGTTAGGCTTCTATGTGCTGAACCTTGTATTGCAGTTTTTCTCACGTAAGATTTTCCTTGAATATCTCGGAACCGAGATTCTCGGCCTGAACACTACGGCCATGAATCTCCTGCAATTCCTCAACCTTGCAGAACTCGGCATAAATGTAGCCGTCGGCTTCACCCTCTACAAACCGCTTCACGACAATGACCGCGAATCCGTCAACGAAATCGTAACTCTACAACGTTTTCTGTATCGGAGAATCGCATTTATAATAATCATTGCGGCGGCAGTGCTCATGTGCTTCTTCCCTATGATTTTTTCAAAAATAGCACTACCGTTGTGGTATGCCTATGCATCGTTCGGAGTTTTGCTCTTCAGTGCTTTGCTCGGATATTTCGTCAACTACAAACAGACGGTACTCACGGCCAACCAGGAAGACTACAAAGTGTTCTACAGCTACAAGTCTGTGATGATTGCGAAAACCTTCGCGCAAATGATAGCTGTAGCCTACCTACCCAACGCCTACGTTTGGTGGATTGTGCTTGAAGGAGTGTTTGCCATTTTAGGTTCCATGACTTTGACTTATATGACGAAAGTTACATTCCCATATCTTAAAACAGTAAATCTTCCTTATAAGTCACTGCGGACCAAATATCCCGATTTCACTCACAAAATAAAGCAGCTGTTTTTCCACAAGATAGGCTCATTTGCCATGACACAGATGTCGCCACTGCTCGTCTATGCCTTTACAACTCTGACCATGGTGGCATTATATGGCAACTACCTTATAATCATCCAAGGGCTCACGATACTCCTTACATCAATCTACAACGGGCTTAACGCCGGGGTCGGGCACCTCGTCACAGAGCGTAACCAACAGCGCAACCTGGAAGTGCTTTATGAATTATTATCCTCACAGATATGGATTGGCGGAACCATTTGCTATGGCCTTTGGGTATTGACTCCTGATTTCATAGTCTGGTGGGTAGGAGATGAATACCTTCTCCCGGAATCCACTCTATGGATACTTGTAATCACATTCTTCATCAACCTTCCCCGCCTTAATATCGGAGCTTTCATTACAGGGTTCGGATTATACAAAGATATCTGGGCTCCGGTTGCGGAGTGCCTGATTAACGTTGCCGTGTCCATAGCTCTTGGCAGTTTCATGGGACTTGACGGAGTGCTTATCGGCGCATTGGCAAGTGTATTCGTAATGATTTATTGCTGGAAACCATACTTTGTCTTCAAATATGGTTTTGAATCCTCCTGTAAGCCTTACATCTACAAGAATATTAAACTGACAGCTATCTTCTGTCTGATATGGGCTTTGGTTACATTCATTTCCAACCATATGTCAATGCCCGACGAACTCATCGCCCGTATGTCAGTCAAAATGGTTCAGATTCTTGTTTTCTCAACAATACTGGCAACAATCCTATATCTTACCGACAGCGGAGCACGCCAATTTCTATCCCGTATAAAAAAGCTGGTCAAGCATTGACATACAGCAATATTTTCTTCCTCTCATAATATAACTATAGCAAAATGCTGATAACTATATTCACTCCAACCTACAACAGAGCTAAAAGGCTTAAAGATGTCTATGATAGTCTTTGTAACCAGAATCATGCTGATTTTGAATGGCTTGTAATAGATGATGGGAGCACAGACGGCACAGCAGAAGTAATGAGGGAATTTCAGAACTCAGGGGCAAAGTTCAGCATAAGATATTACTATAAACCAAACGGCGGCAAGCACACGGCAATAAACCATGCCGTGGGAAAGGCTAATGGCGATTTTTTCCTTTTCTTAGACAGTGATGACCGTCTTTGTGACAATGCTCTTAATGTCCTAACGCCTGAACTTGAAAAGATAGCCACAGTTAACGATATCTGTGGAGTGATTTGTAATAGGCTGACCGATTCCGGGCAGCCACTGGGGAAAACCTATGACCATGAAATTACAGATTCAAACCTTCATCTATCTCAGATTCACGCAATTGAAGGAGAATACGCGTGGTGTCTGAAAACAAAAATTCTAAAAGATTATCCTTTCCCTGTCTTAGCCAACGAAAGATTTCTGACGGAAGCCGTGGTTCTAAACCGTATAGGGCGTGATTACAAGATAAAATATCTCCCTCTTGATATTGAAATCGGAGGCTACAATATCGATGGCCTTACGATAGGGAAAACTGATATTTTCGAAAAAAGCCCCCACGGATATATGCTCTATCACAAGGAATGGATGTCTTATCCAGGGACTCCATTGAAAGAAAAAATAAAATCCTCAATCTGTTACTGGAAATATCCGAAAGCATTAAAAAACATCCCTTCCGAAGCGGCTCCATCTTTCATGCTCCGAATGGCATGGCCAGCGTCAAGAATGTATTATACCCTCAGGAGAATAAAAGACAAGTTTGAATCCCGCTTGCCTAACATTATAAAGATTATAATAGCCAAACTCCGTAACAGTGATTCAAACATCAGTATGAGCTGTATTATTGAAGATACTCATCTCGACGGACACAATGGCATCAATAACTATGTCCATATCTTCAATTCTAAACTCGGAAGATATACATATATAAACAACAGTTCGTTCATCGGGAACTGCGACATCGGTTCGTTCACATCGATTGGCCCATCATGTGCAATCGGAATAGGAGACCATCCTACCCACACAATCGTCAGCACTTCTTCAAGCATTTATAACAAAGGCCCTTTTTCTGATGATACTTTTTATAAAGGGAAAGGAGTCGTACGCATAGGCAGCGATGTCTGGATTGGAGCCAATGTCACCATCCGTCCCGGGATAAAAATCGGTGACGGAGCGATAATCGGAGCCAACAGCGTTGTCACGGAAGACGTCCCTCCATTCTCGATATATGCCGGTTGTCCGGCTAAGTTCAAACGCCACCGTTTCTCCGAAAGTGAGATAGAAAAACTACAGAAGGTAAAATGGTGGGAGAAAGACGATGAATGGATAAAAAACAATATCTCAAAATTCAAGGATATCAAGCATTTCACCGAGACTTTATAATTAAACGACATCCAAGTCTAAATATTCCTGACAATAAAGTATATGATTTCCCGTTAGATAATTGTAACTGAACCAATCATTAGCTTAACATTCCATTACCATTTTTTCGCTATATGAAAAAGAAAGCGTTCTTCTTATCCGCTTTGGGAGCTGCGGTTATACTGTCAGCCTCCGCTGCCATTAACAACGACCCGGTCGTCATGACAATCAATGGCAAAGATGTCCGCCAAAGCGAATTCGAATATCTTTACCATAAAAACAATGTGCAGCAGCTTGCACCTCAGACCATCGATGAATATGTCGATATGTTCGTTGTCTACAAACTTAAAGTAGCCGAGGCAGAAGCGGCAGGCATCGACAAAACCGATGAATTCAAAAAGGAATTTGACGGATATTGCGCAGAACTGTCCAAGCCCTACATGACAGATACACTAGTAGAAAACAGATTAATCAAAGAGGCCTATGGACGATTGGCCCACTCCAGACTCGTAAGTCATATAATGCTCCCCTTGGGAAGCACTTATGATGAACGGGAAGCAAACCGCCAACGCCTTGACAGCATCCGTGATGCAATTGTCAACGGAGGAGCCGATTTCGTAGAAATGGCTCATAAATTCTCAGCAGACCGCTCTGTTGTCCGCAACAACGGTTCCATGGGATATATGTCAATCAACCGTTTCCCCTATCCATTTGAGAAAGCAGCCTTCGACACCCCCGTAGGAGAAATCTCTGAAGTAGTGGAAGACGCCCCTTACGGTTTCCACATCATCCGTGTTGAAGCCGAGCGTCCTAACCCGGGGAAGGTTGAAGCACGCCATATCTTAAAACTTACACAGGGGCTCACTCCCGAAGAAGCGGCATCAAAGAAAGCTCAGATTGATTCCATACATTCCCTCCTCATGGCCGGAGGTGATTTTGAGGCAATCGCACGTGCAGAAAGTGAAGACCCGGGTTCAGCCGCCAATGGTGGAAATCTCGGTCTTTTCGGACCCGGCGAGATGGTGAAGGAATTTGAAGACACCTCATTCAGCCTAAAAGACGGAGAAATATCCAAGCCGTTCAGCACCTCCTATGGCTATCATATCGTGCAGACAATATCTCATAAAGGCATAGGCTCTCTCGAAGAGGAAACCCCTGCAATCAAAGCCGCAATTTCACGCGACTTACGCTCTTCAATGCCAGAGACCGAGAAACTTGAACAGCTTAAGGCCACATTCGGAGTCAATGTGGATTCTACCGTCCTTTTCTCCATAAAGGACCAGCTTTTAGCAGCTGAAGATGCGACATCGTCATTCGCAGCAATCATCGACAACTCAACACGGATTGCAAATGTCGGGGCAAAAGAGATAACTGTCGCTGATGTAACCGCATCCATTCCCGAGAACGTAAGAAACGGAAGCCGTGACCCGTTCACTACTTTCCATCAAAGCCTTGAACAACTCATTGACCAAACCGCTATAGAGACAGCCCGCGCCGAACTCTATAACGAAAATCCGGAATACCGCAATCTCGTGAATGAGTACCGCGACGGCATACTCCTGTTTGAAATCAGCAACCGCAACGTGTGGGACCGTTCTACAAAGGACACACAAGGACTTGAAAACTATTTCCGTGCAAACGTCGACAAGTATTCATGGGAAAAACCGCACTATAAAGGCTACGTAATCTTTGCCTCCTCCGATTCTATCGCTTCGGCAGCCCAAGGATTTCTTGCTCAGAATGTGATTGAAAATGATTCATTGGTGACCAAACTCCGCGACAATTTCGGCCGTAACAATATAAAGGTCGAGAAAGTAGTCACAGGGAAAGGTGACAATGCCATAGTCGACCATGTGGCCTTCAACGGCGAAAAGCCTGCCGCCCCCGGTAAATGGCTCGCTTGGTTCGGATATCAAGGTAAAGTGCTTGACAAACCTGAGGAGGCAACTGATGTCAAAAGCGCGGTGTCTACCGACTATCAGCAGGAACTCGAACGGGAATGGGTCAGCCAACTGCGATCAAAATACAAAGTGAAGCTCAACAAAAAAGCGCTCAAAAAAATAATGAAATAAATCGATTCTCATATTGAAAGGACACACCCGACAGTGTGTCCTTTCAAATATATATCCAAAATTAAATCATATCATGAAAATCCTATATTATTTCTACGAGCTTGACACTCCGATGTACCTATGGCAAAGAGAGCATTTCATGAATGAACTCAGCCACTACGGCATCGAATTTATCACTTTCAATCCCGCGAAATATGACACTCCCGAGATTGCGAATGAGGAATTCATACGTTTTGCCAAAACATGCAGGGATGATATAGATTTATTCTTGAGCTGTGATGAGACCAAAATACTTTTCCCAGAGACTGTAAGGGAGATAAAAAGGACTCTTTCAGTCCCCACTGTGCTTATCTGCTGGGATAACCTTGAATTGCCATATAAACAGAAAGCCGTTGCCAAGGCTTTTGATTTAATATGGTTGACATCGCATGAGACGGAGTATCTTTTCAAATCATGGGGATGCAAGACCATATTCCAGACATACGCGGCAAACCCCTATTTCTTCCATCCTAACCGGACTGAGGTAAAAAGCATAATAAATAAAGTAGGATTTATCGGCACGCCCTATGGAAGCCGTGCCAATAAGCTCAACTATCTTATTTCTAACGGGGTTGAATGTGCTGTCTATTCAAACTCCATTATCAATAAGGGCTATAACCATTCGGTGGGAGGGACGAAAAAATTCGACCCAATCGACATTGCGGTTAAGTTCATACGTTACCTCCGTTTCCCAATCGGACGGAAAGTATTGTATTCTACCATCAAAAATAAACTTAGCCGACAATCATCGTTGACAGATGACTCACCCTTCCTGACAAAAGCTCCGTCAGTATCCCACGATGATATGTGTTCGCTATACTCATCGTTGTCACTGTCATTGAATATTTCTGAGCTAAGGGATACATACATCCTGAAAAATCCGATTCCTAAGATACATTTGAGAACATTCGAAATCCCGATGTGCGGCGGACTTCAAATCACATCCTACAACGATGAAATAGCGGGATATTTCGAAGACAACAAAGAAATAATCCTCTATCATTCCGATGAGGAACTGATTGACAAAGCCAAATTCTATTTAGATGAACGCAATACTACCCTTGTCGCGAAAATGAAATCGGCGGCACGCCTGAGGGCAGAAAACGAGCACACGTGGAAAAAACGGTTTGATGAAGTAATGAAGCAGATATAATGTCTGTAAATTAAAAATCAATATAGCTTAAAAATGCTCTTCCAGTCATATCTATCATTTCTGAATGACTGGATAAGCAAATTTGACAAGCATTTACATATATATGCGACTATAAGAACTATCACTACCATTATTATAAGATTAAAGGGGAATATACTGTTCATTTTTGTAGTGAACAAACATCCTTGTATCAGATATGATTCCAGACACAATCCGGAAATCGTCAAAATGATCGGGCCACCAATTCTGGATTGATACGCTTTAGTCCAAAAAGCAGCATTACAAGACTTATAACCATAGTAAACAACTCCCATCAGAGGAATCAGTGTCACAATTTGTGAAGGGGCGACAGGTGGATATAACTTAGCGGCAAGTTGTACACCATAAAAAACTATTCCACTGATTAATAACATCAACACGTCAGTACGTATAGAGAACGTCAACTTACTCCGGTTCTGTCCAATCCATGCACCGAAAAGCATAAATGCGAAATAAGGAAGCCATCGAAACAAAGTGGATGTCCCATACAGACCTTTCACTCCTGTTTCATATTTATACGGGAATAAAAATATATAGACAAATAACGATACCAATCCACAGAGTACTATAATCATCGGTATCTTATTCACAGCATATGTTTTAATAAAATATATGATTGCATAATAAATCATTATTGCGACAATAAACTCCCCGCCAACTAAAGCAAGGAAGTCAATATCATATGTGCCGGAAAATAATATCGCTACAATCGAGCATACTATCACCGATGGATATATACGGATAATTCTCCGCTTATACCAGTCAATAAAATTTTCCTTCTTGTTACTTAATAGCAATGTGTAACCAGAACAAAACAAGAAAAGTACATCTCCAATAGCCCCCCCGGTTGCCAATATTGACCAACGTGTATAAAGGGAATCCATATGACTGTTGATTATAAGAAATACAGCCAGGAATTTTATTATATCGATACTTATATCGCGATGTGTATTATTAACCATTATAATATATTATTGACAACTTTAATACCCACAGAACAGGCATATCTTTTATCCTCTATAAATATAATTTACCAACTGTTCAAGGTCGGAATCCTGCCGTCTACGAATCTGACTATATCGCTCATGAGCCTTATCGACATATGAGGCATAGACTTCTTTGTCAGTCATTCTTAATATGCGCATCTTGATTTCGTCCACACTGAATGGATTAAAATATAAAGCAGCATCACCAACAATCTCAGCCACTGAAGAGAATGGAGAAGCCAGAACCGGAACTCCGTAACACATAGCTTCCATCGGAGGATAACCGAAACCTTCGTTTATTGTGGGATAAATAAAGCAATATGCATCATGGTATAATTGATGCAAATCAGCATCCTCAACATATCCCACAAATTCAAACATATCTGGATTTTTAATCCGATATCTATATCTTTTGACAGAATCAACTCCTGTCACAACGACCTTTTTATCCATAAGGAAACCGGCGGAACGCAATTCATCAAGCGCAATAATTGCCCTTAGATTATTCTTTTCCCATCTGTCGCCGCTCACAAGTAGAAAATAATCGGCTGGGCGTTTGCGTGATAGAGCAACTTCATTTATTGTCGAAGGGGAATAATATACGGGAATATCAACTTCCGACAACTCAGGATAGAAAAGTCTGAGCGACGACAACGTATGATTTGAAACTGTCACAAACCTGATTTCAGGATTCCTTACATAGTTTGCGATTCTATTATGTTTCCGCATCTTTAAATAGGATGGGAAAAAGAACTGGAACCATAGCTTCAACTGCATTTTTAGCCCCTGAGTATACCGCCAGAACATTTTCGAGTCCAGCTGCAATTCAATCTCCCTTAAATCATGTATAGTAACCACCATATCGCAATTTTTAGATTTATAAAAATCGCCGAGTGGCTGTGGAGAATAAAAAATATCAGGTTTAATCTCGTCAATCGCATCAAGTATTCCAATCTTGGAAATATCTGCCATCTTGACATCATGCGATTCACACAACGCTTTTATATCAGGATTCAACCATAGAGACGAATTATATGCCACTATGACATTATAATTAAGTTCTATGATTTTTTTTAAGACAATCTCGCCATATATACCGCCTCCATGCCTTTTTGATGTGAAAGCAGGCTGTGTCACCGATAGGTCAAAAAGCAGTTTTTTCATAGTTTAAATTATGTCAAATTATAATCCTAAAAATCACTTGCAATAGGCTTTTTCCATCTGTTTAGCGTTTAAAACGACAACAGAAAGAGCTAAAGCGATAAAGCCCAGACTCTCCGTGAAAACCAGACCGCCAAAGCCACCGATTCCCGCAATGCAAAAAAACATAATCAAGGAATAAGTATATCTCGCATATGGTTGCTTCCTGATAGTCCAGCATATGTAGCCATAAAACAGAATTACCATTATCAAACCGAGATAACCGATAAATAGAATGTGTTGTATGACTGTCACCTCAACCTGAGCTGCAACTTCCTCACTTTTTGACTGGTCAGTATAAAATGGGTTATATATGATATACTTTGTCATTGTAGTCTTTTCGGGGTTCAAAAAACCGAATCCAATCCATTGTCTGTTCAAATCGTATAGCAGTTCCATTTTGGGCAGAATCTGAGCCATGCGTCCGGTACCAAATTCAGACAAGTCCTCATCGTCTTCCATCTCCTGAAGGATGAATATCTGATCTATTGTCGATTTAATACGTAATGTACTCTGTTTCACCTCAGTATTATATGGAAGAAAACCATCAATGAAGTATAGGCAACAAAAACCGATTATACAATAGACAATATATTTCAGCAACTTTTTTCCTTGTCCTTTAAAAAACAAATAAGTAGCTACCAATGCAAATATAAATGAAAAAGTCCTTGTTGTGGCCAAAGAGATAAAAATAAGAGCCCATTGCCATTTTGAAAGCTTATAGAATTTAATGACAGGATATATCGCCATCGCGAGGATATACAAGCCATTCGGATACTTTCGCGGAAAACTAAAGACACCCGTCAATATGGGAGAATAAAATTTAGAAAACAAATTTGGATCAGCCCATGGATTCTGAGTGTTAGGGATAAAAATCCATCCTCCTATAATAACACAGTCAAGAATATACCATATGCATGCGATCAGGCAATATGGCATTAACCTACGGAAAAATATTCGGATATCAAATGAATGGTCACCTGAAAATATCATAAGCGGAATAATAAACAATATTATCGCCAGATATCTTATTATCGCAGTATACTGCACAGCCATACGCTCCTCGCTCAACATCGCAAAAGTGATGAGACCGGCGGCATACAGACACCAGGCAACCACTATTTTCTTCGTTATGCCTGATTTTCTATAAATGAACAATCCTAATACGGCAATACAGAAAAAAGCAAAATAAATCTGCACGCCGAACGTATTCTTACAAGTTATTCCATACTCACCGCAAAGCAATGTTATCATGATTGTGAAATCATAGCGGTCATTGCGGAAACGGTTGATAAGAATTACAGGAATCAGCAGATAGGCCAGCGGGAATTTCAATCCGAGAGCGGAGAAACACAGCATGAAATACAGCGGCCACTTCCATTCAGGCCAAGACAGGTCAAGCGGTTCCTTGCCGCTTGACCTATCCTTAGCTGTATTTTCTGCAAGAGCTAATGCAGACATCTTATTTTCTTCGATTGTCCCACTCATTCTGCCAATGCATATCGACTATTTCTTATGGTCGCGACCATAACCATAGCCATAACCTTTCTTCGAAGGTGTCCCATTTACGACAACCGACAGATTGTTAAGACGCTTTTCGTCATAAACATTCTCTATGAAGCGTAAATCAGACATAGTGCTATAGTTGACACGGGTCACATAGACTGTAGCGTTCGACAGACGGTTAAGCGTAAACGTATCGCTGACCATACCGACAGGAGCACTGTCAATGACGATATAGTCATACATTGTGCGTAGCTGAGCGAATAGATTATCCACATTTTTCGACGCCAGCAACTCAGCCGGATTCGGAGGTATCGGACCGGCGACAATAACATCAAGGTTCTTTATTCCGGGAACTTTCTCTATTATAGCATCAATCTTAACATCCGGTGACGAAAGATAGTTAGTCAAGCCAAGAGCCGGATTTATGCCGATATAGTTGGCGAGCTGGGGATTGCGGATGTCCATACCCACAAGCAACACTTTTTTACCTTCAAGCAGCGAAAGAGTGGCTGCAAGGTTAAGTGAGATAAAAGACTTTCCTTCTCCTGAACGGGTCGAAGTAACGAGGACAACTTTATCATCTGCATTTCCAAGCATGAAAAGAAGATTAGTGCGCATCAGACGGAACAATTCAGTCGCTGATGAAGTATCAGTTTCCGAAACGACAAGACTGCGACCGGAGCGGTCCACACACATTTCACCCAAAACAGGTGCACTAACCTGCTTCTCAACCTCCTCACGCGTCTCAAATTTATTTCTGAGCAACTTCCTAAGATAAAGCAACACAGGCGGCATCACCAGTCCGAACATGAATGCAAGCGCAAGCACCATCATGCGCGACATGCCCAATGGTTTGGTGAGTACGAAAGCCTCGTCGACGATATGCCCCTTAGGCACAGCATTGGCGAGAAGCATGGCATTTTCTTCCTGTTTCTGGAGCAGGAACAGATAGATTGACTGCTTGACCTCGCGCTGACGGTACATTTCAGTAAATTCGCGCTCCTGTTTAGGGAATGAACCGATACGGTTTTCAGTCGCACCTTTTTCTGATTTTATCTCACGAAGAGCGATATTAGCGTTTTCCAAAGCCTTCTCACTTGATTCGCGGATATTCTTACGCAAAACGTTCATCTGCTTTGAGAGTTCCTTAATCGCATAGTTGTTTGGACGGGCATTCTGACTGAGTTTGAGTCGTCTCAAAACCAAATCATTGTATGCGCTTATCCCATCCTGCACTGCGGCGTTCTTGTTGGTTGATGAACCGTTCTTACCCGTAGTTGTCACATTTCCGACAGTCACAGGAATCAGTTCGGTGTAGTTTGTCGTATCTGCGAGGAAATCGCGTGTATATTTCAACAAGGCAATCTGCTGCTCGATTTCAAGCATCGCCGTTTCGACAACTCCCCTTTTTTCTATCTGATATTTGGCTTCGGCATAGACATCAACAAGCCCGTTGTCTTCCTTATATGACTGCAGCGCGGTTTCAGACTCCTTAAGGTCTTCTGCAAGGAGCTTGATGCGGCTTTCAAGGAAAGTCGCGGTCTTTTCTCCCTGAATGTTCTTCTCGTTGACACCGCGCTCATTGTATTTCTCAATTATTTTATTGAGAATATCTTTCCCGTATAGAGGGTTTGGAGTATCGACCGAAAGATTTATGACGTTACCTTTCTTGCTCGCTATATCTGAATGGACAAATTCACTAAGATTTTCTGCCGCTTCGTCGTAGCTCGAGAAAGAGACGACTGTCTTCAGGTTCTTTCCCTTTTTATATGAGGGTGTCGTGGTCACCTTGAAATCTCCATACTCGGTCTTCAATAATGTTGGCAGTGTGACTCCACTCTCATCGGCGATAGTTTTCTTATTAGCTTTTGCCTTGATGTCAGCCTTGCCATCCTTATTTACGGATATAGTGAAATAAATGCCCGTTCCCAAAGTGTCGGCAACTCCCGGAGCCACAACATCGACAGGAAATTCAGGATATGCGAGATGAGCCTTCATAAATCCATCGCGTACATAGTGGATTTTATTTATGTCGAGTTCCTTGACAACATTCCTGTAGAGCGAATGAGATCCAATGACAAAGATTTCATCATCAACCTTACCGTTGGAACCGAAAAGGCTCGACATCCCACCGAGAGCAGCCATCGGGCTCGAATTTTCCTGCTCTATAAGCACATTGGCCCTGACAGCCATCTTTCGCGGGAACTTACGCGTATACAGATATCCGAGAAGTACACAGAAAGCTATTGAAAGCACAAACCAATACCATTTCGAAAGATAACTTCTGAAGAGTGCGTTTATGTCGATAAAATCAGATTTATTATTATTGGCCATAACTATGAATTCAAGGTATAGATAAAATCGGTCGGAGAGCCTTATTTAACTGTCAATGCAATTACGAGCGAAGCGATTACGGAAGCCGCACTCACCACCGTAGAGATTACGGAGAGTTTAAACGCATTGTCTTGATTATACTTAGAGTTTGACTGTCGCACTTTGTTCGGCTCCACATATATATAGTCATTCTGTTGCAGATAGAAATATGGCGATGTCAGCAGTTCCGATGAATTAAGGTCGAGATGCACATATTCTTTCTTGCCATTGGTCTCCCGGATTAACAGCACTTTCGAACGCTCGCCATAAGGGGTCAGGTCACCGGCAGCTGAAAGAGCGTCAAGAATTGAGAAACGGTTACGTTTGACCGGAATAGTACCGGGATTCTGGACTTCACCCGCTACATTAACCTGAAAATTCACCAATTCAACCGTCACGAGAGGATTGTCAACATCTTTTGATATCTTTTCCGTGAGTTCAGCCTGAAGCTGCTCTACTGTCAGTCCGGCCACATGCAGCCGTCCGAGTTCCGGAAAATTTATATAGCCTTCGGATGTCACCCTATATGTCTGATATGCCGGATTTGTGGTTATAGGCAACTCAGCCCGTGTTGCGGGATTCGCAACCGGGACATTGTAGATTGCAGTCGCTTCGGGGCTTACAGACGTAACGGATATATACAATTCATCATCCGGCTTTATCGTCGTCATATAACCGTCCATAGGGAAAGTACCGGAGCTTACAGTCTCAATATCAGTAAAATATGGAAGTACGGTCTTAGGAGAACTGCAGGAGCTTACAGCTGCGACAGCGACAAGACCATAGAGCAAATCTTTTAGCTTCATAAACAAATAATATATTCGTTACTTATTTTTCACTTGGTATTATTCTCAATAACGTAATTTCACACTCTTTTATTGCTGTAAATACGGATAAAGCAACTTTTCAATCTGAGGAAGAAGCGCCATACACCCATCGTTAACCACAATATGCGTATTTGGATGCAAATTTGTAATTTCAAAAGATTCCTGTGACGATATTCTCGCCAAAATCTCTTCACTTGAAAATCCGTTTCGTTTTTTCACCCTGTCAACACGCAAATCAAGTGGAGCTTCAACCATCCATACTTCATCGACCATTGCATCAAGGCCACTCTGATACAGTATAGCTGTCTCCACAAACATGACAGCGTCTTCATTACCTTCCACCCACAACGCAAGGTCATTCCTTACTGCGGAATGAACTATTCTGTTCAACCTTGTCAAAGCCTCATAGTCGGCAAACACAATCTCGCTCAGAAGCCTGCGGTCAATCAGTCCGTCAGATTTTATGACATCTGGATGAATAGCTTTAGCAATCTCGTCCTTTATTACAACATCGCTGTCCATAATGGACTTGGCATTTGAGTCGCAATCATAGACCTTATAACCCATCGCCTCTACAATGTGGCAGACAACAGACTTCCCGCATCCAATTCCGCCTGAAATCGCTATTAACTTTCCCCCATTCATCTGGTTTCAATTATATACTCCACACTGTCAGGGGTGAAGCTCAGGCTATGATACACACTTGGAATTGTCGACAAAGACACGGGAAGTTTTTTGCGGGACGGGCGACCGGCCTTGTAATCGACATATGCCTTCACGGGATAATCATCGTTATATGCACTCATCGGCACAAGATAGCTCAGTTCGACCTTAGAAGGGAAAGTAATGACATTGACTCCTTCCGGAAGATTCTCAACAGAGATATTCACACTGCGTTTCCTTGCTATCAAAGGTTCGACAGGGACTGTCACGGTCACAGTCTCAGGGATAACTCTCACCCCGGCTATCGGCTTCACTTTAACCTCATACCTGACAGTATCTTTAAGATTCGATTTCACTATCGGCTCAGTAGACACGAACTTGAGTGAATGTGGTAAATCATTGACTGAATATAATGTCACCGAATCCACATCCGCCGTGATGGGGCCAGAAATAATATATTGCAGATTCGGATGAATATCAGTCTGCACTATCAGTTTCACTTTTACTCCAGGCTGGGATGTGAAAGGAAGGCGAAGCGAATCAGGACGGCATGCGACAATCTGCACACCGTTTCCAAAATAGTCCCGCAACCGAGAATCAACCTTCAAACGGTTGAGCACAAACGAAGAGCCGACAATATTATCATTCCATTTGAATTTTACCGGCGACATCTTTCCCCAGAGGAACCGCAGTAGCTGTGAATCCTTACCCTTTACACTCACCCCTATCGTAGGAGGAAGCTGTCCGATTATGGTTACACTGTCTGGCACATCCTGAAGTTCCACCGGCACATCGAAATCACGCTGGACCTCCGTATCAAGCGAAAGAAACACCCAAAATACGAAAGCCACCGCAACAAACAGCAGATAGAGCAAAACGTTTTGGCCGCGACTCGAATGAAGAGCCGCGGTCACCTTACGCTTTATTTTTATCGTTTTCTCGTTCATGGCAACCAAGGCCACAATCAAGGGAGAGAAATAGACGGTCTACTTATTTCTCAGCGGCGTCACGTGCAACCTGCTGGGCTGAGGGATAGACTGAACCCTTGTCTACAGTGATACGCACATCCTTTGCAATTTCGATTGAGAATGTTGTCTCGTCGATATTTTTAACCTTACCATAGATGCCTCCGGCAGTAACCACGGAATCACCGACTTTAAGGCCCTCGCGGAATTTCTTTATCTCATTCTGGCGCTTCTGCTGCGGACGAATCATCATAAAATAGAAAACTGCGATGAGCGCCACAATCATCAGGATATTTGCCCAGCTTGAATCGATTGACTGGAGAAGGATAGTGTTAAGCATATAAAATTCGTTTTAGTTATATGTAGGTTATTTCAATTATTTAAACGATTACCATAGGTGAGGATCAGCCCTTTATCAGCTTTCCCTCCTCCTTCAAATGGTTAATGACAGAATAGAGAATACCGTTTATAAAGGCACCGCTGCGCGGAGTGCTGTAAGCGTTGGCAATCTCTATATACTCGTTGAGGGTAACCGCTATAGGTATCGCAGGGAAGTTCATCAGTTCGGTTATGGCTGTAACCATAATCACTATGTCCATAAAAGCAAGACGTTCGGCATCCCAACGATGTTCATTGACAAAGGAGTCAATCAACTCACGATATTCATCGCAATGTTTCACGGCAAGCTCAAAGAGCGAAGGGCCGAACCGGCTGTCCTCCTCGTCCTTGAACTGCGGCAACAGGCGCACATCAGTTCCGCCTGTCGCGCTTTGCGCGAAACGACGGATTGTTTTAAGCACGAATGTGCCCATGACGTGGATATCATCATTCCAATATACGGATTTTGACTCCAAAGCCTCAGCAAGCTCATCGCCCGGAAGAATAATGGTCTTATAAACCTGACGCCAGAAATTGCAGTCCGCCTCAAAGTCAGGCTCTTTCGGATTCGACATGTATTCCGTATACAAATCACTCTCAATTATTTTATCGAGAAGGCCGCGGAGCAAAAGCACGTCAGCATCCCATGTAAGTTTCTTTCCATCGACATAAGCCTGAAAATCGGCATTATCCGTCAACGCTTTCACAAACTTGTTTTCCACGAAACGCATGTTGGGGTGCAAATCCTCATCCGAGGGTAGATATTTATGCTTTGCAGCATCAAGACGCTGATCCTGCATACGCGTAATCTCAACGGAAAGCAGGAGCAATCTATAGTAGAGCTCGTGGGCCTTGTCTAAAGAATAGTCCAAAGCGTGACGGGCATGGTTGAAAAGAGTCCTGTTATCATTATATTCGTTCAGGGTGTGCAAAAGCGAATTGACACCACGAGTGAAACCTGCGAGCGTGAAATCAGGATTCTTTCTTGCAACAGCCATAAACTGAGGATTATCCGCTATCAGGTTAGTCACTATCGAAACCCATAATGCGACATCATCTTTCAGTTCGGGTTTCTTGATGCGGACATAGCTTTTATATGCCGGGAGCGTCGGGATTGCGTCATAAATCGCAGGAATAACCGAATCGAACTGAGCCACGCCAGAACGGTCGCGCAAAATTATTGTACGAATCTCATCTATTGAATTGAGCGAACGAGCCAGAGCATTGCGGTCGATATGCTTATTCAGTGCTATTCCTCTCAACGGAGACTGCCTACGTCCGGAAGAGACATCCAAACCCGACATCTCAAGAATCAACATCAGCAAATCGAGATAGAGATCATAACCGTATTTTTTATCACGTGAAGGATTTTCTATCGGCGGCTCAATCTTAAACTCGCTTTGCGTAAGCAGATAAGAATAGAGCAGCTGGACCACTTTGATTCGAATCAAAACTCGATTTATCATAACTATTAATGAGCTATTTTTTCTTGCTAATGAATTGACGCCACAAATTTACGATTTTTTTCCTAATCAGACACGATAAACTTTCATAAATTACAATCAAGGCGAGACCGACATATATAAACACCGATCTGAGAACCACGAAACAATTTTCATCTATTATTTGTTAAATTTTAAAATTGATTGTATCTTTGCAGCGTATTCATAGCAGGATTTAATTTTTCGGAATTAATCATCACTAAAAGCCAATGCAAATCAGGCTTGTTGTTTCCGGAAAATGGATTCGTAAGCTTCTCCCCCCCGATTTCAATATGACCTCTTTCCTGTCTTTGTCGGATTGCAAAGAATGGCTGAATTAAAGTGACCGGCAAACAAACTTCATTGAGGGAAACGAAGCATCTGTGCATACTCCCCTCAACGTTACAAATACAATTTCCCAACGAATTACTGTCTAACAACCAGCGCGATTATCCATTGAATCACGCGACGCAAAGATAGCGTCTGTATATCCATGCGGGCAATTCCACTCCCGCCACCTTATATTATAATATGTACAATTATTCTGAGCTTGAAGCCATGGACAACTCACAACTTCGTGAGGTAGCAGAATCCAATGGTATAAAAAAAATCAATCTTGAGGACAAGGAAAATCTTGTCTATGAAATCCTCGACAAGCAGGCCCGCGATGTCGCCGCCGCGACATCATCTGCCGCAAACAACCGGGGACGGAAAAATAAGAAAGATAATAAAGAAGAAAATGCCCCTAAAGCCACAAAACAGAAAAAGGCTGAAGAGGCATCAAATCAGACAACCGAACAGCAAGCCGTAGAACAGCCGTCTGAGCAAACGCCCAAACGACGTGGTCGCAAGCCCAAAAACCAAGCTACCACAGACGAAACTGCTACTGCTGATGAAGGGATAGCTGCGACACAAGAAAAAACGACACAGGACGACATAGTGGCTGAACCAAGCACTTTGGAACCACAACAAAGTCAAGGAGAGCAGCAGCCAAAACGACGCCGTGGACGGCCGCCAAGAAACCCGCAGAACGAAGAAGACGCAGCAATAACGACCACAGAAGAAAAGCCTTCTGAATCCCTATCGAAGGAATCAGAACAGCCGACCGTATTTACTCAACCTGAACAGCCTTTAGCCCTTCCAACCCACTTGGAAACTGACAATAAACAACCTGAGAATGAAACGGCCGGGCAGACTTCTGAACAACAAACCGACGAACGCCCACGGCACGGTGTATTCATACGTCCAGGTAAACCAACCGAAACAATAGTACAAGCTTCGGACATAGAGAACAATCCTCAACAAAAACGGGATTTCCGTCCTAAAGACAGCTCTTTCGGTTCATTCTTCCCCCGCTCGGGAGGACGTACATTCGCTCCCCGCTCCCAACAGGAAAAAGAGCAAGCCGCACAGATTCCGCAGGCTATGCCGACTCACCCACAGCAGCCTGCAGCTCCGATTGTCCTTGGTGAGCCCGGCATGGAAAAGCAGCAGCAACAAGGCAAGAAGAATAAAAAGAACCGCAACAAAAACCAACAGTTCGAGCAAAAAGCGCCATCGGCATCGGCATATAATTTCGACGGTATAATCGAGACAACAGGCGTGCTTGAAATCATGCCCGAAGGGCACGGGTTCCTCCGTTCAAGCGACTATAATTATCTTGCATCGCCCGACGATGTTCTCGTCACAAAGGAACAGATTAAACAATACTCCCTACGCACCGGCGATGTCGTAGACGCTACCCTACGCGCCCCACGCGAAGGTGATAAATATTTCCCTCTCAGTTCAGTGCGCAGCGTAAATGGACGCTCTCCAGAATATATCCGTGACCGCGTAGCTTTCGAGCACCTGACTCCGCTCTTCCCTGATGAGAAATTCGATTTGACCTCCGGTCGCTCAAGCAATATTTCGACAAGAGTCGTGGATATGTTCTCCCCTATCGGCAAAGGACAGCGTGGACTCATCGTCGCACCGCCCAAGACCGGTAAGACAATACTCCTTAAAGATATTGCCAATGCGATTGCGGAAAATCACCCGGAGACCTACATAATGATTCTTCTCATCGATGAGCGCCCCGAAGAGGTTACCGATATGAGCCGAAGTGTAAATGCTGAAGTAATAGCGTCCACTTTCGATGAACCAGCTGACCGCCATGTGAAAATAGCATCAATCGTGCTTGAAAAAGCTAAAAGAATGGTAGAGTGCGGTCATGACGTTGTAATATTACTCGACTCTATCACCCGACTCGCAAGAGCCTATAACACATGCGCTCCTGCATCCGGCAAAATACTCTCGGGAGGAGTGGATGCAAATGCACTTCAGAAACCCAAACGTTTCTTCGGAGCAGCCCGAAACATCGAAAACGGAGGATCTCTGACAATTATCGCTACCGCTCTCACTGAAACGAGCTCAAAGATGGACGAAGTTATCTTCGAAGAGTTTAAAGGCACGGGCAATATGGAACTTCAACTCGACCGCAAGCTCTCCAACAAGCGCGTATTCCCGGCAGTCGACATCATGGCGTCAAGCACACGTCGCGACGACCTTCTGCTCCGTAACGAGACACTTAACCGCATGTGGATTCTCCGTCGCTTCCTAAGCGACCGCAATTCTATTGAAGCGATGGAATTCATCAAGGACAGAATGGAGAGGACATCTGACAATGATGAACTCCTGCGTACCATGGGTGACTGACATTACTCCTTATAATGATTAATTACGACAATGGAATCTGAACCAAAACTCAATAGGCTCGACTTAATGCGTCAAGGATTTTGGCATCACGGCATCGCTCCTGAAATCGAATCCGGGCTAAATGCCTGCGCCGATTTGTGTTTTGAACTCAACAGCCTACCTCCATCTTTGACAGGACAACGGGAAAAGTTATTCCGTAAAATTCTTGGCTCAATTGGTGAAAGGTTTATAATACATTCTCCGTTTCGTTGTGATTTTGGATCGCATATCCACATAGGTAATGACTTCATAGGGAACTTCAACATGACAATTCTCGATGAAGCACCCGTAACAATAGGCGACCATGTATTCATAGGCCCGAATGTATCAATATACACAATTATCCATGCTCTCGACCCGAATCAACGAAATGAAGGCATCATGCAGGCTAAGCCTGTCACGATTGGCAACGATGTATGGATTGGCGGAAACACCATAATCCTGCCTGGCGTAAAAATCGGAGACGGAGCGGTAATTGGAGCAGGAAGTATCGTCACCCGCGACATTCCACCCCTTACGCTCGCGATTGGAAGTCCATGCAAGCCTGTCAGAGAAATAAGCGCATCCGACATCATCACGGATATCGCTGATTCCATTCCTGAATAAAAATACGATTTATCATATTGACCGCCCGCTGAAAAACTCAATTGGAATTTCAGCGGGCGGTTATTATGATAAATTTACTCAATAATGAATAATATACGATGTTACAATAACATTATTTGCAGGAACAGCCTGAAAGAGGAATTTTCTCAATCCGACGTTCATGACGTCCTCCATCAAAAGGAGTGTTCAGAAAAGTTTCCACTATATTTATCGCAGTCACATTGTCAATAAAACGGGCAGGCAGCACAAGCACATTCGCATTATTATGACGACGGGCAAGTTCAGCCAGTTCAACATTCCAACAAATAGCCGCGCGTATGCCCTGATGCTTATTAAGGGTCATCCCTATCCCATTGCCCGACCCGCAAAGCGCTATCGCGGGATAACATTCTCCATTCTCCACGGCAAATGCACATGGATGAGCGAAATCGGCATAGTCACAACTGTCAGAGGAGTTTGTACCAAAATCCTTGTAAGTGATGCCCATAGAATCGAGATACCCTTCGAGCACTATTTTCATTTCATATCCAGCATGGTCACTGCAAAAACCAATAGGTAAATTTTCCTTTAAAATCGACATATTTCTGACTTTTAATTATTAAACTGTTCCACTTCTCCATCATCACTTGAATTGAAATAAAGATAGTTAAGAGGTCGCATAAGATTGCAAAGCCTCTGGCTCCAATATGCTCCGAAATCATCCTTTATTGCCACAAGAGCAGCATTAACGGTTTCCGAAGGGGCATCCTTAACAGTTGCTATAAAATTATAAAGCACCTGAAAAATATCACTGAGACCTTCCGACAGGCTCATCCCGATTGGAGTCTCGGAGTATTTCATATCCTCCTCGAAAACCTCAAGATAAACATCATCAGGGCCAAGCAAATTTTCTATCTGACGACGTATTGATTCATAGTAATCTTCATCGAGGTAGGATTCTATATAAGCCTCATCCTCTTCAAGAAGCGGCTCTGGCTTAAGATCGGAAGCAGCGATATATATACGTGGCAAAATCCTCACCATCGCAGCCACAAAGGCCGATGATGAATCACTCTGCCCTATATTTTCTACAGCGAAGCAATATTCATTGCTCAAGGCTATAAAAGCGAGAGAATTAGGACTTAAATCCATATAGCTTATTTTGCTTGATATATTCATAGACACCGTGAGGCAAGAAATAGTTCATATTCAAGCCACGGGCTATTGCCTTTCTTATAAACGTACTCGATATGTCAGCGACAGGGGCTTTTATTACATCCACGCCGTCTTCATATATCGTTCCGACAGGATAGCCAGGACGGGGATAGACCAAAACACCAAAATCCGATATGATAGACTCGCTGTCTTTCCACTGGTCAAACACCTTCCAGTTATCTCCTCCGATAATCAGTTTGAAATCACGCCCGGGATAGCGCTTGGCAAGATAGCGGAGAGTGTTGATTGTATATGACGGCCTCGGCATAGAAAGCTCATAGTCGCAAACCTGAAGCCCCTTGGTGGAACCGATTGCAATTTCAAGCATTTTAAGCCTCATCAAATCCGGAATAAGCTCTGTCGAGTCAGCTTTAAGCGGATTTAGCGGTGATAAAGTAAGCCATACTTCGTCCAATCCACCGAATTGCTGCATATAGCTGGCAAGCATGAGATGTCCGATATGAACGGGATTGAATGATCCTCCCAATATTCCGATTGTCATAAGTTCCTAATCATTCAAATTATTCTTATTAAACAGATGCTCACATGCGCAAAAATCTCTCGGATTACTCTTCAAGAAAAACCTTTACACGCGATTCGACTTCATCAACCGCCCTCTCAAGGAGGTCGTTGACCACAACACAGTCAAATTCCGGGGCAAATGACAATTCATATTCAGCCTTTGCAAGACGCTGTTCAATAGCTTCACGGCTGTCTGTCGCCCTCCCTTCAAGACGTTGGCGGAGAGCCTCCACGCTCGGCGGTTCAATAAATATACTTAAGGCACGGATACCATAAAGCTTTTTGACATTTACTCCGCCTTTGACATCTATATCAAGAACCACATTGTGGCCAGCTTCCGTTATCCGTTCTATCTCACCTTTAAGAGTCCCGTAATAACGACCGGGGTAGACTTCCTCATATTCAACAAAGGCATCTGCTTCGATAGCTTTTTTGAAATCATCATCCGTAAGGAAATAATAGTTCACGCCATCGATTTCCTCCCCACGCGGGCTACGGTTCGTTGCCGATACGGAAAACTGCATGTCTATCTCGCCACGCTCTATCAGAGCGTTTATTATCGTTGATTTCCCTGTGCCTGAAGGAGCTGATATTATAATGATTTTCCCTGCCATATGCTTCAAAAGAACTACATTACGTTAAGAACCTGCTCCTTGATTTGCTCAAGGACATCCTTCATCTGCACCACAAGCTTCTGCATGTCGGCATGATTGCTTTTCGATCCGAGAGTATTGATTTCGCGTCCCATTTCCTGACTTATAAAACCGAGCTTCTTTCCCTGTCCCTTAGGGCCATTGAGGGTCTCGATAAAATAATTCAGATGCTGAGACAGACGTTGCTTCTCCTCGTTGACATCAAGTTTCTCGATATAGAAGAACAGTTCCTGTTCCAAACGGCTCCTGTCATAGTCCACACCATGAATCTTAGCCAGGCCCTCTTCCATTCGGACACGGATTTTTGCTACACGTTCTTCTTCATATTGAGGCACCATCTCAAGAAGGGCCCTAATCCTCTCAATTCGAGCGCTGAAAAATGATTCAAGCTTCTCACCTTCCGCCCTACGGTAGCTCATCAATGACTCTACCGCCTTAGAGAGGGCCTCGCGGACACCGTCAATCTCTGCATCGTCGGCTTCGGTGACATTATCGCTTTTCATTATATCCGGGAAACGCATTAGCACGCTGTACCAGTCCTGAGGATTATCAATTCCAAGCTCCCTTGCCACAGATTCGACGTCCTCCTTATAAGCGGCTAATGCCGGACGATTAAGCCTTACGGAAGCATCACCGGCCACATTTTCAACATAAACGGTCAAATCCACCTTTCCACGTTCAAGCGATGCCGCCACATAGTTACGCATTTCAAGTTCCACGGAACGCAGGGAAGATGGCACCCGGGCAGCAATGTCAATCTGCTTACTGTTAAGCGATTTTATCTCTACCGTTATTTTTTTACCGGGAAGTTCTGCAACGGCTTTCCCGAATCCCGTCATTGAATATAACATAGCTACATATTTTTCTACAAAATTACAATTTTCTCGCGATAAACAAGTAACTTTGCATCAAATTTTCTCACATTCAAATTCTTATTCCAACATAAATTGAGGCATGCCGTAATGCCACGAATACGAAAAAGCGGTCAATGAAATATGGCTGTAATCTTAAATATTGACACATCAACCGACCATTGCTCCGTGGCACTGACCGCGGAGGGGATGGTGCTCGCGCATCAGGAAGAGGGAGGCGGACGCAATCATGCCGCACTCCTCAGCGACTATATTAAATATTGTCTTGATTTTGCAAGGGAGAAAGAGCTTAAACTCGATGCCGTCGCTGTATCAATGGGTCCCGGGAGCTATACTGGACTACGAATAGGCCTGTCGGAAGCGAAAGGTCTCGCCTATGCTCTTGACATTCCTCTAATCGGAATCGATACGCTGCGCATAATGGCCTGTCAGGTGATGTTCACACAGGAACTTGAAGGAGATGAAATCTTCATACCGATGGTTGACGCACGCCGGATGGAAGTCTACACAGCCGCATTTGACTTCGCACTTAATCCAGTCATGAATCAACAAGCACTCATACTCGACGCCGACAGCTATGCCGATATTATAGCCAAATATCCAAAAATCCTTATGTTCGGCAACGGAAGTGACAAGGCAAAAGATATAATAACCGCTTATAACGTAAGATTCATTCCCGATATCCATCCTCTCGCCATCGACATGATAGCACTTGCCGACAAGGCATATTCCAATCGTGACTTTATCGACCTGGCCTATAGCGTTCCCAACTACATAAAAGATTTCCAAGCCACAAAGCCCAAAAATTCCGTAATCGGGCAATAAACTTTCCGAGAAGAAAGCCACGCATTGATATGAAAGAAGATTTCAACGCATTGCGCCTCAAGCATCACGGTGACACAGCTATGATGTTTGATATACTACAACGCGAATGTCGCTATAAATGCTCATCGAAACTTCATGAAACATTAAAATGCGAGACATTCATATTCCCGTCGCTCGCAGTGGCGGAAATGGCAACTTCAGATGATGCCGCTAAAATACATGCGTCAATGATTGACGATGGCGAGAATGTTCTTGACATGACCTGCGGACTGGGAATCGACACATTTCACATTTCACGAAAAGCCGACAAAGTCACAAGCATAGAGCTAAACCATGATGCATATACAGCGGCAATCCATAATGTGAAGGCCCTTGGACTAAATAATGTAGAAATAATCGAGGGCGACAGTGTGGAATGGCTTAAGGCGAAAGATATAAAATATGATACCATTTTCATTGACCCGGCACGTCGTGATTCCACCGGTCGTCACTTTGCACTAAAAGATTGCCGTCCAGATATCATAGAAAACATCGAATTGCTCCTATGCCATTGCAAAAAGCTAATAATCAAAGCCTCTCCAATGATTGATATCACAAAAGCCTGCAAAGAACTTCCTGCAATCTGTAAAACTGTTGTAATAGGAACCGTCAAAGAGTGCAAGGAAGTGATGTTTATATGCAAAGGAGAGATTGGCAAAAGTTCAGAAGAAGGAAATTGCAACCGCGTCAGCAGTATTACAATCGGTAAAGAGCGATTCAGTTTCTCACATTCCGATGAACAGAATATAACACCACGATATATTACCGAAGATATTATCCCTGGTGCATGGATTTACGAACCATATCCGTCAGTGATGAAGGGCGGCGGATTCAATTCCCTTTCACAGCAATTCAATCTCGGCAGACTATATACAAACACTAATCTGTTTTACAGCACAAAACCTCAACCAGGATTTCCTGGAAAAACTTTTGAAATAATAGAAATATTACATTTCGACAAACAATCCATAAAGGAATTTGCGAAACGGTATCCTAAAATCAATGTAGCGACACGCAATTTCCCACTTTCCGCTCCGGAATTAGCTCAAAAGCTAAAAGTCGAGGAAGGCGGAGACAAAATGGTGTTCGGCGCGATTGGCCCTAAAGGTAAAAAATCTCTGATTGTAACATCAATGGGGCAATGAAACCACTCCGTTTCTAAATCAGGAGACCTCTTAACCATTAAATAATCTCAAGATTTGCCTGCAAGCGCTGACGGACCACCTCATAAATCATAACACCTGCTGCGACAGAGACATTAAGCGAGCCAATATTTCCAAACATCGGTATTCCCACACGGGTTTCACATTGCTTCATTGCTTCAGGAGAGATACCAACATCCTCAGCCCCCATAATCATTGCAACGGGAGTCGTATAATCCCCCTCAGTGTAATTAATCTCTGATTTTTCCGTGACAGCGACAACATTATAACCATTCTCACGAAGAAATTTAGCAGCCCATGAAATTGACGGCACACGGCATACAGGAATATGATGGAGCGCGCCGGCAGAAGTCTTAATAGCATCTCCGCCAACGGACACACTTCCATGCTCAGGTATGACAATGGCATCAACTCCGGCACATTCACATGTCCTGGCAATAGCCCCGAAGTTCCTTACATCGGTTATTCCGTCAAGCAGCACGATAAACGGAAGTATACCGGCTTCATAAAGTTCCGGAACAAGATTATCAAGCCGGTGATAGGTAATCGCTGACATCATTGCCAACACCCCTTGATGGTTCTTACGGGTTATCCTGTTGATTCGCTCAACAGGCACTCTCTGCATCACGACCTTATTGGCTCTCGCAATGTTTACGAGCTCCGACGCCAGTTCCCCTTGCAAATCCTTTGCCAGGAAAATTTTATCAATTTCCCGACCTGCCTCTATGGCCTCAATAACGGCCCTAATGCCGTAAATATAATCGTTTCTATCCATTTTAATATTGTTTTAACAAGACCTAACGTTGAGACAACAGACTCTTTGCAGCCGCCAATGCCGCCTCATCAATCTCAGAACCGCCAAGCATCGCCGCAATTGATTGAAGACGCTCCTCTTCAGACAAAAGTGCAATGCGGGTATGTGTAGAACTATCATCATCCTCTTTGTAGACACGATACTGGTGGGCTCCTTTTGATGCAACCTGAGGAAGATGGGTAATCGCTGTCACTTGAATACTGTC
Organism: Bacteroidaceae bacterium; assembly: GCA_021768245.1. Lineage (GTDB taxonomy): Bacteria > Bacteroidota > Bacteroidia > Bacteroidales > Muribaculaceae > Duncaniella. The sequence goes on along the minus strand of JAETNO010000008.1, from coordinate 24,833 downwards.
GGAAATATCCCTCATCATAGACCCCATACGGTTAGCGACATCTCCAGACACACCCGTATCAATCTCATCGAATATTATACTTGGCAATTGCATACGGGAAGCGATGATTGACTTTATCGACAGCATAAGACGCGAAATCTCTCCGCCCGATGCCGTTGCGCCGACTGGCATCAATGACTGATTCTTATTGAATGCGACCTGAAATTCCACGGAATCTATCCCTGTAGGACCCATATCAGCACGAGATACCACAATTTCACATCGAAGATTTTTCATGCCCAAAGGCATGGCGACCTCAGTCAGATGTACGCCAAAACGAGTCGCCTCTTCCTGACGAGCTTTTGAAATCTCCATGGCGGTCTCCTTTGCAAGAGCCTTAGCCCGACGGGCATCCTTCTGCAGCTCTTCGAGTTCCATGTCTGAATTGTCGAGGGAATTCAATTTCGCTCTGAGCGCATCGCGTATTTCAATCAATGCATCTGAATTCTCTACACGATGCTTATGGCATAAAGAGTATATGGCACCAAGCCGTTCTTCTATAGCAGAGAGAGACGAAGGGTCAGCAGAAAGCCCCTCATCTATACCAGACAATGTAGACGCGATGTCTGCAAGCTCAATCCTCACCGATTCCAAACGCTCAGGGATATTGTCCGACCCATCAAGCACATCTTCAAGGCCTTCACAGGCTTCAGCAGCAGAATCAACCATAAATAAAGCACCTGAATTATCCGCTTCGAGTGCACTACAGGCCCGTGAAAGCGAATTTTTTATAGCCGCCATATTGGTCAGGACATCGCGTTCGCGTTCAAGTTCCGCCTGCTCGCCAGGAAGAAGATTAAGTTCGTCGAGCTGTTCAAGCTGAAAACGGGTGTATTCCTCGTCTTCACGCGAACGTTCAATCTGAGTTTTTTTGATTTTATAGCGTTTCACGGCCTCGCGAAGCGCATTATATCGAGTCTGATATTCCTTCAACTTCAGACCATTTCCCGCAAGAGTATCAATCACATCGAGCTGGAATTCAGGAGTGGCAAGCAATTGGTTCTGATGCTGTGAATGAATATCAATCAAATGCAAGCTAACCTCGCGCAATTTAGTCAACGGGACGGGGGAATCATTGACGAAAGCCCGCGAACGTCCGGCAGGAGAAATTTCCCTGCGCAGGATACATCTGTCATCATCCCATTCTATGTCCTCCCTCAGACAAAAATCCTTTAGCATCGGATAATCATCAACGGTAAAGACAGCCTCAATGACGCTCTTCGCATCAGGATTGGTCACGACTCTCGTATCGGCACGACTGCCAAGAAGCAGGGAAAGCGCCCCTAAGATTATCGATTTTCCTGCTCCTGTTTCGCCGGTTATAACATTGAAACCCGGATAAAACTTAATATCGATAAGGTCGATAAGCGCATAGTTTGATATGTGGAGCGATTCAAGCACTGGGATTGTTGTTTTTATTGAAATCTTTATTTATTATCACCTCGCTTAAGTTCGTCGAGACGTTGCTGTTCGGTGGGAAATATCGGAGAAAGCACATCATATGCATGCTGACGTTCCTCTACAGGAGCCTTGGAATAGACATTGACAAGTTCATCGAGTTTCGCATCCTTAAACATTGACAAGCCTACAGACATAGGTGCCACCTTATATATATCCGTTAGGATATCCAACGATTTATCTATTGCCTGACGGCCTTTATCCGGACTGATAGACATCTGGTCAAGTCCTTGAAGATGATAGTTGTAATATAAATCCCGCAAAGCACGGGTGCTCGGATCGTTGAAAGCACCAAGTACAGCAGCCCGGTTTTTAGTATCTTCAAATGCCTTCCAACCACTTTCTCCCGACGACTGTCCCTGATGCACTATTGTCTCAAGCCTGCTGAAATACGGATCGCCTCCTCTTGGCGAAAAAGAGTCGAAATCGACTGCAAGGATAAGGTAGACATAAAAATTAAGAATCTGTGTCAGTTGGCTCTCCATATTGGTTTCGGAATAGACCAATGGCTCACCTTGATTGTAGTTAAAGTCTATCTTATTATCTTTGAAATTAATAAGAGTGGTGGTGTAGGAGGAATTATACACCGGACGTACAGACTGAATCTGAAGTGTACCCTCCATATGCCCTGTAGACTCATCATACTTGGTTATATTAAAAAACAAGGTACACTCGATTTTTTCTGTCGGGGTGAACTGTGCGGAAGTCCAACGGGTAGTATTTACGTATTCATTTACAGCTTCCTGCAATTGCTCGAAAATGGATTTATTGGTTCCCTCAAGCTGGCTCGTATTGAATTCAACACGACAATTCAATTCCTGCGCCCCGAGCGAAGGCAGCGACATGAAAGACAAGAGGATTACAAGGAGGAGACTCTTCATGTTTTCTTTTATGATAATATGCTGTCCACTATATCTTTAGCCACTTCACGTTTAGATTTCATCGGGAAATCAAGCCGCGAACCATCGGATTTTATGACGGACACCTTATTCGTATCTGTTCCGAAACAAGCACCCTTGTCACGCAGCGAGTTGAGCACAATCATATCAAGATTCTTTCTGCGCAACTTTTCTGAAGCATTGGCAAACTCATTGTCGGTTTCAAGAGCAAAGCCGACAATAATCTGCCCCTGGCGTTTCGATGCGCCGAGAGAGGCCGCGATATCAGGATTCTTAACCAGATGAATCACCGGCACCTCATCATGCTCCCGTTTTATTTTACGGTCAGCTACATCACTCGGTGCATAGTCTGCCACAGCCGCACACATTATGGCTATATCCGCGCGAGGAAACACATCCTCACACGCATCAAGCATTTCTCTGGCTGATTCTATATTGATAACCTTTATAGATGGATTAGAGACAGTCAAAGCCACCGGTCCACTAACCAGACACACTTCCGCCCCTCTCGATGCACACTCCTCGGCAATGGCATAGCCCATCTTTCCTGAGGAATAGTTGCCAATAAAACGGACCGGGTCTATTTTCTCATAAGTCGGACCTGCTGTAATCAAAACTTTCTTCCCTTTCAAATCGTTCTTGCGACCGAAATATGTCTCAAGACATGCAAATATTTTTTCAGGTTCCTCCATCCGGCCCTTGCCCACAAGCCCGCTTGCCAATTCACCGCTTTCAGGCTCTATTATGATATTCCCATACGAACGGAGCAATTCAATATTAGCCTGAGTCGATGGATGGGCCATCATATCGAGATCCATCGCAGGAGCGACAAACACCTGAGATTTTGCCGAAAGATAAGTTGTGATAAGCATATTGTCGGCAATGCCATGAGCCATTTTACCTATGCTCGATGCCGTCGCAGGAGCAATCACCATACAATCGGCCCATAGACCAAGGTCGACATGGGAATTCCACACACCGGTATTAGCCGTGAAAAATTCACTGACAACAGGCTTTTGGCTCAAAGCAGAAAGAGTCACCGGAGTGATAAACTCTTTTCCGGCAGGAGTTATGACCACCTGAACCTCAGCTCCGGCTTTAACCAACAAGCGCAGGAGCGAAACCGACTTATAGGCAGCGATTCCGCCACAAATGCCAAGTATAATATGCTTGCCTAACAATGAACTCATCTCATACTCAGTTTTATCCGTGTAAAGCAATCCTTAGTGTTCTGTGCAAAATCGCCTTTCAGAATCCAGTCATAATAGCCCGGATCCTTTTTTAATACGTCGGTCACCGCACGGCCTTTATACTTGCCGAAGTTCACTATCGGGCAATCATTATCATCAAGCACAATGCGCCCCATAAAATCTACATTGCGATTCACGCGAGCGAATTTACTAAGCTCCTCAATATCGTTGGGGAGGTCATCATATCGGTCAAGCTGAGCCTTAAGCACTTCATATGTGGCACGGGTATCAGCATTGGCAGAATGAGCCCCGTCAAGTTCCTTACCGCAATAAAAACGGTAGGCGGCAACAAGTGTGCGCTGCTCTTTCTTATGGAAAATAGTCTGTACGTCTATAAAACGGGCTTTCGAGAAATCAAACTTTACTCCTGCACGCTGGAATTCCTGATCAAGCATCGGGATATCGAAACGGTTGGAATTGAATCCGGCAATGTCACATCCAGTCATTTCATTTGCGAGCGAACGTGCAATCTGACGGAAAGTAGGCTCGGAAGCCACATCCTCGTCTGTTATATGATGGACTGCGGTAGCCTCCTCCGGAATATGCATTTCAGGGTTGACCCGTCGAGTTTTTTCTATCTCCTGTCCCCCCGGCATAACCTTTATCATTGATATTTCCACAATGCGGTCATGGAGAATATCGACACCGGTTGTCTCAAGGTCGAAGAATACAATAGGTTTTTTAAGATTAAGCTGCATAGATAGAATCAGAAATCTGTAACGTTCATTGGCATGAGGAGCATGGTAAGGCGAGTGTCGGCCTTATCCTCTGTCGGAAGAATCACTACAGGCTTTGAAGGATCGGCGAGTTTGAATATAATATCCTCCGTCCAAAGCACTCCGGCAAGTTCAGCAAGATATGACGAACTGAAACCTATCACCATATTGTTTCCGGTGAAATCAGCCGAAAGAGTCTCAACACCCGAGGTATTATATTCATTATCAGAGGCCTTGATAGTCAATTTTTCCGGAGCGATACTGAACTTGATCAGACCGTGGCCCTCATCTACAAAAAGGCTCACGCGGCGAACGGCGGTAGTGAAAAGATGACGGTTAACAGTCAAGGTGTATGGATTATTTTCGGGTATTACACGGGCATAGTCTGGATAACGGCCCTTCACAAGACGGCTTTCAAACGTAAAGGTATCAGTCTCAAAGGTGACACCGGTCTGTGGGTCAAGTTTCACTGTCACCTCCTCATCGCGTGAAAAAACGCTGCGGAATACATTGGTCGATTTATTGGGAAGGATGAAAGAGCCTTCAATCCCGGGAATCAGGCTCGAATCCTCGAAACGGACAAGTTTATGAGTATCAGTAGCGACAAAAACCAGCTTTTCGGGCTTTATATCCCAATAGACACCCATCATCTGCGGACGCAGCATATCTGTGCCGGCGGCAAATGAGGTATACTCCAGACCACGGAGCAAAGCCGAACCGGGAGCTTTGAACACAAGCAGATTTTCAGAATCCCCGCTACGGTCAACGTGGGGATATTCGGCGCCACGTAGGCCCATGAACTTATAGGAACCGTTCGGATGCGACATCTCGATTGCAAGAGTCTCATCGTCGATATTGAAATTGAGTTCCTGTTCGGGCATTACACGCAGAAGTTCCACTATGCGGCGCGCGTCGATGCAAAACTCGCCTTCTCCCTCCACATCCATGATGGGAATACGTCCACAAAGGATATTCTCACCATCACAGGCCGTGATTGTCAGGACGTTTCCTTCGATTGCAAAGAGGAAATTATTAAGGATTGTCAGCGCGTTTTTAGCGTTAATCACCTTGCTTACAGACGAGGCGAAGTTATGCAGGGTCTTACTTGGAACTGTAAATTTCATATCGTTATGATTTGAGTTTTATCCTACAAAGTTAAGACAAAAATTGACACAAAACAACAGTCCTAAAAACAAACTCACACACGTTTATAGCCATTGAATGTGAAATTTCGTAAATTTGCAGCGATTTTTCAAAATGATTGCCATCATCTATGTGGGTTTTACTTGCAATTGTCTCCGCTTTATGCCTTGGCTTCTACGATGTGATGAAGAAGCTTTCAGTTGACCGCAACAATGTGTTAGGAGTCCTGTTTCTCAACACTGTTTTCGGTTCCCTTTTCATGCTACCGGTAATAATAATCGGTGTCTCACACGGCAATTACGGCCTTGGCAACACTCTTTCAGGTCACGGTGCGATATTGATAAAATCAGGCATCGTACTCAGTTCATGGCTCCTTGGCTATGCGAGTATAAAGCATCTCCCCCTCACAATCGCCGGTCCGGTCAATGCTTCCCGACCGGTAATGGTGCTGGTCGGTGCCCTTCTAATTTTCGGGGAGCGTCTCAACGGATGGCAATGGGCCGGAGTCATATTGGGATTCTGGTCATTGTATTTCATAAGCAGGGTCGGCGGTCGCGAAGGAATATCCCTGAAATCCAACAAGTGGGTATGGATGGCAATCGGAGCCACAGCAATGGGGGCGATAAGCGCATTATACGACAAGTATCTCCTGACCCTATATGAACCGCTCGAAGTACAGGCCTGGTATTCACTCTATCAGATGATAATAATGGGCATCACTATAGGAATAATACTCCACAATAAACGCGGTGGCACCAAACTTCAGTGGAGATGGACAATCCCCTTGATATCCCTCTTCCTGACAATAGCGGACATAGCATATTTCTACAGCCTGTCTATCGATGGTTCAATGATAGCTGTAGTCTCAATGATAAGGCGCGGAAGCGTGATAGTATCATTTCTCTACGGAGTGATTGCTCTTCACGAGAAGAATATAAAATTAAAGCTCATTGACCTTACAATCCTACTGACAGGCCTTACATTCCTGGTGATTGGAAGCCTTTAACATCAGACATACAATCACTTGTTGACGGGCATTTTGGAGAAACGCAGTGTTGTCTTCAGCAAAGGGAATGACAGCGTAAGAATAGCGCCATCGGAAACAGAAGCGTGAATATCACGTCGGATTGATTCAAAGGTAGAGTCAATCCATTCAAGGTCATAATGGTTTTCAAAAATCGTTGTTTTCAGACCACCTTTAAGCATCATGGGTTTCCATTGCGACGCCAATGTCTCCGCACCGTCGATATATATTATGTCATAGCCATCCCCACCCTTCACGATGGCAAGACGGTAACGGCCTCCCAATCGGGCATATTGTGGGTCATTCTCCCGGTCAAGATACTGCCAGAAACCCTCTGTGGAATCGGTTGAGGCTGCAAAATATTCCTTTAGTGCATCCACAGTCCAATCGGTAGCCAATGAAGACTGTGGCGATACCCTTCTTTCCAATGCAAGTGAACTTACTGTCAATTCTCCTTTGCTCCACAATTTTATTTCCGCAGGGATAAAAGGAAGTTCCACATCGGAAATATCCGTAATCCGTCGGCCACCACCTGAAACGGAGAGTAACCGTGTTTGTGAATCAACATTTAGACGGAGGGTGTTATATGTATCAGACGAAGTCTCGAACCCTTCAACCTCCAGACGTTTTAGCTCGACATTGCCTTTATAAAAGGATATGAAACTCTGCCTGCGGTCAAGGATATCGCCAAAATCACTGTTCCCATGCCTTAAAGTCACTGTCAATGTATCAGTCTCGGCTATGAGATATAAACCCCAGTAACATGGCGCGAGCCCCCGGCGCTCACCTATCCCACTGATTGCAGCCCTGACATCTATTGTCGTGGAGATTGATGGTGAATCCGATCTATCTCCACGCACGAGGCTGACCACTGAGTCATCAATGGTAAATGGTGTTTGAAAATAAACTCGTTCCGAGGTGGAAAACGCATAGATTTTCCATGGTGAGAAAATCGAACCGAGCGAGAAAATCACTGTTAAAAACAGTTTAAGGAGAGAGGTACAAATTTTCATCTTTTTTCCGTATTTCCTTCGTAAAAATTAATATATGCCCTATTGACAAGCCTGATTCCTCCAGGTGTAGGATAATCGCCTGAAAAATACCAGTCGCCAGGACAGTCAGGAATCGCATCGTGTTGTCCATCAAGGGACTGATATATGATATCAACTTCTGCCTTGACCGATCCGTCAGCCGTAAGCATATCTGCTATCTTCCGTGAAATCTCTTCTTGAGTAAAAGGTGCATAGATAGCTTTGACGCAATTTTTCAATTCAATATCAAGCACCTTTTCCTGTGCTTTGCAGGCATGATATGTATCGATAAGGACATTTTCCATCCCTCGTTCCTTAAGCAGCTCAACCGCAGCACGGAAAGCTATGAATTCCCCCATCCGCGACATATCAATCCCGTAATAGTCAGGATATCGGACCTGAGGAGAAGAAGACACCACTACAATCTTACGCGGATGAAGGCGGTCAAGCATTTTCAGGATTGACTGCTTAAGGGTTGTACCCCGGACTATACTGTCGTCAATAACCACCAGATTATCCACGTCGTTCTGAACTATACCATACGTAACATCGTAGACATGTGCGGCGAGGTCATTGCGCGATTCGCCCTCCGCAATAAAAGTACGCAGTTTTATGTCCTTCAATGCGACTTTCTCAATCCGAAGGTTCCTATTCATTATTTCAGACAGACGTTCAGGCGAGAGTTTCCCTTCTGCCTGGGCGGCGAGAATCTCAGCCTCCTTCCGTTTGTTGAGCTCGCTGTCAAGTTGGTCGACCATTCCGATGAAAGCCACTTCTGCGGTATTGGGTATGAAGGAGAACACCGAATGTTCCAAATCGCCACCTATACTTCGCATAATTGCAGGCACTACATTACGTCCGAGTTGCTTTCGCTCGCGATATATGTCAGCATCACTACCACGCGAAAAATAAATCCTCTCGAATGAACACCGCTGGTTCTCGGCCTCACCAAGCACGTCGGTAACAGTCATTTGCCCCGATTTTCCGATGATAAGCGCACTTCCGGGAGTCAGCTCCTTCACTTCGCGACGGGCCACATTGAACACGGTTTGAATGACCGGCCGCTCGGAAGCGACAACCACTACCTCATCATCATGATAATAGAAAGCTGGTCTTATACCATGGCGGTCGCGTAAAGCGAACATATCTCCCGAGCCGGTTGCTCCGCAAATCACAAAGCCGCCGTCCCATTGCGGAGCGGTAGCAGAAAGCACCCTCCTCATATCAAGATTGTCCTCAATCGTGACGCTCAATTTCTGACCGCCCATTGAATCGCGATATTGACGGTAGATGCGATGATTCTCTTTGTCAAGGGCGTCCCCAAGTTGTTCGAGAAGCACGACTGTGTCACTATATATGCGCGGATGCTGACCACATGCTACCACACCCTCAAAAACAGAATCGACATTGGTCATATTGAAATTCCCGCACATCAGAAGATTCCGTGAGCGCCAGTTATTGCGTCGCAGGAACGGATGGCAATATGACAGTCCGCTCTTGCCCGTTGTCGAATATCTCAAATGCCCCATATATATTTCCCCGATAAAGGGCGCATAACGGTCAATCCATTCCGAATCATGGTGTGATAAATCCGCATTTGCGATTTTCGCCCTTACCGTCTCAAAAATCTCCTGGATAGCGTCCTTCCCGAGAGCCCTCTCACGGAACACATATTCATTTCCCGGCACAGAGTGCATTTTGACGACTCCGATGCCGGCACCCTCCTGCCCCCGGTTATGCTGCTTCTCCATCAGTAGATACAGCTTGTTTATACCATAGGCATAAGTGCCATATTTCTCTTTGTAATATTCAAGAGGTTTAAGCAGGCGCACCATTGCCACGCCACACTCATGTTTCAATATCTCCATGAACGGATAGAATATTTCAGAATCGATTCTTATTATAAGGCATTAATATTTGTAGGGGCACGGTCTGTCGCGCCCCTACAATAGCTTGACGGGATAGCCCTGAAGCTTCCCTCTGTTATCCTAACGTATGAAAAGAAGCTCACGATATTTCGGAAGCGGCCACATCTCATTGTCAACCATAAGCTCCAGTTTATCGATATGATAGCGTATGGTTTCAAGACACGGGGCCACATCATGGGAATATGCGAGAGCCTTTTCGCGTTCTGTCTCAATCTTATTGGCTTTCTTGCGGGCATTGACCATCTTGGCAACCTCTTCCTTTATCACAGAGCAATGATGCATTATTTTCTCGACTGTGACAGCATCCTGAGAGGAAAGTTCCTCACCCTTGTTGCCGGGGAAAAGCTGCTTGATTTTCACCATATTGTCAAGAAGAATCGAAAGATAGCGGGTAGCGACAGGGATAATGTGGTTGATGGCAAGGTCGCCGAGCACACGGGCCTCAATCTGTATTTTCTTGGTATACATTTCCCATTTCACCTCGTTACGGGCCTCGAGTTCAACGTGGTTCATCACCCCGGTCTTACGGAACATCTCGATTGACGACGGACGCAGATACGCATCAAAGATAAGGGCGGGATTGGTCTCGCAGTCAAGACCGCGACGGGCTGCCTCTTCCTTCCATTCGTCGGAATATCCGTTTCCGTCAAAATGAATTGCTTCGGAATAGAGGAGCAACGCTTTAATCTCGGCAAGAAGGGCATGCTGGAGCTCTTCGCCGGCAGCAAGACGGGAATCCACTTTCTGTTTGAAATCGGCAAGCTGCTCAGCGACTGCTGCATTTAAGGCAATCATAGCGGACGCACAGTTTGCGCTTGACCCAACCGCACGGAATTCGAAACGGTTACCGGTAAAGGCGAATGGCGACGTACGGTTACGGTCGGTATTGTCAATCATCAACTCGGGAATCTGAGTCACACCAAGGTCAAGCTCCTCTTTGCCTGCAAGCTCGATAAGCTCATCCTTGTCGGAGTTCTTGATTTTGTTGAGTATATCGGCAAGCTGGCTTCCTGTAAAGATTGATATGATTGCAGGAGGCGCCTCGTTGGCTCCAAGGCGGTGACAGTTGGTCGCCGACATGATGGATGCTTTTAGCAAAGCATTGTGGCGGTGGACAGCAGCCATCACATTAGCCACGAATGTTATGAACTGAAGATTCTCTTTAGGAGTCTTGCCTGGCGCAAACAGCAGTGTACCGGTGTCGGTGCCAAGGCTCCAGTTATTATGCTTGCCGGAGCCGTTGATTCCCGCAAACGGTTTCTCATGGAGAAGCACGCGGAAATTATGGCGGCGGGCCACTTCTGCCATCAGCGACATGAGGAGCATGTTGTGGTCATTGGCAAGGTTTGTCTCCTCAAAGATAGGAGCAAGCTCAAACTGGTTTGGAGCGACTTCATTATGGCGCGTTTTAGCCGGGATTCCAAGTTTGTGGGCCTCGATTTCAAGGTCGAGCATAAATGCCTCGACACGCGAAGGGATTGCACCGAAATAATGGTCTTCAAGCTGCTGGTTCTTTGCAGACTCATGCCCCATGAGCGTACGTCCGGTAAGCACAAGGTCGGGACGGGCGGCATACAGGGCCTCATCTACAAGAAAATATTCCTGCTCCCATCCAAGATTGGATATGACATGCTTGACCTTTGGGTCGAAATACTGAGCTACGGCTGTACCGGCTTTGTCCACGGCACTCAGTGCGCGGAGAAGTGGAGTCTTATAGTCAAGCGATTCCCCGGTATATGATATGAATATTGTTGGTATACATAAAGTGTTCGCCATCAAAAAAGCAGGAGAAGAAATATCCCACGCCGAATAGCCCCGGGCCTCAAAAGTGTTACGGATACCACCATTGGGGAAGCTTGAAGCGTCAGGTTCCTGTTGAACAAGGAGTTTACCGGAAAATTCCTCTACCATGCCACCCTTGCCGTCGTGCTCCACGAAACCGTCATGCTTCTCTGCGGTCGTTTCCGTAAGCGGCTGGAACCAGTGGGTATAGTGGCGGGCGCCATTGTCGATTGCCCATCGCTTCATTCCTTCAGCCACACTGTCGGCTACCTTTCTTGAAAGCGGCTCCTTGTTGTCGATTGCATTGATAAGGGCATTATATGTATCCAACGGAAGATATTCAAACATCTTTGCACGGTTGAACACTTTGCATGCATAGTATTCCTGTGGACGCTCCTTGGGGATTTCCACGGGCACAGCCTTACGGTTGGATGCCTCTTCAACGACCTTAAATCTTATTGACATAATGTGCGTGAGTTAAGTAATTATAATTATGTGAAACTTTTTTATCTTATTTTTTACCCGCGAGACGCTCAACGCATAGGCGAGTATTCTCATGGGTATTAAATGCAGTTAGCCTGAAATAACCTTCTCCCGACGGACCAAAACCGCTTCCTGGAGTTCCCACGATATGATAACGGTCAAGAAGGTAATCGAAGAATTCCCATGAAGTCATGGTTCCCGGCGTTTTAAGCCATATATACGGAGAATTTATTCCACCCACCACTTCATATCCGGCTTTGGAAAGACCGGCACGAAGCATACGGGCGTTTTCGAGATAATAGTCAATCGTCTCTTTCATCTGACGGCGCCCCTCAGCTGTATAAAGAGCTTCAGCTCCGCGCTGGGTGAGATAGCTCGCGCCGTTGAACTTAGTAGTCTGACGTCGCCGCCACAGTCCGTTCAATGCGACTTTATTCCCTTCGCTGTCGATACCCTTCAATTCCTTTGGGACTACAGTATAGCCAAGACGTATGCCGGTAAAACCTGCCGTTTTCGAAAAACTTCGGAACTCTATAGCCACCTCTTTCGCCCCCTCTATCTCATAGATTGAATGGGGCACATCCGACTCGCGGATATATGCTTCATAAGCGGCATCGAAAAGCAATAACGCACCATGCTCACGGCAATAATCCACCCATACCCTTAACTGGCTTCGGGTCAATGTCGTGCCTGTAGGATTGTTTGGATAACAAAGATAAATGACATCCGGATTATTGGCCGGCAAGGAGGGCACAAAGGAATTCTCTACGTTACATGGAAGATATTCAATACCATTCCAGCACCCGTCAATGCCAAGTTCTCCAGCGCGTCCTGCCATGACATTTGTATCTACATATACAGGGTACACAGGGTCTGTGACCGCGACACGGTTTGCGGTAGACAATATGTCGCCTATGTTTCCGGTGTCGCTCTTCGCCCCGTCGCTGACAAATATTTCGTCGGGAGAGATATCTATTCCATGGGCCTTATAGTCAAACTCGGATATTTTTTCTGTAAGAAAGCCATAACCTTGTTCCGGCCCATATCCATGGAATGTTTCACCCTTCGCTTCGTCATCGACTGCAAGGTGGAGTGCTTCCACCACTGCTTCACAAAGCGGACGGGTCACGTCGCCGATGCCCATGCGGATTATCTCCACACCGGGATGAGCCTCTTCATAAGCTTTAACCCGACGGGCTACCTCGCTAAACAAATAGGAAGCAGGAAGTTTAGTAAAGTTATCATTAATCCTGAACATCTTTTTACCCTAAATTTATTGTTTCCTTCTATATGTTTTTTCAGCTATAATCTGATTGAAATTCAAATTTCGACTTGACATGAGAACCATACGCGGATTCTATCAGAAATCTTATTGCAAGGTATATACAATAATAGGATTCTGAGCGCGATTAACGTTGTCGGTAATAGTTTCCTTCAAACACTTCAGTGGCTGTTCCTGACATCTTCACATGATTGTCAGAGTCCCAGACTATATCCAAGTCTCCGCCACGCAAATGGATTCTGACTTCACGTCCACAGCGGCCTGTAATCGCCGCTGCAACCGCCGACGCACATGCTCCGGTCCCACATGCGAGAGTCTCGCCCGTACCTCTTTCCCACACCCTCATCCTTGCCTCTGAAGGAGAAATCACCTCCAGGAACTCGATATTGGCACGGTCCGGCCATATTTCGTGGCACTCAAGTTCAGGCCCCAGCACATCAAAATCAATGTCCTCTATACGGTCAACGAACACGACACCATGAGGATTACCCATTGAAACAGCCGTTACATTGACGCCTCCACAAGAAGTGAGCACTTCGGACTCTATCATCCTGTCTCCTGATACTTTTACAGGTATTTCAGAGGGTTTGAATTCAGGCTCCCCCATATCGACTGTGACACTTTCGACAATATCGCCCAAAGAGTTCATATTAAGCGACAAAACCTTGATGCCCGAAAGGGTTTCAAGGTTTATAATCCTTTTATCGGTAAGACCGTGGTCATGCACATACTTGGCGATACAACGGGAGGCATTGCCACACATCCGGGCCTCAGAACCATCATTGTTAAACATCCTCATCCTGAAATCAGCCACCTCCGAGGGGCATATCAGCACTATGCCATCGCCTCCAACTCCAAAGTGCCGGTCACTCATCTCCACGGCCAGTTCAGGGAGCCGTTCCGGCTCTGACTCCATACAGTCTATATATATGTAGTCATTGCCTATACCGTGCATCTTAGTGAAATGAATCACCGTTTTTTCGTTTCTGCCTGATGAGGTCATACTCTTATCCGTGTTTCGGAATAAAAAATGCCCGAACACCCCGCAAAGTTAAGCATTTTGCTACAAATTCAAGCTTTTTTCACACATTTTTTCCTAAAAATCGTATTTTTTTGAGTTATTCTGCATTTTATGCTAATCTTTGGTAAATTTTCCATCTTCATCGCTTAAGTTGCCAGATCAGACTCCTTATGCGGCCCGGCATATTTATTTTTAGTACGCACCAACAATGCCGAACCAAACGTTATGACCCCTACTCGTCCTACATACATCATCACTATTATCATCCACTTCCCTACCGGCGACAATTCCGGCGTGATACCGGTGCTCAACCCGACAGTTCCTATTGCAGAAGTAGCTTCAAATAATATCTGTGAAAGTTTGAATGGTTCACTGTATGACAGAACAACGCAAGCCAGAAAAATCATCGCCCCATAAACGATGATACTCGAAAGTGCCGTGTCAATCCTATACGCTGGTATAGCCCGTCCAAGAAAAGTAACATCTTTCCTGAGTCCCAGCTTAGACACGACGAACCCCCAGGCTGCGGAAACCGACGTACATTTGACACCTCCTCCGGTGCCTGATGGAGAGGCCCCCACAAACATTATCAATGAAAATATCAATATAGGCCCTACGGCAAGAGTGGAAAGGTCCATCGTATTGAAACCGACTGTAGTCATTGCCGACATGGTCTGAAAAAATGATAGCAAAATCCGATGTCCCCAGTCAAGCGATGCTGCGCCAGTATGGCTTAAAGCGAGTATCAATGTCCCTCCAAGAGTCATTATGGCCGTAATCAGCAGTATCACCTTAGACGTAAATGTCAGGACATAACGGCGCCTTTTCAATTTATATGTCAGGTCCGTTATCACAATAAATCCCATGGCTCCGGCATAACTGAGCACTGCCACCGTAAGATTCACTATAAAATTATCGCTGAATTGACAGAGGGAATCGCTGAAAGGGCTGAAACCCGCCGTGCAGAACGATGAGACCGACAGGAACAAGGCGTTCCACCCCGGGAGTGGAGCGCCCGCATCGGACAAGGCAAAATAAAACGACACGAAACCGATGAGCTCAAATATGAGTGTGAAGTGTATTATATTGCTCACGAGGTCATGCAAATCCATACCGTAAGGGATAGAAATCGATGCCCCGACTACATTGTCTGTCGAACTGTTAACATGATGGCTTATCCTATATATAATATAGGAACTCAAGGTCATGTAGCCCAATGCACCCAACTGCACAAGTATGAGGATAACCCCTTGGCCGAATAGCGTATATACAGAAGGTATATCAACCGTAGCAAGCCCCGTGGTAGATATTGCCGACACAGCTGTAAACAGATTATCGAGCCATCCCGCCTCTCCCTTACGTGCAAACGGGAGCATAAGCAACAGAAGCCCTACAACAGAATAGACCATGTAGCCGAGGAGTATATTCCGCTCCGGGATATCAGGCTCATAGCCGAATTTTATTATCTTTATAAATTTAGACCTGGCAAAAAATCGCGACAGTTCTTTTAATTTATATTTCATAATGCAATGTGGGGAATTGAAACTATCTTTATAACATCACCATTATATTAATGTTTAGCATCTCCCTATGGCATTATTATTTTCATAATTATCCGTATCTGATTTCTTCGGATTTTTTCTAATTTTGCAAAATGTTAGCGCCAATAAACGCACGTGACAAAATAACAGGAATCAATCATCAACACATAGACAATTGACCATGACCGACGACGAAGCCCTCAGCCAACTATATTTCAAGGACACCGCGTTCCAGAATCTCATGCAGCGCCGCATATTCAATGTGCTTCTGATTGCCTCAGCCTATGATGCCTTCATGATGGAAGAGGACGGACGCGTAGAAGAGCAGCTGTATTTTGAATACACATCACTCAACCTTTCGTCGCCACCTCGCGTAACCCGCGCTCTCAATTCGACAGGAGGTCTCGAGATTCTTAAGAAAAAGAGTTTTGACCTTGTAATAATGATGCCGGGCAACGATATCAGCGAGACATTCTCAGGGGCCCGGCGTATACGTGACTGCTATCCCGACATGCCGATTATTGTCCTGACACCATTTTCAAAAGAGGTATCACGACGACTCGCCAACGAGGATTTCTCCGGTATAGACTATGTGTTCTCATGGCTCGGAAATGTCGACCTCCTGCTTGCGATAATAAAACTGCTTGAGGACAAGATGAACGCCGATTCAGATATCAATGGCGTCGGTGTCCAGATGATACTCCTTGTGGAGGACTCCGTGAGGTTCTACTCATCCGTGTTGCCAATAGTCTACAAGTTCATCCTCAAACAGTCGCTCGAGTTCTCAACCGAAGCCCTCAACGAACATGAGCAGATGCTCCGCATGCGCGGACGTCCCAAAGTAATGCTTGCCCGAGACTATGAGGAAGCAATCGAAATTTACGACCGTTACTCTGACCATATCCTCGGGGTCATAAGCGACGTGTCGTTCATGCACAAAGGAAAGAAAGACCCCAAGGCCGGTATAAAACTCGCCCGTGAACTTCGCGAGCGCGACCCCTATCTCCCTCTCATAATCGAAAGTTCAGAACCAGAGAACGCCCACGATGTGCTTGACCTTGGCGGCACTTTCATAGACAAGAACTCAAAGAAGTTTCCCGTTGACCTCGGCAAAGCGATTACGAGCAATTTCGGATTCGGTGACTTCGTGATACGCAATCCTGAGACAGGAGAGGAAATTTTCCGCATAAAATCGCTGAAGGACCTCCAGAAATGCATCTTCGACATTCCTGCGGAAGCATTATACTGGCATGCCTCATTCAACGATATATCCCGGTGGCTCTATTCCCGCGCTATGTTCCCGATTGCAGAGGTAATAAAGCACCACCGCTTCCGCGACCTGAAAGATGCGCCACAAGTGCGCCAGCTCTTCTTTGATCTCATAGTCAAATACCGCAAGATGAAAAACCGTGGTGTCGTAGCCATTTTCAGGAAAGACCGTTTCGACCACTACTCCAACTTCGCCCGTATCGGACAGGGTTCGCTTGGAGGCAAGGGCCGTGGCCTGGCGTTTATCGACTCCATTATCAAGAAAAATCCTGTCTGCGATAATTTTGATGGCATTTCCATAACCATCCCCCGCACAGTGGTGCTCTGCACTGATATCTTTGACGAGTTCATGGAAGCCAACAGACTCTATCCCATAGCTCTTAGCGACGCTCCCGACGACGAAATCCTGCGTCACTTCCTCAACGGGAAACTCCCTCAACGCATCACCGACGACCTTCTTGCCCTTTTCGAGGTTGTCGACACTCCGATTGCCGTGAGAAGTTCGAGCCTTCTCGAGGATTCCCACTACCAACCCTTTGCCGGAATATATTCCACATACATGGTTCCGAAATTCAATAATCCGCAACAGATGCTGAGAGTGGTTTCCGATGCCATTAAGGGAGTGTATGCTTCGGTGTTCTACGCCGACTCCAAAGCCTATATGACTGCCACATCCAACGTAATTGACCAGGAAAAAATGGCTGTCATCTTGCAGGAAGTGGTAGGAAAGGAGGTTGAGGGCTACTATTTCCCCTCTTTCTCTGGAGTGGGACGCTCACTGAACTACTATCCTCTAAATGACGAAAAACCGGAAGACGGGGTAGCGGAAATAGCCGTAGGCCTCGGTAAATATATCGTTGACGGAGGTCTCGCCCTGCGTTTCTCTCCACGCCATCCCGACAACGTGCTCCAGACATCCGATCTGTCACTCGCCCTGCGCGATACCCAGACAAGGATGTATGCGCTTGACATGAAAGGAGACGAAAGAGAAACCACACTGACAGGGCGCAAAATAGACAACCCTATCCCATCGCTGTCCCAGCTTAACGTCGACGATGGCTACAATGTGGCCAAACTCCGTGTTCAGGACATAGCCGACAAGGGCGCGCTGAAATATATGGTATCCACCTTTGATTTCCGCGACAATGTGATTCGCGACAATGATTCCGGCGAAGGACGCAAAGTAGTCACCTTCAATAATATCCTGAAGCATAAGGTATTTCCTCTTGCCGAAGCTGTGGATTTCATGCTGACTACCGGTCAGGAAGCTATGCAGAGACCGGTTGAGATTGAATTCGCAGGCATAGTGGGTCCCGATGAGAAGATGATTGGCCCGGGAGCAAAAACAAAGGGGCGTCTTTATTGGCTTCAGATACGCCCTATCGTTGACCGCAAGGAGACTGTCGATGAGGCCTTAATGCAAACACCCGACGACCGATTGCTGCTCAAATCGGGTACAGCCCTCGGACATGGCAATATTGAGGGGGTAAACACCGTGGTCTATGTACGGCCTGAAAAATTCTCCTCTTCCAACAACTCCTTGATTGCACGTGAAATCGAGAAAATCAACCGTGGCTTCCTTGACCGCGATGAGCGATATGTGCTTATCGGTCCGGGACGGTGGGGTTCGTCTGACACAGCCCTCGGCATACCAGTGAAATGGCCCGCGATTTCAGCGGCACGCCTGATAGTGGAGTCGTCACTTCCCTCCTACCGTATCGAACCAAGCCAGGGCACACATTTCTTCCAGAATCTTACATCATTTGGAGTCGCCTACTTCACTATAGACACCAATGCAAAACGTAAAGACGGAGAACCCGTGACCGACCTCTACGACGTCGATTTCCTCAACGCCCAACCCGCTGTCTATGAAAGCGACTTCGTCCGTATCGTCACCTTCCCTACCCCGCTCTCCATAGGAGTCAACGGGCTGAAAGGCACAGGCGTGGTCGTCAAGCCTTAATATATAGCACATATATACGCGACACACCTAAATTCTAATATAAAAATTACAGAACTCCTCAGGCCATAACCTAAACCTGACGAGTTCTGTAACTTTTATATAAATGTTTCTATATATTATTTTAGAAAAGATATCCGAATCCTACATTCAGATATATCGGATAAAGGTTGAACGTAACCGTTTTGAAAGAAGAAACAAATATATTATTACAACCCCATGTCAAATTTGCATTAACAAGCAAATGCTTATAGGCCGTCCATGAAACGCCCCCTTGCATACCCCATTGGAATGAACGGAGACTATCGCTGAAATCATATGAAGCACGAGACTCGCCCTCAAATGACACTTTTTCACCAGTAGGATCTCCTTCTCTCAAATACCCCTCATAAACATACCCGTTAAAATCATTATTAAAGGCAAACGACAGATATGGGCCCAAATTAATGCGCAGACGCGGATGCGCCCTGAACACAGCGGTTATCGGAATTGTCAATTGCTGGCTATGGTATTTCGTTTGCACCTTGCCTGTCCATCTTCCAGATAACTCTTCTCCATTTTGAATGATAGCCATACCATAGTTCTTCACTGTGGCCTTGGTTTCCATACCTCTTGTCTCCATTCGCAGACCGACAGATGCGCCCCATTTTTGCTTTGCATCAATCCATTTAGTCACGGTCGCACCAATCTGTAAGTTCAAATTGGGGCTATATGAATTTATCTCACGTATTTCCGCAGGTAATGGAAGCGGGGCAGCCCCCCCAATGTTGGTTCCGGCATTTACCTCATAGTCCAGGCCGTTGAGAAAGCCCTTAAGCCCGACCTTATTTGGCCCGTCAGTCTGGCCATTCATATTCAAACCGACAAGACAAAATACAGCCGATATAACAAATATCTTTATTTTATTCATAATAGAATATACTTAATATTAAGGTGACAGAACTAATTGCAAGTGATTTCCAATTCATCAACAAGAAGGCAACTCCCTATGGCTCCGGCGAAATAATCGCCATCCTTGCTCGAAGTCATAACGATAGTCAGGCTATACGCACCGGACTCAAGTTTATCAGGATCTATAGTCTTTCCGGCCCTTAACTGGAATGGCACACGGAATTCTTTCCACTGAGGGGAACCCTTGCGATCCTCCGCACTTATAGCCGCTACCGCTATAATATTAGGATTGTCATCAGAAAGCACATTGTCACCATCCAGATAAGGCATATCATCGGTTACTTCATATAGCACTGAATATATATTACATTCATCTGTCTTTCCTGGAACTGCAACAAATTGATTGTTCTCATTTATAGCTTTATAGACCTCTCCTGGTGTATATTTAAAATAACCGCTGAAATATAGAGGCACATGACGGAATAATATACCTTCGCCAAAATGAGTCGACTTGCGGGGATTCCCGAGATTCAACACAAACTTACCCGTAAAAAGATTACCGGCAGCGATAGGCATGGGTGGAGAGAATGAACTTCCCATCGGCCCCGTCTCACGAGTGATTAGCTCCGCGCATTTACCGACTACTCCATTATCAGCCTGAAATGTCGGGAATACATCAGGACTACCACCGACTGTCGAACCTATAAGCGACCAGGCAAACCCGCTGTTGCCACTGTCCCAAGTCATAGTAACTTTTTCGGAATCGTCAGCATCGACTTCATAAAACACGTCATATTGACGGTTAAATTTGGATTCAGTCTTTACATTCTCAAAACCATATTTTATGAATTGCAACTCGACTGGAGGTTCTTCCTTTTTAACGGTAACGACATACGTACGATGCCATTTCCCATCCTGTGAAGTGGTGACGTATTCCTGAGGACTTGTAAAATCCCTCTCTACACCACTCTCCGGTGAGATAGTAGCTCCGGGTGTCAAGGTAAACTCAGGTGCAAGTTTTGTTACATCAACACCGGCCTTTACCATGACTTCAATTGAATAGTATACCTTTTCAGATTCACCACTACCCATTTTCTCTGGTTTATCCGAAATGTAGGGCTGGCGCAAAAGGATGTCAGAAGGGAAAATAATGCTGAGGATATCACACTCCGTGTTCGGCTCCTCATCTTTGATGCAGGACGTGGCGAATAAAGTAAGCACCACTAACAACGCCAATCTTACGGCGCTTGCTTTGTCATATAATACCATTTGATTGAAACAAATTTTCATAATTTATTACAAATTGCAAATTTACACATTTTTCACTTCCCATCATTCCTTTTTTGACAAATATTAAGCGTCAATTTATCCCAAAATGGATTTTGATTAGCAATTTTCACCATTAATAATGTAATTTTTCTAAATAATCCCTATCTTTGCGCAAATGTTCAAGCCTTGGGCTTTTCTATATATCAGCTATTATCAACATAGTATCTGACAACGTCGCAAAGCTCACGTTTCCAATCTGCTACAACCTTTAAGGTATAACAAACGATTTTTCATATTTAATCTTAAATAACAAATATCTTATTTATGAGACTTATTAACAAAACCGCAGGCGGTGTCCTGCTCCTCTCTTCTATGAGCCTCACCGTTATAGCCCAACAGGTGCCTAACGGAAATTTCGAGAGCCCATGGGAACAGAAAGCCCCCTGGACAAGTTCAGGCAATACAAAAGCCGAGACTTCAGGATTTGACGAAAATTTCAATGAAGTACATAATCCGCTAATGACGCCACAAGGCTGGACTGCATCCAACGTAATCGGGGTCGAGGGTCTCGGCGCGACACCGGTGGCATCAAAATGTGAAGGGCGCAATGGAGGCAACGGCGTATTTCTTGTAAATACCGCTAACCCATTTATGGCGACACAGATTGTCCCCGCCTATCCTACTCTCGGCACTTCATGGTCAACATCGTTTGTCAATTTCACCGCAGAGGGCATAATTCCAGAAAAAAATGACGGTGGCTCTTTCGGAGGTATAAAATTCACAAACCGTCCCGACGCCCTGCAGTTCTATTATAAACTTACGCGCGAAAAGCAGGATCCGGAAGCTGAAACTGAAGACCCCACAATAAAGCCTAAAGAGAAAACTACCGTTGTAGCATATCTTTGGAAAGGGAACTGGACACAAAAAGATGTCCCCGGCGATATCGTTATGGCCACAGTGAAACCTGAAGGGCCTAAAAAAGCGGATATGGTCAACCGCGACCGCAATATCCTTGGAATCGATTGTCTCGAAGGCGGCGAAATATCACAGTCAGACGATGCGGAACTGATTGCTGTTTTGAATACAAATATTTCTTACTGGTCAGACGTCACTAACTGGACTCTGTTCAACAAAGAGCTGGAATACAGTTCGGATGCCACTCCTGAAATGCTCAACATAATCATTTCCGCCGGCGACTATTTCGGAGGTGCAGACGCTGTTGGCAAAAACAACTCCATTTCAATAGACGATGTAAAACTTATTTACTATTCGCGTCTTAAATCGCTGAAAGTCGGCGAAACAGAAATCACTCTGGCAGATGGCGTCTACGACTATTATGCAGGCTCATATTATCCCGAATCAGCCGATGCGATTACCTATGAACTTCTTGGCAAAGATGCCCAGGCCACTTTAACAATGGATGCGGTCGCCAAAACAGCCACCATCAAAGTGACGAACGTCGACGCTGACAATGACGGAGAAAAAGAACACACCTATACAATCCATTTCGCATCTCCAGTCGAAGCAAATCCTTACCAGCCGACAAACTATACATTTGAAGACATCAACGTGAACTGTGTGCCATGGACAAGCAAAGACAATACCAAAGTCAACGGCACACAACCCATCGGATGGACACTCTCTCATGTAATAGGTATAAACGGCACAGGCAAAACTGAGACTGGAAGCATAGTACCCGGCTACGAATCCAACCGTGCCGTGAAAATAATAAACCGCCCCAATCCGTTTATGGCCACACAAATCGTACCAGGATACCTTACCCTTGGTACAACTTGGTCTACATCCGTGCTTGTAAGTAAGAAAGACGGCGGGACATTTGGCGGCGTAGAATTTACCAACCGTCCAGACGGTCTTGAATTCATGTATACCCGTGCACGTGGCGCACAAGACCCGACAGCTGAAAAAGAAGACGAAACAATCAAGCCCGAAGAGAAAACGACTGTTGTAGCATATCTTTGGAAAGGGCATTGGACTCAAAGCGCAGTTCCCGGTGAAATCGTGATGTTCGGGACCCCTAAAACAATTGACATGGTTGACCGTGACCGTTGTGTGCTTGGCATGGACATGAGCAAAGTTCTTGGTGGTGAAGTAAGCAAGTCGGACGACGCTGAGCTTATTGCTTCTCTCAATATAGATATCACCGAAAACACAAGTGAATGGACGAAGTTCTTCGCTCCCCTCGATTACAAATCAGATGCCACTCCAGAAATGGCCAATATAATCATCGGAGCCGGTGATTATTTCGGAGGAGCAGACGTCGTTGGCAAAGACAATTCTATGACTGTCGACAATGTCCGTTTCGTATATTTCTCCAGGCTGAAAAGCCTTAGCGTAGGCGATTCGCCCGTAACCTTAAAGGAAGGAACATTCGATTACAATATCGAATCTGAAATGCCTGCCGCAGAGGCCATCACTTATGAATTACTCGGTCAAAGCGCACAAGCCGCAGTAGCAATCGACAAGGAAAGCAACAAAGCGACTATAACAGTAAACAATGTAGATGCTGACATGGACGGAGAAAACACCCATGTCTACACTCTCACATTTAAAACTCCCGCCGAACCCAAATCCTACCCAGGCTACCTTAATATAAATATGGCCGGAACTGATATTGCAAAAGATGAAGCCGCGACTGTAGTAATTACGCCTACAAGCGACAATAAATGTGACTTCCTCCTGCCCAATCTTACTCTTCCCGACCTTGGAAATCTTGGGAACATTGAGGTAAAAGATGTCAAGATGACCACAACGAATGGTACTACCACATACAACGGCAGCGTTGACGGCATGGAACTCATGGGAGGAGGAATTACAGCTAATGTCACAATCGAAGGCACCTCAAATGAAGCCGGACAAGTCAACATGAATATCGACGTTCTCTGGGTAGAAGCAAACTTACCAATTAAAGTGACGTTCACGTCCAATCCTGCTACGACAGGTATCAATGACATTTATGTTAACGATACGGATGCTCCGGTTGAGTATTTCAACCTTCAGGGAGTACGCGTTGATGCCGACAACCTCGTTCCCGGTATCTATGTGCGCCGTCAGGGCTCAAAGACCGATAAGGTAATTGTGAAATAACAATATTTAAATCCTAACCCGCAATCCATATCCGAATAAACAATCCAATCGGATTGAAACAGAAAACACGGATAAGGATAAAAACATTGGGCTGCTTCTCACGAGGCAGCCCAATTTATTTTAAACACTTAGCATAATTTTTTTACGAATAATCCTAACAATAATAGTCCGATTATTACAATCCTAAAACTGATTAAAATTTTACACATCGCAAAGATAGCACATCAATATCATTGAACACGCCTCCAAAATCACAAATCTAAAGAAGCTATCAACGAATATAAAATCTACATATTGAAAAACAATAACTTACATGTTTTACCCAAAATATATATCTAAACCCATATCTAAAGATAAAACACGAATTAAAGACAAAATGTCAAGGTGGAAAAGTATCATTCCAATCCATCGCCCAACGACAAAAATGAAAGAGCCGTCTTCCTCACGAAGGCGGCTCCCTACAGAATCTAACGTAGTAAAATAGTTTCTTTTCTCAATTGAAGCTATTTTGGCTATAGCCTCTTTAAGTACCTTTTAAATCTAACGAAAAACAAATCTTTTATACCTTAATAATTTTAACCTATCAGTGTTATGTTCATATAACTTACATCATGCAGTTATCAAGGGACACTGGCGTCTTTTAAAATCTGTTAATGCGAAATTATTAAACTCTGTATTCATGTTGGTTACGCGATTTTCAGGCCTGCAAACCTTGTCGCACTTTTCAAATGATTATATTGGG
>JAETNO010000076.1 GCA_021768245.1 Bacteroidaceae bacterium | reverse complement strand
TTGTACTTTCTCCTTAGAAAGGAGGTGATCCATCCCCACGTTCCCGTAGGGATACCTTGTTACGACTTAACCCCAGTCATCGGTCCTACCTTCGACGGCTCACTCCTTACGGTTATGCCACCGGCTTCGGGTATTACTGACTCCCATGGTTTGACGGGCGGTGTGTACAAGGCCCGAGAACGTATTCACCGCAGCATGCTGATCTGCGATTACTAGCGATTCCGACTTCATGAAGTCGAGTTGCAGACTTCAATCCGAACTGAGACGACCTTTATGAGATTCGCTTCACATCACTGTGTCGCTGCTCTTTGTGGTCGCCATTGTAGTACGTGTGTAGCCCAGGCCATAAGGGGCATGATGATTTGACGTCATCCCCACCTTCCTCCGGTTTGTCACCGGCAGTCTCGCATGAGTCCCCAACTTGATGCTGGTAACATGCGACAAGGGTTGCGCTCGTTGCGGGACTTAACCCAACATCTCACGACACGAGCTGACGACAACCATGCACCACCTGTGTGATCCATAATTATCCCCCTATCTCTAGGGTATTTGTTTCCATGTCAAGGCCTGGTAAGGTTCTTCGCGTTGCTTCGAATTAAACCACATACTCCACCGCTTGTGCGGGCCCCCGTCAATTCCTTTGAGTTTCACACTTGCGTGCATACTCCCCAGGCGGAGAACTTATTGCGTTAACTGCAGCACTGAATTCCTCCAACACTTAGTTCTCATCGTTTACGGCGTGGACTACTAGGGTATCTAATCCTATTTGCTCCCCACGCTTTCGTGCCTCAGTGTCAGTTACAGACCAGGCGACCGCCTTCGCCACTGGTGTTCCTCCATATATCTACGCATTTTACCGCTACACATGGAATTCCATCGCCCTCTTCTGCACTCCAGCATACCAGTTTCCATAGCTTACAATGGTTGAGCCATTGCCTTTTACTACAGACTTAGTACGCCACCTACGCACCCTTTACGCCCAATGATTCCGGATAACGCTTGCCACCTACGTATTACCGCGGCTGCTGGCACGTAGTTAGCCGTGGCTTTCTGGTAAGCTACCGTCACTCCCATAGCATTTCCTCTATGAGCCGTTCTTCACTTACAACAGAGCTTTACGATCCGAAGACCTTCTTCACTCACGCGGCATTGCTCGTTCAGGGTTTCCCCCATTGACGAAAATTCCCTACTGCTGCCTCCCGTAGGAGTTTGGGCCGTGTCTCAGTCCCAATGTGGCCGTTTACCCTCTCAGGCCGGCTACGCATCATCGCCTTGGTGGGCCGTTACCTCACCAACTAGCTAATGCGCCGCAGGTCCATCCATGTTCACGCCTTGATGGGCGCTTTAATATACTGAGCATGCGCTCTGTATACCTATCCGGTTTTAGCTACCGTTTCCAGCAGTTATCCCGGACACATGGGCAGGTTACCTACGTGTTACTCACCCGTTCGCCACTAAGTCTCTTTGGAAGCAAGCTTCCTCGAAACTTCGTTCGACTTGCATGTATTAGGCATGCCGCCAGCGTTCATCCTGAGCCAGGATCAAACTCTCCATTTGATTTAGCTCTAACGCATGACTTGCGTTTGAATTTCATTTT
>JAETNO010000037.1 GCA_021768245.1 Bacteroidaceae bacterium | reverse complement strand
ATAATGATTGTGTTCTGCCCCATAATGTTCGCCCTGTCACTCGCTCCGCCGTGGAACTCGGCATGGAGCCAATGGATGTCAAAATTCCTCTCCCTCACGTTATGGGGCTTCGTGACATATATGTGCCTGTACTACATAGACTTCATACTGATGTATAATCTTCAGGAGGACCTGGTGGCCTACAACCACTTGTTGCACGGGGCTGTCAACTCATGGGAGCAGATAGGCGCGCTCGGTTTGCAGGGCATTGGCTCCAACTGTATGTACGCTATGGGTATGCTTGTCGGGGCCTATATCATACGCTTCGTTCCCGAAGTCGCCTCATGGCTCATACCCGGCGGTGTCAGCAGCGGTGCCGCCTCCCCATCCGGCAGTGTCGCTATGGGCGCGGGTAATGGCAACCATAATAGGTTGCGCCGCCATCTGCGGGTTCACCGTGTGGCGTTGCGTGTCGCTCGTGACCGAGGAGCGCAAGCAGATATATATTCTTGACGGCGACATACCGTTTCTTGCCGAGCGTGCCGGACTTGAAGCAAATTTCATCATGGAGGCGAAAGCGCATATCCAGCTCTTCCACCAAACTGTCTATATTCTCTACCTATCGTAAGTCAAAGGAAGATATTGGAATGTAAATATACTTTTATTCAGCTGTTTATCGGTTATTGAGGTTATTGGTTGTATTCCTTTGCTCTTCAAGATTAGGCTTATTTTGTTACTTTAATTGCGACTTATTTGTTACTTTTGAAATTATTTCGTAATTTTGTGTCTGTAAAATGACCAATAAGTAACAAACAACTTTCGCATGGCTCTCCCCAAATCAAGAATCAACCTGAAATACAAGGATATAGACGGCGGTCGCAAGTCCATATACCTTGACTACTACAAGGACGGAAAACGTGTCCGGGAGAGTCTGCGCCTGTATCTGTTACCCGAAACCGACCGCAAGGCGATTGCCGGGAACAAGACCGTGATGAGACAGGCCCGGGAAATTCTGCGCATAAGGCTGGAAGAACTTGCGGCTTCGGACAACGGTCTGGAGATTGAAACCACGGTGCCGGACATTCCTCTTGCAAAGGTAATCAAAGATTATCATTCGCTGATACTGGGACGTGGTGACAAATCCACGGCAAGCAACATCATGGGGATGTATCGGGCTGTGACTGCCTACCGGGAAGAGGATGTCATGCTGTCGGAGGTCGATGTGAAGTATTGCGACGGTCTTGTGGATTTCCTGCGCGACGAGTACCACAGCGTCCACGGTAAACTGAAAATGACAACCGCGAGGGCGTACATCTACCTTTTCAGCGCGGCGTTGAACCTTGCCGTGGAGAACGGGCTTATCCGGCGAAATCCTCTTTTCTTTGTGAAAATCCATGACCGCATAACCCGTGAGCGTCCTAAGAAGCTGCATTTGTCGGTTGACGAGATCAAGTTGCTCATGGACACCCAATGCCCGGTAATATCCCGTCCGCAGGTAAAACAGGCGTATATGCTCTCGGTCTTCACAGGGCTTACCGCCCCTGATGTTGTCGGACTCAGGTGGAAGGACATCAGGACACCGCCCGACGGCAAAAGATCCGTATGGTGCGCATCACGAAAGATATTTATTCCCCTTTCGTCAAACGCCGTGCGCTGGCTGCCGGAGACATCCAACCGCCGGGGGCTTGTGTTCAAGGGGCTTCCTAAGGACACCGAGACAAACAACATACTCAAATTATGGCAGAAGAAATCCGGGATTGAGAAACGGCTCAACTTCACTCTGGCGAGAAACACATTCGCATACCTTATCCTGTCAGCCGGGGCTGATACCGCCACTTTCTGCTCCCTCATGGGTATAGCGTCCAAGAACGCCAAGGGCTATCTCGCGATGGTTGACCGCACATCCGTATCAATGGAAGAAAAACTAACCGTATTACAACTCGATTAAATCTCTCTATTTTATGGCACGACCCAAGAAAACAGTAAAGGCGAAGGAGCCTGTGAGAATCCGCTTCAAGGAACTGAAGAACGGAAACAAGTCAATCTATCTCGACATATACCGTGACGGCAAGCGCACATACGAGTTCCTGAAACTCTACATCGTCCCGGAACTCGACCCGGCGAGCCGCGCGTTGAACGAGCATAATCTCGCACTCGCCAACAAGGTCAAGGCAGACCGCATCATTCAGCTCACCAACAACGAGAAGGGCGTCACCAACTCCATGCTCCATTCCCGTATGAGGCTGCTTGACCTGATAGACCTATACAAGAAATGGATTGATGAAAACGGCAAGTCTATGGGGCCGTCGGCTTTCAGCGGACTTAAAAAGGCGTTGACACAGTTCCGGGGCGACGGGATAACACTCAGACAGGCCGACAAGGACTACTGTATAGCTTTCACCAACTTCCTGCGCAATGATTACAAGTCACGCACCAAGAGACCTCTTGCGATAAACACCATCGCTTCCCTTACCGCCTCTCTGAGCGCGACATTCAACTGGGCTGTCCGCAACGATTATCTCAGGGAGAACCCGTTTGACCGTATATCGTCAAGCGACCGGGTGTATCATGTCGAGAGCCGGCGGCACTATCTGGAGATTGACGAGCTTAAACGCCTTATCGCCACCGACTGCCCTACACGTGAGCATGTAAAACGGGCATTCCTTTTCTCATGCTACTGTGGGCTTCGCACGAGCGACATCCGCGCCCTGCGGTGGGGGCAGATCCACAAGGACGGCGAACAGTGGCGCGTGTCCGTTATTATGAAGAAGACCGACACACCGATTTATCTTCCCCTTTCGTCACAGGCTATGAAATGGCTTCCTGATCGAGGCGACGCCGGGGATGATGACAGGGTTTTCAGCCTGCCGACAACAAGCCGCGTAAGCATAATACTCGGCAACTGGACGAAAGCCGCCGGAGTGAAGAAAGAAATCACATTCCATGTGAGCCGCCACACCTTCGCGACCCTCATGCTGACGCTCGATGTTGACCTCTATACGACAAGCAAACTGCTTGGCCACAAGAATATCGCCACAACTCAAATCTACGCAAAAATCATCGACCAGAAGAAAGACGATGCCGTCAATCGCGTGGACGAGATTTTTAGGTGACCAAATAACCTGTATTGTTATTATGCGAGATGTTTTAGCAAGAAATTTAAGATTCGCCACCTACGAGTGACAATAAGCCGCTTTTGTTTATTGTCAATTGCCTTGACTATCCGATGGCATACCTTTTCAAGTGGCATAACCCAGAATAGCCCTTCACCTTTTGCCATTCGAGTGTCAACCAATCCGGGGCGAATCTCGGTTACGACTATATTTGTTCCTTTTGACTTATGTTGCAAGGACTTGGTGTAATTTATCTGAAAAGATTTTGACGCACTATAAGAAGGTGCAATCGGTGTAGGCTGCATCCCCCCAATAGAGGTGATTGTCACAATATGACCGAAGTTCTGCCTTTCAAATAACCCGTAAATTGACGCAACTGCATTAGTCCAGCCAATCACATTTACAGAAAGAGTGGACAGCTCTGTTTCGACATCCAACTTCAAGTTCAGTTCTCCGATACCAGCACATACAATAGCCAAATCAATTCGACCATATTGGTGAATGATATTTTCCCAAGCCATATCAAATGTGGTTATGTTGGAAATATCACATAAAATAGGATGAGTATTTTCGGACTCTTTTCCCATATTATCTAATAGTTCCTTTCTACGTCCTATAACTATGACACAATGCCCC
This sequence comes from Bacteroidaceae bacterium, assembly GCA_021768245.1. Taxonomy (GTDB): domain Bacteria; phylum Bacteroidota; class Bacteroidia; order Bacteroidales; family Muribaculaceae; genus Duncaniella. Next base: position 12,234 of record JAETNO010000037.1, on the reverse strand, counting down.
ATTGAATCATAATGTTTCCATAAGGTATGCCCGATACCCGATGTTGCCCCAATAATCAGAATATTCATATTATAATCTTGTTTTCTCATCTTGACCGGCGCTTTTCCCCTTGTATCTATTTATTGTTGAATTAAATGAATAGCGAACTATAAGGCGTAATGCCTGTGTATCACTGTAATTCCATTTGTCGAGGCGCATTTGAGTGCCATAGGTTATCATTGAGTTCCTCGCCGTCTTGAATATGTCGGTAGCATTAAGCTGGAAATACCAGTTCTTATAAGTTTTTGTCATTCCACAATTAATCTGCCATGAAGGTTTCATCGTCACTACATCCATATCGCCATAGGTACGACAAAGGACATCACTTGTTAATGTAAACCCGTTTCCAAGTGTGATGCTATTATAGAAATTGATAAATAGCACCGGATTATTTAACCTCTTGCTTCCTCCTAAAGATGGGATTGTCAGGTTCTGACCAAGAAGATTCAGTCTCATTCTTGGTGACCATCTGGAAATTCGAGGAGATAATGACAGAACGATATTGTATTTTGGAATATGATGATAGTTCCTATACGTCATTAGGTTTATGGGCTCATTCTCTTGATAAGCTTCAACAACGCCAAGAATAGCGTCATGCACATATTGATAGCTTGCAGAGAAAAATACCCACTTATATATACCGGCAAATGATATGTCATGGATAATCTCAGGTTTGAGGAACGGATTTCCGGTCTCGTATGTGTAACGGTCATCATACTGTATGCTGCTGCTTAACTGACTATATCTGGGCCTCTTTGTTTTTGCGCTGTATGACAAAGTGAAATTTGCCTTTGAGATTGGGAAGGAGAAGTCAACACTCGGAAACAATCTACCATATTTACGGCTTTGTTCCGGTTTAAGCACCCCACATTGATAATAATCGGAATATGTATGCTCATACCTAAGACTTCCGTATAGCTCAATTTTGTTAATCGGCACGGTGACACCTATAAATCCAGCTACCGTCTGCTCCTTTATCTTATCATCAGCATTTGGTAAGGAACTTCCGACATTCTTATAGAAATCCTTTCGGTTCGTATGGGTATAATCATATCCTCCTTCCAAAGTTGTGATTCCTAATTTGTATTCTGCGACACCTCTTGAAGCGTACAATACGCTACGCACTTTATTTTGACTACTGATATCAGTAAGCCCGCTTACAGAGCTTTCTTCTTGAATATTTTGATCACTACGGTTGGCATTTGAATAAAAGTCATTGTTTATGGAAATGGAAAAATCACCAAACGAACCATTATAGTACATATTAAGAATGTTTGTCGGAGTATTTTTCCGTTTCCAAGCTGTAAAATAATCTATGGTTTCGGTTTCAATGCCATTTATATTCTCAATCTCATTGGTAATCCATGTCGATGGGTTGTATGGCGTTCCCTGATATTCATATCTGATTCCCAATGAATTATTCGGATTGATTCGCCAGTTTATCCCGCCTACGGCATTATAAGATATGCTTTTGGGCTTGATGATTATATTTGATAGCAAATCGTAATTATTACCCGCACATAATATCGTTGTATGATTCCGTTGTTCTTGGTACCTTTTTGCATAATCATAGGCAAATGAGGAAAAGACATCAACCTTTCCTATCCTATAGTTCAAGGATAGATTATCTGTCTGCTGCCAAAAATGTGCAAATCTTGCCCCGGTAGAGAACGATCCGCTAAGTCCGTCACCCTGCTTTCTTATAGTTTTAATACGAATTACAGACCTGACTTCCGCTCCATATTTTGCGCCCGGATTACTTATAACTTCAATGTTGTCAATTTCTTTGGAAGATAATTGTGATAATTCGGTATAATTGTTCAATTTTCTTCCATTCAAAAAGATTTCGGGTGTTCCTTTCCCAAACACTTCTATGTTCCCATCGTCAATCCTAACACCGGGTTGCTGGGCAATCACATCCATAGCGTTGCCAAGCAAAGATAGGGTTGTATTCTGGACTTTCGTTGAGATACCCCCGGCCACTAATTTATGTGAGGGAGTAATTGCTGTTACGACTACCTCATCAAGTGTGGCTGCTATAGGCTCAAGTATAATAGACAAGTTCGTGTCAGAATATTGTAACTCTTTTTCATAGGGGGCAAATCCAATGATATGCACTCGTATTTTGTTGCCGAAAGAATCTTTTTCGGCAAAAGAGAAGCTGCCATTGGAGCCAGAAACAGTGCCGGCGATGAAAGTCGAGTCCTGCCAAAGCGTTACATTGGCGAATTCAACAGAATTGCCGGAGGTGTCATTTACGACACCTTTGATTTGAGCTTGTCCTGCAATTATAGCTGCAAGACAAAGGATAATCGAAATAATCTGTCTCATTGTCTGATTTTTTTGCAAAGGTATTAAGGATACCATAGCTTGCCTAAAAATCAGTCTTTCACATTTGTTACTATTGGTTTTCGCTGTTTCACAAATGTTTCAAGCAGCATGTCTTATATCTGCATATCAATCAGTTGACTCATGAAACACGATTTGAAACATAACGGCCGATAACTTGCCTTTTAACCGTGTTTTTCTGGTTCGCAAAGCTCCCTCAGAGACTCCCATGCATTTTGAGATGGTTCTGTTGTCAATGGCAAGTAGTGAAAATATACAGAAGGTTATATCTTCAAGATTAAGTTTCGCGCCATTGTTCTTAAGGTCGATAACAAAATCAGAAAAACATTCAAGAACTTTCTCTTGGATATCGACTCGTTGTTTTAACGGCAAGAAAGCCTCATCAGTCCTATCAATGGATAATTTTTGAAGCCTATTGTAGTACCCTGTATTTCTAAAACGCTCTGTACATAATTGTATTCTGTTTGATATGATTGTTCGCATGGTGTCTTCATCCGTGGAGTCATCTGATGCTTCCAAAACGATTTGCGAAACGCGTTCCCGGTCAATTTTTTGCTGCAAGTCTTTATATTTCTTATGCCATCGATAATATGTTATAAACAGTCCCAACACTAAGAAAACAACTATCACCAAAAAAACCATCCATACTTGCTGACGTTCAATTTTGTGTTCAAGCAATTCAGTCTGTAATTTGGCATTGGCCTCAATATTTTCATCTGAAAGTCTATGGTCTAAATTTATCTTCTCAGAAATCGAGTCATTTGTCGTAACGCCCTCGGAAGGTCTGATTGGTCTGCGATAACCGTAATTTACACAACTACTCAGCTGTCGGAGATTGTTAAATGTATTTATGGTATATTTTTCAGGTGTAGCATTATATATGACATTGGCTTTATCCAACTCCATTGAAGCTGAATCCAACATTCCATTATTCAGATAAAGGAATCCCAATGTGATATGTTTCCCCAAAGACTGTGTTTTAATCGCAGATAATATGCTCTTGCTTTTGTGAAAGTCGGCACCAGGTATGCTTGAGTAATTTAGAGCAAAACCGATATAATTAGGATTATCAGTATCTATAAGTTCAAGAGCTTGTTCGATATATAATAAGCAGGAATCATTTTGACCAAGATACGAGTATAATATTCCAATATCGTGTAAAGCTCTCGCCTTCTCCATAGCAGATGACGCATATTCGAGTGCTTGTTTTGAATTATCTATAGCCGCTGCGTAATTTTTCCTTGCAGATGGTCGTGACAGCTGATATGCAATCTCCGTATATAATCGTGCCTTTAATTCGTCTTGATTTGAAGGAACAACTTCGATAGCCCTTTGTAGATAATATATAGCGGAATCTTGATTCAAACGATGCTGGGACCGAAAGGATGCAAGCTGATATGCCTCACATAAATTAGTGCTGTCATTTTGCTCCTTGTAATATGATATGCTATTATCAATAAAATAGTCTTGTAAGATGGTTTTCCCACATAGCAAACGAGCGCGATTTATCAGTAAGCCATAAGATGCTTTATCATGTTTAGACTCTATCTGTTTATGTTCAATCAATTCAAGAAGAGCTAATGCCGAATCGGGATGCTGCTCCATAAGATTGTCAGCGGCTGTCAGTTGCTTGTCCACCTCCGAATTACCGGAGCATGACACGACAATTCCTGCCATCACAATAGCGACAAGCATCAAGAGCCAACGACAGATGTATGCGATTTCTTGTTTTGTCATTTTTAAAAAGGCAAATATTGTCTTTCAGCGGCGCAAAGTTAATCATAATCTTTGGGATTCAGGCGATTATTGCCGATAATTCCGTCCATTCCCAAGCGAAACACAATAAGAAACACAATAATAAATCAAGCAATACCCTCCCTTTATATCGCAAAAATGCTGAGATAAAGTGATGATACTGCCATCGGAAGTAGGTCGGCTTGGATAATATCTGGTTTGTCGGATTATATGTTAAGATTAATGCCGACGACACGAAATCAGACTTTATCGCCAGTACAAATAACGATAAAGTCATTTTTCGAGCAACATTTCTTGGCGGATTGACTGTTATAAGCTATCTTTGCGCCAAAATAACTTGTATGGAACAGTCAAAATCTCTAATAGGCCGGGAGGCAGAACGCCGGGAGCTTGAGCAAAGTGTTGCCTCAAGCCGTTCCGAGCTTGTAATTGTCTATGGCCGAAGGCGTATCGGCAAGACATACCTTATCGAGCAGCATTTCAAACATACGTTTGATTTCTGGTATGTGGGTGTGCGTAATATCCCCACGCGGACACAGCTTAAGAGGTTCAGCAGACAGCTGACAAAGTATTCCGGGACTGCCTACAAGTTAAATGACTGGTTCGATGCCTTTGACGCGCTGGAGGAATATCTTGAGACGCTGCCTGCCGACGGCAAAAAAATCGTCTTCATTGATGAAATGCCGTGGATGGACAGCTCCCGGTCAAATTTCGTAGTCGCACTCGAATCTTTCTGGAACGGCTGGGCCATGAGCCGTGGCGACATCATGCTGATTGCGACAGGTTCGGCTACGTCATGGATGAGAGACAAGCTACTGGGGAATACGGGAGGTCTGCATTCAAGGATAACACGGCAGCTTCACTTACAGCCATTCACCTTGTCGGAAACCGAGAGGTATCTGCAAAGTATGGGTATCGTGTGGGACCGCTACCAGATTCTACAGTCATACATGGTGATGGGCGGTGTTCCGTTCTACTACAGTCTGCTTGAGCCGGAACTAAGTCTTGTGCAGAACATAGACAGACTTTGCTTCAAGACGGACGGGAAACTGCGCATTGAGTTCGATGAGCTTTATAATGCGCTGTTCCAGCACGCCGACACATATATAGAGGTGGTACGCACCCTGAGTCAACACAAGAACGGGCTTACAAACAACGAGATTTCCAAGAAGATAAAATGTAACGGGAGCATGTTGTCGAAGATATTGAAGAATCTCGAAAGGTGTGATTTCATCGAGAGGTGGTCGCAATATGGCAACAAGAAACGGGAGGAGGTGTTTCGCCTCACCGATTTCTACACACTGTTTTACTATAAGTTCATCGAGCCTGACAACAGGCATGAGGAACATTGGTGGAGCAAGAATTTCGATTCTCCCGGTGTGCTTTCATGGATGGGGACATCATTCGAGACGGTGTGCCTTCGTCACCACAGACAGATAAAGCAGGCTCTCGGGCTGACAGCCATATCAACGGAGACCTCCAACTGGCATGTCAAGCCAAACGAGCAGGAGCAGACTCCCGGGGCGCAGATTGATATGATAATAGAGCGTGCCGACCGCATCATCCATTTATGCGAAATAAAATTTTCCGTCGGAGAATACATTATTTCGCAGGAATACGAAAAGAAACTGCGCCAACGGATGAGCCTGTTCCAGTATCATACCAAGAATAAAAAATCGTTGGTACATACCTTTATAACAACATACGGTGTCGCCAACGGCAAGAATAAGAGTATAGTTCATAGCGAGGTTACAATGGATGACCTTTTTAACTCATGATTGGAATGATGACACATATATTGGCCCGGCTCGAAGAGGTCAACGGGATAGTGGGCTGTTTTGACGGTGGTGCGATGCCATTTGAACAGGCGTATGCGCTTGCAAGGTTCTACTACGACTTTCAGGACACCAACGCGCTTATTGCCGATGCGGAGGCGATGGCCGGGGATAATCCGGCAGGATTGAGGAATACCGCTGTTTCCCTCAAAGCCGATACAGCGGCACTCCTTAATAATATAGGGCGGCTTGACGGTGTTGATTTCCGGGAGATTGCAAACGCCCATTCACGGCGTTACCATGCCATATTCCAAGAGGCTTCCGACGGGCTTAACCCTTACTGGAAACGGTACTGCGAGCTGAACCACCGTCTTGACTATCTCCCTCTCGGCTCAAAGGAGTATGCCGAGGCTGAGAAGGAGTGCGAGGCGGCAAAGGCGGAGCATGACAGGCGGCAGACCGATGTAAGGAGGATATATGAGGAATACGAGCGTGAGAGCCGACGCGCCGGGGATGTGTTCTCCCTCAAAGCCTCCCACCTGTATGCGCTTGCCACGAAACTGGACGGCATAGCCGGAAGTATCATGACCGACCTTGACCGCATGGAGAAAGGAGAAGGCCGATGAGCGGAAGCCGACTGCTTGAAACTGCCAGATGGCGTGATGTGGTTGAACTGGGGCTGTGCATGGCGATCCACGATGTATGCAACGACAGCCAGTTTGAGAACTGCACCCCTCTCGATTTTGCCAATTTCCTCAACGTAAGGGAAGAGGCAAAATCCATTGCAGTGTTGCCGAAAGAGAAGCTGCGGGTCTGCTACATGGTCTTTGCAGTGGCGAGGAACATCAGCCCGAGGAAGGAGGCGGAGACATGGGCGCGGTTGTTCCTGCAACGCTGCGACATCGCCAGGTCATATTACGACAAACACCGTTCCGACATCTGCGCCGACCATGCCACCGAGGACAACAAAAACTACCGCAAATCAATTGACGGAGCCATAGATGAATGGCGTTCAAGGCGAGGAACCCCGTAATAATCCGGCTTCTCCCCATTTAGAGCATATAAAGACATTATACAAACGCACTATGCGACTGAAATCCAGCGCATAGTGCGTTTGCCATTTTTAACCTTTCCCCACGGACACCACATTGCGCCACACGGGGACGACTGTAATTTTGCATCGGAATCCAAAGGCTGACAAGTCTATCAATCAGCACGTTCCATACTCAAAGAATACGAACTTATAAATTAAAGAACCGATGCAGACAAAACGAAAACTACTCAACTCGCAGGAGGCCGCGGACTATCTCGGCTTCTCCCTGTCGTACTTCCGCAAGATGATGATGCGGCGCGTAATCCCCATGTATAAGCCGAGCGGCAAGATATGCTTCTTCGACCCCGACGACCTCGACGCATATCTCAAGAGTGTGCGCATATCCTCGCAGGACGAGATAGACGCCGAGGCAGCACGCTATCTCGCGAACAAGAAACCTCTTTAACCTCTCACAAATCCAATCATTCAGGACTATGCCAACTGACATAACAACCACGCCGGTAGGTAAACCCGGCAAATCATCGGATACCAAATCCAAAGAGTCAAAATCCGGGAATCAGAAAAAAGCTCAAATTATCATGGAGTTTCTTGGCGGATGTACCCCGTATGAAGCAGACGCGCTCCGCACAATGCTCTCGATCGCGGCAGGAAAAAGCACGTTGGAGACCATGCCCCAGTATGACCGCTCCGCGCTCAACCGCTATCTCAACTTCGGATGCGACAAGGAAACCGGAGGCGTGGATGGCATCCGCGCACATCGGCAGAAGCGGGCACTCGGACTGATGAAATCGGTATCGCAATATGTGGGGAAGGACGAGATAATTGACATCACCACCGCGCTTCTCACAGTATCTTCCGACAGGCAGGACATACAGACGGTGTTGAACAGCCTTCCGAAATTGCAGACTCCGGGCACTAATCATAATGCCGGAAACGCGCCGTCTAATGCGCCGATACCGAAATAGAGAATCATTGTCAGCCCTCTTTTTCCCTCCGTTTTCGTTGTTCCCCAATCCTCAATTAGAAAATTGTCGGAACCGATGTTTGAAGGATATATGGAAACGCAATCTTATATGAATTGAATACCATAGAAATATTGACTGACGAGCAAAGGGGACAAGGAGAACGACGCACAAATTCATCGGGTATAAATCTCCCATTGTAAAATACCAGTATTTGGCAATTCGCCAATACCCCATCTTTAATAAAACAAGGAACATGGAACAACAGGACATATATCCCTTTTCATCGGTAAACATCCGGCTTACAGCGGAAGCCGTTGAATGGCTGTCGGGAACAACCGCCGACAACGACGGCAAAGCAATCAGCCACATGGCGATATTCAGCGGGCTGCTGAAAGAGATGCGTACAGCTCCCGGATATGACGGCACTTTCCGCAGACCGCTCAACCTGAAACCCGGCCAGGCGCAGTTCTCGGAAATTGGCCTCGCTGACAACTGGAACCTCGGACGGAAGAAAATGCACAATCTCCTGTCGAGAATGGAGACCGTAGGGCTGGTGACAATTTATAACTCGCGTATTGGCTCGGCTCTCTCGTTCTCTTGCATAATGGACTGGAAGAACCTCGACGGAGAACCGATAGCTAACGAATACTTTGTTGGTTGAGAGCCGCGTCAGATGTATCTCAAATCTATGGGATTTTAGGCATGAAGACCGTAGTTTTGAGAAGTGTTGCGAGATATGTTTTGGTGTTACACCCGGCTCCGCCCGGTTGCACCAAAACGCCTCGCCCCTCCCTGCGGTCAGGGTCATGGCCGCTCGCAGGCTCGCACCCGATAATCAGTTATACCAATCATGGAAAATCCGCTTATAATGAATAAGACAGACAATAGCCCCGGCGACGACGCCGGAAAGACGAGGCGAAAGAAGCTGCCGCCGGAGGCTGTGCGCTCATGTACCGTCACCACGAAGATGACAGCCAAAGAGCGTGAGAAGATCCACGCAATAGCCGCCAAATGCAACCTTACACCGAGTGACTACATGAGGCAGCGTGCCCTGGGCTACGAGCCGCCGGCGGCATTGACCGCCGAGGAAGCGGCATTGCTTCACAACCTCGACGGATGCCGTGTAGATATACTCAACTTCGCCAACGCACTCGCCGGAATGAAGCAAGACAAGAGAATCGTACTTTTTCAAAAGGTCTCCTTCATGCTCGACTGGTACAGGCAGGTGGTGCCGGTAACCAACGCCGTCACCGAGTTCCTTAACTCCGTGATAAACGGTGGTCGTCTGAGTCCGCGCACAAGGAAAACCATCACAAAAATTTGAGAGTATGATAGCGAAAGCAAAATCAATATCGCACGGCATAAACGCCCTGAACTACATTACAGGCGTGTCGGCGAACAAGAAACACCCCGAGAAGATATATCATATCTGCGACAATCTTCTCCCTCCCGGCATAGACCCGTTGGGGATATGGAACTCGGTCAGACTGGATTCCTTGTCCCGGCCACGCATGAAAAACAATCTTATAAGAATTGAGATAAGTCCCGCGCCTGAGCATACGCGCAACTTCACGCCCGATGACTGGAAACAACTCTGGCAGGATTTCGTTGCAGAGTTTGACCGTCAGGAGATGAAGGACAAAGCGGGCCGCTTGCTATCTCCGAGAACCAATCTTGCAGTAAGCAAGTCAACCGTGTGGCTGCACCTTGAATCCGACAGCGGCATACCTCACCTCCATGCGGTTGTGAGCCGTCTTGACGAAAACGGGAACATTAACAATGACCGCAACATCCATCTTCGGGCACAACGGGCGGCGGAACGCATCGCACGCAAGCGGGGCTGGCAGACAGCGGCAAATATCCACGACATAAACCGTCAGTCCGTAAGCCGTGACTGCCTCGATGTCCTCGGCAAAATGGGGAAATGGTCGCTTGAGGATTATTTCGCCCGTCTTGAGGCGAAAGGATATGATGTAAAGGTCAGGAAAGATGACAAGGGCATTGTAAGAGGCTATACCCTGAAAAAAGGAAACGCCAAGTTCAAGGCGTCCGAGCTTGGCAAAGGCCGAAACCTCATGGTGAGCAAACTTGAAAGCACATGGAACAAGTTTCACCCGGCGCAGGAACAGCAGACAAAAGCCGACAGCTGGGAATCCGATATTCAGCCCGACTATACCGATTACAGGCCCGACACCCGACGTGTCGATATTGTCCATGATGACGAGACCCACACCCGTTTTATCCCGGAACAGGTCATGCGCGTGTTCGACGATGAGTTTGACTTCCGGGAGGTGGAGAACTGGGCCGACCTTATCAACGAGGCGTGCTACCATTTCGCCGTTGCGATGAGCTTCATGTCGTTCCTGAACGCGCCGACCTGTGTTTCCGGCGGCGGAGGGGCATCGAACAACGACCTCCCGAAGAAGCGTGACGACATCGAGGAAGAGATAGCCCGCGCCCGTCGTTGTGCCGCCGCTGCCCGGTCAAAGATAGGAATTGTGAGAAGAAAAGGAATCAGAAGATAACCGATTTATCTATGGCACTTAAAAAGATTGATGTCTCCGACATAGACAGCGCGATAGCCGAGACGAGAGACGACGAGCTGCGGCAGAAAGAGATCGAGGCGCAGAGCGACCTCGCCCTCCAAATCAGGCTCTTCATGAAGGAGGCTCCCTATATAATACACGAGATCCGGGAAGCCGCCTCGCCTATGGACGCTCAAAAGTTCTCATCGGCAGTCAGTGAGAATCTCCAGAACTCCGCGACCGAAATGGCTGCGACATTCAATGCCAAAATCAAGCCGATGGCCGATAGGATGGAGACCGCGAGGAACTGTGTCATCGTCCCGGCTCTCGCCGCCTACATAATCCTCTTTTCCCTGATATGGCTGTTCGTATTTCTCGCATTGGTAATTTTCGCAAATTCCCAAGCCATACATTCCGAAGAGATAAATTCACTTGTCTCCCTGATAATCTTCTTTTGGGTGGTCTCAGTTGCACTCATCACCTATATCACCCGAAAATTCAAATGGTACTGAAACTGAAAAATTCAAAAATGTTACCCGGCCATTTTCCGCGTTCCGATACATTCCGGAAAATGCCGATAAAACACCTCCGGCGTGACCGCATTGTTACCCGGTTGAAAATAACAATTTGTTATCCGTTGATAATCACTACAAAACGTGGATATATTGAAAATTTCCACCAGTATTTTTTCAATCTCCCTCCCGACAACGACTATATAAAGTGGACTGTCGGCAAGGCCATGTATATGGCTGACGGCACAGCCCTGAAGCAGAAGCAGGCCCTTGACGAGAACGGCTTTTACTCCGACATCATATCATCATCAGCTGTATGCACCATAATCTGTGACTCTATCCAGTTCGACGAGCATACACGCAAGTTCAGCTACTACGGGACGCAGATTATCAAGAGGCGCACGCGCGACCTCAAACGCACCATGCTAACCACCGGCTATGTGGAGAATGTGCCACGCACCCAGAACAATCCCCACGGACTGATGATAACCAACTGGCGTACTCTTGAAAACAAAGACCTTGACTATTAAAACCTGACTTATGAAATCCCTAAGACAAACTTTCAGCGACAACCGGAGGAAAGCACATGGCGCGATACGCTCATGGCTCCGGCCGAAGATGGGTGCCATAGGCACACGATACCGTCTGGCCGCCCGGATCAGAAAGGCCAACTCATGGGCCACGCGACACCCTCGCCGGACTTTCGGCTATGTAGTCGGCTCACTGCTGATGATACTCTTGTGCGACATCATAGTGACCGGGGCGCGGATGGAATCTCAGGAGCCGGAACTGCAATCCATCGCCAAAGTCGAGCCTATCTTCAGCGGCTTCCGCACCATTCAGGCCAACAAGGAGGCGCAACGCCGACGGCTCATTGAGATAACAGGTGACGGTCAGGCGGTCAAGCATGAACTTGACTCCCTTATCGCCATTCCACACAAGAGCCATGACGACTCAGTCGGCATAATACGCCGGTACAGGCATCTTGAACAGATTGTAAAATCCCTCAAACATAACGATAACAATGAAAAAAATTAATTTCAGACAACCGAAGTATATCTTCCCTGCGGTGATTTTCGTGCCGCTGTGTGCGCTGATATATTTCGCAATGGAGACTTTCGGCGGCGGTGGCGATGACCCTCAAACCGTGGCGACAGACCGTATCAACTCCACTCTGCCGGAGGCCAACGCCGAGGCTCCCGGTGACAAGATGTTCGAGATGTCACGCCGCTTCGGTGACGAGGACGCCTTTACCGCCGT
>JAETNO010000007.1 GCA_021768245.1 Bacteroidaceae bacterium | reverse complement strand
CTTATTGTCATAAAATAGTAACTTTGATGAAACCGATTTCATCAAAGTTACTACATCTGTTTGCTAATTAACAAATTACAGCAGTTTCACCAACCATTTTTGGCAATTATACCACAATCTATACTAACCCTAAAACTAAAAATATACAATGTTGTGACGTGAAAACGTCAAGTGAACAGCAACGCAATGTGATGAGAATATTTTGTTCGCTACTTTTCACATTGCAAAATTAAGTCTATTTCCACATTCTCGCAAGTGTTTGAGATTAAAATTGAGGAAATATAAATAGAAATATCATATATTTTTATTGATTTTTAGTCTTTTAGCTGTTTCAAAAATAACCCGAAATATAGAACGGTATATGGATAAATTGAGGCTTGAATATATCGTTTGCACCCGTATAATATATCAAATCAACCCCATTCATAGGCCTGATTTTATCTTCATGACACTATCTTCGAAACTGTCTCTTGAAAGAGCGCGGTTTTTAAGTTTATTACGATAAGTGTAGATAGTGTAAACGGAATAATTCAGCATCTGTGCTATTCGAGCGCTCTCCTCAATACCAAGGCGCATAAAGGCGATAATGCGTAAATCAGTGTTCAACTTTTCTCCTTCCCTCATGACAATCTGTTCTTCGGGACGCAGCAATTTGTTTACATCCCTTACGAAGTTTGGATAGATATGGAGGAAGGCGTCGTCAAACACGTCGTAGAATTCTTTGGACTGCTCCTCGATAAACTTCCCCTGTTTGGTGATTTTTATAAGGTCGTCTACTTTCCCGGTGGTTATTTTCCGGTTAACCATCTTATTGAACTGGTTCAGTTTGTCCATATAAATTGAACAGAGGTTGAGGAACTGCGTGATATATACGTCCTTGGTGTTGTTGGCTTCTTCAAGCCGTTGTGCCATCCTGTTCATCTGGCGATTTTTGCGGTGGAGTATATAGAGCGTGCTTGCAAGTACGACCAGAAGTATGGCCATTATGACCATAATTATATAAAGTCGTATTTTTGACTGCCTTATCTCGGCCTTATGGGCACTTTCGATTATCGGGAAAACCTGGGAGGATTGCAATATACGCAAAGGAGCATTGCACTCTACAGCCTCCTGAAGCGCGGTCGAAAGATAATCATATGCCCTGTCTATGTCACCGTTAAGATACATTATTCGTCCGAGCTCTTGCAGCGATGATACTTCAAGGGTAGCTCCGCGAGTGTCGGCTATGGCTGAAAGGGCAAGATAATAAGTATAGGCATGGTGTTCACCCCTCGCTTTTGATATGTCGGCAAGCAGATGGCACGCACGGGCATACAGGTTGTCCTCTTCCGGTAGACGGTCAAGAAGGAGCATCAATATAGCCTTAGCTTTGGAGTATTCCTGATGGTAATAGAAGTATTCCCCTTGATTAAGGAGGAAGCGCGGAGAATCATCGTTGAGCAGAGGCAGGAGTTTGGCCTGTGCGCCATGGGCCTTTGACATGTAATAATCATAAATCTCCGGCGAGCTTACATAGAAGGATGAAATGTAGAAATACATCTGCCTTGCGGCGTCATAGTACTCTTCATGAAGCCCTTCCGGCAGATTATCCGGATTTATACGGTCGAATACTTCAATCGCCTGACTGTTGAAAGCTAAAAGAGGCAGATACGTGGCCCTTCGCAGTTCGAATCTCGAAGCTGCGGAGTCATTTTCCAATGAAATTGCCAATTTCAGTCCCTGAGAGTAGAAATGCAGCGCCGAGTCTGTGTTGAAGGCATTATAATTATCTCCAAGGCTCAGCAATGTCGCAAGGCGACTGTCAGTATTAGTGTCAGACAGTTTCCGTCGGAGGGAATCTATGCTGTGTCGGCGAAGCTCTATGTAATCATTACGGCGTGAAAGTTCCCTGTCGAGCCTTTTTAGAATCGACGCTACCTCTTTCTTCCCTATGTTCTCTGCTTTTACGACTTGACAGGAGAGGATAGAGAGCAGGCAAATCAATATGATTGAAAAGTGGCGGTGCATTAAAGCACCTCCACCTTTAGTTTCGCATAAGCACGGTCGGCTTTAGCGCGTGCTTCTTCCACAGTATCAGCCGTAGCAAGGATTACGCCCATGCGCCTATGTCCAACCACTTCCGGCTTACCGAAAATGCGCATTTGAACACCCGGTTCCTCGAGAACTTTTTCAAGGGAATCCATAACGACCTCCTTGCTGTTGCCTTCAACTACGATTGCGCGGGAGGCAGACGGACCAAGGAAGCGGATTTCGGGTACGGGCAGTCCGCTTAAGGCCCTTGCATGGAGCGCAAACTCGCTCAGCTCCTGGGAAATCATTGTCACCATCCCTGTGTCGTGAGGGCGCGGTGAAACCTCGGAGAAGATAACCTCATCCCCTTTTATGAATAGTTCCACGCCGAAGATGCCATAGCCACCAAGCGCATCAGTGACTTTACGTGCGATTTCCTGCGCGGATTTCTTTGCCTCCGGAGTCATAGCCTGTGGCTGCCATGAATATCTGTAATCTCCGTCAATCTGAATATGTCCGATTGGTTCGCAAAAAGAGGTCCCGGCGACAGAACGAACCGTCAGAAGGGTGATTTCATAGTCGAAATCGACGAAGCCCTCGACAATTACACGTCCGGCTCCGGCGCGTCCGCCCTCTTGGGCTATTTTCCATGAATTTTCGATATCATCCTCAGATTTAATCACACTCTGGCCGTGTCCGCTTGATGACATGATGGGCTTTACGACGCAAGGTATGCCAACGGCCTCGACAGCGGCCTTGAACTCTTCATAATCCGATGCGAAGCGGTATGGAGAAGTAGCTACACCAAGCTCTTCGGCAGCCAGACGGCGGATTCCCTCGCGGTTCATTGTCAACAGGGCGGCCTTTGCTGTAGGAGTGACGTGTGCACCTTTTTCCTCAAGTTCGACAAGAACGGGAGTGGCAATCGCCTCTACTTCGGGAATAATATTGTCGGGATTCTCTTCAAGGATCGCGTTGCGGAGTGCATCGGCGTCGAGCATATTGAACACACGGCATTTGTCAGCCACCTGCATTGCAGGGGCATTGGCATATTTGTCACATGCCACGACTTCTATACCCATGCGCTGGAGTTCGATAGCCACTTCTTTTCCTAATTCGCCACTTCCAAGGAGCATTGCCTTTCGGCCACTTCCGGTCCATTTACTTCCAATTCTTGCCATCGGATTATATGAATTTTATGATTGGTTTAGATATAAGTTTTTCAAGTGCAAAATTAATGATTTATATTGAATAATTCATTTGAAATAGTTAATTTTGCCATCGAATTTTCAAACCAACACTAATTAAGGTAAAAAATGAGAAAGAATATCGTAGCAGGCAACTGGAAAATGAACACCACGCTGCCCGAAGGCATCAAACTTGCCGAGGAAGTAAACGCCGCGCTCGCAGGCGCAAGCCCCAAATGCGACGTCGTGATTTGTGTTCCCTTCACCCACCTTGCATCAATCAACAATGTGATTGACAAGAACAGACTCGGCCTTGGTGCTGAAAACTGTGCCGACCATCGTTCAGGCGCATATACCGGTGAAGTTTCCGCTCCTATGGTTGCCTCTACAGGTGCCACTTATGTCATTCTCGGCCACTCTGAACGCCGTCAATATTACAATGAGACCTCTGAAACCCTTCGTGAAAAAGTACGTCTCGCCCTTGACAATAACCTTACTCCTATCTTCTGTATCGGTGAAGTCCTCGAGCAGCGTGAGGACGGAACTTTCTTCGATGTAGTCAAAGCTCAAATCGAGGAGGGTCTCTTCAATCTTGATGCTGAGGAATTCGGTAAGATAATCCTCGCTTATGAGCCTGTATGGGCAATCGGAACCGGCAAGACCGCTACTGACGACCAGGCTCAGGAAATGCACGCGTTCATCCGCAAGACCATTGCTGATAAATATGGTAAAGAAGTCGCTGACAACACCTCTATCCTCTATGGTGGAAGCTGCAAGCCGACCAACGCCGCTCAGCTTTTTGCGAAACCCGACGTGGACGGTGGCCTTATCGGAGGTGCTGCCCTCGAGGCCCAGTCATTCATGGGTATAGTAAACGCATTTTAAATAGAATTAATTTAAAGCATCTCCCGCACAGACAGCCGCGGTCGCGGACATCCTGCCCAAAAGGCGCTGCCTGTGCGGGTTTTATATAAATCAATCCCCTACTCCTTCATGAGAGCCTTATTCCTTCCCCTGCTTATGATTGCCGCATCGCCTATAGCCATGGCTGATTCGGAAGTCATCACTATAATCGACCATATCACTAAGGGAACATCAAACACTGTCAATCAGCCTGACAAATTGATGCAAAGACTCATCCCTGTCGAAGGCGTGGAAGAGGATGAAGAACCGAAGGAGGATATGGCCCGTCCGGTCAACGGGCGTATGGCCGGCTACAGGGTTCAGGTGTTCAGCGACAACAATGCCCGTACGGCTAAGAACGAGGCCAGGTCAAAGCAGCGGGTGATTTCATCACGCTTCCCGCAATATCAGACGTATGTCATGTACACCTCCCCATATTGGCGTCTTAAAGTCGGAGATTTCCGCACTCAGCAAGAGGCCAACAATGCGGCGGAAGAACTGCGTCGCGCATTTCCGTCCTACAGCAAGGAAATCCGTGTTGTCAGAGACCGTGTGAACGTTCATGACTAAAAAAGAGCGTGCCAAGCTCCATATAAAATATCGATATATGCCTACAGAGTTAAGCGAAGAGACTATCAAAGAGATAGCCGGTCACTACGAAGCTATCATCCGTCTTCTTGGAGAAGACGTAGGCCGCGAGGGCCTGCTGAAAACTCCTATGAGAGCAGCCAAAGCAATTGCATATGCCACAAGAGGCTATCGTCAGGATGCTGACAAAATAATAAACGGTGCGATATTCTCACATGAGGGTTCTCGCATGGTGGTTGTCAGGGACATTGAATTTTATTCGCTTTGTGAGCATCATATCCTTCCATTTTTTGGCAAGGTTTCTGTGGGGTACATTCCAAACGGGAAAACTATAGGTCTCAGTAAGCTTGCAAGGCTTGTTGATTTCTATGCAAGACGCCTGCAGGTGCAGGAGCGAATGACTGCTCAAATATGTAGGATTATAGAGGAGAAACTTGACGCCAAGGGTGTGATAGTCGTGTGTAACGGCGAACATTTGTGCATGAAAATGCGTGGAGTTGAAAAACAGAATTCAACGACTGTGACACTTGAGACCTCAGGGATTTTTAATGAATCGCAGTCGCTTTGCGATGAGTTTTTCCGTATTATATCTTGTCCAAATCAGCTTTAATATCATCAAGGCTCACGAGGTTGGAGACAATTGCGTAGATTGTCAGGCCTGCAGGGGTATGGATATGGAGTTTGGAGGCAATGTTGCGCCGGTGGGTCATTATTGTGTTGACAGACACGTTCAACATTGAGGCAATCTCCTTATTCGACAATCCCTTGACGATTCCTACTATAACCTCTTTTTCCCTTGGGCTGAGGTCTTTCCCCCTATCATACTCGCGTTCGGTGTTAAGATTTCGGCTGATTGTCTCTATGATGCTTTCCGGCGTGTCATATATGGAAATGATGTCGTCGAAATCCGTCAGAAGGTCTTTAGGCATCTGCTGTGAGAGCAGAGCAATGAGCTTGACGGGAAATGATGAGGCTCCTTTAAGATAGTCCCAGTCAATGCCACCAACCAATGGATCGACAATCACTATGGAGGGACGAAGCCTGCTCAAATCTTCGATATAATTGCCGGAATTAATCTCATTGATTGTGCAACTTGTGTCAGGAAGTCTGCGTAAAATGGAAGAAAGCCCTATTGATTGGACGGCTGACGGAAGTAGCAATGCAAAGGTGATATGACGCATGACTATAATATCTGTTTACGCTTTTCAATCTGTGCGATCAGAGGAATTAATATCTGATTTTCAATGTTTGCATGCGAAGTCAGGTCCTCTTCACAATTGTAGATGTCAGCGAGGGCGTCATACATTTTGAACGGTTTTGACGTGGAATAATAGCGGAGAATTATGTTTTTCAATTCCGCAAGCTTCTCCTCAATCTCATCATCGTGTGAGCGACGGAACACGTCAATCGTATAATCACCGGGAATTCCTTCGGTCAGATTACGTACGTAAGGGAACACGATATTTTCCTCATAATTAAAGTGTTTCCTGACGAGGTCTACATAGTCGTCGAAAAAACGCATGATTATGGGGTTTATATTGTCGTGAACTTCATCAAGTGCATTGATGAGGTTTGTCCTTATGTGTGGGAGTTTGTAGAGCAGATAATATTCATGGGAATTATGCAGGAAATATATAATGTCGACGGGCGATACATTCTTTAAGCAGGAATTATCAATCTTACCTGAAAGCAGGAAGTTGATAATCAATAAAAATGCCTCAGCATTTATGCCGGATTCCTCGCATAACTCCCCTATTGTTTTGTCGCCGAAACCTAACGGAAGGGAAAAACGACTAAGGACAGTGAGCACATTGTAATCACTGTCAATCAAATCGACAACACTGTCCTTAGCTGTAAACGGTCTTACTGTCCTCACTTCGATTCTTCAGTATCGGTTGAAGTTTCAGGGCTTTCCTCCTGTCCTTCTTCCTCTTTTGAAGCAAATTCAGTGATGCCTGCGGCGAGAAGCTGATTGTACCATGTCAAGAGCTTTTTGATGTCGGAGGTGTAGACTTTGTCGCGGTCAAAATCAGGCAGAATCCCTGCGAAATATTCACGGACATCCGAATCCTTGCCAAGAGCCTTTATGTCTACCGGTTGACCTTCATTTTTTGCTTTTACGGTCTCAAGCACATCGCTCAGAGGAACATCACCCTCGTCGGTGTAGATTGATATGTCGCCGAGTGAAATCACTTTGTCGTGGGCGTATGCGGGTGTACGTTTGCCGGTTGAAACAGACTCTACGATAAGCATGTTTTTACCACGGTTAACAAGACGATACAGGCCAGGTCGGCCGGCTATAGAAAGAATATTTTTAAGCATTACGGTTATAATTTATTTTTTTCTGTTAATCCCGACAAAGTTACAAATTTTAAACAGCCCGTAAAAATAATGCACTTATTTTTTAGAGCTTTCACCCCCGGTTCCATCAGATGTAGCATCAGAATCCGACAACTGGTCTGAGTAATTATGGGTCAGGAAAACCGTAAATATGGGGAAAAATATTAACCCGACCGCAGAAAGCACCACTCCCAGTACCCTTCCGGTAGGTGTAATGGCATGAATAGAACAACCGGCGGTGGTGAGGCTCATTACAGACCATTGCAGTGACGACCAATAGTCACCTACGAGAGCGTTTACGCCGTGTTCGGAAACGAAAAATGTCAGGGAACAGAAATAGACCACCACTATAAGGACAATCAAATATGTGGCAAGCATGTTGTTAATCCATTTTGAAGAGGTTGTCGCTCCCGTAACGAGGGTAAACACATAAGCGGCGCGAATCATGGGGACGAAACGCAGCACATATAGCAAATGCTCCCCTACCGGGAGATTGTAGTGATGGATTATATTAAGATATGGAACGGAAATCAATAAAAAGAATACGTGGCCGACAAGATAATGCCACCGTCGCGGAGAAAAATACATCTCCACGAGAACATCTACTATAAAAAACAGACAACACCAAAACTGCACTCTCAAATAGACGGCATCCGCAAGGAAAGATTTATTGTGCAATGTATCGGCCGTTATCAGTGAAATCATCAGCAAGGACAATAAAACAACTGTCAGATGCATGAATCTGACTATCCTTGTCCTTGATTTTGATTGAGCCGTAAGTTGAGGCATGTATTAATACTTTTTATGTATTTTAACAAAACATCAACCTTTTTTGTTGATAAATGCCCCTCTTAATTAATTTGTGGGGCGGATATTTTGCGGAAAGCAGACAATTGCCATGAAACCATGACGGTTGTGACTGCTGTCGCTATTATGTCGGATGCCGGAAATGCCAACCAGACGCCATCGAGCCCCATTTTCGGCGGTAATAACAGCAGCAATGGAATAAGGAATAGCACCTGACGGGTCAAAGACAGGAATATTGATGCGGAAGCTTTGCCGATAGACTGGAAAAGAGTTGTGGAGACTATCTGGAAACCTACCACGGTAAATGCCATCAGAGACAAACGGAGGCAGCGTGAGGTTTCCGATATTAACCCGGCATCAGTAGTGAAGGCACGTCCAATCAATTGAGGGAAAGAAAGCCCTATCAACTGTCCGACAGTGACAATCAAGGTCGACACCCCGACCGCGAGCCAATATGTGCGTCGCAGACGATGAATCATTCCGGCTCCATAGTTATACCCGATAATCGGCTGCATGCCCTGACATATGCCTACGACAACCATTGTCATCAATGATGTGTAGGTAGTAAAAATTCCGGCAGCGGCCACTGCGGTATCTCCTCCGTGGGCATAGAGGGTCTTGTTTATTATCACATTTATAAAACAAGCGGCGGCATTGACGACCGAAGGCGCTGCACCGACAGAAATCACCGGCATGAATATTTTGGATTTCAACCGATATATCGCCGATTCGGACGTGAAATGAAGTGTGCTTTTCGGGGAGAAAAAATGGGACATGACGAAGATAGCGGAAACCGCCATGGAAATATCCGTAGCTATTGCCGCCCCCTTTATTCCAAGTTCAAGGTAATAAATGAATATTGGAGCAAGAATCACATTGATGCCTGCACCAATAAACATTGTGACCATAGCCCTGACGGGATAGCCTGATGCCCTCATGAAGTTATTGAATGTGAAAGCGAAGTTTGTCATTAACATTCCGGGCAGTATGTATAACATAAAATCCCTGGCATATGGCAATGTCACCTCGCTCGCGCCGAAAGCGAGCAGTATATCATCAATAAATATGGCAAAGGCCGTAAGATAGCAGCAAATTATTATAGACAGAAGCACCAAAGAGTTTCCGAGCACCTTTTGTGCCCCCTCGTAGTCTTTGGCACCGAGGAGAATTGAAATCCTTGCCGAGCCGCCGGCCCCGATAAGCACGCCGAGCGCCGCTGACAGATTCATTACCGGAAATGTTATTGCCAGACCGGCAATAGCCTCAGGACCTACCCATTGCCCAATGAAAACACGGTCAATAATGTTATAGAGTGACATCACAAGCATACCGACTACAGCAGGAAGGCTATAGCGCCAAAGCAGACGCCCTACAGGAGTCTCACTGAGTTCTCTAAGATTATTTCGGTCTGAGGTTAGAATCGTTTCCATAGCAAATATTTCACAAAATTACATATTAAAACCGTTTGCCGACTGTCATTATGACTAAAATATACAACTTTTTGCAATTTTTGGCAGCCGTTTAAGATATAAGTGCTATCTTTGCTTTAGATTCTCATTTTGAATTAATGAAACAGTTGCTTTTATTCCTAATCATGTGCATCTCAGGAATGATGCTCCATGCCAGAGACCTTGACATGTTCTGCCTGAAAGGCCCTGTAGATTCGGTGTGCGTGATAATGAATGATGCCGGACTTGAATGGCAGACAGAATATACGTTTGACAGCGAAGGTTTCCTTATTGAGCTTGACGGAGAGGAATTTGATTGTGAACGGGACAGATCAGGCAGGATGATTTCCATTATTCTTGAAGACTCAGCGGAAGACGATGAAGAAGCGTTTACTACGATTGAAGTAAAAATCAGCTATGATAACGCCGGACGTGTAGTAAAGACGAGTTCATCCTCTGCCGACGAGCAATGGACACAGAGCTATCATTATGACCACAATGGTGTTTTGAAGCAAAGAGATTACGATATAGTGGGAAATGAAGAGATACTGACATATGTCTATCTTAAATTTGACGATTACGGCAATTGGACCGAGCGAATAGAAAAACTCGGGTCGATGGACCAGTCAATAAGACAGATAAGGCATATCACATACGGCATAAGTCAAGAACAATAAATCAGATTATATTTATTCAGCATTATGTTTGAGATAGTTGAAAAGGAATATTTCTCGGAGCACGTGGTAAAACTCGTGGTAAAAGCTCCTCTTATAGCCCGTTCAAGGCGTGCGGGGCATTTTGTGATTGTCCGCGCGGGAGAAGGCGGAGAGCGAATTCCGCTTACAATCGCTGACGCCGATATCGAGCGGGGCACTATTACGCTCGTCATTCAGGCTATAGGAGTAAGTACAAAAAAGATATGTGCGCTTAATGTAGGCGAAAGTCTGACGGATGTTGTCGGGCCTCTCGGTCAGGCGACACATATAGAGAAAGTAGGCACTGTCGTCTGCTGTGGCGGAGGAGTAGGCGTTGCCCCCCTGCTCCCTATAATCAAGGCTATGAAAGAGGCCGGCAACAAAGTTATATCCATCCTCGCCGCCCGTACAGCCGATTTGATAATACTCGAACAGCAAGTGGCTGAATACAGCGATGAACTTATTATTATGACAGACGACGGCTCAAAAGGTCAGAAAGGTCTTGTGACGCTTGGTGTCGAGAACGTCATAAACCGAGAGAAAGTTGATTTGGTAGTCGCCATCGGGCCGGCAGTGATGATGAAGTTCGTGGCTCTGACTACTAAGAAATATGAAATACCGACAATGGTATCGCTCAATACAATCATGGTGGACGGAACCGGAATGTGCGGAGCCTGTCGTGTCACGGTTGATGGCAAGACAAAGTTCGTATGTATCGACGGCCCGGAATTCGATGCCCATAAGGTGGATTTCGATGAAATGATAATGCGCCTTAAGGCTTACAATTAATATAACTTTACTAAACGAAAATCTCTCATTATCCCGAAGACAATGAATCAAGATACGAACCGCGATTCACAATGGCGTGAAGAATTGCGCAATTCCTTGACGGCGAAACAACGTACGAGCATCCCGAGGGTCGTGATGCCACAGCTTAATCCACAATATAGAATCACATGTAATCATGAGGTGAACCAGGGGCTATCACCCGTTCAGGCTGTACTGGAAGCGACACGCTGCCTTGATTGCCCCGACCCGCAGTGTATACATGGATGCCCGGTGTCAATCAATATCCCGTCATTCATCAAAAATATCGAACGAGGCGAGACTCTTATTGCAGCGGCAGTGCTCAAACAGACAAGCGCCCTTCCGGCAGTGTGTGGCCGTGTATGTCCACAGGAGAAACAATGCGAGTCGCGCTGCATATATAATAAGATGAAGAAACAGCCGGTTGCCATAGGCTATCTTGAACGTTTCGCAGCTGATTTTGAACGTGAGAACATCAAGATAAATCATCTGGAGCCTAAGAAAGAAACTGTTGCATGCAACGGCATCAATATCGCGGTAGTAGGTTCCGGGCCTGCCGGACTGTCATTCGCAGGCGATATGATAAAGCGCGGATATAACGTGACTGTCTACGAGGCACTTCACGAAATCGGAGGAGTGTTGAAATATGGTATTCCGGAATTCCGTCTTCCGAACAGTGTCGTTGAAGCTGAGATTGACGGTCTGCGCGCAGAAGGTGTGAAATTTATCAAAGACTGCGTGGTCGGCAAGACTATTTCCTATGACCAGCTCCATGAGATGGGGTATAAAGGGATATTCGTTGCCTCAGGAGCCGGACTCCCGCGCTTCATGGGCATCCCGGGGGAAAATTTTGTCGGGATAATGTCGTCCAACGAATACCTTACACGTATAAACCTCATGGGTGCAGGGCAATCAGGAGAAGATACCCCGGTGCTGAAAGGCAATTGTGTGGCTGTTGTCGGAGGTGGCAACACAGCAATGGACTCTGTGCGTACGGCTTTGCGCCAAGGTGCTAAAAGAGCTATGATTGTCTATCGTCGCAGCCTTGATGAAATGCCAGCCCGTGTCGAGGAAGTGCATCATGCGCAGGAAGAGGGGGTCGAATTCATGACTTTAAGCAATCCTGTGGAATACCTTGCCGATGAAAACGGACGCGTAAGGGCTATGAAAGTACAGCGCATGGAGCTTGGAGAGCCTGACGCTTCCGGCCGCCGTTCGCCGATGCCGATTGAAGGTGCTATAGAAGAAATAGCCGTAGACCTTGTGATTGTAAGTGTAGGCGTCTCCCCTAACCCATTGATTCCAAATTCAATTCCACAGCTCGAAGTTTCGCATAGAGGCACTATCGTGGTCAATGAAGAAAGCATGAAGTCCACATTGCCTGACCTTTATGCGGGAGGAGACATAGTCAGAGGCGGAGCGACGGTCATTCTCGCTATGGGCGACGGACGCCGTGCGGCTGTGGCCATGCATAAAGCGTTGTCCGAGCACAGCCTTTAGAGTATATACTTGCAAAATCGGGAGATTATCGTTAATTTTGACAATTATTTTTGCTTAACGACATGAAACTACCCCGTAAACATATAATAATGATAGCGACAATGGCGGCAGGAGCGGCCTTGTCGCTATCAGCCATTACGCCGACTGAGGTCGAGGCGGCAGTCAGGGCGGCGAAAGATGCTCCAAAGAATCAGGCCCTCAACCGGGAGGCTGCGGAGGCCCTCAAAGATGCGGGAAGATATGAAGATGCCATAGCTTTTTATCTTAAAGGCGGCAATTCCGGCAATCTCGGGATAGCTGAAAGTTACTTCATGCTTTATGATTATGATAAAGCGGAGGAATATCTCGATAAATATCTCGCGAAAAGGACAAAGGCGGAAGAAAAGAACGATAAGGAGTTCTCTTATGGTAACGGTACGGAATCAATAGACTGGACTGACCATCTTCGCTCGAAAATAGAACTCGGTCGCTCAATGCTTGACCGTGTCGAGAAGATAGAGGTGATTGACAGTATAAACGTGCCTGCTGATGAATTCCTGAAATATTTCCGACTCGCCAAGAGTGCGGGACAGTTGGTTGACGAGTCGATGGTCGAGAATATAATTTCAAGCGACCAGTCTGACGCTCTCGGCATCTCAAACATATGGGCTCCGGCATATATGAGCGAGGCAGGAGACGATATAATATGGTATGGATCCACTCAGGACGGAGACTCAAAAATGTTTGAATCTACACGTCTGACTGACGGATCATGGGACAAGCCTGCACCATTATTTGATTATGCGTCCATATTCGGTAATTCAAACGGTTCGTGGGTATCATATCCATTCCTGATGTCGGACGGAATCACTCTGTATTTCGCGGCGGACGGTGACAGTTCGCTCGGAGAACTCGATATCTTCATATCCCGTAAGGATTCCGACGGATTCCTTCAGCCTTCCAATATCGGCATGCCATACAATTCTCCTTTCAATGACTATCTATATGCCATTGACGAACAGACAGGAGCTGGCTGGTGGGTGACGGACAGGAACCAAATCCCCGATTCTGTGACAATATACACGTTCATACCACAGGATTTGCGCATAAATTATCCGGTGGATACTCCCGACCTTATCGAATATGCCAAACTGTCCTCAATAGCTATGACCCAGAATGGAGAAAGCGATTATGATAGCCTCAGGAAACGAATTGCGGA
The DNA here is from genome assembly GCA_021768245.1 of Bacteroidaceae bacterium. GTDB lineage: Bacteria > Bacteroidota > Bacteroidia > Bacteroidales > Muribaculaceae > Duncaniella. The sequence goes on along the minus strand of JAETNO010000007.1, from coordinate 84,185 downwards.
AATATCCGATAACAAGTCCAACGGTGGCGAGCGTCAGTTTGACTTTTCACTTCCGACCGGGAAAATTCTTCATTCTATGAATGACTTTTCAAACCGACAGGCTGCATCAGCCATGCGCGATTATCTGACAGTGCAAGCCACATATGCAAAACTACAGTCAGAACTTGCCAACCTCAGACTGCAATATTCCAAGGGCGAAAAATCAATCGGAGACAGAATCCTCTCCCTTGAAAAAGAGACAGAGGTGAAGAAAATGGATTTGCGTCGGCTGAAAAACCGGGTAATAACGCTTGAGACCGGAATGTAGAATAAAGGAAATCAATCATTAATTATAAACCATATGGAAGTAACACTCATCCTCATTTTGATTGCTTTAGTAATCGTCGTCTGCGTCTTCTTCTATTATGTGCCGTTCTTCCTTTGGATTTCGGCGCGTGTGAGTGGCGTAAGGATTTCACTGATGCAACTGTTTCTCATGCGAATCCGTAAGGTTCCGGCATCAATAATCGTAAGGGCCTTGATAGAGGCACACAAGGCGGGGTTGAACGATGTGACCCGTGACGACCTTGAAGCCCATTATCTTGCCGGCGGCAATGTTGAAAAGGTGGTCCACGCGCTGGTCTCTGCATCTAAGGCCAATATAGACCTCGGTTTCAAGATGGCCACCGCGATAGACCTTGCTGGCCGCGACGTGTTTCAGGCCGTACAGATGTCGGTAAATCCCAAGGTCATAGAGACTCCTCATGTTACGGCTGTGGCTAAAGACGGCATACAGCTTATCGCAATTGCCCGAGTGACAGTAAGGGCCAATATCCGTCAGCTTGTAGGCGGTGCCGGAGAGGATACTGTGCTCGCGCGTGTCGGCGAAGGTATCGTTTCTTCAATCGGTTCGTCGGAGAGCCACAAACAAGTGCTTGAGAATCCTGACAATATATCAAAACTTGTATTGAGAAAAGGGCTTGACTCCGGTACTGCTTTTGAAATCCTTTCAATTGATATCGCTGACATCGATATAGGTAAAAATATTGGAGCGGCGTTGCAGATAGACCAAGCCCAGGCCGACAAAAATATAGCCCAGGCGAAAGCCGAGGAACGCAGGGCCATGGCAATCGCGCTTGAACAGGAGATGCGTGCCAAGGCTCAGGAAGCACGTGCCAAGGTTATCGAAGCAGAATCTGAGCTTCCCAAGGCCATGGCCCAGGCTTTCTTGAACGGTAATCTCGGAATCATGGACTATTATCGAATGAAGAATATAGAATCTGACACCAACATGCGTCAGAACATCGCCAATCCTCCATCAACGAAATAGTATCCAATAAATTACGTATTAAAAGTGAATATAAAGGAAATAATTGCCTCAACAAGGGCTTATAACTTTCATTCTCATACTCAATTTTGTGACGGGCGCGCCGATATGGCGCGCTTTGTCAACTCAGCCATTGCATCGGGCTTCAAGCATTACGGATTTACCCCTCATTCGCCAATACCCTTCGATTCGCCATGTAATATGGCGATTGAAAGGGTTGACGAATATTTCACTGAATTCCGGCGATTGAAATCAATACATTCAGATTGTATAAATCTTTATCTCTCAATGGAAATTGACTATCTCGGGAAAGATTGGGGCGCGTCACATCCATATTTTCAGGGGCTTCCTTTGGATTACAGGTTAAGTTCCATACATTTCATTCCGACTCCGGATGGAGATAAGATGATTGATGTCGATGGCCGCCCCGACGGATTTATCGTCAAACTTCATAAATATTTTAACGGTGACATTCGATATGTCGTGGATACATTCTATGCGCGTACTCTCGATATGATTGAGGCCGGAGGCTTCGATATCATCGGACATTTTGATAAAATAGGATTTAATGCCTCATGTTTCCGCCCGGGTATTGAGGAGGAGGCCTGGTATGGGAAGCATATCGACAATATCATCGATGCAATCAAGGCTACTGATATCATAGTAGAAATCAACACCAAGGCTTGGGAGCCGCCGGTTGGCGCGTCAGTTGATGAAATTGCCAATTATGAGCCTCGTCTTTTCCCATCGGCGAAAGTAATCAGACGACTGTGTCGCGCAGGAATACCGCTTATCGTGAACAGTGACTCACACTATCCCGACCGCATAAATGCCGGAAGAAAAGCGGCGTTTGATATTATTGACCGAGAAAGTTAAGGCATTAACACCTTTTTAAGGTTATAAATATACTCTAAGGCTCCAATTTTGTTTCATACAAAAGGAATATTAGACGGTCAGTCCCCGAAGAGCAGATGTCGGTCTCGTTCGGTGGCAGGATGCGTCAAAGAGGCTGGCACAAATTCCCAGTTATGAATGACTTCAGGGGATATAGTGTGGCGTTTTTCTATTTCTTTTATAAGATAGAACCGTAAGTCCTTGTCAGTAGATTTTATGATATGGGATTTCAGTTTGTCGTGAGCGATGCCAGCACCTTTGGTCAAAAGGTCCCCTCCCCCGTTTCCGCGGTAAGAGTTAATCGCAACTGTATAGGTCTTGTCATAATCAAACGGCGTCCCATCCTCCATAGATATGATGTTAATCTTCTTTCCACGTGGTTTCGTCACATCAACAGTATATCTGATTCCTGCCGCAGAATCAAAATTATAGGACGGATTCCGGAGTTTTGAGTAATCACCCTTTGATGCACCATGTTCATCGTCGGCGAATAGAAGCAGATGGTCTTTATCCGATTTCATTATATCGGTCCAAAGAGAATAGCTCATTTCAAGATAATCTTTAATCTCCTGACCTGTCAGTGCCATAGTATAGAGCATATTTTCATATTTGTAGAGAGTGAACATGTCACTCATCTTCAAATCACCTTCTTTAATGACAGCATCGAACGACAGGGGAGCAGCGAAAGAAATATCTGCGCCGGTGATGTCGAGTTGCAGACTGTGCAGCAGTTGCATAAAGGCTGACGGTCCGAAATAGGCATCACGCACTGAAAAGTCGCCGGTAGCCCGACCAATCTTACGGGTAACGAATTCAAGAATCCTGTCATACTCCGGTTTGAATTCTGTCATGAACGCGGAATCCGGTTCGAGGTTCGTTATCGGGACAATTTCGCCGTTTATTCTTTTAGATGTAACTTTACCATCGATAAGTTCAAAAGTCACCTGTGCTTCAGCCAAATTGACAGCGTTGTTGGCCGGGTTCAGAATTAATAAATCGGGATTGGAGTCACATTGTTTTTCAGAATCATAAATCTGATGGTCATGGCCCATAAAGATGATATCGAATCCCGGCACTTGCTCTGCGACCAATAAAGAGGCATTTTCTCTCCATTCGCCCGTCATTTTCGATGAATCATGACCGGAATGGAAGAGCCCGACTAACAAATCCGGCTTTTCATTCTCAATAATATCGGGTACCCATCGGGAGGCAGATTCGACCATATCCTCGAACTTCAATCCATCCCATAGATTCTCGGGGAGCCATGCAGGGATGGCCGGAGTAATCAACCCGAGCACCGCAATCCTGATTCCATCGCGTTCGATTATAGTATATGGCGTGAGATATGGCTTACCGGTCGAAACATCTATCACGTTGGCTCCAAGGAGAGGAATCTTACCAAGAGTGCGTTTATATCTGTCATAGACCGCGTGACCCGTCTCCACATCGTGATTACCAACAGTCTCGGCATCATAGCCCATAAAGTTAAGCATACGTGCGGCGACATGGGGAGTGACGGTATCTATAAAATTATAGTAATAAGCTGTCGGCTGTCCTTGCAGTATATCGCCATTATCAAGTAGGATAACCTTGCTTTCGCCTAAGGAATCACGCAGCATCTTAACCCGTGTCGCAACTCTTGCAAGGGAACCATTTCCTGATTGCAGCGAGATGAAATCATAAGGGAAAAAATTGCCGTGGACATCGGTCGTGGCCGCTATCTTAAAAGTAACCTCCTCGGCCATAGACTTAGTGGCTGTGGCGAGGAGGGATGATGCGATTACCATTGCGGTATAAAACTTTTTCAACGGTATATATTAATATTAATGGACTTTTGGAAATATCAATCGAGAAGCTATTAAGGATTCGGTCCGGTATATAGTGCCCTGACTTTCCCAACAGGTAGTTTACCCTCGACCTTGAGCGGAATTCGCTGACCATCGGTAGAAATCCATCCTGAAATCGGCGCGGAACTCTCGACTCCACGTCGGGTAAAAGTGAAGTTTATATAATAGGATGGGAATGAGCGTCCGTTAAGAGATACGTTTTGCGTACCCATATATGTTATCTTAAGCTTTTCTTTCTTGGAGCCGGAAAAAATATTAACCGTCACGCTTTGACCTTTTTTCATATTTGGGAAATCAAGCGTGCGTAGATAGAAGAAAGAACTCAGCATATCGACTGTCATCCCCTGTGCTTCGAGATGAATTGTGGAACTCGTCAGCGGTTCACCTTCTATTTTACGCTTATACCTCACGGCATCAGCAGTAAATGTGTTCCCATCCCGGTGGAATGTCAAGACATCCTTTTTATATTTTCCGTTTTCGTGGGCGATATATGTATATGACACGGGATAATACCCCTCTTTTGTCATAGTCGTATAAAGGGTGTCGCGTAACATATAAATGCTGTTGGCCCAGGGAGCGTTCTCAGCGAAAACCGATGCTCTGTAAAGATTACCATCGTTACGGAGCGACATGGTGGCATATCCGGCCACTTTATTGATGAATCCCCATTTATAGATTACATCATATGTCAGTGTTTCATCCAATAACGAAACCGGATTTGATGCTCCAGCGTTGGGAACAATTGCAATAAGTCCCAACAAGACGGAAAATAATTTAAATCTCATAATTATAACGTGAGTTTAGCAGTCTTTTGAAAGTTCCCTGAAAGGAAGAATTGAGCGGTAGGACTGTTCGATACGCTTGTTTCTCCAGCATTTGCGGCATACGGCTATGTAACGGTCATCTCCACCAATCTCCACTTGCTCGCCTTCTTCAACGAAATCTCCGTTACGGTCGATACGGGCATTTATGATAGTCTTTCTGCCACACGTGCATGTCGATTTAATCTCATCGATAGTATCTGCAATCTCGAACAGGCGCCGAGACCCCTCGAACAGGTTACTTTTGAAGTCAGTACGCAGACCGTAGCATATCACATTACTTCCGAAATCATCGACAATGCGGGAAAGCTGGTCGACCTGTTCTTTTGTCAGGAACTGGGCTTCATCAACCAGGAACCAATCAATAACGGCCATGGATTCTTCGAAAAGTTCCTGCGCCATTTCATATAGGTCGGTTTCATGGTAAATCCATTTACATTCCCTCTGGATGCCAATTCTCGACTTTATTACGTTGGTCAGTTCACGGGTATCTACAACCGGCTTCAGACATACATATTTCATTGAACGTTCCTCGAAATTATATGCCGTGGTCAATAGTAGCGCGGTTTTTGCGGAGCCCATGGTTCCGTAACGGAAATATAGTTTACCTTTTCTGTTCATTCTATGCTATGGTTTGGTGAATTGACAGCAAAGGTAGAAAAAAAATCTTATTTGAGCTTGCCTTGACGGGTAAAGACATAGTCGTTTTTACCTATCTCGAATTTAAGCAGAGGTTCCTTTACTTTCACATCGTCAAGATGGCGGAATGAGGAGTAGCGGGTTGACAGAGCCTGGCGCATACCGGCAGCCATCGATTCCGCTATTGTCGGCTTCATTGAAGCAATCTTGGCTGTCCCTTCACTGTTGAGCAGATTATTGTTTGTGACAATTGCGTCAGGGTCAATCTCTATTTTAAGAGTTGCAGGGTCAAGCTGTAGGGCAACTTCATCATCATCAATCACAACCCATGTTCCCGATATGCTTGAGCGTACACTCGCCGTCAGTCCTACCGGCTCGGAAAAACTTTGGTCCCCTACAAGCTGAGTGGTTGCCGACAGCATGCCAACTACATTTATCAATCCTCCGTTTTTCCCTTCGGGCACTGCCGACGGGTCAGATACAATTTCAAAAGATTCAATAATGGAAGCAGTCAAGGCTGAATTATCAGTAATATTCTCAGGAGTACCGGCCCATGTCCCGGGAAGTTCTTTAGCAAGACGCGCTGTTTCATCACACGACACAAGCGACATAGCCGTCACAATGCCGAGAGAAATAAATAATCCTTTCATCGTATATATTATTATTAACTTATTTTTTAAATAAACACATAGAGATTAAAATAAGTTTCAATTCAAGATAAAAATGAGTAAATTTGCATAATTGAAAAATCCTACGGCAATGAGTGTCAACAAAGTCATATTGATAGGTAATGTAGGCTCCGACCCAAAGGTGCGCTACATAGAAACCCGTCCGATAGCTACATTCAGCATGGCAACGAATGAGCGTGAACAAATGTTGCCTGACGGAAATAAAATACCCGAAAGGACGGAATGGCATAATATAATAATGTGGGATGGAGCCGCTGAATTCGCCGAGAAATATATCCGCAAAGGGACACGCCTTTACGTTGAAGGTAAGATACGCTACCGCGTCTGGGAAGACCGCACGGCAATCAAGCGCAACGTAACTGAGATATACGTGGATAATTTCGAAATATTGGGTTTTAAATAAGGTGTTGCTTAACAGAGAGATTAAAAAAAATAATAAGTTACTGTTAGAATTCTGCTCCGAACAAAGACGGATAAGAAAATCCGATATTGTTATTAGATTCTTTATGTTGGGACTGTGTAACAGTGTTAAGGACAAATGTGTGGTGTTGGGACCATCCTTGGGTGCCGTTACGAAGATAGAGGGTCACTACGCCTTTGGCTGTCGCCGCCTTTGATTTCACATGTCTGTACACATCTCCGATTGATGCCATGCCACTGACGCATGACGACAATACGGTTGCCCCACCACTGATTGCTGTAATAAAAAGTCGGTCTGTGCGATTAATAGATGTCATAGCGATATGATATTTATCTGATTTATATGCAAATTTACTCAGATGCATGGGCAGATATGATGCACATTACGATTAATTGATGTTAATACTGGCTTGAATATTATAATCAAAAACAGAAAACCAATTTGGGCGGTATGGCGTTATAATTACAACTATTTTTTATTTATGAGAAACCTATTCCACATCCTATCTATAATCTGTAGTACGGCTGCTATAAACATTCCTATAACAGCGCAGGATAAGGATGCATCGCAATATTTGAGAGAGGAAATGCCAAGGGAATGGGCATATTCACCTGTTATTGAGCAGATTTTGCCTTCCGATGATAAATGGTGGGATAATTTTAATGATTCACAACTTGATTCGCTTATCGCGGAGGGAATCTCCAATAATTTCAATGTATTGATAGCAATTCACCGAATCAAGATGGCAGAGAGCCAGATAAAGCAGGCATCGGCCGCATACTATCCCACTTTCTCATTAAATGCGGGGTATACAAAGGCCCGTAATGCCGGAGCAATATCAGAGCATATGCACTCGACTAATTCAAGCTATTTTTCCACAACTATTGATATGAATTGGGAAATAGACTTGTTTGGAAAGATTACTACCCGCGTTAAGGGCCGGAAGGCTCAGAAAAATGCAAGTAAAGCTGAATATGTTGCAACAATGGTAAGTCTCGCCTCGGAGATTGCCACATATTATATAAACCTCCGTACATTCCAGGAAGAGCTTAAAGTCACACGTGATTACATGGAGTCGCAGGAGAAAGTAGTGAAAATCGCGAGAGCCCGCTTTGAGGCCGGCTTGGTGTCGAAATTAGATGTAGTGCAAGCGGAAATAGTCTATTATTCGACAGAAGCTACCATCCCAAAACTTGAAACTTCCCTATCACAATCAATAAATGCTCTTGCCATACTGACCGGCCAGTATCCTGAACGACTCAGACCGCGTCTCGAATCAATGAGAAACCAACCGGACTACCACCATCTCGTACCATCCGGTATTCCTGCCAATCTTTTACGCAGACGTCCGGATATAGTACAGGCAGAATATGAGTTGGCGGCTTATGCCGCAGCTGTCGGTGTCGCTAAAAAAGATTTTCTTCCCACTCTATCACTGAATGGTTCGATAGGAGTCGCCGCTCATGATGCAGGAGACTTATTTAAGGACAATAGTTTTGAATACAGCATCTCCCCCACTCTGTCATGGACTTTGTTTGATGGTCTGGCAAGAAAATATGCCGTAAATGAAGCGAAAGAACAGATGAAAATCGGAATAGATAACTACAACATGACAGTCATGACGGCAGTGCAGGAGGTGGATAATGCAATGGTCAGTTACACCTCCTGTCTACGCGCCATAGAAAGTTATGAAAAAGTGCTTAAGCAAAGTACCGAATCATTTGACTTATCTGTAGACCTTTATAAACAGGGCCTGACTCCATTTACAAATGTTGTAGATGCACAAATCAACACTCTAACATATGCAAACTCCCTTATTGCGGCTAAAGGAGAGGCCCTTGTAGCACTAATCAATCTTTATAAGGCTCTTGGTGGCGCACCGGAAACTTTTTGACAGACTAATATTTGATATATAATTCAGACCATTTATTATGAAAAACAAAATATTTGTCGGCATTATTATAATCAGTTCCATTGTTGCTCCTTCATGTGGAAAACATGGAGTGCGCGATGAGAGGATGGCTGAGGAAACTATTGATGTCGCATATCCCCAAGTTGATTCCATTGTCTTGAGAAATACTTACCCGGGTCACCTTAACGCTTCTAACCAAGTGGAAGTTGTCGGTAGAGTTAACGGCCTCCTCGTGGCCCAATGTTATAAAGATGGTAGTCATGTGGACAAAGGTCAAGTCCTGTTCAGAATTGAAGATGGGAAATATCGTGATGCCGTTCAGAAAGCCCAGGCGGCATTGACAACGGCCATCAGTACACGTGACTACGCAAAGACTCATTATGAGGCTGTCAAAAAAGCGTTGGAGAGCGATGCGGTATCAAAAATGGAAGTCAGCCAGGCTCTTAGTGCATATCAGCAAGCCGAAGCAAGCATCAAAAGCGCCCGAGCCTCATTAGAATCCGCGAAGACCAATCTCGGATATTGCACGGTGATAGCGCCGATATCAGGAATGGCTTCGGCTTCTACCTTTGATGTGGGGAACTATATAAGTGGAGAGGGCGCTCCTGTCACACTCACAACCATATATGATAATACTGTCCTTACTGCCAACTTCTCAATTGAAGATGAGAAATTTCTTGATTTAATGCGCGATAAGAATAATCCAGATGCGCCGAAACTGACACACATTCCACTTACATTCTCGGATTCAATTGCCCATAAATATTTTGGAGACCTTACATACATGGCTCCTGCGCTCAATACCTCTACCGGTACATTAACACTTAAGTGCCATGTGAAAAACACATATGATGAATTGCGCCCCGGCATGTTCGTAAAAGTAGATTTACCGTATAAGAAGCTGGACAATGCCGTATTGGTTAAGGACGCATCGATAAGCACTGACCAATCGGGGAAATACCTCTATGCAGTGGATGATTCAAACCGTATTGTATACACGCCGATAGAAGCAGGTCCCTTATATCATGACTCTTTGAGAGTGGTGTTTTCCGGGATAACGCCAAAACAACGTTATGTGACCAAGGCGTTGCTGAAAGTACGCAACGGGATGGAGGTAAATCCTCGTGTTGTAAAGTAGGCATATCATTTAAAGATATTTAGAGATGTTTTCAAGATTCTTCATTGACCGGCCAATATTCGCTACTGTATTGGCGATATTAATGGTATTGGTGGGGCTTATGACTGTCAAAAGCCTGCCGGTATCCCAATATCCTGATATAACCCCTCCGACAGTAATGGTGTCTGCGGTATACCCCGGGGCGGATGCGGCAACGGTAGCCGAAGTTGTCGGTGTGCCAATCGAGGAACAGATTAATGGTGTTGAAGGGATGATGTATATGAGCTCCAATTCAAGTGATGGCTCATACAATCTGACAATAACGTTTGAAAACGGTATCAATCTCGACGATGCCGCAGTAAAAGTCCAAAACCGTGTTTCCCTTGCAGAGGCCTCTCTCCCTACTGCGGTCAAAGAACAAGGTGTTTCAGTCATGTCTGAATCATCAAACATCATCTTATTCATCGCGCTCGAAGGGAATGACCCGAAACGTTATGATGCGTTATACCTCACCAATTATGCTCAGTTAAATATAATAGATGAACTTTCACGTATTGACGGCGTGGGTGGTGCCGGAGCTTTCGGCGCGGGAAAATACAGCATGCGCGTCTGGTTGGATCCGGAAAAGATGAGGGTTTATGGGCTAACTCCGTCTGATGTGAGCGCGATGATTCAATCACAGAACCTTGAGGTGTCAGCCGGCAGCGTAGGTACACCTCCCGTCAGCAATGATGTAAAGTTTGAATTCACACTCACCTCGAAAGGTCAATTGCAGACTGCGGAGGAATTCTCCAATATAGTGTTGCGTGTTGGGGCTGATGGATCCGTGCTCCGATTAAAGGACATTGCCAAGGTTGAGCTTGGAAGCCAGAGCTATTCCAATATATCACATGTGTCAGGGAAACAAGCCGGCCTAATAGGTGTCCAGCAGCTTCCCGGCGCAAACGCGCTTGAGGTGGCCAACCGTGTAAAGGCGAAGATGGAGGAACTGTCGGAATATTTCCCTGTCGGAGTCCACTATGAGGTCATAATGGATACGACTGATTTCGTTACCGCCTCTATTGATGAAGTGCTTGTGACTTTCGTAGAGACAACCCTGATTGTAATGCTTGTCATTCTGATATTTCTACAGAGTTGGCGGGCGGTTATAATCCCTATGATAGCGATTCCTGTCTCACTTATCGCAACCTTCGCGGTAATGAAAATTTTAGGGTTCTCACTTAACACCCTTACGCTTTTCGGCCTTGTGCTTGCTATCGCGATTGTGGTTGACGACGCGATAGTCGTAGTCGAAGATTGTGCCCGACTGGTTCAGGAAGGGAAACTCTCGCCAAGGCAGAGCGCAGAAAAAGCTATGTCGGAATTACAGGGGCCGGTAATAGGCGAAGTACTCGTATTGTTGTCGGTCTTTATTCCGACGGCCTTTATCAGTGGCATAACAGGAGAACTCTACAAGCAATTTGCCTTGACAATCGCTACCTCTGTGGCTTTTTCAGGATTCAATGCCCTGACATTCACACCTGCCATGTGTGCATTGTTCCTCAGGAAGAAAAGTAGTCAAACGCCAAATTTCTTTCTTTATAAATGGTTTAATAAAGGATATAGCCTTACACTTAACAAGTATATGTCTATAGTAGGTAGGCTGCTCCGCCATCCGATAGGGGCAATAGGCTGCTACCTTCTATTGTGTTTAATTGCTTTCTGGGGATTCATTAAACTCCCGTCAAGCTACATCCCCGAGGAGGATTTAGGTTATTTCATGACTTCCGTACAGCTCCCTACCGGAGCCTCGCTCGACCGAACCGACAAAGTTGTGACCGAGCTTGCATCACAGATTAAAGAAATCCCCGAGGTAAAAGACGTAATATCGATTTCTGGTCAGTCAATGATGGGCGGTGGCTCAGGAGGCAATATGGGATCTCTTTTTGTCGTTCTCAAACCATGGAATGAACGCAGAGGGAAGTCACATGATGTCAATGCCGTAATGGCCAAAGTCAATATGATTGCCGCAGCATATCAGGAGCCGATAGTGTTCTCTATCAATCCTCCAGCCATTCCAGGTTTAGGTATGACATCCGGCATGCAGATGCAGGTTCTTGATATAAACAATCTTGGGGCTGATGCACTGTCCAAGACTCTTATGGCCATGCAGGAGGCCGCAAGCAAGGACAAGAGATTGGCCCAGCTCACCACACAATTTCAGGCAGGTGTGCCACAGTACAGTGTGAAAGTCGACCGCGACAAAGCCAAGCTCCTCGGTCTTGAACTTGCCGATATTTACGGAACTCTCGCTCAATTCATGGGTGGCGGATATGTCAACGATTTTGTCAAGTTCGGGCGGACTTATCAAGTAAATATCAGTGCTGACAGCGAAGCAAGAAGTAACATCGATAAAATCCCCTCACTTACAGTCCGTAATGCTTCCGGAGAGATGGTGCCGTTCGCGTCTTTCGTGTCGGTTGAACCGACAATCGGACAGTCGACAGTGAGCCGTTATAATATGTATACTTCAGCCTCGATTACAGGAACCCCGGCTAAGAATGTATCCAGTTCTGATGCTATCGAAGCCATGGAAGAAATTCTTGAAGACACCGTAGGTGACAGATTCGCCTATGCCTGGACCGGAGAGGCATATCAGGAGACCCAATCGGGAACCACGATAACATTTACACTGCTTTTTGCAGTCATAATAACCATCCTTGTGCTTGCCGCACAATATGAGAGTTGGACAGATCCGTTGGCAGTTGTTATTTCTATGCCTACCGCTCTTTTCGGTACTGTTATAGGCTGTGTTTTCCTGTCACAATCAATATCAATATATACACAGATAGGCATAATTCTTTTGTTGGGGCTTTCTGCAAAAAATGCAATCTTAATAGTGGAATATGCCCGTGATTTCCGTAAATCAGGTCAACCGGTAAGAAACGCGGCTGCCAATGCCGGCTCCGTACGTTTCCGTCCGATTATGATGACTGCGTTTGCATTTATTTTCGGTGTAATGCCTATGTTGTTCGCCACCGGGGCCGGAGCTAATTCACGAATTGCACTCGGAACGGCAGTGGTGTTCGGAATGGCACTAAATGCTGTGGTCGGTACATTGTTCGTACCCGGTTTTTGGGAGTTGCTTGAGAACTTCAGGGAGAAACACCTTTCAAAAATATTTTCTTCGGCTGATGCCGCATCTTCAAGTGACGTTGATAACGGCAAGCAGTCCGGGTCAAACAAAATATGATTTTCTTTTTTGCAAAGAATCAAGGATTGCTCGCATGTTGCCTCTATATTCGCATGGGCAATAAAAATGCTGTAGTTTAGGATTTTTTTGTTAACTTTGCCGTTGAAATAAAGATTGTGTATAAGATACGGACATGACGGGAACTATATGTTTAGACGTTTCCCGTGGCCTGAAAATATCAATAACAATGGTGTCAAAGACCCGAGAACGGCTCCTTGATGTTGCCCATCAGCTTTTTGCCAGCAACGGCGTGGAGCGGACAACAATGAATGATATCGCTACCGCTTCTGATAAGGGGCGGCGCACAATCTACACCTATTTTAAAAACAAGAAAGAGATTTACGAAGCTGTAATCGAACGTGAAAGCGAAGCCATAGTAATGAGACTCCGCGACATAGTGGCATCCGACATGGATCCTGCAACCAAACTGCGCAGGTTCCTTGAAGCCCGTTTTGATATTGTGGAGGAAACTGTAAAGTCTTCTGCGACAAGCCAGATAATCTCTTACCTGACCCTCGATTACAAGCGACTCGAACGGGTGAGAATACTCGCCGTCGCAAAAGAGATGGACCTGATAAAGCAAATGATTGACGACGGAGTTGCCAAAGGGTTTTTTGACCCAACACAGGCCGCACTCCTTCCCGGAGTCTACCAGATGATTTTTCAAGGGATAGACTATTGCCATTTGCGCCGGAATTTCGCGCAGCTCAACATGACTGCTGCCGGAATAAGAAGTTCGGTCATAGATTTTATAAACAATACGCTGTTACTTAAATCAACAACTATATAGTACACTTAAAAGACTATTGAAGAAATGAAACTACTCGAAGGAAAAGTTGCCCTTATCACTGGCGCCGCACGCGGTATCGGTAAGAGTATCGCAATCAAATTTGCCCAGGAAGGTGCAGACATCGCATTTACTGACCTCAATCGCGACGAAAATATGGAAGCTACCGAGAAGGAGCTTCAGGCTCTTGGAGTTAATGCCAAGGGTTATGCATCAAATGCTGCTGATTTTGCCCAGACAGAAGAAGTCGTCGGTAAAATCAAGGAAGATTTCGGACATATCGACGTACTCGTAAACAATGCCGGTATAACAAAAGACGGCCTTATGATGAGAATGAGCGAAGCTCAGTGGGATGCCGTTATCGCCGTTAACCTTAAGAGCGCGTTCAATTTCATTCACGCTGTGCTTCCCATCATGATGCGTCAGCGTCAGGGTTCAATCATTAACATGGCCTCTGTTGTCGGTGTACACGGTAATGCCGGTCAATCCAATTATGCCGCGTCCAAGGCAGGCCTCATCGCACTCGCCAAGAGCATCGCACAGGAGGTCGGCTCTCGTGGCATACGCGCCAACGCTATCGCCCCGGGATTCATCGAAACAGCCATGACGGCTGCCCTACCCGACGAAGTGCGTAAAGAATGGGCTCTCAAAATTCCTCTTCGCCGTGCAGGCCAGGTTGAGGATATCGCAAATGTCGCTACGTTCCTTGCCTCTGACATGTCGAGCTATGTTTCCGGTCAGGTCATACAGGTCGACGGCGGTATGAACATGTAACCCCCCTCCTTCAAATTCATAGGCTTAAAGGTGCCGTTGGGAATCCGCTGACGGCTCCTTTAAGTTTTATATCCCCATTTTCCCAGTCCAATATCTCAATGCTGACTTATAATACTCAACTGAAACGGCTCATCCTTCCGGAATATGGAAGAAACATACAGCAAATGGTAGACCATTGCATTGCGATTGAAGATCGCGACGAACGAACCCGCTGCGCTCATTCAATAGTAAACTGCATGGCCAAACTTTTCCCGAAAATCCGTGAAGAGGAAGATTATCAGCATAAGCTCTGGGACCATCTTGCAATCATGAGCGATTTCAAGCTCGACATTGATTATCCGGTGGAAGTCGTCAAAGCTGAAAACTTCAATAACCGTCCGGAAAAAGTCCCCTATACAGCCGAACACATAAGGTATCGCCATTACGGTAAGGATGTTGAACTTATGATTGACAAGGCTGTCAGAATGGAAGAAGGACCAGAACGTGACGAGCTCGTGATTTTGATTGCAAATCACATGAAAAAGCTTCTGCTTGCAGTCAATTCTGACGGAGTGGAGGATGCCAAGATATTCAAAGACCTTGCCGAATATTCCCATGGTCAGATATGCCTTTCTCCGGAAACTACACGCCTGTACGAATTCAAGATTGTAGCCCCACCGGCGACAGGCAAGAAAAAGAAAAAAAGATAAGCAGAGAAATATCGTGATAAAACTATCTGAAATAGCGGAAGCCGGGCTGTTTAACAAGCCACATGGCATAAAAGGTGAAATATCAGCTACGCTTGACATTGATATCGAACTCAACGATGTCAGATGCATCATAATTGCCATTGACGGTATTTTCGTGCCTTTTTTTCTGACATCTGTAAGACCGAAAAATGCCGATACTTTTCTTTTGTCAATAGATGGCATCGACACAGAGGAGAAAGCCCAGCGACTCACCAACAAGCCGTTCTTTGTCCTGCGTTCCGATTTACCTGAGGATGATGCCTCGGAGGATGGAATGTATGCTTCCGACTTTATAGGATACAAGGTCATTGATCGCACTATAGGTGAAATAGGCGAAATTGTCGATATAAACGACACTACACAGAACGTACTGTTTATTGTCAGAACACATAACGGACAGGAAATATTTCTTCCCGTGGTCGACGAATTCATAGATTCGTTTGATACGGAAAAGAAAATTCTCGAAACCAATCTTCCTGAGGGGTTGGTGGATCTCAATAACTAATCCTTCAAAAATTAGCAAGCATGAAAGAGTTTGATGAGAACCAGGCAGTAAAGGCGATGAGGAAAGCTATCCCCTCTGAAAACTCGTCGCTGTACGATGATGATGAACTGCTCAACATCATAGACATAATATGGGACTGGTATGAGGACCAGGGCCTTCTTGACATTGATGCCGAAGCTGATGATGAGGATGTAAATACCGATGCGCTTGTCAAGCATGTGGGGAAGATGCTGTCAAAAGACAGTATGTCGCCTGTGAAACGTGAGGACATCGAGCCTCTTGTCATGGCTGAATTACGTTACGAACAATCGCTCGACGAATAAAAAATGATTAACCGCTCTCCTAAGAATTGTATCATGAAACATCTGCCTACATTAATTCTTTGTTCCATAACCATGCTCTTTGCCGGAATCAGGGCTATGGCCAAAGACGACCCGTATAAAGGTTATGACGAGACCGTATATATGGATATGGAACTCGAAGAGAATCTCAGGACTCCTGTAGTAGGCAAAACCGAGCATGCGGCTATAAAGAAATATATGAACCGGCTTGGCAATGACCTGGCCAAGAAAGGATATACGGTGGACATGATGAGAGATGATGAAGTCGTACTCGTCACGATTCCGTCAGATGATATATTCCTCCCAAATGACACTTTGTTGTCTCCCAAGGCTCCGGCTAAGCTCTCCCCTGTCATAGCATTGCTGAGTGACCCGATGATGATGAAAATGGTATATGCGGTTCACACCGACAATACGGGCTCTCAGACTTACAACATGCGCCTTTCGCATGAGCGAAACAACTCAATCTACGATTGGTTGCTTGACAATATCAATGAAGACCTCATTGTGATTCCATATGAATTAGGCGACACAGACCCTGTTATGCCGAATGATTCCCGTACCGGGCGTCATGAGAACCGCAGAGTCGAGTTCTTTCTGATTCCGGGCCCGAAAATGATAACGCTCGCGAGAAAAGGAGAACTCAAATATATTTTGTAATTTTGCACGTCAACATTATCATAAAAACAATAAAGAAATTCTAAGCATATACAATGGCAAAAGAACTTAAGGATCTCACCAAACGCAGCGACAATTATTCGCAGTGGTATAATGAATTGGTTGTGAAAGCCGATCTTGCAGAGCAGTCGGCGGTTAGAGGGTGTATGGTGATAAAACCCTACGGCTATGCAATCTGGGAAAAGATGCAGCATGAACTTGACCGTATGTTCAAGGAAACAGGCCATCAAAACGCATATTTCCCCCTTCTTATTCCCAAATCATTCCTTTCGCGTGAAGCAGACCATGTAGAGGGTTTTGCCAAGGAGTGTGCGGTGGTGACACACTATCGTCTTAAAAATTCTCCTGATGGTAGCGGTGTGGTGGTAGACCCTGCCGCCCGTCTTGAGGAGGAGCTTATAATCCGTCCCACATCGGAAACCATCATATGGAACACCTACCGAAACTGGATTCATTCATATCGCGACCTCCCGATACTCATTAACCAATGGGCCAATGTATTTCGCTGGGAAATGCGTACGCGTATGTTCCTGCGTACTGCGGAGTTCCTGTGGCAAGAGGGTCATACCGCACATGCGACTGAACAGGAGGCTTGGGAAGAGGCTCGAAGGATGCTTGATGTCTACGCAGACTTTGCCGAAAATTTCATGGCTGTCCCGGTCATCAAGGGTGTCAAGAGCGCTAACGAGCGTTTTGCCGGAGCCATAGAGACATTCACAATCGAGGCAATGATGCAGGATGGAAAGGCTCTCCAGAGCGGAACGTCCCACTTCCTCGGTCAGAATTTCGCCAAGGCCTTCGATGTTACTTATGTCAACAAGGATAATAAGCCGGAATATGTATGGGCAACGTCTTGGGGTGTGTCGACCCGTTTGATGGGTGCTCTCATTATGACGCACTCCGACGACAACGGCCTTGTGCTTCCGCCCCATCTTGCCCCGATTCAGGTTGTCATAGTTCCTATCTATAAAAACAGTGAGCAGCTTGCCGAAATATCGGCTGTAGTAGAGCCTATTGTCAAGCAGCTCCGCGCTCTTGGCATCAGTGTCAAATATGATGATGCCGAGAATAAACGTCCCGGTTTCAAATTCGCCGACTATGAAGTCAAGGGCGTCCCTGTACGTCTGGCCATCGGTGCCCGTGACATTGAAAACGGCACTGTGGAAGTGATGCGCCGTGACACACTTGAAAAGCATGTAGCACCGCTTGAAGGTATAGCTGAATATGTAAAGAATCTTCTCGAAGAAATCCAGGCCAATATATACCATAAGGCTCTCGACCGTCGGGCGTCAATGACACGTACTGTTGAGACCTACGATGAATTTAAGGAGGAAATCGAAAAAGGCGGTTTCATCCTTGCACATTGGGATGGCACAACCGAGACGGAAGAAAAAATCAAGGAAGAGACAAAAGCGACAATCCGCTGTATTCCTTTCGACGGCGATACGACACCGGGAGTATGTATGGTGACAGGAAAGCCGTCGGCACGGCGCGTTATTTTTGCCCGTAACTATTAATCCCGATATCGATTAAAAGCAGGAGGATGGGTTGTTTGCGTCCCATTCTCCTGCTTATTTATGAATAAAAGGGAAATCATATACTAAAATTTGGCACAGCATAATTTTTCTTTGTATCTTAGCGTCGCTAAATGTTTCATCCGATAGAAATGAGGACTGCTCCTCTGAATGTAAACAATACGGAATCTAAACTGATATTGATACTGAGTGCGGTTTTAATCGTACTTGGTATTGTCATACCTGTCCTTCCGCTCCATCTCGGGTTTTATCCCTGGAAAGACGAAGAGTATCAGCTCTTATGCATGGCTGATTACCGCAATAACCCACTTTCAGGGTTTACCATGTTTGTAGGTTATATATGGTCACATTCAATCGGCAGTGACACTTTTCTGTCCTTTAGGATATTGGCTTATATCTGCAACACTATAAGCATCCTGTTGCCATGCGTATATTTCTATTTTAACAGTAGGCAGGTTTTGCTTTCATGTGCGATGTTCTTTGTACTGCAACTGACAATATCCGCTTTTGGCCTGTATTCCTACGAATGGGATATAATGTCAAATCTAACACTTGCCCTCTGTTGCTTGACCGCAGTATGCTATCTCAAAAAGCCTTCTTATGGAAAAATAATTATATTAAGCGTTCTGACAGCCATATCGATATATTCGCGGATTCCTAATATTGCTCTTCTACCCGTAACTTTGATACTGATTTCTGTAACTCCGCAGTCTATCAAGAGGAAAATTATTGATTCCATAATTTTCATTTTCGTGACAATTATAAGCTCTGAGCTACTTAACTTATTGATCTGGGGGGGGGTAGAAAATTTTATAAAAGTCTGGAATCCGGAAAATGTAATTACAGGCCACAAAAGCATTTTTGGAATGGTGGTGTCCCAGTTTTGGGGATACTACCCTACGGTATTCGGCTATATTGCAATTTGGATTGGGCTATATGCCTCGGTATGGTTCATATACCGTACATTAAAGGAATCCAAATGGAGGGTCTTAGCCATAATCGTAATCGGATTTACTCTTCTTACGTTCCTGTTGGTTGTCAGGGCTACCACCCACGATGCCCATCGCTATGGAATTGAAGTGTTCCTGTTTACCATCATTCTGATACCGATGATTGCATTATATAAAAATAAGCCAATGAAATTCCCGATATTGCTAAGTCTGACCCTTCTTGCATATTCGGCAGTGTCATTCGTCGGTTCTGACTGTGGTTTAGCGAAACTGCTGTCTCTTCCATTGATGCCATTGGCTTTTGCTGAGCTGTATAGATATCGGATTCCATCGGTAAAGGCTTTTTATGTTATGCTTGGAACAGTTGTGGTAATCAGCTATCCGGTGTTGCGAGTAAAAGACCCGGCAACAAAAGACTGGATAAATCTATATTCCGACACATATGCGGGGATTGATAAGCTCAAAGGAATGAAGGGCTCGGCATCTGATGTCAGATTCGTCACCGGGGTATATGACTGGGCTATTAAAGAGAAAAATGATGGGCATAAGATTCTATTCCTTGGCCCTAAAAGATATCTGTTTGACTATATACTCAATAATGATGAGGATTGGGTAAACAGATATCCAGTTCAACGCTATCATGACGATAACGATTTTGAGACTATAGGGCCTAAAATGGATGGTATCATTGATGGATTCGACTATGTATTCCTGAATTTTAAGTTTGACGATTCCCAACTTGAGTGTGTAACTGACCGGTTAGCTCAAAAAGGATTTTCTTTATATCTTACCGACGATAACTACACAATATACAAAAAATGGCAGCCCACAAAATAGCGATAGTAATTCCATGCTATAACGAAGAAAAAGTCCTGCCGATAACAATTGGCAAACTGCTCGAGATTCTTGACAGAATGTCGGCGCAGGGGCTGTTGACATCCGACAGTTTCATATTGTGTTCCGACGACGGAAGTAAAGACAACACATGGAGAACCATAATGGAGCTTCACCTATCGGACAGTCGTGTCAAAGGCATATCCCTCGCTCATAACCGAGGGCATCAATATGCACTATTGGCCGGCCTAATGACCGCCAAGGATTATTGTGATGCGGCTATCTCCATTGATGCGGACTTACAGGATGATCCTGAAGCGATTGTCGAGATGGTAAAGAAATTCAACGATGGAACCGAGATAGTTTATGGAATGAGGGCCAGGCGTGACACTGACACATGGTTCAAGCGTACCACCGCTAAGGCTTTCTATTCATTCCAGAAAACAATGGGAGTAGAAGCTATCCCGAATCATGCCGATTATCGTCTGATGAGCGTGCGAGCCCTGAATCTGCTGTCGGAATATGATGAATCCAATTTATTCCTGCGAGGAATCATCCCACAGATAGGGCTGAAGAATGATATAGTTACGTATGACCGTCATGAACGTGCGGCAGGCGAATCAAAATATCCACTTTCGAAGATGCTTGCATTTTCAATTGACGGCATCACATCGTTCTCTGCAAGACCTATGAGGATGGTATTTTTCACAGGATTGATTTTGCTTCTACTCGATGTGTTTGTGGCCATTTATGTAATAATCTCAATCCTATGTTCCGATACTCTTGAAGCAGGCTGGGCTTCCCTTATACTTTCCATATGGTTTTTGGGCAGCTTGATTCTCATAGCTATCGGCATAGTGGGTGAATATATCGGTAAAATTTTCATTGAAGTTAAACATCGTCCGCGATATGCTATTCGCGACATATTATTTGATTGATAAGTGGACAATAAAGCGTTTATAACAAAACTCGGTAAGATGCTCAACCGTGAGACAACCGAGGTCAACACCCTTGTTGAGGGATTGTGCAGAGTGTTTAAAGAATGTGGCTCAGAGCTTGATTCAATAGCCGTGCCGGGGTTTGGAACTTTCAAGTCGGAGAAGACGGAAGAACATGTGGCTTCCGATGAGACGAACGGAAAGCGTATGCTGTACCCCCCTGTAATCACCATGGATTTTCAACCGAGTATCGTATTGAGGAAAAAGCTATCGAAATGAACAACAAAATACCCTTCCATGAACTATCGGCACGAGTTGCCGCCACAACAGGCATCAGTCCTGAAAGTGCTGAATCATTTGTAAAAAGCTTTTTTGAGATTCTGTCGGAGAGTCTCGTTAAAGGTGAAAGCGTAAGGGTCAAAGGGCTTGGCTCTTTTACGGTGTCTGTAACCAATGGTGAAAAAACTGTTGATTTTATTCTTGACAAAGATTTGTCAGAGTCAATCAATGCTCCATTCTCAATATTTGAGCCGGTTGCGCTCAATGACGAGGTTACTGAAGAGATGCTTTCTGAGATAACCCAACAGGATGATACACAGAAGGCAGAAACATCAATAATAGAGTGTGAGAAAGCAGAACTCGAACAAGAGCATATTGAACCATGCAGAGAAGAGGCTTTGACTCCGACTACCGCTCCAATAGAAGCCGTTAAGGAGGAAATAACTGAAACTGATATCTCTGAATCCAAAACTACTGATGAAATTATAGACAAAGACAAATCAGAGGTAGTGGCGACTGAAATCACGGATGATTCTCTGTCAACAGAAGTAGCAGAAACAGTGACAGGAGAGGAAATCACCGAAGAGAATATAGTCGCTGATGAAAGTACGTCAATCACTTCTGAGCCTGAAGCAAAAGTTGAAGAAGTTGATGCAACTCTCTATTGTCCAGTGGGTGAAAGCACGGAGCTTAAAGAAGATGTTGAAGCCGAAATACCCGATGAAACCCCTATCGTGCAAGAGGCTGTAAGGCCGGCTCCTGTTATTACGCCCCTTGATGAGGAACCTGAAGAATATGTTGAGCGTCGTTACGAAGAACCGTCAGGAAAAGGCAACTTCTGGTGGGGACTTGCTGTCGGCCTTATTGTGGGCCTCGCTTTGGGTGCGTGTGGTGTATACCTCGCTATTGACCATATTTTCCCGACTTCTTCCAAAAATGATATTATTGCGGAAGAAGTTATCGGCGATGAACTGGCCGAGGCAATGCATAAGGATAGTGTTTTGATTGCGGCTCAGCAAGCATTGTCTGATTCAGCCGCATCCACAGTGCAGGACACCGTTGTAGCAGAAGTTGAAAATGGACAGGCAGCTGAAATTGCCTCTCCTGAAGCAGTAGTCCCTGCAGTTAGACGCGATACCGTTAGACGCGGTTACCTAATCCACGACATGGCCAAGAAATTTTACGGGAGCAAGGACTATTGGGTCTATATTTACGAAGAAAACAAATCTAAAATAGGAAATCCGAACAATATGCAGCCCGGAGTAGTGTTGGTTATTCCTCCGGCAGAAAAATATGGCATTGTTCCCGGTGACCCTGAAAGCCAGAAACGGGCAAAAAATAAAGCCGGAGAGATTCTCTCCAAGTTTCCGCGATAGAACTTATTGACCTTTGTAGTTGTTAAAGGAAAAATAGCTAAAATTAACACACTTTTTTCACACATTAATTGTTACTATTTATAATTTTGTATTCCGTTTCAGCAAAACCGTAAGGTAGAATTATAATTAACATCCAACATAAGAAACTTCACTAATGAGACTATGAGCGAATCGGTAAATATCAGAGAACTCAACGACCTCGTTGCTGGGAAAAAAGACTTCATCAATCTTGTCACCCGGGGAATGGACCAGACAATCGTTGGTCAGAAACATCTCGTCGACTCACTTCTCATCGCATTGCTATCAAACGGGCACGTGCTTCTCGAAGGCGTCCCCGGTCTTGCCAAGACATTGGCTATTAAGACTCTTGCTCAGGTAATCGATGCAAAATACAGCCGAATACAGTTCACTCCCGACCTTCTTCCTGCCGACGTCACAGGCACGATGATTTACAGTGTACAAAAAGAGCAGTTCCAGATAAAAAGAGGCCCTATATTCGCAAACTTCGTCCTGGCCGACGAAATCAACCGTGCACCTGCCAAAGTTCAGAGTGCATTGCTGGAGGCTATGCAGGAGCGTCAGGTGACAATCGGAGAGGAAACGTTCAAACTTGACGAACCTTTCCTTGTAATGGCTACCCAGAATCCTATAGAGCAGGAAGGCACCTATCCCCTCCCTGAAGCCCAGGTTGACCGTTTCCTTCTGAAGGTAGTTATCGGCTATCCATCAAAAGATGAGGAGAAGCAGATTATACGTCAGAATATCAGTGGGGAGAAAGTTGAGGTTAAACCGCTTCTCCGTCCTGAAGAAATCATAGAGGTACAGAAATTAGTCGAAAAGATATATCTCGATGAAAAAATCGAACGCTATATAGTAGATATTGTATTCGCTACCCGTACCCCTGGCGATTATAATTTAAGGGATCTCGGCGGCATGATCAGTTTCGGAGCATCGCCACGAGCATCCATCGGACTTGCGAAAGCATCAAGGGCATATGCTTTCCTGCGTGGACGTGGATATGTAATCCCTGAAGATGTGCGTGCGGTCTGCCATGACGTCCTACGCCACCGTATCGGACTCACTTATGAAGCAGAGGCCAACAATATAACCACAGATCAGGTAATATCTGAAATCCTCGATAAGGTCGAAGTGCCCTAATTCTCATAGATTCATACGCGCCATCCATAATGGAAGCAAACGAATTATTAAAAAAGGTAAGGAAGATTGATATAAAAACCCGCGGATTGTCCCAGAACATATTTGCGGGAGAATACCATACGGCTTTCAAGGGAAGAGGTATGACCTTTTCGGAAGTCAGGGAATATCAATATGGCGACGATGTCAGGGACATTGACTGGAACGTCACGGCACGTCATAACCATCCTTATGTGAAAGTCTATGAGGAAGAGCGTGAACTCACGGTCATGTTGCTTGTCGACGTTTCGCGAAGCCGTATGTTTGGAGCTGTAGGTGAAGAAAAGAAAGAAATGATTGCTGAGATTGCTGCAACTCTCGCATATTCAGCGATAACCAACAACGATAAAATCGGAGTCATTTTCTTTTCTGATAAGATTGAGAAGTTCATCCCTCCCAAGAAAGGGAAAAAGCATATCTTGTTGATTATACGTGAGCTCCTTGATTTCACACCTGAGAGCCAGGGGACGGATATTTCAGTCGCACTGCGATATTTTACCGATGCGCTTAAAAAACGGTGTACTACTTTTCTCATCTCCGACTTCATCGACGACCACGACTTCAAGCGACAGCTTCAGATTGCATGTAACAAACATGACATTATAGCCATCCAGGTTTACGACAAGCGCGACACCACTTTGCCTGATGTGGGGTTGATGCGAGTGACAGACCTTGAGACGGGGGCTTCGAGATGGGTCAACACATCATCCAAGCGTACCCGTCAAGCCTTCAGCAAATGGTGGTATGAACGCCAGCAGGCGACAGTTGAGACTCTAAGCAAGTGTCGCGTAGACCACGCCTCAATCGCTACCGATGAAGATTTCGCCAAAGCCCTCATGGCTCTCTTTAAAAACAGGGGTGTAAGATAAGCCCTCCTACTAAAAAAGACCTATATGATTCGACAAATCCGCATATTACTACTTTTATTGGCGACATCGTTTGCGGTCTGCGGCGTCTCTGCTTCGCCAAGTCTCAAGGTCAGCCTTGACTCTGCATACCTTCTTATGGGGCGTACAACTCCCCTGCATGTGGAACTTATAAAAGATGCGAACCAGGCAGGGCAATTGGTCATCCCCAAGGATTCCATATGTGGAAAAGTCGAAATCCTGAAGATACTCAAAGCTGACACAGCGGACATCGGTAGCGGTCGTGTCGAAATCAATCAGGATATCCTTCTTCAGTCTTTTGATTCCGGAGTCTATCATCTCAACCCTATAGCATATGTGGCAGGAACCGATACTATCCGTTCGAACCGCCTCGTGTTAAAGGTGTTTCCTGCTGATGTAGATTCACTTCAGACCATCCACGATTATGCCGATGTCGCCGACGTAGACAGAAGCTTCATAGATTATCTGCCTGACTTTATTGTCGATTATGGCTTATGGATTCTCGCTGTGATAATTGTGCTTGCAATCGGTGGATACATTGCCTATGTAATGACTAAAAAGAAGAATCCTTTTGCAGCATCCGCACCGAAACCTGTACCGCCATATGAACGCGCTATTGATGAACTGAATAAGCTTCGTGGCGAAAAATTGTGCGAGAATGGACAGGAAAAAGAATTCTATACCCGTCTTACTGATATACTTCGTACCTACCTCCACGGTCGATTCGGTGTGAACGCCATGGAAATGACATCTACCCAGATACGTCATGCCATTCAATCCAATGAAGAGACAAGATTGAGCAAGGCCAATATGGAGCGGGTGCTTGAGACTGCCGATTTCGTGAAATTCGCTAAAGTGCGACCTCTACCTGATGATAATGTAAAAGCGTTCAACTCTGCAATTCAATTTGTTGAGGACACCAAGCCTCAGCCTGTAATCGAGGAAAATGCAGACTCTACAGAAGATAAAGAAACAACTACAAAACAATAATCACCCGCAATGTTACTGGCAAATCCCGGATATCTATGGCTGTTCCTGCTTTTTATACCTCTGATAGCATGGTATATATATAAGCGACGCACACTCCACGCATCAATGGAGGTGTCTACGGTGTCGTCCTTTGCCCGTGCACCGCGCTCAATCCTGGCTTCACTGCGTCATATCCTTTCCCTTTTACAGTTGGCTGCTATCGGATGTGTGAT
This sequence comes from Bacteroidaceae bacterium, assembly GCA_021768245.1. Classification (GTDB taxonomy): domain Bacteria; phylum Bacteroidota; class Bacteroidia; order Bacteroidales; family Muribaculaceae; genus Duncaniella. The sequence goes on along the minus strand of JAETNO010000007.1, from coordinate 58,299 downwards.
TATCGTTCTTGCACGTCCGCAGACACGTGACTCATGGAACACATCAAGCGTCGAGGGTACAGATATCGTGCTCGCTATGGATATCTCTACAAGTATGCTCGCTCGAGATTTCAAACCTGACCGATTTGAAGCTGCCAAAGACGTCGCTTCCAAATTTGTGGCCGGACGTGAGGGTGACAATATCGGTGTTGTAATCTTTGCGGCGGAGAGCTTTACAGCCTTACCAATGACTACTGACCGTTCCATGATTGCAAATTATATTCAAGACATAAAAATGGGTATGTTGCAGGACGGTACAGCTATCGGCGACGGTCTTGCCACATCAATAAACCGCATAAAGGAGGGGAAAGCGAAATCAAAAAGCATAATCCTGTTGACGGACGGTTCAAACAATACGGGTAATGTCGCTCCTATTACTGCTGCGGAAATAGCAAAGCAACTTGGCATCAAAGTTTACACGATAGGCATCGGAACAAACGGCACTGCCCCCTATCCTCAGGAGAATATGTTTGGCCGGATAGAGTATGTGAATCTTCCGGTTGTCATTGACGAGGCCACGCTCAGGACTATCGCTGAAACAACGGGCGGTAAATATTTCCGTGCGACAGGTAACAATGTGCTGAAAGATATATTCGCGGAAATTGACCGCCTTGAAAAAACAAAAATGGATTTAAGGAACTTTACAAGTACGGAGGATGATTATCTGCCATGGGCCATAGCGGCCCTGAGCCTTTTCGGGCTTGCAGTCCTCCTGCGTTACACTGTTTTCCGGACAATCCCCTAAACCGTTGAGTTTATGATTTCATTTGCATATCCACATCTGCTATACCTGCTTTTCCTTCTACCTATAGTGGCCGGTCTTTTTATCTGGTCGCGCTACAGCCGTCGGAGGAAACTCAACCGTTATGGTCGGCCGAAGGTCATTGACAGTCTCATGCCCGAGGTATCAAAATATATGCCATGGGTAAAGTTGACGCTTTCCCTCCTTATAATAGCTACGCTTGTGATAATGATTGCGCGTCCTCGCGCTACAGGCGGACTTGAAGCTGACTCGGCTGAGACAAGCACATCGCGTGGCATCGAAGTGATGGTCTGTCTTGACGTTTCGAATTCCATGCTCGCATCAAGTACTGACGATGACCGTGGATTGAGCCGACTTCAGCGAGCTAAACACATACTTGAGAAACTCATCGATAAAATGACAAATGACAAGGTGGGCCTTATAGTTTTTGCTGGAGACGCATATACGCAACTACCCATAACATCCGACTATATTTCTGCGAAGATGTTTCTCAACGGCATAAGCCCGGACGCCGTTCCTACTCAAGGAACCGCAATAGGTGCGGCCCTGGAGATGGCAATGAATTCATTTACGCCTAACGATGAAATGGGTAAAGCTATCATTGTCATAACTGACGGTGAGAATTTTGAAGATAACGCCGTCGAGGCGGCTAAACGTGCAGCCAATGCCGGAATACAGATTGACGTAATCGGTCTCGGTACATCGCGTGGGGCGCGTATTCCAGTCGGAAATGGACGCTATATGATAAATCCAGTGACTGGCGAAGAAGTGGTTACACGACACGACGAAGCGACAGCCGCCCAGATAGCGCAGGCCGGAGGCGGAATATATGTCAACGGAGCTTCAAATTCTGCGATATCGGCAGTGGATACAAAAATGGATGAACTCGCGCAAGGCGAATTTGAGCGTAAATCTTTCTCTCCTCAGAGCGAACAATTCCCGATAGTCGCCATAATAGCCCTTGTGTTGCTGCTTATTGACTCTATAACTGTCACACGAAAGATATCCTGGCTCAAGAAATACCGTTTCTTCACTAAAGAGGAAGGAGGAAACAAATGAAAAGAACAATCATAGCTGTAGCGCTCGTTGCGATAGCGATTTCTGCAAATGCGGAAAACAAAACGACACGCCACGAACGTAATTATATAGTGGAAGGCAATAAACTGTATCGGGAAGAACGATATGCCGATGCGGAAGTTGCCTATAGAAAAGCCCTGGAGGAAAACGCTATGAACGAGATTGCGCAATTCAATCTCGCAGCCTCGCTATTGCGTCAGGGTTCCGCTTCCGGAGAGACACAGAAGGAGGCGGCAGGAATACTCCAGAATCTAACGCGTGATGCTGAAAATATAGCTATCGCTGAAAAGGCCTTCTATAACCTCGGTAACATAGCTTTCAATTCGCAGGACTATGCGAAGAGCATTGATTTATATAAGAATGCATTGCGAAGGAATCCTGATAACGATAAAGCGCGTGAAAATCTGCGTCTTGCCCAAAAACGGCTTCAGGAGCAACAGAACCAGGACCAGAATAAAGATAAAAACAAAGACCAGGATAATAAAGACCAGGACAAAGATAAACAGAATCAGGATAAACAGGACCAGCAGAATCAAGACCAGAACAAGGATCAAGATAAGAACCAGGACAACAAAGACAAGAATCAATCACAGCAGCCTCAGAATCAAAAACAGCAACCCCAAAATCAACAGGGAGGTGGCATAAGCCAACAAAATGCCGAAAAGATTCTGAAAGCTATGGAGAATGAGGAAAATGCTACCCGTGCCCGAATTAATGCGGAGAAAAAGAAAAACGGAGCTCCGTCACGGCGTCCGGTGACCAATCCATGGTAAGTTTACATCGTCCTCTAATTATCGAACCTCATATCATCAATGTCTCAATGAAACGCGTCTCGCTATTTATATTAATCTTTGTTCTGACTGCCATCCCGGCTATCAGGGCACAGGTAAGCTTTACTGTCAAACCTCCGACAAAAGTCTATGAAGGAGACAGATTCCCGGTGACATTCCGTCTGACTAACGCCGACGGCTCTGACTTGAAAGTCGCTCAAATCAACGGTTGTACCCTTCTCTACGGCCCTTCTGAATCTCAATCCCACAGTTATCAGGTCGTAAACGGTAAGGCAACATCATCATCGGCCATAGAATATACTTACTACTATAAGGCAACCAAGGCCGGGAACTATACTATTCCTGCCGCTACAGTGACGGCCGACGGGAAAAGGCTGTCGACCAAAGCTGTAAATTTCACCGTCCATGAGCGTGCGGAACGTGATACGCCTGCGTCTCAAAGACCCGTAGATGTTGACGATGTCGATACGCAGGCAGCAGGTAGACGTGTTAACAGCGACGATGTGTTTGTTCGCATCATCCTTTCAAAATCGTCGGCATACGAGCAGGAGGCTATCGGATGTACGATAAAGCTATATACCAAATATAGCATATCTTCATTCATGCCTACAAAGCAACCCTCTTTTGACGGCTTTTTGATTCAGGAGGTGGATGTGCAGCCATCTCTCAATGAGATGGAGACATACAACGGGCAGAATTATATGACCGCTGTATTGAAACGTTGTATCATATTTCCACAGAAAAGCGGAAAGCTGACAATTAATTCCGGCAATTATGATATCTCGGTTGTTCAATATGACAATGTCAACATGGGAATGTTCCAGGTCAGACAGCCGCGCGAGGCTAAAATAAAGGTCAGCTCGAATTCAGGCTCCATAAACATTCTGCCACTCCCCCAGCCTCAGCCCGATGGGTTTAACGGTGCCGTAGGAACTTTCGATATCGACAGCCGTCTCGTAGGTAACTCTTTCAGGACAAATGACCCGGCGACTCTTATATACACTATCCGCGGAACAGGCAATATCAAATATGTGAAAGAGCCTGTGATTGACTTTCCTACAGAATTTGAACAATATACTCCCAAAAGTGATATACAGGCAAATGTCCATGGCAACGAGGTCAGCGGTTCGATGACTGTTGAATACACTTTTGTGCCACAAAGCGTAGGTAATTTCACTATCGGTAGCGATAAGTTTGTATACTTCAATCCTCAAACGAAACAATATGTCACTCTTACCACTCCTTCCTATCCGATTAAGGTGGCTAAAGGCGTATCTGCCCCGGTAACTGCCGATCAGAAAGAAGTGGAAAATAAAAATTCAGACATCCGACATATCTATCTTGGTCAAAAGACTCCGGAGAAGGAGCATAAACTTATAGTGTTGCAGTCCTGGTATTGGTTTTTGTATCTTGGCCTGCTTATTGCCACTATAGCACTGGTCGTGGCCAACCGCCGTAATGCAAGGCTTAATGCCGATGTAGCCGGACGTCGTACCGCTAAAGCGAGCAAAGTCGCCCGTCGTCGTTTAAAAGCGGCTGAGACCTTCATGAAAGCCGGAGACAGTGATAAATTCTATGAGGAAATGCTTCGTGCGCTATGGGGATATCTGTCAGATAAACTTTCAATGCCGGTTTCCCAGCTTTCGCGTGAAAACATCATTTCAACTCTCGCATCAAAGGGATATTCCGAACAACGCACCTCCGGTCTTGTAGAAGTTCTTGACGATTGTGAGATGGCCCGCTACACGCCGGATAGCTCCAATCGGATGGACAGTGTCTATGAACGGGGCGTCGACGTAATCAATAACCTTGAAAGCAATCGGAAATGAAACATATAATCACATTAATACTCATCTCTGTAGCCGCACTTTCAATCAAGGCGCAGTCTGGACTCATTGAGCAGGCCGACTCTGCATATACTGCGGATAATTATAAGGAAGCTGCCGATGCGTATCTCCATGTAATAAACACTGAAGGCACATCCGCTCAACTTCTGTACAATCTCGGTAACTGTTACTATCGTCTTGGAGAAATGGGAAAGGCCATACTTGCCTATGAACGGGCTTTGCGTATTGACCCGACATTTGCCGATGCTAAGAACAATCTCGAATTTGTCAACGCACGCATAGCAGACCGTCCGGGAGAACGTGGTACATTTATAGGAAATGCCCTTGATGCCGCAGCCAATTCAGCCCGTTCAAACGTTTGGGCATGGCTTTCGCTCGGCTTCTTTATATTGACCTTGGTCGGTGTTACGGCATATATTTTCTCAAATGTGGTAGCAATCCGTAAAATAGGATTCTTCGGCTCGTTGGTCGCAATCATTGCATGTGGTTGTTTTATCTTCCTGTCATTTCGGTCTGCTGCAATAGCGACTGCCGATGATGTCGCTATAATAACTTCTCCGTCTACAATCCTCAGCACTTCTCCAAGAGTACCGAAAGACCGTTCTCAAGAAGCCATGCTCCTTCACGAAGGTACACGCGTAAGGATTCTTGATTCAGTACGGTCTACTACAGATTCAGTCAATTCACTTTGGTATGATGTCGAGGTTGATAACGCTCACCGTGCATGGATAAATGCGGCAGCTATTGAAAAGATATAGGTCGGATAATAAAGGCTTACAAGTTTAAGTATTGAACTACAAAATGTTAATTCAATCTCGAAATGTTTTATCGTAAAACGTGTTTTTAAACATACAAATTTTTTGATTGAATTATTTGTCTGTGTTGATTTAAAAACTTAATTTAGTGACGTGGAAATAAAATTTTCATAATCCACCTTAGTAATAAAATTCAGTATTAACCCACAAAACACCTATAAGTATCATGACAAAGACTATCTCGTTCAACGATTTGCGCCGTATTAAAGACAGCCTCCCCGACGGTTCGATACGTCAGATTGCCGACAAGCTCAATCTTACTCCCCAGACTGTCAGGAATTATTTTGGAGGCACAAACTATGAATTTGGCAAGAATTGCGGTGTGCATATCGAACCCGGTCCCAACGGCGGAATAGTAGTCCTTGATGACACGACTATCTATGATATGGCCATTGAAATCATACAGGGCCAAAACAAGGAATAATACGATAATAAAGAAATTAACACCGAAAGGACAAAAAGCCTGAGTTTTAAATTCGACTTTTTGTTCTTTCGTGTGTTTTTAAAATATAATCATCAATATAACCTTCCTCTCATGCAGAAAGACCGTCTGATAACAATTGCCATCCATACATATGAAAAAGCTCACGAGTTAAAGAATATTCTCGAATGTGAAGGGGTTAAAGTAACACTGCAAAACGTTAATCTTACAAACCCTGTAGTATCATCAGGCGTCAGAGTACGTATTAATGAAAGCGACCTTCCATTGGCGTTAAGGCTCATCGAGAATATCGAGATTTTTGCTCCGTCCGCATTAAAGGAATGTCCCGAAGAGGGTCCGCAGCTGCTTGTGCCTGTCGATTTTTCAACTCCGTCGATGCAGGCATGTAAACTTGCGTTTCATATAGCGGCAGCGCATAAGGCCCGGATAAAATTGCTTCATACATATGTAGACCCAATAGTCAATAACAGTGCCGCACTCCAGCTCACTGATTCGATGTCCTATGATGGCATTTCAGATGTGGCTATGGATATTGAAGAGGATAAGGAACTCTCTAAGATAAGCCGTAAGCAAATGTCTGACTTCGAGGCTCAGATACGTGAGAAAATAAAGGATGGAGTAATCCCGCCGGCGTCTTTCACGTCGGAAATTACGGAAGGTCTTCCGGAAGAGGTGATTAATGACTATGCTAAAGCCCATCACCCGTTATTGATTGTGATGGGTACACGGGGCACGGATAAACAAAGCCGTGATATGCTCGGAAGCGTTACCGCCGAAGTGCTCGATACATGCCGCTCGTGTGTATTCACCATCCCTGAATCCTTACGGTTTAAAACCCCGGACAATATTCGTGAAGTAGTATATTTCGCATCCTCAAAACAACAGGATATACTTGCGCTTGACGCACTCTATCGTCTCTTCCCTACGGTTTCTCTCTCTGTGACACTTCTTGCAATCCCGTCGAGAAAGAAACCTCAGGGCGATTCGGCCGCTCTTGCGAATCTTATGGAATACTGCAAGGAAAACTATCCGGCATACACGTTTAAGACCGCATCTCTGTCCCTATCTCATGAAATAGAGGACTTCAATGGACTCGACAATAAGAGTCAGGTCGATATGATAGTCGTTCCAACTCCGAAAAAGAATATCTTCGCGCGTCTTTTCAACCCCACTCTCGCTCATAAGCTTCTCTTCCATGCAGATATTCCTATGCTGTCGATACCCGTTTGAGATTTCGGCTATTTTTTTGTAATTTTGCCAAATATTATAAGAATTTTAGATAAGTCTGAATTAAACCAACCATAGTTCACATTTGTTGAATTTTCATCTACGAGAAATTATGAGTGACCAGCGCTACAATCTCCGCGGTGTTTCCGCCTCGAAAGAGGATGTTCACAACGCCATAAAAAACGTCGATAAAGGCATCTTCCCCCATGCCTTCTGCAAGATTATCCCCGATATTCTCGGCGGAGATCCGGAATGGTGCAATATCATGCATGCCGATGGCGCAGGCACCAAGTCGTCGCTCGCGTATGCATATTGGCGTGAGACAGGCGATATTTCCGTATGGAAAGGTATCGCACAGGACGCCCTCGTCATGAATATTGACGATTTGTTATGCGTCGGAGCGACAGACAATATTCTTGTATCCTCAACAATAGGCCGAAATAAGAATCTTATTTCGGGAGAGGTTATCTCTGCGATAATAAATGGGACGGAAGAACTCCTCGCCACTCTTCGGGATATGGGAGTCGGCATATATTCTACCGGAGGCGAGACCGCAGATGTTGGTGACCTTGTGAGAACTATAATAGTCGACTCAACTGTGACCTGCCGTATGCGGCGTGCCGATGTCATTGACAATGCCAATATAAAGGCTGGAGATATGATTGTCGGTCTTGCATCATTCGGACAGGCTAAATACGAAAGTAAATACAACGGTGGAATGGGCAGTAATGGCCTCACGTCCGCCCGCCACGATGTTTTTGCCAAATATCTCGCGGCCAAATATCCCGAGACGTTTGACGCTGCCGTCCCTGAAGACCTGGTTTATTCGGGTTCAAAGAAACTCACCGATATAATTGAAGGGACAGGCCTTACCGCCGGTGAGCTTGTGCTCTCCCCTACCCGTACCTACGCGCCGGTAATCAAAAAGCTCCTCAGCGAGATGCGGCCTGATATTGACGGTATGGTTCACTGTACGGGTGGAGCTCAGACTAAGGTGATGCATTTTGTGGAAAACAAACATGTCATCAAGGACAATCTCTTCCCTGTGCCACCACTGTTCGACCTTATACAGAAAGAAAGCGGAACTCCTTGGAGCGAAATGTATAAAGTGTTCAATATGGGACACCGTATGGAAATCTACGTGCGTCCGGAGGTCGCTGAAAAGGTTATGGCTATCGCTTCTGATTTCGGGATTGAATCGAGGATTATAGGACGTGTAGAGGACGCCCCCTCCAACAGGCTTACAATAACCTCCTCTGCCGGTACATTTGAGTATTGACCTTCTTCACTGGTGAATAAGGCCCTTGCTCATCATATAGATATTTCTACAATATAAACTAAACACATATACATCTAATGAGAGGGCCGCTTTATATTATTCTATCAGGATTTATCACACTGGCGATTGCCGGTATGAGTTCTTGTGGAAATAAATCAGGACAAGCTTCTGAATCCGAATCCCCGGACTCTGTCCATCGCTTGCCGGATACGCTTAAAGTCGCTACCCTTTATAGTCCTGAAGCCTATTTCATCTATCGTGGACAGGAGATGGGTTATGATTATGAACTGCTTACAAATCTTGCCGTCGATAAGGATCTCGCACTTAAAATGGAGATAGCCCCATCGCTTTCAAGGGCATTGGAAATGCTTGATTCAGGAATTGTCGACCTTATAGCGTATGCAGTTCCTATCACCGCTGAACTGAAAGACAGATTCGTGCCCTGTGGACCTGAAAACATCACTACACAGGTTCTTGTCCAGCCTAAAAAAGGCGAGAGTGAATTGATTACAGATGTCACTGACCTTGTCGGGAAAGATGTATACGTGGAAGCCGATTCAAAATATGAAGCCCGCATAAGGAATCTTAACCAGGAGGTCGGAGGAGGGATAAATATCCATACGGTAGACCACGACACCATGATTACAGAAGACCTGATTGCGATGGTCAATGAGGGGAAAATACCATTGACCGTAGTCGACAGCGATATTGCCCGCATCAACAAGACATACTACAATGACCTTGATATCACTCTGCCTTTAAGTTTCGAACAGAGGTCAAGCTGGGCTGTTGCTCCGTCAAAGGCATGGCTTGGTGACAGCATTGATGCATGGCTCAACAGTGATAAGCCGCGACAGGAACAGGCCATGTTGCTTAAACGATATTTTGAATTGAGCAAAAATGATCCTGATTCGCGTCGTTTCAATCTCAACGGAGCCACCGTCACCCCGTTCGATCATCTTTTCAAGCAATATTCCGAAACATACGGATGGGACTGGAAGCTTCTCGCTTCACAAGCCTATGTGGAGAGCAAATTTGATTCCACGGCGGTGTCATGGGCCGGAGCGAGAGGTCTGATGCAAATAATGCCTAAGACTGCAAAAGGATATGGACAGACCGCAAAAAGCGTCATGAAAAACGATGTCGCCATAGAGACGGCACTCAAATTGCTCCGGGATCTTGACAAACAGTTAGCCTCAAAAGTTCCTGACGAAAAAGAACGGAAAAAATTTGTCATAGCAGCCTACAATTCAGGGATAGCCCATGTCTATGACGCGATAAATCTTGCAAAGAAGTATGGGCTTAATCCACGTAAATGGGACGGCAATGTCGCCAAGGCAATATTGTGGAAGTCCAATCCTAAATATTACAGGGATCCTGTAGTAAAATATGGCTATTCACGCGGTAGAGAGACATATGACTACGTTAACCGAGTTTATGCTTTCTACAGTAAAGCCCGGACAAAGGCTTAAAAATGCCATTATTCCAGATATCACTTTCAACTACTAACTATATTCATCCTAAAAACTATTTTAATCGAATGAAAAGACGTTTTTTACCGGTAGCAATCGTGCTTGCCCTCACAGGTTCATTGATGACATCTTCGTGTATCGGCAGTTTCGCCCTAACCAACAAGCTCCTTTCATGGAATAAACAGGTAGGCAATAAGTTTGTCAACGAACTCGTGTTCTTCGCATTTTGGATTATACCCGTCTATGAAGTTTCAGCTCTTGCCGACATACTTGTAATCAACTCCATAGAATTCTGGAGCGGTGATAACCCCGTTGCATCAGGCAAAAAGGTTATTGACGGCAAGGATGGCCGTTATCTTGTGGAATGTGATGGCAAGGGATACACAATTACATCTGAAAACGACCAGTCGGTGGTGCGCCTCGATTTTGACAGTGAAGACCAAAGCTGGAGTGTGGCACTCCCGTCAGGTGAAAGTTATGAACTCATGACTTTTATTGACGAGAATCATGTGTCAATGCCCGGCGTCGATGGAACGCGCAATGTGGTTGAACTCTCTAACGAGGGACTCATGGCTTACAAGGCTATGGCCGCTTCAAATCTCATGGCCCTTCGTTAAAGTCAATGATTGTATCAATTTCAAATTGTCAATTATGAAGAAACTGCGATGGATTCCTCCCTATCAACTTACGATAGCGGTAATCATCGTAATCCTATACCTAACCCTCCTTCCCAAGCCTTTTGGGGAGGAGGAAATTCCTTTATTTCCCGGAGCTGACAAACTGGCACATTGCTGTATGTTCGGAGGGCTGTCCTTGACTTATATATTCGAACGCTACCGGATTGGGAAAATATTGACCCTCAAAGGCGCAGTCATAACAGCAATTATAGTCTCAGCTTTTGGCATAGCCGTTGAATTTATTCAAGATGCCATGGATATGGGGAGAAGCGGCGACCTATACGATGCGCTTGCCGACACGATTGGAGCATTTGCGGCCATACCACTCTGCATAGCCTTACATTGGATCCACATCGTAGTAAAGGACGGCGCCAAGAAGTAGCTTCGCATTTGTCATTTCAATCCTCACGCTGTTGAGCAGGCTTTTTACTTTGGTAATCGAGGCATTTGTCTCGATTTTTAACATTATACGCCTTATGTAGAGAGATTGCACACGTGCCACATATGGCTCATCAGGGCCGCTCACACGGTTGCCCAGCAACTTTCTCAGACGTTGGGCGAATTCATATGACATCGTTGATGCAGCAGTCCGGTCCTTATGTTTGAGATATATGTATATTATCCTCGAGAATGGAGGATAATTATACTTCGACCTTTCATTTAATTCGGTTGTATAAAAACCGTGATAATCGTGGGCGAGCAAGAATCCAAAAAGCGGATGAGATGGATTATATGTCTGAATTGCAACGATACCGTCATCATTTCTGCGCCCAGCCCTTCCAGCCACCTGTTCTATCATATTGAAAGCCCTCTCCGATGAGCGGAAATCAGGGAAATTTATCACAGTGTCGGCATTGACCACTCCGACCACACTCACACGGTCAAAATCAAGGCCTTTTGTGACCATTTGCGTACCGACGAGTATCCGGGATTTCCCTTTTGAAAAATTATCAATAATTTTTTCATAGCTATCTTTGCTGCGTGTCGAATCCAGGTCCATGCGTGAGATTGATATATTCGGAAAGACATTCTCAATTTCTTCCTCAACCCGCTCCGTGCCGTAGCCAAGCACTTCTATACCCGGTTCCTTACATGCCGGACATACATCGGGCACCGGATAGGGAGTTCCGCAATAATGGCATATCAATTTATCGGAGTGTCTGTGATAAGTTAGCGAGACATCACAATTTTCGCATTTAGGGACATATCCACATAAGCTGCATCTCGCAATCGGAGCATAGCCACGACGGTTGATGAAAAGAATGGACTGTTGACCCCGTTTCAATGCTTCATTGACAAGACGCCGCGTCACAATTGATAGGGAGCCGTCAATCAATCCTTTTTTTCTCGCATCGGTCATATCCACAAGTTTCATTTCAGGAAGTCTTGCTCCCTCGAACCGTTCTGTAAGCTCGACAAGCCCGAAACGGCCGGTAGTGGCTTTATAGTAGGTCTCTATGGATGGAGTCGCACTTCCAAGCAACGTTTTAGCACCATGCATGGAGGCAAGCACAATCGCCGCATCACGGGCGTTATAGCGTGGTGCGGGATCCTGTTGCTTATAGGCCGTCTCATGCTCTTCATCAACAATAACAAGTCCAAGCGAAGCGAAAGGAAGATATACGGATGAACGGGCGCCTATCACAACGCATGGTTCATTCGATTTCAGCAATCTGTTCCATATGTCAACTCTCTCATTGTCTGAAAACTTAGAATGATATATAACAACCTTATCGCCAAATACCTGTTGCAACCGGCCTGTGAGCTGTGTCGTGAGTGCTATTTCCGGCACAAGATACAAGGCCTGCCTTCCATTTTTAATCACATAGTCAATCAAATGGATATATATCTCAGTTTTTCCGCTTGAGGTCACGCCATGGAGAAGAGTAATATCTTTCCCGAACCATGACTTATGAATCGAATCCAATGCTGATGCCTGTGCGTCTGAAAGAATCGGCAGTTCTCCGCTGACAAGACCGGAATATGAAAAGCGGCTCACGTCTTTTTTATAGACCTCAATTACGCCTTTCTTTTCCATCGCTGAAACGACAGCGCTTGTCACGCCGGCCCGCTCCATTATTTCACTGCGGGTCACTTCTGACAAATCGTTGCCTTGCCTCATAAAGCCGGATAGCTCGATAAGCGCAAGCAGAGCGGTCTCTTGTTTGGAGCCAGATTTGATTGAATCGAAAATCTTATGGAGCGCATCCAGATTTCCCTTCTCTGCGCGAAGTCTTACGTATGTCTCTTTGCGTGAACGATAACGTTCAACTAAATTCTCGGAAATCATCACTGCTTCTTTTGCCAATAATGAGTTGGCAACATGTCCGATGTTGGCGAAACCGGTCTTTTTCCCAATTGAATCAAGAGGCAACTTCTTATCACTCGTGAGCAATAATTCCATTACGCACAGCTCCCGTTGTGTCAGACGGTTGTCCTTATCTTCTTCATAATCGGGGTTTGGAGCGATAAAAGTTTCGCTTTCGACTTTCAATCCGGCAGGCATGGCAGCTTTCATCACTTCTCCGGGAGTGCATAAGTAATAATCCGCAACCCAGTTCCAAAATTTTAGCTGCGGATGTCTGACAATGGCATCTCCATCAAGCTTTACAGCAATATCCTTTACTTCATAGCCTTGCGGAGCAATCGGTCCTATTGACGCTACAATACCTGTATAAAATTTCTTCCGACCGAACGGCACTATAACCCGATGCCCGACTTTGAGCGTGGAATTCATGTCGGCTGGCACACTGTAGGTGAACGTTCCGGCTATGGGAACGGGTATAATGACATCGGCATAGAGCATTGCAAAGGCGTTTAAAGAGTGTAAAAATACAATAATTCCACGTCAATGGCAAAGGATTTCAAATTTATTTGTAACTTTGCGTCAGGTAGCAGGACGCTTGTGTCGCTTGCCGATGGAGGTTGATCTTCGGAGCGGCAAGAGGAAAGTCCGGGCAACACAGAGCACCATACTCTCTAACAGTGAGCTGTCGGCGACGGCAGAGTAACGTGACAGAAAACAACAGCCTGAGCATATATGCCTTTTTTAGAGGTATATCCGGCTTCGGCAATGGTGAAAAGGTGGGGTAAGAGCCCACCGGGTGTCGTGGCGACACGACATGCCGCACGTCTTATGGGTTGCAAGGCCATGTATACCGGCGCGTGGTTCGAGTCTCCTCCCCTGGAGACCACCACAATGAGTTGCTCGCTCATAGCCGGGGGGTAGGCTGCTCGAGTGCCGAAGCAAAGCGAGGCACCGCTTAGATAAATGACACGGGCTCCGTGGCAACCTCTCGGGCTTAGCCCGAATAGAAGTCCCACGGTGACATAACCCGGCTTATAGTCCTGCTACCTTTTTTATTTTAAACTCACCTACCCTACTCTTCTCTCAGCATTTCAAGGAATTGGTTTTCATAGATGATTGGCACCCCGAGGGAACGGGCTTTCTCAAGTTTCGATGGGCCCATGTTCTCTCCGGCAAGCACGAAGGTAGTCTTTTTTGAGATAGAACCGGCATTTTTACCACCGTTCTTCTCAATCATCGCCTTATATTCCTCTCGTGAATATTTTTCAAATACTCCGCTGATGACTATTGTTTTTCCTGCAAGAATATCGGTGTAACCCGACATGTCTGTCTGAGGCATTGACATCTGAACCCCTGCCTCTCGCAAACGCTCTATGATTTGCCGGTTGCCGGGCACTGCGAAATATTCAATTATGGCGTCAGCTATTTTCGGACCTATATCATCTATCGCCGTAAGTTCGTCGTGGCTCATTGTCATGAGAGCATCGATATTGCCGACTCCTCTTGCGAGTTTCCTTGCCACGGTCTCCCCTACAAAAGGGATTGAAAGAGAGTAGACCACACGCTCAAATGGTACGGATTTAGATGCTTCTACGCCGTCTGTGATGCGTTGGGCTGTACGTGGCCCGACCCTTTCAAGTTTCTCAAGCTCGGAATTTCTCAATGTATAGAAATCAGCGATATCTTTTACGAGTCCGGCTTCGTAGAGAAGCGCGGCGTTTTCCTCGCCTACCCCTTCGATATCCATTGCATGACGCCCTACATAATGTTCAAGACGCCCGATTATCTGCGGACGGCAACCATATTTGTTAGGACATAGCCATGATGCCTCTCCCGGAATACGGATTAATGACGTGCCGCAATCCGGACAGTGAGTGATAAATTTAATCCGTTGAGCACCTTCTTCCCTGGCAGCGATATCGACACCGGTTATCTTCGGGATAATCTCACCTCCCTTCTCCACATAAAGCATGTCGTGGTCATGGATATCAAGATTCTTAACGATATCTTCATTGTGGAGCGAGGCACGTTTCACAATCGTTCCTGACAGCAGTACAGGCTCAAGATTCGCAACCGGAGTTATAACGCCCATACGTCCGACCTCAAATGAGACAAAGCGCAGTCGCGTCAGAGCCCTTTCTGCCGCAAATTTATAAGCAATGGCCCAGCGCGGAGATTTTGCCGTGTAACCAAGATTGAGTTGCTGACGCAGATTGTTGACTTTGAATACCAGACCGTCAGTCGCAACAGGCAGTTCTTTTCGCTCCACATCAAGACGCTTTATAAAAGCGTCAACTTCATTGATTGAATGGAGCAAGGTCATGAGATGGCTGACTTTAAACCCCCATTTCCGTGCGAGCATCATATTGTCATAATGATTGTCACACGGCAGTTCATCCGACAATAGATAATAGAAGTATGCATCGAGTCCACGGCGTGAAACCTCAGCCGAGTTCTGCATTTTCAAAGTTCCGGCAGCGGCATTTCGTGGGTTGGCAAACAGAGGCTCCTCGTTGAAAGCCCTCTCCTCGTTCAAACGGTCGAAGGCTTTCCACGGGAGTACGATTTCACCTCTGATCTCAAATGATTTTGGATAATCATTACCTTGGAGCGTAAGGGGGATGCTTCGTATTGTCTTTATATTTTCAGTGACATCATCACCCTTCACTCCGTCACCTCTTGTCACTGCGCGGACAAGACGCCCGTTCTCATACATAAGAGAGATACTCGTTCCATCAAACTTCATCTCTCCCACAATGGGAACAGACCTGAGTCCCCCCGAGTTGCCGAGAGAATCATTGCAGCGTTCTACCCATTCATCGACTTCCTCAATACTATAGGTGTTGCCTAAAGAAAGCATCGGCCTTTCGTGAGCGACCTGTATGAAACCCTTGGTGATATCCGAACCGACGCGATGAGACGGAGACAGAGGGTCGTCAAGTTCAGGATGTTCCTTCTCGAGCTTTTCAAGCTCTTTCATCATCATATCGTAGTCATAGTCACTTATGACAGGACTATTTTCTACATAATATGCATGATTATGACGGTTAAGCTCTTCTCGGAGCTCGTTAATGCGCTGGTCAGGTGTTGACATCGGGGTAATATGAATGGTTAAAAACTATCCGCAGTAAAAAAAGCGGTTTACGAGTTTCTGAAGTTCTATAGGATCGGATTTAAGCTGAGCTGCAAGATTCTTATCGTCAAAAGACCGCAAGGCGGCTATCAGGGAATCAATCATCGCCGGAGCAAAAACATTGCGTTTCTCATAGAAATCACGATGCTTTTCAAGGCAATCCGCAGACTCCACGCAACATGTAGGCAGTGTCGCGAGCTTAGCCAACTTGGATGCATTTTCTTTAGCATGGATATTTACATCCACATATGTATTCTTGGCAATCTTCAATGCTTCTTCCTTGCTCATCTCAAATCCAAGACGGGCAGCCACACATAGTGCAGCCATGAGTTCATAGACGTTAGCTGAGCAATCCGGAGAGCGCATCTCAAAAGTCTGCTTGGCATATGTCTCCATTTCGCATCTATCGGAAGGATTCACCTGCACGCACATGTCTTTCCCTGATGTCCAACCAAGAGGAAACCTCACGAGTACGGAGCGGTTACGGTCACCCCAGCAAATATTTGTTGGCGCTTCCTGATGAGGCACAAGGCGCAGATAGCTTGTAGGATTGGTGTTCCCGAAAGCGGTGATTGACGGAGCAAGCGTCATAAGTCCGGCGATAACCCTGCGCGCATCATCGCTGAGCTTGCGGTCTGCAGTCTGGGTGACATTCTGGCCGTCCTTCATTAGACGCATATGTATATGGAAACCGGAGCCGGCTTTACCTACAGTGATTTTTGGTGCAAAAGTCACATCAAGGCCCTCTTTAGCGGCAAGAGTACGGATTATCCACTTTGCAAGGAGCAATTGATCGGCAGCCTTCAATGCCGGATTGGGAAGAAACTCAATTTCGTTCTGCTCATAAATGAGAGAATTGTGTTTGAAATTGCCTACTTCAGAATGACCGTATTTAATCTGTCCTCCGGTTGAGGCTATCAATGACATTGCCTTTGTCCGGAAATCGTTGAACTTGGCAAACGGAGCTGATTCATGATATCCCTTCTGGTCAGTAGCAGGGAAAGTACCGGGGTCAGATCCGATAACATAGAATTCCAACTCTCCCATACATTCGAATTCAAGTCCTGAGACTTCCGTAAATTCTTTACATGCGCGCTCCAGCACACGGCGAGGGTCGCTGTCAAGGGGATTTCCGTCCTTATCGAAATAACTGCATAGCAATGTCAAGGTAGGAATCTCGGCAAAGGGGTCACGAAAGGCCGATGCATAGCGTGGAATCACGTATAAGTCACTCTTTCCGGCTTCGATGAAGGGAAACAGGCTTGAACCGTCTACCCTTTCTCCTGTGGATAGGATGGTCTCGAGATAGTCAAGCGAATTGATTACAAAATTGAGGGTTTTCAATCGGCCGTCAGCAGCCGCATACATAAAATTGACCATCTCAATACCCTCCTGTCGGATATAGTCTATGATGTCAGCGCGCGTAAAATCCGCGGCTGATTTCCCAAGAGTCCGCTCTATATGATTACGGCTCATTGAAAATGTGTTCTTGTTGTTTTCCATGTAATTAACTGTGTAATTTCGGTTAGATATAAAGTTAACAAATTATAGGTCTGCGTGTTTATTTTTTAATCAAAATATTTCCAATTGTCAGAACTCGCTTGAGAAATGGAAGCGGATTTTCGGGAAGTCACTCTGTGCCATCTGCAAGACGTAGTTTGAGTCAGCAAGAAATACATCCCGTCCCTCTTTATCTACTGCCATGAACTGAAATTTCCTTTTCTTGAACGCTGCAAGAGCTTCATCATCGTCGCTCTCAATCCAGCATGCCTTATATAATGAAATCGGTTCCCAACGGCATTGGGCGCCATACTCATGAAGCAGACGGTATTGAATAACCTCAAATTGCAGCTGTCCGACAGTACCGATAATCTTTCTTCCGTTGAACTGATTGACAAAGAGCTGAGCCACACCTTCGTCCATAAGCTGTTGTATGCCTTTATCAAGCTGTTTGGCTTTCATCGGGTCAGAATTCTCGATATATTTAAACATCTCGGGAGAGAAACTCGGCAATCCTTTAAAATGGAGCGACTCGCCGGAAGTTATAGTGTCACCAATCTTGAAATTCCCTGTGTCGGGGATACCGACTATGTCACCCGGAAAGGCCTCGTCCACAATATTCTTTTTCTGAGCCATGAAGGCCGTCGGAGCGGCAAATTTCATCGTTTTGCCAGAGCGGATATGACGATATGGTGCATTTCGCTCAAATTTACCAGAACATACTTTGACAAAAGCTATGCAAGAACGATGGTTGGGATCCATATTGGCATGAATCTTGAATACAAATCCGGAGAAACCTTCCTCTTCCGGCTTTATTTCCCTCTCTTCAGCAACCGTCGGTCTCGGTGACGGCGCTATTTTGACAAAACAATCAAGCAATTCCTTGACACCAAAAGTATTGAGGGCTGAGCCAAAAAATACGGGCGCGACCTTGCCTTCAAGATACTCATCGACATTGAATTCGGGGTATACGCCTTCGATGAGCTCAAGGTCTTCACGCAGCTTTTCGGCGTCGGCCTCTCCGACAGCCTCATCTATACGCGGATCATTTACGGAATCGATTTCAACTCGTTCACTTACTCTTTGCTTATCGGGAGTGAAAAGGTCAAGGGAATGTTCGAATATATTGTACACGCCTTTAAACTTTGCACCTATATTTATAGGCCAAGAGAGTGGACGCACGCTGATTTTAAGCTCGCTTTCCAACTCATCAAGAATATCAAAAGGGTCACGTCCTTCACGGTCGAGCTTATTGACAAAGATTATCACGGGGGTGTTGCGCATACGACACACTTCCATTAATCTCCGTGTCTGCTGTTCCACACCTTTAGCTACGTCGACAACGATAATCACACTGTCGACAGCAGTCAATGTCCTGTACGTATCCTCCGCGAAATCCTGGTGGCCCGGAGTGTCAAGAATATTGATTTTATAGTCTCCATAATTAAATCCCATGACAGATGTAGCGACAGAAATACCTCTCTGTTTTTCAATCTCCATCCAGTCGGACGTGGCCGTTTTTTTTATTTTATTCGATTTTACCGCACCGGCAACATGGATTGCACCTCCAAAAAGGAGTAATTTTTCTGTGAGCGTGGTTTTTCCTGCGTCAGGATGGGAAATGATGGCAAAAGTGCGTCTGCGGGCTATTTCTTCTTTAAGAGTCATGGTCCTTGTTATTCTATGCTTTCTATCGTTATTCTATGATTATAAGTGATGAGGAATCGTATTTTTACAGTCACCCATCTGTTCAATCTGCAAAATTAGTCAATTTTTATTTAAAAATCGAGCAGTTTATAGGACATCCTGGCCTGTCGTTTGCTTACAAAATTAAAATGCCACCACTCAGTCCGTAAAGGTGTGAACCCGGCGTCCTTCATCACCCGTCTGAGCAGCAATCTGTTCTGACGCTCAGTCTCGGAAATAATGCCTTGGGTGACAAGCTGCGACTCTTTGTCAATATTGGCTTCAGGACCTAAATGGTCAACAGGTGTTCCCATTGGCAATTCATTCCCATTGGAATCAACAATCGTTATGTCGACTGCAAGTCCATAATTGTGAAGTCCGCCTCCTTTCGACGGATTTGCGACATAATTAGCTTTAGGGGTCCCCTGCACAGTGCGAAACATTTTGCGTTGTACGCTCATCGGTCGGGCGGCATCCTTTATGAGCAATGAATAATCGGGATGTAAATCCTTAAGTGATTTCTGCGCCCGTAAGAGAGCTTTTGCTGTTTTTGGATGAAGATAGGCTTTTTCCAAACCATCGTACAGGACAGCTCCAGTGAAATTATCATCCGTGGCATACATCAAACGGACATATATTGTCGAGTCCGCCTCGGCTACATCGATAAAACCTTCCGACTGGAATCGACTGTCAAGGTCTGGATTACCCGACATCATAGATTCATGACACGACATTGTTAAAATAACGGCTATTATATATGATAATGCTCGGTGTGAAATCATGATACAAATTTATGAAAATTCCTTAAAAATGCCATCTCTTTTCACATAAAACACTACTTTTGCCGTTAACTTAAAACTACGGTCACATATATCTTGCAAATGTCGCATCGCAAAAGCAGACTTCTGTTCGTCATATTTCTGATAGGCACGATTCTTACGGGACGCGCCCAAATCAACACTGACCAGGTGATGCGTATAGGCGCGAACACTCATTATTTTGAGGACTATGTGCTTTCCATTCAATATTTCAATCAGGTCATAAGTGTAAATCCACATCTTGCCCGACCTTATTTCTACAGAGCTGTGGCGAAACTTAATCTTGATGATTATATCGGTGCGGAAGAAGATGCATCATTAGCTCTTGAACGCAATCCATTTATCATGGATGCTTATGAAGTGCGTGGAATAGCCCGTCAGAGCCTCAGGAAGAATAAAGCGGCAATCGAAGATTATGACAAAGTGCTTGAGATGCAGCCCGATAGCCGGGGAGTGCTTTTCAACAAGGCGATTGCGCTCCACGACACACGCGATACAATCGGCGCGGCAAAGACGTTCGACCTTCTCATACGCAAATATCCCAAATTCGAAAACGCATATACGGGACGTGCGCGACTGCGTCTTGAGATGAAAGACACAATCGGGGCAAAGAATGATATTGAAAAAGCGCTTGAGATTAATTCCGGGGCAATAAACGCCTATATACTCCGCGCGGATATCTCGATTAAATCTGGCAAAGATTTTGAAAGCGCATTGGCCGATATGGATATGGCGGTCAAAATAGAACCACAGCATGCAGGTCTCTACATCAACCGCGCATATCTGCGCTACATGAACGACGACCTTCGCGGAGCGTTCGAGGATTATGACCGCGCGATTGAAATTGATCCTGTAAATACGATTGCAATCTTCAACCGAGGTCTATTAAGAGCCGAGGTTCACGATACAAACCGAGCTATAGAGGATTTCACAAAAGTCTTAGACCTTAACCCAAACGACTATAAGACATTATATAACCGTTCCATACTTTTGGCTGAAATCGGAGACTACAGTAATGCTATCAGGGATCTCGATAAGGTAATAGATGCGTTTCCGGATTTTGCCGCAGCCTATTTCCTGCGCTTCGATATAAAACGGCGAAAAGGTGACATTCGGTCAGCTCAGAAAGACTATGACCATTCCCTTGCTCTTGCCAAAACGAGCGTACAGCTTCCGGCAGACAGACAATTCGGCATTGATGATTCCACTCCGGACGATGGCACCCTCGGAGGAAGTACACAATCGATACATACAACTGACTCTCACGAAAGCCCGGAAACAATAACAGAGACTCAGGAACAGGTTAAGCGCAGGTTCTCGTCACTTACCACCGTCTCAAACAATTTTAGGCAGGATATGGACTATTCCTCTGCATCCGATATTCGCGGAAGGGTGCAGGACAAGGATATGAGAGTCGAACTCGAACCATATTTCCTTATAACCTATTATACATCTCCGACAGAAATAAAACTCAACAGCGAGTACATACGAGAGGTAGATGATTTGAACGCTACACGGCTGCTTCGATTTGTACTTCAAGTCGCCAACCGGGAATCAGGTCTAAATGGGCCCGAAACAGACGATGCCCATCGCTCTTCAATAGAATTTTACAATTCATATATAGCCAACCATAGCCCGAGAGCTATAGACTATCTTGGACGCGCGATGGACTTCATCACTTTGAAAAATTATGATAAAGCCATAACCGACCTTTCACGGGCGATAGAACTTACTCCTGACTTTGCCGTGGCTTATCTATTGCGCGCCCAAGCATCGTACCTGTCAGTAATTGACAGATATGGCAGTCTTCCTGATTTACGGACGATTCCTATTGAAGAATTGAGAGATGCCCTTGATGATATAGACCGGGTAATTCGCCTGTCACCGACCATGCCGGTGGCAGCATATAATAAAGGAGTGATGCTCGCTGAATCCGGGGCATATGACGAAGCTATTAAAGCGTTCTCGCGGGCTATCGAGCTTAAGCCTGATTTCGGAGAAGCATATTACAACAGGGGGTTCGTATATCTGTCTTTGGGGGATTCCAGAAAGGCTTTCCCGGATTTAAGTCGTTCCGGAGAGCTTGGTATAGTTCCCTCCTACTCCCTGTTAAAACGTATGGGCGCACAATAATTGGGATTATAAATTTCTATATTTCAGAAGATTTTTAGTAATTTTGTTGCGATTTTGCATAGAAGCTCCTTTTCTAAAAGCAAAACCGCCAATCGTTCACGTAACTACATTATAAAATATAGGATATGAAAGTATTAAAGTTTGGAGGCACATCGGTGGGCTCGGCTGAGAGAATCCGCCACGTCGCAGATCTTGTCAGTGAAAGAGGGAAGAATATAATCGTCCTTTCCGCTATGTCAGGCACCACTAATTCGCTTGTGGAAATATCAGATTATCTCTACAAGAAAAACACTAATGGTGCTAAAGAAACAATCAACCTCCTCGAGTCAAAATATCTGAAGACCATCGCATCTCTCTATGACAAACATGAGAGCCGTGAGAAGGCCCTTAAGGAGATAAAGGCTTGCTTTAATTATATACGCTCATTCACTCAGCGCGAGACATTTAGTGAGGTCGAAGAGAAAATCATACTCGCACAGGGCGAAATCATGAGCGTCGCCATGATGACGATACTCCTAAACGAACGCGGTCTGTATGCTGAAGCCCTTCCGGCTCTTGATTTCATGAAAACCGGGCAGAACGGTGAACCTGATATGCAGCATATCAGCCTGCATCTGCAGCCCTTGCTCGACAAATATATCGACGCTGATATTTTCGTCACCCAAGGATTCATCTGCCGTAATTCAACAGGCGAGATTGACAATCTGCAACGAGGCGGCAGCGACTATACGGCATCGCTCATCGGCGCGGCAATAGAGGCGGAAGAAATCGAAATCTGGACCGATATCGATGGCATGCACAACAATGACCCCAGATTTGTCGACAATACAAAACCTGTCAACGAACTCCACTACGAAGAAGCTTCCGAACTTGCTTATTTCGGTGCCAAGATTCTGCATCCGACATGCGTACTTCCGGCAAAAGTCAATAATATACCTGTACGCCTGCTCAACACACTTGAGCCTGAAGCCCACGGCACATTAATTTACAATAATATAACCGAGCCTTCAATCAAAGCTGTCGCAGCAAAGGACAACGTGGTGGCGATAAAAATTAAAAGTTCCCGCATGTTGTTGGCCTACGGCTACCTTACCCGCGTGTTTGAGACATTCGAGAAATATAAGACTCCTATCGACATGATAGCCACCAGCGAGGTTGGCGTCTCACTTACAATTGACTCCGAACGTTTCCTCCCTGAAATCATTGACGAACTTAAGAAATTCGGCACTGTCACGGTTGACAAGGATATGGTTATCATTTGTGTGGTCGGCAATATGGAATGGACAAATACAGGCTATGAGGCGAAAGCTATGGAGGCGCTTTCCGATATCCCTGTGCGCATGATTTCATATGGCGGTTCCAATTACAATATATCATTCCTTATCCGGAAGGAGGACAAGGTGAAAGCTCTACGACGTCTAAGTGAAACCCTTTTTAGCGAGAAATAAATGACACGCTTCCCATTAGACGAATTTGCCACGCTTCAGACCCCTTTCTATTATTACGACCTGAAGCTTCTTGACAGGACACTTAAAGAAATCAAGCGAACGGCACGCGACCCTCGTTTCAAGGTGCATTATGCCATAAAGGCAAATGCCAATCCGGGTATCCTGCGCTCTATACAAGCTGCCGGATTCGGGGTCGACTGCGTGAGCGGCTGGGAGATTGAAGCTGCCATAGATGCAGGTTTCCGTGGAGACCGAATAGTGTTTGCCGGAGTCGGTAAAAGCGACAATGAAATCCGTCTCGGACTTGAAAAAGACATAGAATGTTTCAACGTTGAGTCCGAGCCCGAACTCAGGGCAATCAATGAGATTGCATCGGAAATGGGTAAAACCGCGAAAGTGGCAATCAGGGTTAATCCCAACATCGATGCCCATACCCATGCATATATAACCACAGGATTGGCTGAAAATAAATTTGGCATAAATCTTGAGCAGCTCGAGGAAGTTTTGAAACTCGCCTGTGAACTGCCCCACATCGAACTTCGGGGACTGCATTTCCATATCGGCTCGCAAATCACCGAAACGGAACCCTTCATGATGCTATGTGAGACGGTCAACAGACTTCAGGACGAATATGAGGCCAAAGGTATACACTTCGCACTGATAAATCTCGGAGGCGGACTCGGAATAGATTATGCTCATCCCGAACGCCATCCTATCCCGGATTTTGAAGCATATTTCACCACATTCCACAATCATTTGAGGCTACGTCCAAATCAGGAACTTCATTTTGAGCTTGGCCGTTCGATTGTGGCTCAATGCGGTTCGCTGATTACAAAGGTCCTGTACGTTAAAGAAGGGACGACGAAGCGATTTGCTATCGTTGATGCTGGAATGAGTGACCTCATACGCCCTGCCCTATACAATGCGCACCATAAGATTGAAAATATTTCAAATCCTTCAGGCGAACTACATCATTATGATGTGGTGGGGCCGATATGCGAATCATCCGATTGCTTCGGACAGGGAGAACTGCTCTCTGAAGTCAAGCGCGGAGACTTGCTCGCATTAAGGTCGGCAGGCGCATATGGAGAAATCATGGCATCGCGTTATAACTGCCGTCCGTTCCCCGCTTCATATTTTTCTGAAAAATAATCTAACAACATCACATTTCATATCGGAATCCTTATGTCAAAAACTAACGAGAATGACGTGAAATACGCAGAAGTCGACCCAGTCGAGCTTCCTGAAAATGCGTTTCGCGAACTTGGAGAGGATGAGACCTACCGGCCAATCATGCATCCGGCTCATGATTATCCGGAAGTGACACCCTACTCCATCTCCATGGGACTAATATTAGCCGTTATTTTTAGTGCGGCTGCAGCTTACCTCGGATTGAAGGTCGGACAGGTCTTTGAGGCTGCCATCCCTATTGCAATCATAGCCGTAGGTCTGTCGGGAGCGCTGAAAAAGAGCAACCCGCTTGGACAGAATGTAATTATTCAAAGTATCGGAGCCTGTTCCGGTGTTATTGTCGCCGGCGCGATTTTCACTCTTCCGGCGCTTTATATCCTCCAGGCTAAATATCCCGATATCACGGTCAGCTTCTTCCAGATATTCCTAAGCTCTCTTCTTGGTGGCATATTGGGTATACTTTTCTTCATACCTTTTAGAAAATATTTCGTGAAGGATATGCATGGCAAATACCCATTCCCGGAAGCTACAGCGACTACTCAGGTTCTGGCAAGCGGACTTGGAAAGGCTTCATCCAAAGATGGCGGTCAGGCCAAGACACTTGTTATTGCTTCCCTTATCGGAGGTATATATGATTATGTGGTGGAAACATTCGGATGGTGGGCAGGAGTGCTCAACACAACTGTCACAGAATGGGGACAGGCTCTTGTCGACAAGACCAAACTTGTTGTCAGCTGTAACACCGGAGCCGCAGTTCTTGGCCTCGGTTATATCATAGGCCTCAACTATGCTTTTATAATCTTTGCCGGCTCTGTATTCGTTTGGTGGGTTATCATTCCACTTCTTGGCACATATGGCAGTTCCGAGATTTCATCGATGGCACCTGAGACTATATTCTCAGACTATGCGCGCATGATTGGTATTGGCGGTATCGCGATGGCCGGTATCATCGGAATCGTAAAATCATGGGGCATTATCCGAAGTGCTGTCGGCCTGGCAGGAAGGGAACTGCGAGGGAAAACCGACGGGAAAGCCGCGATAAGGTGGCAGAACGATATTTCAATGAAGCACATTGTGTTTTTCACTGCGATAGCCCTTGCTGCCGTACTCATATTTTTCTGGATAGGAGTAATCAATACATTCTGGCAAGCATTAGTGGCATGGATTGTGGTAACGGTGATTGCCTTCCTGTTTACGACTGTAGCTGCCAATGCGATTGCGATAGTCGGTTCCAATCCCGTGTCGGGAATGACCCTCATGACCCTGATTGTTGCATCTGCAATTTTTGTCGGCATAGGTCTCAGTGGTTCGTCAGGCATTGTCGCTTCAATGGTTATAGGTGGAGTTGTCTGTACAGCGCTTTCAATGGCCGGCGGATTTGTCACAGACCTTAAAGTCGGTTATTGGCTGGGCTCAACCCCGAAGAAACAGGAAAGTTGGAAATTCCTCGGAACTCTTGTATCGGCTGCGACTGTAGGCGGTGTAATCCTGCTGCTTAATCAGGTCTATGGCTTTACCGGTGAAAACGCACTCGTTGCCCCGCAGGCAAATGCAATGGCAAAAGTCATCGAGCCATTGATGATGGGTGGCGACACTCCATGGATACTTTACATGACAGGTGCGATACTCGCCCTGCTGCTTAATTGGCTCGGAGTTCCCGCTTTGGCGTTCTGTCTCGGTATGTTTATCCCCCTTCATCTCAACACTCCGCTTCTTGTCGGAGGCGCGATAGCCTGGTTTGTAGGTAGTCGCTCGACTGACAAAGCTTTAAATGACGCACGTCGCGACCGTGGCACATTGATTTCCTCCGGTCTAATCGCCGGCGGCGCCCTGTTTGGAGTATTTGCCGCCCTGACCCGCTTCCTTGGTTTTGAATATTCCAACCCAATGGACGCCATTTCGGCTCAATGGGCCGGACTTGCGGTTTATGCAATGCTTATCATATATCTCATATGGGATTCAATGAAAGCTAAATCCTTGAAAAGCTGAGAAGCCAAGCTAAATGAAACGCATCAATCGTGAAATACTGTCATTGGCAGTTCCATCGATTGTAACCAACATCACCACACCACTGCTCGCGCTGATGGATGTGGTGATTGTTGGTCACATGGGTAGTGCCGATTATATCGCGGCTATTGCTGTAGGAGGGACCATGTTCAATATGATTTATTGGATGTTTGCATTCCTGCGCATGGGTTCGAGCGGATTGACCGCCCAGGCTCACGGGGCCGATGATAAAAAAGGGTGTTCATTAATTCTGTTCCGAGGCCTGTCTGTGGCCATGGTGGCATCTGCAATCATAATAATTGCCCAAAGTCTGATTCTGACAGGTGCACTTTCAATTCTTGAAGTTCATGGCTCAGTCGGTAAAATGGCAGAAACGTATTTCAGAATACTTGTATGGGGAGCGCCGGCTTCATTATCGACCTTTGTATTGACAGGATGGTTCCTGGGGATGAAAAACGCTAAAGCCCCAATGATTGTTTCATTCCTGATAAACATCTCGAATATCGCCGTCAGCCTTTTTCTTGTATTTGTCTTGGGCATGAAAGTTGAGGGTGTGGCATGCGGGACACTGTCTGCCCAATGGCTCGGACTGATTGTCGGTATGATAATAGTCTGGAGAAAATATCATCCAACTGTTCCAAATATAATTGAGATTATTGACACTGATGGCCTCAAACGCTTTTTTGCCGTAAATTCAGATATCTTTTTGCGAACATTATGCCTTATAGCAGTGACCATGTGGTTTACACGTGCCGGTTCATCTCAAGGGACAGTAATATTGGCGGTCAACACCCTGTTGATGCAATTCTTCATAATGTTTTCATATTTTATGGACGGATTTGCCTTTGCCGGTGAATCCCTATGCGGTAACTATATCGGACAAAAAAATATTGAGGAGTTGAAATCATGCATCAATCATCTATTCAGATGGAGCGTGGTGATGGTCGCTGTTTTCACTATCGTTTACACCCTGTTCGGACAAGAGATTATGTCAATTATCAGTGATGACAGAGATGTAATCCTGTCTTCAAAGGAATTTTTCAATTGGGTCATTGCTATTCCTGCCGTAGGTTTCGCCGCTTTTACCTGGGACGGAATCTTTATCGGAGCTACACGTACGCGAGAAATGCTCCTGTCAATGGCTGTTGCCACAGCGGTTTATTTTGTGGCTTATCACATTCTTTTCCCGATAATTGGCAACCATGGCTTATGGATTTCATTTCTTGTCTACCTTATGTCAAGAGGGATAATCCTGTCGTTAATGTATAGACGTCTATTCAAGTAAGAAACAAATCCTATAACAAAAGTTACGGACGGATATCCCGGTTGTTACTCAAGGGATCCGTCCGTAACTTTTATTGATATTGAATCGAAGAATCAATCAACTTCATTGCGTGATGATTCAGCATAAATCTCTTTTACAAATCCCACACATAATGCCCCGATAACGAGAAGAGCTCCTGCAAGTACAAGCATATTGACTTGACGGCCTCCGAGAATCGGCAAAATCACTCCTCCCAAAGCGGCGGCACAAATCTGCGGGATACATATCGTGCCATTGAACAGACCAAGATAGGTCCCCATATTCTTCCCTGAAATTGAATTTGTGAGAATTGTGAAAGGCAAAGCAAGCATAGCAGCCCATGCACAACCTATCAATAGGAAGGATATGAATAGTATAAATTTATTCGTAATAAATAAAGTGGAGACGAAACCTACCGCTCCGAGCAATAGGCTGAGAGCATATATGACTTTGTGATTTTTGAAACGGGGAATCATAACGGCCCAAAGGACAGAACCGACAGCCTGGATGGCAAAAAGTACACCGACCCAGTTGCCTGCATCCTGATATGCCTCTGAATTAGTGTCAGTAGTACCCCATACTGTGTCGGCAATAGCCCCCGGAGTATAAGTCCACATATAAAGGAAAGCAGACCAACAGAAGAATTGCACGAGACCGACTGTCCAGAATGTAGACGGAGCGTGGCGAAGCAGGCTTACTATGCCGGTCTTTTCACTTCCATGTTCCTCGCTTATGCCATGATATTCCGCATACTCGCGTGGAGGCATCTCTCGAATCGTCGCAAAACTATATATCACACAGAGGATAAGCACAGCCGCTCCTATATAGAATGAATAGGTTACTGCATCAGGCACCTGGCCTGCAGGAGCAAAGTTGCTCACCCCGATAGCTGTCAATGTAATCGGGGCGAGATATCCTACAAGACTTCCGGCGTTGCAAAGGAAACTCTGTATTGAATATGCCAAACCTTTCTGTCGTTCGTTAACCTGGTCTCCGACAAGCATTTTAAACGGCTGCATAGCCATATTTATGGAGGTGTCGAGGAACATCAATGCAATAAAGCCGAAAATCATGGCTCCGCCCACTGTGAGGCCAAAACTTCCTGCATTTGGGAGCAGGCACATGACAATCACGGCTATGGCTGCACCCAGCAACAGATACGGGAGTCTGCGTCCGAAACGGTTCCATGTGCGGTCGCTTGCCACACCAACAAGCGGTTGCACTATTATCCCCATCAACGGTGGGAGAATCCAGAAATAGCTCAAGGAGTGGGGATCCGCTCCGAGAGTCGCGAATATTCGCGAAATATTGGCACTCTGTAGCGCATAGGCAATCTGAACGCCAAAAAATCCGAAACTCAAGTTCCAAAGTTTCATAAAACTTTGATCCGGCTTGTTCTTTGTCATAATTCCGTAATGTATGATATAATCTTAATTTAATTTCAATATTTTCAATGACCCTCTTTTAAGGTATCAGTCAATCATCGCATAAAGCCGTTTTATCTCCTGTGCCCATATTTCCTCGTTCGGGGTCTCGAGAATCAATGGAATTCCATCCATACGCGGGTCATTCATCAACCTGTGCCAGAAACCTTCGTCAAGATTGCCACTCGCAATCGGCGCATGGCGGTCGACCTTCGAGCCAAGTGCCTTTATGGTATCATTCAAATGCATGCCACACAGATAATCGTAGCCGACAATACGGCCAAAATCATCCCATGTCCGCTTATATGCCTCCTCGCTTACCATATCATAGCCGGCTGTATAGGCGTGGCAAGTATCTATGCATACCCCTACCCGATTTTTATCTTCGACACGGTCTATAATGCGGGCAAGCTGTTCGAAGCTATAACCAAGATTGCTTCCTTGACCGGCTGTATTCTCTATGACGGCTTTGACACCGGTGGTTTTATCAAGAGCATCATTGATAGAATCGGCAATCAAGTCAAGGCATGCATCGACTTCAATCAAATTCAAATGTGAACCCGGATGGAAATTCAGCATTGTCAGACCGAGTTGCTCGCAACGGCGGAGTTCATCAAGAAAAGCTTCTCTCGACTTTTTAAGTTTATCGGTGTCAGGTGAACCGAGATTGATTAAAAAACTGTCGTGGGGAAGGATTAAGTCGGGAGTATAGCCATATTTTTTACAATTTTCCTTAAAAGCGTTCGCTTCCGCAGCAGTTATAGCTTTGGAAGTCCATCGTGACGGATTGCGGGTGAAAAGCGCAAATGACTGGGCCCCGATAAGATGTGCGTTGAGTGGAGCGTGGCTCACCCCCTGCTCGGCAGAAACGTGAGCTCCTATATATTTCATTTCGTAAGTATGATTTCTCTCTATAAGTATGACAGTATAATCATAATAACATGATTACACCCTAAACTGACGCAAATTTAGTGAAATTTCCGTATCTTTGCAAAAAAATATCGTTAACATCGGTCTCCGATACATGACTCTTTAGAAACAATGGCACAAAAACCTTCAATTCCCAAAGGGACACGTGATTTCACACCTGCTGAAATGGCGCGTCGAAACTATATATTCGATACAATCCGTGATGTATTCCATCTTTTCGGCTATCGTCAGATTGAGACTCCGGCTATGGAAAATCTGTCGACCCTCATGGGAAAATATGGAGAGGAAGGAGATAAACTGCTGTTTAAGATTCTTAATTCCGGCGATTTTCTTCGTGGAGTCGACCCAAAACTCATCGAAAGTGGCGATTGCGGGAAATTGGCTGCAAAATTGTGTGAAAAGGGATTACGTTATGATTTGACAGTGCCTTTCGCGCGCTTTGTCGTGATGCACCGCAATGAACTATCATTTCCGTTCAAGCGCTTCCAAATCCAGCCGGTATGGAGAGCTGACCGACCCCAGAAAGGCCGCTATCGTGAGTTCTACCAGTGTGATGCCGATGTCGTAGGCTCTGATTCATTGCTAAATGAAATAGAACTGCTTCAATTGATTGATGAAGTTTTCTCACGCCTTGGTGTAAGAATAACAATCAAGCTTAACAACCGCAAGGTGCTTGCAGGCATAGCGGAACTCGTCGGAGCCCCTGAAAAAATTGTTGATATCACTGTCGCTATCGACAAGATTGATAAAATCGGTCTTGATAATGTAAAGGCGGAGTTAAGCGAGCGTGGGTTGTCAGTAGAAGCAATTGATAAAATCACACCTCTTCTCTCACTCTCTGGCTCAAATGCCGAAAAACTTTCAAAACTTGAGGAACTCCTTGGTTCAAATGAAATAGGCCGGAAAGGTATTGATGAACTGCGTGAGGTTATGGATGGAACAGAGAGACTCGGTCTTCGTGCCATGCTTGAACTTGATGTCAGCCTTGCCCGTGGCTTGAATTACTACACAGGCACCATCATAGAGGTCAAGGCCCGCGATGTGGAAATAGGCAGCATAACCGGAGGAGGCCGTTACGACAATCTCACCGGAGTGTTCGGCCTTCCAGGCGTGTCAGGTGTTGGCATATCATTCGGAGCTGACCGTATATATGACGTGTTGAATACGCTTGAATTATATCCAGCCAATATAGAAGGGGCGGCAAAGGTCATGTTCACTAATTTCGGACCGGCAGAAGCCGCCCGTTCGCTTGAAATTATCAAACAGCTCCGGACCAACGGAATCGCAGCCGAGATATATCCCGACACGGCAAAAATGAAAAAACAGATGGGTCGCGCAGACACTTTAGCCATCCCATATGTGGCCATCATCGGAGAAACCGAGCTGCAGAATGACTGCGTCACTCTCAAGGATATGAACAGTGGGGAACAACGGCAGCTTTCGACGGAAGAGTTGATAAAGGCTCTCTCATAGGTTGAATAATATGGCTTTTTAGGTCACAATTCGGCTTATGATTGATTAATAATGCCTATTTTTGCAAGAATTTCATAAAAACAGGCATACAGACATACCGCTCTCATATAATTAATTCATGGTAATAACCGACTCGCTAACGACATTCGGACGCTATTGTCTATTTATAAGCAAGGTGTTTTCCATACCCGACAGATGGAAGACATTTTTCAAGCGCACATTTTTTGAGATAACAAAACTAGGTGTGGACTCAATTCCACTCGTGATTGTAATCTCTCTATTCATAGGTGCTGTAATAACGATTCAAATGCAGCTCAACATCGTCTCTCCCCTTGTGCCATCCTATTCAACCGGTCTTGCCACCAGGGAGATTATTCTACTTGAATTTTCCAACTCTATTCTCTGTCTTATACTTGCCGGAAAAGTCGGCTCGAATATCGCATCCGAAATAGGGACAATGAGAGTGACCGAGCAGATAGACGCCCTTGACATCATGGGTATCAATTCGGCTAATTTCCTTGTGTTACCAAAGATTGTAGGTTTCCTGATTTATATGCCGGTATTGGTGATATTCTGTATCTTCACCTCTTTCCTTGGAGGAGTGCTGATTTCAATTTTCACCGGTATTATTCCGCTAAGCCGTTTTATCTACGGGCTTCAGACCATGTTCTCGGAATGGTATGTATGGTACGGACTGATTAAATCTCTGTTCTTCTCATTTATAATAACCTCGGTAGCCGCTTTCTATGGCTATTTTGTCAAAGGAGGCGCGCTCGAAGTCGGTAAGGCGTCGACAAATGCGGTTGTAGCATCGAGTATTCTTATTCTTCTCCTTGATGTCGTATTGACAAAACTTCTCCTGCAATGATTGAAGTCAAGAACATATCCAAGTCTTTTGACGGAAAGACCATACTACATGGCGTCAGTGCCACGTTCTATACTGGGAAAACAAATCTGATTATCGGACAGAGCGGTTCGGGAAAGACGGTTCTTGTCAAATCGCTTGTCGGACTTCTCCGACCGGAAGAAGGCGAAATTCTTTATGACGGCCGCGATGTGATGAAAATGAATCAGAATCAGGTCAAAGAGCTTCGCAAGGAAATCGGTATGCTTTTTCAAGGGTCGGCTCTTTTTGACTCTGAAACCGTGCTTGGCAATGTCATGTTCCCTTTGACCATGTTCACCGACATGACTCCCGCTGAAATAAAAGACCGCGCTCAGTTCTGCCTCGAACGCGTCAATCTGAAAGGTGCTGACAGCAAATATCCATCCGAGATTTCAGGTGGTATGCAGAAGCGAGTGGCTATCGCCAGAGCGATAGCTTTAAATCCAAAATACCTTTTCTGCGACGAGCCGAACTCAGGCCTTGACCCACGGACATCGATACTGATTGACGAACTGTTGAGCGACATCACACATGAATACAATATAACAACAATCATCAACACCCATGATATGAACTCAGTGTTGGGTATCGGAGAGAATATCATATTTATAAACAAGGGCTATCGGGAATGGGTCGGAGACATGCATGAAATTTATCAGACCACCAACGAGGCTCTAAACGATTTTGTATTCGCCAACGACCTTTTCCAAAAGGTGAGAGCATATGTCGTATCGCATGAGCACAGATGATTAATCCCCCCAATTCCATTCAACGACATGGCCCGACGCAGACTTAGCGACATTTATAAGCCTTTGGTTGGATGAACCTCGGAATAACAGATGAATATCGCGTAAGGATTCTATATAAGGTCCGTCGACAAGCACGTCTATATGTTCAAGCAAATGTGACATATGGACGTCGCTAATTATATCCTCATACATGAAGCCTGTATAACACCAGATATCCTTACCCATTTTTTTGATTTCAACTGCCAAAGAGACTAATTCTTCCGCATGATACATAGGGTCTCCACCTGTTAAGGTTACATCGAAATCGTTGTCAGCTACTTCCTTCAAAACTTCCTCCATCGTCATTTCACGTCCTCCCGTGAAGTCCCAGGACTGAGGGTTGTGACAACCATGGCAACAGTGCTTGCATCCGGCAAAATATATTGCAGTACGAAGTCCCGGGCCATCAACGGATGTCCCGGGAACTATATCAAGGATTCTCATTCGTCAAAGAGCTTATTTGTGGACTATACGGTCCTTTAATTCAGCAAGTTTGGCATTATTCCATCTGTCAGTTGTCCCTACAAGATAACCGGTTATGCGCTGTAGGCAGTCTATACGGTGGCTATGGCAGTGCGGACATTCCTCAAGATTTTCCTGGGCATCTTCATAGCCACAGTCCATGCAGCGGTTTCGGTTATGGTTTACAGAACTATATCCGATATTATATCTCATCATCAGGTCAACAATGTCACTGATGGCTTTGGGGTTATGTGTGGCATCACCGTCGACTTCCACATAGAATATATGCCCGCCCCCAGTCAATTCATGATAAGGAGCCTCTATCTTTGCCTTATGGCGAGGAGAGCAATGATAGTAGACCGGTACGTGATTGGAATTCGTATAATAAATCTTGTCGGTTATTCCGGGAATAACACCAAATGATTTACGGTCACGTGAGGTGAATTTGCCCGAAAGCCCTTCGGCCGGTGTCGCGAGCACCGAGAAATTATGCTTATATTTCTCACTATAGTCATTCACTCGTGACCGCATATGGGAAACAATTCTCAATCCGAGTTTTTGAGCCTCCTCGCTTTCGCCATGATGCTTTCCGGTCAAGGCTATCAAACATTCGGCAAGTCCGATAAATCCGATTCCGAGTGTGCCTTGGTTTATTACGCTTTCAATCGTATCGGTAGGCGCGAGGTTCTCAGCCCCATTCCAAAGTCTTGACATCAAAAGAGGGAATTGCTTCGCCATGGCTGTTTTCTGAAAATCGAAACGGTCGCATAGCTGGCGTGCGGTTATATCAAGAACTTCGTCAAGTTTAGTAAAGAAACGTCCAATACGCTCTTCGTAATCAACGATGTTCATACATTCAATCGCAATGCGTACAATATTGATTGTCGAAAAACTTATGTTCCCACGGCCTATTGAAGTCTTTTCTCCAAAGCGATTCTCAAAAACACGTGTACGGCAACCCATTGTAGCGACCTCATACTTGTAGCGTTCCGGATCGTCCGCCCTCCATTTCTCATGCTGATTAAATGTCGCATCGAGGTTGACGAAATTAGGGAAAAAGCGACGGGCTGTCACCTTGCATGCCAATTGATAAAGGTCATAGTTGCGGTCTTCGGGAAGATAGCTCACACCTTTCTTTATTTTCCATATCTGAATGGGGAATATGGCTGTAGCTCCATTCCCGACACCTTCATATGTAGAATTAAGCAGCTCGCGGATTATGCAACGTCCCTCGGCAGAAGTGTCTGTTCCATAATTAATCGAGCTGAAAACGACTTGATTCCCACCACGTGAATGGATGGTGTTCATATTATGGATAAATGCCTCCATTGACTGATGGACACGGCTTACTGTCTGATTTATGGCATGCTGTTTCATGCGTTCATTCCCAATCAGTCCGGCAAGAGGCTTCTTGAGATAGTCGTCGATTTCTATATCATAAAGTTCCGACAAATCTATTCCGTTAAGTTCTTCAAGTTTTTTCACCTCTTCTATATAAGAAGAACGGACAAAAGGAGCAAGATAGAAGTCAAATGCAGGAATAGCCTGACCACCGTGCATTTCGTTCTGCGCGGTTTCAAGTGAAATACAGCCAATAATACTTGCTGTCTCAATACGTTTTGCCGGGCGCGACTCACCATGTCCGGCAATAAAGCCATACCTCAGTATCCTGTCTAATGGATGCTGCACGCATGTGAGACTCTTTGTTGGATAATAATCTTTGTCATGAATATGGAGATAGCCATTCTGCACAGCTTCGCGTGCCTCAGCAGACAGAAGGTAGTCATCAACGAAGGGTTTAGTGGTTTCACTTGCAAACTTCATCATCATACCCGCAGGAGAATCCGTGTTCATATTGGCATTTTCACGGGTAATATCATTGCTCTTGGCCTCAATGATTTCAAGGAACATGTCGCGCGTCTTGGCACGACGTGCAATCGAACGTTGGTCCCTATATGCGATATAACGTTTTGCGACCTCCTTGCGGGGAGATTTCATAAGTTCAAGTTCAACCCGGTCCTGAATTTCCTCGACAGTCATTTGTTCGCGACCAATCATACCTATACGGTCTGTGATTCGTGATATCAAAGCCTCATCCTCTCCCATCTCTGTGGTGAGCATAGCTTTGCGGATTGCTGCCTTGATTTTCTCTTCGTTATAGCCCACGACACGACCGTCGCGCTTCACTACTGTCTGTATCATTTTCGGTTGTTCTTATTGCTTGAAGGTTAGTTTTTCGAATTCTTTTAAGGATTATAGCCTTTTTATGATTGATGATTGTATTAAGTAACCACAATGCAAAGGTACATATAAAAAACAAAAATCCAACACTTCATGTTGGATTTTTGTTTTGACAGTTGTCTATTTTGGACAACAATTTACTCCTGTCAAATCGATAGATTCCTAATATACAATGTATTAAAAATATTTTTGGAAAACTTTCACAAAATCATCAACCATGACGATTAATAATATCCTGCAACTCCGTCAGCTGCTCGATGATGATTTTGGGTCGATATGGCATGCTTAACTCTTCATTTTTTTGACTAAAAATATTTTCGCCATTTCCTCCTCGCTTTACCTCGATTGTCAACCATCCAAGTCCATTCGGAGCTATAAAATCTTTTTCAGGATTATCTCCGATATATATATAACGACTTTCACCCTTTGTCTCTGTTGCGATACGGTTGAAAGCCTCACCACTTATTTTCCCGCTACCGACCTCTTCTGATATCATTATTAAATCCGGTCTCAAAAAGTGTTCAAGACCGAGAGCCTCAATCTTGTTGCGTTGAGTCACAGAACGCCCGTCAGTGACAAGGCCGATTATATTCCCTGCTAAACGCAGCGACTCAAGCACATACAATGATTGCCATGGCAGCTTTATATCCGGTTTATGCGTGCGGTAGATATCCAGAATCTCATTTATGTCAATCCCGGTTGAATCAAATGCCTCCCGAGCATTTGGCGCAGCAAGCATCCGTGGCAATAGGTCTGCCCCATAACGCCTTGCTATAGCCCTATAAGCTGAGCGGACATAGTCCATCTCAGGATATAGAGTATCGTCCAAATCGAAGACTACAACCATAGCATAGCAGGGAATTAGATGCCGTCATGCGAAATAATAGTCAACACATGCCCGGGACTCCTTATGGCCGGCCAAGATAGAAGCGGCAGCTACATGTGCCGGATGTTTAGCATATATCTCCACATCATCCATGCTTCCGACAACCGCAGTAAGCACCACATCCCAATCTTCGGATGGATTCTCATTAATGCCTACTTCCATGGATTTTAAGACATCAATTTTTGACGGCAATTCCATGAGTGCATTTTTAAAACGTAGAGCGATTTCACGGCGTTCTTCGTCAGAACCACTCAATTTAAAGCATACGATATGTTTAACCATATATCTTCTGTTTTTAATAAATTTTCCGACATCAAAATTAATATTTTTACTTATAACCAACAATGAAGTTTTCCTTTTTATTGCTGATAAAATAAGTTAAGGAATATTGAGCGGTTTCTTAAAAAATTCTTATTTTTGTGGATGATTTTCATGCATGGACAATGTGTACATGCTGATTCTATGCCAACGACAGCCGACATGATTACGACAACAGACAACTATGACCTCACTCCACGGAACACATTTGCAATGAAAGTTAAATGTGGCGTTTTCATGGAATATACAGTAGCCGACGATATTCCATTCATCCTATCATCAATCCGTGAGGGGATTGAACATATGCATATAGGCGCCGGAAGCAACATTCTCTTCACCTCGGACTATCCAGGAGTAGTGATGCATAGTGCAATAAAAGGCTTTGAGATTATATCAGAAAGCCCACGGGAATTAATCGTAAGAGCCGGAGCGGGTGAGGTTATGGATGATTTCATACGATGGGCATGTGACCACGAACTATGGGGCATCGAGAACCTGTCAGGGATTCCGGGTGAAGTCGGAGCGTCCGCTGTGCAGAATGTAGGAGCATATGGTGTTGAAGCATGTGACACTATTGTCGCAGTGCATGCATATGATAGTGTTGAGCGTGAGTTCGTGACAATTCCTGTGGAGGATTGTGACTATGGCTATCGCGACTCCCTATTCAAGCAGCCTGACTTCAAAGGCCGTTATATAATCCATGCTGTTGACTATAGGCTCTCCCCTATCCCAAATCCTCAAATCAGTTATCCGGCACTTAAAAATATGTTTAAGGATTGTGATTTATGCTCGCTTACTCCTAATGATATCAGGAAAGCGGTCATAAATATCCGCGATTCGAAACTTCCGAATCCGATAGACGCTCCCAGTGCCGGAAGCTTTTTCAAAAATCCGGTCGTAAGTGAAAAAATATTCTCTGATATATGCAATAGAGAGCCGGACGTAACTGTGCCTCACTACGAAGTCAAGGAGGGATATAAGATTCCTGCGGCGTGGCTAATTGACCGTTGCGGCTGGAAAGGGAGGAAAGAAGGCAATGCCGCAGTATGGCATCTTCAACCGCTTGTGATAGTCAATCCGGACCGTAAAGCTACTCCAAAAGATATTATAGACCTCGAAAATCGAATAATATGCTCTGTAAGAGAACGGTTTGGCATAACTCTTCACCCCGAAGTTGAACACATTTGAGACTTCGGACATTTTAAGTTTTATAAAGCATATTCACGTATTCAACTTTTATATCTATAGATAAAAATTATGAGCACTTATATTATAGAAGGAGGCCACAGGCTTAGCGGCAGCATCAAACCTCAAGGAGCAAAGAATGAAGCACTCGAAGTCATATGCGCCACTCTTCTGACTTCAGAACCTGTCACCATTCACAATGTGCCCAATATACTTGATGTCATAAATCTGATTAACTTGCTGAAAGCGATGCGGGTCAAGGTCGAACGTCTTGATGAAAGCACTTATCGTTTTCAGGCAGACGACCTTGACGAAGATTATATTTCAAGTGCTGATTTTGTGGCGAGATGTGCGTCTCTCCGTGGATCGGTACTGGTTGTCGGTCCACTGCTCGCCCGTTTGGGCCAGGCATATTTTGCAAAACCTGGAGGTGACAAGATAGGCCGTAGGAAAGTGGACACACATATAACCGGTCTGTCAAAACTGGGAGCAATGATTGCATATAACCAAGACCGACAGGCATATTACCTTGTGACTGTAAACGGTCTTAAAGGATGCTACATGCTTCTCGACGAAGCCTCGGTTACAGGAACCGCCAATATCGTTATGGCGGCCGCACTTGCCGAAGGTACAACAACGATATATAACGCAGCATGTGAGCCTTATGTGCAACAACTCTGCAAGATGCTTGTAGGGATGGGAGTCACGATTGAAGGGATAGGTTCAAATCTCCTGCGGATCACAGGCGTAGAGAAACTTCATGGTGCGGAACATACAATCCTGCCTGATATGATTGAAGTCGGCAGTTTTATCGGTATGGCGGCTATCACTCAAAGCGAATTGACCATAAAAGATGTCAGCTATGATAATTTAGGAATTATCCCCGACTCGTTCCGCCGTCTCGGAATCAACCTCGAACGGCGAGGTGACGATATCTTTATTCCATCTCAGGAATGTTATGAAATCGAGACAAACCTGGACGGTTCAATCCCGACTATCGCCGACGCTCCGTGGCCGGGGCTGACACCGGATTTGCTTTCGGTTATGCTCGTTACAGCCACACAATGCAAGGGAAGCGTGCTCATCCATCAGAAGATGTTCGAGAGCCGTCTCTTCTTTGTAGACCGTCTTATCGACATGGGAGCGCAGATTATGCTCTGTGACCCACACCGTGCAGTCGTAATCGGTCTTGACCACAAGGTGCCTCTTCGTGCCAATAACATGCACTCCCCTGATATTCGTGCCGGCATAGCGATGCTGATTGCGGCCATGAGTGCCAAGGGAGTGTCAAAGATAGACAATATCGACCAAATTGACCGTGGCTATCAGGCCATCGACACCAGACTCAGCTCCATAGGCGCTTGCATCCATCGCAGAGACTGAACGCGGTAAGTAAAGAATAGACCTGTTTCATACCATATTCCCACAACCTGTCTTGAAAAGCCCACACAATGGAAAATCATAAAAATAACACTGCTACCCCTGGCGACCTTAAAAGCCTCGTGAGGCGACTCCTCCGGGACACATGCGATGTAAAAGCTGACAGTGATTTCAAAACTGTCAAGCAAGCGGTTTCCGCCGCCTACACCGACGGCAAATCACCGACTGACCGCCATGGGCTCCATAAGGTGGCTCATGCTCTTGACACTGCTGTCGCTCTTTGCGAAATGGTGTCGCCTGACCGGAACATGATTATTTCCACTCTTATTTACGGGCTTTGTGTAGACGAATCTCTTTCTCTTGACAAGGTAAAAAGCACTTGGGGCGATGATGTAGAGCGAATGGTCAACGGGCTTATGAAAGTCTCCACCCTTTACGGCAAGCAAGGCGTGGTGAAGACCGATAATTTCCGCCGTTTGCTCATGACATTTGCCGAAGATATCAGGGTGATAATAATAATGATTGTGGAGCGCCTGACACTGATGCGGGCCATAAATCATCATCCTGATGAGAAATTTGTGACTGATACGGCATTTGAGGCCAATTATCTCTATGCCCCTCTCGCCCATCGCCTCGGCCTCTATAAAATCAAAAGTGAACTGGAGGATATGTCGCTTAAATATACCTCCCGCGACACTTATACAAAAATCGCCCGCGAGCTGAATGAAACCAAGGTAGCCCGCGACGCATATATAGCCAATTTCATCGCGCCTCTAAAGGAAAAGCTTGACGACACAGGATTAAAATACGAAATAAAGGGACGTACGAAATCCATTTATTCCATTTGGAACAAGCTCCGTAAACAGCAGGTCGAGCTTTCAGGCATATATGACCTCTTTGCCATAAGGATAATCCTCGATGTTCCCATTGAAAGAGAGAAAGCCGACTGCTGGAACGTCTATTCAATCGTCGCCGATATGTACACTCCAAATCCGGCACGCATGAAAGACTGGCTTTCAATCCCGAAGAGCAACGGTTATGAGTCACTTCACACCACGGTCAAAGGCCCGGACAATAAATGGGTCGAGGTGCAGATTCGAACACGCAGAATGGATCTTGTCGCCGAAAAAGGTCTGGCTGCCCATTGGAAATATAAAGGAATAAAAAGCGAGGGGGATCTCGACACGTGGATGAATAATATCCGCGACATCCTTGAAACAGCCGACGGCCCGATGGAGCTGATGAAAAATTTCAAGATGGACCTTTACGACAAGGAAGTGTTTGTCTTTACTCCACGTGGCGATCTCTACCGTCTGCCCTTAGGGGCTACAGTACTCGACTTTGCCTTTAATATCCATTCCAAACTCGGATGTACATGTGTCGGAGCCAAGGTTAACGGCCGTAACCGTAAGCTTAACCATAAACTCCGTTCAGGGGATACAGTCGAAGTGACCACTGCCCCCGGACAGATGCCGAAACAAGATTGGCTGAATTTTGTAGTCACGTCAAAGGCACGCAATAAAATCCGCCAGACCATTAACGAGCGTGCAAACCGAGCCTCTGAACTCGGCAAAGAGTTGTTGCAACGACGCTGCAAGAACCGAAAGATTGACCTTGACGAGGCCTATCTGATGCGGACTATAAAAAAGATGGGCTATCGGACGGTAACGGATTTCTATTGCGCCATCTCTGATGAAGTGATTGATGTTAACGATGTAATCACTCAATACGAACTTCTTGAAAACGCCGACCGAAAAGCGGAAACCGAGCGGAGAAGTGCCGAAGAGTTCGAACTTATTGAGAATATCGACCGCAACGCTGAGACCGTATCCGACGATATATTGATTATCGGTGACAATATAAAAGGGATCAATTACCGTCTGTCAAAGTGCTGCAATCCTATATTCGGAGACGATGTCTTTGGCTTCGTCTCAGCTGAAGGTGTAATCAAGATTCACAGAAACGATTGTCCGAATGCAGCCCATATCCGGTATAAATATCCATATCGTGTAATACGTACCCGTTGGTCAGGA
This sequence comes from Bacteroidaceae bacterium, assembly GCA_021768245.1. Taxonomy (GTDB): domain Bacteria; phylum Bacteroidota; class Bacteroidia; order Bacteroidales; family Muribaculaceae; genus Duncaniella. The sequence goes on along the minus strand of JAETNO010000007.1, from coordinate 16,337 downwards.
AAAGTCGGCAGTCATTTTGCCGCTACACTGAAAATCATCGGTAACGATGATATCGGAATAGTCACCAATATCACGTCAATAATAAATAAAGAGAAAGACGTTACATTACGCAACATTTCAATAGATTCTTCCGATGGAATCTTTTCCGGCTTCCTCGTGGTCGGAATCAGCGATACTGAAGCATTGAATAACCTTATAAAGAAAATAAAAACCGTTAAAGGCGTAAAAGATGTGCAGCGCAACAATTAAACATACAGTCATTATTATATCATTCGGATTCGCGATGCTTGCGTCGGCCTCACTTTGCAGTTGTGGAAGCGATAATAATAAAGATGCAAGAAATTTGCTAAATCAAGCCGAGACCGCGTTCAACAATGGAGAATTCGACAGGACTTTATCCCTTACGGACTCAATAAAATCAGCCTATCCTAAAGCAATCGAAGTCCGCCGGGAGGCCCTTCATCTCGCAACCCGGGCAACGGAAGGCCTTACGCTCATACGCCTTCAGGAAGCTGACTCTCTGACTGCGGTGCTTGGCGCACTCGGAGAGTCACTCGGACGAAAAATGAAATTTGTCAAAAATCCTATCGAGGGTTACTATGTGGCATCAACCACTGAACCGTCTAAATTCATCGGGACTAACGGGCTTCAGGCCCGTGTCAGTCCTGAGGGAGATTTTTATATGCTCTCCTCTCTGAAAGCGAAAAGCGTCAAAAGCACTTCGGTCACAGTCAGCAATGGCACAGATGAAGCAAGAACTTCAATCGTGGCATATGATGGCGAACGTAATGACCGCTCGATGGGCGCGGAAGTCATAACTTTTATAGGCGCTGAGTGTGACAGCGTCGGCAAATTTATTTCGTCGAACGTAAATTCCCCCTTAACGTTGACATTTAATGGCTCTACATCATATTCGATGTCCCTCCCTACCGCCCAGGCCAAAGAAATCGCACTCGTCTATGACTATGCGTCAACGCTCAGACGATTCAAAGTGGCTTCACTTGAAAAAGAGCGTCTAAGCCGTGCCCTTGACATCGCGCGAAGCCAGGCAGCCCGCACTTTTGTCGAAAAAGACTCAATACAAGACTGATACATTGCATTTAATAATTCTATAAATTTCATATGACTGAGGAGAAAAAGCCCGGGAAAATTGCGGCATGGATAGAACGGACAAAGACAAAAGCATTAAGGCTTTGGAAATACTGCTCCGTCGGTGTCTGGGAGGATAAGCGTGACAATCTGAAAGTCAATATTGTCAAGACGCTGAATCTGACGGTCAGGACATTCATGAGCAGCGACCTTCAGAGCCGGGCATGCGCCATGACCTATCGTACACTCCTTGCAATTGTGCCAGCCCTTGCACTTCTCTTTGCCATCGGACGAGGATTCGGATTCCAGAATTTGCTGCAGAATCAGCTCTATCAATATTTCCCGTCGCAGCACCGTGCGCTTGAAATGGCTTTCTCTTTCGTCGATTCCTGTCTGGCCCAGGCATCTGAAGGACTTTTCGTCGGAGTCGGTATCGTGTTCCTGCTATGGACATTGATTTCTCTGCTCGATAGCGTTGAGGAATCATTCAATGATATTTGGGGGGTAAGAGCTGACCGTCCAATCGCGCGAAAGGTCACCGACTATCTAGCAATCTGTATCATATTGCCGGTGTTAATGATCTGTTCAAGTGGATTGCAGATATTTATGTCGAATACAGTGCAGCATTTATTGCCATTCGATTTCCTAAGTCCGATTCTTGAAGATGTGTTTGATATTGTCTCCGTCGTTTTCGCATGGCTATTCTTTGCCGGAGCCTATATGCTGATTCCAAACACAAAGGTAAAATTTCAAAACGCACTCATTTCAGGAGCTCTCGCCGGCACAGCTTTCCAGATATTGCAATGGCTCTTTGTAAGCGGACAGATTTATGTGTCCAAATACAATGCAATCTACGGTAGCTTTTCTTTCCTGCCATTGATGCTGATATGGGTACAGCTTTCGTGGCTTATCACTCTTGCCGGGGCATTGATATGCTGTTCCGCACAAAACATATTCATGTTTTCATTCGAGCGTCAGACCAACAATATTTCGGTCCAGTACCGACGCAAGGTGTGCCTTGCCATTCTTACGGTTATATTACGCAGATTCAAAAACGGCGAGACTCCATACAACATTGCCGATCTCTCCAAACAGTTCGTCATACCTTTGAAACTTACCGGAATAATCGTCAACTATCTTTTTGATTGCGGATTGATTATAAAGGCTTTACCACAAAACGGGGGCGAAGACCTTACTGACCCGCCTTTAGTCCCGGCCATGAGCCTTGAACGGTATAAGCTCGGACATGTCATAAACATACTCGGTAATCATGGTGAAAAAGATTTCATTCCGGAACTGGACTCAAAATTCGCCCATTTGATGAATATCTGTGACAGGATTTCACAGCAAATTGAAAAGTCTGCCGATACTACCATGCTCTCGGAGATAGAACTAAAACCAGAAACTATCATAAAATCAATCTAATTCTCATTTATCATGAAAGAAGTAATTTCAACCACAGCCGCCCCCGGCGCTATCGGCCCCTACAGCCAGGCAATCAAAACAGGCAACATGCTTTTCTGCTCCGGCCAAATTCCTGTAAATCCTGAAACAGGTACTGTCCCTGAAGGAATCAAAGCACAAACAGCACAATCGCTTGCCAATGTCAAAGCTTTGTTGGCAGCAGCAGGTGCGAGCATCGAAAACGTTGTGAAAACGACAGTATTCCTTGCCGACATGAGCCTGTTCGGAGAGATGAATGAAGTATATGCCGAGAATTTCAAGGAGCCCTTCCCCGCCCGCTCTGCGGTCGCTGTACGCGAACTTCCCAAGCAAGTGCTTGTCGAAATTGAAGTTATCGCAGCAATCTAATTATTCGATTGATATAAATCAAAATTAAACATGCCGTTACGGATTTTTCATTCCGTAGCGGCATGTTTTCCAAAGATGAGAGAGGAGAACTGTAAAATTTTTATTCAATTCCTGAAAGGTCCACAGCATAGATGCCACGCTTGCCTGTCGGATAGACACCGCGTATAATCATCACCTTTTCATCTCCGCTGCCCTTCATGATGGCCTTATACATTTTTTCGACATCGTCAGGAGAACCGACACGCGAATCATTTATTGAATAGATGATAAAGCCCTCTTTCACTCCGGCTTCAGAGAAGCGTCCTTTAGAAAGTCCTGTCACCTGAACGCCATTGCTCAATCCGAGTTGACGAAGAGTTGATTCATCAACTTTCTTGAACGCACAGCCAAGGTCAGTTATGTCGCCTGCCTTTGTCACTTGAGTCGTGCCCTGCGGATTGCGCAGATTGACATCCACTGAATTTGTTTTGTTATCACGGATAAAAGTCACCTTAATCTTATCACCGGGACGATGCTTGGCTACCTGCTCCTGAAGCTGCGCCACATTGTCGGTCGCGACATCGTTGACCTTTATGATAACGTCGTCTTTCTGCAGGCCGGCTTCTTTTGCTGAACTACGGTCGCTGACTTCGTCGACATAGACACCCTTGGTAACAGCAGTAATGCCTTTTTCTTTCGCTATTTCATTGCTGAGGTCGCGTATTGAGACGCCAAGCACCGCACGCTGCACAGTGCCATACTGACGGAGGTCACTTACAACTTTCTTTACTATAGAAGTGGGTATTGCAAAAGAATATCCCGCATAATTACCGGTTTGGCTGTAGATAGCGGTATTTATACCTATCAGTTCTCCGGCAAGATTCACAAGCGCGCCACCGGAATTTCCGGGATTAACTGCGGCATCCGTCTGTATATAGGATTCTATATCACTCTGTCCGCCATGATTAGGCCGGCCGATATTGCGGCCCTTCGCTGAAACTATACCGGTTGTGACTGTAGAGGTGAAGCCGAATGGATTGCCGACTGCGAGCACCCATTCTCCAACTTTAAGAGCCTCGCTGTCGCCCATGGGAATAACAGGAAGATCCTTGGCATCTATTTTGATAAGCGCGAGGTCGGTCGTGGCATCCGTGCCGACTACGGTAGCGTCAAAGGTACGGTTGTCATTAAGAGTGACCTCCAGTCGCTCGGCTTCGTCAATCACATGATTGTTAGTCACTATATAGCCGTCTGAACTTATGACCACTCCTGAGCCAAGTCCGGTTGGCTGCTGTTTAGGCTGTTCCTGCTGACGCGGCTGACTGCGACGGCTCCCGGGATTTCCAAAGAAATATTCAAAAAACGGATCGTCGAAAATGCCGCTATTTCCTTGCTGATGATAGCGGGGAGTGGCGTAACTTTTGATGGAAACTACACCGTTGATGGTGCTTTCAGCCGCCGTAGTGAAGTCTGATGGATTTGCGGGAAGCTGTGATACCCTCGTAAAGCTGCCGTTAGTCCCGGAATTGGCATCCGTGAAAAGCTCATTGAAATCTTTTGCCTCATCCGAGCTGAAAAGAGCCTGCTTCATGGCCACTGCAGTCACGGCAGAACTCAGGACTGCGGTTCCCGCAGCCAACATGATGATTTTGCTGCTTAATTTCATTGTTTTCGTTGTGATGTGATATGTTTGGTTGGTTATTCGTTTTTCTATTAGACGGCAAAAACCATGCTATGTTACGTCGGATATCACGGGTTTAAAATATTTTAAGATGAAAATCTCCATTTTAAGATATATTCACCGCTTTTTATACCTATCTTTGCATTATGATGCCCATTAAATCCCGATTAATAGCCACAGCTCTCATATCCGCTGCCATTTTGACATCGTGCGGAAGCATGCGTAATACCGCGACAGTCCATCGGACAAGTCCGACCGGACCATCAAAGGTCAATAGACAAGAGATGGAGATATCTTCGAATCTTCATCCACATTCACATGCTCTTCTGACAGAAGCAAAGCAATGGCTCGGGACTCCATATAAATATGGAGGTGAGGATAAAGGTGGAGTTGATTGCTCAGGGCTTGTCCTCAACATCTACCGCAGTGCCCTTGACATAAAACTTCCACGAAGCTCAAGCGAACAGGCAAAATTCTGCTCTCCTCTTGCTAAAGGCGACCTTATGCCCGGAGATTTACTCTTCTTCGCGACATCCGGTTCACGCAACAAGGTGTCACACGTCGGTATATATATAGGTGACGGGCGCATGATTCATTCCTCAAGATCAAAGGGCGTAATAATAAGCGGCATAGATGAAGATTATTTCCGAAAGACATTCACCGGGGCCGGCTATGTCGAGCAATATCATGCCATGCTCGATAAATCTTCAATAAAAAAAGACTCCAACGTCCCCCAGCCTAAAGATTCTTCCTCCGAAAGTGCCACGTATAAGATGACACCTGTCGCTTCGCTTCCGAAGCGAAAACAGGGTGCAACGCCTGCAACTAAAACTCCGTCCGTAGCGAAAACATCTGACAAAAAGACAGATGAGCCAACACCGGACGAAGCAAGGCGTGCTGTGCTCAACTCACTCATTGAACAAAAAATTGATTCTATTTTTAATCGCAAGTAAGCGCAAAATATTATATAGCTCTTCCCAAAATGAATCGCACTGAAGCTCCGAAAGTCCATGGGTTCGGGAAATTGACCCTATCTCCGGCAGACACCTACAGACTGCCTAACGGCATAAGACTCCATGTTGTATGTGGAGGAGAGGTGGAAGTAAACCGACTGACAATAGCGCTTCCGGGCGGAGAAGCGGAGTCTCCATTTCCCGGACTTGCTTCATGCGCCACGATGATGCTTGCCGAGGGAACAGACCGCCACACGGGCGAAGAAATAGCCAATCGGCTTGAATATAACGGGGCATGGCTCAATACATCCGTATCGACCCACTATTCCTCAATCTCATTATCAAGTCTTAATGACAAGTTCGAGAGCCTCTTGCCCTTGATTATAGAAATAATTCTATGTCCGTCTTTCCCGGCAGCGGCATGTGAAAGGATTCTTGAGAGGCAGGCATCCCGTAATGAGCTCGACCGGGAGAAAGTCACATTCCTCGCCGACGAGGCCGTAAGAAAGATGGCCTATGGAGATGAAAATCCATTATCCAGATGTGAAGATGCCGCTATGACAAGAGCTTTTACTCCCGGCAGTCTGTCAGCGTTTCATTTCTCTCGACTTGACCCTCAGGATATACATTTGTTCTTTGCGGGTAAGATAAGCGACAGTATGATTGATGCTGTGAAATTTTCATTTTCCAGGATTCCGTCAGCGCCCATCGCAACTGTTTTCACTCCCCTTCTTTTTCCTGCCATATCGCCGGAGACAAGAAGAACAGATATCCACAGGGCACATTCAAAGCAGAGTGCGGTAAAGATGATGATACCGGCCATCGGTAGGTCACATCCTGACTTTGTAGCCCTGCGCGCGACAGTGACTGCATTGGGAGGATATTTCGGAAGCCGCTTGATGCTCAATATACGAGAGGACAAAGGCCTCACTTATGGCATCTCTGCGGTGCTCCTCGGATATACCGACAGAAGTTTCATAACTATCAGCACGCAGACCGACGCATCGACAGTCGAAGAGGTAATCAGGCTTATAGGCCATGAAATGGAGGAAATGAAGAATCCATCGACTTATACATCAGATGAGGTAAAACGGCTTTCCGGACTTCTACTTTCCAATCTTGCCACTATACTCGACACACCTTTCAGCCGCATGGATTTTCATCAGACGCGCATATATGCCGACACTCCCGCCGACTATTTCGAACGGCAGGAAGAAATAGCCCGACAACTTTCCCCCGATATGCTCGCAGACATGGCCCGAAGATACTTTGACAATGGGAAAGCACTTATTGCAACTGTAGGTGCATAGAGATATATCCCATGTACTCATCGTCATATATATTTACTCCACCGGAACTAAAAATAAAGGCAACCAGGAATATAAATTAATATTTTGACATGTACTCCAAGAAAAATCCACATCTAATAGATATTATTCAAACAATATTGTGGATTGCTATAACAATCGGATTCTACATAGTTGCCAAGTTCACGCCTTTGGCTATAGACGATTTCAATTACGTGTTTTTCAATTCCCCTGTAGAACTACAACATTTTGCGCCATGGCCAGGGGTGTTAGGGGTATATACTGAATATTTTTCAGGTGTCGGAAGATTTATACCTCACCTTCTCGTTGAATTATTCACGGAACTTACAGGTAAATCTATTTTCAATTTTTTTAATACGGCAGCATTTATTTTTCTACCATGGATAATTGCAAGGATTGTCTGCCCTGACAAAAAGAATATATCTAATGTCGCGTTACTAACCATTGCTATAATCTGGTTCTTCATGCCTGGAATATTCCAAGCATGTATATGGATGGCCGGGACATGTAACTATCTTTTTGTCGCATGTATAATTACCGTATTCTATTATAAACTTACCTCTGAGTCATCAGCCCCACCAAAATTTTGGAATCCCCCGTTATGGTTTATATTGGGTTTCATAACGGGGTGGTCCAACGAAGGTTTCTCCATAGGCCTTTGTGTCGGATCTATCATCTTCTTTATTACCCATCGTAAACTACTTACGATTAAAAAGATATGCTTAACGGGAGGAATGGTAACCGGAACTGTTTTTCTATGCCTGACTCCGTTTAATCTTTTTCGATTCATTAGTGGTCAAGAAAATATACAGTCTTTCCATGAGGCGATAATGGCTGTCGGTCAATCACTTATCGCCATGAAAAATCTACGGATTAGCTTCATATTGATAATATTCATAGGTCTGATATATTTTTTCAAACTGTTGTCAATAGAAATTTTAATAAAAGAGCTAAACAGGAACATAATTCTAATCATAGCATGGATAGTGTCATTCTTATTTATAGTCCTCACACATCATGAATCCGTATATTCCAGATTTCCTATAGAAATATTCGCAACTATAATATTGATGTCGCTTTTTGTAAGGACTCTATCGGACAATATTAAAAAAACTGGGAGTATTATATCAGGGATACTCGTAACCATATCATTCATACTTATAATCCCTAAAGTTTATGCTAATTACGGAGCCAATGAGAGTATGAGGAGACAGATAATTAATGGAGATTCACTTATAGTTGTAAATCATATAAACGGGAACGCTCTAACCTCCCGCTATTTTTCACCGGCATTAAAAAATCTTTATCAAGGTCCGTTACCAGTATCAGAACATATAATTAATTTCTATGGCGGAAAACCAGGAGCTGTTATTATAAGTAAAAATATATATGAAATGCTCCGACAAGGGAAAGACTATCACGAGGGAATACTGCTTACAGACCCGGATATTCATTCGTCCTGGTATAAAATAACGGGGCATAAAGACCCGAAGAAAATTACCCTATCAATAAAACCTGTAGCAATTTCTGAGCTAAATCCTATACAGAAATTGCTCTATCCCTTTATAAACAGGTATAAAATGACTAAATTCGAAACCAATGAATTCAATATAGTTACCATCCATGGAGAAAGGTGGATAGTCATACGACATTATCCAATGCTCCAAGGCCGCATAACAGGAATCAAAATTCAATAAATCATGGCTGAAACTCTACCATGGTTGTTTTAACATCCGTTATAAAATTATTTTGGATGAATGACGGAGCTTTTTTGTCGGATTTTTGATGAGTATTTTGTAACTTTGTCATTTGGTTAGACAGTTGACTCTCCGACTGAATCAAACCGGCGATTGTCTAAATAGTTTCCAAATGTTTGAAATCAGCATAACTCCTGCAACAATAAGCTTCTTCTCGATATTTCTCATATGCTTCTTGTATTTGCTTATCGGCTTCCGCCATTATGTGGCATCGGTAAGTGCGAAAGTGACAGATGATAACGAGACTCCGTTCCCATCCGAGCCCTCGGCATATCCGGCGGTGTCGGTAATTGTCTATTCCGAAGATGATGCCGAGAACCTTGAAGTGCTTCTCCCTCAAATTCTTGAGCAAGAATATCCCGGCCATTTTGAGGTAATTGTTGTCAATGATGGAGCTGTGTCTTCGACAAAAGATGTAATCGCACGCCTCGAACAACGCTATTCCAATCTATATATGACTTTCACTCCTTTGGAATCGCGCTCGCTTTCAAGGAAAAAACTCGCAGTCACACTCGGCATAAAAGCCGCCCGTTATGAGGTGATAATGCTGACCACAGGCGACTGCCGTATTGAATCCAAGACATGGCTCAAAGCAATGGCCCGTCACTTCGTGCAAGGCAAAGAAGTGGTCATTGGATATTCTACCCCATTAATTCCCGACGACACTCCTAACCCATGGAAGCGCCTACATTCGTTCGACTCCGTGCGAACAGCCATTGAATACCTCTCATGGGCTATCGCAGGGCGTCCTTACAGAGGCGATTGTCACAATCTGGCATATCGCCGTTCCCTGTTTTTCAAAAATAAAGGCTTCTCCCGCTCTCTTCATCTGAAATACGGAGATGATGATGTCTTTGTCAACGAAGTTGCCAATAAGCGTAACACAGCGGTAGAACTTTCGACAGCATCGATTGTCGAAGTGCTGTCTCCATATCCGCAGATATCGCATCGCAATTCAAAACTTCGGTATTGCTATACAGCCAAGAAGCTTAAAACTTCCGCACGTCTGTTTTTCGGAAGTTCCTCTCTCGCATGGTGGAGTCTGACAGTCTCGGCAATCGCGCTATCATTGACAGGACTCCCCTCTTTCCTGCCGATGGTAGTCAGTGGAGCTCTTTGGCTAATCTTAACCATCACACTGATGTGCACATGGAGAAAATCGTCATTAGCTCTCGGCTCACGCCCGATTTTCCTTACCTTCCCATGGTTTATGACTATCGAGCCGCTCTATAACTTTTACTACCGTATAAAAAGTTATATCAAACGTGGTTCCAACCTTACATGGGGTTGAAAATATAGCACGACATGGAAGGCACCATAGAAATAAACGGACTGCGGCTTTTTGCCCGGCACGGAGTCTATGAAGATGAACGTCTGAACGGAAACACATTCGAAATAAGCGTTCATCTTAAATATCCGATTGCAGAAGCGATGGAATCGGACTGTCTCGAACAGACCCTTAACTACGCGGAGGCTGTGGAAATTATTAGACATGAGATGGAAAAGCCCTCGCAACTGCTTGAGCATGTGGTGGGACGTATAAAATCAGCACTTCTTGCAAGCTATCCGGACATATACGGTGGAATGATACACCTTACAAAGCTGAACCCTCCTATCCCGGCCGAAATGCAAGGTGTAGCCGTAAAAATAGAGTGGTAAAAAACAAAAGTATAAAATAAAAACAGATATATCAAAAAACTATGTCTACTCCCATACTTCTTCTGACCGGTTATCTCGGCAGTGGCAAGACCACACTTGTCAACCATATCTTATCCAATGAACGCGGCATACGCTTTGCAGTAATCGTCAATGATATAGGTGAAGTAAATATCGACGCCGACCTTATAGAGCGTGGAGGCATCGTAGACACCAAAGATGATTCCCTTGTAGCATTGCAGAACGGTTGCATCTGCTGTACGCTAAAGATGGATTTAGTTAAGCAGATTGACGATATATTAGCGATGAAAAAATTTGACTATATCGTCATTGAAGCAAGCGGAATATGCGAGCCTGCGCCTATAGCCCAGACAATCTGTTCTATCCCCCATATGGGTGGCGATTACCTTAAAAACGGCACACCAAAACTTGACTGCATCGTGACTGTAGTCGATGCTCTCCGTATGCAGGATGAATTCTCATGTGGCGAAGACCTGACGTCCAAAGCTCATGACGAAGAAGATATCGAGAACCTCGTAATTCAACAGATTGAATTCTGCAACATTGTTGTTCTCAACAAAATATCCGAAATCTCAAGCGCGGAAGCCGAACGTGTCAGGACTATAGTGAAGGCCCTTAATCCAAAAGTCCGCATAATAGAGTGTGACTATGCCGATGTAAATCTTGAAAGCATACTGAATACCCACCTTTTTGAGTTTAACAGTGTCGCCACATCTGCGGCATGGGTACAACAGATTGAGAAACCAATCGAAGAAATCGAGAAGGAGGAACACGCCCATCACCATCACCACGAAAGCGAACATGAGCATCACCATGATGAAAATCATCACCATCATGAACATGATGAGAATTGCACATGCGGATGCCATCACCATCATCACCACCATGGTGAAGGTGAGGCCGAGGAATACGGTATCGGCACTTTTGTCTATTTCCGCCGGCCTGGATTCGACCTCAACAAATTTGATTATCTATGTGCCAACAAATGGCCAAAGAACATAATACGGTCTAAAGGCATATGCTATTTCGGAACCAACCCGGATATGTCTTATCTATTCGAAACCGCAGGTCGCCAAAAACAGCTACGTGAAGCCGGCATGTGGTTCGTAACCGCTCCTGAAGATGAACTGAAGGAACTTGTGGAGCAGGATCCCTCCATCCTCCGTGACTGGGATGCCGACTATGGCGACCGAATGGTGAAACTTGTATTTATAGGACAGAATCTTGACCGGGAAGCTATTACAGAGGCTCTTGACGCCTGTCTTGATGTATAATTGCAGATAATATAATGGGAATTATCCGGCAATGAAACCATATCTTCAAATAGAGAATCTGACTAAAAGCTACGGCGACCGTCTTCTTTTTGATTCGGTCACTTTCGGCGTCAACGAGGGTGACAAAATCGGGCTTATCGCTAAAAACGGGACTGGGAAATCGACGCTGCTGCGTATAATTTCAGGAATTGAAAGTCCTGATAGCGGGAGTGTCACTTTCCGAAACGATCTTCGCGTCGGTTTTCTTGCCCAGACTCCGGCATTTGAAAGCGGGATGTCTGTAATGGATAATCTACTTTCGACCGTCCCGACTGATGTGCATGAAGAATGGGGCCGAGAGGACCGAATAAAACAGATGCTGTCACAGCTCGGCATTGACAATCCTGACATGACAGTTGACCATATGTCAGGAGGCCAGTTGAAACGTGTCGCGCTTGCACAGGTACTTTTAGGCAATCCGGATCTCCTTATTCTCGACGAGCCAACCAACCACCTTGACCTCGCGTCAGTGGAATGGCTTGAGAATTATCTCTCGCGTCAGAGGGTAACATTGCTCATGGTTACACATGACAGATATTTCCTTGACCGTGTATGCAATAAAATCATCGAAATAGATATGCGGCAGATTTTCACCTATGAAGGAAATTTCGACACATATCTGCGTAGGCGTGCAGAACGTATCGAAGTTCTGACGGGTGAGCTTGCTAAGATGAAAAACACTCTTCGCCGGGAACAGGAATGGATGCGCAGGCAGCCTCAGGCCAGAGGAGGAAAAGCCCGCTACCGCATAAATGCTTTTTATGACCTGAAAGCCCGGGCCAGCGTAAACTATGATGAAAAACAGATTGACCCGACCGAAGTCAAGTCATCATATATAGGTTCGAAGATATTTGAGGCGGAAGGTGTCTCAAAGCGGTTCGGTGACAAAATTATTCTCGACGGGTTCACATACACATTCGCCCGTTATGAAAAACTCGGAATAATCGGGAGCAACGGTGTCGGGAAATCAACATTCGTAAAAATGCTGCAAGGGCTTGTGGCTCCCGATAGCGGAAATTGGAATGTGGGCGAGACAGTGCGCTTCGGATATTATTCACAGGAAGGACTGCAATTGCCTCAAGGCAAAAAGGTGATTGACGCTATTACTGACATTACGGATGATGTGGTGATTAACGGAACCACCCATTATACTCCTATGCAGTTCCTGTCACGTTTTCTATTTTCACCGGCTGACCAGCAGAAATACATAGCGACACTCAGCGGAGGTGAAATGCGCCGTCTTCACTTGGCAGCCGTCCTCATAACCCAACCCAATTTCCTGATTCTCGACGAGCCGACTAATGACCTTGACATAATGACTCTTGCCATCCTGGAAGATTACTTGAAGGAATTCAAAGGATGTGTCATAGTGATTTCCCACGACCGTTTCTTCATAGATTCGATTGTCGACCATCTGTTTGTCATGGAAGGCAATGGTGTAATCAAAGATTTTCCCGGTAATTACAGTGACTATAGGGAATACATCAAAGAACAGCAGAAAATTTCAGAACAATCCAAGCAGCCAACGAGGACTCCCGAACAGGATCAACGCAGGAATAACACTCGTCCACAAAAACTGACATTCAAGGAACGGAAAGAATTGGAAGCACTCACGGCAGAGATTGACAGTTTGAACGAGGAAAAGAATTCTCTTGAGATTCTTTTCAATTCAGGGGCGGAAATCCATGACATAACAGAAAAAGCAGCACGTTACAGCGAAATAAAAGATATCCTTGACGAAAAAGAACTGCGCTGGCTCGAACTTTCGGAGAAAGAATAGATTTTAAGCTGCTGATACTTAAGGGTTATAAAGGTCTGGATTGAAAAAATCAGCGACATCTCTCGCCTGCTCAAGCGCCTTGACGGCATGGCTGAGCGGATTTATCTGCACGGCTTTAGCATAGTCACCGGTAGCGCCGGCCCTGTCCCCCATGCGCCATCGCAGTTTTCCCCTGTCAAAAAATAATATGTCATCATTCTGATTTTCCGAAATCAGCGAATCAAGCGCCATGAGGGCCTCATCAAATCGACCTTCGGAAATTAGTTTTCTATAATTTTGCTTTTTATCCATTATTTATCTAAATTTGGTCGTAGAATTACTGCCATTGAGAGCTTGGTCAACGAGCTTATCTGATGGCAAAACTAATTAAAAGAATGTATATACGCAATATGAAAAAGATATTCGGTAATATTAAATTTTGGACAGGTGTAGTTGTTTTATTCGCTGCGATGTCTAAAGCGTTTGCAGTTGATCCGACAGCGACTAAATATTCATTCGAAGATTGTCAAGGCTCAGCTATCCCCTATCCTTCAAGAACCGTTAAGGAACTTGCTTATCCTGACTCCCTAACGCCGGTATTCATAAATCATGTTGGACGCCATGGCGCACGCTTCCTGTCCTCTTCGAAATACACCACATCCCTTTTGCGTGTTTTGACCAAGGCCGACAGTCTCCGCACCATTACGCCCGAAGGTCGGGAACTAATGAAACTTTGCCATACGATTGTGGCGAAGACAGCAGGACGGTGGGGTGCGCTTGATTCTCTCGGGATGGCAGAACAACGGGCAATTGCCTCTCGTGCATTTATGACATTCCGTCCGTTGTTCGACAATACAAAGATTAATGCAATCTCCTCTTATGTTCCGCGTTGTATAATGTCGATGGATGAGTTTACACATCAGCTGTCAAGACTCAACAACAAAGTGGAAATATACACCTCCTCCGGACGTCAGAATTCACCGCTTGTACGTCCATGGGACAGCGACAATGACTATAAGTCTTTTATCTCTTCCGAAGAATGGCACAATGTCTATGAAAACTTCGTTTCCTCGCATGTGCCGGAATCTGTTGCAATAAAAGCTTTAGGGAAAGCCTACCCTTTTGATGGTGATGAAGCGAAAGATATCAGCCTCAACATATATAAAGTAGTGTCGGGCTGTGCCGCCATGGCTATCAATGTAAATTTGAAAAAATATTTCAACGAAGAGGAAATCAATGCCCTTTGGAGCGTAGAGAATCTTCACCACTATTTGACCCATGCGGCCTCTACCCTATCCACGGTCCCTGCCGAAATGGCCTCACAGCTACTTGTAAATCTTATATCAACCATGAATGATGCAGTCGATGGTAAAAATGAATATTCTGTTATGCTCCGTTTCGGCCATGCAGAAACATTAATGCCATTGCTTTCCCTGATGCATCTTCCAGGATGTTACTATATGACCAATTATTTCGATACGGTAGGCCTTCACTGGCGCGACTTCTATGTAGTGCCAATGGCAGCGAACCTTCAGCTGATTCTGTTTCGTGCCGATAGTGGGAAATATTATGTCAGAACCGACCTCAACGAAACACCGGTACCATTGATTCCGGGCCGTACCACACTCTACACCCCATGGGAAGCAGCCCGTGAATATCTTACCCGCTGTCTTCCACTGCATATGCAAATATAAAGTCAAAATATGAAATTTACTGATAAAATATCAACGTTTCTTGCCAATTTAGGGGCGACGGCAAAGAGCCTTATAAAAGTGGCATTGCAATCAAGACGTAACACTGTCAGCAAAGCACAAGCGGCAATTGATGGAAAACCAATCATAATAATGGGAAACGGGCCATCCCTCTCTCCGATGATAGAATCATATGCCGAACAATTGGCTTTATCATCAACCATGGCCGTTAATTTTGCCGCCAATGCTGATGAATTTACAATCATCCGACCGGACTTCTACCTTTTAGCCGACCCGCATTTCTTTGAGAACCGGGAGACAGATCCGAATGTCGCTCGTCTGTTCCAACGCTTTAATGAGGTTGTGACATGGCCAATGACCCTTTATGTGCCATGCGGACATAAAGCGGATAATATGGCCATCACTAATCTCAATATAAAAGTCGAGAATTTTAACTTTGTAGGAATTGAAGGATTTCATTGGATTGAACATGCATTGTTCAACGCAGGCTTTGGTATGCCACGCCCCAGAAATGTACTCATTCCCGCGATAATGACAGCCGTTCGTGCCGGATTTAAGGAAATATATATTATCGGCGCTGACCATGGTTGGCTATCAACGCTGAGCGTTACAAACGATAATGAACTCATCAGCATACAGCCCCATTTCTACAAAGATAATACGTCTGAGCAACAGCGGGTAGCATCAGTCTACAAGAATGTGCGCCTCCATGAAATTCTGTTAAGCATGCACCTCGCATTTAAATCATATCACGTAGTGGAAAACTACGCTAAGACATGCCACATCGAAATCTTCAATTCAACTCCGAACTCATTCATTGACGCATTTCGTCGCAGTCCCCTGCCATGGGAAAAATAATATCATTAGCTCCGAGAGATATTAGCTATCTTCTGATAAAATATCAATTTATATCTTCGCAAACTTAATACATTTATACTGATTAAACCTCAATCACCCCACTATTTTCAATTAAAAACAAAAAAATCGTTCTTAAAACTTGCATAATTAAAAATAACTCCCTACCTTTGCATCGCTTTTAAGGGGAAGCCCCATAACAGCAACAATACGGAGATTCGCTAGCTCAGCTGGTAGAGCACAACACTTTTAATGTTGGGGTCCTGGGTTCGAGCCCCAGGCGGATCACAGAAGGGTCACAATTATGTGGCCCTTTTTTCATGCCTGTAAGTGACTGATGTGCAAGTGTTAGCAATTTTATAAAATCTTGATTTAGAAAGATTTAGCACAAACAATAATTCCTGCCGATAGCCAAAGTTAGC
>JAETNO010000036.1 GCA_021768245.1 Bacteroidaceae bacterium | reverse complement strand
CTCGGCAGCCACGACCGTACCGCTGACGGTGCGGTTCTGGGCCGCACCCGAAAGCGACAGGGTAATCACTGCCACAAGTAGTAGAAACAGCTTTTTCATACCTAGTAGTTAAGTAAGAATCCGCCTCAGGGGCCTTCTGTGGCCACTTGTCCGGGTGTTTTCCGTGTGCAACCGGTGTGAATCACGGGGATTTTTGAGCTGTTTCAGGCAATAAAGAGGCAGACTTGATTCAATTTTGAATCAAGTCTGCCTGAGATTTGTGACTCCTACAGGATTCAAACCTGTAACCTTCTGATCCGTAGTCAGATGCTCTATTCAGTTGAGCTAAGGAGCCGTTGTGTTGTCGATTTTTGACTCTGCAAAATTAGAGATAAATATTCAATTGTGCAACAAAATTGTCATTTTTTATCTATTTTGGGGAAGAGGTTTGTTTTTGAATGGCTTTTGACGTAATTTTGGCGGTGAATTCAACACAATAATTCCTAATCAGTCACTAAAGATTCCATAGGTATGAAAAAGAAATTTTCCTTCATCATAGCAATCCTTTTTTGTGTGTTTCTGCCTTTTCAGTCAAATGCCCAACTTATAGTGCATGGCAAGGCTAAGAAATTTTTGGATCTGGATGCCCATATATTACTCGGCGGAAGTTATGTCACCCAAAATTACAAAAGCTGCTATCCGCAGATTACCGACCTCAATAATTCGATGGGGTTTGCATGGGGAATAGGTGTCGGGGCGAAGTTAAATTTCACTTCGTTTGTGGGCCTCGGGACTGAATTCAACTATCTGCGCAATTCCGGGAAGATGGATCTTGCTGTCACAAGTGAGACCAATCAGAATGTATCCAATGTTTTTATCGAGAATAACTACCGGACGGTTGATATCCCGGTGTACATCACTTTTAATTTCAATCTCGCACCGAGTGTGAAGTGGAATGTGGACGGTGGTATCTATTTTGCCAGCGGCACCGGTGGGAAACAAAAAGCCACCATATATAATGCCAAAGTCAATGAACTTGGAGAACTTATGACCACAAAGACTCAGGTCAAATCGAATTATTATGACGACAACAAGGCCTTCATAAATTCATATCACGATTTTGACATGGGGCTGCATATCGCGACGGGGCTTACGTTCGCCAATAAAATTTCTGTCGGCGTAAGAGGGCACTTCGGCTTCAGGAATGTGGCCAACAGTGACGGTATAGTCAGTCCTAATGCGCACAACATCGGACTTTTCGCCACAGCCGGATATCATTTCTAAGTCAATCCATTATATCCCGGAAAATATCAAGGGCTGTAAGGATTTCCGTTTCCGGAGCCGTGCGGTCAATCAAGGGGGTTCCCGGAGCTGACAGGAGGGTGAAATTTATTGCGCCCGGAGTGTCGTTTTTCTTATCATGGCGCATAAGTTCTATGATGTCATCATAGTCTTTGCATCCGATTTCAGGTGAGCCGTAGCCATTGTTTTTAAGATACTCAGCATAACCGTATATCTCTTCGGAGGGGAATCCTTCGAGGGAATGGGAGATAATCATTTCCAGGAGTATCCCGAATGCAACGGCGTAGCCATGAGGGATGGGGCGTTTTTTACGCATCGCAAGCGACTCGAAGGCATGTCCGGCAGTATGACCGAGGTTAAGGGCACGTCTGATACCCTTCTCGAAAGGGTCTTCGGTCACTATTCTCTCTTTTACCTTTACGCTTTTTTCGAGTAATGACAGCAGGCTTTCAAGATTTGCATTCAGGATATCGTAGCCGAGTAATTCACGATAATCTGATTCTGACGACAACAGTCCGTGTTTAAGCATTTCGGCATAGCCCGACAGAATTTCTTCCGGAGGCAATGTCGAAAACAGTATCGTGGAGATAAGCACTGCATCGGCCTTGGCAAAGGCTCCGATTTCGTTTTTCAATCCGTTGAAATTTATTCCGGTCTTTCCTCCAACCGCAGCATCTACCGCAGACAGGAGCGTTGTCGGCACATTTATGAAACGCAGACCGCGCTTGAACGTAGCAGCCGCAAATCCACCCATATCGGTGACCACTCCACCGCCTATATTTATAACAAGAGATTTACGTGTGGCTCCTTGCTCAATCAAACGGCTCCATATAGAGGAAAGCGATTCAATATTTTTGTTTTCATCGCCGGCGTCAACTATAATTGTCGGATAGTCAAGTCCGAGGGACGGAATAACCTCGCGGTTTACGTTGGTATCGGTAATTATATGAACGCTTGCCGGTTTGAGACTGTCGATGAGGTTTATGACAGCTTCGCGGACTTCGTTGGTGAAGATTATGGTCTGCATTGAAAAGCGCTATGTGGTTTAGGGTTCCTTTATGACGGTGAGTAATGAGAGAATAAGCGAAGGAAGTTTCTCGGCGAATTCAGGCATTGAGTCAAAGACAATTGCCGCACCGGCGTCCTCCATCGCCTTTCGTGGAATAGGCCCCGTGGTAATTCCTATTGTGAAAGCGCCTGCCTTGTCACCGGCTTCAACTCCCAGAGGGGCGTTTTCAATCACAATTGACTGTGACGGCTTCACCCGTGCAAGCTGCATGGCACGGATGAACGGTTCTGGATGAGGCTTGCCGTGGGTTACATCACGCGAGGTCACCCGCATTTCCGTTTCAAATATATCCGGAAAGTCAGTGGAAATACGGTTCAACAGTGAATTTTGGCCCGAGCCTGTGACAAGCACCCGCCGCATGCCTATTTCCTTAAGGATTTCAAGCATTTCTTTCACTCCCGGCATGGGTTTTACAGGGGGCTGTTCCTGAAAATACAGGGTCTTCAGATGATAAAGGCTTTCCACCTCTTCAGGAGTGGCATTCCTGTTGTAGGCTCTGAGAAAAAGTTTATTAATTGTCGCCGCACCTGTCGCACCTTCATATAGGTAGAATTCATCGCGTTGACATTCAATCCCTTGTTCAGACATCATACGATACCACGCTGCCGTATGGTTTGGCATGGAGTCATAGAGGGTGCCGTCCATATCGATAAGTGCGGCTTTAGGCTCCACGCGGTCATAGTGGTGACGTTGGAGGAAGCGGTTTATTTCGAGTGCGTAAGGAACAGGAGGAATCATTTTTTTGATTTTTTATTTTTCAGGGGAGTCACTGATGTCGGAACGGTATCGGGTGCGGGAATCAACCCTTCCTTTATGAAGTAGAGAGAATCGGCATGAGAGATTGTGTCAGCAGCAATGCCTGCGTCGGCTGCCTGGGCGGAAGTGATTTTAGAAAAATCAAGGCCTCTCATCTTCGAATTGCGGACACCACGACGGAATATATTACCGATTTCACGCACGAGATTTATCCGGGTAGTGTCAGCTATGGCAACCGTACGAGGCATGTTCTTCTCATTGAACTTGGCTTTGCCGAGACGGATTTTCATGTTGTCGACATTGCCGGAGACATTTATACCGAATTTAAACGGCAGTGGAGATTTGAGCACGGCAATATGGTAGTGAAGGTTCATTGCCATGTCGTTACCGCCCATGACTCCGAGTTTATAACGGTCGAGGTCAAAGATGAAGGGGAACAATTCAAGCTGGGAATTATTGACAATCATCTCGACGTTCATATGGTCGATTACGTTGCGCTCCTTATGCTTGAAAAGCAGCCATTTCCCGATTTTACGGAAAGTCTGCGGGTCAATGAGAACAAGGCTGTCGCCCGACAGTTTCACCGCCGCTTTCAGGGAGGGAATGTCGATGTTCATCAGCGAGTCTATATCGGTGGTGGCCGCAATGTCGGCATTGATTACACCGCTTATGTCTGAAAGCAAGGGCATTATTGAATCAAGCGAGGGCACGAGGTCGATAAACTGGGCTATGCGCAAATCGCTGACTCTCATACCGAAGGCAAATGAGGCGTCGTGTTTTGAGGGGGCACTGTAGAGTGCGTTCAAGTTAACAGACCCGACATCGGTCCGTGCTCCCATCCTCTCGAGGTTTATCGCACCGTTATAGACGTTCAGATTGCCTTTGAAATCATGGAATATTATGTCGGAGTATACGATGTTTTTAGCCGTTATGGCAAGATTTGCCTCCACGTTTGAGGGAACAACAAGGACTGCGACACTATCTGCACCGGTCTGTACGGAAGCCTGAAGTTCCCGCTCGTTTTCTGTGTCGGGGGCTATATATACGTCCGCTGAATCACGCTCAGCAAAAGCGGCGCCCGCAAAGGCTGCGGAGGCAAGCTGATTGACATCAATAGTGTCTCCACTGAGGTTGAAATCCAGTTTTATGGATTGCTTGTGATTGCGGGACGTCAAAGCACGCGTAATATTGGAAATCGCACCGTTAAGTGTCACCTCACTGCGACCAGAGCGAAGGTGGGTATCGGTGATGGTTACGGAATCGGATGTAAAGCGCATGTTAAGGTCGCTCAGACTGTTTGGCAAGGGGAAATAGGGTGTGAACACCCGCATGCGTTCGGCCTTAAGCACTCCTTTCGCGTCCCATTGACGCAGCAGGCGTTTCATAGAATTATCGACACTGATATCGATAACTTCACCCTGAGCTACGGCTGTACTGTCGGCTATAGACAGCTGTCTGCGACGTGCCTTGCGAATATCCTTAGCAAGAACGAATATGGAATCAGCTGACAAATCGGGGTAGAGCTTTGAGAGGGAGTCTGTCAGATAGTTGTTACGCAACATGCCTGTGCGGGGCTGGCTTGGATGGACTGTGACAAAAAGCAACGCCTTTCGCAACATTGCCCGGTTAACCCGGTCGCCGTAGAAAGCCCTCTCCGTCGCTATGTCAAGATGAAGTTGCGGCTTTTTATTGTCGCCCTTGAAGCGGCGCAATGTCGCTCCGATGGTGGATTTCCTTAAACGCACACGCATGGAGTCTTCCTGTGATTTGAAAGAAATCCTTTCGGCTACAATTCGTCCGCCGATAGGATTTATAATCGCCGTGTCGACCGACGATGCCGTGTTTTGGCAGCCAACGCCAAGTTTCAGGGCGCCGGCACGCAATTCCATTCCGGTAACATCTGCGGAGATAGTGTCGATTTTTAATGATGCCGTAAGAAGAGAATCTACGGTTATCTGTCCTCGGGTGAAGGATGAATTTGTGCCAAGTTTGAGTTCGATTGTCTTTGAATAAAGGTCGGCAGGCAGTTCAGGCATCGACACCCGAAGATTTTTCAAGGTAGCATCACCGCTGAGACGGATACGGTGGAAATTGTTTTTGGACAGATAGCTGCGTCTGACAAAAAACTTGCTGTCGGCACGCAGGTCTCCGCTAATCTTGCATGGAAGTTTCGCAAGAAGGGTTGATGGAAGTTTACTGAAATCCATCCCTCCTCGGAAAGTACCATCAGCCGTAGGGTCGGTCAGGAGTTTTGACAGGTCGGCTTTCAATTCAAAACCTACTCCCTCTCCGATTGCAAGAAGTTTAGATATATTGACTGTCGATTTGTCAAGGGTCTTCCCGTTGATATCCGCTGAAGCGCTGAGCGCGAGACGGTCAAGGGATAGCTGCTCATATGACAGCTGCCCTTCCGGAATATTAACATCCAAGGAGAATGATGGAAGCGAGTCAATGGCAGGTGAATATGGTTCCGAGAGTTTAAAACCAAGCTCTACATTGAGATTTGCCTTGACTTTTGAAAGATCCCCACGCATCTCATCCGGAATCAGGGCGACGAGACTGGAATATGGTGTGGGCGGCAACTGGAAATCAAGAAAATTGACTTTCAGATTGTCGTCAAAATCGACATCGGCTGAGAGAAGGGCCTTTACGTCACCGAGACGGAGATTGAAATCACGCATGGCGACATTATAAGGCGTGGAATGGTCCCATTTGATTTCTCCACCCATGCCGAACGATAGTTTATTGAGATGAAATGAGGAGATGGCCGCACTTGTTAACCCTTGGACGTCGACTTTATAATCAGGCGATTTTTCGCCCTGCAATTCTGTAGTCGTAAGATTTATTCCGACATCAATAGAATCAGGTATTGAGACATATCGCACAGGCATACCGTCGAGTATACGGAATGTCCCGATTGAAAAATCAGGAACGACTGCGGGACTTTCTTCTTTTTCTTCTGTGGACTCAGGGAATATATCAAGGTTTGAAAGCTCCGGTGTGGCCTGGACAATGTTTATTACCGGCCGTTCGAAAACGACATCGTAGAGAGCTATCTTGCCGACGGAAAGTTTTGTCAGATTGACGCCTCCGTTGAAATGGCGGATAGAGAGCAGCGAATCGGAAAATACAGGCAGTTTCTGTTTTACCTCAGCCGGCAGGCGGTCGAAAGTCTTACTGTTGACTTTAAGGTCGCGGACATCAAGTTCAAATTTCGGGAAAGTGCTCCAGAATGAAATTTCGACCCGTCCGAGGTCTACGTCGGCTTTGAGATATTCGTTGGCATATTTCTCTACGAGAGGAGTAAGCCGTTCAGGTTTCAGGTAGGAGACGGCAATCGTTATGACTACGAGAATGAGCACCAGAAGCGCAAGCAGTGTGAAGCCCACGGCACGGAGAATCCGAATCCACACAGCACGTTTCTTTTTCGGAGCATTGTTGCCGGACTGAGTGACGTCATTGCCATCATTCCGTGGATTTCCTGAGTTCTGTTCGCTCATCGTCTGTCAGAATTAAATTAATAAATAGTCCCTTACTTGAATAATAAACATCCGGCTCTCGCTTTGTTCGGTATCGACAGTATCTCCTCTATCGTGTCAGTCTTGAGGCTTGCGGGCCGTTATGTGGAAACATGGTTGCCCACGTTCATATTTCACCCATATTTTCCCTTCCTCCCGCATGGATTTAAGCACTTCGGCCAAAATTCCTTTCAAGTCATCGACGCTACGGGGATTAAGGTCGTTGGATGCAATGAAAGAGGCGTATGAGATATCGAAAGTAGTGCCCAACTGATGCACCGAGGAGTCAATCGCATTGCGGTTGCGCCTGCGGAGATATTTGACTGTCCGGGGAGTACGCAACAGACTTGTGACTTTTATACGGTAGTCACCACCTCCACGCGAATCGATGCTGTCGCGGAAGCGCCGCCCGATTTCATGGAGCCTGGCCGCTGCGACAGGCACGAGGTAGGGACGGGAATAGACGAGCGAGTCGATGAAAAAGTCGGGGCAGGTGGTAACCTTGACAATCGGTGTGCGTAGCTGCCAATGGGAGCGGGTGTCTGTCAGAGGGGTTATGCCGTAAAGCTCAGCCTCTTCCCAATGGACATAGTTGCTGTCATTGAAAAACTGGCGGAGATTTCCGAAATAATTCACCTTGATACTTCTTGTCGGTTCCGGCATTTCCGGCAAATGGGCGAGATGTTGACTCACACTGTCGGTTTCAAGTTGCTTGACACTCGTGAATCTCTTTGTCTTGGCCTTATATGCTACAACGGTTTCCGAACCATCACCCTCGCTACAATGGGAAGGAGTACACATGACCACACACAGACTTATGAAAAGGGCAAGCGGAAGCAGGAGCCTCAGGGTTTTCACAAGGCTGAACCGACGGCGTTGCCGTCGACGCGGTTTTGGGTTGGTGGGCATCAAAGTTTTTCAGTCGTTTTCAAATTTGATTCCGGCATATTCGAGGGCTTCGCGGCGTTCCACACAGGTGCCGCATTTCCCGCAATGGTGCTCGCCGCCCTTATAACATGAATAAGTCAGTCTGTAGTCCACGCCGAGTTTCTTGCCGTGGACAGCTATCTCTCCTTTAGTCAGGCTGGTATAGGGAGCTTTGAGACATATGTGTTCATAAGTGCCATCCGAAATGGCATTTCCCATTGAAGAGATAAATTCCGGTCGGCAATCGGGATAGATGGCATGGTCGCCTGAATGATTGGCAATCATGACATTTTTCAGCCCCATGCTTTCCGCAAGTCCGGCAGCTACCGACAGCATGATGCCATTGCGGAACGGGACTACCGTAGAGCGCATATTCTCATCATCGTAGTTGCCTTCCGGTATGGCTTCAGCCCCCTCGAGCAGTGAGCTTTTAAAGTGACGGGCCATGAATGTAAGGTCAATTTCAATCCATTTCACGCCGAGAATTTCGCAATTGCGTCGCGCGCACTCAGCTTCCCTGCGGTTATGGTTCGAGCCATATTGAAACGTGACAGCCGCCGCTATCTCATCTTTATATTCCCAAAGCATGGTGACGGAATCCATCCCTCCGGAGAGCACTAACAAAGAATCTTTTGCCATGGTTTTTAATAGTTAGAATTCATTAGGGAAAGAAGCTAACATGCGTTCTTTGACCATATCCTGATGGTCATTGTCACCATAGTTAGCGAAAGGGTGGATTGCAATGCCGCCACGAGGCGTGAAGATGCCTTTTACTTCAATATAACGCGGATCCATGAGGGCGATAAGGTCCTTCATGATGATGTTTACGCAGTCTTCGTGGAAATCGCCGTGATTGCGGAAACTGAAAAGATAGAGTTTCAGGCTCTTGCTTTCCACCATCTTTTCACGCGGAATATATGAAATCAGTATCTTTGCGAAATCCGGCTGACCGGTCTTCGGGCAAAGTGACGTGAATTCCGGGCAAGTGAAAGTGACGAGATATTCATTGTCGGGATGCTTGTTGACAAATGTCTCCAGCACCTCCGGGGCATATTGTGTTGGATAGTCGACTTTTGTATTTCCCAAAAGCGACACTCCGTCTAATTCTTTTTCTGAACGCATCGATTGAAAAATCAGTTTTGTTTACAATCTGCAAATTTAACAATTATCTTCAATTGTAGCAAACCGAAAAATCACCTTGCCTTGTCTGCGTCGTGGGCAGGAATTCGTCCTATTGTTGCGAAGAGTTTCCCGACCGCTTCATCGGGCGACGCGGTTGAAGCGAGACATTTGATGAAAAGTGAACCTATAATCGCCCCCGAGCTGTAGGCGCAGGCTTCCGCGAATGTCGACGGGTTTGAGATTCCGAAACCAATCAATCTCTTATGTTTCAAGCCGAGGGAGTCAATGCGTCTGAAGTATTCAAGTTGACCGTGGCCGAAACTGTCACGTGTTCCGGTTGTAGCCGCCGCTGACACCATATATATGAACCCGTCGCAATTGCCGTCGATAAGACGTATGCGTTCATCGTCGGTTTCCGGGGTAATCAGCATTATCATCGGGATATCATATTCCGCGCAGAGGTCACGGAAATCCCTCATATACTCCTTGAAAGGTAAATCGGGAATGATGAGCGCATCAATGCCTATCTCTCTGCATCTTTCAAAAAGACGCCTTATGCCATATTGCATCATAGGGTTGAGATAGCCCATCAGCACGAGTGGAATATCCTTTACCTCCTGCCGCACTTCCTCTACCTGATTGAGCAGAAGGTCGAGTGTCATGCCATTGCGCAAGGCAATTGTTGAGCTTTCCTGGATTACGGGGCCGTCAGCCATCGGGTCGGAGAACGGCACACCTACTTCTATCATATCTACTCCGCCTTTGGCAAGGGCTTTTACTATTCCGGCTGTTGAGTCGACATGCGGATAGCCGCCTGTGAAGTAGACGGAGAGCAAATTTTTATTTTTTTGTCCAAAAAGGGATTGTAAACGATTCGTCTTCATTGTATTTACGGAGTGAAAGGATGAAATGTGTGAGTTTTTTAATGTCTTTTATGCCGGGCGCGCTTTCAAAACGGCTGTTGATGTCTACGCCTGCCATCTTTGGATTCATAGCCTTGATGATGGCGTCGATATCATCAGGACCGATACCGCCACTGATCAGATATGGGTTGGAGAGGGGATAATTGTCAAGCAATGACCAGTCGAATTTCATGCCGCTGCCACCTTTTGAGGAAGTTTTCGTGTCGAACACATAAAGGTCTGTCACCTCCTCATATGGTTCTATTTCCGACCAGTCAGTTTCGCTATCGATTCCGAAAGCTTTCATCACTGTGAAGCCCCGTGCTTTAAGCTCGCCACACAGAGCGGGAGATTCGTCGCCGTGAAGCTGTACGATTCTTATGCCGTATTTGTCACATATATTAATAATGTGGTCGATATCGGAATCCACGAAGAGGCCTACGGGATAGATATAGTCAGGCAACGATTTTACGGATTCCACAGGGAGATTTCCTGCATAGCGTGGAGATTTTTCGTAAAATATGAAACCCATAAGCATCGGGGTGAGCCGTGCCACGCTCTCGATGTTCTTAGGGTCGGCCATGCCACAGACCTTTATCATGCGGTCGCTGTGGCGCTGTGTGTCATAATGTCCCATCTATAAAATTTTTAAGTGTTTCTCCTGGTCTGGATGTCTTCATAAATGTCTCTCCGATAAGAAAACCGCTATAGCCCATCTTACGCAGTTTTATCACTTCGTCAATGGATGTCAGACCGCTTTCCGCCACTTTCACGACCTCCGATGGCAGCAGCGTAGCAATCCGTGCCGACAGCTGCGGGTCGGTGGCGAATGTGGATAAGTCGCGATTATTGACGCCGACCATATCTATTGCGGGATAGAATTTATCGAGTTCTTCAGCATTATGGACTTCAAACAATACTTCAAGCCCGAGTTCATGGGCGTAATCCGTGAAATTTTCAACGTCTTTTTTACTTAGGGCCGCAGCAATAAGCAATATGGCGTCAGCCCCGAAAAGCCGGGCTTCGTCAATCTGAGTCCGTGACACAATGAAATCTTTCCTCAGAAGCGGGAGATTGCTGACATTGCGGGCAATCGCAAGGTCCGTGAGCGCTCCTCCGAAAAAGACGGTATCGGTAAGCACTGAGCAGGCAGCCGCTCCATTATCTTCATATGCAGGGATAATCTCGGCGACTTCCGCCATCGGATGGATTTCGCCTTTTGACGGTGAGCGTCGTTTGAACTCGGCTATGATGCCTGTAGGGCTTTCAAGCAGTGACTGTTTCATTGAAACTGTATCGCGGAAGGGTCCTGCCTTAAAATACCTGTCATATATGCCGGTCATGGCTTCGACTTCACGCTTTTTTACGTTGATGATTCTTTTTAATATACTTTCCATATCCTCGGACTAATTGTTAACTTCAACAAACCTTTTAAACGCTTTCATCGCTCGTCCGGAATGGATGCTCTCGCGGGATTCGCTGATGGCGTCGGTGAACTCCTTGTCCGGTTCGAGAGTGGTTATTGCAAACGCGGCATTGGCCACTACGCAATTTTCCTGTGCTTCCGAACCCTCCCCGGAAAGCACCTTGTCGAAAATCACGGCGGCGTCAGCTATGGTTTCTCCACCCCACAGCTCATTCTCCCCGGCTTTTGCCATGCCGATATCAGAAGGGTGATATACTTTGTCGCCTGTTCCCGATACGACCTTAAACGGAGAAGTGAGCGAGACCTCGTCGTAGCCGTCAAGTGAATGGACAACGGTGCAGTTGATGCCTTCACTTTGGGCGATATAGTTGTAGAGTCTCATTAGTTTCAGGTTATAGACCCCAAGTAGCTGATACTTTGGCAGGGTGGGATTGACGAGCGGGCCGAGCATATTGAAAAAATTTCTCACTGCCAAAGCTTTTCTCACGGGGGCTACACTCTTTAGCGCAGGGCTGAAAAACGGTGCATGGAGATAGCTCACGCCACTGTAGTCGAGCGAATGTTTGAGACGGTCAATGTCAGATATGAAGCGGACACCGTGATGTTCGAGCACGTTGCTTGCCCCTGATACGGAGCTTGCCCCGTAATTGCCGTGTTTCACCACCTTATGTCCCGCGCCAGCCACGACGAAACATGCTGCGGTAGAAATATTGAAGGTGTTTTTACCGTCGCCTCCCGTCCCGACGATGTCAATAGCTTTCACATCGCCGAAATCAACGGGGAGGCGCCGTTCGAGCAGCGCGTCGCGGAACCCGGTCAGTTCATCAATAGTGATGCTGCGCATGAGGAAGACGGTCATGAAGGCGGCTAACTGTGCGTCGTTATATCTGCCGTCGGCTATGTTCAGGAGCACCTCGCGCGCCTCTTGCCGGCTGAGATTCCGGTGCTCGAACATTTTATATAATAGATTTTTCATTGTTGTCCGGATTATGGTATGTTTTATTTTTGCTGGGTTCAATGATTTAGCCAGTTGCGGATAATCTCGATTCCGAAAGGAGTCAAAATCGATTCGGGATGGAACTGTACTCCGCGGATGTCATATGTCTTGTGTCTGACAGCCATTATTTCCCCGTCGGGGCTTATCGCTGTCACCTCGAGTTCGTCGGGTAATCCATCCCGGTCAATGACCCACGAATGATAGCGTCCGACTTCGATGTTACGTGGGAGACCTCGAAAAATATAATCATCCACAATGATGTCAGTCTTTGACTTTACTCCGTGGAACACCTCGCTCAGATTCTTCAGCCTCGCTCCGAAACGTTCGCCGATGGCCTGATGTCCGAGACATACGCCTAAAATCGGCTTTGACGTGGCATAGCGTTCCAGAAGTTGCGGTAATATTCCGGCCTCCGACGGGATGCCCGGACCGGGAGAAATGATGATTTTGTCGTAATCGGCAATCTCCTCGATGTCTATCATGTTGTTGCGCTTTACCGTAGGCGCCACACCGAGTTCCCTGACTGCGTGGGCTATATTATATGTAAAGGAGTCGTAGTTGTCAAATATCAACAGTTTCATAGTCGTAGCGTTTTGGAAGTGAGAGATTGTCTATCTTACTAAAGTCTCGGCATAGCTGATTGCCTTGCTCAGCGCGCCGAGCTTGTTGCGCGTCTCCTGCAATTCGCTCTCCGCCACCGAACGGGCCACAATGCCGGCACCGGCCTGGGAATAGAGCCTGTTGCCGTAGCTGAGGAAACTTCTGATGGTTATGGCCTGGTTAAGGTCGCCGTTGAAACCAAGATAGCCGATACATCCGCCATAGAGTAGGCGGCTGTGAGGCTCAAGTTCATCGATAATCTGCATGGCCCTTACTTTTGGCGCTCCGCTGAGGGTTCCTGCCGGGAAGGTGTCGGCAAACAGTCGGTAATGGTCGGCATCCTTTGGCAGATGGGCTCTTACGCGCGAGACCATGTGGATTACATGGGAATAATACTGTATCTGTTTCAGAAACTCAATTTCCACATGGCCACCGCTCCGGCTGAGGTCGTTGCGGGCGAGATCCACGAGCATTATATGTTCCGCATTTTCCTTTTCATCGGCAAGAAGTGCCTTGGCAAGCTCATGGTCGCGCTCCTCGTCGCCCGTGCGCCGGAAAGTGCCTGCGATAGGGTCGATATAGGCACTGTCGCCTTTTATGCGTAGATGTGTCTCGGGTGACGACCCGAACACGCGGAAATTACCGAAGTCGAAATAAAACAGATAGGGAGAGGGATTGATGCAGCGCAATGCGCGGTAAACATTGAATTCATCGCCCCTGAAACTCCGGGAAAACCTCCTGGAGGGCACTATCTGAAACACGTCGCCCCGTTTCGCGTGGGCTATGCACCTTTCCACTATCCTGATAAAGTCCTCATCGCTCATACTCGACTCTAGGTCGTCGGCTGCCAAGAAAGGATATTGAGCCATATTATTATTGTGGAGCACGGCGAGCAATTCATCCATAGTGCTGTCTTCACCTTCGGGACAGTTCTCCACGATTGTCATTTCGTTGCGGTAGTGGTCCACCTCTATCAGGAAACGATAGAGCAGATAGTGGATGTCTGGAATGTTTTTGAACCGTTCCTCGCGTTTGGTGACATCAACTCTCTCGAAATATCGCACGGCGTCATAGGCTGTGTATCCGAGCAGTCCGTTGGCTATTGAGCAGTCCCCGTCGATTTCGAAACTTCCGATGTAGTCCCTCAGTTCACTGACCACGTCGGCCCCCTCCGCCGTATTTATTCTCACCGTCTCTCCGCAGGGGTAGGTCAAGGTAATCACCCCGTCCTCCACCTTGAATCCTCCGATAGGATTGACACCGATAAACGATACCGCGTTTTGCGAAGCATGATAGTCGCTGCTTTCAAGCAAAGCTGACTGTGGATAGAGGTCACGCACTTTCAGATAAATCCCGACCGGCGTCTCCAGGTCAGCCGCCACGGTCAATGTATGTTGTATAATCCTTTTCATCTTATCTAAGTATATCTTATCTAAATATATATGTGTATATATGCGGTAATAATAATTTGATATAATTGTAAATGCATATGTGCTTATGTAAAAAACTCGACCCTTAAGACTCAAAACTCACTACTCTCAGACATATCTGAGATATGTCTGAAGGTCCTTGTCTCCGCGCCCCGACACGTTGACCACCACCACCTCATCGCGCTTGAAACGGCGTTTGTCGAGGATGGCGAGGGCATGGGCGCTTTCGAGAGCGGGAATTATCCCTTCGCTGCGCGTGAGTTTCATTGCCGCGTCCAAAGCCTCCGAGTCCGTCACGGCCATCACCTCGGCTCGGCCCGAAGAGGCAAGGAAAGCATGGAGTGGCCCTATGCCGGGATAGTCAAGACCCGCCGAGATACTGTAAGGCTCCACAATCTGCCCGTCAGCCGTCTGCATCACAAGAGTGCGCGCACCGTGTATAATACCCTCGCTCCCTACATGGATTGTAGCGGCGGTCTCACCGCTGTCCACTCCTTTTCCCGCTGCTTCGGCAGCGATAAGCCTGACTCCCGTCTCATTTATGAAATGGTAGAAAGCCCCTGCGGCGTTGCTCCCGCCTCCCACGCAGGCCACGACGTAGTCAGGAGTCTCGCGTCCTATCTGACATAGGAGCTGGCTACGGATTTCCTTGCTTATGACCGACTGGAAATGGGCTACCATCTCGGGATAGGGATGCGGGCCTACCGTACTGCCTATTATATAGAAGCTGTCGGGATTGCGGCACCAGTCGCGGATGGCCTCGTTGGTTGCGTCCTTGAGTGTCATGTTGCCGGAGCGCACGGGTTCCACCCTTGCCCCGAGCATCCTCATGCGCTCCACATTTGGCTGCTGCCTTTCCACGTCGGTCGCGCCCATATAGACCACACACTCCATGCCCATAAGCGCGCAGACGGTAGCCGTTGCCACGCCGTGCTGCCCGGCTCCGGTTTCAGCTATGATGCGGCGTTTCCCCATGCGCTTGGCAAGCAGGGCCGACCCTATGGCATTGTTGATTTTATGTGCCCCGGTGTGGTTGAGGTCTTCGCGCTTTAGATAGATATTGGTGCCATAGTGTTCGCTCAGACGGTCGGCGCGGTAGAGAGGGGAGGGACGGCCTACATAGTCACGCAGCAGACGGTCGAACTCATCGTTGAATTCATCATCATCGACATAGCGGTAGAAAGCTTTTTTAAGCTCCTCCACGTTTTTTTGAAGGATTTCCGGGATGTAGGCGCCTCCGAAACGGCCATAGTAGCCATCTTCGTCGACTGGCAGAAGTGATTGATACTTATTCATGATTTCTTTATTGGTTTCGGGAATGGATATAAACGAAAGGAGGCCATCGAAAAAATATCGATGGCCTCCGTATTATAGCGGTAAGTTTATGTGTTCAGTTCTTGTCCTTGAGTTTTAACATGAATCATTGCCATCGATATTTCCTACCGATGCGCCACCAATTATTATTGTTGATAAGATTAATCATCAGGTGACTTTTTGTTTGATTCTGTCGCAAAAGTATAACAATCTTTTTTTATAAACAAACAAATGGATGAAATCTTTCACGAAAATCTGTAAAAATTTTCATATCTGTATTGTCCCCTATATTATATATGTATATTCTATAAATAACTCTGAAAATTCTATTATAAACTAATTTTTAAGAGTTACTTGACTCCCTGTCTCTTTTTAACAATATTTTGGCGGTCAACTGTAAATATTTGCTCGGTTTTTCTTTCATTTTGTCATAAAATTTAGCCAACAAATGCCATTTTGACGCCTTTAACATTATGATTTAACATCTTTTTACATAATAACAATTAACACTTTCCCCAAAAAGTATTACTTTTGTAGCCGAATAGATGAAGATTTGTGAAAAATCCTTACTGTTTTCTTCCATCTTTTTCCATTCAGTAGACATTCGTGCAAGCCACTGACTATTATTAACCAAATCTCCCTTCTCATGTATAATATAGGTATAATTTCTTAACATCCTCCCCTCATCAACTCATTCGGAAAGCCATCCATCTCACAGTGAAGTGCAATTCGAAATTGTTGGTTTCAACGACAATCATTATTATTTTTCAATACTTTAATCTATTTCGTATTACTTAACTACTAGGTATGAAAAAGCTGTTTCTACTACTTGTGGCAGTGATTACCCTGTCGCTTTCGGGTGCGGCCCAGAACCGCACCGTCAGCGGTACGGTCGTGGCTGCCGAG
>JAETNO010000035.1 GCA_021768245.1 Bacteroidaceae bacterium | reverse complement strand
TCATAAATCGGACATTCAATGCAACAAATCGGACTTCAATAAGAAAAATCCCCCTTCTGTCCGCTTTCTGCTATATTGCAGTATGGCTAAGAAGGGGGATACTATTATTTTTGAGTTACGTTATATAGCTATTCCTCTCCAAAATTTTTAGCGAATTTTTGCCATTTGTCCGAGGTGTTAACATCGTAATATCGATCTTGCTGATAGCCTCCGATATATTCTTGACTCGTCCAAGTGGAATCAGAAAGGAAATAATATTTCCCTGTTTGATTCCTACATAGATATGTATCAAAATAATATACTGAAGACCCTTCGGATGCTTGCTTCATCGGGATTATCTGCCAATTGCCAAAGCCATCATCAGTAAAATCACCTGTAATATAGCCTTTGGCATCACTTCCTGCATTCCACATATTAACCTCAAAAGTAACCTTAACGTTGAAATCTCCGTAAGCTTCAATGCCACAGTGAGGGAACAAGCTATTATTGAAATCAAAAAATGCTACATTTTCCCAATTTGAGCCGACACCCCAAAGAGTTTGATTATCAGCTGACACCCAAAACGGTTCCCAAACACAATATCCAGCCCCTCCGTTAGCAAGCAAAGCTTCTTTTATTTCGATTATATAGTCTTTTTGCAGTTGAGGGCATGGTGTATCAGGATATCCCATACACATTTTACTCATGAGATTAATATTCTGATCATTCCATGCACGAGTCCATATATGCCCTGTCTCTGCAACAAAGAGCCTTATACCATAAGCAGAATACAGATTTGATGCGAACTCACCTAATTGAGCTGGTGTATAGTCCTGCCATTGGGGATAATATGAGACTCCAAGCATATCAAATTCCTTTAATCCATATTTTTTATGGCTTGCGACCCAGAACATTGCGTCATTTGGATTCATAGCAACATGAAGAACCGTCTTTATGCTTTTCCCATTATTCCAATTGAAATCGGCTACCGCCTGCAAACCGGCATTGAAAAGTTTTGTGTTCCTAACATAGTTAGTGGGTATAAGATCTGCATTGTCCGCTACCATTATTGAATTGTTGGTCTCATTACCAATCTGAACCAGTTCTGGAAGCAGATTAGTCTCATTCAAGTGTTCGAGAATGCGATAAGTATAGTTATAAACCGAGTCTGCAAGTATATCTGAATATTTAACGACGGGACGCCATGCTTCAGGAACTATGTTTGTTTGTGGATCTGTCCAAGCATCTGAATAATGAAAATCTAACAGGACATTCAAACCTTCATTCTTAGCCCTGCGAATACTACGCTTTACGTCTGATAGAGTTGAATACTTGGTCCATGTAGGGTTATGCCAAAGACGTACACGAACAAGATTCGCTCCGTAACTCTTAATGAGATTATACGGATCCACCGAGCTACCATCCTTGGTGTAATTTACCCCTCCATCTTGTAGCTCATTTACATACGATAAATCTGCACCTTGAAGAAAAGGAAGTTCTCCAAAGGTTGAACGGCTCAATGGCATATCTGCCATCTGATTTGATTCGGTAAACAACGGCTCCTCTACTTGGTTCTGACAGCCAAAAAGAGCAATTGCTAACAGAACCATTACGATACCCATAATGGGCTTTACAAGTGTTACTGTTCTCATCTGCATAAATTTAAGAAAAACATTGTATCTGCAAAAATAATCACACATGCAATAATAAGAAAGTCAATATTAGACATAATACGCCACAGATGAGAATAATACATCCTCAATGCTCATTTGTGTTATTAAATGTCCGAAATATTGCATACGAAATATTGCATAATAAAGTCTATATAGGACAATTGTCCTATATAGACTTTATTCTCACACTCTAATATATCCACTGTATTTATGCCGCGGCTCGGCAACGAGGGAAGATTTATCCTCTTGCTGTTTTGAGGATTGCGGGGGTATGTGGTTTGCCGATTGTTGCTGTGGGGTGGTTGACTTGATTTCCCCATCATCGATGGTGTCATCGTGTTTTGGGGCGAGGGTGGCGGTGATTTTGCGGTCGAGGGCTGCGAGTTCTGATTTGAGCTGCTTCAACTCGTTCTCTTTGCCCCACTGCTTTGCAACGATGGCTTCGAGTTGGGGAACGTCGGCTTTGAGTCTGGCGGTGCGTTCCTCAAACTGGGCGATGATGCCGGGTATCTTCTCCAGTGCATTGACGAAGTTCATGCAGGCGGCATGGGTGTCGCTCATGGCTATGAAGCCATTGTTGTACTTGTACTTCAAGTTGCCTTCGACTACAAAGCGGTTCTGCACACTCTCGTGACCGTCAACCACCGTCGGCTCGGATATGATGGAAATCGGGAATCCGTAAATCTCACCGATACGCTGGTAGCGGCGGTTGGTGTTGGTGTTTATCGCCAGACCTTGCAGGTGGATACCCATATTCTTTTCATCGGTAAGCCGGCAGGTGTCGATGGTAAGATTGTTTATCGGGTTGCCGTCCTTGTCACGCTGTACCACAGCCTCGTAACGGGCATAATCGGCTTTCATCTGCGCAACTGTCGCCTCGTTGTTGGCTATATCGTGGGTAATCATCTGCAACTTTGACTCGGAATCAGCGCGTCCCTTGCCGAATGATTTGCGCTCACTCTCCAGCGAGGCTATCCGCTTTTCAAGTTTCGCCTTTTCGAGAAGGTCGGTGTTGCCGCTGAGAATAGCCATATACTCCGAGAAGTTCATGCCGTTCTGTTCGTCCATCGCGCCCTCGTCGATTGTTCTCGCTCCGAGTGCGCCACGCTTGAGCTGGCTGATGAATGTCGCCTTACAGTGGAGAAGGTTGAACTTGTAGGAGTCCAGCGATTTCTCCACAGCATAGATGATGACATCCACCTTATTGTCGGCATAGAGTTTGGCAATCTCGTTGCCGGCGCGGATTGCACGTCCCTCGCGTTGTTCCAAGTCGCTGGGACGCCACGGACATTCCAGTTCATGGACGGCGACAGCCCTGCGCTGGGCATTTACGCCTGTGCCGAGCATACTCGTTGAACCGAAAAGCACGCGCACGTCGCCGCTGTTCATCGCCTCAATCACAGCCTTTCTCGACCTCTCTGTCTTGCACTCCTGAATGAAACGTATCTCATGCGCCGGAATGCCGTAATCCTCAATCAGCTTGCGCTTGATTTCGGAATAGATGTTCCACTCGCCGGGCTTGTAGGTGCTGAGATCGCTGAATACAAACTGAGTACCCCGCTGCTCATCGTATTTGCGGTAATATTCGGCAATCATCCGGGCGCAGTGCGAGGCTTTGTTGTCGGGATTGTCTTCGTATGCCGCAGAAATAAGCCTCATGTCAAGAGCCATCTTTCGGGCATAGTCCGTGGCGATAAGCATCTTCGCCTTCTCCTCTGTTTCCGACAATGGTGCTCTGCCGAGTATTGTGGCGTCGCCACTCTCGGCAAACTTCATCAGTTTCTCGATGAAGTCCTCCTGTTGCGGTGTCGGAGGGATATTATGCAGTATCTCGTTCTTTGCAGGACGGTCAACGCCTACATCCTCCGCCGTGCGGTAATCCGTGATCTCGTTGTAGAATGCCGCCAGCTCCGGCACTTTGATAAAGTAACGGAAACGCTCTTTCTGCACAATTCTATTGGTGACATTAAACTCGAAGTCGGTTGTTTTCTTTGCGAAAATCGCCAGCCAAGCGTCGATGCACCGTATCTCCTGCCTTTCAAGTTCTTTCGGGCGTAGATACTTGAACAGCAGATACAATTCAGTAAGAGAGTTACTGATTGTAGTACCCGACAAGAATGTCGCTCCCAAATCCTTACCGGTTCTCTCTTGAATGGTACGAATTGCATACAACAGGTTGAGAGCCCTCTGGCTACCTTCACTGTTGCCGAGACCTGCCACTCGGTCGTGTCGGGTGTTGAACATCAGATTCTTGAACTGGTGCGATTCGTCAACGAAGATGTGGTCGATACCCATCTGCTTGAAGTCAACGACCGCGTCCTTGTTCTGATCCATCTGGTACTGAATGGTGGCAATTTTGGCGGTAAGGTTCTCCTTACGCTTGATAAGACCTTTCAGCATAGCCCGGTTTATATCGTGACCCTGCTGCCTCAGTACTTCGAGGTTCTCCTCAACCGTGTCAAGCTCCGCCTGAAGAATCTGTTGCTGCATCTCCGGCGACTGCGGGATTTTCCCGAACTGGTCGTGCGACATTATCACGCAGTCATAATCGTTGTTCTTGATTTGGTTGAAGAAGTTGATGCGGTTGTCCGCCTTGAAGCTCTTTTCATCGGCAAATAAAATCCGGGCATTGGGATATGCCGTCTGATACGTCATGGCAATCTCGGCTACGTTGGCTTTCAGCCCGATAATCATAGGCTTGTGTGCCAGTCCAAGACGCTTCATTTCATGCGCTGCAATGCACATTATCAACGTTTTACCACAGCCCACCTCGAAGTCGCACACTCCACCTCCGTTCTGTTTAAGCATCCATATACAGTCCTTCTGCGACTTGTAGATAGAACTTATACCGTAACGGTCACCGAGAAGTTTCATGTTCAAATCCGGGAATGTCTGGTGTGACCCATCGTAGCGGGGACGCACGAAACAGTTGAACTTGTCATTATACAAATCAACAAGACGATTCTTGAACTCAGGCGACTGTGCTTCAAGCCATTCGCTGAATCCGTTGCGTATCTCGTCAATCTTGGTATTGGCGAGTTGGATTGCCTCGCTGTCGGGTACCTTTATGTCGTTGCCGTTCTCGTCCTTGCCGATTGATTTCTTTATGTCGGGGACAGTATTGTGGAGAGCGTGTTTCAGAAGGTTTATACCGTCGTATGTACGGTAGTATCCTCTGACACAGAACTCCTCCCAGATGGTCATGTTCTTTCTTGATGTTTCTGCGGAGTATTCATCCATTGAGGAAGAATAGGCAATCTTCACATCGGTGTGGAACAGGTACGACATATAGGCAGAGTAGATGCCTGTCGGTATCC
Source organism: Bacteroidaceae bacterium (assembly GCA_021768245.1). Taxonomy (GTDB): domain Bacteria; phylum Bacteroidota; class Bacteroidia; order Bacteroidales; family Muribaculaceae; genus Duncaniella. Next base: position 24,656 of record JAETNO010000035.1, on the reverse strand, counting down.
ATCGCTCGCCGAAGTTGAAGTCCAGCTCGTCGAACTCGATACGGCGCGGACGGGCATCCTCCAACGCTTTGAGGGAATCCTTCGACATGGCGATAAATGGCTCTACACCGTCATATCCGGGGAAGTCCTTTATCCGTTCTTCCTCATGGTCAATCCATGCCCTGACGTTATCGGCTTTTGCCACTACATTTCCGGCGATGAAACGGTCTCTGACCTCATAGTTGCTGACAAGCGGATTATAATATATGTGACCTTCGAGGTTATCTACCAATGAATCCTCATCCATATCCACAAGCGATGACATATATTCGAGGTTGACGACACCGTATTTATTAAGCGATGCGGTAAGAGCCTCCAATGGTGTACCTACCGAAGTAACCTCGTCAACGGCGAATGATACCGGATGGTCGAAAATGTCAGCCTTGACAAACCGACCGTTCTCACCGCGTTCCAGTGCCAGAGAGTCCCTGCCGTTGGCATCCATCAGGATAAACTTCACATTCCGTTTCTCATTGAGGTTGCCGTATTTCTCTACAAACTCGTCATAATACTGATTGAGGTGTTCGCGCAGTTCGGCACTTGCCTCGTGTGTTTCAGCCTCGTAGTTGTAGAGCTGCTGGTATGTCTCCGACATTGTGACATAGAGCATGGCTCGTTTTGCCTGTTCAGGCTTCAACTCCAACGGATTGAATGTAGCACCATTCTTGCGGACTTCCGAGAGGAAGCCTACCATACCGTCCTGCACCACCATACTGCCGTTGTGGTGGAAGAACTGAATATCCTCCGAGAAAGGACGGGGTGACATATCGACCTCGGTTTTCTCCGGCTGCTGTGCCGCCACTCTTGGCTGTCTGCCGGGAATGAAAACGCCTTCGGTTTTCTCGATGACTGTGCCATCTTCGACAATGGTTTCGGATTTATAATCCTTGTTAGCTTCTTTTTCAGCCGCCTGACGCTCACGCTCCGCAAGCTGGGCGTATGCGATTGACATCATAGCCTCGTAGAACCCGTTGATAGGCGGATTATCATCCCAGTTCAGAGAACCGTAAAACTCCAGCTCCTTTTCAGTTAGCGGACGGAATTTATTTGTCGGCAACGGTTTGGCGTCAGCCCACGGTTTCGGCTTTTCGACCGGCTTTTCCTCCTTCTCTTTCTTTGGCACAGCAGTACGCTGGCGTTTTGGCGCGTCCCTCGGCTCCAGTTCCCCGAAAAGGTTATAGGCGAACAGACGCGGGTCGGGATTATCGGAATAATCGGGACTGCCGTCTGTTTCGATTTCCTTCGCCTGTTGCGGAATGGAATCCGAAGGCATATTTTCGGATTGCTCAACCTTCCGTATTTCGGCATTGGGTGCAACAATCTCGACAGCCTTTTGCTTGGCGGTCTTTGTCAGCTTCGGGTCTTCGAGCTGCTCACATATTGCCACACGTTGCCCGGCTCTTACGAGCTTGGGCAGGTAGGTGTCGAGCGCATGATGCGGGAATCCGGCAAGCTCGATATATTTGTCACTGCCGTTGACTCTGCGGGTGAGTGTAATACCTAAAATCTCCGACGCTTTTACTGCATCCTCGCCGAATATCTCATAGAAATTGCCCACTCTAAACAGCAGTACAGCATCGGGATGTTTCTTTTTCATCTCCTGATACTGTTGCATTAGAGGCGTATTCGTGAGACTCGACTTCCTTTCCGCCTTAGCTTCCTGTTTAGGGGTAGGAGTTGGTGTAACCGGGTCAGGCGTAGGCGGCTTGATACCGTTGGAATTATACAGTTCCAGATTCAGGCGCAGACGGAATGACAGAGTTAAAGCGTCATGCAGGTCACGGGCAATACCATCTATGCCGTCCTTGTGGGTATAGACGATAGCCGGTTTGCCATATTGGTCAGTACCCACCTTTGCATCAGTGCAGATTACATTCTGCGGAAACGCCTGAAAGAACTTGTTGCCCGGAACTTTCGTGCCACGGTCAACAACCGACTGGATGAAAAATTCTTCATCAGCAGAGAGTGCCTTCTTAGTTGAATGCTTCTGCAATATAATAAGGTCGCTTCCAACATCTGTTCCGGCATTGTCGGAGAAAGTGTTGTTAGGCAAACGCAATGCCGCCACAAGGTCGGCACGTTTCATCATCTCCATTCTTATAAAAGGAGAACCGGCGTTCATAACACCCTGCGATGCAATAAAGGCAACCAATCCGCCTTCGCGCACTTGGTCAAGGGTTTTGAGGAAGAAATAATTATGTATCGACTTGGTAGCCTGACGATATGCAATCTCCTTGCTCGTCGCATACCGAGGGTCTGCCACAGCAAAATCGCCGAAAGGAACATTGGATGCAGCCACGTCGAAGTATCCGTTGAAATCGGGGTCAATGCGCTCAAAGCCCTCAATATTCACAGTGGTGGACGGATGCAACGCCTGTAAAATTTTGCCTGTCAGCAAATCCTTCTCATAGGCAAGCACTTCTGCACCGGGGTATCTGTCATTCCGCAGGAAAGAGTCTATAAAAGCACCCTGTCCGGCAGAGGGTTCCAAAAATCTTTTAATATCGACCCCGGCATCTTTCAGAGCGTCGGAAATGGAATCAACAACAGACTGAGGAGTATAGAATGCTGTCAGTACCGAGGCTTTGAGAGAATCCATATACTCCGCAAACTCCCTGTCATTGTGGCTGTAATCATGAATCATACGGCGCAGTGCCACCGTCGGCGCGAACAGCTCTATATCCGACTTGCTCCATTTGGCGGCATCCGCCAGTTCGTTGGCATCATTGAGGATACACTTCAACCCGCCGAAGCCAGAGTACCTGCCGAGAACAACCCTCTCAATGGGGTCGGGAGCGCGCTTTTCAACACCTATCTGAAACGCACAGCGTATGGCATTGATATTGTCGCGCATGGTCTGCAACTTATTGTAAGCCATTGTCGGTAAGATATATCACGATTTTGCCTACAATTTCTGTCTCTTTCTGCTCCATTTCGAGAGCGTCCACGCCTATAGCCTGACGGTCGAACCCGTCAAACAGGTCGGGAATGTCGGTCATTACCTGAGTTGTCCAGTATTCCACCGCGACCTCGCTGTCAAGATCAATGGTGTCACCGAAGTTGTCAAGTATGAGTCCGGAAACGATGTCATACTCCGACTCACCTATATTGGTGAAAAGTTCCGGGATTGCCATCTCCATAGCCTCCTCCACTTCCGCGCCGTAACGGCGTGCGTCCTCGAATGTTTCAAGTGCCGCGATGGAGTTGGAGATTATCTGCGGGTGTTCAGGGTCAACCTGATATCTGTTGGACTGGAGATAGTTCAACAGATAGGAATAATAGAAATTGAAGTCTGTAAGGCTTCGGTCTGATTCTAACATGATTGTGGATAGTTTAGTGGTGGTTGTAAATTACTTTGGCATGAACAGGTGCCGGAGTTCCGGGTCTGCCATGATACGCTGTTTCTCGTCGGAGATTATCTGTATCACATCGGCTTTCACCTGTTCATAGTTGCGTTGGATTATAGCCTTCATGCGCGACTTTTCGGGAGTGTCGTCGTGGAAGTCTGTGAGTATCGGGATAGGTTTGTAGCGGTCTGTTTCAGCCTTGACCTTCGCGCTGTCAATCACTATCTCGGCATGAAATATCTTCTGGTCTATGCGCTCGTCGATATTGTCACAGACCGCCCCGACAAACATGCCCTGCGTGAGAGTTGAAATCTTGCTCGGAGGAATTAGGCTGTCCATCTGAGTGTTGAAAGAATGGCTCACGTCCTGACGGTTGATGGATATTGACTGCCGCTTCTGGAGAACCTTGCCGAAACGCTCGGAGAGTGTCTTGGCGGTCTCTCCCACGACCTGCCCGGAGAAGATGTTGCCGACGGTATTCATCACAACTGCCGCTTCCTTGTCACCATAGTCGCGTTTGAGCTGCGAGAAGTCCTGAAAGCCGAGGCAGACGGCAACCTTGTTGCTTCGTGCGGTGGCAATAAGCTGGTCAAGCCCCTTGAAATATATCGTTGGAAGTTCGTCAATCAGCACACCACTTTTCAGCATACCTTTCTTGTTGATGATTTTGACGATACGGGAATTATACAGCCCCAGTGCCGCGCCATAGATATTCTGCCTGTCGGGATTGTTGCCCACGCATAGGATTTTAGGCTCATTCGGATTGTTGATGTCGAGAGTGAAATCATCGCCGGTCATAACCCAGTATAACTGAGGCGAAATCATGCGTGAAAGCGGGATTTTCGCCGATGCGATTTGCCCCATCAACTGCTCAGCCGCGCCACCCTGCCATGCGTCCATGAACGGTGAAAGGTAGTTTTCCAGTTCCGGATAGTTGAGGTTGAGCATAATAGTGTACGCGCTCTCGTATGCGTCGGCGATATCGCTCATGAAATCGGGGTGAATAGGATTGCACCGGTGGCTCCGTTCAGGGTCATCGAAATTTATCATGTAGAATTTTGGCTTGACCTTGCCGTAGCCCTCCTTGTGACTGAGCAGATGGTTGTAGGCTATCATACTCAAATCGGGACTCTTGAAGTCATAGATATAGCCGCTGTAACCTTTCTCTATCATCTGTTTGATAAAGGAATTTATGACGGCATACGACTTGCCCGAACCGGGAGTACCCAACACGATGGTGGCACGAAACGGGTTGACGACGTTAATCCAGCCCTTGTGCCATTTCTTCTGATAGTAGAATCTGGTCGGCAGATTTATGGAGTATTGGTTATCCATAAGTTTTGTTTCCTGCATGAAGCTCTCGTTCTCGTCGTTGAAACGGTCATCCATCATATTGTTTTTCAGCATACGCCCCGCCCATATACCGCCCATCAGCAGGCAGATGTAGCCGACAATGGTGCTTATTATATATGTGTAGCGCATACCTATGTCAAGTGTCCACCAGTTCAGAAGAAACAGCACACAGCCTGCGGCGAGTGTTACGCCGATATGCCGCCATGTTATATTCTCGCTCCTTACCCCTCTGGTGCCGAAACATGACAGTCCAAGCAATAGAAGTGCGAACAGTTTGGCATTGAAAGTGGTGCTGAAAAGTCCGCAGGTGCGGTTGAAGTTGGCGCAGATCTTATGGACGGTCGAATAGAACCAGCCGCTTTCGACGGCTTCCATACGGGTGAACCAGTAAAGGTTGGCGACAACCAGCACGATACTGACCGCCCGAAGGAAGTCCATAATCTTTGCCAACGCTCTGAGATCATCCTCTTGTTGGCTCATAAAAATGTAATTTGGGAGTCGTTAAAACTTCGGTCTGTGACCCTTCTTTTTCTTACGCTGCATACGGCGTCGGAATTCCTCCTCGTCCGGATTGACAGCCATTCCCGGCTGGAACAGGTCAAGTCCCGGAAGTGAGAAATCGTTGTCGCTGAGGCTGTCCCGTGACGGTGCGGCAGTCTGACGTTGGCTTTCCGCCTGACGATTCTGTGATGTCTCTTGTGAAGTGGCGGCTTCTGTGTCTGTCGTTTTTGGCGAGACTGTGACCGACGGAATTGCCTGTACCTGCGGGTTGTTGAACCGCTCGTTGAGGGCGTTTGCCGAAAACTCCTTGCCGAGTCTGGAACCATTGAGTACCGACATAGTGTTGTGGTCGATAAATGTAGCCCCGTAGATTCTTCCCTCGTCAGTGTAGCGGAACACGACATCTATATGTCTTTCCTTCAGCTTGGCAACGAAATCATCCTTGCCTGTGGCTCCGGCAAGGACCCCGGCAACCGCCCGCTTCGTCGGAGCTGGGTCAATCTTCTCTTTGGCGCGCCCGAAGCGTCCCTCTATCGCCTCTCTCCCTGCGAACTTGCCAAGTCTCGAAGCCTTGAACGGATTGGCGATAACCTTGCCGTCATCGTCAGTCACGAAATAGACAAGACCGTGATACTCGCGCCCGTTCACCCTGCCGTCGGCAGGCTCGCACTTCACATTATACAGTGAGAGTATGGCGTTGTATTCGCCGAGGGTCTGGAATTTGTAGCGCATACCGACCATCTTCACGGTGTTGGCTACCTGACGCTTCAAATCTCCGTCAGGGTCAATCTTCCTTATGGGCATATCCGGAGTGATTTTCTCACGCCCGGCAACCTTCAGCCCGTATTTCTGCTCCAGCTCGCGGCACACCTTCTTGTTCTTGTAGAAGTTGTTGCGGTCTGAGATACAGCGTCCGTCAGTGCCGACACGCAGTGCGACGATATGGACGTGGTGACGGTCGATGTCTTCGTGCTTCACGATTAGATATGGCATATCGGCGAAGCCCATCATCTGCATATAATCGTGGGCAAGGCGGGTGAAGTCGGTGTCGCTCAACCTGTCGTCGGGGTGTGGATTTAACGAGATGTGCATCATCGGACGCTCGGTGCGTGACGATGTGGGTATCCAGCGCATGAAGTCCTCGTAGGCACGGCGGATGTCAACCGTGCCGCTGCCGTCATTGAAAATCTTGTTGGTGTCAAGCACCCGTCCCCGTTCCTTGTTGATCTTCTCGCCGTTGTAGCTGAGCGCGCCGTACAGGGAATTGCCTATCGAGATTTTAGCGACCATTGTTCATCGAACCTCTGCGCGAGTGCCACAATCCCGCTGTTGACCTTGATGAGTTCAATCGTCAGCTTCTCCAGTTTATAGAGTGCCGACATCGCCTTCTTCTCAGTGAAATTCTCACGGAGGGTCTTGATCACGTTGTCGTATGACACCCCCAGAGTCCTGAAAAGCGAGTTGAGCGATGATAGCTTGTCGATGAACACGCGGGTGTTCTCGTCGATGGTATATACCTTAAACGGCTTCTGAAAGATGAAATTCTTTATGAACGCTCCCTTGCTTTCAAGCCCGGAACGCTCGAACATGGCGAGGAAACGTGCGTTTTCCTCCGCGTTGAACCGCACTACATAGCGGTTGACCGACGGATCGGTCTTGGGGCGTCGTCCGCCCCGGCTGGTAATCTGGGTCATAAAATGTGGATTTATGTGGTGTAACCGCATTGCGGCAGCATAAGGCGGCGCAGCCCATCGTATGGATTTACGACTTCGGAGTGAATCTTCCCAATGTTTACATTGCAAGTGTTTTCCGTGGCACAATCTTCGATTCGTGTGCCGGGAAACATAACTTGCAGTGTTCATGTGAACATCCTTTCCTATTATGAAATACGGTGGTATCTGTATCGGGACTGCCCGGTGATGACCCGATGGCGTGATTACCGTGATTTCAGCGGCGCGGCGGTGCTGTGATGCCGTAATGCTTCCATAAATTTACGAAAATAATCGCGTAAATCCTAACACCGGCTGTAAAAAGTACGAGAAAAAAACGGCATACCGTATCGCAGTCCGGACCGATAAGACTTCGGCTGTAAAAAAATCGAAGTTGAAATGTTAAAAATTTTGGCAAAAAATCTGGACATAGCCGGACATACTTGGACATAGCCGGACAAACAGCGGAATCACAGGGAATTGGATTATTTTCCGATTTGACAAATTGGAAATTTATTTGTTTCTTTGTGTAGAGATTGACAGTTAAACCTGCCTTCAAGGAGTTCAACTTACAGACTTTATTATAGAACTATCCATTGAACTGCAAGTATGATTTTCAATCTGTCTTTAGAACATTGGTATTATTGACAGGTATGCCTGATTATAGACAAACCCATATCCTTCCTTACAGTTCAACTTATAGATATGGAAATGGAACTGCTTAATGAACGATAATGAGATTGTCTTAAAGATAGATTTATCTGTAATATTATCTATTGTTTGAATGACAATTATATTTATCTATAGTTCATAACTTCAAGGCTTCATGACTTCAAGGCTTGATGGCTACGGACGGTAGATAGAAAGCACCGCTAAGTTCCACATCCAAACCAGAACCGTACAATGACTGACAGATCCAACCTTTACCGGCTCACTTAGCCGATGCCCTCCTGACAGCGGAGGAAGGTCGCTCCATGCGGCATAGAAAGCTGTCATCCCCAGCATAGTCTGTGCCGGCACCGCTTCGCGCCGATAGAAGCCCGGTCTATACGTGTCAGGAGTCACGCTGACGGCCACTCCTATGCAGTCACCACTACATCCATTTTCAAATCTCATTTATGGCAGACCCTAAATTTGTCGCTTTCTCCACCCAGAAAGGTGGAGCGGGCAAAACGACTCTGACCGTTCTTGCGGCGAGTTACCTCTATTATGTGAAGGGGCTGAAAGTCCTTGTCGTGGACTGTGACTATCCGCAGTTCAGCATCGAGGAGATGCGGCAGCGCGACAGAGACCTGATTGAATGCAGCCCCCAGTTCAAGAAACTTTTTTCCGATAATCTGCGCCAGACCAAGCTCGCGCCTTATCCGCTTCTGACGGCAAAGCCGGAGGAAGCCATGCGGAAGGTGCGTGAAATCGTCGAGGGCGGCAATGAAATCGACATCGTTTTCTTCGACCTCCCCGGCACGGTCAACAACCGTGGTGTCGTCAGCATACTCAACTGTATGGACACCGTGATTGTCCCCGTCGCCGCCGACAAGGTGATACTTGAAAGCTCGCTCGCCTTCGCCCTGAAGATACAGGAGTGGCTCACCACCGGGCGCGCTTCAGTAAAGCAGATGTATATGCTCTGGAATCTTGTCGATGCCCGCGAGAAGACAGACCTCTACGACCAGTATGAGGCGGTGTTTGAGGAATACGGGCTTCAGACCATGAAGACGAAGATTCCCGATACCAAGAAGTATCGCCGCGAGGGGTCAAAGACGCTTAACCGCGCCGTGTTCCGCTCCACGGTGATGCCTCCCGACAGGACGCTGCTCAAAGGCACGCGTCTCCCTGAACTTACGGATGAACTCCTCGGCTTACTCAAACTCTGACCGCTATGGCAAAGAAGTATGAGTCTGAAATCGACCCCGATGAATTCATCAGGTCTTTCCGGGAGGAGCCCTCCTCGCTGTCATCGCTGAACAGGAAGCCGAAAGGAAGTCCCCTGTCAGATGCAACCGGTTCATCGGAACAGAAAGCGGAAACAGCCTTATCCGTTAAATCAGGTCCTGAGCAACCATCTTCCGATGAAGAGCGCGAACGACTTTTCCGGGAACGGTTTATAACGAGAACAACTTATCTGCGCCCGCAGGTCAAATTCCTTATGGTGGAGATAGACCCCGTTATAATCGGCAAGATAAAGAGGCTGATCGCTTTCGAGAACGGTTCTTGTTCCCTCAAATCGTATATTAACAACGTGCTGGCCGTTCACTTCGAGGAGTACGCCGACGTCATCAACCCCAAACTCTAACCAGCTATGCCCAAATCACCAATTGTCACAATCAATGTGAACCCGGTCGCTGACATTGATGCCAGAGCCGCGGAGGAACGCAAACGATATGCCGCCAAATTTCTGAAGCCCGGCATTATCAGTTCCCATAACAAAGTGTATATCTACCCCGAAGTACACGCCGTACTCAGCCGAATGGCTGACAGATTCCGCAAAAGCGGTATGTCCATCGGCTCGTATGTCTCCGAGATAATCCTCGACCACTTCGCCAACAACCGCGAGGTGATGGAAGGTCTGTATGACGAAAACAGCCAAAGCCTTTTCTGATGGAGACGCTGTTGATCATCGCATTGCTCGCAAGCAATGTATGGCTTATCAGGAAAGTCCTGAAAAAGCCGGAGACACCTCCCGCCGATAAGGAAGCAGCCGACGCTGTGGAGAAATCCGCGCCGCCTGACCCGAACGGGGCTGCCGAAGCCCCGACTGAGGTCATAGGCAAAAGCAATTTCGATGTCGGTCAGTTCATGGATTCTTTCCGCGAGATAGCGAAGGAAGCCGCGACGGAGGCTGCAAAGGAGGTGGTGCCGCTGATAATTAAGGAAATCGGTACACCTGCCGATGCCGGACTGCCAGACATTCCCGAAGAAAAGCCGACGGCTCAGATTCCCATCGATAAACTTGACGAGATATTCTCCACTCATTCAGTGAGCGAGCTTACGGGAGAAGCTCCGCCTCCGGCGGATGCCAACGCCGAGGGCATTGACTTCGACGAACTGCAATCGACAATGAAGGTACTGAAAGACAAACCGCACACAGACGAGGACGAGAAGATTGCCCGCCGTGTCCTACCCGAACTTGAAGGCACGGAGATAATCGAGTATGTCAAACTCGACCCGGTCGTGCGCAAGCGCATACTTATGATTGAGTGCCAGCTCCCTGAAATTCCTGTGGAGAATGACGCTCCGCCAGAAAAATCCGACGATGCCGCGCCGAAGAAAAGGATTGTCTTCCATGCCGACATCGACACTACCGATATTGATGCAATCGACTTCAATATCTTTCACTGACCACCACTTTATCCACAATCCAAACCCAATTTTTTTATGACTGATTTCTTCAAGTCGCTCTACAAACGTATCGTGGAGTTCATGAACGCTCCCGGTATGCGCCGCCCTATGGCGATGATGCTCACGCTCTTTCTGTGTGCAGCCAACCTCTACGCCGCCGGCAACGGTCTGGCGGGTATCAACGAGGCTACCTCGATGATGACCTCCTATTTCGACCCCGCCACGAAACTGATCTATGCCATCGGCGCGGTGGTAGGTCTTATCGGCGGTGTCAAGGTCTATGGCAAGTTCAGCTCCGGCGATCCCGACACATCGAAGACTGCCGCCTCATGGTTCGGTGCCTGTATATTCCTTGTGGTGGCCGCCACAATCCTGCGCTCGTTCTTCCTCTAATCCCGATACGTCAATGGAATATTCTATCAACAAGGGCATAGGCAGGACGGTGGAATACAAGGGGCTGAAAGCCCAGTACCTTTTCATCTTCGCCGGAGGTCTGATAACCGATTTCATTCTGTTCGTGGTACTCTATATGTGCGGTGTACAGCAGGGTCTGTGCATAGGCTTCGGTGCCGTGAGCGCGTCGGCTCTGGTGTGGTACACCTTCCACCTCAATGGCAAGTACGGTCAGTACGGTCTTATGAAACTCACATCGGTGAAGTACCGCCCCCGCTATATCATCAACCGTCTGCGTGTGCGCAATATCATAAAGGGAGGTCGCAAATGAGAAATACACTGAAAGCCACAACGCTGGAAAGCAAACTGCCGTTGCTTGCCGTGGAACACGGCTGCATCATCTCGAAAGACGCCGATATAACGGTGGCCTTCGAGGTCAGCCTCCCGGAACTTTTCACCGTAACATCGCAGGAATACGAAGCCATACACGCCGCATGGTGCAAGGCTATCAAAGTATTGCCGCATTATTCGGTGGCGCACAAACAGGACTGGTTTGTGTCTGAGAACTATAAGCCGGAACTGCAAAAAGATAATTTGAGTTTTCTTGACCGCAGTTTTGAACGTCACTTCAACGAGCGTCCGTATCTGGCGCACAAGTGCTACCTGTTCCTGACAAAGACCACAAAGGAGCGTATGCGCCAGCAGTCCAATTTCTCCACCCTCTGCCGTGGGCGTATAACTCCGAAAGAACTTAATCACGAGATGATTGTGGGCTTCATGGAAGCTGTCGGGCAGTTCGAGCGCATTATCAATGACACCGGCTATATCTCGCTGCGCCGTCTTTCTGATGATGAGCTGACAGGCACTGAAAAAGAATCGGGGCTTATCGAAAATTATATGTCACTCTCTTTGGAGGATGTGACCTGTCTGGAAGATATAGACCTCGATGCCCGTCAGATGCGTATCGGCGACAAGATGCTGTGCCTGCATACACTTTCAGATACTGATGATCTGCCCGGAAAGGTCAGCACTGATAACCGTTATGAGCGGTTATCGACTGACCGCTCGGATTGCAGATTGAGCTTCGCCTCTCCCGTGGGTCTGCTTCTGCCGTGCAACCATATCTACAACCAGTATATACTGATTGACGACCATGACGAGAATCTGGCGAAGTTCGAGAAGACAGCCCGAAATATGAACAGTCTTTCAAGGTATAGCCGAAGCAATGCCATAAACAAGGAATGGATAGACCGCTATCTGAACGAGGCTCACAGCTATGGTCTTACCTCTGTGCGCTGCCACTGCAATATAATGGCGTGGAGCGACGATGCAGAGGAACTGCGCAGGATTAAGAACGATGTCGGAAGTCAGCTCGCCACAATGGGGTGTATGCCCCGACACAACACCATCGACAGCCCGACACTGTTCTGGTCGGCGATGCCCGGAAACGAGGCTGATTTCCCTGCCGAGGAGAGTTTTTACACTTTCATAGAACCCGCTGTTTGTTTCTTCACCGCTGAAACAAACTACCGCAGTAGCCTGTCGCCATTCGGAATAAAGATGGTCGATAGACTTACCGGTAAACCTATCCATCTGGATATAAGTGATGAGCCTATGAAACGCGGTATCACCACCAACCGCAACAAGTTCATACTGGGCCCGTCGGGTAGCGGAAAATCTTTCTTTACCAACCATCTGGTGCGCCAATATTATGAGCAGGGCGCGCATATCCTCCTGATTGACACCGGCAACTCTTACGAGGGTCTATGCAATCTGATCCATAACAAGACGCACGGAGAGGATGGTATCTATTATACCTACACCGAAGAAAAGCCGATTTCTTTCAATCCGTTTTTCACAGATGACGGAGTGTTCGATGTGGAAAAGAAAGACTCGATCAAGACGCTACTCCTGACACTCTGGAAGTCAGAGGACGACAGGGTGACAAAGACCGAGAGCGGCGAATTGGGTTCGGCGTTGTCGATGTTCCTTGAAAAAATGGCTAAGGATAAGAATATAGTGCCATGCTTCAACTCTTTCTATGAGTTTATGCGTGATGACTACCGTCAGGAAATGGCGCAGCGTCCTATCCCCATCTACAAACAGGATTTCGACATTGACAACTTCCTGACAACCCTTCGCCAGTATTATCACGGCGGCCGGTTTGACTTCCTGCTGAACTCCAAAGAGAATATCGACCTGCTGAACAAACGTTTCGTCGTGTTCGAGATTGACGCCATCCGCGATAACAAAGACCTGTTCCCGGTGGTGACAATCATCATCATGGAAGCCTTCATCAACAAGATGCGCCGGTTGAAAGGCGTGCGAAAACTTCTTATCTGCGAGGAGGCTTGGAAAGCTCTTTCTACGGCGAATATGGCTGAGTATCTGAAATATATGTTCAAGACAGTTCGCAAGTATTTCGGTGAGGCTGTGGTGGTTACACAGGAAGTTGACGACATCATTTCGTCGCCGATTGTCAAGGAAACCATCATCAACAACTCCGACTGTAAGATACTTCTGGATCAGCGGAAATATATGAACCGCTTTGACCAGATACAGGAGCTGCTCGGTCTGACCGACAAGGAGAAAGCGCAGATACTCAGTATCAATATGGCTAACAGCCCCAACCGGCTATACAAAGAGGTATGGATCGGACTGGGCGGAACGCAGTCCGCTGTCTATGCCACTGAGGTATCGCCGGAGGAATACCTGTGCTACACCACCGAGGAAACGGAGAAAATCCAAGTCCTTGACCGCGCCCGTCAGCTCGGCGGTGACATCGAAGCGGCAATAAAACAGTTAGCCAACGAAAAAAGAGAGAAATAATGTATGAAAGTGAAATCCATATTAACAGGTATCGTGTCAGGAATACTCGTCTGCCTCGCCCTCCTCCTGACAATTATTCTCGCCATGATTAGAACTATTACAAGCATGGCTCACAGAATACGATAAATCCACCACTTTTAATCCGCAATCAAATGAAGCAACTCAAGTTTTTAATCCCCCTGATTGCCCTGTGCCTGATGCTCGGCACGGGCAGGGCAAACGCCCAATGGACGGTAATCGACCCGTCAAACATCGCCCAGAGCATCGTAAACAACTCCAAATCACTCGTACAGGAGTCGCAGACGGCTACGCACATGGTCAAAAATTTTCAGGAAACCGTGAAAATTTACCAGCAGGCGAAAAAGTATTACGACGCTCTCCAGTCGGTCAATAACCTCGTCCGTGATGCCCGAAAGGTGCAGCATACAATCCTGATGCTCGGCAATATCTCCGGATATTACGTTAATAATTTCCAGAAGATGCTGACCGATCCGAACTTCACATCGGCTGAACTCTCGGCAATCGCTTCCGGCTACACCCGTATCCTCGAAGAAGCCAACGGCGTACTCGGCGACTTGAAGCAGGTAGTCAATATCACTACGCTGAGTATGACCGACAAAGACCGTATGGATGTAGTCGATGACTGCTACAAGGAGATGAAAAGGTTGAAGAACCTGACGGCATACTACACCAACAAGAATATCAGCGTGTCATATCTGCGTGCCAAAAAGAAAGCTGATACACAGCGTGTGGTGGCTCTCTATGGCGACGGTTCTGAAAAATACTGGTGATGCCTATGTTGTGCGCTATTGATTTTTCAAACCTCCACACCATACTGCGCTCACTCTATGACGAGATGATGCCTCTCTGCGAGGATATGGCGGGTGTGGCTCAGGGTATCGCCGGATTAGGCGCGCTGTTCTATGTGGCATACCGCATCTGGCGGTCGCTTGCCGCCGCAGAGCCGATTGATGTATTCCCGCTGCTCCGTCCGTTTGTCATAGGATTCTGCATAATGTTTTTTCCGTCTGTGGTACTGGGTACCATCAATTCGGTAATGTCGCCCATCGTGCAGGGTACAGCGGGAATGCTCGAAGGACAGACGCTTGACATGAAGAAGTACCGCGAGGTGAAAGACCGGCTGGAGCATGAGGCGATGATGAACGACCCTTCGACCGCCTACCTTGTTGACGATGCCGAGTTTGACAGGCAGATTGACGAATTAGGCGTGACGGAGATAGGCACAGCCGCCGGTATGTATATCGAGAGAGGAATGTATAAGGTGAAAAAGGCTATTCAAAACTTTTTCAGAGAGTTATTGGAAATGCTCTTTCAGGCTGCATCGCTCACAATCGATACAATCCGCACTTTCTTCCTGATAGTGCTGGCGATACTGGGGCCGATTTCATTCGCACTCTCCGTATGGGACGGTTTTCAGTCAACACTGACACAGTGGATTTGCCGCTACATTCAGACTTATCTGTGGCTGCCTGTCGCCGACCTGTTTTCAACAATATTGGCGAAAATACAGGTGCTGATGTTGCAGAACGACATTTCGGAACTGACAAACAACCCGAATATCGACCTTGACGGAAGCAACAGCGCATATACGGTCTTCATGATCATCGGAATTATAGGTTATTTCACAATCCCCACCGTGGCAGGCTGGATAATACAAGCCGGAGGTGCCGGAAACTATAACCGTGCTGTCAACAATACCGCTATGCAGGTAGGCTCAGGAGCGGCAAGCGTCGGAGGCGCGGTTGCCGGGAATGTAGCCGGTCGTGCGGGTAAACTTCTCAAATAATCATGTCTATGGAACCTTTAGCTCGCGGTGTGAAGACACCGCAATTCAAATCATTAAAGAATATCGAGACATCTTTCCGTCAGATACGCCTGTTCGGTATCGTCTTTGTGGCGATGTGTGCCGTAGTGGTGTCAGTGGCTCTGATAATGGTTTTCAATTTCGCAGAGAAGCAGCGTGAGAAAATCTATGTCCTTGACAACGGCAAGAGCCTGATGCTTGCCTTGTCGCAGGACATGAGCCAGAACCGTCCGGCTGAAGCCCGTGAACACGTGCGCCGCTTCCATGAACTGTTCTTCAACCTTTCGCCCGACAAGTCGGCAATCGAGCATAATATCAACCGCGCTCTGATTCTCAGCGATAAATCGGCTTATAATTATTACACTGATTTCTCGGAGAAGGGTTACTACAACCGTATCATTGCGGGGAATATCAATCAGTTTGTGCAGGTTGACAGCGTGGTGTGCGATTTCAACAATTACCCGTACACAGCCACTACCTACGCCAAACAGATGATTATCCGTGAGTCGAATGTTACACAGCGCACTCTGGTTACCACCTGCCGTCTCTCAAACGTGTCGCGTTCCGACGATAATCCCAACGGATTTATTATTGAAGGTTTCAACATCCTTGAGAACAAGGATATAATCACCACCAAACGATAATGAGTATGATTTCAGGTTTTCGTGCCGCGAGAGACACCGTATATAATAAGGTGTGGCACACCCCTAAGGGGAAGCTCTCGGCCCGGTTGCGGAAGGTCTGCGACGACCTGCCACACGGCAAACGGGTGACGGTCGTAGGCATAATGCTGACCGTGTTTGTCCTGATTGCCTTCTTCGTGTTCGGTCACGCCTGCTACCGCATAGGGCTGGGTCAGGCACTGCGCCGGATTGAGGTGCGGCACATCCAGCCGCTGGATCTGCCCGTCCATAAAGTTGAACCTATAAATCAGACTGTATATGACAATGCAGGAATGGAAAGCGGGGATTAACGGTTTCTTCCAGCCGAAGTCGCAGGCTGAACGCCAGAAGATGATGAAGTACCTTGTGGTCATGCCGGCGGCGATACTCTGCGGTGTGGTGATTCTCTGGTTGTTGTATTCCAGTCTGAATAAATCAGAAGAAACACGGGGAAACGCCTTCAACACTGAGATTCCTGCCGGAGAAAGCGACGGTATCAAGTCAAAGGCGGAGGAGTATGAGGCGGCGGAGGTCGCAAGGGAGCATGAGTCGCGACAGGTGGAGATTGCAACGCTCGACACTCTTTCCAATGCCACGGATACTGTGACACGTCAGACCGCTGTCGAGACATCGGCGCAGGCGTATCAGGAGGTGCAGGCTTCTCTCAATGATTTCTATATCCCGGAGAACACTCAGGCGCAGGAAGTGGCGGAGTTGCAGGCACGGATTGACGAACTGGAGGCTCAGAACGCTCTGGCACAGCAACAGGCGGCACAGCCTGACGAAATGGAGCTGATGGAACGTTCCTACCAGTTGGCGGCACAATATATGGGCAACGGTGGCAACTATTCGCCGCCACAACCCGCCGAAGAAAAAGTCAAAAGGGATGTGCAGCCGGTGGCGCAGGTAAACAGGAATGTGGTATCCTCGCTTGGTCAGACTTCAACCGTCAGAGGTTTCAACACCTCGGTGGGTACAATGAGGGCGGTAGCCAAGAATACCATCGCCGCAGTGGTCGCCGGGAATCAGAGCGTTGTTGACGGCGAGAGTGTCAGGCTGAGAACAACCGAACCAATGTGGGTCGGCAACCTCCTGATACCACGTAACACCACAGTTGTCGGCTCTGCAAGAGTGCAGGGCGAAAGACTGGAGATTGAAATTTCCACTATCGAGTGCGAAGGCTCAATCTACGATGTTGAGTTGCAGGTTTATGACTCCGACGGGCAGGAGGGTATCAATATTCCGCAGTCAATGGAGAGTGACGCGCTGCATGAGATAGGTGCCAATATGGGCAGTACGATGGGTAGCTCGATCAACATTTCTACCAATACAGGGGCGCAGATAGCATCCGATGTGGGGCGCGGGCTTATAAACGGTGTCAGCCAGTATCTTACCAAGAAGCTGCGAACCGTCAAAGTCCACCTCAAAGCCGGCTACCGTGTGATGCTCCACCAGCCGGAAGATATATGATTATTCACCATTAAATCCACAAATCAATGAATTATAAACTCTTTTTACTTTCGCTTATTGCCGTTATAGCAATGGCGACACCGGCTTTTGCCGGAACAAAATCGGTTTCATCGACCTGTCGCTTTGACTCGTCAAAGAAAAATACCGATAATAACGTGTCGTCTGACACGGAACAGGTCGCGGAATACGACATCAATGTGTACGGAGGCAACTACACCGACGGTGACAAATTTGACGGTCTGACCCGCAAGGTCGGCTTCGACCGGATGATTCCGCCTCACGCTCTGGAGGTATGCTTTGAAAAGACTACGCACATCATATTTCCCTCGGAAATAGTCTATTGCGACTTGGGTAACGAGAATCTTGTCGCCGGATTAGCCGACGGTGCGAAAAATGTGCTGCGTGTCAAGTCTGCCTACAAGTCATTCAAGAAGGAAACAAACCTGTCGGTAATCACCGAGGACGGAAGCTATTACAGTTTCAACGTGAAATTCGCCAAAGAGCCGCTGTTGCTCAATATCGAGATGACAGATTTTCTGCATGACGGCGAGGCTGTAAA
Organism: Bacteroidaceae bacterium; assembly: GCA_021768245.1. Classification (GTDB taxonomy): domain Bacteria; phylum Bacteroidota; class Bacteroidia; order Bacteroidales; family Muribaculaceae; genus Duncaniella. The sequence continues at coordinate 6,630 of JAETNO010000035.1, read as the reverse complement.
CCGACCGAACAACGCGCAGGAAATCTACCTCGAAAAGTTAGGTAGTGAGTCACCTATGCTTGTCAAGCTGATTATGAAGTCAATCTACAAGCAGAACAAGCGCGAGATAAAGCATATCGGCTCAAAGCGTTTCGGGGTGCAGTTCCTTCTGAAATCCATCTATGCCAACAACGGTCTTCTCTACTTCCACACCGAACTGAAAAACACCTCCAACATTCCTTTCGATGTCGATTATGTGAGTTTCAAGATTGTGGATAAGAAGGTTATCAAACGAACTGCCATACAAGAGCAGGTATTGGAACCTCTCCGCGCCCAGAACTATGTGACGGTGGTACACGGCAAGCAGTCGGAACGTACTGTCTTCGCTCTGGAGAAATTCACTATCCCCGACGACAAGCAGCTTGTTATCGAAATCGCCGAAAAGGAAGGCGGCAGACACCAGTCTTTCGTGGTCGAGAACGAGGATATTGTGAGAGCCAACGTAATTGATGAACTTTCAATCCAATAAGCCTTATGAAGAAGATTCTTGCAATCTTCGCTGTGGCAATGTTTTCCCTCTGCGGAGGGAAGGCATTTGCCCAGCGATGCCTCCCCGGAATGTCTGCGGTAGAAATCAAGGCTGATATGGCAGATGGATTTTATACCGGCAACTCCCGTAACTGCGGTTATTCTCTCGGAGTGTTCTATTCAGTTTATAAAGGTAGTGCCAATACTTGGAGCTTCGGCGGCGAGTATCTCCAGATCTACAAGCCATACGGCGTGAAAGGTCGTATTCCGGTGGCGCAGTTTACAGGCGAGGTCGGCTACAATCTCCATCTGTTGAGCGACTACTCGCAGACCTTCCACCTCTACGGCGGCGTGTCGGCACTCGGTGGCTACGAAACAGTGAACTGGGGCGAGTCGGTTTTGTCCGACGGTTCTACGCTCCACGACGGCGACAACTTTATCTATGGCGGTGCGCTCACGCTCTCTGCGGATTTCTACCTGTCAGACAAAATCGCCCTGACCGCAAATATCAAGGAGCGTTTCACTTTCGGGAGTGATGTGCAGATATACCATACGACCTATGGTATAGGTATCAAATTCATAATCGAGTAATGGCTATGAGATACACTGAAAAAGACATCCGCAATATTCCTCTTACGGAATTTATGGATGCTCTCGGAGAGAAGCCTGTCAAGTCCTTTGAGGATATGAAACTGTATTATGCCCCGCAACGCGATGACCCTGAGCCGATGCTGGTTGTCAATACCTCCACCAACAAATGGTATGACCACGCCACTGACCAGACCGGCGACATAATCGACCTTGCCGCCCTGAAGATGAATCCGATGCTATATATGAATCCAAGAGACTTCATTCTCAAATATATGAATGAGTATGAGCAGGGCAAGGAACTTTCGGCAACGGCGCGTCGCCCGCAACAGCCTACGATTATCGACCTCGACATAAAGAAGGTGAAGCTCACCGACTTTATGAAGGCTCTCGGTCAGGAACACCCGGTTGCAGCCGACGGCAGTCTGCGGATTTACAAAGCTCCGTATGATTCAAAGCAAGAGCCGACGATGGTTGTAAATATCGACACCAATCAATGGCGCGATACAAAGTCCGGCGCATACGGTGGAATCTATGACCTCGCGTATGAGTTGACAGGCTCGTGCAATATGTCGGAACTGAACAGGTATATAGCGGCTCAGATGTCAGCAATCCGGAAGGTTGAAGTCAGACAGGAGCCGGAAGTATCAAAGCCGAAACGTGGTATGCGCCTATGAATATAGATGACATTAAGCAGATTTCGCTTGTCGATTTCCTGCACCACCTCGGCTATGAGCCGACGGGGCGCGACAGCAAAGGTCTGTGGTTCTATGCCCCGTACCGCAACGAGAGAAAACCCTCGTTCCATGTCAATCCGCGCAAAGGCTTATGGTATGATTTCGGCACAGGCGAAGGGGGCGACATTTTCACTCTCGCCGGAGAACTGTCAGGCAGATCCGAATTTGTTGAGCAGGCAAGATATATCGCCGAAACAATGAATATGCCTGTCGCGATGCCCTACAAGCCACAATATTTTGCCGAAGAACCGACATTTGAGAATGTCACTGTGTCACGGCTGGACTCCCCGGCATTGCTACGCTACCTTGCCGAAAGAGGCATACCCGACGATATAGCCCGACGTTACTGTGTACAAGTTGATTACACCCTTCATGGCAAACGGTACTATGCCATCGGTTTTGAGAACAACGCTTTCGGATTTGAACTGAGAAACGCTTTTTTCAAAGGGAGTTACCCGCCCAAGAGCATCACACATATAGCCGGTAATAATCCGCGTTGCAATGTGTTCGAGGGCTTTATCGACTTCCTTTCGGCGGAACGCCTCGGACTTAACGAGGGCAACGATTCAGTAGTGCTGAACTCCGTTGCTAACATCGGAAAGTCTGTCCCTATACTCGCCGGGTATCCTCTGATACTGTGCTATCTCGACAACGATGTAGCCGGACGCAATGCCTTCGCCAGACTTCAACGTGAGTTCGGCAACAAGGTCATGGATAAATCGGCACTCTATCCCAATCACAAGGATTTGAACGATTACCTACAATCGCTCAATCCTAAAATTTCCACTAAACCCAAATTCAAATTATGACTACAAATTTCTTTTCCCGTATCGGCGAAATCCGCCTTACCAAGACCCGCTTTTTCGGGTTCCTGATTGCAGTATGTGCAATCGCTGTGCTACTCACATCCTGCTCCGACGATCTCGATGTGCAACAGTCCTATCCCTTCACGGTGGAGGTGATGCCATACGCTGACAAAATCGCCAAAGGGCAGACCGTCGAACTGCGCTTCGAGATAAAGCCCGAAGGCAACTATGCCAACACCCTCTACACAATCCGGAAGACAGCTTCAATACCACCCCGTGGGAACAAACCTTCGAGTTCAACGGCAAAGACAGCAGCGACGATGATAGTGGCAAGATTGTCAGCCAGATTGTGACACCCGTAAATCCGGCTATCAGATGAGGAAAATCCTGCTGATGTTACTCGCGTTGCTCACCGTCATAGTGGGCAACGCCGCCGGTCGGAAGATAAACATAATGAATCTGCCGCCATTCGAGAGAGCTGTGATTATCATAAAGAAATTTGAAACGTTGCATGACTCCCGTCGCCACTGGCCTTATCTGGGCTATGGGCATAGAAAATTGCCCGGTGAAAAATATTTCAAAGGCTATCATATGAGTGAAAAAGAAGCTGATGCCCTGTTACGAAAGGATTTGAGAAAGTTTATTGCGATTTTCAAGGAGTTTCCACCGAATGATGCGCTGTTGCTCGGTGTTCTATCCTACAACATAGGCCCCGGCGCAGTCAAAAAAAGCTCCGTATATCGGATGCTGAAATCCGGCGACCACGATATTTTCAAAGCATACACCTCCCACTGCCGCTACAAAGGTAAATTCCACAAGCAACTGCACCAACGGAGGCTGACAGAATACTTATGCTTGTACAATCATAAGTGATAGCCGCTGTGCCCGACACAACAAAATAAGTTTTTTTACGTTATATATTATATAATGCTTGGGTATATAAATTTTTATTTGTACCTTTGCATCGCTCATCTGTAAACAGAAGGAGTTTCGAGGCTCGGTTTATCAAGGCATAAATCTGAGCCTTGTGTTTTATGGTGGGGTAAATAAAGATTGTATTTTATACTATAGTATTTGAGGCAATCTCTTACGATATTTCTTTAATATCGCCTTCTCCCCATATTCTCGATTAAGATAATACGCTGTAAGCAAGAAATAGCCTTTTGAATCACCATGCTGAGACTCAAGGACTATAACATATTTATGGGTCTTGTTATAAATATATGTTTTGATTACATCTTTACGAGCTTTCTTGTCGCGTTCTGTTGCACTAAAAATAATGACACTATCGTCAATTTTTTCTTCTATGTGAGGTCTTATCCAATGTAAGCGTTGCGAACGATGAATGTCAAATACTCGATGTTTAACTCTCTTTCCATCCTCCTCAATTTCAATTTCTTCCGTGGTAAGATGAGTAAATTCTCTGTCCATATCCAGTACCCCATCACTTTTTAACGGATAAATCCGCTTGCCTCTGAAGATAAAATTTGGATTATCCGTTATATCACTGTCAAAAATCCCTCTCAAGGAATTGTTCCGATCTCTGTCAGACATAAACGCAATGTCTAACAAATCGGGATATTTTTTCAATTTATTAAAAGGCATCGCTTAATGTTTAAGAGAAATATAAAATAAATTCACCTTCTGTGCAGAGAGCGGAGAGGTACAAGTTAATGATACGTATGAATGGCTTTCAATGTACTCAATAATTCTACGCTTTGCGACAACTTTCCCTTCAATGTTTCCGGTTTTAATCCGCAACTTGTAATTTATTGCCCCCATTAAGACATCTGCCAGTTGAAGGAAAACACTCTCATGAGAACGGATAAATTGAAAATTGCCTATCGAAGCATTATATTTAAGTATGTCCTTTAACTTGTGCAGTTTCATTTGGCTACAGGTATCCTTAATATCAAAATAGATATTATGTAGCGCAGCCATATCTGTTTTATGATGCAATAATTGGAAATACATTCTGAAATAAAAATCATTGTATGTATATTCCGCCCGACTTTCGTCTATATGTGACTTGTCAACGACTACCGCCCGAAAATTCAGGCCGGATACCGAGAAAAAATATTCTACCAGTTCTCGATACATTTGATATGTCTTGTCGTGTATCCCAGTCCACTTCCATTCGCCATTAAAGGCATATTTTGTTTTGATAGCCTTTAATTGCTCTCTAATCATTTTTATTTGATTAGAGGCTACACTTACATACCCGTATATCATATAAGGACACCCATCATTTGGTAAATGGGTGCTTTCATCGCAATATATATTGAATGTCTTGTTTTTTTGTTCCATAATAGTATGCAAAGATACTACAAAAACACATATGAATCAACTTTCTATTGTGATAGTGATTGATAAAGGTTATACTGCTCAAAATTACTGTCTGCGCATTTCATATCTGGTGATTTCTCTCCCTGATTCAAGTATATGTTGAAAATCTTGAGATATTACAGAAAAAGATCCCCAATCGCCGCCTTTTGGCGGCCGAAATTTTTGGCAAAATCAGGGCTGGCAACTTCATCGCGAGGTCGCCAGCCTTTTCTATATTACGACTTGGCTAATGTTATTTCTTCTTGTTAAGCCACTCGTCACGGCGTCGTCTGCACTCGCTGAGAGTGTCTGCCACACAGGAATATAACTCTCCATCGGTGTGGCGGTAATCATATTGGTAGTGTTTCTTTCGCCGTGAGCGGTAGCCGGTGTAAAACACTTCGTATTGTTCTGTGCTGGGAGTAGTGGTTGTGCTTACTCCGTTTGCGGTCATTCTCGTTGCCATAGTGTTGCTGTTTAGTATTCTACAATAAGTATCCGATATTCAAATGTCATATCGGGGGCGGTTATCTTCTTTTGTTTAAGCCACAGATGATGGTTGCCAAAGCCATATACGAAGTATCGGTCAAGGTCGTACTTGTCGGCAAAGTCGGCTACTATCTGCCGTAGCGTTTTCTCGCTGTCGGCATAGAGTATATGGTTCACAAATTCTATGATGATTTCGGCTATCTTTTCATCAAAGATGATAGTCGGGTGTTCAAATGTCACGTTCATAATGGGTGGGTATTGTGACCTGCGCCATTGCTGACGCAGGTCGGATTATACATTTAGGCAGTCATTCGTGCTTTGATTAGCTGGGCATTGGAGTTTACCAAATCCACAATGCGGTCGTGGTATGGGGTGTTGAGATTTCCCTTGCCGTGGCATTGCACCACTCTGAGGGTCTGCAAATCAACCTCCACGGTTTCTATGATTCTGTCACCAATCCTTGCGGACAGCACAAGAGACTCTGCTTTTGTGTAGTAACCAGCTCCGAACACGCATATATTCTGCGCTTTGCCTTCCTCATAGTATTCCTCGATGCTTTCAAGAACCTTGACCGTTATCTCGTTGTCGGAGATTACCAACCCGAAGAATTTGGACTTCATAGCCTTGAAATCGTCCTCACGCTGTTTCTCCTCCAGCAGTTTACGCTGTTCACGGTCACGCCTTTCAGCTTCCCATCGGCGTTCATTCTCAGTGCGCTCCTTCATTCGCTTGGCTTCTATCCTGCGCATCGCCCTGTCGTGTGCGTCTATGAAATCTGCGGGGCAGATGTTCTTCGGGTTGCGTATGTCGTGCCCCAGATTGTTCAGCATTTGCAGATAGTCACACCACAGTTTAAGGTTGTTGATTTTGTAGTGGTGGCGTCTGGCGATGAGATATGATGCCCAGAGCATCTCGGCGTTGTGTGTGTTGAGGATAAAGTATTTCATATCCTCAATCTCTCCGGACTTCAAAAGCGTTTCAATCCGTGTATCGGAAAGCACTCTCTTGAAAAGCAGCACGGGTGAGATGCCGTAGAAATCGCCCTTGAACCCATTGCGTCTGAGCTGTGGGATTGTGCGTATCAGCGGATAGACTTCGCTCCACTTGCAGACATCATCATAAAGGCTGTTATAGGGGCGCACCTCCATGTCGCTGTATAACGACCACTGGTCGCAGTA